>NZ_JBXAQY010000002.1:0-309569 GCF_058807735.1 Flavobacterium sp. GW821-FHT12A05 | reverse complement strand
ATGCGAAAGTAGCTCAGTTGGTAGAGCTCCAGCCTTCCAAGCTGGTTGTCGCGAGTTCGAGCCTCGTCTTTCGCTCTAAAAAAACCGGAATTTAATTGTTTCGGTTTTTTTATCAAACTTAAATAATTTTTGAATTTTTGTTTTCAGAATAAATAAAATTATTTATATTTGCACCCTGTTAATGCGAAAGTAGCTCAGTTGGTAGAGCTCCAGCCTTCCAAGCTGGTTGTCGCGAGTTCGAGCCTCGTCTTTCGCTCTTCAAAAGCCTCAAACATTGTTTGAGGCTTTTTTGTTTTTATTCCTTTTTTTATTTTTTGAACCATATAAGTTATATGAGTAAACTAAGTTTTTTGCTGAGCATTTTATTTAAATGAACTTATATAACTTATACGGTGAGAAAATTAGTTCAGATTGCTTAAATCGCTTTCGGTTTCTAATTCTTTAGGCGTTTCGTTTTGTTTAAAAAGCCTCGCTTTCAAAGCACCTTTCAGTGTTATTTTATTTCCTTTAACTTCGAGCCAGCTTCCTTCTCTTAAACCTAAAACCGGAATTGCATTAAAAGCATGAAATTCTTTAATTCTGGTTTCGCGGGTTTCTCCCATGTGCAATGAATTTGCATCTGGATCTAAATAATGCGGATTTAAATTAAAAGGAATTAAACCTAAAGTTTGAAAACTAGGCGGATAAATTATAGGCATGTCATTTGTGGTTTGCATTGACAGTCCGCAAATGTTGCTTCCGGCGCTTGTTCCTAAATACGGAGTTCCGTTTTTTACCTTTTCGGCAAGAAGCTGCATGATATTGTGTTTGTATAATTGTGTTACCAGCAAAAAAGTATTGCCTCCGCCGGTAAATATTCCTTCGGCATTTTGTATGGCTTCTTCCGGATTTTTAAATTCATGAATTCCTTTCAGGTTAAGGTTTATTAAAGCAAATGCCTGAGCTGCTTTTTTTGTGTATTCTTCGTGCGAAATCCCACTTGGACGCGCATACGGAATAAATAAAATGGTTTTGCAGTCTTTAAAATGCAATTGCAAAGTAGGTAGTAAATAATCTAAATAACTGCCGCCGTGCAGGGTAGATGTGCTGGCGATAATAATGCTTTTCATATTTTTTTAACTCAAATTCTATCCGTTAAAGATACTAAAAAAAGCGCCTCGCCGGAAATTGATAAATAGAAGTTTAATTAACATATTTTTACCAACTCATTAGTATTAAATTTGGAAGACATTAGGATATTTTTACCTTTTTAATAATTTCCTAATTTATTCGTTTTGACAAAGAATATTGTATTTTTTTTAGTTGCTGTTATAAGTCAGAATTCCTGGTCACAAACTCAGGAACGCTCTGCTGTAAATGGTAAAATAACAGCAAATACAAATGATCTGGAAGGTGTTTATGTTGTAAACGCTCAAACCGAAGCGATGACAACAACTGATGTGTCCGGGGCTTTTTCGATCTTGGCAAAACCAGATGATATGCTTGTTTTTTCGTCTATTCAATTTAAAGAAAACAGAGTAGTATTGTCTTGTGAAGATTTTACTAATTTGAATTTTACGGTACGAATGAATCTCATTATGCATCAATTGCAGGAAGTTGTAATTAAAAGATACGATGGTATTAATGCAGAGGCTTTAGGAATTGTGCCTTATGGACAGAAAACCTATACAGAAGCCGAGAGAAAACTGCGTACCGCCACGGCATTGAACCCAACGGCAAATGCTGGGACAATGGCTGGAGGTTCTATTTCTGCAGATCCTTTGTTTAACTTATTTTCAGGACGTACGGCAATGCTGAAAAAGGAAGTAGAAGTGGAGAAAAAAGAATTTTTCATGAAACTTCTGGAGAAAATGTTCAGTTTGGAGCATTTTGTTGAGCGATTAAAAATTCCGGCCGAATATGTAAAAGGATTTGAATATTATGCAGTCGAAAATAAAGCATTTACAAATATTTTGAATTCTAAAAATAAAACTTCCACAGAGTTTTTACTGGGTGAATTAGCAGAAAAGTATAAAGAAATCATTGCAAGTGAAAAGAAATAATACTTTTTATATCATCCTGTTTCTGTTTTTTATACAGCTTGGATTTGGTCAAAATACTTCTTCTAAAGAAATTTTGGGGCAAATTCTCGAAAAAACAACTTCGATAAACGGAGTAAATATCATTAATAATACAACGCAGGTATCGACTATGTCAGATGATGACGGGAGGTTTTCTATTGCTGTAAAAGAAGGCGATGTCCTTGTTTTTTCTGCGGTAAATTTAGAGCCTTATAAACGCAGGATTTCGGTCGAAGATTTGGCTTTGAGTCTGCTTGTAATTAAAATGACTACAAAAGAAATTGAATTAAAGGAGGTTGTTGTAAATGATAATCTGGGTATTACAGCTGAAAATTTAGGAATTGTGCCGCGAGGGCAAAAAACATATACTCCGGCGGAGCGCAAAGTTTATACGGCTACTTCTACCTCTGTAGATAAAATCTTAAATGCAATTTCAGGACGTACTACAATGCTGAAAAAGGAAGTAAATGTCGAGAAAAAGGAAGCCCTTTTTAGAAAAATAGAATATCTTTTTGATGAGAATTATTATACCGAAAGATTGAAAATTCCGGTAGATGATATTAAAGGATTTCAATTATATTGTGTGGATGATGCCGATTTTGCCGTATCTTTGAATACAAAGAATAAAACGATGAGCATGTTTTTAATAACAGATCTGGCTCGTAAATATCTAATAATCCTCGAAAATGAAAAATAAAATTGGTGTAGTTTTTATCTGCTTGTTTTGTCAAGTAATATTTGGTCAAAATAATTCAAGAACCTCTTTGCATGGTCAGGTTGTTAATGGAACTCTTACTATTGAAAGTGGTTATGTACTGAATGTAAATGCAAAAGTAAGAACTTTTATAGGTCCCGGCGGTTTGTTTGATATTTTGGCAAAACCAAAAGATACATTGGTTTTTACCGGTTTTGCTTTTCAGTCTAAAAAACTGGTTTTAACAGAGAAAGATTGTTCGCAAGTATTGCTTTCTGTGTCTTTGGAATTGGTAAGCAATGAATTGAAAGAGGTTTTGGTAAAAAAAGACCTTAAAGTAAAATCATTGGACAGCAATACTCAAAAATATGTCGATATGCAGTTTGAGGATGATAAGCAGTCGACTGCTAAAAATATAGCCATGTATTCTGATCAGACTATTAAATACGGAACTGATTTTGTCCGCATTTTTAAAGATGTTAAAAAACTCCTCTCGAAAAATAGTGAAGTAAAAGAGGAGGTAGTCTCGGATATTGCATTTGTAGAATACTCTAAAGCCAATTTCAAACCAGATTTCTTTACTAAAACGCTTGGTTTGCAGCAAGATGAAATCGATTTGTTTTTGATGTACTGTTCTAATGACCCTGAATCAAAAAGACATCTAAACGAAGATCAGAAATTTGAGCTGATTGATTTTTTAATCAATAAAAATGCTGAATTTAAAAAAGTGAAGGCTTCTAAATAATGAAAAGAATATTGATTTATCCTTTAATCGGGATATTGTTTTTATCGCTTTCTGCTTTTACGTTTCATAAATTCTATGTTGGTGTTTTTCAGGTTGAATACGCTGCAGAAAAGAAAATGATTCAAATTACATCACGTATTTTTATTGATGATTTGAATAATGCGATGGAAAAAAAATACCATAAAAAAACATTTGTAGGAACAGAAAAAGAAACACAGGCTGATCTTGATTTGTTTAAAAAATATCTGGCCGAAAATTTTACCATTAAAATAAACGGCCAGACAAAACCTATTACCTTTTTGTCTAAAGAGGTTGAAGCCGGTGATGTACTGGTTTGTTACTCAAGAATAAAAGAGATTGATAGGTTTAAGACTATCGAAATTTCAAATACGATACTTGTCGATTGGAATTCAGAACAGCAAAACATTACACATATTTCAGCGTTTGGCACCAAAAGGAGTGTGCTTTTTACAGAATCTTCAAGGAAAGAATTGTTAAAGTATTAATTAATAAGTCAAATTAATCTTTTAATTATTATTTTCACACCCTGACAAAATTACCAACAACTTTTTATGAAAAAGCTTTCATTATTATTAATTTTTCCCGCAATATTAATTGCTCAGGAAAAAGCCCCCGCACCCAGACAACAAGGCAAATACGATACCAATAAGTTCAGCCAGATGTACGATTTGCTGGCAACACCAAATATGTTTCGCACCGCTTCGGGAGCGCCGGGACCTGCGTACTATCAACAACAGGCAGATTATAAAATTGATGTTGAGTTAGACGATAAAAATTCAAAACTAACGGGTGCTGAAACCATTACTTATTCTAATAATTCACCAGATTCTTTAGAATATTTATGGATTCAGTTAGATCAAAACCAAGCGAGAGCAAACGGGCAGACTTCTTTGGCAGAAGGCGAAAAAATCAATCAGGTTTTGCCTCTTGAAGGTTTCTCAACTAAATATTTAAAGAAAGATTTAGAGCGTGGTTTTAATATTGAGCAGGTAAAAGATGCTAAAGGAAATGCAATGTCTTATACCATCAACGAAACCATGATGCGTATTAATCTGGCTTCACCATTAAAACCTGGAGAAAAAATTTCATTTTCTATAAAATGGTGGTACAACATCAATAATTATAGAAAAGAAGGCGGGCGTTCTGGTTATGAATTGTTTGAAAAAGATGGAAATAAATTATATGTAATTGCGCAATTCTACCCAAGAATGGCGGTTTACAATGATGTTGAAGGATGGCAGAATATGCAGTTTTGGGGAAGCGGTGAGTTTGCTCTTCCTTTTGGAAACTTCGACGTAAATATTACGGTTCCTGCTGATCACGTAATCGATGCAACAGGAGAATTAACCAATAGAAGCGAGGTTTTTACAGCTGAGCAGGTTAAACGTTACGAACAGGCACAAAAATCATTTGATAAACCGGTTGTAATTGTAACACAGGCAGAAGCTGAGGCGGCTGAAAAAGGTTTTTCTGAAAAGAAAAAAACATGGAAATTCAGTGCGAAAAATGTTCGTGATTTTGGAATCGCTTCATCTAGAAAATTCATCTACGATGCGATGGCTGTAAAAATTGGAAACAGAACTGTTATGGCAGAATCTGTTTATCCAAAAGAAGCAAATCCGCTTTGGGGAGAAACTTCTACAATGGTGGTAGCGCATACTTTAAAAAGTTATTCTTCTCATACTTTCGATTATCCTTATCCAAAAGCAGTATCCGTTTCTGCTGAAGATCAGGGAATGGAATATCCTATGATTTGTTGGAATTACGGTCGTCCCGATGAAAACGGCGTAACAAGTAAAGAGGTTAAAAACGGAATGATTGGTGTAATTATTCACGAAGTTGGACACACTTTCTTCCCAATGATTGTAAACTCAGATGAGCGTCAATGGACTTGGATGGACGAAGGTTTGAATTCGTTTTTAGAATATTTGGCTGAACAGGAGTTAGATCCTAATTTCCCGTCAAGACGCGGACCTGCAAAAAATATTGTTCCTTATATGAGTGGTGATCAAAAGTTTTTAGAGCCTATTATGTCTAACTCTGAAACGATTCATCAGTTTGGAAATAATGCTTACGGAAAACCGGCTACAGGTCTAAATATTTTAAGAGAAGTGGTTATGGGAAGAGAATTGTTTGATTATGCCTTTAAAACATACGCGAACAGATGGAAGTTTAAACATCCTACTCCAGAGGATTTCTTTAGAACGATGGAAGATGCATCTGCGGTAGATTTAGACTGGTTTTTTAGAGGATGGTTTTATTCAACTGATTTTGTAGATATTGGAATAAAAGATGTAAAGCAATATTATGTTTCTGAAACTCCAACTGCTGATATTAAAGATGTAAAAGTGAGAAAAGGCCGTTTTGGATTTGAAAAAGGACCATTTGTTTATTTGGTTAACGGAGATAATCCAGAAGTGAATTCTTCTAATAAAAAAGCATTAAAAGTAGAAGATTTCAAACCATTGGCAGATTATGTTGATCAAACTTTTACTGCCGAAGAAAAAGCAAGTATCAAATCGCCTAAATATTTTTATGAAGTTGAATTCAATAAACCAGGCGGTATGATTATGCCAATTTTGGTTGAGATTACTTACGAAGACGGTACAAAAGATAATTATCAATATCCGGCACAAATCTGGAGAAAAAATAATGAGACGGCTAAGAAAGTTTATGCCACTACAAAAGCAATAAAAAGCATTCAGATAGATCCAAAATTGATGACGGCTGATATTGATGTAACGAATAATTCATGGCCAAAAGTTGAACAAAAATCAAAATTTGACTAAGAACAAACCTTAAAGACTCTGAAAAGAGTCTTTTTTTTTTAAGTAAATTTTAAAACTGTGCGCTTCAAAATTTAATATCTTTGCTGTCCACATAAAAATAAAAGATATGTTTGGTATAGGAGGAGGAGAATTAGTTTTTATACTGTTTATAGTACTAATGCTTTTTGGTTCAGATAAAGTGCCTGAAATTGCCCGTACAATGGGTAAAGCGATGGCGCAGTTAAAAAATGCAACTAACGATATTAAAAGCGAGATTCAAAAAGGTGCTGAGGCTAATGGTCTTGATACAAAATCTTTGACGGATATAACAGGAAACATTAATGCTCAAATTAATGATGCTAAGTCTAACCTGCTTGGAGATAGCACTAATTTACTTGGTGATACCGCAACAGAAATCGATAAGGTAAAAGAAGACATAGATTCAATTTCAGGACCTGTAAAACGCCAAATATAATATGCTGGAAAAAATAGAACAATTAGATATCAATCTATTGGTATACCTGAACGGTTTAGGTTCTGAAACATACGATAAATTTTGGCTTTTTATTACCAATCAAGCATATTGGACGCCGTTTTTCTTATTTCTGTTTTATCTTATTTACAAAAAAATAGGAGGAAAGCAGACGCTGTATTTATTGCTTTTTATAGCCGTTTTAATTGCTTTTACAGATCAGACAACGAATTTGTTTAAACATACTTTCCAACGTTTGCGTCCTTGTAATAATCCTGATATCAATACCATTATCAGAGTGGTTCAGACTAGACAATCTTTTAGCTTTTTCTCAGGGCATGCTGCAAATACAATGGCTGTTGCAACGTTTTTATATTTGGTTTTAAAACGCCATTTCAAGTATTTAGGATTCTTGTTTTTATGGCCGTTAATTTTTGCTTACAGCCGAATTTATTTAGGATTACACTATCCGGGAGACATCCTTACTGGTTATTTCTTTGGAGCTCTTTTTGGTTTCTTAATATTTTTAGCTTACAGAAGATTAAAACCTCAATATTTTCCGGGATAATTTTTTTTAAGGTTCTGAGTTACTAAGATACTAAGGTTCTAAGTTTTTTATTTGAGAAAACTTAGAACCTTATTTGTTTAGTGTCTTAATTATTTTGAAGAATAGTACCTTCACTCCATTCTAATCCTGCGGGAAGCTGTTGTTTGCTGAATTCGATATGAATAACCCTTCTTCTTTCGTTGTTTGTGGTTTTGTTTGAGGCATGAAACAATAGGGGTTTCATAATCATGATGCCTCCTTTTTCTACTTCACATATAGTTTCTGTTTCTTTTTCAAAATCCAGATTTTCAATTCTCAAAATTCCTTTTGAATGTGAGTTATTGATAACTTTTAAGGCGCCATTGTCTTTTGTGGTTTTATCAATATGAATTCTGATAGTGAAATTGTCTTCCAGAATTTCTTTTGGAGGCTGAACTGCAAATTGATTTTGTTTTACAGTCCAGTTTTCAAAATTTTCAACTTCAATTTTCTTATTTACCGAAATCGTTAAATCTTGATGATAAGCTACAAACCAGTTTGACTTTTCGGGTTTGTCAAAATAAATTGATTTGGTTATAAAAAAGCCAGTTCCAAAATTAGATTCGATAATGCTTTTTAGATTTTCATTAAAAATAAAATCTAAAGTTTCCGGCACTTCTTTATGAAATTGTCTAATTGCAAACAAATCCTGAGACTTTCTAAAAGTAGCATTGTCAGAATCATTTTCGGTTACATTTTCAATTAATGAAATCAGTTTTTCAATTTCATTTTCATTGTAAACATTATTTATAATTGTAAAACCTTCAGAATTTATTTCGGTACTGTAATTCATCTTTAAAAATCATTTTTGAAATTGCCTCCAGCTTTAGCTGGAGGTAAAATAGAATAGAAGGAGAGGTTTTAGCCAAATTAAATACTGGCAGATAATTTGGCTAAAGCCTTTTTTATGTTTAAATCTCTTATCTCCAGCTAAAGCTGGAGGCAATTGAATAATATATTCATTCAATTTAAAAACTTAGAACCTTAGCATCTCAGAACCTTAGATTCTTAGTCCCTTAGTTCATCAGCACCTTAAAAAACTATAATACTCTCGAAACTGTTAACCCATCACGAATTGGTAGTAAAACCGTTTCTACTCTTGGATCGTTTTTTAAATGCAGGTTATATTCTAAAAGTACTTTTGTACTGATATCATTTGGATGAACTGGTTCAAGAATTTTTCCGCTCCATAAAACATTATCAGATAAAATAATACCGCCTTTATTCATTTTCGGAACAATCATTTCCCAGTAATTAAGATAGTTTTCTTTATCGGCATCAATAAAAACGAGGTCAAACTTTACATCTATAGTAGGAATAATATCTACAGCTTCACCTAAATGCTGAAAAATTTGATTTCCCCAAGCCGATGCATCGAAGTATTTTCTCTGAAAATCGACTAATTCTTCTTTAATGTCAATAGTATGCAATTGTCCGTTTTCCTGCAATCCTTCGCATAAACAAAGCGCTGCATAGCCTGTATAAGTTCCTATCTCAAGAATATTTACCGGACGTATTAATTTGGATAACATGCTTAAAACACGCCCCTGAAAATGACCGCTCAACATTCGGGGCAAAAGTATTTTCTGGTAGGTTTCTTTATTTAGTTTAGCTAACAATTCCGGTTCATTTTCAGAATGCTGCTCGATATAATCTTCTAATTCTTGTGATATAAAATGCATCTTGTAGTTGTTCTTATTGAATGCAAAAATACAAAAAATATCTGCTGTCTATTTTGCATAAAAAAACCATCCGATGTGGCGGATGGTTTTCGTTTGTAATTTAATTGAGATGAAGTTATTTTTTCAAAGCTTCATTTACATCTTTAGCTGTTTTTACAGTTCCGTCTTTTGCTGCTTTCGCTGCGTTTTCAACTTTTTCTGCTCCTTTTTTAGTAGCGTCTTTTACATCAGTTGCCGTTTTTTTAGCCGCGTTTTCAACATCCGAAGCTGCTTTTTTAGTAGCATCTTTTACATCGTTAGCAGCATTTTCAGTGGCATCTTTAGCTTTTGCAGCAGCACTTTCGGCTTTGCTTACAGCGCTGTCTTTTACTTCTTTGATATCTGTAGTTAAAGAGTCAACTTTGTTTCCAAGAGTTAATTCTTCATCTGCGGGTTTAGTTTCTTTTTTCTCGCAAGATTGTACTCCGAAAGCTAATAATGCTACAACAGCTAAGCTTAAAATTTGTTTTTTCATAATAAATTGTCTTTTTAGGTTATAAAATTTAAAAGGTTATAAAGTGGAATAATAAAAATACAAATTTTAAAATAACGGCGCCCTTGTAAGATTATTTTTCTTTTGAGTGCAAGACAATTCTCATGCCAAACTTTTTAAGTTTCGAGAACTGGATGTAATTTTTTTTATGCTGAAAAAATAGTAATTATTTATATTTCGATTTTAGTTTTTATAAAGACTGAAATTAATTACAATATCATCTTTAACTTTTATTAAACCGGCCATTTTTACTGGCGGTTCTAATTCGATATCAGAAAACTTTAAACTAAGCGTTCCCTGAATTTTATCATTAGAATTGGTTAAAACAAAATCTTTGTATTGTAATGTTTTATCTGTGATGTAAAAGTTTAATCTGCATTTGTAATTTTTTCCATTTGGTTTGATGTCTGAAATAGAAACTGTGCTGTTTGGAAATTGTTTCACCTTTACGGTTCCTTGTAAATCTTTGGTCATTATTTTATTACCGCAATCAAAGTTAGACATTTTGATTTCGGTATTAAAAGTGTTCTTTTTAGCTGAGTTCACATAGACCGTATCCTTTATAGAAAAGGTATTAGAGCAATTGTACTTGCCAACAGTAGATAGTCCGGTAATTTCTATTTTTATTTTGTTTATTACTACGGTTGTATCTTCTGTAAAAAAAGTGGGTTTAGCACTTCCTAAGAAAAAGAAAATTGCTAAACCCATAATTAAGATAGAAAATCTCGTTTTCATTTTTGTTATATTAGAATGCAATTGTTGCTTCGAATACTAAACCTTCAAATTTACCACCATAAAAGTTGTTTAGATTTCCAGTAGCAGGATCTCCTGTAAATTGTGAATAATCTTTATACTTTTGATTCACGTAGTTTAATTTTGCTAGAATGTTTTTAGTCATAAACCAGCCAGCACTTGCTTCAAATTTATCTACGGTAACCTTTTGGGCGTCAGCATTAGATAATTTTCCAGATACGGTATTGTATTTTCCTCCAATATAGAATTGTTCAGTTCCTCCAAATCTGTAAATAAGCTCTGAAGCATATTGATTAGCAGTACGTTTGTCGTCAGTACCAGCTTTATCTCCTCCTGAAGCTAATTCGATTGTTCCGAAGAATTCAAGTCCTTTATATTTTACAAAAGGGTTAATCATGTATGTTGTAGCCCAATTTTTGAAATTAGGGTTAAACGTTGCCTCTGGAGTAGATGTTTTACTGAAACTAGTAGCAACATCATTACTAACTGTAGAAATAATGTTTCCATCAGCATCTTTCTTAGTAATGGTATTTTTATAAGCGTTATTATTCAATATACCCCAATAACCAAATCCTGATCTATTAGCAGAATATATGTTTGCGTTACCAAGATTTGCATTATGGTAATAAGAACCTGTTATCCTTACTCTCAAATCTTGATTAAGCTGTTTGTCATAACCCAATTTAGCTAAGATTGAAGGGCTGTGTGTTGTGTTTGTGTTTGGACCGGCAGGATAAAAAACTTCTTCGTTACTTTGATTTAAATTACCATTTGTAACACCTAACATACTTACCAACCCATTTCTATTGTAGTAAACCTCCATACCCATTTCTGTAGTGAAAGAATACATGATGTTGTTTCCAACAAATGCATTTCTGATTGTATTACCATTATCAGAGCCTCTAAAGTGAGCATCACCAAAATTGTTCTCCATTTGTCCAATTTTAATTGTAGCATATTTCATTACATCAGCCAGGAAGTCTTTTTTGATGAAGTCTAACTTGTCAATTTGTAAGTACCCGCCTTTTACATAAGAATCATTGTGGTGTCTTGAAGCTAAATAAACATCTAAATTTACCCTTACTCCGTCAAACAATTGAGCACCAAGGTACATATCAGCAGCAGGAAGAGAAAAATTATTTTCAGTATTCATTAAACGATATCCTGTAATTGATCGAGTAGTAGTTCCGGCGGCTGTAGTAGTTATAGTTGTAATGTTATCAGGTTGGTTGTTAAATGAATTTGTTGCCTGGAAATCCATGTTGAAAGCACCACCAAGGTCAATACTAAGGCCTTTAAATTCTCTAGTGTCTTTTTGTACATCGAAAACGTTAATACCGTCTTTTCCTCTAGAGATTTGGTTTTGCATGTTTCCAAAACTAACTTGTGCATTAACAGCAAATGTGCTGGTAAGCGTAATAAATAGGATATAAATCTTTTTCATGGCGGTTATAGATTAAAGTTTAAATTAAATTTTATGGTTAAATCCTGTCCGGTTTTAATAGTACCCAGCATTGCTGTTGGCGATTTCATTCCAAAATCTGTAAAAGTGATTTTGTTAGATCCCTGAAGATTTAATCCGTTTGCCGTAACAGTTGTTTTTACAGTTGTTTTGTAAACTTTGCTTACTCCTGCAATGGTGTAAGTTCCGGTTAGTTCCCAAGTAGTTTCATTTACTTTTTCGGCAGATTTTAAAACATATTTAATGTTTTTGTTTTTGTCTGTTTTTAAAGTCTCATACGCCACTTTGTCCATGCTTTTTTTCTCACTTTTTACACTTTCAGCTAAAAGAGATATTGAAAGCGATTCGATATCTGTTAGTTTAGAATTGGCAATCGTAAAATTTCCTGTTCCGGTTCCAGAGCTGGATTTCATTTCCCAGTCATGCAGCGTTGATGTACCTGCTACAGAAAAAGTTGATTTAGCATCTAAAGAATATGATTTTTGAGCTGAAGCAAAAGAGGTAATTCCGAATGCTGCAATTATAAATGCGAATAATTTAATTTTACTGGTTCTCATTGTTTGTCATGTTTGTGTTAAAAAATAAGTTAATGTTAGGCCTGTTTTTAACTTAATAGATCGTTATGTTGTTTTAACTTGTATCAAAGATCCTCAGTAAAATCAGTATGAGGCATGATAAAAATCATTGTTAAAATTTTATTAAATATGTATTTAGTAACTACAACGTTTTCATTTTTTGTTAAAATGGCCGCTTTGTTAAAAATCCACGGTGTTTTTTACGGAATTGTTATTTTTAGATAAGCAGGGGGCGTAAGATTGTTTTTATAATTAGATTTTTATTCCGTTTTTTGTTTATTTAAATACAGATTATCTTAGCTTAAAGTAATATTGAATATCACAGTTAAATCTTTTCCGGCTTTTACAACCCCAAGAGCTGCTTTAGGAGGCGCCATTTCAAAATCACCAAAAGTAATTTGGTTAGAACCCTGCAGAATAAAAGCTCCGTTGCTTGATGTTACTTTAACTTGGGTTTTGTATTCTTTGCTTACACCTGCAATTGTATAAACTCCGGTTAGGGTCCAAGTTGTTTCGTCTATTTTCTCTGCAGATTTTAAAACGTACTCAATGTTTTTGTGTGTTTCGGTATCTAAAGCTTCATAAGCTACCTTATCCATACTTGCTTTATAGCTTTTTAAGCTTTCGGCCAATAATGTAACGGTTAGGCTGTTTATGCCAATTATTTTAGAATCCTTAACGGTTAGATTAGCTGTTCCGGTTCCTTCTGTAGATCGCATTACCCAATCGTGCACGGTAGAAGTTCCGGCTACTTCAAAAGTAGATCTGGTATCGACTACGGTATAACTTCTTTGTGCATTTGCGGGGAATGATAATGTTGTGAAAATAACTGCTGCTAGGATTGATTTAAGTGTTTTCATTTTGATATGTATTGGTTGTTTTAATTCGGCCGGTTCTGTTGTGTGGTTGTGAACTGACCTTATTTCTTTAGACCAAAATTATCATGCAGACAGAGCATACGAAATGATAAAAATCATGGCGAAAGTTTTATTAAATTGTTATAGTAAAGAATAAAGCCATCCGTTAAACCTGAATCACATCTTAGAATGAAATCTGAATTAGAATTAAGTATTTGTTTATTAATTGATTATGTGTTTTTATTCGAGCTGTTGGGATTTTTCGGGTTGAAAAATTTTTCTCAAAAAGACAAGAAATAAACATTGACGTTCTTTTAATATTCAATTTACAGATGAAATTTTGAGAGTTTTTATTTCAGATTTCTTTAGGTTTAGCTAAGAATGCATCTAAAAGTCAAAAAAAATGACAAAAGTGATTAACTTTGCAGCATGCAAATCGAGAAAAAAGACATAAGAGCCTTATCAAAAGAGCAGCTGCGAGATTTTTTTGTCGCAAATAACGACAAAGCTTTTCGCGGCAATCAAGTTTATGAATGGTTGTGGAGCAAGGGAGCGCATAGTTTTGAGGATATGACGAATGTTGCCAAAACAACACGTTCTATGCTTGAAGATAATTTTGTTATCAATCATATAAAAGTAGATACCATGCAGCGCAGCAGTGACGGAACGGTTAAAAATGCCGTACGTCTGCACGATGGTTTAGTAGTAGAATCCGTTTTAATACCTACAGATACACGTACAACAGCCTGCGTTTCAAGCCAGGTTGGCTGTAGTTTAGATTGTAATTTTTGCGCTACCGCACGTTTAAAACGCATGCGAAATCTGGAACCGGGAGAAATTTACGATCAGATTTTGGCAATCGATAAAGAAAGCCGTTTGTATTATAATCATCCGCTTTCGAATATTGTTTTCATGGGAATGGGAGAGCCTTTAATGAACTATAACAATGTCATTAAAGCAATCGATATGGTTACATCGCCGGAAGGATTAGGAATGTCGCCAAAACGTATTATGCTTTCGACATCGGGAATTCCGAAAATGATCAAGAAAATGGCCGATGATGATGTAAAATTCAAATTGGCAGTTTCTCTGCATTCGGCTATAGACGAAATCCGCGCGAAGATTATGCCTTTCAGCAAAAATTTTCCTTTAAAAGACTTACGTGAAGCATTAGAATATTGGTACAGAAAAACCAAAAGCAAAATTTCGTACGAATATGTGGTTTGGAAAGGAATTAACGACGATAAAGCTTCCATTGATGCCTTGGTTAAATTCTGTAAATATGTGCCTTGTAAAGTAAATTTAATTGAATATAACCCAATTGACGACGGAGAATTCCAGCAAGCATCAGAAGAATCTATTTTAGCTTACATAAAAGCGTTAGAGAATATTGGAGTTGTGGTAAAAGTTCGCCGCAGCCGAGGAAAAGATATTGATGCTGCCTGCGGCCAATTAGCCAATAAAGAAGGATAATGTTGAAATTGTTGATATACTAAAATAAAATACATCGCGTTTTTTTATTTAAAATAGTATATTTGGAATCGAAATGAATATTACTTCACAAATAAAACAGCCCATTATTGCCGAGATGGAACTTTTTGAAAAAAAGTTTCATGAATCGATGACTTCAAAGGTTGCGTTACTGAACAGAATCACCTATTACATTGTAAACCGAAAAGGAAAACAAATGCGTCCGATGTTTGTTTTCCTGACTGCAAAAATGGTTTCTGGTGGTACTGTAAACGAGAGAACCTATCGTGGTGCTTCGGTTATTGAATTAATTCATACCGCAACTCTGGTTCATGATGATGTTGTAGATGATAGTAATCGTCGCCGCGGATTCTTCTCCATAAATGCCCTTTGGAAAAATAAAATTGCGGTACTTGTTGGAGATTATTTACTTTCAAAAGGATTACTGCTTTCTATTGATAATGGCGATTTCGACTTACTCCGAATCATTTCTGTAGCCGTTCGCGAAATGAGCGAAGGAGAACTTCTTCAAATAGAAAAAGCCCGCAGACTTGATATTACCGAAGACGTTTATTATGAAATTATCCGAAAAAAGACCGCTACACTTATTGCGGCTTGTTGTGCTCTTGGCGCAAAATCGGTAATTGAAGATGATGTTCAGGTTGAGAACATGCGAATGTTTGGTGAACTTATCGGAATGGCTTTCCAGATCAAAGATGACTTGTTTGATTACAGCGAAGAAGCAATTGGAAAACCAACAGGAATCGACATTAAAGAGCAAAAAATGACGCTGCCTTTAATTCATGTTTTAAATACTTGTACTCCGCAGGAAAAAAAGTGGTTGATAAACTCCATCAAAAACCACAACAAAGACAAAAAACGCGTAAAAGAAGTTATTGCCTTTGTAAAAAATAATAATGGTTTGGCTTACGCCGAAAACAAAATGGTGCAATTTCAGCAAGAAGCACTTTCTCTTTTAGATAATTATCCGGATTCTGAATTCAAAGCAGCGCTTACCCTAATGGTAAACTACGTTATTGAAAGAAAGAAATAATTTTTTTTAATTAAATAATTAGAAAATTAGATAATTGGTTTACTTCTTTGTAAATCAATTGATTTTGCATGCCTAATTGGAATTTGGATTTTTTTTTTTTTTTTTTGAAAATTTTCCATTCCCATGCAACCATTTTAAATCGACAATCGTCTATGCTGATAGAAGACTATTGCTAAACCAAAACCGAACGCTTATTAATGAAAATTATTCGTTTACATCAAGAAGAAACCGAAATCATAAAACTCGCTGTCGAAAATAATCGACAAGCACAGCAGCAGATTTACAGCAGGTTTTCTCCAAAAATGTTAAGCGTATGCCGACAATATATAAAGGACATTCAGCTGGCAGAGGATGTAATGATAACGGCTTTTATGAAAGTGTTTACCAATTTAGGCAAATTTGAAAATAAAGGAAGCTTTGAAGGCTGGATCCGCCGAATTATGGTTAACGAATGCATTTCGTATTTGAGGGTTCAGAAAAAAGTAAAATTTGCCGAAGATGAATTTTTTACAGAAGAAAGTTTCAATGAAATTGACAGTCAGTTTACGGTTGATCAGATTCAGTTTTTAATTGACGCTTTGCCGGATGGTTATAAAATGGTTTTCAATTTATACGCCATCGAAGGTTATAAACATAATGAAATTGCCAAGATGTTAGGAATCAATGAAGGAACATCAAAATCGCAATTATCGCACGCTAGAAAAATGCTGCAAACACAAATTAGTATTTTAAAAAAACAAGATAATGGAACCGAATAATTTTGAAAAGGATTTCCGTGAAAAGCTAAACGATCGCAAAATTGAACCAAGCAGTAAAGCCTGGGATCGATTAGACGCTATGCTGAGTGTTACCGAAGAAAAGAAACCTCGCCGTAAAAGAAAATGGCTGTATATCGCTGCAAGTATTATTGGATTCTTGCTGATTGGAACTTTCTTTTTTAACCAAAAGAAAAATGCAATTGAAGTAACAAAAAGTGTGGTAATAGAAGAAAAAATTAAAAAAGATTCGGTTGTAAAGCCAATCTTAAATAAAGTTGATTCAGTTGACACCGAAACTGCAATTGCGGAACAAGCTTCAACAGAAACTTCGGCAAAAAAATCAAATAAGAAAGAAAATAATCTGAACCAAATAAACCATAAAACCATTAAAAATGAATCAAATCATATAGCGGAGTCTTCAATCATCATCAAAAACAATCAAGAAAAACAATCCAATAATAATCAAACCGTAATTGCTGAAAATTCTAAAAAAGAAAATGTAGATCAATTGCTGGAAGCGGCAGAAAAAACAGTTTTAGCCGAAAGTGCTGCAAAACCAAAAAAAGTAAAAATCAATGCCTCGGATTTACTAAATCAGGTCGACGGCGAATTAGAGCTTTCGTTTAGAGAAAAAGTAATTACAAAAGTCAATAAAAACTACCAAACCGTAAAAGTAGCATTGGCGAATAGAAATAAACAAGAGTAGGAAAGAAGCAAGAAAAAAGAAGCAAGAAAAAATGTGAATTTTTAGTTCCGAAGGAACGATCCATATTACAATGTAGGGTTTTAACCCGATGTAATAAAGAATTCACCATTCACCATTTACAATTAACAATTAATAATCATCATCATCAATCTAAAAAAAAAATCAATCATGAAAAATTTTACCATTTATCTCGTAATCCTCATTTTTTTGTTTGTAAGCAAAGTGCTGGGGCAGGAAACTTTTGAGTCTAAAGCAAAGAAAATCGCCAATAAAATAGAGAAAGTAACCAAAGAAGAAAAAGAAACTCTGAAACAAGAAATTGAAGCCGTAAATGTGCAATTATCTGAAGGAAAAATTACGCAGGAACAAGCAGATAAACGCAAAAAGGAACTGGCAGAAGCACGCGCTGTAATTATTGAAGAAAAAGTAAATCAGGCACAAAACGAACTAAGCGATTTAGTACAGCAAAAAGTCGACGGAAAAATCAAAGAAGGAGATTCGATCAAAAAACACGCTTTAATTGTGTATTGGAACAACAAAGAATGGAGCGATAATAAAAAAAGAAAAGATTCTATTCGAGGCGAAAAAAGAACCACATCGCAATTTGTATTTGCAATGGGTTTGAATAATATGATGATCAACGGAAAGCTTCAGGATTCTAAATACAGTTTTATGGGATCGCATTTTTACGAATGGGGTTTTACCTATAACTCAAGATTGATGAAAAATGACAACCTGCTTCATGCTAAATACGGTCTTTCGTTAATGTATAATAATATTCGCCCAACAGACAATTACAGTTTTGTAGTAAACGGAGATCAAACCAATCTGGAAGTCAATCCGGTGCATTTAACAGAATCTCGTTTTAGAAACGTCTATTTAGTTGCTCCGGTACATTTAGAATTTGATTTTACCAAAGCAAGGGAAAGCGACGGGAAAAGATATTTTAGAACTCATAAAAGTTTTCGTTTTGGAATTGGAGGTTACGCCGGAATCAACGTAAAATCGAAACAAATTCTAAAATTTGAAGAAGACGATTTAAAATACAAAACCACGATTAAAGGAGATTATAATGTAAATAATTTTATTTACGGATTAAGTTCTTACGTAGGTTACAGAGCCTTGAGTTTGTATTGTAAATATGATTTGAACCCATTATTTCAGGATAATTCAATTAAAGAAAATAATATTTCTTTAGGGCTTCGTCTGGATTTAAATTAAGTATAAAAGTTGAAGTTTAGTTAGTAGAAAAAGTGTCTTGAAAGAGACACTTTTTTTGTGCGAAACATTAAAACTCACCAAGGATTTATGTACTTTTACAGGCTCTTAATTTTAAAAAATAATTTAAGTTTTGATTTCACAAAATACAATAGATACTGTTTTTGAAACTGCTCGTGTTGAGGAGGTTATTGGTGATTTTGTCAATTTAAAACGCGCAGGAAGTAACTTCAAAGGTTTGAGTCCGTTTTCAGATGAGCGCTCGCCGTCTTTCATGGTTTCGCCCGTAAAACAAATCTGGAAAGACTTTAGTACCGGAAAAGGAGGAAACTCGGTTAAGTTCTTAATGGAACATTCTCAGTTTACCTATCCCGAAGCTATTCGATATTTGGCCAGAAAATACAATATCGAAATTGAAGAAACGGAACAGACAGATGAAGAAAAAGCCATAACCGATGTACGCGAAAGTATGTATCTGGTTTCGGAGTTTGCATCCAAATACTTTCAGGATGTACTTTTAAATTCAGAAGAAGGAAAAGCCATTGGTTTGTCTTATTTCAAAGAAAGAGGTTTTACCAATGAAACCATCAAAAAATTTAGTTTAGGATACTCTCCAGAAACCTGGGATGCTTTGACCAAAGAAGCATTAGGAAAAGGATATAAATTAGAATTTCTGGAAAGTACAGGTTTAACAATTCCAAGAGAAGACCGTCCGTTTGACCGTTTTAAAGGACGTGTAATGTTCCCGATTCAAAGTATGTCGGGACGAGTTTTGGGTTTTGGAGGACGTATTTTAACCAACGATAAAAAAGCGGCAAAATACCTGAATTCGCCAGAAAGTGATATTTACCATAAAAGTAAAGTGCTTTACGGGATTTATCAGGCCAAACAATCTATTGCCAAGCAAAACAATTGCTATTTGGTTGAAGGTTATACCGATGTTATTCAGTTCAATCAAGCCGGAATTGAAAACGTTGTGGCTTCGTCAGGAACGGCTTTAACGCCGGATCAAATTAGATTAATTAATCGTTTGACCAGAAATATCACTGTTCTTTTTGATGGTGACGCGGCGGGTTTGCGTGCGGCTATTCGAGGAATCGATTTGATTCTGGAAGAAGGAATGAATGTAAGAGTCTGTTCTTTTCCTGATGGAGAAGATCCGGATAGTTTTGCCAGAAAAAATTCGCACGACGATTTAGTAGCTTATTTAGAAAACAACAGTAAAGATTTTATACAGTTTAAAGCTTCGATCCTAATGGGCGAGGCTAAAAACGATCCTATTAAAAAAGCCGATTTAATTCGGGATATGGTGAGCAGTATTTCTAAAATACCAGATCGTATTCAACGTGAAGTGTATATTCAGGAATGTGCCCGAATCATGGATATCTCGGAGCAGGTTTTGGTAAGTACGCTGGCGCAGCTGATCCAGAAAGATATTACAGAAGCGAACAAGAGGCAAAAACAGGAACAAAGACCTTTTGAAGTTGTTAGAAATCAAAACCTTCAAAACACCAACTTTTCAGGAGGAGATCCGGAAGATCCCAGAACAGGACCGCCGGATGATTATTATCCGGGAAACTATGGGGCTCCTGCAGAACAGGTAGAAAAAGTAGATATTTTGTACGGTTTCGAAAGAAAAGTAATTGAAATATTATTGCTTTACGGAAGTGTAGAAGAAGATTTTGAAGATGTTTTTCTAAAAGCAGATGAAGAAGGAAATGTTAAGGAAGTCAGTGAAAAACGAAGATATAAAGTTTTTGAAAAAATATATTTAAGCTTACAGGAAGACGAAATAGAACTTTCTAATAGTTTGTTTCAAAATATATTTGCAGGCTTAATTGATTTTTACAATCAAAACGCAACATTTAGTTTAGATCGATATTTGATGCATTTAAATCCTGACTTTGCTCAGGAAGTAACCAATATTTTAATGGAGGATGAAAAACTGACGATTCATGATTGGGAAGGGCAGAATATTTTTCCAAAACATAAAGACGAAACAATTGAGCAGAATGTTTCAGAAACTATTTTTGCAATGCGCTGGTTTTTGGTTTCAAAAATCATTCAGGATTTAAAAAATTCGCTGATTTCTGATCCTCAGGATGATAATTCAGAAGTAATGTCGATGGTTGTAGATTATTCTAAACTGTTGAATAATTTTTCAAAAAAGCTTGGCCGAGTAGTAGTTCCTTACCATGGACATAGAGGCTAAAAGTCAAAAAGCTCTATATTGTAAATCAATATAGAGCTTTTTTTATGGTTGATGATTCGCCTGAGCAAATCAGGATACCACTAAATTAAATAATTTCTAAAGTCTTAGCTTTGTTTACTAAGTCAACTAAATTAGTAACGTTTAATTTAGTCAATAATCTTAGTTTGTAAGTACTGATCGTTTTTTCGTTCAGATTTAAGATTTTAGAGATTTCATTGTTTTTCTTACCATCACTTAAATAACGTAAAACCTCGATTTCACGGTTAGAAAGTTTTCTGTACAAACGCTCGCTTTTGCTTTGTTTAGCAATAAGTGCCATGTTTTTACGCACAGTTTCGTTGATGATAATTTTTCCTTCGTGTACTTTAATAATAGAAAGACCTAAAGTTTCAAGTTTTTCTGTTTTGTGTACATACCCGGATACACCTGCTTTAATTGCGTTTGGAGCATACATTTGCTCAGCCAGGTCACTGAAAATTACAATTTTTGTTTTTGGGAAATTTTTCAAGATTGATTTAACTTCAAAGATACTTGAAAGACCTTCTAATTCTAGATCTAAAATTAAAATGTCGATTTCCTTCGTTTGAAGAATATCTCTAACCATTGAAAAATTGCCTACGTTGGCAACAATTGAAATTTGATCGTGGTCTTTAAAATAAGACTTAACGCCAAAGTGAGTCACAGGATGATTGTCTGCAAGACATACTTTAATCATAATTTTACCTTTTTAGAATTGTTATCATGTTTTTGGAACTGTAAAATTAATAAATAAATTCTGTAATTAATTGCAGACAAATGTTAAAAAAATTATTTTAACGTTTTTGGTATTAAACAAACGGGTATTGCTTCCATTTTATGCTTGTTGCTGGTGTTTAATCTTTTATAGATTTCAAAGACAGATTTTTCTCGCCCATTAAAGTCATCTGCCGTATTTCCTGACTCCGCGGCTAACATTGCCCATTCAAGTTCGTCGTAACTTGCCCCTAATTGGTCTTCATCTGTCCTGTTATCACCAAAAAGTCCATCGGTTGGAGCAGCTGTTAAAATTGAGTTAGGAATTGCTAAAAACTCTCCCAAAGCATAAACATCCGACTTCATTAAATCAGCAATTGGACTTAAATCGACACCGCCATCTCCGTATTTTGTGTAAAATCCTACGCCAAAATCTTCTACTTTATTGCCTGTTCCTGCTACTAAAAGCCCGTGAATCCCGGCTAAATAGTACAATGAAGTCATTCTTAAACGTGCTCTTGTGTTGGCTAACGATAAATTAACTTTTGTTGAATCTTTTGTAGTTGGCACAGCAGCCTTAAAAGCTTCAAAAGTGTCAGTTAAATCCGTTTTTACACTCAAAACATTAGGAAAACGCTTAGATAATTGCTCAATATGTTCTCTCCCTCTTGATACTTGACTTTCAGCCTGGTGAATTGGCATTTCTACACATAAAACCTGTAAACCCGTTTGCGCACACAGCGTTGAGGTTACCGCAGAGTCAACTCCGCCCGAAATTCCTATTACAAAACCGTTTACTTTTGCGTTGACAGCGTAATTTTTTAACCACTCAACAATATGTGTATTTACTTTTTCTGTTTGAATTGTGCTTTTTTTAGCCATAATAGTTCAAGTTTTAAGATGCAGGGATGTATATTTGCAGAATTATTTTTTTAAGTAACCAATTACTTAAATTCCAGCAACACAAATCTAATTAAAATAAAATGAAAATTTATCGCTTTGTAGTGGTTCTGTGCTTGTTTTTTTTGTCTTGTGACCAAAAAACAAAGGTTGAAAAAGAGGTTGAAGAAATACCGGTTGATATTAAGGTAGAACGTTTTGATAAAGTGTTTTTTGAGACCAAACCTCAGGATTTGGCTAAGGTAAAAAAGCAGTATCCATTCTTTTTTCCTGAAGGAAATGACGACAGTGTCTGGCTGCAAAAAATGCAGGAACCAATTTGGAGAGAAGTGTATGAAGAAGTACAAAAAAAATACGCCAATTTTGAGCCTGTACGTGAAGAATTTGACGAGCTTTTTAAACACGTAAAATATTATTTTCCAAAAACTAAAACGCCAAAAGTAATTACGGTAATTGGAGAAATGGATTATAATGCAAAAGCCATTTATGCAGACAGCCTTGTAATTGTGGCATTAGAATTATATTTAGGAAAAGATCATAAGTTCTATGAGTTTCCTAATTATCTAAAATACAATTTTGAAGAAAAACAAATGATGCCAGATGTTGTTTCGAGTTTTACGTATCGAAATATTCCGGCTTATCAGGATAAAAATTTAATTTCTCAAATGATTTTTGAAGGGAAGCAATTATATGCAAAAGATTTGCTTTTACCTAAATATACAGATGCAGATAAAATAGGCTATACGCCGGAACAGATAAAATGGTGCGAAGAAAATGAAAACTATATGTGGCGTTATTTTCTGGAAAACGAAATGCTGTATAGTTTAGACCCTAAGCTTACTAGTCGTTTTATAAATCCGGCTCCATTTTCTAAATTTTATTTAGAAATAGATAACGATTCACCAGGAAGAGTGGGTGCCTGGATTGGCTGGCAGATTGTTCGTTCGTATATGAAGAACAATACTGTTTCGCTGTCAGAATTATTAAAAACAGACCCAAAAGTAGTATTCGAAAAGTCCAAATATAAACCTAAGAAATAATGTCAAATACAATAAAATCAGAAATTAAATTCAACGTTGAATTAGATGAAAACCGCGTTCCCGAAAAATTAACATGGAGTGCGCAAGACGGTGGTGTTCAGGCTGAAGAAGCAAAAGCAATAATGTTGTCTATTTGGGACAGCAAAGCGCAGGAAACAATGCGTATCGATTTATGGACAAAAGATATGCCGGTAGACGAAATGAAAATTTTCTTTCACCAGACTTTAGTTGCCATGTCTGATACTTTTAAACGTGCTACAGACGACGAAAAAATGTCTGACACAATGAAAGACTTCTGTGATTATTTTGCAGAAAAACTGGAACTTACTAAGTAATAGAAATTCCAATAATAAAAATCCCAAATTCCAATTCAAGAAGGAAATTTCAATAATAAAAATCCCAAATTCCAATTGCAAGATTGAAATTTGGGATTTTTTTATTTAGTCTTTCGTTTATTTGGAATTTGGAATTTCAAATATTGGATTTTTTTAATTGAATATTTTTATTTGACAGATCTTTGATCCAAGTCTTTAAATATTCGCCTTAAAGCTCCTTCCATTAATTGACTGGAATTTTTATAGAATGATATATTGTCTTTAAGTTTACCTGAGTTTTGGGTATTTCCGTCAGGTGGTGCAGTTACTTTTGAAGTTCTCCCAATTACATTTTGAGAATAAATAATCTCTTGCAGATTTAAATCGTAAATCTCAACAATTACAGAACCTTCGTTTCTTCCTGTATCGTTGTCGTTTTGATAAAGTTCGAGAGAAGAAAAATCGCTTTTGTTTTTTCTGGTCGAAATATTAATAAAGAAATCGAAACCAGTTCCGTCTTTTAATTCCTTAAGTTTTGTTTTACTTGGGTTTAAGGGGATTTTGCGTGTAACAAGTAATCCTTTAACATCGTGAATATAAGACACTCGTTCGCCTAAATGATTTTTGAAATATTTTAAAGATGAAGCGGTCAATTTATCTTGAGAACTGCCAGGACAATCTAATTCATTCAACAGCCATTTTCCCGAAGTAAAGTCAACGCCGGTTCTTTGTCCTGTAACAAATGTATACGACGGAGTGGTACACGATGAAAAGCTGATAAAGAGGAAAGTGCAAAATAAGAGTAAAGTTTTCTTCATAAACTATATTTTTGAATTCGTCTCAAATGTAGTTAAAAAGAAATTTCAATGAATACAAAAAAAGAAATACCAATATTTAAATTCCAAATTCCAATAAAAAAGATAATACTCAATAAAAAAAAACTCCAAATTCCAATTGTGAGTTTGGAATTTGGAATTTTATATTTTTTGGAATTTCAATATTGAAATTTAAGTTTCTTAAATTGAGTTTAAAAAACCGCTGTTGTTTTTAAAAACTTCCTGATTTACTTCGTCAATGTAAGAAAGTAGTTCTTCTTTACCAATTGATTCTGTAGACGAGGTAACGAAATACTGAGGCATTTCGGCCCAGTTGTTGGCAAACATTTGTTTTTTGTAAGCGGCAATATGCGAATCGATTTTTACTTTACTGATTTTATCGGCTTTGGTAAAAATAATGCAAAACGGAATTTCACTTTCGCCCATGTAAGACATAAATTCAATGTCTATTTTTTGAGCTTCGTGGCGAATATCAATCAAAACAAAAGCGCAAACCAGTTGTTCTCTGTTTTCAAAATAATCCGTAATAAACTGCTGGAATATCGATTTTGTCTTTTTTGAAACTTTAGCATAACCATAACCCGGTAAATCGACCAAAAACCAATTGTTGTTGATTTTAAAGTGATTTATCAGCTGTGTTTTCCCTGGTCTTCCAGATGTTTTTGCTAAGTTTTTATGATTGGTAATCATGTTTATCAATGATGATTTACCAACGTTTGATCTGCCTATAAATGCATATTCCGGAATGAAATCTTTCGGGCATTTTGATGCATCAGAATTACTGATAATAAATTCGGCGGTATTAATTTTCATGCTTTTTGGTTTTAAAACCTCCTTAAAATTGAAAGTTAGATGCTATAAATTCTTCTCAACAAGCCATTGTTCAAGAATTTTGTTGAATTCCTGAGGATGTTCCATCATAGCAGCGTGTCCACATTTGTCAATCCAATATAAAGTTGAATTAGGCAATAAAGTGTCAAATTCTTCAGCAACATTTGGCGGTGTTACGGCGTCATTTTTACCCCAGATGATACAGGTTTCGACTGTCATTTTAGGTAAATCTTTTGCCATATTATGACGAATTGCGCTCTTTGCAATTGTTAAGGTTTTAATCAATTTTATACGGTCGTTTACGGTCGCATAAACTTCATCGATTAATTCCGGTGTTGCTATTTTTGGGTCATAAAATACATCTTCAGCCTTCTTTTTGATGTATTCATAATCGCCTCTTTTTGGGTAACTGTCACCCATTGCGCTTTCGTAAAGTCCAGAACTTCCGGTAATTACAAGTCCGGCTACTTTTTCAGGATATAATTTTGTGTGGTAAAGTGCAATGTGCCCGCCCAATGAATTTCCTAATAAAATAACCTTATCAAAACCTTTAAAAGTGATAAAGTCCTTAACGTATTTTGCAAAACTTTTTACGTTCGTTTTTAAAATACTTTGTGTGTATATTGGCAAATCCGGGATAACAACTTTGTATCCTTTCGTTGGGAAATATTCTGCTACAGCATCAAAGTTACTAAGACCTCCCATTAATCCGTGTAAAATTACGATAGGAGTTCCTTCTCCAGCTTCAAAATAGCTGTATCTGCCTTCTTTTTTGTAGTGTTTGTCCATCTAATCTAATGCCAATTTCAATTTCGACAAATATAGGGTTAAATAAATAAAAATGAATTTTTGCCGCCATTTTTTAACTAGATAATTTTAGTAGAATATCTAAGTGTTTAAAAATCAGCTTTTTCTTATATTATGTAAATGTTAAAACTATTGCATTATAATTAATTTTTTAAGAGAAATAGTATTTAATTTTTGCAATTGTTAAAAGAATCTTTCTTTGGGCTGATTAATGTCTAAACTATTGATTGCTTAATGTTTATGTGAAGTGGTAGGAATGTGGTTAAACTTATTAACAAAGTGGTATATAGTGGTAATATGTGGTAAAATTTTTTATATTTTTGCTGTATAACATGTTAATAGATTTTTCTTGAACACAATTGTAGGAACATACGAGTGTAAAGTCGATGCTAAAGGGAGGCTGATGTTGCCTGCACCCTTGAAAAAGCAGCTGGCTGCCTCTCTTCAGGACGGTTTCGTTTTGAAGCGCTCGGTTTTTCAGCAGTGTTTGGAGTTATATCCAATGGAAGAATGGAATTTGATGATGGCGAAAATTAACAAGTTGAATCGTTTTGTAAAAAAGAACAATGATTTCATCCGCAGATTTACTGCCGGCGTAAAAGTGGTAGATATTGATGCATTAGGAAGATTGTTGGTGCCAAAAGATTTGGTGACTTTTTCTGGTATTTCTAAAGATGTGGTTTTTTCATCTGCGGTTAATATTGTGGAAATTTGGGATAAAGATTTATACGAGAAATCAATAAGCGGCGAAGATATGGATTTTGCAGATTTAGCCGAGGAAGTAATGGGAAATATTAATGACGACGACAATGGAATATCATAATCCGGTTTTACTTCATCCAACAGTTGATGGTTTAAATATTAAGCCAGACGGCATTTATGTAGATGTAACGTTTGGCGGCGGGGGGCACTCAAAAGAAATCTTGAGACGATTAGGGCCAAACGGAAAATTATTTGCTTTTGATCAGGATGAAGATGCGCTGGCAAATGCGCTGCCTGATGAAAGATTTACCTTGATTAATGAAAATTTTAGGTTTATAAAAAGGTTTCTTCGTTTTCATGGTGTTAAAGGAGTAGACGGAATTTTAGCAGATTTGGGAGTTTCATCTCACCAATTCGATGTTCCGGAAAGAGGTTTTTCAACCAGATTTGATGCCGAACTGGATATGCGGATGAGTCAAAAGAATGATTTAAATGCTTATCGGGTGGTTAACGAATATGAAGAACAGGATTTACGTCGTGTTTTTTTTGATTATGGGGAGTTGAAAAATGCACCGGTTTTAGCAAGAACCATTGTAGAAGCGAGACATGATTATCCAATTAAAACGACTGACGAGTTAAAAGATGTTTTGAAAAAGCATTTACCGGAGAAAGTTCGAAATAAAATATTGGCTCAAATTTATCAGGCCATTCGAATTGAGGTAAATCAGGAAATGGATGTGCTGAAAGAGTTTATTGAGCAGTCTCTTGAAATTTTGAACCCGGGCGGACGATTCTCAGTAATCTCTTATCATTCTTTAGAAGACAGACTGGTAAAAAGATTTATTAAAAACGGAATGTTTGAAGGAGAACCGGAACGCGATTTTTTTGGAAACTTTTCGGTGCCGTTTAAAAGTATAGGTAAGCTGATTGTTCCGGATGATGCCGAAATCAAAATAAACAATAGAGCAAGAAGTGCAAAATTGAGAATTGCTGAAAAGATATAATATATATAGGTAGAAAATGAAGAGTGGAGTATTTGGCATATTAAAAGCAAGATTTCTAATTAACGATGACGCGGTAAAAAACTGGCGGTTCATTGTTTTTATAATTCTGCTGGCAATTTTGATGATTGCAAATACACAGCGATACGAACAAAAAGTATTTGAAATCGCAAAACTAAATAATGAAGTAAAAGAGCTGAGATCAGAATTTGTAGATCGACGTTCAGAATTAATGAAGCTGAAAATGGAGTCAACGATCTCGGATAAAATGCTCGAAAAGCAGATTTTTCCGTCGACAGTTCCTCCGGTTAAGATAGAAGTTGAAAAAGAAGAAGAAAAAAGTTTCTTTAAAAGAATATGGCAGTAGACGATAAACATATATCCTACAGAATTTACCTCGTAGCAGTTTTCATCTTTTTGATGGCAATTGCTATTGTCGTTAAATTAACCAATATTCAATGGGTTGAAGGAGATTATTACAGAAAACTGGCCAAGCAGCGTACGGTTAGAAATTTTGTAATTCCGGCAAATAAAGGAAATATCTATTCGGCAGACGGAAGTTTATTGGCAACATCAATTCCTAATTATGAAATTCGTTTTGATGCCAAAGCGCCAAAAACAGAAACATTCGAAAAATACGTAAAAGGATTATCAGATTCGTTAGCAACAGTTTTAGATAAACCAGGAAGTTATTTCGAAAGAGAATTGCGAAAAGCAAGAACAAATAAAAACCGTTACTTTTTAATTGCGCGCAATTTAAGTTATACTGAATATGTAAAAATTAAAGGATTTCCATTATTCAATTTAGGAGCTTTTAAAGGCGGTATTATTATAGAGCAGGAAACGGTTAGAAAACATCCGATAGGAAAAATTGCCGAAAGAACAATTGGTTATGATCGTATTGATCCTGCAACCGGAGTAGAAGTTGGAAAAGGAATTGAGTGGGCTTTTAAAAATTATCTAAACGGAAAAGACGGAAAAATTTTAAAGCAGAAAATTGCAAAAGGCCAGTGGAAACCTATTCGTGATGTAAACGAAGTAGATCCTATTGATGGTTACGATGTGATTTCTACGATAGATGTTTTTATTCAGGATATTGCGCACCACGCTTTGTTGAAACAATTGGAAGATTACGAAGCAGATCACGGTTGTGTGGTGGTTATGGAAACAGAAACTGGGTACGTAAAAGCAATTTCTAATTTAGGAAGAGCAGAAGACGGGTCTTATTATGAAACAACAAATTATGCAATTGCTGAATCTCACGAACCTGGATCGACTTTTAAATTGGTCGATTTAATGGCAATTTTAGAAGATAAAGTAGCTGATACAAGTACGGTTTATGACAGCCACGGAGGTCAGGTAAGATACTATGGTCGCCCGGTTAATGATTCGCACAGAGGTGGTTACGGAAAGGTTACATTGGCACGCGGCTTTGAACTTTCGTCAAATACGGTAATGGTTCAGGCGGTTTATGAAAATTACAAAACCGATCCAAGAAAATTTGTAAATCACATTAATAGCTACGGATTAAATAAGACGTTAGGATTGCATTTTAAAGGAGAAGGAAGACCATATATTCCGCAGCCTGGAGATAAACATTGGTCGGGAATTTCGCTTCCGTGGATGGCTTTTGGTTATGGAGTTTCAGTAACGCCAATGCAGACATTAGCGCTTTATAATTCGATTGCGAATAACGGAGTAATGGTGAAACCTCAATTTGTTTCTGAAATTAAAGAATGGAACAAAACCATCAAGAAATTTGATGTTGAAGTCATAAATCCAAAAGTTTGTTCGCCTGAAACAATTAAAAAGGTGAAAGCAGTTTTAGCAAACGTGGTAAAAAAAGGAACAGGTTCTAAATTGTATTCGAAAGATTTTTCGATGGCAGGAAAAACGGGAACGGCTCAGGTAAATTATGGAGGTAAAGAAGGAAAATCGGCATTGTATTATGCTTCTTCTTTCGTAGGATATTTTCCGGCAGATCATCCAAAATACTCTTGTATCGTAGTGGTTCATAAACCGAATACATCTAAGAATAATTATTACGGAGCAGATGTTGCAGGACCAGTTTTTAAAAGAATCGCTCAAAAAATATTTACTGATGCACCATCAACAAATAAAATCAAAAGACTGGATTCTAAAATTCAAAAACAAGAAAGCAGTTATGATAAATACATTGTTGAAGACAATAAAAAATTAAATCAAATTCCTGATTTAAAAGGAATGCCGGGAATGGATGCCATTGCTTTACTCGAAAATTTAGGTTTAAAAGTGAAAGTAAACGGAGTAGGAAAAGTAAAAAAACAGTCGTTACAAGCTGGACAAAATATTAGTAAAAACTCAACAATAGTATTAGAATTATCGTGAAAATACTAAAAGACATATTATATAAAGTGGCTATCGAATCTGTAACAGGTTCGACAGAAATTGGCATTCAAAAAATCGAATTCGATTCTAGAAAAGTAGAATCAAATGATGTTTTTGTGGCTATTCGGGGTTCGCTTTCAGATGGGCATGATTATATCGAAAAAGCAATTCAGTTAGGTGCAAAAGCAATTATCTGCGATACACTTCCTGAAAATATCGAAAAAGAAGTTACGTATGTTCAGGTAAAAGATACCAATTCGGCATTGGCTTTTATCGCGGCTAATTATTTTGGAGATCCATCTTCAAAACTAAAATTAGTAGGCGTAACGGGAACAAACGGAAAAACAACCATTGCGTCGTTATTATTTCAGTTGTTTCAAAAAGCCGGTTTTAAAGTTGGTTTATTGTCAACTGTAAAAATCATGGTCGATGAAACAGAATATCCTGCAACGCATACGACTCCGGATTCTATTACAATTAATCATTATTTAAATGAAATGATTGAGGCTGGAGTAACGCATTGTTTTATGGAAGTAAGTTCACACGGAATCCATCAAAAACGTACAGAAGCTTTGCATTTTGTAGGCGGGATTTTTACGAATCTTTCGCACGATCATTTAGATTATCATCCAACTTTTGCAGAATACAGAGATGTAAAAAAATCATTTTTTGATTCGCTGCCAAAAACAGCTTTTGCATTATCAAACATTGATGATAAAAACGGAACTGTAATGCTGCAAAATACTGTGGCAAGAAAGTTTACATACGCGCTAAAAACGTATGCAGATTTTAAAGCAACAATTTTAGAAAGCCAATTGTCTGGTTTACTGTTAAAAGTAAATGACAATGAAGTTTGGGTAAAACTAATTGGAACTTTTAATGCTTACAATGTTTTGGCTATTTACGGAACTGCTATAGAGTTGGGAATGGATAGTCTTGAGGCGTTGCGCTTATTGTCTGATTTAGAGAGTGTTTCGGGACGTTTTCAATACATTGTTACTGATTCTAAAGTAACTGCTATTGTAGATTATGCTCATACACCGGATGCTTTGGAAAATGTTTTAAAAACAATTGAAGACATCCGTACAAAAAACGAACAATTGATTACAGTTGTAGGCTGCGGCGGAAACAGAGATAAAACAAAAAGACCAATTATGGCAAAAATTGCGACAGATCTTAGTGATAAAGCAATTTTAACATCAGACAATCCAAGAAACGAAGATCCGGAAGTGATTTTAGATGAAATGGAACAAGGCGTTGAAGCTCATAATTACAAAAAAATATTGAGGATAACTGATAGAAAACAGGCTATTAAAACGGCTTGTCAATTGGCTCAGCCCAACGATATTATTTTAATTGCCGGAAAAGGACATGAAACCTATCAGGAAATAAAAGGAGTGCGTCATCATTTTGATGATATGGAAACGGTAAAAGAAATTTTAGATCAACTAAACAAATAATATCCAGATTTACAATTCCAAATACCACAGAATAAACGGGATTTGAAGTTTAAGAAAGGAATTAAAATAAAGAGATATGTTATACTATTTATTTGAATATTTAGACAAAACACTGGACTGGCCAGGAACAGGAGTTTTTCAGTACATCACATTTAGATCGGCTTTGGCATTTATGCTTTCGCTGCTTTTATCAACGATTTACGGAAAAAGAATTATCAACTTCTTACGCAATCAGCAAGTAGGAGAAACTGTTCGTGAATTAGGTCTTGCAGGTCAAAATGAAAAAGCAGGAACGCCGACAATGGGAGGACTGATTATCATTTTTGCTACCATAGTTCCGGTTTTGTTATTTGCTCGTTTGCATAATATTTATATCGTTTTGCTTATTGTAACCACGCTTTGGATGGGAACAATTGGTTTTGTTGACGATTATATCAAAATATTCAAAAAAGATAAACAAGGACTTAAAGGGATTTTTAAAGTTATTGGGCAGGTTGGTCTTGGAATTATTGTAGGTGCAGTTCTTTATTTTAACCCTGCTGTAACTGTAAGAACAGATACCGGAAGAACGGATGTTTTTAAAACAGCTAATGTTAGTACAACGGTAATTTTGCCAGCTCCAATAGAAGAAAAATCTACAGCAACTACAATTCCGTTCGTAAAAAATAATGAGTTTGATTATGCCGAAGTATTGTCATTTTTAGGTGACGGATACGAAAAATGGGCTTGGCTGGTATTTATTCCGGTTGTGATTTTTATTATCACAGCAGTTTCAAACGGGGCGAATTTAACAGATGGAATCGACGGACTCGCCGCTGGAACATCCGCAATTTCCGTTCTCGCGCTTGGAATATTTACATTCGTTTCGGGAAATATTATTTTCTCCAACTATCTTAATATAATGTACATACCCAACTCCGGTGAGATGACGGTTTTTATATCCGCTTTTGTCGGGGCACTAATTGGATTTCTTTGGTATAACTCATTTCCCGCATCGGTTTTTATGGGAGATACTGGAAGTTTAACTATTGGAGGAATCATTGCCGTTTTAGCAATTGCCGTTCGTAAAGAAATTTTAATCGTTTTATTCTGCGGAATATTCCTTGCAGAAAGTGCTTCGGTAATTATTCAGGTAGCTTATTTTAAATATACAAAGAAACGTTTTGGCGAAGGCCGAAGAATTTTTCTGATGTCGCCGCTGCATCATCATTACCAGAAAAAAGGATACCACGAAAGTAAAATCGTGACCCGTTTCTGGATTGTAGCGATCATGTTAGCCATATTATCAATTGTTACCTTAAAATTAAGATAGATGAGGCTGGTAGTATTAGGTGGAGGAGAAAGCGGTGTAGGTACTGCTATTCTCGGAAAGAAAAAGGGATACGATGTTTTTGTATCTGATTTTGGAAAGATAAAAGAGAGTTACAAAGAAGTTCTTATCATTAATAAAATTGCCTGGGAAGAAGAACAGCATACTGAAGATTTAATTCTAAATGCTGATGTGGTGATGAAAAGCCCCGGAATTCCAGAGAAATCTCCGATAGTAAAAAAGCTGATTGCAGCAGGAGTAAAAGTGATTTCGGAAATTGAATTTGCCAAGCCTTTTACAGAAGCAATGACAATTGGAATTACCGGAAGTAATGGTAAAACGACCACTACAATGCTTACGTATCATTTGCTTAAATCGGCAGGATTAAATGTAGGATTGGGAGGTAATATCGGAAAAAGTTTCGCCTGGCAGGTAGCCGAAAATAAATTTGATGCATACGTTCTTGAATTAAGCAGTTTTCAGCTGGACGGAATTATAGATTACAGGCCGGATATTGCAATTATAACCAATATCAGCCCGGATCATTTAGATCGATATGAATATAAATATGAAAACTATATCGATTCAAAGTTCCGAATAACGATGAATCAAACCGAGGGCGATTATCTCATTTACGATGCAGACGATGAGGCAAGCGCAGAATGGTTAAAAAAGAACAAAACAAAAGCAAAATTAATTCCTTTTTCATTGACGAAAAAATTTGATGAAGGGGCTTCTATAAATAACAACAAAATGGAAATAAAGATCAACCAAGAAGAGTTTACAATGGAAACAGAACACATTGCGTTAGAAGGAAAACATAACATGAAAAACGCAATGGCAGCAAGCTCTGTAGCAAAATTGATGCAAATTAGAAATGCAACAATACGCGAAAGTTTATCTAATTTTCAAGGTGTTGAACACCGTTTAGAGAAAGTATTAAAAATCCAGAATGTACAATACATCAACGATTCGAAAGCAACAAATGTAAATGCTACTTTCTTTGCGCTGGACAGTATGAATGTACCTACGGTTTGGATTGTTGGAGGAGTTGATAAAGGAAACGATTATAACGAATTAATGTCATTAGTTCGCGAAAAAGTAAAAGCCATTATCTGTCTTGGAGTTGATAATCATAAAATTATTAACGCATTTGGAGATGTTGTAGATATTATGGTAGAAGTTAATAATATGAACGATGCTGTAAAAACAGCACAGAGATTAACAGAAAAAGGTGATGCCGTTTTATTGTCTCCAGCCTGCGCTAGTTTCGATTTATTCGAAAACTACGAAGACAGAGGGAAGCAATTCAAACAAGCAGTACACAATTTATAATTTTAGATTTTAGAGTTTAGATTTTAGATTGTTTCTAAACTTTGAGATTTTAGATTAATAAATGTTTTAAGTTCTTTTTGATTATGACGACGGATGAAATGAAAGTGAGAACAAAAAGGTTCTCTTTAATGATTATTGGATTGGCTGAAAAAATGCCAAATACAAATGTGGTTAGATCAATAACTAATCAAATAGTGCGGAGTGGAACATCGATTGGGGCAAATTATCGGGCTGTATGCAGAGCCAGAAGCGATAGGGAGTTTGTTTCTAAAATGAATATAGTTTAGAAGAGGCAGATGAAACTTTGTTTTGGTTAGAAATTATAAAAGAAAAAATGTGGATTGCAAAATCTGAATTAGAAATTATTTGGAAAGAAGGAAATGAGTTAACAGCCATTTTTGTCAGCAGTCTAAAAACGGTAAACAGCAGAATAAATAAATAAGAAAATTAAAGATTTTAAGAATAATCTAAAATCTAAAATCAGAAATCTAAAATGAAAGAACTGGTAAATAAATTAAAAGGAGATAGAGTAATATGGTCATTCGTGGCTTTATTGGCGTTGTTTTCGTTTATGCCTGTTTTTAGTGCGAGTAGTAATCTGGCGTATATAGGTCACGGAACCGGAAATACATTGGGTTATTTGGTAAAACATTTGGCGCACGTTTGTATCGGTTTCTTGATTATTTACTGGGTTCACAAAGTGCCGTATCATTATTTTAGAGCGATCTCAAAAATTGCGCTTCCGGTAGTTTGGCTGTTGTTATTGTATACGTTGTTAAAAGGAACCGTAATTGCGGGAGCAAACGCAAGTCGTTGGATTCAGGTTCCGTTTATTGGAATTACGTTTCAAACATCGACTTTAGCAGCAAGTGTATTATTTATTTATGTTGCACGTTATTTGTCAAAAACCAAAGAAGAAAATGAACCGTTTCAAACTTCATTAATTCAGCTTTGGGTTCCGGTATTTATCACTTTGGCACTAATATTACCAGCCAACTTTTCGACCACTGCGTTGATTTTTTCAATGGTGATGATGCTTACGTTCATTGGTAAATATCCATTAAAATATATTGGTTTTATTATAGGTTCGGGAGTTGCCATGCTGGCATTTTTCCTTTTGGTAGCTAAGGCGTTTCCAGAGTCCAGATTCTTTAGCAGGGTATCAACCTGGGAAAGTCGTATAATGAACTTTACAACTGATAAACCGGATGAAGACGATTATCAGATTGAAAAAGCAAAAATTGCAATTGCATCCGGAAGATTAGGCGGATTAGGCCCGGGAAAAAGTGTTCAGAAAAACTTTTTACCACAATCATCTTCAGATTTTATTTATGCCATTGTAGTAGAAGAATATGGTTTAGTAGGCGGGGTTTCGATATTAGTTCTGTATTTATTGTTATTGTTCCGATTTGTGATTGCATCGCATAAAGCTAATACGTTATTTGGGAAATTAGTTGTCGTAGGCCTCGGATTCCCCATGATATTTCAGGCTATGATTAACATGGCGGTTGCAGTCGAATTACTGCCGGTAACAGGGCAGACACTTCCGCTGATAAGTTCTGGAGGTAGTTCGATCTGGATGACTTGTTTCTCTCTTGGAATTATTATCAGTGTAACTAAAAAAGACGAAGAAATCGCCGAAGAACAGGAAGAAAAAGCAAGAAGAAAAGAAGCGCTTCAAAGATTGATAGATAAAGAATTGGCCGAAGACGATCTGCCGGTTGATGAAAGAGAAGAAATTTACGAAGACGAAGCTATGTATTCAATTCAGGATAATTCAAGAAATCCGATGAATGCAGTTTTAAACAAATAATAAAAGAATAACAAAGGATAAATAGTTTAAAAGATAACTATTACGAGATATGACAAAGTATAAATTCATACTAAGCGGAGGAGGAACAGGAGGACATATTTATCCTGCGATTGCGATTGCAAATGAATTAAAATTACAATTTCCTGATGCTGAATTCCTTTTTGTTGGTGCCAAAGACAAAATGGAAATGCAGAAAGTGCCTCAGGCAGGTTATGAAATAAAAGGTCTTTGGATAGCTGGTTTGCAAAGAAAACTGACGCTTCAAAACATGATGTTTCCTCTAAAATTAGCAACAAGTTTGTTAGAATCAAGAAGAATCATCAAACAATTTAAACCTAATGTAGCAATAGGAACAGGTGGTTTTGCCAGCGGACCTTTATTACAAGCAGCAGGTTCGGCGGGAATTCCAACGGTAATTCAGGAACAGAATTCTTTTCCGGGAATAACGAATAAATTGTTGAGCAAAAAAGCAAATGCAATTTGTGTGGCGTATGAAAACCTGGAAAGATTTTTTCCGAAAGAGAAAATCGTTTTAACCGGAAACCCTGTTCGTCAGGATTTAATTGATATTGACAGCAAGCGCGATGAAGCCATTGCTTTTTATGGTTTAGATCCAAATAAAAAAACGTTATTGGTTTTAGGAGGCAGTTTAGGTGCAAGAAGAATCAATCAGTTAATTGAAAAAGAATTATCAAATTTTCTTTCACAAGACGTTCAGATCATCTGGCAGTGCGGAAAATTATATTTTGAAGATTATAAAAAACACAATCAGCAAAGCGTAAGAGTAGTTGATTTTATCGAAAGAATGGATTTTGTTTACGCTGCGGCCGATGTCATTATTTCGAGAGCAGGAGCATCATCAGTTTCAGAATTATGCATTGTAGGGAAACCGGTTATTTTTATCCCGTCTCCTAATGTTGCTGAAGATCACCAAACTAAAAATGCACAAGCCATTGTAGATGCAAAAGGTGCAATTTTGTTGAAAGAATCTGAGCTGGAGAGCGAGTTTAGCATTGTTTTTGAAGCGCTGCTGAAAGATGATGGAAAACAAAAACAATTGAGTGCAAATATTAAAAAATTAGCACGTCCGGATGCCGTTAAGGTAATTGTGGAAGAAATTAAAAAGTTGTTATAATGTAACTTTTTCTAAATATTATGAAACATTTAGAAATATGCAGCATGCTATTTTAGGCAATTTGGTCAAATAAGAACAGAGAAAATACAAAGGCTTAATTATTAGTTTTTTATGGAATAAAAAGCAATAAATAAGTTTTGGAAATAAAATTAAAGAATAAGGTTTTACGGCTTAAAGCAAAAATTAAAATGAATTTAAATCAAATACAAAACGTTTATTTTATTGGTATTGGAGGCATCGGAATGAGTGCCCTGGCCCGCTATTTTAAATATATCGGAAAACAGGTTTCAGGTTACGACAAAACGCCGTCAATGCTTACAAATGAATTAATCGAAAGCGGTATTGATATTCATTTTGAAGATAATATTGATTTGATTCCGAGTGATTATTTTGCCGAGAATACGCTGGTGATCTTTACACCCGCAGTTCCCAAATCACATTCAGAATGGAATTATTTTATCGAAAGAAATTACGAAATTAAAAAGCGTGCCGAGGTTTTAGGGATTATCACCAAAGACACTTTTAGTTTTGCAGTTGCCGGAACACATGGTAAAACAACCACTTCAAGTATTTTAGGACATATTCTATACGAAAGCGGTGCAGATGTTACAGCATTTGTAGGGGGAATTGTAGAGAATTATAATTCAAATTTAATTGGAACCGGAAAAACCGTAACCGTTGTAGAAGCAGATGAATTCGATCGTTCATTTCTGCATTTACATCCTAATATTGCCTGCATTACCTCTATGGATGCAGATCATTTGGATATATACGGAACAAGCGATGCAATTGAAGCTTCGTTTGTGGAGTTTGCATCAAAAGTAGAAGATAAGAGCAAGTTGTTTATAACCAAAGAATTACCTCTAGAAGGTGTTCAGTGTGCTATAAACGAAGATGCCGTTTACAAAGCATATAATGTTCGAATTGAAGACGGAAGTTATGTTTTTGATGTGCAGACGCCGTCAGAAATTATAAAAGATCTTCATTTTGGACTGCCGGGAAAACACAATCTAATGAATGGGTTAATGGCTATTGCGATGGCAAAAACTTATGGCACCCCGACCGATGCCATTGCAAGAGCTATTGCCTCGTTTAACGGAATCAGAAGACGTTTTTCTTATCAGATTAAATCTGAAAAGTTAGTTTATATAGATGACTATGCACATCATCCAACAGAAATAAATGCTGTTCATCAGGCAGTTAGAGAATTGTATCCGGGACGTAAAGTACTGGCTGTGTTTCAGCCGCATTTGTTTAGCCGAACAAGAGATTTTGCTGACGGATTTGCGGAAAGCTTATCGCAGTTTGATGAAGTATTTTTAATGGATATTTATCCTGCACGCGAATTACCGATGGAAGGGATTACATCGCAATGGCTGTTAGGAAAAATGACAAATTCGAACAAAAAAATTGTTACAAAAGAACATTTATTAGCAGAAATCAAAGCCAGTGATGCGCCAATAATTGTAACAATAGGAGCTGGTGATATTGGAGAAATGGTGCCATCAATCAAAAAAATGCTAAATGAAAATATTTAATTGGACAAATATTCGATTAGTACTCATTTTAGGGCTTGTTCTTTTTCTATATTCTTTCGCACAACATCGAAATGGAGATAGAAAATTGAAAAAATCTATGGTTGTTTTTGTAGGAGAAAATACGCTTTTTGTGAAGCCTGAAACGGTTAATAAATTGTTGATAGAAAATAAAAGAGACGCTTCCAGTATTAGAAAAGATGAACTAGATTTGAATAAGATAGAGAAAACCCTTGATACGCAAGACATGATTGAGAAGTCAGATGTTTTTGTAAGTATCGACGGCGTTCTAAAAGCGGTAGTAAAACAGAAGACACCAATAGCAAGAGTTTATGATGGTGATCGCTCTTTTTATATTGACTATGAGGGTAATAAAATGCCCTTGTCAGATAATTTTACCGCGCGTGTTCCCATTATTTCCGGGGCAATAAATGAAAAAAATAACGAAGATTTAGCTGCTTTATTTCGCACAATTTACGACGATGCGTTTTTGAAAAAAAACATCATTGCGATTCAAATTATGCCGAATGGCAGCCTAAAAATGTTTAACCGAAACTATGATTACGTCATAGATTTTGGTCGTACAATGAATGTTGATAGAAAATTTAATAACTATAAAGCCTTTTTTCAAAAAGCGGTTTTAGATAGTTCGTTATATAAATACAGTAAGATTGACCTTAGGTTTACGGAACAAGTAGTTTGCACAAAATAATAGAAAATGGAAAAAGATAACATTGCAGTAGGTCTAGATATTGGAACGACAAAGATAGTTGCCATGATCGGCAAGAAGAATGAGTATGGTAAACTGGAAATTTTGGGTATAGGTAAATCCAAAAGTTTAGGTGTGGCCAGAGGCGTTGTAAATAATATTACACAAACAATTCAATCGATTCAGCAAGCGATCCTTGAAGCAGAAAATAATTCAGGTTATAAAATAAAAGATGTTGTTGTGGGTATTGCCGGACAGCACATCAGAAGTATACAGCATACAGATTACATCAGCCGTAATAATCCGGAAGAGGTAATTGGCGAAAAAGATATTCAGCTTTTAATCGATCAGGTAAACAAACTGGCGATGTTACCGGGAGAAGAAATTATTCACGTTTTGCCGCAGGAATTTAAAATCGACGGACAATCGGAAATAAAAGAACCTATCGGAATGTATGGCGGAAGATTAGAATCTAGTTTTCACGTTGTAGTAGGACAGGCATCTTCTATTAGAAACGTAGGAAGATGTATCCAGAGTTCAGGAATCGAATTATCAGGATTGACATTAGAACCATTAGCTTCGGCAGATGCGGTTTTAAGTCAGGAAGAAAAAGAAGCTGGTGTTGCACTTATCGATATTGGGGGCGGAACAACAGATTTAGCCATTTTTAAAGACGGTATTATTCGTCATACGGCTGTAATTCCTTTTGGAGGAAATGTAATTACAGATGATATTAAAGAAGGCTGTTCGATTATCGAAAAACAAGCAGAGCTTTTAAAAATAAAATTCGGATCGGCTTGGCCGGGAGAAAATAAAGACAACGAAATTGTTTCTATTCCTGGTTTAAGAGGCAGAGAACCAAAAGAAATTTCGCTTAAAAACCTATCTAAAATTATTCACGCCCGTGTGGTGGAAATTGTGGAACAGGTTTTTGCAGAAATTAAAGCTTACGGACACGAAGATCCTCGTAAAAAACTAATCGCAGGAATCGTTCTTACAGGTGGCGGCGCGCAGCTAAAACATATTAAGCAGTTAGTAGAGTACATTACAGGTATGGATACAAGAATTGGGTATCCAAATGAGCATTTGGCAGGAAACTCAAGCGAAGAAATTTCCAGCCCGTTATTTGCAACAGCTGTAGGTTTAGTAATGAACAGTATCGAAAACAGTACGCAAAGTGCCGTTAGAATGGAAATCGTAAATGAGCAGCCAAGAGTGGTTTACAGAAATGTACCTCCGCCGGTGCAGCGATACGAAGTCGAAGAAAACTACGTTGAACAAGTAGAAGCCTTTGAAGAAACAAGAGAAGTTAAAACAGCAAAGGTCGAAGCGGAATCTACGGAAACAAAAATTAGAAGATCATTTTTTGATAGATATGTCGATAAAATCAAAGATTTTTTAGACAACGCAGAATAAGAGAATAAAAAGAGAAAAGGATTACTTTTTGCCCCAAGTCAAGAAGTAAAAAATGTACTAAATAAGAATTTCAAAAACCAAAAAGATGATGAGCAACTCAGAATTTGGAAGTATTTCATTTGATTTACCAAAAAACCAATCAAATGTAATCAAAGTAATAGGTGTAGGTGGAGGTGGTAGTAACGCTATTAACCACATGTTTAAACAAGGTATTAAAGGTGTTGATTTTATAGTTTGTAATACCGATTCACAAGCACTACAGAACAGTTCAGTGCCTAACAAAATCCAGTTAGGTATGAATTTAACAGAAGGTCTTGGAGCAGGAGCAAATCCTGATGTAGGACAGCAGTCTGCTATTGAGAGTATCGCTGATATTGAGAAAATGTTAGACCGTGGTACCAAAATGGTATTTATTACCGCTGGTATGGGTGGAGGAACCGGTACAGGTGCAGCTCCCGTTATCGCACAATTAGCAAAAGAAAGAGAAATCCTTACAGTTGGTATCGTGACAATTCCGTTTCAGTTTGAAGGGAAAGTACGTCAGGAGCAAGCGTTATTAGGAATCGAAAAATTACGTAAACAAGTTGACTCTTTAATTGTAATTAACAATAACAAATTAAGAGAAGTTTACGGAAACCTTGGTTTTAAAGCCGGATTCTCTAAAGCAGACGAAGTTTTGGCAACAGCCTCCAGAGGTATTGCCGAAGTAATTACGCACCACTATACTCAAAATATCGATTTACGTGATGCTAAAACTGTTTTGGCAAACAGTGGAACAGCGATCATGGGATCTTCAGTATCAGAAGGTGAAAACAGAGCAAAAGATGCGATTGTATCAGCATTAGATTCTCCGTTATTAAATGACAATAAAATTACAGGAGCCAAAAACGTATTGTTGCTTATCGTTTCTGGGTCTAACGAAATAACGCTTGACGAAATTGGTGAAATCAACGATCACATTCAGGCAGAAGCAGGTTACAATGCAAATATTATCATGGGAGTTGGTGAAGACGAATCTCTTGGTGAAGCTATTGCTGTAACTATTATCGCTACTGGTTTTGATGTTGAACAACAAAATGAAATCGTTAATACTGAGCCTAAAAAAATCATTCATACGTTAGAAGATGAACAAAGAAGCGTTCATAATTTAACAAACAGAACACTTACTTCTTTTGATTTAAATGCAGAAACACCTACAGCAAAATCAGAGGAGAAAATTGTTTTTGATTTAATGGAAGATACGGTTGCTCCCGTAGTACAAACTCCAGCTGCGCCGGTAAAAACACCAACAATCAATCAGGAAGAATTGGTAGTAATGTCTGAGTTTATTAAAAACCTGGATGTAACTTTCGAAATCGTTTCGCCAATTACTGATATTGATTTTAAAATTTCGACTCCGGCAGCAGAAACTATTCAGGAAGTAAAACAACCTGTACAGCAAAGAACTTTTGAAAGAGAAGAACAACAAACTACTTTTTCATTTGATTTACCGCTTTTCAAATCTGAGCCAGAAGTGAGAAGAGAGCCGGTTGTAGAGCAAGACAATAAAATTGTTTTCGAACTGTCAAACGAAACTCGTAATATTAAAGTAAATGATCCGGTTTCATTTGTACCTGTAACAGAACTTTCTGATAAGGGAATCATCAAATATTCGTTAGAAGAATATATGGAAGTGGAGAATGAGTTGACTTCTTCAAAACCAGTTGAAAAAGTGATCGAAGATGTTGTTCCTGAGGAATTAAACATTACTTTAAAACCAAGAGTTGATTTTGCAAGTCAGCCTGATTTTTCAACAACTTCAGAAGTTTCTCCATTGGAATTAACAATTGAAGAAACACTTCGTTTAAGAGCTGAAGAAAGAAGAAAGAAACTGAAAGAATTTAATTATAAATTCCACAATAACGTTTCAAGAATTGACGAGTTGGAAAAAGAACCAGCTTACAAAAGATTAGGAATTGATTTATCGAATTCTCAATCAAACAATACAAATTCAAGAATTTCGGTTGGAACAGATAGTAACAACGATTTGCAATTGCGTTCAAATAATTCATTTTTGCACGACAACGTAGATTAATTTTACAATCATAATATTAGGGTAGCCCGAAAATTGGATTTAATTTTCGGGTTATTTTTTTTATCTTCGCACAGAATTTAGAAATTTGACTTCTTTACTTAACTTTTAAAGTTAATTCTGTTGTCAGTTCGAGTGAAGTCGAGAACACTTTTAATACAATGTCAATTTATAAGCAATTAGCTTATTCAAATAAAAAAATATAAAAGATGAGTTTACAAGCAAAAATCATGGACGAGATCAAAACCGCCATGAAAGCAAAAGATACAGTAGCATTAGAGTCATTAAGAGCAATTAAGTCTGAATTATTATTGGCTTCAACAGCTTCAGGATCTAAAGAAGATTTGTCAGAAGAAGACGAAATTAAATTACTTCAAAGATTAGTTAAAACTCGTAAAGAAAGTGCCAGGATTTTCACAGAACAAAATCGTCCTGATTTAGCTGAACCAGAATTAGCGCAAGTTGCGGTAATCGAGAAGTTTTTACCAGCTCAATTAAGCGAAGAAGAAGTAGAAGCAGTAATTGCAAAAATTATTGCCGAAACAGGAGCTTCAGGAATTGCTTCAATGGGTAAAGTTATGGGCTTAGCTTCTGCACAATTAGGCGGAACAGCTGAAGGAAAAACCATTTCTACAATTGTAAAAAAATTACTTTCGTAAATAATTTTAGATTTTAGAGTTCAGATTTTAGATTCAATCTACACTCTAAAATCATAAATCTAAAATATAACTGACCGCGTAGTTCAACTGGATAGAATATCAGATTTCGGCTCTGAGGGTTGGGGGTTCGAACCCCTCCGCGGTCACAAAAAAAGGCAAAATACATTATGTATTTTGCCTTTTTTATTTTCTGAATAAGAATGATCACATATTCTTTTTGTGAGTCTTAATTCATCTTTTTTATGGTAAACATTCGGTTTTAAGTTGCATTGCAACCTCTTTTATTCAATTTCAGATTCTTCTTTATTTCATTTATTAGATTCGATATATTGTCATTGAAGTACTAAATCATATCATTTTTGTTTGTATTTTAAGATTATACGTATTTATGTTTTTAATTAAACAAGATGTTTCGCATAAAAAAGTCTTTATGTATCAATTTTATAACTTTTAGAGGTCAAAAGAGACCTTAATTACCCCAATATTTGAATAACCAAATAGTCTAAATCTCAATGTTTGCTGGACTTCCTGATGTATGGGGCAATGTATTTACAGTCAGTATGTTGTGTTTTTGGTTCAATTTTTTAATGTAGAATCTCCAAAGTTCGATTCTTGTTAAAAGGAATTTTCATAATTGCCAGTTTTATTATTTGATGAGTTTGTAAATAAGTTAAGAGTCACTTTATGGCTAAAATTAAAATTTAGACTATAAGAATAGGGCTTTTTGATTCTCTTGTAAAAAGTGAATTACTGTGTTTTTAAAGATTTTAAAAAGAAATAAAAATAAACTAAAAAAGAGGAGAATGGAAGAATAGAAAATTAACAGAATGAAAAAAAATGTAATTAAAAAAAATGAATAGAAATAAAATGAAAATGAACAAAAATTTACTTATTGTATTTGCTTTTCTCCTATTTAATTTAGGGTATGGGCAAACAATTAATGCCAGTGATCCTGTTTTAGCATCAATGAATACGGTGTATGGTGTTCCATCGAATTCGGAAAGTTTTTCAGTATCTGGAACTAATATTGACCAAAGGATTACTGTTACACCTCCTTTAGGATTTGAAGTTAGTAGAAACGGAAGTATTTTTACAGATACAGTTATTATTAACACCCCTACCGGTGGTAGAGGAGATATTGGAGGTACAACAATTTATATTCGATTAAAGGGGACAATTCCTGCAGGCCTTTATGGAGGGGAAGGGGAGAGTTTATATTTAACAAGCCCAGGGGCTGGAGATGTAGAGATATCTATGGTGCCAAGTATTGTTAATAAAGCTGGGTTAACTATTTATGTAAGTAATACAAGTAAGGTGTATGGTGACTCAAACCCTGGGTTTACAGTTGCTAATTATGTAGGATTTGTTCTTACGGACAATATAAATAGTTTAACAGCCCCAATTAAGCTTGGAACTATTGCTGATAAAACAAGTGCTGCAGGAGTATATAATATTACAGTTACTGGAGGAGAGTCTCCAAATTATAATATATATAGTATTTCTGGTAAGTTAACTATTACGAAAGCTCCCTTAACTATTACCACAAATAGTGATACTAGGAAGTATGGTCAAGATAATCCGGCTTTCACAGTAAGTTATAATGGTTTTGTTAATGGAGAAACTGAAGCAAATTTAACTACAAAACCTACAATTAGTACTCTTGCAGTTGCAACAAGTCCTGTAGGGAAATATGACATTACAGCTAGTGGTGCTGTTTCATCAAACTATGATATTAGTTATCCTGCTCCAAAAGGAGTATTAGATGTTACTCCTGCAAAATTAACTATTACGACAAAAGATAATAGCAAAGTTTACGGATCAGTAAACCCTAATTTAACAGTAAGTTATAATGGTTTTGTTAATGGAGACACCGAAGCGAGTTTAACCACAAAACCTACAATTGCTACTCTTGCAGTTACAACAAGTCCTGTAGGAAAATATGAAATTACAGCTAGCGGAGCAGCTTCATCAAACTATGATATTAGTTATGGTACACCAAATGGTTTCTTAGATGTTACTCCTGCAAAATTAACGATTACCACAAAAGACAATAGTAAAGTTTACGGATCAGTTAATCCTGATTTAACAGTAACTTATAATGGTTTTGTTAATGGAGAAACCGAAACAAATTTAACCACAAAACCTACAATTACGACTCTTGCAGTTACAACAAGCCCTGTAGGGAAATACGAAATTACAGCTAGTGGCGCAGCTTCATCAAACTATGAAATTAGTTATGGTACGCCAAATGGTTTCTTAGATGTTACTCCTGCAAAATTAACTATCACCACAAAAGATAATAGTAAAGTTTACGGATCAGTTAATCCTGATTTAACAGTAACTTATGATGGTTTTGTTAATGGAGAAACCGAAACAAATTTAACCACAAAACCTACAATTACTACTCTTGCAGTTACAACAAGTCCAGTAGGAAAATATGAAATTACAGCTAGTGGAGCGGCTTCATCAAACTATGAAATTAGTTATGGTACACCAAACGGTTTCTTAGATGTTACTCCTGCAAAATTGACTATTACTACAAAGGATAATAGTAAAGCTTACGGATCAGTAAATCCTGATTTAACAGCAGATTACGCTGGTTTTGTTAATGGAGATAACGAAACAAATTTAACTAGTCCAGTTAAATTTGAAACTACTGCAATTACAACAAGTCCAGTTGGGAAATATGAAATTACAGCTAGTGGTGCAACTTCATCAAATTATGTGATTAGTTATGGTACGCCAAATGGATTTTTAACTATTAATCCTGCAGATTTAACTATAACAGCAGATAGAATTACAAAAAAACACGGAGAAAAAAATCCAGCTTTAACAGTACAATATTCTGGATTTGTAAATCAGGAAAATGAATCAAATTTAACTACTAAACCAATAATTGCAACTACGGCAGATACTAACAGTGCAATAGGAGAGTACCCTATCATAGTTAGCGGAGCAACTGCATTAAACTATAATATTAAGTTTGTTGGTAATGTGTTAGAAGTGATTGCTTCAAATGATGCAGGTTTATCTGATATTGTTATCAGCAATGGTAATTTAGATAAACCAGTTGATGCAAATACAAAAGATTATACAATAGAGGTTCCAAATGAGGTTAATACTTATGTAGTTAATCCGGTACCAAGCAATCCAAATGCGACGGTTGAAATGATCGTGGATGGAAAAGTTGTTGACTCAGCGGACCCTATAGATTTAAAAGTAGGAGATAACCCAATTACTATAGTTGTTACAGCTGAAGATGGAACTACACAAGAGACTTATACCGTAATTGTTACAAGAGATCCATCTCATAATTCAGGTCTAACTGATTTAGTACCTAGTGCGGGAACTTTAAGTCCAACTTTTGCAGAAGGAACTACAGCTTACACTGATACGGTATCTAATGATGTTACAAGTATAACGCTGACACCAATTACAGCAGATTCTACAGCAACGGTAACCATTAATGGAAAAGCAGTACCTAGTGGAGCTGCTTCAGAAGAAATTCCTTTAGAAGTTGGTAAAAATGAAATTACTACTGTAGTAACGGCTCAGGACGGAACTACAACGACTTATACAGTAGAGGTAACAAGACAGCCATCTAACAATTCAGGTTTAACAGATTTAGCAATCAGTGAAGGAACTTTAAGTCCAGCTTTCGCAGAAGGAACGACAGCTTATACAGCTTTAGTACCTAATAATGTTGAAAACATAACTGTTACACCAATTACAGCAGATCCTACAGCAACAATAACGGTTAACGGAATACCAGTACCTAGTGGAACAGCTTCGGCAGACCTTCCATTAAAAGTTGGTGAAAATGAAATCAAAACTGTAGTGACTGCTGAGGACGGAACAACTACTACTTATACAGTAATTGTTACAAGAGAGCCTTCTGATAATGCAGGTTTAGCAGATATTACAGTTAGTGAAGGTACTTTAAACCCAGTTTTTGATACAGATACACACGATTACAAAGTAGATGTTCCTTATGCAACAGATTCAATTGTAATTACTCCTGTAACTACAGATCCAACTGAAACAGTTGAAATGATAGTTGATGGAAAAGTTATTGACCCTGCAAATCCGGTAGATTTAAAAGTAGGAGACAATGTAATTACAGTAGTTGTTACAGCAGAAGACGGTACAACAAAAGAAACTTATACAGTTGTTGTAACCAGAGAAGAGGCACCGCTTTCTAATAACTCAGGTTTAACAGATTTAGCAGTAAATAAAGGAACTTTAAGTCCAGCTTTCGCAGAAGAAACGACAGCTTATACAGATACAGTGGCTAATGATGTTACAGGAATTACTGTTACACCGGTAACAGCTGATCCTACAGCAACAATAACCGTTAATGGAGTAGAAGTACCAAGTGGAACTGCTTCAGCAAACCTTCCATTAGTAGTTGGTGAAAATACAATTACAACGGTAGTAACAGCTCAGGATGGAACTATCACTACTTATACAGTAGTTGTTACAAGAGAGCCTTCTAGTGAAGCAGGTTTAGCGGATATTGTAGTTAGCGATGGTGCTTTAAGCCCAGCTTTTAACACAGATACACATGATTATAAAGTTGACGTTCCATTCGAAACAGATACAATTGTAATTACGCCTGAAACAATTGACCCAACAGCAACAGTTGCTATGATCGTTGATGGACAAACAGTTGATCCTGCAGCTCCAATAGATTTAAAAGTAGGAGACAATGTAATTACTGTAGTTGTTACAGCCGAAGACGGAACTCAGGAAATCTATACTGTTATTGTAAATAGAGCAGATGATGTACCGCCGGTAATTATTCCTTCGAATATTATTACTCCAAACGGAGATGGTAAAAATGATTTCTGGGTTATTCCTGGTATAGATAAATATCCTGCCAATTCAGTTAAAGTTTTTGATCGTGCAGCTAGATTAGTATACTCTAAAGAGCATTACAACAATGAGTGGGATGGTACTTACAAAGGATCTCCACTTACTCAGGATACTTATTACTATCTAATTGATCTTGGATCTGGTTTACCTAAAGTTAAAGGATTTATCACAATTGTTAGAGACTAACAATTAAGAGTAAAAGATATAAAGAATAGTAAAAATGGTTATTAGGTTAACCGTATAGACACGAATATAATGAAAATTGAATCAATGAAAACAATCTATATAAAGGTAATTTTGTTCCTGAGTATTATATTAGGATCAAGTACCGCGGCAAATGCACAGCTGACAGAATATGAGGCTATGTATTTTCAAAATCAATACTTAAACAACCCTGCGATGGCAGGGTTAGAGGAAGGAATAAAATTGAACGTTGGTTACCAGCGTCAATGGGATGAAGTTCCTGGAAATCCTGTGTTAATGAATGGAACTATTGAATATAATTCTGGAAACAGATCGGCGTTAGGACTAAACTTTAATAGTGACAGAGCGGGTTTAATTACCAGAACAAGAGCAGTAGCAACCTATGCGTATCATTTACCAGTAGGCTTTGAACAAAATCTTCATTTTGGATTATCTGCAGGAGCAAAATTTTCTGCTCTTGACCGAAGCAAAATTGTTGGAGATATGGGAGATATTTCTGTAGAGAATTTTAATCAGAGTGCAAAATTTGATGGAGAACTGGGTATGGCGTATACCAGCAAATTATGGACAATTCAGGTATCATTGCCAAGCCTTAATAATCTTTTATTAAATACAGATGATGGGGTAAAAAAATATGTAGACCGTTCTACGTTTTATTCAGCAGTGAGTTATAAGATTTTATTGTCTAATCAAGATGAAAACTTAAACGTTGAGCCATTGCTTGCTTATAGAGGAGTTATGGGACATAAAGATATTTTAGACGCTGGAGCAAGATTTAATTTTACAGATTATAAAATGAATTTAGCAGCATTTTATCATACCAATAAGACGGTGTCTACAGCATTTGGAATGTCACTAGAAAAAGTGGGTATCTTCTTGTCTTTCTCAAGATATTTTGGAGAGCTTGGTGCTTATGCAAACAATACTATTGAATGCGGACTTAATTATAAAATATAATAAATAAAGTCTGTTTAAAGAGCTAAGGGATATGTAATATATATTCCTTGGCTTTTTAATTTGGTTTTAAAAAAAAAGACCTATTTCGTTATGAAATAGGTCTTTTTTTTTACTTTTTCTCAGATCGTTTTCTAAAATTTTTTATCAGCACCAAAATCGAGCATACAAAAACAATAATGTAAACAACTGCCAGTGCTGGTTTCTCGAACTTTAAGGTTTCAAAATTGAATTGTTTATATAGCGTTGAGCCTAGAATGATTGCTATAATGCTAAAGATAAATACTGATGCTTTACTTTTATTTTCCATAGTTTTAGTGTTTTAAAATATCAATTATAATTCCTATTACATTTAAAGAAATTACCGCAGTTGCTAATCCTAATATATTTGATGCCAAAGCTTTTACATAGCTCATAGGTTTCTTTTTGTCGAAAAAATTGCCAATAGCCCAGCTGGTATAAAGAATACCTAAAGCATTTGCAGCTTGTACTAAGTCAATTTTTGTTAAGCCTTGAATTATAGCAAATAAAGCAGAAATCAACATGCCAATTCCCATTACAAAACAGAGCAGGATTAGAATTTCAAAAAAATTATAACCATATTTTCTGAAGAATATTTTGGTCCAAAAACCAATAAATAATCCCAATATTATGTTGGCATAACCATAATGATCCTGAATCCATGTAAAAATTTTACCTGTTGTGGTTTGCTGCAAAACCTTTTCATATTTTGCATAGCTTACCTCCTCGACATGAAAAAAATGATTAGCAATAGAATAAATAAGAGAAGTTACAATTATAAAAATAATGGGTTTTACAAGTCGGGTTCTGTTTTCCGAGAAGAATTGTTTTATATGATCTCCGGGATTGGTTATTAAGCCCTTTATGGTATAAAAAATACCTCTTTCAAGATGTAAAACGTGCTCAATTTCGTGAATTATGTAATGTTTGTCAATCCTTTTAAGTTTTGCAGGTTGTCCGCAGTTTGAACAATAATTTAAGTTTACTTCGCTGTTACAGTTTATGCAATTCATTTATTTTGGTTTAATAATTTGGTCACTTTACCTGTTTGCGATAAACTCAGTAAAATTGCTGCTAAATTGTTTATGTTATTTAGAAAATAGCCAAATCTTCTAATTTTAGACCGACTTTCTGCCAATAAATTAAATTTATTTTCAGCGAATATAACAAATAATACGAAATTATTTTGTCGAATTTTATTTAAAATCCTGCAGCAATATTTCATAAACAGCCTCTGGAAAAAATTTTCCAGACAAATTTTAACCTTAAAATGTTTAAAGCTTATTAAAAGAAATATTTAATTTCAATTTTATATTTTAGCCAAACAGGATCAATGAAGCTTTCTGTTTTTTAATCGAAGTAAAACTATGCTCGCTCTCCTTTTTATTGGAATTCTTATAGGTACTTTATTCATTATAATAATCATTTTCAGAATTATTGAACCTACTTATTTATTACTGTTTAACAAACCGCTGTATATATTCTGGTATCCAATTCTGAATAAAATAGAAGCAGATGATAAAGCAGTTTTACGCCGCGAATTTCCATTTTATCTAAAACTTTCAGATAAAAAGAAAGGATATTTTGAGCATCGGGTAAAATGTTTTATCGATCGGTATAATTTTGATGGAAAAGACATTGAAGTTACACAGGAAATGCAATTAATTATTGCCGGAACTTACGTAATGCTGACTTTTGGAATGCGAACCTATTTACTTGAGTTATTTGAAAATATTATCATTTACCCAACAGTTTACTATTCAACAATCAATCAGGATTATCATAAAGGAGAATACAATCCTAGAATGAAATCAGTCGTTTTTTCGTGGGAAGATTTCCTGAGCGGACATCAAACAAAAGATAATATCAACCTCGGATTACATGAATTTACACATGTCCTGCATTTTTATTCCAGAAAAAGCTCAGATCCCAGTGCTGTGATTTTCTACGATGAATTTACCGAAATTGAGAAATATTTCGATCAGGAAAATTTAACCAATAAACTAAAAGAAAAACAATACTTTAGAGATTACGCCTACACTAATAAATTCGAATTTCTGGCCGTTATTTTAGAACACTTTTTTGAAACTCCGGAAATCTTTAAAAAAGAATTCCCGGAGTTATATGAACACGTAAAAGTGATGATTAATTTTAAAGAAGAAGTTTAAGAAATATTCTCTATTTTTTCAGGAGCTTAATCCAGCCATACACTATATCTTTTGTGCTGAACACCAGCACAAAAGGATGCCGTTCCTGTCTGGGCTAAGGCACTCGTTTACAAAAGAAATTTCGGGAAATCTATTTCGTATTCTGTATAAAATTATCGATGTAATTGACCACCAGTGGAATATTTTGATGCTGAGGAGCATGACCTGTTTGCGGCAGTACAATTAACTGTGATGTTGGAAGCTGTCTGGTCAGCGGGTACCAATTCTCTACAGCGAAACTAGTATCGTGATCTCCGGAAATTATTAAAATAGGTGTTTTTGTTGTTTTCAGTTTATCTCTAAAATTATCTTTGTCTTCGGCAGCGCCTTCACCACCTGCAAAATACAGTTGAAAAACTTCCATAGTCGATGGAATCTTAGAAACATCAATTCTTTTACCAATTCTATCATGCGAAGCTTTTGCCGCTTTCTTACTTTCTTCCGATTCTGGTTCGAAGAATAGGATAACTTCATCGTTAAAATCATTTATTGGTTTTAAAGCGTGATCCAGAAAAGATTGTTCCAGTGGTACAACTTTTTTTCCTATAGGACCTGTACCTAGCAATATAGTTTGTGTAACCAATTCCGGATATTGATGCGTTGCTCCCTGCGTAACCAATCCGCCGTAAGACCAGCCCATTAAAATTGCTTTTTTAATTTTAAGAAAATCAGCCAGATCTTTTACATCTTTGGCCACTTCTTTAATATCTGTTGGTAATTTTCCGGTAGAATAACCAATTCCCGAATAATCAAAAGTAATAACCTGATGTTTTTCGGCCAGCAGATCCAAAAACAACGGATCCCAAGTGTCAAGTGTTCCTCTAAAACGGTTAATTAAAATAATTGGATTTCCCTCGCCAATTGATCTGTAAGCAATTTTTCGTCCAGCAATATCTGCAAATTGAGTTTCAGAGTTTGTTGCATCTATTTTTAATGTACTCATTACTTTTAGTTTTTAGGTTAATAATGAATTAAGAAACAATTTTAATGCCTTTTGAAAAAATATTTAAATTCAGGCTTCTGTAGAATAAGCCGTTTCTTTTCTTTTTTTATTTCGCTAAAAAAAATAACATTTCACGAAATATAGAAAATATTACAGCTCGATTGTATCCCCAATTTTAGGTAAAAAGAGACTCAGACCAGCATTTTTAAAATCATTTAAAGCCTTTTGATGATCCATTTTTATGAAACCAAACGTATCGTAATGAACGCCTAATATTTTGGTAACTTCAACCAGTTTAGAAGCTTCAATCGCTTCTTCAATTCCCATAGTTAAACCATCTCCAATTGGGAAAACCGCAAAATCAAGTTTGGTAAATTTCGGAATCAGTTTCATGTCTAAAGTCAAAGCAGTGTCGCCGCTGTAATAAAAATTTCCATCAACAGTTGTGAGAACAAAACCTGTAGCAATACCGCCGTAAGTTCCGTCCATAAAACTACTCGGATGCTGTGCTATAACACATTTTACAGTTCCAAAATCAAAACTGAATTTCCCACCCGGGTTTATTGGGTGTGCATTTTCGATTCCGTTTTTTAAAAGCCAGTTGTAGATTTCAAAATTTCCAAGCACTTTTGCTCCAGTATTTTTCGCAATCCTTTCTACATCCAGAATATGATCGTAATGCGCATGCGAAATAAAAATATAATCAGCTTTTATTTCGTCAACATTAATATGCTTTGCTAACTCATTTGGTGTAATAAAAGGGTCAAAAAGAAGATGTTTTCCATTAGCATAAACAGAAAAACACGAATGGCCGTAATACGTTAGTTTCATAAGATATCTTTTTTAAGGATTAATAATCTGCTGATTTTTAGTTCAATAAAGATACCAATAAAAAATGCGCAGTTGTTTTTACTGCGCATTTTAGACTTTAAGATTTTGAGTAAATCTATTTTAATTCATTGTCAATCATTTCTCCTAAGCTGCCATTATCATGGCCTGAAAATAGAATATTTCCATCTTTTCCAATAAGAATAGAGGTTGGAATTCCTTCTATCTTGTAATTAGCCACCACTTCTGATTTAGAATCAAAAACAACATTAAAATTGTATTTTTTTTCTGTTATATAGTTGGTAACGTTTTTTAAAACTTCATCTTTTTTTTTATTTTCCCAGGTATTTATAAATAAAAAAGCGACATCCTTGTCTTTGTATTGCGTAACTAAGTCCTGCATTTTAGGGAAAGAAGCTTTACAAGGTCCGCACCAGGTTGCCCAAAAATCAAGCACCACAACTTTACCTTTATAATCTGAAAGTTTGACTTCTTTTCCGTCCAGATTTTTCAGTGCAAAATCAGTTGCAGCAGCAGTTCCAAAAGTATCTATTACATTTTTAGCTCTGGCCGCTTTAAGATTTTGATCTGCTTTTTCTTTTAATTTTTCATACCCGTCAAGAGGAAGATTTTGTGCAATGTATATATCTTTTAATTTGGTAAGGAATATGGCTGGAGGAACCGTATTACGGTTAATTTCATTTTCAATATAGTCTTTAATTTCTCCCTGGCTTTTTACTTTTTCAAGAATCGCTAAGTAGCATTCTTTACCGTTAGCATCTAGGCCGTCAACTTTTCTTAAACTGTCCTGATAATTAAACGCCTCTTTGTATTTACCTTGTTTGTAAAGTATATGTGCATACGTATCAGCATACATATTGTACAAGCCTTGATATTCCGGAAAAAAGTTTTCTTTTTTCTTTTCTTCCAAAAGGTCTAACGATCTTTTAGAAATGATTGCCGCAAAGTCAAGATCTTTACCGGGAGCTTTTAAGGAGCCTCCAGACAAAACCCACGCAGCATCATTATATGTGCTTGAAGGATTATATAAATAAGACTCGATTGATTTTGCTTTTTCAAGATCTTTTTTATCCAGATATATACTTGCTAAATTTCCATAGAAATAACTTAACGACCTTTTAGAATGGTCTTTATATTTTGTTTTAAGCGTATTTATTGATTCTAAAACATAAGCCTCATTCTTATTAGGATGATCCATAAAACCTCGAATAAAGATCGTTTTTTGCATTTCCCCGTTTGGGTATCGCTTTAAGACATCTTTTTTAATTTTTTCTGTTTCTGCTGTCATACCATACCTTCCGTATATATAATAAGCGGTAACTAAACTACTTTCAGTGTTTTTCTTCACACATCTTTCGGCAAAAGCTATTGTTTCATTCTTAAGCTCTGATTTTTTAACTTTTCCCAGATTGTACAAGTAATTCAAATAAGGTTTGTCATTTTTTAATTCAGGATATTTTTTGAACAAAGCTTCATATTCAGCAACCAGATTCTCGGGCTTATCATCTAAATCTAGTTTTAATAAATTAATACCATAATGGCGAATAAAAATTTCGTTAGCCAGCGTTTTGCCTAATTCAGACTCATTTTCTGTTTTAAGAGGCACGATGTATCCTTTATTGTTATTGTTATCGGCAATTTTTTGCAAGTCGCTTATTACAACTAAAATCGTTCTGGCAGCATCTGGAACTTTTGCGGTAAATTCATAACCTTTTTCGCTTTTCTTTAATGAACTTAAATCTAAACCAAAATCATCATCAAAAGCATATAGAACATTAGCTTTAGAGTTAGGTTCTATTACTAAACCTGTTGGAGGTTCGTATACATAAGTATTTTCGGCACCGGCTTTAAACGTGGAGTTTTTTAAATAGATTTTTCCGTTTTGAGAAAATACATTGCTAATGAGGGCAAAGAATAGCAAAAAGGTGATTTTTTTCATTCGTTTGTGGTTTTTTGGTTAGGTTATTTCTTAAATAGTTAACGAATCGCAAAAGTATATATTGCTGTGCTTATTGATTTTTTATTAAGAAAATATTAGCAGAAATTATTCACAAGAAGAAAAAAATGATTTTGTTATTAAAGGATGAAAAGTATTGATAATCAGTAGGTTGCTATTGTTTTGCAGCAAAAACAGTTCTATAAAATTCATAACCTTTTTCAGATCGATTAGGAAGGAATTTACAACGGTATTCATCGGCGCCTAAATCTTCTAAAAGCTGTAAGCCAAATTGGTTTAAATAATGTGATAATTCATCAGGTTTAAAGCCAAAAGTCCAATGTTCTTCCAGCTTTTCAAGATCATCTAAAAGTTTTTTACCGCCTAAAAATGATTCAGGATTATCAAGTATATCTTTATGTACATAAGTAAATATTACAGAACTGTTTTGGGCAAATTTAGAAATGAAAGAAAAGGTGCTTTTTACAGCTTCTTCGGTTAAATAATTCGTTACACCTTCCCATATTACTACAGTAGGTTTAGAAAAATCTAAATTATTCTGTATAGCCAATTGATCCAGACTTTGTTTATTAAAATCGATTTGAAGGAAACGCACATTTTCAGGAATTTTACCAATACGATTTTGGTAGATTTCGGCTTTAAAATTTGATGTATTAGGATGATCGATTTCTATTACCGGAATTGTTTTTAGAAAATCAAGCCGAACTGCTCTGGTATCAAAACCAGCGCCTAATAAAATGACCTGTTTTGCACCATTTGAAACCGCTTTTTGCAGCAATTCATCGATATATTTTGTTCTGGCAATTCCAGAAGAAAATGCACCCGGAATCTTTTTATTGATTGTATTGCTTATGTATTTTGAAACAATATGATATTTAGATAAATGAACTGCCAGTCTTAATTTAGAATCCAGAAAATGAATCGCGTAGGGATCCGAAAATAATCTGTCGGTTATAGTTCGCTGTGTTTCTAACGCTCTAAAGAAAGCCATGTATTGCGCCGTTCTGCTTGTTTTTTCTGCTTTCATGACAATGCTTATTTTCTGGAAAATAAATTGTCGACAACCCAAGCCGGACCAATTAGCAGAAACTGAAGATCTTTTAAGAAAGAAGGTTTTTTGCCTTCGATATTATGACCATAAAACTGCCCAATCCAAGCAATTACAAAAACACCAATCGAGAATATCCATAACGGAAAAACCTGCCCGATATAATAATTTACGATAAGACAAATTGCCGAAAAAATCGCAATTTTAACCGCCATTGCAATCGATAACCGGATGTAGAAAATAAGAACAAAAAGTAAAACCACAAAAGCCCAGTTTTCGATAATCGGCAAATTGAGTTTTAAAGTATTAGCAATAACACCACTGGGAATGCTCATTAACAAACCCACGATAGAAAAATAAATTGCCGGAACGCAAATATAATGTATCGCTTTGTTTTTTGGGTTTTGATGACTTACGGCATATTCTGCAAACCATTGCTCTAATGTTCTCATTGTTTTGGTTTTAAGGTTAGTTACCGTAAATCTAATAAAATTTCCTTTAGTTTTTACCGTGCTGTATTTTCATTATTTGATCGACAATTGAAACGGCTTTTTCAAAGGTTATTCCGTTTTCCTGATCGATGGTTAAAGGATGATTTTCTTCGATCATTTTTATCTCGGGAATAAACCCCAGCTCTTGTTCGATAGCAACAGTTTTAAGAGAAATGGTTTTGCCATACGTTGGAACATCGGTCTGCATCCACCCAAAATAAGGTTCCTGATTTACACGGTTAGGATCTTCCCATAAATCCATTCTCACACAAAAATTAGCCTCGCTTATAGTTGTCCAGACATTAAAAACCAGATCTTCATGATAATCAATTATGGAGATTGTTAATCGTCCTTTGTGAAAAAAATGTTCTTCATCGACATAACACCAGCTGCCGCCAAATTCAATTCGTTTTTCTCTTTCTTCTACAGGAATTGCAAAATAATAAGCCGGATATTCATTGCCAAAACACAAAGGCATTTCGTCGAAAGTCTCTCCGCAGCAAGAGCATTTGTAACCCTGCTGGTTGTTTTCTTTTTTTAAATTCAAAATGTAAATTTTAAATAGATTATACAATCGAAAATAATTTCGAGTAGGATAAAATTAGTTTTTAAGATTTTGAAATCCTAGTTTTGATTGTATTCAAAAACGCTGTCCCACAATTCATCGATTTTAACCAAAGCTTCGTTTAACGGAATAACACTCCATTTCCCGTTAGTTTCGATTCCAAGGCCAATACTTTTTAGTTTTAGCAAAGCATCGTTAACGTCAAAATCTAAGTCGGTTTTTAATTTCGAGGCAAACCAGGATTCAATCTGCAAATCTAATTCTTGTGCGGTTAATGGGTTTTGGCTTCGGTTTAAAAAAGCATAAGCCAGAATAGTTTCCTTTAAAGCTTCTTCTTCAGATGAATTTAAAAGTGAATAAAAAGCACCGCTGTTGTTTCCGAGATTCTTAAAATACAAACTGTCGGCCAGCATTTTAGAATATCTAATTTTCTTGTTTACAAAATTATTGTACTGACGGAAACAATAAGCCGATAGGATTCCCAACGCAATTAAACCTTGATTTAAGGATGTTTTGCTGTTTAGTAAATCAATCGTTTCACCGGTTTGATAAGCGTCGTACATATTTAGTAAGGCCGGAATTACTTTGGCGCTTAATAACGAAATACCGCCAAAAATTCCCGGAACCCAAAGTAGCATTTTGTCTTTTAAAGACATTTTAGGAACTGCATTTGGAAAAATAGTTTCTAGATCGTTTTTTGGAACGCGTTTAAAGATTTTTAAAGCAATAGAACCTGGATCGATTGGCATTTTTCCTAATTTGACTTTCTTTTGAGTCAAATAATCGGCGTCGCTGTAATTAAGATAAATCAAAACCCTGTCATAATATTCGATTTCGACTTCTTTTTTCCAGAAATAGAATTTCTTTATTTTTTCTTTTGCCTTATGATGCCCGCGAACATACAATTCGTAATCCTTAAAAGCATTAAAATCGATAGATAGGTTTAAACCAATCAAATCAGATTCGTCAAAAGCTTCTTTTAAGGTTTCCTGATTAACTCTGTAGTAATTACCGCGTTCTAAAACGGTAAGCAGGGTTTGTTTAAAAACTAAAAAATCGCTTTTGCCAATGTAGCCTTCGCGTTCTTTTTCGCTTAAATCCGGATCGTATAAAGCGTAGTTTTGCTTTAGGTTTCGGTTGAGGTTAAAAGATTCGTAATGATAATAATGTTCGATAATTTCGAACAATTTTTTAAAATTATCAACTTTTTGAGGATCTTCGGCGAAAGCTGCAATTTGTTGCTCGAGTAAGAATTCCTTATTAAAGGGAATATAATGTTCTCGTTTCATATCGATTTTGGGCTTTAATTTGCTTTAAGGCTTAGAAGCTGCAAAGATATGGTTTTGTTATTGCTTTTGCATTAAAAAACAAAAGCCGTAAGATGATTTACGGCTTTAATTTCTTAGGGAAATACATTAGATAAATTAGGATTAGGTGCTTATCTAATTATTATATCTATTGGGATCAATAGATTTATTTTGGTCCCTCTCATAATACTTTTATGTAGGAAATGATATTATGAGTTCTTTTGGCGAAAAAAGAATGGGACCTTATTTTATTATTGTTTCTTTTTTTCTTCTTGTAACCTTTGGGCCTGACTTTCTCTTACAATTCTATATTCGTTATCAAGCCTCTTATATTCGGCTTTAATAATATCGCAAATAATGCCTACACGGTCGCCTCGAATAGATTTTCGAATATAGTCGTAAGAATAACCGTGCTTTTCTTTGATGATTTTTAAGACATCTTGGTTGTAACTTGGCTGAGATTTTATATTTTTGCCCATTGCAATATTTGTATTAAAAGTAAGACAAATATACGTAAGACATTTCTTAGTAACAAATAATTGTAGGATATTTTTTAAATAAAAATAAAATTATGGCGGAAAATACAATAAAAAGAATAAAGCAGTATTTAGATCACAAAGGCATTAGAGTTAGGACTTTTGAAAGGGTAGTGGGGATGTCTAATGGTTCTTTTGCAAGTCAGTTAAAACACGACAAGACTATTGGTGTAGATAAGTTAGAAAATATCTTAAGTCAATACCATGATATTAACGCAGAATGGCTTTTAAAAGGCACAGGAGATATGCTGCTTTATGACAGTTTAAATGAAAACAGGGCGCTTTATAGAAAGACTGAAAGAGCACAAAGTCATAATATTCCAATTTATGACGTAGAAAGCACAGATGAAATTGCTGATTTGTTTGGCGAAAACAAAAATCAAAAACCGGTTAGTTTTTTAAATGTTCCCCGAATTTCTGAATTTGATGGTGCATTGTATGTAGTGGGAGAAAGTATGTATCCGTTGCTTAGAAGCGGTGACATTGTAATCTACAAGAAGATAAATAATCCGGAACAAAATATTATTTGGGGCGAGATGTATTTGATCTATGTAAAAAATGATGATAATGAATATTTCCTGACCAGATATTTAAAGAAGTCAGAGCGTGAATCGTATGTACAGTTTGTATCGCAAAACCCGGATCATCAAACGGTAGAATTTCCTATAAGCAGTATTAAGGTGCTGGCTTTAATTAAAGCTTCGGTTAGAGTTAATACTCAGTTTTAATAAAAAAGTAAAAGTGGGATTTCTAATCGTTACCAGCGATTTGAAATCCCACTTTTTGTTCCAAAAAAAAGTGACAAAATTTACAAGCTTTCTTGTGAAAAAAAACTATATTCTAAAATAAAAATTATTGCATACAAGTATACAGCGAATAAAAATTTGGACAATACGTATTTATACCTGTTTTTTTATTTTTTTAGGTGCAAAGAGGCAAAGGTGCAGAGGGACAAAGTTTTTTATTCAGACTTGAGTTTGTTTAATCGGATTACTTTTTCAATGTATTGCAAGAGGTTTTCTCTTTCAAGAGAAAAAGAAGCATTTTTACCTTCATTTTTCAAGTATAAATCGACAATACTTTCGGCATCCATATTTTTATTGAGATGATGATGCAGGGTATATTTTATTAAATCATCAAAAAAAAGTTCTTTCAAGCGTCCTTTTTTGAGCGTTTTGGTATCGCCATTTTTTATTTTTTCTATTTCAGATTCGGGCAGATCAATGGTCAGAAATGCAGTATCTACAGGAACTTTTGAAAGCATTTCTTTAGTTGTCTTTCCCGTAGCATTGCAGTAAGCACAAGGCGCGGGAACCCATTTTAATTCTTTATTTAAACGTCGTATATCTTCCCGATCTACAAATCCTTTTCCCAGGCATCTTGGGCATTCTAAATCTGATTTTTTAAATAACAATTTAAAAATGGACATTTCTTCTACAGTTTTTGTTAACGTTTAATGGCTATGCGAAGGTAATTATTTATGTAAGAAGATTTTTTTACAGAAGTTATTTTTGATAGAAAACTTCTCCACAATAAACTCTTAAACATGGATATTTCACAACGATTCAATCAGGAGTATGCAAAGTAGTTTGCTGTGAAATGTTATAAATTTGATTGAAGATTTTTAATCAAAAAAATAAAACTTTCAATATGGAAAATATACAAACCAATAAAACGCAGGACTTTTTTAGAATTCTGTTAGGTCTTTTTATGATAACGGCCGCCATTGGCCATTTTACTTTTCAAAGAACCGATTTTCAGGCACAGGTTCCTAATTGGGTTCCGCTAGATAAAGATCTTGTTGTCATTCTATCTGGAATTGTAGAAATAACTTTGGGACTTAGTATGTTGTTCTTAACACGATATAAAGTGTTTGTGGGCATTGCGCTGGCTGTATTTTACATTTTAGTTTTTCCGGGAAATATCGCCCAATATTTAAATAAAACTCCCGCTTTCGGACTCGACACTGATCAAGCCCGTTTAATAAGATTGTTTTTTCAGCCTGTTTTAATTTTTCTGGCTTTGTGGTCTACTGGGGCGATTAAGTATTTTGAAAGGAAGGTTTAGTGATTAATTTTGTAATCTGCTTTTTGTCTAATTGTTACGGGCACGAATTGCAAATCCGCGCTATCGTTGCGTGAATGTTTTGCGCACAGATACACAGATAGCAGACAAAGATAGCGCGGAACTTTTTAAAAATTATCTAATTATCTAAATTGTCAAATTATCTAATCGAAAGATTATCCAATAAAATCTGATACTTTCTCCCCACAGGAATAATTTCCCCGTTCGACATGGTGAGGTTTTTAAAAGTAACCGCCGAGATTTTGTTTGCATTTACAATATAAGAACGATGTACCTGTACAAAACTTTTACAATCTATTTCAGAAGAAATACTCGAAAGCGAACCATAAATAATATGAGGTAAATTGTGTTTTGTGCTGTAGAGTTTCATGTAATTGCCGAGACTTTCGATATAAATAATATCAGAAATAGGCATATCGATTGTTTGTCCGTTTAAGCGGTAAGAGAACGTTTTTGCGTTGGTATTGATTTCTTTTTTAAGGCTGTTTCCTGAGAAATACGTTTTGGCTTTTTCTATAGCTTTAGCAAATTTTTCGGGCGAAATAGGTTTTAGCAAATAATCGATCGCATCGTTTTGGTAAGCCGAAAGCGCAAAATCAGAATAAGCGGTAGTGACAATCGTCAGTGGCCGGTTGGGTTGTAACTCCATTAATTCTACGCCCGAAATTACAGGCATATTAATATCAAGAAAAATAATATCATATTGGTTGGCATTAAGCATTTTTACGGCTTCCATACCACTAAAAGCGCTTCCGGAATGTTCCAGTTCGTCAAATTTAGAGATGTGCGAAATCAACGCTTTATGCGCCGGCGATTCATCATCGATTATAAGACAGCGGTAGGTAATTGCCATATACTTAATTTTACAACAAACATATTTTTCTCTTTTTTACAGCTCAAATTATGATGCAAACCGTAAACTTCTAAACGTCTTTTTAAGTTTTCAATTCCAATTCCGGTGCTCGAAAGTCGTGATCCCGAATCGAGATAATTGTTTTTTATCGTAAAAGACAAATTTCGGCATTTTACTTTTAAGTCTAATATAATAAACGGTTCGGCAGTTTCGGCAGAGAATTTAACTGCATTTTCTACCAAAGGTAAAAAGAATAAAGGCGGGATCTCGATTTCATCAAAAGCACCTTCAAGTTTTTGAGTCACTTTTAAACGTTCGTTTCTAAAAGTATAATATTCAATGTATTTTTTTACGAAAGCAATTTCTTCTTCAACCAAAACATAATCTTTTTTTGAGGCTTCGATTTGGTAACGCAGCATATCCGAAAGATTCAGGATTCGGTCTGGAACTTTATCCGGCTCCGAAAGAGATTCTCCATAAAGATTATTCATGGCATTCAATAAAAAGTGCGGATTCAATTGCTGTTTTAAAAATGAAAGTTCCGATTTGAAATTCATGATATCCTTATCAGCATCCATGATTTTTTTGGTGATCACGACATGCATAAAATAGAAAAACATTCCGTTGATAATCAGCGATAATATCTGAAGTGTTTTGAAATTGCCTAAACCAACCAACGGAAAAAACCAATTCATGAAAAAGTAAAACGAAGTCCAGTAAACGGCAAAGAGGATAAAGAATGTTTTAAGCTTTTTTTTAAACAAAAAAGGCCTGATGATAAAGACGTTAAAGATCGTTACCCAGACAATACAAGGAAAATAACCTATTGAAACTTTCTCGATCATATAAGGCCAGTCATGACCCGCTAATTTTATTTCGTCGTATATACAGGCCAAAATAACCAAAATTATAAAGGTGTGTACGATGAGGTTTCTAAGAAAAAAGTTCTGATAAATTTTGAGAATCTTCATAACGGCAAAATTAGTTTAATATTATAGTTTGCAGCTGTTTGCAGGACATAAATTATACAAACGCCATTCGTATAAATGATACGCCACTGGTATAAATATCCTATTATAATAGAAGCTTCTCGATTACTTTTGACCAGAATTTCAAGTATCATCCAAAACAAATTTTATACATTCCAGTTTATGAAATCAAGAATTATTTCGGTCTTAATTGTTTTTACTTCTTTGCATACAATGGCGCAGGAAAAAGAACCAGGCATCAAAACTTTTGGTAAAGCCATCGTGGATAAATTCCCAACAACACGAACTTTTGATGTGCAATATGAACAGTTAGGGCCTTCAAATTACAATTCTGATTTGTTTGGAGATAAATTTGAGAGAGGTAGATTCGAAAGCCACAATCGTTTTAAAGCTGCTTTTAATCTGCCTTTTTATACTACAAAATCAAAACGATTTGCATTGATTTCTTCCCTTCGATATAAATACGAAAGTTATGAATTTGGCGATATTTATAATTACAACAGCGCACAGACTTATTCGAGAGATCGTCAGGAATTTCATTATTGGGCAGGAGCTTTGACTGCAACTTATATGTCATCGCTGTTTAAAAAACCGATTATTTACAGCGGAACAATAAGTTTTGACGGAAACGAAGATGATTTTCAGCGTGTAAAAGGATTTGCGTCCGCAGTACTCGTACTGAAACGAACACCAAGTACAACAATTACGATTGGAGCTTTGGCATTGTTAGATCCATCCTCAATTGTTCCTGTAACGCCGCTTTTTTCTATTAATCATAAATTTAAAGATTCAAAATGGGATATGGATTTTATTTTACCACAGCGACTTTTGTTTAGAAGAGAGTTGTTAGAAAATGGAAGAATTTCGCTGGGAACTGAATTGAATTCTGAAAGTTTTTACTTAAATTTAAACTCCTCAAATTTAAATGGCGTTTACGAGCTCAATCAGCTGGAGTTAAAATCCGGGATAACCTACGAATATTGCTTTACGCCAAAATTAATTTCATTTATAAAAGCTGGTGTTAATAATGTTGTAAGTACGCGAATTACCGAAAAAGGAGAACGTACCAATCGATATGTTTACGATCAAAAAGAAGATGCACAAGGCTATTTTAGAATTGGCGTATCCTACAATCTTTTTAAGCAGAAATAATTCAGGATTTAAAAATTAAAATAAATAGTTATGGTTGTTGAGGTTTTTAAAACAAATGTTTACAAAGAATCAGACAAAAATTATGTCATAGCCGTTATTCAAACACAGTTTCCGGATTATAAAATTAATTTTGATCTCGAAGACTGCGATAAAATATTGCGTGTAGAAGGTGTTGAACCGCAGTATAATGATATTATAGATTATGTAAATTGTCTGGGCTATACCTGCATTCGTTTAGATTAACATTTTGTTAAATAAATCAGGTAAAAATACGCAGCTGTATATCTCGCTTTATAGATAGTTTTGTGCGATAATCTCATCCAAAAATAAAAACTACTCAAATGACAAGTTTCATTCTTTCGTTGTTCATTTTACTTTTAGAACAATTGTGTTAATCTAACCATTGTTTTTGCTCACGGCTTTTTAACGTGGTTTTTTCATGCTAAAAAGCTTTGTTCTGTTTTTGGGCATTATTTTCTACATTTGTGCCTTATGAAAAAAGCTTTCCAACTCTTCGATTTTACTCAAAAGGTAAATTACAAAAATGAAATTTTAGCCGGTTTAACGGTTGCTATGACGATGATTCCAGAATCGTTGTCGTTTGCTATTTTGGCTGGATTTCCGCCATTGGTTGGTTTGTACGCGGCTTTTATTGCCGGATTAGTCACGGCTATTTTTGGCGGAAGACCCGGAATGATTTCGGGCGGGGCAGGAGCAACGGTAATTGTTTTGATTGCCCTGATGAAATCGCACGGAATAGAATATGTTTTTGCGGCTGTCGCTCTGGGCGGTGTAGTGCAAATTTGTATTGGACTTTTTAAACTCGGAAAATTTATTCGGTTAGTTCCTCAGCCTGTTATGTTTGGTTTCGTAAACGGATTAGCGGTTGTTATTTTCATGTCGCAATTAGAGCAGTTTAAAACCAGGGTGAACGGTCAGGTTTCATGGCTTCAGGGAACTCCTTTAGATATCATGCTTGGTTTGGTGGCACTTACAGTTGCGATCGTACTTATTTTTCCTAAAATTACAAAAGCAGTTCCGGCATCGTTAGTAGCAATTATGGTTGTTTTTGCTTTGGTCATTATTTTTAATATCGAAACCAAAACCGTTGAAGATATTGCCTCAGTTCAAGGCGGATTTCCTCCTTTTCATATTCCAAATATTCCTGTTTCGTTTGATACTTTAAAGGTGATATTTCCGTATTCGGTTATTGTGGCAGCAGTTGGTTTAACTGAAGGTTTGCTTACGCTGAATTTAGTCGACGAAATCACCGGAACACGCGGTAACAGCAATCGCGAATGTATTGCTCAGGGAAGCTCGAATATTTTAAATGGGTTTTTCTACGGAATGGGAGGTTGTCCTATGATTGCTCAAACTCTGGTAAACCTGGGAGCGGGTTCACGTGCCAGACTTTCGGGAATTATTGCTGCTTTGACCATTTTACTGATTATACTTTTTGGAGCACCCATAATTGGAAAATTACCAATGGCCGCTTTAGTGGGCGTTATGATGATGGTGGCTATTACAACTTTTGAATGGGCAAGTTTCAGGATTATCAATAAAATGCCCAAACACGATATTTTTGTCGGTATTTTGGTGGCTTTAATTACTATTGTACTGCATAATCTGGCTTTGGCAGTTTTAATTGGCGTGATTATTTCTGCTTTGGTTTTTGCCTGGGAAAGTGCCAAAAGAATTCGTGCAAGACATTTTATTGATGATGATGGAGTGAAACATTATGAAATTTACGGGCCGTTATTCTTTGGCTCCATAACTGCTTTTTTAGAAAAATTCGATGTTCAAAACGATCCCAATCATGTAATAATTGATTTTAAAGAAAGCCGTGTTGCCGATATGTCGGCGATTGAAGCGTTGAACAATCTAACCAAAAAATACCGTCAGGAAAATAAAACAATAGAATTACAGCACCTAAGCGCAGACTGCAGGCAATTGCTTAAAAATGCCGATGCGGTAATTAACGTTAATGTTATTGAAGATCCTACTTATAAAGTAGTGTCTCGATAATTGTTAATTGTGAATTGTTAATGATAAATTCCAATTTTCTGTAGAGACGCACTGCAGTGCGTCTACATTTGCTGATCATATTACGTGTAATAAATTTTATCTCGTAAACCCAACAGGTTTTTAAAACCTGTCGGGTTTGTTTGTTTAATGTTGAGTTTGTCAGGCTGAGCGAAGTCGAAGCCCTATTACCAATTAAAAAGCCCTTCGACTCCGCTCAGGGTGACACTCAAAACACTATCTGAAATTATCTAATTTTCTAAATTGTCAAATTATCTAATTAAGAAAGATTGATTTTCGTAACTTAGCCAAATGAAACTGACAGAAACTTTAGAAGATTTTTACACTGTAAAAGTAAATGGAATGCCGGAGAATCTTAAAAAAGAAATCGGACATTTTAATGTTTTTAAATTAGACGATTTTGTGGGGAGTATCTGCAAACCATTTCCTTACACCAGAAAAGATTTTTATAAAATCAGTTTAATCATTGGTAAAAACAAGGTTCATTATGCCGATAAGATTTCGGTTATTGAAGATCAGGCTTTGTTTTTTGCAAATCCGCAGATTCCTTATAATTGGGAACAAGTTGATGAAAATCAAACGGGGTTTTTCTGCATTTTTACGGATGCTTTTTTTAGCCAATATGGAAATTTAAAAGAATATCCTTTATTTCAGCCAGGCGGAAATCCCATCGTTCCAATTTCTACAGAATTAGCCGAATCTCTAAAATCGGTTTATTTAAGAATGTTTGACGAAATTAATTCAGATTATGCTTTTAAATATGACGTACTTAGAAATTTGGTTTTCGAAATTATTCATCTTGCACTCAAAACGCAGACTGTAACTACTTCATTATATAGTAAATCGAATGCTACAATTCGGATTTCGTCTTTGTTTTTGGAATTGTTAGAACGTCAGTTTCCCATTGAATCGATAACGCAGCAAATTAATTTTCGTTCGCCTTCTGAATATGCAAATCAGTTAAATGTGCATGTGAATCATCTGAATAAAGCATTAAAAGAAACAACCGGAAAAACAACTTCGCAGATTATTTCTGAAAGAATTGTTCAGGAAGCCATGATTCTGCTAAAGCAAACCAATTGGAATATTAATGAAATTGCGTGGTGTTTAGGCTTCGAAGAATTGTCTCATTTTATCAATTTCTTTAAGAAAAATGTTCAGGTTTCGCCTAAAAACTATCGTTTGGCAGAAATTGTTTGATTTTCGTAACTTCTTGCTTGATTAGTTTAATTTTTTAGAGGTACTTCGCCAATACCTTTGTCCTGTAATTAAAACGTAAAAAATTTAAAATCATGGGAAATAACAAAGTTTGGTTTATTACAGGTGCTTCAAAAGGACTTGGATTAGAATTAGCTAAAAAATTATTAGCAGAAGGTTATAAAGTAGCGGCAACCTCAAGAAGTGAAGAGGCTTTGGTAAAAGCAATAGGAAACCCATCTGAAAATTTTCTTCCTTTAGAAATGGATTTGGTGGATGAAAAAAGCGTTAAAAATGCTATTGAAGTTGCTGTAAGTCATTTTAAAACAATTGATGTTTTAGTAAACAATGCCGGTTATGGATTGTTAGGGGCATTAGAAGAATTGACCGATGCAGAAGCAAGAAAAAATTACGAGGTAAATGTTTTCGGATTATTGAATGTAATTAGAAATACAATGCCTTATATGCGTGCAGCAAGATCTGGACATATTTTTAATATTTCTTCTGTTGGAGGATATTATGGAGAATTTCCGGGATGGGGAATTTATTGCTCTACAAAATTTGCAGTTGCTGGTTTAACAGAGTCTTTAGCAGCAGAAGTAAGATCATTTGGAGTTCATGCCACAATCGTTTATCCGGGTTATTTTAGAACGGATTTCTTAAAAGACAGTTCATTATTACTGCCTCAAAACCCAATTGCAGATTATAAAGAAGTAAGACAATCTGAAAGTGCACACAAGGAAGATATCAATCAAAATCAGCCTGGAGATCCGGTAAAATTGGCTGAAGCTTTAATAAAAGCAAGTCAAGATCAAAATCCACCATTGCATTTGTTTTTAGGAGAAGATGCTTATAATATGGCAAATCAAAAAATAGCAAGTGTTCAAAAGGAATTGGAGGGATGGAAAGCGGTTTCGGTTTCGACTGGTTTTTAATTAGATAATGTGACAATTAGATAATTAGAAAATGATATTATAAAGATTGGCGTTAATTTATTCAAATAGTAAACCCGACAGGTTTTTAAAACCTGTCGGGTTTGTTGTGTTTATATGTTTGTCAATTAATTTTCTAATTATCAAATTTTCTCATTGCCACATTCTCTAATTAGCCAGCATCGATTTTACATCGCTTAACTTCCCATCAACTTGATCAATTTGTAAGCCTAAAATATGAGCAATTAGAGGATAAACAGAAACGTTTTGAAATGTTTTAACCGTTTTGTCAACTTTAAAAGCGGGGCCTTTTGCATAAAAAATAGCATGCATATCTTTTTCGTTATTGTCATAACCGTGTGTACCGCCTTTTACATGTGTACTTTCTTTGCTGACTAAACTATATCCTTTATTGGCTTCGATAACAAAATCATGTACACGCGGATTGGTTCCGTAATGAAGTCTTTCCGGAACTTCGGTTGATTTCCAGAATTTGATATGCGGTACTTTTTTTAAAGCTTTTGCAATAGAATCTTGATAACCGGCTTTTGCCTGAATGCTCATAATAGGGTTAATTACGTCTTTATACCCCAGCCATTCCGGTTTTAGGTAATCCAGAACAGCGACTTTTTTATCATTGCTGATATCTGCCATTCCGTGATCTGAAACGATAATTAAATTGATTTTTTTTCCAATTGCTAACTGGTCTAATTTTTTAGACAATTGCCCCATTATAGAATCCATTTTGATTACCATTTTTTTGTTTTCAGGAGAAAGCGGACCAAAATTATGTCCGGTATGATCTGGTTCGTCAAAGTATAAAGTCACTAAATGCGGACGTTGTTTTTCTGGGAGCTGCAGCCATTTTAAAACAGTATCGATTCTGGCTCCGTATGGAATTTTATTGTCGTAATTTTTAAAATAGCTTGGATTTCTTTTATCAATATCAGAACCCGGCCAAAAGAAAGAAGCTGCTTTTACGCCTTGTTGCTCGGCTACATTCCAAATTGGATTTCCGCCATAAAAACGCGAATCATTTTTTGCTTTAGAGGATAATGAAAACGATTCGTTTAGTGATGCATCATAAAAAACATTATTAATAATTCCGTGATGATCCGGATAAAGACCAGTTACAATAGAATAATGATTTGGGAAAGTTTTGCTTGGATAAGAAGGTTTCATAGACTTGGCATGAGTACCTTCTTTTGCAATTTGTTTTAAGTTTGGAAGATTAAATTGTTTTGCATAATCCCAGCGAAATCCATCCATAGAAACTAAAACTACGTAAGAGTCTTTATTATTTTGGGCTTGTAAAAAGAATGAAAGTGAAAGAAAAACTAAAGATAGGAGTGAATTAAAATGCTTTTTCATTTTTTATATTATTATGATGCAGCAAAGGTATTGATAACAGATTTTTTAAAGAAAAAGAGAATGTTAAATAAAAGGGTTGCCACGAATCGCACGAATTTCCACGAATTACTTTGCACATAAATATTGCCACACATTAAAAGATTTCCACAGATTATAATCTTTTTAATCCTTTAATCTGTGGCAAAAAAAACGCCGGATATAAATCCAGCGTTTTTAGGTTTTAAGAAGAGAATGAATTACATCATTCCTGGCATTCCGCCTCCCATTGGCATTCCGCCTCCGGCATTTTCTTCTTTAATATCAATTAATGCACATTCTGTAGTTAAGATCATTCCAGAAACCGAAGCAGCATTTTCAAGAGCTACACGAGTTACTTTTTTAGGATCGATAATTCCAGCTGAAAGCATATCTACATATTCGTCAGTTTTTGCATTGTATCCAAAATCACCTGAACCTTCAGAAACTTTAGCTACAACAACAGAACCTTCAAGACCTGCATTTTCAACAATTGTTCTTAAAGGAGATTCAACTGCGCGAGATACAATCTGGATTCCAGTTGCTTCGTCAGCGTTGTCCGCTTTAAGTGCTGCTAAAGCTGCTTTTGCTCTTAATAAAGCAACACCGCCTCCGGCAACAATTCCTTCTTCTACAGCAGCACGAGTTGCGTGTAATGCATCATCAACTCTGTCTTTTTTCTCTTTCATTTCAACTTCAGAAGCTGCACCAACATAAAGAACTGCAACACCTCCGGCTAATTTAGCTAAACGCTCTTGTAATTTTTCTCTATCATAATCAGATGTTGTAGTTTCCATCTGACCTTTAATTTGGTTTACACGGTTTTTGATGATATCTGCTTCACCAGCACCGCTTACGATAGTTGTATTGTCTTTATCGATAGAAACTCTTTTTGCGTTTCCTAACATATCGATAGTTGTGTTTTCAAGTGTATATCCTCTTTCTTCAGAGATTACAGTTCCTCCAGTTAAGATTGCGATATCTTCTAACATTGCTTTTCTTCTGTCTCCAAAGCCAGGTGCTTTTACAGCAGCGATTTTTAATGCTCCACGTAGTTTGTTTACTACTAATGTAGATAATGCTTCTCCGTCAACATCTTCAGCAATAATCAATAATGGCTTTCCTGATTGTGCAACTGGCTCTAAAACTGGCAATAATTCTTTTAGAGAAGAAACTTTTTTGTCGTATAATAAGATGTATGGAGAGTCTAATTCAACTTCCATTTTCTCAGGGTTTGTTACGAAGTAAGGAGAAAGGTATCCTCTGTCAAACTGCATTCCTTCAACAACATCAACGAAAGTATCAGTTCCTTTAGCTTCTTCAACAGTAATAACACCTTCTTTACCCACTTTTGCAAAAGCAGTAGCGATTAATTCACCAATAACTTCGTCGTTATTTGCAGAGATAGAAGCAATTTGTTTGATTTTGTCAGAATCGCTTCCAACAACTTTAGCTTGTTTTGCTAAATCGGCAACAATAGCTTCAACAGCTTTATCGATACCACGTTTTAAATCCATTGGGTTTGCACCTGCAGCAACGTTTTTAAGACCTTCTTTTACGATAGCCTGAGCTAAAACTGTAGCAGTTGTAGTTCCGTCACCCGCTAAATCATTGGTTTTAGAAGCAACTTCTTTTACCATTTGCGCGCCCATATTTTCTAATGGGTCTTTTAATTCGATTTCTTTTGCAACCGAAACACCATCTTTAGTAACTGTTGGTCCGCCAAATGATTTTCCGATGATTACGTTACGACCTTTTGGTCCTAGAGTTACTTTTACAGCATTTGCTAATGCATCAACACCACGTTTTAATCCGTCACGTGCTTCAATATCAAATTTTATATCTTTTGCCATTTTTTATTTGCTTTAGGCAGTAGGCTTTAAGCTTTATGCTTTCTACTGCTGAATTAATTTTTGTTTTAATTTGTAAATTTTGCTTTTTATACTATTAATTTTTTCTATTTGATTTTCAGCAATTTCATTATTTAGATATTGCAGATCTTTAGCTAAAATTAAAAGATATTCTGCTTCATTTGCAGAACCTAAAGCTATGTTGAGAAATTGATTGAATTCTTTGTCGCTGTTTCTTCCACATCCTTCGCTAATATTTGTAGGAATTGAAGAAGAAGCTCTTCTTATTTGACTTGTTAATCCATAAAGTTCTTCTTTTGGAAAAAGAGAAGTTATTTTATAGATTTCTAAAGTAAAAGAATGACTAAGCGCCCAAATATCATATTTTTTGAAATCTCTCATTTTTGTTTTTGCTTTAAGCTTTAGGCAATATGCTTTAAGCTTCTAAAAGCTTACAGCCTATCGCTTATAGCCTACAGCTATTTAGATTATCGCCAAGATATCATCCTCACGCATGATCAAATAATCAGTGCCTTCCAGTTTTAATTCTGTTCCTGCATATTTACCATAAAGTACGGTGTCGCCAACTTTTACGGTCATGGTGTGATCTTTAGATCCGTTTCCTACTGCCACTACAGTTCCTTTTTGTGGTTTCTCTTTGGCAGTATCTGGAATAAAAATCCCTGAAGCAGTTTTGGTTTCAGCAGCAACAGGCTCAATAAGTACGCGATCTGAAAGCGGTTTAATGTTTAAGGCCATGATTTTATATTTTATATTATTATAAGTTATACGTTTTTTATGTTCTATTGGATTTCAGAAATTATGCCATGCTCTATAAACTGACATTTTTTCTTAAAAAAAATGCCAGCTTTGACAGGCTGGCATTTTAATTTATATCAAAATTATTATTTTGCTGCAGGTGCTGCCGGAGCAGGAGTTTGTTGCGCTGGTGCAGCTGGTGTAGTTGCAGCAGGAGCTGTGCCTTTTTCAATGATTTTAGATCCAGTATCTCCTAAAGCTCCAGTGAAGCTTAAGCTAGAAAGTAAGATTAAAGCAATCAAAATAGTAGCTAGTGTCCAGGTACTTTTATCTAAAAAGTCAGTTGTTTTTTGTACACCACCTAACATTTGAGTTCCGCTGATAGTAGAAGATAATCCTCCTCCTTTAGGGTTTTGTACCATAATCACTACGATCAATAGAAAGCAAACTATTGTGATTAAAACTAAGAAAATTGAAAATGTGCTCATTGTATTAATTGTTATTGTTATTTTGTTGTAAAATCTTTATATCCGAAATACGGTCTGCAAAGAAACTAATTTTTTCTGGATATTTCAAAATTAATATTTCATATGCTTGTATGGCCTTTGTATATTTCTTTTGTTCCAGATATACACGGGCTAAAGTCTCTGTCATTAGGTATGAATTCTCCTCTTCATTGATGTTAAACTGCACCGGAGGATTTGACATTGTAGGCTTAATTGGAGAGATTTTAGGATTTGTTTCTATAAATCTGTCAATTATTTCTGCCTTTTTCTTCTTTTCTTCTTCGGCATCTATTACTTCAATTGCTTCAATTGTTTTTTTTTCAACAATTTCCAGTTCTTTCGGTTCTTCAGGTTCTTTTTCTAATTCCTCTTCAACCTCTTTTAATTCTTCTTTTGGAGCTTCGGTACTGCGGTCAATAGGTTCTGCTCTTGCTAATTGAAGCCATTCTTGGAAAGAATGTTTTTCACTAACAGAAAAATCGATTGGTTTTCCTATTTCTAAATTCTCCTGAGCTTCTTTTACACTTTCTGGAGTTTCAACTTCAGGAACTTCAGCATCGGGAGTTTCAATTTGAAGAAGTTCAACTTCTGGAGTTTCAATTTCCAATTGTTCTTCCACGGCAACAGGTTCTTCAGTAGTTTTTTCTTCTTCAAAAGTAACTGTTGAAGCTTCTTTAATAGAAACTAAAATAGATTCTTCGATTGGGTCAACGTGTACTTCTGGAATTTCATCATCTACTACTTCATCAAAAAAAGTTATTCTGACAATAGGCTGACTAATAACAGGATCGGCAGATTTCTCTTCAACTTCTGTTACTTCTTTAAATGTATTTAGAATTTCTTCTTCGCTAGGCGTTACAACTGACTCGTTTATAATGGGTTCAACTGTTTCTTCTTTTATATCTGCTGTTGTAACTTCTTCAAAAGTGCTCAGAATTTCTTCTTCAATTATAGGCTCTGTTATTTCAACTTCGTCTACCTTTTTAAAAGTATTTAATATTTCTTCCTCACTTGGAGTTATAATAGTTTCTTCAATAACAGGTTCTTCTTCTTTTTCTTCAACTTTTGTTACTTCCTGAAAAGAATTGAATATTTCTTCTTCATTAAGAATACCAATTGGCTGTTCGTTAACTGCTTCTTCTGTTACTGCCTCAACTTCGGTTACTTCTTTAAAAGTATCCAAAATTTCTTCTTCGCTAAGAATTACAATAGGTTCCTCATTTACAGGTTCTATTGTGCTTTCTTCTTCTGTTTTTATTGGTTCTGCAAAAGTGTTTTCTTCTGTTTTTTCTTCTTCTTTAACAGGAGCTTCAAAAACAACAGTTGTAGCTTCTTTAATTGATTTTAGAATAGATTGCTCAATTGGATCAATTCGAACTTCTGGAGTTTTGTTTACTTCTTCAAAAGAAACCACTTCGCTGTCAAAAACTTTTATTTCTAAAAGATCTTTTAGTTTTTGATCGTAATATTCGCTCTGAATAGAGGTAAAAGATTCAGAAGTAATAAAATCAAACAAAACCGAACGATCTGCAGTATGTGCTGCAGTTACTTTTAAGGCATAATTATACTTAAAGCTGTTTTGATCGTAAAGTCCTTTTAGTCGAAGCGCTCTTGCACTTTGAAAATATGGAAATTCATTCAAAACACTTCCTAATGCTTCCGCCTGCTTTTCTGTAATAGCATCGGGTTTGTTCATTAAGTAGGTATAATCAGTAACGTTCATTGTTTGTTGTTTAATCGTTTAGTTGTTTATTTGTTTAATCGTTTATTTGTTTAACTGGTTTGTGTTTGTCATTATATCGATTTAACGAATAGACGATTTAACAGTTAAACAAAAAAACTACCATTTAGCTAATGATTCATTAAAAATATCCTGAGTGATTCTTTCAAAAATAGTTTTTACGGCTTCATTTAAAACAGATCCGGTTGGTAGTGCACCTCCTGGGAAATCATAATAAAACTCAAACGGTTTTTCGAAATCATCAGCTTCTTTCTTTTTGTTGGTGAACCTAACATTAACCCGAATCGTTAAACGGTTTTGAGCTGCCGGACGTTCTGGATCTGCAGTTGCAGTCATAGGAGTGGTTCTAAAATCAACAATTTCTCCTTCATAAACTAATTCTCCTCCCGTACTTACTAGGTTTAAGTTCGTTTGATTCATGATTAAATCCTGCAAAGCCAATGTAAAATCCCTGTCAATTCCAGGTTCAATTAAATCAGCATTATTATGGAAAAAGTTAACCTGAAAAGTTTTAGCATCTACTGGTGCTGCACCTGTAAAGTTGTAGGCTCCGCAGCCGCTAAAAGTTGTTGCAACTAATACTATTAAAAGATATTTTAAGTGTTTCATTTTGTTTTATAAGAATTGCTTCGTCAGTTTGCTGACACGAGGGTCAAAGATATTCATTTCGTTTAAAACATTTTTGTGTCTTAACATCTTTGTAGCAAATTACAAATCGAATTGTTTAATTTTTCGGTATAATGTTCTTTCAGAAATGCCTAATTCATCTGCCGCAGCTTTTCGTTTTCCTTTGTTTTTTTCTAATGATTTTTTGATCATTTCGATTTCTTTCTGCTCTAAACGTAAAACTTCCTCTTCCTCGATCGTTTCGGCAAACAAATAGTTGTCTTCGGGCATCTGATAGTTTTCTTCGCGAACTGTTGGGGTCATAACAGCAGTTCTTGGTTCTTCTTCAAAATCAATTTCACTGTCGTTTTCCTGCGAACCGTATATTTTCTGAATTAAATTTGGATTTATATCCTGCACTTTTGAAGTGCCGTTTTTCATTAATTCCAGAGTTAGTTTTTTCAGATCGTTCAGGTCGCTTTTCATATCAAAAAGGACTTTGTATAAAATGTCTCTTTCGGTACTGAAATCACTTTCTTTCTTTTTGTCGTTTATTACCGAAGGCAGATTGCTTCCTTCTGTTGGCAAATAAGAAGATAGAGTAGCAGCTGAAATATCACGATTGGTTTCTAAAACCGAAATTTGTTCGGCCACATTTCGAAGCTGACGAATGTTTCCATTCCATCTAAATTTTTGAAGAAGATGTACTGCATCGTCGTCTAATTTTAATGGTGGCATTTTGTATTTATGAGCAAAATCGGCAACAAATTTTCTAAACAATAAATGGATGTCTTCATTTCGCTCACGCAAAGGAGGTAATGTGATCTCGACTGTCGTTAAACGATAATACAAATCTTCACGAAATTTTCCTTTTTCGATCGCATTGAACAAATTCACATTGGTAGCGGCTACAATACGTACGTTGGTTTTTTGAACCTGAGACGAACCTACTTTTATAAATTCTCCGTTTTCCAGAACACGAAGTAATCTAACTTGGGTTGTAAGAGGTAATTCACCAACTTCATCAAGAAAAATAGTACCGCCGTCGGCTACTTCAAAATAACCTTCACGAGTGCTTGTTGCTCCTGTAAAGGCCCCTTTTTCGTGTCCGAAAAGTTCACTGTCAATAGTTCCTTCTGGAATGGCTCCGCAGTTTACTGCAATATATTTACCATGCTTTCTGTGTGAAAGCGAATGAATAATTCTTGGAATGTTTTCTTTACCAACACCACTTTCCCCAGTTACCATAACCGAAATATCAGTTGGAGCAACCTGAATGGCTTTTTCAATGGCACGATTTAATTTTGGGTCATTACCAATAATTTCAAATCGTTGTTTTATTGCTTGAACTGTTTCCATTTATATATTTGTTTCAAGTTTTTGTTTGTTTCAGGTTTCAGGTTATACCTAGAACTTAAAACTTTGGCTTGTATTTTTTTCTTTTGCCACGAATTTCACGAATTCCACGAATTTTTAAAATTGGGTTAATGAATAACTCTTTTGTGCTGTAACGACTTTTTATTAAAGTTAACAATAATTCCTAAATCGCTATCTGCCAGTCTTAAATAATTTATTGTTTGAGCAGTATACTCATCGATAATTTCTTTTGATGCTTTTACTTCTAAAATGATTTCATCGTAAACTACAAAATCGGCATAAAATTTATGTGCAAGAACAATGTCTTTGTATTGAATGTCATATTTCTTTTCACGCTCAAAAGGAATATTATGTTTTTTAAATTCGTATTCCAATGCATCTTTATAAACAATTTCAAGGAGTCCTCCGCCAAGGATTCTATGAATTTCCATGCAAATACCTACAATTTTAAAATATTCTTCTTTTCTATATAATTCCATATTTTGTTTTTAAGACAAATTTATAGAATCATAATTTATTTGAAAGAAAATTCGTGCAAATTAGTGTAATTCGTGGCAAACAAATTTTAATTCATTTCAGAATACCCAACTGCTTCTCCTTTTAATGTTCCGGAAGTACAGCTTGTGATTTTTACGTTTACGAAATCACCAATTTTATAATTCTCTTTTGGAAAAACTACTGTAATACTTTGAGAGTTTCTTCCTGAGAATTCTTCTTTTGATTTTTTAGAAACTTTCTCTACTAAAACTTCTACAACTTGCCCAACAAATTCTTCGCTTCTAAACCAAGCATGTTTTTGCTGTAAGTCTACAATTTCCTGTAATCTTCTGGCTTTGGTTTCTTCTTCAACATCGTCTTTCATTTTTCTTCCGGCTAAAGTTCCAGGACGTTCAGAATACGAATACATATAACCAAAATTATATTTTACATATTCCATTAAGCTCATTGTATCTTGATGATCTTGTTCAGTTTCTGTTGGGAAACCTGCAATCATATCCTGTGAAATAGAAGCATCTGGAACAATCGCTTTAATTTTATCAATCAAAGCCATATATTCTTCACGCGTGTGCAGACGATTCATTTCTTTTAAAATTCTATTACTTCCAGATTGAACCGGTAAGTGAATGTGTTTACAGATATTTGGATATTTAGCAATAACATGTAAAATGCTTTCGTGCATATCCTGTGGATTAGAAGTCGAAAATCTGATACGCATTTTTGGGAAACCAACCGCAACCATTTCTAATAATTGATCAAAATCGACTGCAGTGGCTTTTTGCATTTCAGAAGCATTTACGAAATCTTTTTTTAAACCGCCTCCGTACCAAAGGTAACTGTCAACGTTTTGTCCTAAAAGTGTGATTTCCTTAAATCCTTTGTTCCACAAATCCTGAATTTCATTCATGATACTTTGTGGTTCACGGCTGCGCTCACGTCCGCGAGTAAAAGGCACAACGCAAAATGTACACATATTATCGCATCCACGGGTGATAGAAACCAAAGCGGTGATTCCGTTGCTCATTAAACGAACAGGCGAAATGTCTCCGTAAGTTTCTTCTTTTGATAAAATTACATTGATGGCATCGCGGCCTTCTTCAACTTCTGCTAATAAATTAGGCAGATCTTTGTAAGCATCAGGTCCAACAACAAGGTCAACTATTTTTTCTTCTTCCAAAAATTGACTTTTTAAACGTTCGGCCATACAGCCTAAAACGCCTACTTTCATTTTTGGATTGGTACGCTTAACGGCATTATATTTCTCCAGACGTTTACGAATAGTTTGTTCTGCTTTATCACGAATAGAGCAGGTATTTACCAAAACTAAATCGGCTTCTTCTAAAACCGATGTTGTATTATAACCACCGTTAGATAAAATGGATGCTACGACTTCACTATCCGAAAAATTCATCGCACAACCATAACTTTCTATAAAAAGCTTCTTCGTGTTTTCGGGTTTATTTTCTAAAACAAGACTTTCACCTTGTTTACTTTCTTCAATAATCTTTTCCATTGTAAAATTTCAAAGTGCAAAGATAGCGTAAATACGGTCAATATGACAAGATGGCAGAAGATAAATTTTAAGATTGTAGATTTTAGATTTTTCTCTCTAACAAAAAAAGCTTATCCTCTTTTTGGTGTGTGTAATCTAAAATCTACAATCTCCAATCTAAAATAAAAGAATTTGGCGGTCTAAATCCGTTAAAAGTTATACCTATATATATAATAAAGAATATTACAGATAAATCTGCAATTTTAAGTTTCATAATATCAAAATACCTCAAAAATTCATTCGTAAGGTTAATATTTAAAAAAAATAAATACTTTTGTTGCAGAAAATAAGAGCAATGGCAAAGAATTTAGTAATAGTGGAGTCACCTGCAAAGGCGAAAACGATCGAGAAATTTCTTGGGAGTGATTTTCAGGTGGAGTCAAGTTATGGTCACATAGCCGACTTACCATCAAAGGAAATAGGAGTAGATGTAGAGAATGGTTTTAAACCTAAATATGAAGTTTCTCCGGATAAAAAGGCTTTGGTGAGTAAGCTTAAAACACTATCTAAGAATGCCGAAACGGTTTGGTTAGCAAGTGATGAGGACCGCGAGGGGGAGGCTATTTCATGGCACCTGGCGGAAGAACTGAAACTGGATACAAAAAAAACAAAACGAATTGTTTTTCATGAAATCACCAAAACGGCGATTCTTAAAGCAATCGATAATCCAAGAGAAATCGATTATAATTTAGTAAATGCACAGCAGGCACGTCGTGTTCTGGATCGTTTAGTGGGTTATGAATTGTCTCCGGTTTTATGGAGAAAAATTAAAGGCGGACTTTCTGCTGGTCGTGTACAGTCTGTTTCTGTACGTTTGATTGTAGAGAGAGAACGCGAAATCCAAAACTTTAATGCAGTTGCAAGTTATTCTATAGTTGCTGAATTTGTAAACGAAGCCGGAAAAGCTTTTAAAGCAAAACTGCCAAAGAACTTCAATACAAAAAAAGAAGCCGAAGAGTTTTTAAATAAAAACATCGGTTCTAAATATAAGGTAGCCGATTTAGAAACTAAACCTACCAAAAAATCTCCAACAGCGCCTTTTACAACTTCTACATTGCAGCAGGAAGCGGCTAGAAAATTGTATTTGCCAGTTGGAATTACAATGCAGTTAGCACAGCGTTTATACGAGGCGGGACTTATTACTTATATGAGAACCGACAGCGTTAACCTTTCGAAAGAAGCGATGAGTGCTGCTGAAGCTGAAATCATAAAATCGTACGGAAAAGAATTCTCAAAACCGAGAACTTTTGCAACAAAGAGTAAAGGGGCACAAGAAGCGCACGAAGCAATTCGTCCTACTGATATGTCGCGTCATACTGTAAATATCGATCGTGATCAGGCTCGTTTATATGATTTGATCTGGAAAAGAACTTTGGCTTCGCAAATGAGCGATGCACAGCTTGAAAGAACAAACGTAAAAATTGAAGCAGATAATCATGAGGAAATTTTTACAGCTTCGGGAGAAGTTTTACTTTTTGAAGGTTTCTTGAAAGTTTATTTAGAAGGCCACGATGATGATGAAGAAGAGCAAGAAGGAATGCTTCCTGCTTTAAAAGTAAACGAAAAACTGGCTAATAACTACATTACAGCTACAGAACGATATTCAAGACCGCCGGCACGTTATACAGAGGCTTCTTTGGTTAAAAAACTGGAGGAACTAGGAATCGGACGTCCGTCTACTTATGCGCCGACTATTTCGACTATCATCAATAGAAATTATGTTGAAAAAGGAACTCTTGAAGGTCAGGAACGTAATTATACACAGCTTACTTTGCAAAACAGTAAAGTAGGAGAGAAGCTTTTAAAAGAAAACACAGGTTCTGACAAAGGAAAATTGGTTCCAACAGATATTGGAACTATCGTAACAGATTTCCTTGTTAAGAACTTCGGAAATATTTTAGATTACAATTTTACTGCAAAAGTAGAACAGGATTTTGATGAAATTGCCGAAGGAAATATTGACTGGGCAATTATGATGCAGGAATTCTACAATAAATTTCACCCAAATGTAAAAGAGGTTGAGGCCAATGCTGAACGCGAAAGCGGTGAAAGAATTTTAGGAAAAGATGCTGACGGAAGACAAGTTTCTGTTCGTTTAGGAAAATTTGGACCAATGGCTCAAATTGGAGAAGCAGACGATGAAGATAAAAAGTTTGCCAGCTTAATGGCAGATCAAAATATTGGAAATATCACGCTTGAAGAAGCTTTGAATTTATTTTTGCTTCCTAAAAATTTAGGAGATTATAAAGGAGAAGAAGTAGAGGTAAGTAATGGTCGTTATGGACCTTACGTACGTCACGGAAGTGTGTTTATTTCGTTGCCTCGAGGAGAAGATCCTTTAGGAGTTACAAAAGAAAGAGCTCAGGAACTAATTGACGAAAAAGCACTTGCCGATGCGCCAATTGCGGTTTACAAAGGAGAAGCTGTTCAAAAAGGTGTGGGACGTTTTGGTCCATTCATCAAATGGAATGGTCTTTTTGTTAATGTAAGCAAAAAATACAATTTTGATAATTTATCTCAGGCAGATGTAGAGGAATTAATTGAAGATAAATTACAGAAAAATATAGATAAAGTTCTTCACAATTGGGAAGAAGAAGGTATTTTGGTTGAAAAAGCGCGTTGGGGACGCTCAGTTATCACTAAAGGCAAAATCAAAATTGAATTAAGTAAAGATGTTGATGCAACAAAATTAACATTGGACGAAGTTCAGGAAATGATTGCTAAGAAGACACCAGCGAAAAAAGCACCGGCAAAAAAAGCCGCAACAACCAAGAAAGCACCGGCTAAAAAACCAGCTGCAAAAAAGAAATAAAAAATGGAATTTGATTTTTTAGAGCCTTTACATGATGGAATTTTAAAATTCATCGGTTCATTATCTTCACAAGAACTGGGGAGCAAAATTGTTTTGCATACTCAGGATCAATTTCCTGATATTAGTAAAATTAATATTGCTATTGTTGGAGTTTTAGAAGACCGTCGTAACGCTGGCTCGATCCATGAAGTTAATCTTACTTCTATTCGAAAAAAGCTTTACAGTATGTTTCCAGGTAACTGGGATGCATCAATTGCAGACTTAGGAGATATTCTCGCAGGAGATTCTGTAGAGGATACTTATTTTGCAGTTAAAAAAGTTACATCTACCTTAATTAAGAATAAAGTCATTCCTATAGTCCTGGGAGGTTCCCAGGATTTAACTTATGCTTTGTATCGTGCTTACGACGATTTAGAGCAAATGGTTAACATGGTTGCTGTAGATAATAAATTTGATTTTGGTAAAGAAAATGAATCTGTTTCGGCTAATTCATACTTAACTCAAATCATTATAAACGAGCCTAATAACTTGTTTAATTATTGTAATATTGGATATCAGACTTATTACAATTCTCAGGAAGAGATTGATTTAATCGAGAAATTGTTTTTTGATGCTTACCGTTTAGGTGAGATTTCAAATAACATTGCTTTGGCAGAACCTGTTTTTAGGGATGCCGATTTAGTAAGTATCGATTTGAATTCAGTAAAATCTTCAGCTTCAGCTAATATGGTTTCTTTTGAGCCAAATGGTTTTAACGGAAAAGAGATTTGTTCTCTGGCAAGATATGCTGGAATTAGTGATAAAGTTTCTTCTTTTGGAGTGTTTAATCACAATAGCACAGTGTCGGAAGCGCCTATGGTTGCTCAGATTGTATGGTATTTTATAGAAGGGTATCACTATCGTTCAAAAGAATATCCATTTGGAAGCAGAACTAATTATTTAAAATATATTGTGCCTCTTGAAGAAGAAGAACTTGTTTTTTACAAAAGTGACAAAACAGAGCGCTGGTGGATAGAAATTCCGTTTGAAACAAATGGTCACAATAAATTAAAAAGAAATACGTTATTACCGTGTTCTTATGACGAATATTTGAGCGCATGTAACCAAGAATTGCCAGAAAGATGGTGGAAAGCACAGCGAAAAAACGCTTTGTAAAGAGAAATTTCGAAAGAAATCTTATTTTTTTTAATTATTATAAAAATAAGTTAAATAATTTAGTAAGATAATGTTTATATAATATAAAATTTAACGTTTTACGTCGGTTTTTTTAATCAGTTTATCGATGAAATATTTTTTTTTTATTTTATTTAACATTATTTTTGAACGGTAAAATAAATTTCGCAAGTAGTATTGTTTTTTAGATAAATAATAAATACGTTTACGGACTTTTAATAATGAATAGATAATCCCAAATTTATATGAAGAAGTTTATTGCATTTGCAGCAATGTTAACACTAGTAATCGGCTGTGGTAAGTCAGGTGACAAAGGTGAATTAGTTGGTGTTACAGGAGGGAAATGGCATCCCGAGAAGCCTTATGGAATGACATTAGTTCCGGGTGGATCTTTTATTATGGGTAAATCAGACGCTGATTTAGCTAACGTGGAAGATGCTCCAACTAAATCAGTAACGGTACGTTCATTTTATATGGACGAAACTGAGATCACGAATAGTGAGTACCGTCAATTTGTAGAATGGGTAAAAGATTCTACAATGAGAGTTCGTCTTGCTATTTTAGCTGATGAAACTGGTCAAAAAAGCACAGGTGGAAAAGGTGCTAAAGGTGGAAGCATCGCAGATTATGCATTTAATGATTCTGAGCCAGATAAAATGACGGCTTACGATAAATATATGTATGACAACTACTATAGCGTAGGAACAAAAGATGATCCGTATGCTGGTAGAAAATTAAACAAAAAAGTTAAGTTAATTAGAGATACAAAAGCTTATCCAGATGAGTATTATGCTGAGGTAATGGATTCTATGTATTTACCAATTGAAGAATCATACAATGGTTTAAGAACAATTGATGTAAATAAATTGAAATTCCGTTATTCTTGGATGGATATTCAGGCAGCTGCAAAAGCTAAAGTTGGAAAAAGAAAAGACTTCGTTAAAACTGAACAAGTTAGTGTTTACCCTGATACTACTGTTTGGATTAAAGATTTCGCATATTCATATAATGAGCCAATGCACAACGATTATTTCTGGCATAAAGCTTATGGAGATTATCCAGTAGTAGGTGTAACTTGGAAACAAGCTAAAGCATTCTGTGCCTGGAGAACTTTAAACAAAAACAGCTACATTAAATCTAAGAAAAAAGGACGTGATTTAGTTAACTCTTTCAGGCTTCCAACTGAAGCTGAATGGGAGTATGCTGCAAGAGGCGGTCTGGAATCTGCAACTTACCCTTGGGGAGGACCTTATACTAAGAGTGACAGAGGTTGTTTCTTAGCTAACTTCAAACCAAACAGAGGAGATTATGCTGCTGATGAGGCTTTGTATACTGTTGAAGCTAAATCATACGATCCAAATGGATACGGATTATACAACATGGCAGGAAACGTTTCTGAGTGGACAGATTCAGCTTATAATCCAAATGCATACGAATATGTTTCTACAATGAACCCTAACGTAATTGATGGAAACAACCAAAGAAAAGTTGTTCGTGGAGGATCTTGGAAAGACGTTGCTTACTTCCTACAGGTAAGTACTCGTGATCACGAATATGCTGATTCTGCTAGAAGTTATATTGGTTTCAGAACTGTACAAGATTACATGGGAACTCAAGTAACCGGAGGAACTAAAAAAAGTAAATTATAATTATTTAAATCCAAATTTTTTAAAAACCAAATCGAATCTATTTTAAATTAAAACCTAAAAAAAAGTATTATGGCATTATTAAGTAAAAAAGTGATGAATTTCGCTTATGGTATGGGAGCGGCAGTAGTAATTATTGGAGCATTATTCAAAATTACTCACTTTGAAATTGGACCATTGACAGGAACTGTTATGTTATCAATCGGATTGGTAACTGAAGCATTAATCTTCGCTCTTTCTGCTTTCGAACCAGTTGAAGACGAATTAGACTGGACTCTTGTTTACCCTGAATTAGCTAACGGACAAGCTAGAACTAAAGCTGCTAAAGCAGAAACTCCATCTGATGCTCAAGGATTGTTGTCTCAAAAATTAGATGCAATGTTGAAAGAAGCTAAAGTTGATGGTGAGTTAATGTCAAGCTTAGGAAACAGCATCAAAAATTTCGAAGGAGCTGCAAAAGCAATTTCTCCTACAGTTGATTCTATCGCTGGACAAAAGAAATATGCTGAAGAAATGTCTTTAGCTGCTGCACAAATGGAATCATTAAACAGCTTATATAAAGTACAATTAGAAAGTGCTTCAAGAAATGCACAAGCAAACAGTGAAATTGCTGAAAACGCTTCTAAATTAAAAGAACAAATGGCATCTATGACTGCAAACATTGCTTCATTAAACAGTGTTTATGGTGGTATGCTTTCTGCAATGAGTAACAAAGGATAATTAGTTTTTGACTATATATTAAATATTAATAAGAACTAATTAGAAAAAAATGGCAGGAGGAAAATTAACCCCTAGACAGAAGATGATTAACCTGATGTATCTGGTTTTCATCGCAATGTTAGCAATGAACGTATCAAAAGAAGTTATTTCTGCTTTTGGTTTGATGAACGAAAAATTTGAAGGTGCAAATACAAGTTCAACAGAAACAAATGCAAGTTTATTAACCTCTTTAGATCAAAAAGCTGCTGAAGCAAAAGGAGAATTTGCTATTGCTGCAGTTACAGCTCACAAAGTTGAAGCAATCTCTAAAGACTTTTACGATTATATCGGATCTTTAAAAACTCAAGCCGTTAAAGGATTTGAAGTTGATAAAGAAACTGGAAAAATGCCATACGAGTCTATGGATAGAGGTGATAACATTGACGACTGGTTTACAGGAGACGGTTACACTAAAAAAGGAAACGAAATTATCGCTAAAATCGAGAAATATAAATCAGATATTAAAGCTGCTTTAGGTACAGATAAAAAATATGCTGGTATTATTTCTGAGGTTGAGAAAAAATTTGATGTTTCTGACGTAAAAAACAAAGAAGGTATTAAAGAAAAATACTTAGCATACCACTTCAAAGGTTTTCCTGCAATTGCATCAGCTGCTAAACTTTCAGCTTGGCAGAATGACGTTAAGAAAACAGAAGCTGACGTTTATAACAGTGCTTTAGGAAAAGCTGCAGTTGCTGCTGCTTCTTACAGCAACTACCAAGCAATTGTTGTTTTAGATAAAAATGCTTACTTCCAAGGAGAAAAAGTTACTGGTAAAGTAGTTTTAGGTCGTTATGACGAAAATACAAAACCAACTTCATTCCAAGGTCCTGGACAAATCGTAAACGGACAAGCTGTTATCTCTTTAACTGCTGGAGGTGTTGGAGAACAAGATATTAACGGACAATTTACTTTCCTAGAAGACGGAAAAAATATTCCTTTAAAATTTAAAGGTACTTATGTAGTTGTTCCAAAACCAAATTCAGCTACTATCTCTGCTGATAAAATGAATGTTGTTTATAGAGGAGTTGTTAACCCAATCTCTGTATCATTCGCTGGTGTAGATGCTAACAAAATTGTGGCAAGTGCACCTGGATTATCATCAGCTGGTAAACCTGGAAAATATAACATGAGCCCAGGTCAAGGTACTGAGGCTACAATTTCTGTAACTGGTACATTACCAAACGGAGATAAAGTTACAGATAAGAAATCATTCAGAATTAAAGGTATTCCTGGTCCAACAGGTACAATTAGAGGAGAAATGGGAGTTGTTAAAGGTCCTAAATCTAACTTAGAAATTGCTACTATTGGAGCTAAATTACTTGATTTTGATTTTGAAGTTGGTTTAGATGTTGTAGGATTTAATATGAAAATCGCTGGACAGCCTACAGTTGTTGTTAGTGGTAATAAATTGAATGCTCAATGTAAATCAGTTCTTTCTAGAGCTGGTAAAGGAGACCAGGTTACTATTTCTGAAATCAAAACTAAACTTGTTGGAGCTGGTAGTTATTTATTACCAAGAACTGCTCCGGTAATTTACGAAATACAATAATAAAGTAGTTTAGACTACGTTCAATATCTTATAACGATACCACGATGAAAGTAAGAAATTTTTTAATAGCTATTGTTTCTATCGCTGGAGGTTTTGCTTCTAACGCGCAATCTAATTTGCTTAATGCGAAGACTCCTGCTCAAATTGGACTTAAAACTCCTGCGCAGCTTATTTCAGATAATGATAAGCCTTTAGCTTACGGATATGTTGATGATAGAGATATCTTGATGGGAAAAACTACTTGGGAGATTATTGATTTGAATGAAAAAATCAACTTTCCAATGTACTTTCCTGTAGATACAGCTAATATTGGTTCGGATAGACGTTCTTTATATGATGTTTTGACGAAAGCCATTACAAAAGGCAAAATAACTGAAGTTTATTCTGATAGTTATTTCAATACTAAAAAATCTATGAAAGACATCCAGGGTGCTTTATCTCGTATTGATACTACAGATGCTGGTAGAGAGCTTATCAACCAATATCCTGATGACTATAAATCACGTGTTGTGAAGAAAAAAGTAGTTACAGGAACTGGTAAAAAGAAAGTTGTTACTTATGTAGATGAAACAGTTGGACCAACAAGAACAGTTCCTTCTGAGTATATCTTGAAACAAGATCTTACTTCTGCAGATGTTACACAATACAAAATTAAAGGATACTGGTATTTTGACAAACGTCAAAGTGAGTTGAAATATCGTTTACTTGGAATTTGTCCTGTAACTCCAGACGTTTATACAATGAATAGTGACGAAAAGGATTATATTGAGTTATTTTGGGTTTTCTTCCCAAATGCTCGTGAAGCATTGCATGATGCAAAAGCTTTTAACGACAATAACTCAGCACTTCCAATTTCATTTGATCAAATATTAAACTCTAGACGTTTTAATGCTGTAGTTTACAAAGAGGAAAACCTTTATGGAGACAGAGCAATCAGTGATTACATGAAAGACAACGCACAAAATCAATTGTTAGAATCTGAAAGAGTAAAAGAGAAGATTCGTAACTTCGAACAAGATATGTGGAATTACTAAGTGTTTGAAAATAAAATATTTAAAAAACTCTTACTATATTTGTAGTAAGAGTTTTTTTTATGCTTAAGATTTAAGTGTATTTCTGTTAAAAAATAAATATTGCTCCCAATTCTTATTGCTTTTTTATTAAATTTGCCTTCTGTAAGAAAAATAACAATAAACAATATAAACTTACGTTTAATTTCTTATAATATGTATCATGATGAAAGTAAGAGATTTTTTAATGACAGTTTGTGCTGTCATGGCTGGATTTGGTGCTAATGCACAATCAAATCTGCTTAATGCAAAAACGGCTGATCAAATTGGACTTAAAACTGCAGCACAGAATATATCTGATAATGATAAGCCTTTAGCTTATGGTTATATAGATGATAGAGATGTTTTGATGGGGAAAACAGTTTGGGAAATTATCGATTTAAACGAGAAGATTAATTTTCCTTTGTATTTTCCTGTAGATACTGCCAATATTGGTCCTGATAGGCGTTCACTCTATGATGTATTGACTAAGGCTATTAGAAAAGGAAGAATAACTGAGGTCTATACAGATAGTTATTTCAATACCAAAAAGTCTATGAAAGATATTGAGGCAGCATTATCTCGTGTAGATACTACGGATGCTGGTAGAGAACTTATCAATCAATATCCGGATGACTACAGAACGCGAGTTGTAAAGAAAAAAGTAGTAACCGGTACTGGTAAAAAGAAAGTTGTTACTTATGTAGATGAAACAGTTGGGCCAACAAGAACAGTTCCTTCTGAGTATATTTTGAAACAAGATCTTACTTCTGCAGATGTTACACAATATAAAATTAAAGGATACTGGTATTTTGATAAACGCCAGAGTGAATTGAAATATCGTTTGCTTGGAATTTGCCCGGTAACACCAGACGTTTATACAATGAATAGCGACGAAAAGGATTATATAGAATTGTTCTGGGTCTTCTTTCCGGATGCGCGTATAGTTTTGAATGAAGCGAAAGTTTTTAACGACAAGAATTCTGCACTTCCCTTTTCTTTTGATCAGGTCTTAAATTCAAGACGTTTTAATGCAGTTATCTATAAAGAAGAAAATACATATGGCGATCGAGAGATTAAAGATTATATAAAAGACGATGCACTGCATCAGTTATTAGAGTCTGAAAGAGTAAAAGAAAAAATACGCAACTTCGAAGAAGATATGTGGAATTACTAAAGACTTAAATCTAAAATTATACGAAAAACTCTTGCTACCTTTGCAGTAAGAGTTTTTTATTTTTATTACACTACACAATGCTTGATTATTTAATCGTCGGATCTGGATTAGCAGGAATTTCTTTTGCCGAAGCTGCTTTAAAGAACAATAAATCTATTTTAGTAATAGACAATATGTCTCAAGTATCTTCAAGGGTAGCCGGAGGATTCTATAATCCTGTTATTTTAAAGAGATTTAGTGAAGTTTGGAATGCGCAGGAACAATTAGTTCTAATGAACGATTTTTATGATCGAATTGAAGACAAGCTCCAAACGAAATTTAATTTCAAACTCCCAATATTAAGAAAGTTTTTTTCTATAGAAGAACAGAATAACTGGTTTGCAGCTTCTGATAAAAGAAACTTAGCCCCTTTTTTGTCTACAAAATTAATTTTCAAAAAATATAAAGGTATTGATTCTCCTTACGATTATGGTGAGGTTCTGCATACAGGTTATGTAGATACAATGTTGTTGTTAGATACTTATCGAGAGTATCTGCAAGAAAATGATTTACTTTTGGCACAATCTTTTGACTGGGGATATCTTGAGTTTTTTGATTTTGGGATTCAGTATAAAAATATCAAAGCACGTCATGTTATTTTTGCAGAAGGATTCGGGCTGCATAAAAATCCGTTTTTTAATTATTTGCCATTAGATGGAACGAAAGGAGAAATGTTTGTAATAAAAGCTCCTGGTTTAGACTTGGATGTTATTGTAAATACAAGTGTTTTTATTTTGCCTATGGGTAATGATTTGTTTAAAGTAGGTGCAACCTACAATTGGCAGGATAAAACAGATTTGCCAACTGCCGAAGGAAAACAGGAATTAATAGATCGAATACAAGAAATAATAACCTGCGATTTTGAAATCGTAGAACATTATGGTGGAGTTCGCCCTACTGTAAAAGACAGAAGACCTTTAATAGGAACTCACGAACAGTTTAAATCGCTCCATATTCTTAACGGATTAGGAACACGAGGTGTTATGCTTGGACCTGCAATGGCCAAAGTTTTATATGATTATATAGAAAATGAAATTCCTTTAGATCGCGAAATCGACATTAAGCGTTTTCATAAAAGATATTTAAAGAGCCTTAACTCTGACCGGCCTTAGGATCATACGAAATAAACATGTTAATGTATAAATTTCTGGAAAGCCTAAGCACAAACGGAAATAATAGAATTAAGGTAATAACTATAGCAATAAATGATTGTTCTATACTTGCTCCAAAAAATACAAACGAAACAATAAAGGCTGCGATTCCAACAGCGACATTTAAACCGTAACTTACATACATTGCTCCATAAAAGAACGATGGTTCAATTTGATATTTTAAACCGCAGTGACTGCAATTTTCGTTCATTTTTAGAACTTTAGTCAAATGAAGTGGATTTCTGTCTGAATACATGCTTTCTTTTTGGCATCTTGGACAACTTCCTGTTAAAATACTATTTAGTTTCGATCCTTTTTTCAACATTATTATACGGTATTATTGGATATACTCTTGCAGAGTTTTTCTTTTTGAGGAGTAATTTTCTTTTTTTAGTAAAGGAATATTACGTGTAAATCTTTTAAAGCAGAATAATACAAATATACCTATTTTGTTGGAACTATTAGTTGAATCGGAAGTTAGTTTTTTTTGAGTTTTGGTAAAACAATAAACCAGAATATCCGTTTTGGAGTAAGTATTGTAAAGGCATATTTTGCATTTTAATCTTTATTGCCAATTTAAATAAATCGTCCAGAGATTCTAAAAATAATGATTAACGGTTTGTAAGAATCAATATTTGTTTCAATGACATGTTAATCGTAATATTGCGCGAAATGAAAAAAACTTCTATAAAATAAACAGGTAGAACCATTAGGCTTACAATAGCTCATAAATAATTTACAATTTAATTAATATTTAAAAATGAATCAACACCCTATTTTTTCAGAACATCCTGGTTTAATAATAGTATTTGCGGTTGCAGTAGTAATCATGCTGTTGTTAGATTTAGGAATCTTCAACAAGAAAAGTCATGTCGTAACCAATAAAGAAGCTATAACATGGTCATTGGTATGGATAAGTTTAGCAATGATTTTTAGTGGTTTGATTTATCATTTTGCAGGAGACGCTAAATTTTATGAATTTCAATCGGCTTATTGGATAGAGAAAGCACTTTCTGTAGATAATCTATTTGTATTTATATTAGTTTTTAAATTTTTCGATGTTCAAAACGAAAACAAACACAAAGTACTGTTTTGGGGTATTATAGGTGCCTTGGTTTTACGAGCTATATTTATATTCTCAGGAGCATTTTTAATAGAACTTACGTATCTAAACAAACTATTAAGTCTTGTTGGAGTAGAAGGCTTCAAATACGATATTAATTTAATCATGACAGCCTTTGGATTGTTCCTTGTTTATGCAGGAATTAAATCTTGGTCTGCAGGAGATGAAGATGACGAAGAAGATTACAACAATACAAGAGGAGCGAGGTTAATTAGAAGATTTTTTAGTGTTTCTGATAAATACGATGGTAATAAATTCTTTACGTACGAAAACGGAAAAAAACTAGCAACACCGCTTTTAGTAGTGGTAACAGTAATCGAGTTTACAGATTTATTATTTGCAGTAGATTCTATTCCGGCGATTTTCGCAATTTCAAACGATCCATTTATCCTTTATACTTCTAATATTTTTGCCATTTTAGGATTAAGAGCCTTGTTCTTCTTATTAGATAACTTCATTCACTTATTTAGTAAATTACAATACGGACTGGCCATTATCCTATCGTTCATTGGTATTAAAATGATTATTGCTCCATTCTACCATATAGATTCGATTTATTCATTGATCGTTATTGCAGGAATTTTGGTGATATCAGTAGTATTATCCATTTTATTACCCGAGCCAAAAGAAGTAACTGAGGTATAAAAAAGAAAGAAAAACGATTTATAAAAACGGGTAGAAGTCTAAAAGATTTCTACCCGTTTTTTTATAATTATTGGTGTTGAAACAAAAGAACTTAAGCAATAAAAAAGGATTTTTTATCCTCAAAAAGCCTTGTAATATTTGTTTTATAACGACAGTCGAAACTTAAATTAATTGTCATACTTTTGCACTTTCAAAAAGTAAAGCAAATAAGGCGTTTATAAAACCTTTCCAGCTTGCCACAATAGTTACACATTATGCTTAATATACACAATCTTTCGGTTTCTTTTGGAGGAACATATTTATTTGAAGAAGTTACCTTTCGTTTAGGTGCCGGCGACCGCGTAGGTCTTGTTGGTAAAAACGGAGCAGGTAAATCGACAATGCTAAAAATGTTAGCAAGAGATTTTGCTCCTGATTCCGGAGTTATTTCTCAGGAAAAAGATATCCGAATGGGTTTTCTGCGTCAGGATATAGATTTTGAACGCGGAAGAACAGTATTAGAAGAAGCGTATGAAGCCTTTACAGACATTAAAATTGTAGAGAAAAAATTAGAAGAAATCAACCATCAATTGGTTACCAGAACCGATTATGAAAGCGAAGAATACGGACAAATCATCGAAGATTTATCTGATTACACCCATCGTTTTGAACTTCTTGGAGGTTATAATTATGTAGGAGATACAGAGAAAATTCTTTTAGGACTTGGTTTTAAAAGAGAAGTATTTAACAACCAAACCGAAACATTTTCAGGAGGTTGGAGAATGCGTATCGAATTAGCAAAATTACTATTGCAGTCAAATGATGTATTGCTTCTGGATGAGCCAACCAACCACTTAGATATCGAAAGTATCATTTGGTTAGAAAGTTTCCTGCGCAATTATCCCGGAGTAGTCGTAATTGTTTCGCACGATAAAATGTTCCTGGATAATGTTACAAACCGTACAATCGAAATCTCTTTAGGAAAAGCATACGATTTTAATAAACCATATTCTCAATATTTAGAATTGCGTCATGAAATTCGTGAAAAGCAATTGGCAACTCAAAAAAACCAAGCTAAAAAGATTGAGGAAACAGAAAAATTAATCGAAAAGTTCCGTGCTAAAGCATCAAAAGCTTCGATGGCGCAATCGTTAATTAAAAAGTTAGATAAAGTAGAAAGAATCGAAGTTGATGAAGACGATAATTCAGTAATGAATATTTCGTTTCCGGTTTCAAAAGAGCCAGGAAAAGTTGTGATTGAAGCAGAAAATGTAACAAAAGCATACGGTGACAAAACGATTCTTAAAGACATTAGTTTATTAGTAGAAAGAGGAAGCAAAATTGCTTTTGTGGGGCAGAACGGACAAGGGAAATCAACTTTCATTAAAGCACTTGTAAATGAGTTTGAGTATCAGGGAAACATCAAATTAGGGCACAACGTACAATTGGGGTATTTTGCTCAAAATCAGGCAGAATATCTTGATGGAGAAATCACATTGTTACAAACAATGGAAGATGCTGCAACAGACACCAACCGAATGAAAGTTCGTGATATGTTAGGATCATTTTTGTTTCGTGGTGACGATGTAGAGAAAAAAGTAAAAGTACTTTCAGGAGGCGAGCGTAACCGTTTGGCTCTTTGTAAGCTATTATTACAGCCAATTAACGTATTGCTGATGGATGAGCCTACGAACCACTTAGATATTAAATCTAAGAACGTTCTAAAAGCGGCACTTCAAAAATTTGGAGGTACTTTGTTATTGGTTTCTCACGATAGAGATTTCCTGCAGGGGATGTCGAATATCGTTTACGAATTTAAAGATCAAAAAATCAAAGAATATCTTGGAGACATCAATTACTTCCTAGAGCAGCGTAATCTTGAAAACATGCGCGAAGTAGAGAAAAAAGATGTTGAAAAAGCCGTGGCACCAAAAGAAAACAATAAAACGTCATACGAAGACCAGAAAAAAGGAAAAGCACTTCAAAACCGATTAAGTAAAATCGAAAGTCAAATAAAACAATTAGAAAAAGATATTCAGCACGACGATAAAATGCTGGCTTCTAATTATGACAAGCATATCGAAGATGCATCATTTTTTACCGCATACAACAAAAAGAAACAAGATCTGGACCAATTGCTGATAGATTGGGAAATCGTTCAGGAGGAGATTGATAGTTTTAACGCTTAGTTTAGTTTTCAGTCTCAGTCACAGTTTACACAAACCATTGTCACAGTTTTAAATTTTGGCAATGGTTTTTTTTGTTGTTTTTAGGAGCTATTTCCAGCTTTCCGTTTCAAGTCCTCACTAAAAAAACTTTATTTTCTAAGCCATAAAACGAGCTTCCGTTGGTCGCTGTTTTCCGGCAAGAAAATAAGGTTTTTTAGTTCCGGGCTTTACACTTCAATCTGGGCTAGTGACTCTGTTTAAACGAATTTTTTGTCATCCCGAGGAACGAGGGATCTTCGTTAGTAACTCTTCAATCTTTGTCGAGCTTCTTGCGAAGATCCCTCGTTCCTCGGGATGACAAGATTGCGGATGTTTCTAATATTTTACAAACTACTTAATAATCTCAATACTTTTAGAATGCGCAATCGCTTCGCTGCTTTCTTTAAAATAGCAGACAGAAACGTCAAGTGATTGTAGATTTTTCATGATTTTTTTTACTTCCGTTTTTTGAGTTTTACCAGTCTGCCTAATGTAAACGGCAATTACAGTAACGGGAAATATTTTGCAGATGCGTTCGTATAAAACTGGATCGTGCTGCGAATCATCACCTAAAAGCACATATTTTAGGTTGGGATAAAATTCCAGCACATGTTTTATTTTTTCAAATTTATGATCGTGATTTCCTCTTCCGCTCATAAAGAAATCTGTTATTCCTCGTTTAATATCTTTTAATAGAATAACAGCTCTTGGAAGCTTATGTATTTTGGTGAATTTTACAATAAATCGGTATAAATTCCATTCACTGCTCGAGACATAAAAAAAAGCATTTTCTTCGCCTTTATTATTTCTTCCTGCCGAACTTAAAGCCTGATAATGGGTTACAACATCTTTAAAAACTTTTCGGTCGTTTACATTTTTAAAAAGTAAAATGTACATTTTCCTGAAGATATTCCGCGTATGCGAAATCAAAAAAGTATCGTCAATATCAGAAATGATGCCCAGATTTCCTTTATGCGGACGTATGAAACTGGCTTTAGAAGTAATGATTTTATTATCGTATTTTATACTCACTTCGTATTCTATCCACCCAAAAGGGGTTTCTTTCTCAAGCGGAATACAAAATTTAAAATAACCATCGTCAAGCGTTTTGGTATGGATTTCCAGATTGCCGCATTTGAGATAAACATCAAAATTTTGAATTGTTTTTATCCTAAATTGATTGACAATCGAACGCGCGTTTTTGAGGTTTTTCTTCTGGAAATCATATTCATACGTTCTTTTAAAAACATGCCCCATCACAATTAATTCCTCTTCATTGGCATAACCTCGATATAATTGTAGAATTGGTTTCATTAATTGCGTATATTTATAGTAGACTGTAAATTAATTATTTTAATTGGTTTTAAAAATAAAAATTTGAAAAAGAATATCATATTTGTTGTAAATCCTATTTCGGGAGACCTTGATAAATCAGATTTAATCGAGGCTGTACAAGAATTTGCAACGACAAATCATTTTGATCTGGAAGTTTATGAAACTACCGGAAAAAATGATATTAGAAAAATACAAGCCCTGTACGATCAATATCAGCCGGAACGGATTGTGGTGGCCGGAGGTGACGGAACTATTAAAATGGTTGCCGAGGCGATGGAAGAACACGATGTTATTATAGGGATTCTGCCAGCAGGTTCGGCAAACGGACTTTCGGTCGATTTGAATTTGCCTGCCGGAATCGAAGAGAACCTAAAAATTGCCTTTTTACATCATTATATCGAAATGGATATGATTTGTATTAACGGCAAGAAAAGCATCCATTTAAGCGATATTGGTTTAAATGCTAATCTGGTTAAAAATTATGAGGAAAGTGATGTTAGGGGTTTTTGGGGTTATGCGCTGCAGGCCTTTACGACATTAACAGAATCCGAAGAACCTTTTGTAGCGACTATTTCGGCAAACAATAAAACGGTTGAACACGTGGCACGTATGATTGTAATTGCTAATTCTCAGAAATACGGAACAGGCGTAATTATTAATCCGAATGGTGCGATGAATGATGGCAAATTCGAATTGGTAATTTTAAAAAGTTTGGATCTGCTTTTAATTGGAAAAATTATCACCGGAAACATGCCAATTGATTCTGAAGATATTGTGATTATTTCGACAGATAAAGCAGAAATAAAAACCGATTATCCAGTTCATTTTCAGATTGATGGTGAATATTGCGGTGCGCAAAGTTCGCTGGAAATTCATATTCTGCATAAACAGATGAAATTGGCGATTCCTTAATTCCTATTTAAACGGATTACGTTCCTGCCATTCCGTTTTAGGTTCGAGATAATTAAAAAATCTGGCAATATTATGATTGATCAGCGCATTGCTGTGCGTAATTAAACCGTACATTTTTACCGGTTTTGCTCCAACGGAACTTTTTATTTCAAGTGCCGTTCTGGCAAAAACAATTTCTTTGAATCCTTTTTTGATAGAATATCCAATCATGTCGTATAACATATTTAAATACAGCATTTTTTCGCGCTGAATGCTTTCGTCATATCCTAAAAAATAAGTGTCCATTACATCGCCATTTTTTATCAAAGTATTAAAACCAACGAGTTTTTCATCTAAAAAATAACCATACAATAAGAAATCTTCTTTCATGATTTCTTTAAAAAAGCTAAAATGATTGCGTGCCAAAAAGAAGGTATTGAAAGGCGCATTTTTGGCTACATGAAAATACAAATCGTAAATAACATCTTCATATTTTCGAATGTCAGACAAAGACATTTGCTGTTTTTGAATTCCTTCGGCTTTTTTGCGTGCTCGCTTGTATTGATCTCTATATTTTTTTGAAAGGGCATCGATATAATCCTGTTCTGATTTCCAATTTTCATTGATTTCAAAAATCATATTGGGCTGCGTCGAAAAAGTATAGTTATTTTTAAATTCAGCTTGCAGCGGCTCAATTTCCTTTGCCGTAAAATCTTTTATACTGGTTATGTGAACTTTTTTTCCGCTTTCTTTTAAATCTTTTTTTAGCTGATTAATAGCTTTGTGAAGTGTTTTGATTGCCTTTGATTCTTTTACATTTTTATCAAAAGCAAAGGCATTTTGACCTGTAAGCATGTTATTTCCAACGAATAATACATGCGAAGCAAAATTCTTGAGAGCAAAATTACGAACCGAAGTTTTTAAGCATTGGTCACGTTCTCCAAAAGATTCCAGTTTTTCGGCAAATAAAAATTGGGTTAAAACAATTCCTATTAGTTTTTCTTCTTTAAAAATACCAATAAAATGGCAGACCATGTTTACCGGACAAGAATTTTCCAGAACTTCAAGGTATTCACGCGTCAAAAAAATGTTATCTATGGCCAGCAAATTCCATTCTGAAGGCAGTAATGATGCGCTGTTGTAGAGTTTAAAAGAATAAGTTGTATTCAAAAGTGTGAGCTAATTTCTTCAAAATTAGATAATATTTATAATAACTTACTTTCTTTAAGTTATTATTAAGAAAAACCCGTTTGAGTTTTGGTTTCAAACGGGTTCTGTATGTTTAATTTATGCATATCCGCAGATAATACCGCCCATTAAAGTCAGTGTTACGATCCAGTATCCTGCATGTATTAAAATGTATCTCCATGATTTTCTTTCGAATAAACCATTAATTCCTACTATTGGCAGAGCAAAAAACAATCCTGATATAAAACCATGCAGCGCCCCGTGTTTAAAAGTGCGATAAGCTGTTCCGTAATCGGCCATAAAAGCAGCAAAAGAAGGTTTTGCGCTGGCAATTAAAGGCGGACCGCCAACCATACCAACTGCTCCGGATTGATGAATTGTCAGTGCCATTAATACCATCGTAATCATAAGCGAGAAAATGTAAGTAAGCCCGAAAATTTTGAGCATACTTCCTTTTTGAAGTTCCTCCTGTGTAAGATTACTTTCTCTCATCCAGATCGTTCCAAATACTTTTGGGTGATACCAGATAAAGCCTACGACAAGAGTTACAATCGCAGAAACTAGTAATGCATAAAAGTTAAATTCCATAATATTAGGTTTTTATAATTAGTTACTTCAAAATTAATCAAAAAATAATAATACAGGATATAATTTAAAAACCAGAAAAATCGTACGATATTTTTATTTATCAACACTTTATCGACATTCGATGCTTTATATCTAGTAATTATTTAATTTTGATCTCAAGAAAAACATAACCCCCAAGTCTGTTATGAAAAGCTTAGCCACACTTTTTTTAGCATTTGTTTTTTCTCTAAATACTTTTGCAGATACTGTTTCGGATAAAGAGAAAGACGTGCTGATAAAACTATACCACGCGACGAATGGTTCGCAGTGGAAAATAAAATGGGATTTATCGTTGTCGGTTTCAACTTGGCATGGTGTTCATGCCGAAAATGGAAAAGTAACAGCCCTAAATTTGGCCGATAATAATTTGCAAGGCGAACTGCCTTTAGAATTTTTTGACCTCATAAATTTGGTTGCTGTAGACTTGCATAAAAATAATCTGAAAGGGGAATTATCAGCCGAAATAGGAAAGTTGAATCAGTTACAAATTTTGTGTTTGTCTGATAATGAAATTGAAGGCACACTACCCAATTCGCTTTATAAAATTTCGAATTTAAAAGTACTCCTTTTAAACAGCAACAAATTTTCGGGCAGTTTTAGTTCTGAAATTGGGAACTTAAAATATTTGCAAAACCTGAGTTTGTTCGATAATAGTTTTGAAGGAGAGATCCCAAAAGAACTGGAAAAATTAAATAATTTGTCTGAGTTGAATCTTTCCTATAATAAGTTCAAAGGTTCAGTATCAAGAAACCTGACTTTGTTAGATTCTTTAAATATGACAATGTTTGATGATAACGGAAATCCGTTTTTGTTAGATGTAAATGAAGAAAGAAAAATAGAAAATATTACCGTAAATTAATCGTGCTTATGAATGAATTTTACTCGTTGAAACAAGTTGATTAAATATATTTAGTTAATTGTAAAAAAGCCGTAATTCGTTACGGCTTTTTTTATTTTTGGTGTTGAATTATTAAAAACTATAATTCATGTACAAATGTTTTTGGAGAGATGCCAAAATGTTCTTTGAATTTGGATGCAAAATAAGAGTGATTAGTAAAATTAAGCTGATCAGAAACTTGAGAAATTGAAAATTGTTTTGTTTCAAGCATTTCTTTGGCAAGAAGCAATTTATTTTCCATAAAAAAAACATTTGGAGTATCGCCAGTAATTTTATTAAAAAGAGTTTTAAACTTAGATTCAGACATATAAGCCTTTTCTGCCAGCACCTTTATGCTCGGAAAATGATTATGAACATTTTCTACTAAGTACATTTGTGTAGCAATAATAGCCGTAAGATCTGTTTTATCAACAGTTTGTATAATAATAGGTTTCTCGGCTATTTTTCTTAAAAAATTGGCAAGCAGCATATGCATAGTTCCGCTTAAGTAAAGATCGTAAATAGAACCTCCGGCTTCTTTTTTTCTTAAAGTATCTAGAATATGAAAACTGTCATTACTCATTCTGCCAAAACGTATCACAGTGTTTTCATTAGGATCAATTATTTTATCAATATTATCAAATATGATTTTGTGCTTTGCTAAAAACTCCTTTATGAGGCTTTTTTTTATAAATATACAAAGTGCAAATATTTTAGTACCTGCATGAATATGAAAATCAGACTCTAATGAACTATCAAAAAGACACATATTATATTGCCATCTGGTTACATCATAGGTACGCTTATTAATATCAATTTTGGCATCCCCGTCTGTGAGATTATAATATAATGCGATAAAATCACTATTAGGATTTTTTTGAATAATGCGTACATCTTCATTGTATTGCACATTTACAAAGTAAGTTACAATTCCGTCTCCACAGTCTAAAAAATACCTGGTTCCGCCTTCTACTTCTTCGGGAATTTTGATAAAGTGATCCTCTACTTGTCCGCCCAACTGTTGTGCATAATGATCGATCCAATTCAGATCTGCACCATAAAAATGTTCAATTGTTCTCACAGGAATATGATTTGTTTTTTATAAAGTTAACTTTTATTTGTTAATGTATTGATTTATAGTTGGTTTTTTGGTGTGTTTTAATCCGGAAGTATTTAACGATAACAATATTTCATGACAGCTGAAATCTGTTTTTGCTGTATATAACAGAATTAGGTTAATTGTAAAAAAGCCGTAATTCGTTACGGCTTTTTTTATTTGTAATAATATATAAACATTGAAATAATATTTAACTTTGGCCGAATAAATTTGGCTTTAGTTTTTAAAGGAGTCAATTTTTTTATAACTTTAAGTTTAAATTCAAATTAAAGATCAGAAGAAAAAATATTAACCTTTTTACTCTAAAATTATGACATTACAATATCAAGGTGAACAATACGGAAAGGCCGCTACATTTACATTAAGAATTATTGGAAACAACCTTTCAAAAAGCAGTTCTAACTACCAAATCGATTTATTAGTTGGAGATAAAAAAGTGCCTACTTTTACAAGTGAAATTCATCAAAGTCTTTCAAATTGTTTAAAAGAGATTTACTTATTTAGAAAACATAACGGGATTAAATTTGACGAATCGTCAGAGAAAATAACTTCTCTTTATGTTCCTTACGATAAGGTTTTATACAATTACAATAAATTTGCTTTGTTTAGAGCATAAGTTTTTTAAAAAATAGTATAAAGGCTGTTCAATTTTTGAGCAGCCTTTTTGGTTATAATTGGATTATATTTTAATTATAAAACTTATTCTGAATAAGATTTTAATACTTTAAAAAAAAGTTATAAAAGTAATCTAGATAAAACTATATTTGGCGCGTAAAAAATAATTTAATCCATTAAATAGATCTTGATTAGGTCTTAGTATAAAACCCCAAATATGCTCTTTAATTCTTTAAGTTTTGCAATATTTTTACCTGTAGTATTTTTATTATATTGGTTTGTTGCAAAAAAATCTTTGAAACTCCAGAATATTTTACTTTTAATTGCAAGTTATTTTTTTTATGCTTGTTGGGATTGGCGGTTTTTATTTTTACTTGTTTTTTCTACTTTATTAGATTATTACACTGGAATTAAAATGTCAGATACTAAAAATCAAAATATTAAAAAGTTTTGGTTTTGGTTTAGTATATCTGTAAACCTTGGTTTTCTTGGCGTTTTTAAATATTATAATTTTTTTGCGGCTTCTTTTGCTGATGCAGTTTCAAACTTTGGACTTACTATAAGTCCTTGGACTTTAAAAGTAATTTTACCAGTAGGAATATCTTTTTATACTTTTCATGGATTGTCTTATGTAATTGATATTTATAAAGGCAGAATAAAAGCAGAGAAGAATTTTGTAGATTACTCTGTTTTTGTGAGCTTTTTTCCTCTATTAGTAGCGGGGCCAATTGAAAGAGCTACTCATCTTTTGCCTCAAATAAAAAAAGAAAGGAATTTCGATTATTTAAAAGCGGTCGATGGATTAAAACAAATTTTGTGGGGATTATTTAAAAAAGTTGTAATTGCAGACCAATGTGCAGAATATGCTAATATAATCTTTAATGGTTCGACAGATTATTCAGGAATTACACTTTTATTAGGTGCAATCTTTTTTACATTTCAAATTTATGGTGACTTTTCAGGTTATTCTGATATTGCAATAGGTACAGCAAGACTTTTTGGAATCGACTTACTGAGGAATTTTGCATTTCCATATTTTTCAAGAGATATAGCTGAATTCTGGAGGCGCTGGCACATATCTTTATCAACCTGGTTTAGAGATTATTTGTACATACCATTAGGAGGGAGTAAAGGAGGAAACTGGATGAAAGTTAGAAATACTTTTATAATATTTCTTGTTAGCGGCTTTTGGCATGGAGCAAATTGGACTTTTATTATTTGGGGCTTTTTAAATGCTTTGTATATAATGCCTTCTATAATTTTTAATACCAATAGAACTAATCTTGACATTGTAGCTCAAGGAAAATATTTTCCAACAGTAAAAGAGCTGTTGTCTATGTTTCTCACTTTTAGTTTAACTGTTTTTGCATGGATTTTCTTTAGGGCAGAAAACTTAACGCACGCGTGGGGAATAATCTCAAAAATATTTTCCAAAAGCTTGTTTGTTCATCCTAATTTTCACAAGGACGATGTTGTTAAGCCCTTAATGATAATATTAATCGTTTTCATGTTGATAGAATGGTTAGGGAGGGAAGAACAATATGCTATTGCCAGATTGGGTGTAAAATTGCCTAGAGCAGTTAGATGGGGTTTGTATTATTTAATTGTTATTGCAATCTTCTGGTTTGGTGATAATGAGCAGCAGTTTATCTACTTTCAATTTTAAGGTGTTTATGATGAAGAAATTTATGTTATCCGTTTTATGGTTTTTATTGCCAATTATTATTCTCAATTTATTCACATTTACATTTTATAATAAGCCAGAAGGAGGAGATTTATTAAGATTAGGGTATATAATTGATTTATATCCTAATTATAGAGATATGTTTTCTAAAGAGTTTGAAAATAAAATTTATTATACTCAAATTTCAGAGAAACCAAAGACTACAAAATTTGAAGTTTTGACTATAGGGGACTCGTTTTCCGAACAAGATTCTTTTGGGTATAAAAATTATTTGGCCAAAGGTAAAAAAACACTGCACATTGATAGATTTCTATCTGATAATCAAATACAAACTTTGTATAGTTTGCTAAAAGGTGATTTCTTTGAGCAATATAATTTTGAATATGTAATTCTTCAAAATGTAGAACGCAATTTTATAAGTAATAGTAAAAAGTTTGATGCCAATAAAGTAATTACTTGCGATAAGCTTTATGATTTAATTGATTTAGATAAAGTAAAAGACAAAGTAGAATTTAATAGATTTAAATTTCCGTCGAACAGTATTTTTAAGTTTCCATATTTTACCTACAAGTATTATTCTGAAAAGACATTTCTATTTGATCAGATGGTTTACAAAACTGAAATGTCTCAGAACTTTTTTTCGGTAGATAATAAAGAATTATTGTTTTTGAAAAATGATTTAGCTGCAATCGAAAATAATAATACGAAAGAGAATGTTGAAGAATTAAACAAAATTTTAAATGATATAAGTAATTTGTTGAAGAAAAAGGGGATAAAATTAATTGTATTGCCAGCTCCAGATAAATATGATGTTTATTATGATTTTATATTGGACAAAACTTTATTTCCGAAACCATTATTTTTTGATCACCTAAAAGAAATGCATAAGGAATATATTTACATCGATAGCAAAAGTGTAATCTCATCGAATCTTAATCGCAAAAAAGACCTCTATTTTTATGATGATACTCATTGGTCACCTTGGACATCTAAAATCATTGCAGAAGAAATAGAAAAACAGATGAATTTAAATTAAAAAATAGTATAAAAGCTGTTCAAAAATTGAACAGCTTTTTTGCTTATAATTGGATTATATTTTAATTATAAAATTCAATTCAGAATAGGATTTTACTTACTTAACATAATAACAACATCTTTAAAGGCTTATAACTCCGTGAATTTATTTTTATTATGTAAATAATTCCCACAAATTTATTTAAAATATTATTTTTGTTTTTTTTAACATGGAAATAATTACATCTTAAATGTCCCCAAATAAGCTCCTTTTTTTCTTTTTATTATTTATCTCAATTTCATATTCACAAAATAAACGTGCTGCTGTTATGGTGAATGCCAGAGCACAAAAAGATAAAATTTTAATTCGATGGGCTGTTAATTCTCCGGCCGAATGGCAGAAAGCCAACAAAAAAGGATTTGTTGTTACCAGAACAACAGTTCTACGAGACGGGAATGTGTTGTCTAAACCTGAAAAAACACTTCTAACTCCAAAACCATTAACTCCTGAACCGCTGGATTCCTGGATGGATTTGGTACAAAAGGACAATAACGTTGCTATTATTGCACAATCTATTTATGGCGAAAGTTTTGAAATATCGTCTGCTAAAGAAGGCGATTTGGCAAAAATAGTAAACATGGCAGACGAATTGGATCAACGATACACTTTTGCTCTATATGCCGCGGATATGAGTTTTACAGGCGCAGTAAAAGCAGGCTGGGGATTTGTAGATACAAACGTAAAGAAAAATGAGGTATATGCTTATCAGGTAAGTGTTTTTGAAAGTCCGCAGGTTAAAGAGTCTTCTTATATGATTGGCTTAAAGGATTATAGTGAACTACCGGCTCCAACAGATTTTATTGCAGTTCCTGATGATAAAAAAGTACTGCTTTCATGGGATTATGAAACTTTTAAAAGAATTTATACTTCGTTTATGGTTGAGAAATCTTCTGATGGTATAAATTTTAGTCCTATAGCAGCAACACCTTTAGTTAATCTAAATGATAAAGAGGATCATCCATCTAAAAATATGTATTATGTTGATACACTTAGTGTAAATAACAAAATCTATCATTACAGATTGTACGGAATAACTTCATTTGGAGAAAAAGGAGAATTTACGAAACCCATTACGGTAACAGGTGTTGAGGCAATCGTTACTCCAGCCAGACTTGTAGACTACAACATCATAAATTCAAATGAAGTTAATTTAGAATGGGATTATCCAAAAGAGTCAGAGGGTTTTATTCAAGGATATGAAATTAATCTGGCCAATAATGATAAAGGACCTTATAAAGTGGTTTCTAAAATTATCCCGCCATCAGAAAGAAAACTCAACTTTAAGGACAATTTATTTCCTTCAAATTATTTTACAATTTCTGTTGTTGGCAAAAATAATCAGAGATTAACATCTCAGAGTATGCTGGTACAGCCAGTTGATTCTATACCGCCTGCTAAACCAATTGGATTAGAAGGAGTAATTGATAGTTTGGGAACGGTTAGGCTGAAATGGAAACCAAATCAGGAAAAAGATTTAAGAGGATATCGAATTTTAAAAGCAAATAACACAGGAGAAGAATTTGTAGATATTTATCACCAATCATACGTAGGAACTGAGTACAAAGACAGCGTGAGTTTAAAAATGACCAATAGTAAAGTGTACTATAGAATTGCGGCCGAAGATATGCGTTTTAATATCTCTGATCCATCTGATATCCTTATCCTTGACAAGCCTGATAAAATTCCGCCGGCAGCACCAATTTTTAAAGATTACGAGAATAAAGACGGAAAAGTGCATTTAAAATGGATACGAAGCTATAGTGAAGATGTAGTAAGTTATAGTTTAAGAAGGAGAGAAAAAGGTCAGGAAAAATGGCAGGAAATTAAACAAATAAACGATACTATTCAGGAATTCACAGATGACAGGGTAGAGAATAGAAAAACGTATCAATATGCTATTTTGGCTAAAGATAAAAGCAATCTTTGGTCATCGTTAGATCATTCTACGGTAACAGTTAGCGTATTAAATTTTACGCCCGTAAAAATAATTACATTCCTGCAGGGAACAGCCGACAGAGAAAATAAAAAAATAGTACTCTCTTGGGATTATGCAAAAAATAAAAGTAAAGTTATTGGGCTGAGTATTTATAAAAATGCAAAAGGAACCCCGCCGACTTTATGGAAAGAGTTGAATGGCGATATTTTTACTTTAGAAGATAAAAATTTAAAAATTAATCAGGAATACGAATATCATTTAATTCCAAATCTGGAAAGTGATAGTCCGGCAAAAGCAGAGACTTTAACAGTTATATATTAAGCCTATGAAGAAATTTTACCTATTAGTCATTTTATTGATCTGCGGATTTGGATTTGCTCAAGGAACACAGTATGTAATAAAAATTTCTAACCTTAGTTATTCAATTAATAGAGGGGTTAAAAATAACACAAGTTCTAATATTAGAATTACAGTCCGTTTTAAAGATGGGACAAAGGCAGATCTTTATTATAGAGATATTCGTAATAATGGAGACAAAGAAGTTAATCTGGATGTAGCTTCTATTGTTAGAAATTCTAAGCCGATAGCTATAGATTGTTATGCCTTTGTAAATTTTAGAACAGGATCAGATGCAGACGGTACAATATCAAGAAATGTTGATATGTTTTGCCCTAGTGGAAGTTTTAGCGGAAGTTATTCTCCAAGAATGTCTAATATAACTTTTAACTATAAAATTGAACCTAAATTTTATATTACCCGAACTGGCGACGACATTCTGCCTACACATTCCAAAAAAACGATGACCGCCACACCTGGTTATGATTCATATTATTACAGATGGCAGTACACCTTAATACCAAATGCAACTGCAACGCAATGGATAGATTTGCCGCAATATAATACTTCGCCAAGTCTTACTGTCGATGCAGTAGATATCCTTGGGGCAAATACCGGTTTAAATATTGGTAAGAATATATATTTTAGAATAAAACCTTGTATAGAAACACCGGGGATTAGTACACTAATACAATATTCAATACGTGCATCTGCCCCAAAAGTTGTGTCATTTGAACCATTTCAGCCTAAATGTACAGATGAAAATAATGGTGCTGTAAAACTTGTTTTTAGCAGAGGCTTATTTGCCGGTGAAAAACTAAATTATACTTTGATTGATGCTGACACCGGAACTCCAGCAAATTACAATGGTGAATTAGCAATTGGCACAGATAAAACTGTTACATTAAATAATTTGCGTGGAGGGAAATATACCTTACAATTAATAGGATTTAAAGATGGATTAAATACTGCTATTAATGAAGATGTTTTTGATTTGACAACTTTTAGCATTATACCCCCTCCACCAGTAAATTTTACATTAGACAAAACAGATGTTGTGTGTAATGGAGCTGGAGATGGTACCATAACAATAAGCCCTACTGGAGGTACCCGTAATGTTGCAGGCAATGATTCTTATTCAATAAATAAAGGACCTTGGACACCATTTCCAAATAATGAGGCTTATATTCTTAAAGAGGTAAAACCTGGAATTTATAAAATAAGAGTCAGGGATATGAATGGATGTGTTGCCAGAGAGCAATCATTATTAAATGGAAAGATCGTATTAGGAGAAGAAATAATTAAGGAGATAGAAATTAAACAGCCAGATCCATTAATAGTAGATTTTGAAGAACCAGTGCACCCAACTTTTTTTAATGCAAAAAACGGAAAGTTAAAAGCCATTGTAAAAGGCGGCACAATAGATGGAAATAAATATTGGTATGAATGGAAACATAGTGATGGAACACAATATCCTACTACAACTCAGTATGACGCCGTTAATAAAACATACACCATAACATTAACGGGTGCTCCTGCTGGAGAATACAAATTAACAGTACGAGATAAAAATTATAATGCAGCAGCAGTCAAAACAGGTTGTACAATTTTTGAATCAAAACAAGTTTTAATAGAGCCGGCTAAAATTGAAATTGTTTTAGAAATACAACAGCCTATTTCCTGTAATTCAGAAAGCTTAAATCCGGTTGGAAATGGAGATAAAGCAGCAGATGGAATTTTAAAAGCAACTGTAAAAGGTGGTATGGTATACACGGGAACTGATAATGGCGGACAGCCATATAAATTTATCTGGTCAAAGTATAATACTGCACAAGGAAAATGGGATTTATTAGAAGATTATAAAACAAATACTGCGACTGGTCTTTCAGAAGGGAAGTACTCTTTAAACGTTGTAGATGCTAACGGAATAGTACAAGGAACTTACAATGAAATAGAGTTAGTAACTGCCGTTCCGGCCGTGCAGGATATTTTAGAGCCAAATAAAGTAGAAGTTTCTTTTAGTCTTGGAAATGTTTCTTGTCATGGAGGAAATAACGGATGGGCAACCGCAGCTGTGATTGGAGGAGCTGGGTCTTATAAATATAAATGGTTTAATACGGGCGGAGGAACTGTTGCCGAAAATAAGGCATCAAATTTAACTGCCGGAACATATACTGTTGAAGTTACGGATAAAAATGGATGTTATACTACAGCAGAAGTTGAGATAACGGAGCCTTTAGACGCTGTGAAAATTGTCTATGAAGAAATTTTTACACCTACTTTTTCAGGAGCTACAAATGGTAGAATTGTTGCCAAAATAACAGGAGGAACACCTAATAAAGTTACAGGTTCTTATCATTATGAATGGAAAAATAAAGAAGGTAATGTTCAGGCCGCAACGGCTCAAATAGTTAATGGGGTTTTTACAATTACCCTTAATGGTGTTCCTGCCGATACTTACTATTTAACAATTAAAGATGAAAATTATAATGAAGCAGCGAATCAAATTGTTAACTGTTCCGTATTAGAGTCTGAAGTTAAATTAACAGAACCCGACCCTTTAAAAGTAGTTTTTGAAATCGTTCAAACTATTTCATGTAATGTAAATAATGAGTTTGGTGATGATAAAGACACAACTCCAAATGACGGACAACGTGATGAATCTCAGGATGGAATTTTGAAAGCGCACGTAACAGGAGGAACGCCGCTCGCATTAGATAAAAATGATGGATTGCCATACTATTTTTATTGGAAAAAACAGCAGGCTGATGGCTCGTGGCTTGCTTTACCAAATATTAAAGGCGAAACAGCATCAAATCTCTCTCACGGAAATTATGCGCTGAATGTAAAAGACAGAAATGGAATTGTTTTAGGAACTTATGTAAACAATTTACTTGTACAAGAAATAGATGTTACACAATTAATGCAGCAGCCTCCAAAATTATCGGTAAGCATTACCAAAGGTGATGTTTTCTGTAACCAAGGAAATGATGGATGGGCCAAAGCAAATGTAGTGGGAGGAACCCCTCCTTATGAATACAAATGGTCTAATGGTATAGAAATCGACGAAAATACGGTTTTAAAAGCAGGAATATATTCAGTTTTAATTACAGATTGGAAAAAGTGTACAACATTTGAAAGCATTGAAATTAAAGAGCCTAAAGCGCCATTAACGATAGCCTATAAAGAAGTTGTTAATCCGAGTTTTTACAAAGCTACAAACGGAAAAATTGTAGTAGAAGTTAAAGGAGGAACTATAGCAGCCGACAATACGTATTGGTTTGAATGGAAAAATAGTAAAGGGATAGTACAAACTACTACAACAACTAGTTTTGCGAATGATATTTATACTATTTCCTTAAACGGACTTGGTGAAGAAACGTACACACTAACTGTTCGTGATGCTAATTATAATGCTGCCACAAATAAAGCAAGCTGTACGGTAGCAAATTCTGTTACAGCCTTAGACGATCCAGATCCGCTTGAAGTTACTTTTGAAGTAATTCGTACTATTTCTTGTAATGTGAATAATGAATTTGGAAATGAAACGGATTCGAAACCTCTAGATAATCAAAGAGATGAATCACAAGATGGAATTTTAAAAGCTCATGTAAAAGGCGGAATCCAACTGCCGGCAAGTAAAAATAATGGGCTGCCATATTACTATACATGGAAGAAAAAACAAAAAGACGGCTCGTGGACGCTTTGGAACAATACAGGTGAAACAGCAGAATATCTTTCTGAAGGAACGTATGCATTGAATGTTGAAGATGCTAACGGAATAAAACTGGGAACTTACATTAATAACGTTTTAGTTCAAGAAAAAGATGTAGAGAAATATATTGCGCAGCCAGATAAACTGAATTTAAGTTTTACCAAGTTTGACGTTGGTTGTACAACTGGCGATGACGGCTGGGCAGAAGCACATGTAACAGGAGGAACTCCGCCTTATACTTACGAATGGACAAATGGAGCCACAACTTCAAAAATAGAAAACATTACTACAAACAATTATTTTGTAATGGTAAAGGATGATAAAGGATGCGTGGTTCAGGGAAGTATTTTTGTGGGAGATCCTAACGGAATATTTACTACAGAAACAGTCAAAGATCCTATTTGTTATAAAGGTAATGATGGTTCTATAGAACTGAATGTTACTGGAGGTAACTTGCCTTACTCTTATTTATGGAATACAGGAGCGGTTACCAAAGATTTAAACAATCTTACAGCAGGTAATTATGAAGTAGCTATAACATGTCCTGATTGTTGTGTTTACAAGAAAAAATTTGTTTTAAAAGATCCTGAGCCAGTTATTGTTAATGTTGGTTCAGACAGGACTTTATGCAGTGAACAAAGTGTAGATTTAAACGCTTCAATAGCAGATCCGAAAGCGCAATACAGCTGGACATCTACAAACGGATTTACCTCAAATGAAGCAAAAATCAACGTATCAAAAGCAGGAACTTATCATGTAAAAGTGACTTCGGCTTTAGGCTGTATAGGCGAAGATGAAATTGTAATTAAGACAAGTCAGGCAGCAATAAGCTCAGAGTTTTTATTGAGTTCACAAGCCTATTTAGACGAAGAAGTAATTTTGGTTAATACAAGTAATCCTTTTGGAGAAAGCACGGATTGGGTTATTCCTAATGGAGTAAAAATCGTAGAGCAGAAAGAAAAATTTATAACACTAAAATTTGATGCGGTAGGTGTTTATTCAATTGGTTTGCAGCAAACACAAGGAGAATGTTATGCAGTATATACCAAAAATATTACGGTTGAACAGCGAAGTACTTTACCTAACACAGGAACAGCATCGCAATTTATTGTAGACTTTATTGTAACCCCAAGTCCAAGTGATGGTAATTTTAAAGCAATTGTAAATTTAGAAAATAACAGTGCCATAAATCTAAGACTGTTCTCGTCTAGCGGACAAAATACTATGATTCAGAAACAAGAATCTGGAAAGAAAAAATATGAAGTAGATTTTAATACCTCATTATCATCCGGAATATATGTTTTAGTATTAGAGACAGGACAGCAAACATTGGTTAAAAAAATTATCATCTATTAAAAAAATGAAGAACCTTTTCAATAGCATTTACATATTTGTTGTATTTCTGTTTTTTAATGTATCTGGATATGCACAACTATATCCAGTTCAGTTAACTCCTATTTTTAATAGTCCGTATAGCGTCAAAATATCTGATTATGCAACTAGTATGGATACTAAATTGCAGCTGCTGATCAACCCAACAGATATTACTATATCGCAAAGGCGAGTACGCTTAAAGTTGTATATACAAGGCAATGGGCTTAATATACAAAGTAGTGATTTTGCACAAGAGCAACGACCAATATTCATTAATGGAGGCGAACTGCAAACGTTAACCAATGTTGATATAGCATCACTTTTCAGGTTAGAAAATCTACAAGGAATTTCTCCGGCACAATATGCTAATCCTTTGCCAGAAGGAATGTATAATTTTTGTTTTGAGATGTACGATTTCGCAACCAATCAAAAGATATCGCAAAAAAGCTGCGCCGGTTTGTATTTGATATTAAACGATCCTCCAATATTAAATACACCGCAGAAAAACGAACAAATTGCTTCGACGGAATTTCCTAATATTTTATTTACCTGGACGCCGCGTCAGATTAATGCAACAAATGTTTCTTATAAATTTGAATTAAAACAGCTTTTTGATCCAACACTAGATCCGCAGATTGGATTTCAAATGGCTCCAATTTTATATGAAGAAACCCTTTTTGGTACCGCATTATTATATAATCTGAGCATGCCAATTCTTACTCCGGGACTTCGTTATGCGTGGAGAGTAAGAGCAGTTTCAACTACAGGACTTTCAGAGAATGCTGTTTTTAAAAATGATGGATATAGTGAAATTTATTCCTTTAAATATACTGCTTCCTGCGCGGCACCTACATTTTTGTTAAGTGAAGCCCAAAGCTCCAAAAGCGTAAAAATAACATGGGAAGGAGTACCGGAACACACACGTTACCAAGTACAATACAAAAAACAAGATGTTCGTAACGCACAATGGTTTTCGTCAAATAGTTTAAACAAACAGAGTTTAATTACCAATTTAGAACCGGGAGTTACCTATCAATTTAGAGTAGGTTCAAGTTGTGATCCAGTCGAAGATGGAGTTCAGTCTTTTACTTATTCCGGAATAAACACATTTACAACACCTACAGAAACCAATGGTGTACCTGCTTATAATTGTGGTATTGTACCTCAAATTAATATTCAGAATCAAAAACCGCTTACTAATTTAATTCAAAGCGAAACTTTTAAAGCTGGTGATTTCCCAGTAACTATTTTAGAACTTAAAGGAGAAAATAGCCCATATTCAGGACGAGGATATATCATTGTGCCTTACTTAGCCGATACTAAAATTGCAGTTGAGTTTAAGGATATTGTCATCAATACAGATTATCAATTGATAAGCGGAATTGTAGAGACAAGCTATAATCCAGATTGGAAAAACGTTACCGATGTAGAAGATTTTACCGGAGAAGGTCAAGGCGGACAAATCGAAGAAACTGTTCCATTTATAATCAAAGATATCGTTATCAATCCTAACGGTGATATAGTTGTAAATGGTGCAGACGGCCAGCAGGTAATTATTCCGGGAGGAAAAGATACTGTAATTACAGATAGTGGAGTTAAAGATGCTGACGGAAACGTTGTTGTCCCTCCAAAAGTTTATACCGTAGACAGCGAAGGAAACGGCAGTAATCAAGGTGTTGCAGTTGCCGATGGAGGAAAACCAACTCCTGAAAATACCGACGGTGTAGATAAAAGCGGACAAGCCACAGCATTTACAGCCAAAGGAATTTCGATTGCATTTTCTGGAAATGGCAGTAAATATGCTTTTGACGTAATGCCAAGTAATGCGTCTTCGGTTTTACAAAAGCTTTATAAAAAAGTTGATAATAAAGCACTGCCTTACAAAGCCGTTTTAAATGGCGATTCAGATACATTGCTGGGTACAGTTACGGTTACAGACTCCAATATAAAATTGGACAGTATTGTTTTTAAAACCCAAAATGGAGCTAAAATAAACTTTACCAGAAATGATAAAGTATTTGTTCTTACCGTAAAAGGAAATCTGAGTTATGCCGAAGAACAAATATTAGCGACCGTAAAACAAGGCAAGAAATGGCAGGTTATTGGGGCATTTATGTTGGTACATATTTCTCCAAAAGATGTTAATGTAGCATTGGTTCCTACTGATGACGCATCTAGAGATAAGCTTGATGAAATTAGTACTGAAACGCAGAAAATTTACAGCAAAGTAGGAGTTAAAATAAATTTCAAGAAAGAACAAACACTAGAAGGTTTCGAGCGTGTTGTCCCAAACAGCGTTACTAAAATTCAAACAGAAAAGAACACCCTTACATCAACTTATAGTGCAGAGCAGCAAGCCATAAATGCCCTGTATAAAGGGGACGGAAATAGTTATGTCCTATTTGTAACAAATAAAGCTTCAAGTACAGGACAAGACGGTTATATGCGTTTGAATGGCCAGTTTGGTTATGTATTTAATTCAGCCAGTGATAAAACACCTGCACACGAGTTAGGTCACGGTATTTTTAAATTAGAACATCCTTTTGAGGCTTACAAAACATCAGAAAAAAGTACTGATTTCCTAATGGATTACAGCTCAGGAACTGTACTAAATCATCAAGACTGGAAACAAATTAATGATCCTGCATTTAAGTTGTATTCGTTTCAGAGTCAGACTAGTGGGGAGCTGGCAGGTGGACTTGGTATTTCGCCAAATTGGAAGTTTGTAAATAATGGTAATGAAACAACGGTCGCTTATCTTGAAGTTGCTGAAAAAGGATTTGTAGGTGGATTTAAAAGTGGTAACAAGACATATAAGTGGGATTCAATAAACAAAATCTATGTGAATGATGCTGACAAAACGGATGTTTTTAAGTTATCAGATACCAAACCAAAAATAAATGAGACTAAAATTTATTTGTTTTTTGATAATGATAAATCAATCACCGCTCATAAATATCTTAGAACAGTTTACAATGAAGAGCTAAAGCTAAAACTCGATAGTAAAGATCCTGCTGTATTAAGTGCGTTTATAGATAAATATGCTACTAAAGATAACTTTAAGCGTGAAAAAGAAGATAGAGCTACTTTTTGGGGCTATGTAGCGTGCAATGGATGTAATTATGATGGAGCTGGTGATGGGAAAGATATTAGTTACGCCAATTATTTAGAAGGTTTAGGGAAAAATGCAAATAAAGGTTATAAAGATGACCCTGAAAATGTTAATGCGGCGAAAAGTCATGTTTACGATTATTCAAATATAATTTCAGACAAAGAAAAAAATAAAATTCTTTCTGAACTGTCAGGCATTAAAGCAGATTCTGGTATTGCTACTAAAATATTTTTGACAGATACAAAAACCCTTCCTGCTAAACGTAAAGAAATAACCGATTATTTAGCTAGTTTAAAAGGGTTAGAAATTGCACTTTGGGTAGATTTTGATGCGAATGGAAAAGCAACAATAAAAACTACTTTAGGAGATAAAATTGAAGGAAATGGCAGTGCCGAAATGAATAAATACCTTCAGTATTTAGCAGAGGTATTACCAAAATTTGAAGGTAAATACGTTGCCTTTAATCCTTTAACAGCTATGCTGGATGGCTTAGCAGGTCTTATAGGTAAACTAAAAGTACCGGATCGTTTTTATAACCCAGATGCAGCTGACTATAATTCGTTTCCAGCTGAAGTATATTCATATGTTTCCTTATCTATTGCAAAAGACAAAATTAACGCTGTAATTGGTAATCCAATTTATACCGAAAAATATTCTGCAAGCAGAGCAGATTTTGCTTTTACTTGTGGTGTATGGAATGGATTTATTGGCGTTGTTGAAGCTTTGCCTGCTGGTGCTTCAATGATAATCAAAATACCGGGAGGTATTTTTAGTTTGATTGTTAATGAAGATGGCGCTCGAACAAAATTTAAGGAAAAAATCTCTAAGCTTAGCTGGGAAAGCATTGGAACAATGATATCAGATGAATGGCATGAAGCTACTGCTAATCCATGTATGGTGCATTATACTAGTGGAGAAGTAGTTTTTGTCATAGCTTCCTGTTTTATAGGTGCTGGTGAAATAAAAGGAGCATCTGCATTTTTTCAGACGATTGAAAAATTAGATGTTATTGGTCAGGCAATAGGTAAATTTGCAAAATTTGCAAGCCCATATGTAAAAGCAGGGTTAACTAGAGCTGGAAAATTTGTTATTGCTCCAATAATAAAATTAGAACCTGCAATTAGTGTTAAATTAAGAAGTTATCTCACCCAAGGTTTAAATAAAATAATTAAAAAATCTGAAAAGCAAATCATAATTAATTTGCATGCTACAGATGGAGGGAAATTTTTAGTAGATGGTATAGAAAAGAGTCCGGAAGAGTTAGGAGAATTGTTAAGCAAACAATTAGCAAAAGAGCAAGAGATTGTATTATTGTCTTGTAATGATTTAGCTAGTGCTAAAGCATTATCTGAAGCGACTGGTAAAACAGTTTATACGACTGAAGGAAGTCTTACTATTTATAAAGATGGAGTTAAACGTGCAGAAGGTACAGATTGGTATAAAGTAGAACCCAATGGTAATGCCACTAAAGTAGAACCACCAGTAAATGAGTGTATCAATTGTACTGGAGAAGGTGTGGATATGGGTAAACGAAAAGAGTTTATACTTGATACTCCTGAAGATTTATACGAAAAAATTGAATATTATAGAGCTACAGTACGTGATGTAATAAATACTGAAGAAGCAAAAGCTTATGCACTAAAATATTTTAATAAAAATGTGAAAGGGCAAACTTTTGAAGAATGGTGGGAATATGCAAAAAGATATAATGTAGCTGATGATCTTAATTTTGAAATACACCACATTATTCCTGTAAAAGTTTTAGGAAAAAATCCTAAATTAAAAGAGTTATTATTTTGGGCTGAAAAGAATGGGAAGAAATTTGAGTTTAATGGATTAGATAATTCTATTCCAATACAAAAGAAAAAAGCTAATATTGGATTGAATGGACATACTAATCACCCAGCGTATGACAAAGCAATTCAACAAAAATTAGATGAAATATTAGAAAATGAAACATATTCTGAATTAAGGAAGTTCAATGAAGTTCAAAAATTAATTAATGATACCAAACAAAAACTGGAAAATGAAGTTTTATTGGGAACTAAAGATGTTAATCACATAATAAATTTATAATAGGATGAAATATTATAAAATACTCCCTAAGTTTAATAATGATAATGGGAGAATATCAAGCAACGCTAGTGTCGATAACTTACCTGAAATAGAAAATGAATTAGGAAAAATTAGGTATGGTGAGATTGTAGAAAGTTTTCCCATAATAGATTCTTTTTATTTAGAAAGTTTTGATGATGAAAAGTATTGGGAATATCAATTAAATGACATACACTCGTTTATAGGAAAAGCAAAAGTGATAACAGGTTGGTTTGTATCTGAAAAATTGAAAAAGCTATTTTCTGGTTTTAAAATTTCAGAACCACATTATTTCTATTCTAGTAAGTTATTATATCATGAAGAAATATATGAATATTTTATATTTCAATTTTCTGGTAAAAATATTTACAAGGAATTAACTTCATACATCGATTTTTCTAAATCCGAGTTTATAAATCCAACAACTGGAGAGTTGCATTTTTTTAATGATATAGATCATTACGCTGAACAAAGTGAAGAACTTTATTTTGAAAAAGACACTGATTTCATAAAGAAAAAAATAGTATTAAAAGATGATTTAGACTTTTTTTCTATGCAGAGTTTTTTTAAGGATAATATAATTTCAGAGAGATTAAAACAATCAATCGAGGAAAATGAAATTAGAGGTTTTGAGTTTTCAGAATTGGATTATGAGGTAGTTGTTGAAGTTGACAAATAATATATGAGAATAATAAACCCCGAAGATTTTCCAATTAGTATGACTTCTGATAATATTGAAATTCAGGCAGAAATGATGATGGCAATGCCGCCTTCAGAAGAATGGAGAAAAATATCTGATCTAATAAGTTATGAAGAAAGAAATCTAATAAGAGAGAGAATTAAGGAAATTCAGGAAGCGAAAGAGAAAAAGCGCTGGGAATCTTTAACCTTAGAAGAGCAAGAAAATGAAGAAAGAAAAATTGAAAGTAGTATCGATGAAGATGCTAAAAAATTTAGAGGTAATATTTTGCAGCAAGAATGGGATTCTATTGAATTAGAAAAAAGAGATGATGAAGACAAACAAAATTTATAATGAACAATATTAAAAAAAGCTTTTTTGCTGTATTATTTCTTTTAATAAGTATTTGCGGTTTCGCGCAAAAAATTAAAATAGACAAAGGAGAAATAAAGCTGGACGATAAAACAATTGGTTTTATAGAAGGTAAAAAGCCTTTTTTTAGAATCTTAAGTTTAGACAAAAATTATGGAGTTACGGTAGAATTAAAAAAAGCTCCAAATGAAGAATCTTTAATCTTGCCTTGGATTGAATTGCAAGATGAAGAATCAGGAAAATATAATGAATTAGAATTTAAGAGCAGAAAATTTAGCGCTTTTAATTATGACCGAAGTGTGGTATACGAATTATTAGATAGAAATTATATCAATGCAGAAGGTTTAAATAAAGCTGCTTTAGAAAGTTTTATCAACGGAGAATCAACAGGTATTTCTGCAAAAAGATATGGAGTTCAGGGTCAGCTTAACAATGCAGAAAATATAGCAGATACTTATGAATTAGGAATCGATGATTATGGGGTTATTTATAGTATAAGAGCGCAAAATCCGGATCCCGAAGATAAAAGAATTGGGTATATAAGAATGACTTCACCTTCTTCAAACGGAGATTTAAAGTATGAAGTTATAGATCTGGATAACAATTTAATAGCAACATGGTTTGCCAGAGGCGGATCTTTCAGCGGTTATGAAAAATTATTAAACCAGGAACTTATTACATTCAATGGAAAAGTATTTAAAGCTGCTTTTGAAAACAGAGGAAATCCAATAGGTTACAAGATGAGTAACGATATAACAGCAATGAATATCGTAAGGGTTCTGGTTGGGAATGGCTATACTTTAGGGAGCATCCTTAATAAAAGAAATTAAATAAGAATAATTAATATATACAATGATGAAAATGAAAAAAAGAGTTTTATTAGCAGCAATTTTTCAGTTTTTACTAGTTTTAAATAGCTGTAGCTCAGACTCAGGAGATAATGGAACTCCAACACCTGAACCACCGGTTGTAGTAAAAACGGCAAAAATTACTTCATATTCTAAAAACGCAGGCGAAACCGGAGAGACAATTAGCATATATGGTGAAAATTTTTCAGATAAAGTAAATGATATCGCAGTAACTTTTGACGGAGTTGCGGTGACAGTAATTTCGGCTAAAGCAGGAGAAGTTACATTCAAATTGCCAGCCACAGAAAAAGTTCTTCCTAAATTGATAGTTACAGTTGGCGGAAAAGAAGCGGCTAACGAAGTCAAAAATAATTACGAAGGAAATATAGGTATTCTTCCAGCTCGTTCTTTACAAAATTGGGTAGTTCAGGAAAATAGCTCTAAAAGAGATGGAGCATCATCATTTATTCAAATGGTAAATGATAAAGCACTGTATATGGGAGGTGTCTTAAAAACTACAGACGGTGGAATTTCATGGACACAATGGGCCGAAGGTTCAGCATTTCACGCAACTGTAAACGATGAAGGATGGAGTAGTACAGTAGGAGCAAATAAACTTAATAAAGTTAAAGTAGGCGGCAGTACAGGAACAGAAACGTTTGCTAATATAGAAAACACTACCGAAGCTTATTATGCAATGTATGTGGATGCTAATATGAAAGATGGCACAGTTGTAACACAAAAAGGTAGAGTTTTCTCAACATCTAATGGTGTTGATTTTAAAAAATCTTATGAATTAGGAGATAACACGGCTAATCTTTTTCAATCAACAAAAATCGACAATAATCATATTTGGGTAATTGGTTATAAATCAATTAAAAATAAAGAAGGTTTTGCTGGCGACCGGCCTTTTATTTTATTCAAAAATAACACAACAGATGGATGGAAAGAATACCCTTTTGTTAATGAAGATGCAGGTTATTTTGCAAGAGAGATTTCCTTTGTTGATAACGAAAACGGATTTCTTTTAATTAATCATTACTACCAGACTTTACTAGACGTTAAGTTATTTAAAACAACAAATGGAGGTGATTCCTGGACTCAAGTTTACGACGGAGAAATGTTTTCGAAATTTACTTTTAAAGATGCTAATACAGGTTGGGCAGTTTTAGATAATAAAATCTACAAAACTACAAATGGTGGAACTTCATGGGCTTTAGATTATACTCATGATGAAAACATTGGAAATATTTCATATAAAAATAATGTGGTTTGGGCGTTTTCTAAAAACAAGATAATCAAACGTTATTTATAATTTCTAAGTGATAGAAAATTCTATATATAAAATAAAAGCACTGCAGTATTTTAATAACTGCAGTGTTTTAAAATGCACTGAATGAAAAAAACTTTACTCTTATTCTTACTTATTGTTTTTACCTCTTGTTATCAGGAAACTTCTATAGCCATAGAAGGTGATTTTACGACTTCGTATGCCAACCTCGATGAATCGATACCCGTTATTATTAAAATAGATAATAAAATAACTGGTGCAGATACATATGAATGGACATTTGAAGGCGGTAATCCTGCTGTTTCAAATTCTAAAAATCCGGGAGAGATCTTATACAACAAACAAGGAACTTATATTATTAAGTTAAAAGCATCAAATGTAGACGGAGAGAGTAGAGAGTTTACCAAAACGGTTTCAATTAAAGACGGAATTAAGATTGAGTTTACACATGAAATTGTAAAAAGTAATTATTCTCCTGTTGAGGTCATTTTAAAAAATTCGACTATTGGAGAAGGCTTAACTTTTAAATGGGAATTTCAGGATGGATCACCTGCATCTTTTACAGGAAAAACACCGCCAAATGTTGTATTTACAACTCCTGGAGACCACATTATATCTTTGACTGTATCTAATGGTTTTGAATCTGATAAACAGACAAAAACAATTACAGTTGCTCCCTATTTAGTAAGTCTGTTTACTTATGAACCAAAATTTGAAGATGACGATTATCAAGCGTCAGTCACAATTAATTTTACTAATAAGTCAATTAGTGCAACAAGTTATAAATGGAGTTTTGAAGGCGGAAATCCAGCTGTTTCAACAGAACAGAATCCAACAGTTGTTTTTACTAATCCAGGCAGTCATGAAGTTACTTTAGAAGCTATTAATGATAAAACAAGCCAGATTTTTAAATCAGTAATTACAGTTCTTCCAGATACTAATCTTCGTGTTTTGACGAATGTTAAACTCGGAATAAATTCGGCACATAATAACAATAATATTGGCGCAATGTTCTCGACAGTTACACGCCAGGTTTATAAAGCAAACGAAATTAACGATCAAAACAGCAATTTAATAGATATTGTTTTTCAGGGTTTAAACAGCAATTTTACCTACAATAGATTTGTATCTCCAGACCAGGCAAACAATTATGGGTTTTTATCATTAAAAAATGCACAAAGCACCATTTTTATAAACTCTCAAAATTTATGCAATTGCGGTTTAAATTTTACCGAAGCACAATTTGATGCTATGGTAAATGACACGCCTATAAAATCATTAAATATAAGTTATACAGCAGGAGGAGCACAAGAATTTGGTTTCACATATCCAAGAATAATTCTGTTTAAAACACAAGACGGCCGAAAAGGTGCGATTAAAATTAAAGACATGGTAAAGAACGGAACAAGTTCTTATATTTTATGTGATATCAAAGTTCAAAAACAATAAACCATAAATGAAGAGAGAGAATAAGAAAATCTTGTTTTGGTTATGTATTGTTTTTGCCTGTTGTTTTTGCAGGAAAGGATATGCTCAAGATGTAGATCTGGAGAATTTTTATAAACCAAATTTTAAAGTAACAGGAAATGTGAATGCCAATATGATGTATTACAAATCTAATATGGAAAATTCGCGTGAACCATTTACTTATTTGTTTTCTGGAAGTTTAAACATAAGTGCTTTTAATTTTAGCGTTCCGTTATTTTATAGTATTACCAATCAAGGAAATAATTTAGGCTATACAGCCCCATTTGATTTTAACAGATTAAGTATTATGCCCAAATACAAATGGGTAAAAGCATACATAGGAAATGTGAGTATGACCTTTTCACCTTACACATTAAGCGGTTATCCGTTTAAAGGATTAGGATTAGAACTTACACCAAATGGCCCTTTTAAAGTAAGTTTAATGGGAGGGCAGCTTTTGAAAGCAGTTTCAGAAGAAAAAGCCATGGGAGGAATTCCGGTTTACCAGCGTTTTGGATATGGAGCAAAAGTGGGGTTTGAGAAAGCACAATACAAATTAGGATGGATTGGTTTTTATGCCAAAGATGATATTAATTCATTAAACATGACCAATGATAAAGGAGTTACGCCAAAAGAAAACTTTGTAAACAGTTTACTTTTCAGCACTTCTTTAGTAAAAAATCTGAATTTAAATGTAGAGTATGCCTTGTCTGTTTTAACAGACGATACACGAAGCAGGCCTATTTCTGGCGGCGGTTTTAGAGATAAGTTATTTTCAAGTAAAGAAAGTACAAGTTTTATGAACGCATTTAATGTTAATTTCGATTACAATATTCAAAAAAGTACAGTAGGATTAACATACGAACGTATTGATCCTAATTATAATACATTAGGAGCTTTGTATTTTAATAACGACTTAGAGAATATAGCGCTGCGTTTTGCGAGACCTTTTTATCAGGATAGAATTACGGTTTCAACCAGTTTAGGATTTCAAAGAGACGATCTCGAAAAAGTAAAGAAGCAGGATACTAAACGAGTAGTAGGTTCTATTAATATGAATTATAGAGTAACAGATCAATTTAATATTACCGGTAGTTATTCCAATTTTTCAACCTATACCAATAAAAAATTAGATCAGTTTGAGCTTATAAACAATCCAAATGTAGTGCAGTCAGATACTTTGGATTACAGACAATTGTCACAAAATGCCAATGTGAATATGTCTTATGCTTTTGGAAAAAAGAGAAATCAAAATTTAAATTTCAACTATAGTATTGCCGGTCAGGCCAATGAACAAGGCGGCGTAATACGAAAAGGCCAGGCAAGTACAGTTCAAAATTATAATCTGGCACACACAGTAAGTTTTTTGACAACAAAAATGTCATTAAACAGCTCACTTAATTATACCAATAATCAAGTAAGCCGAAACAATAATTCTTCGATGGGAGCTTCAGTTGGAGCTTCAAAAAAATTATTCAAAGACAAGTTCAATACCAATCTTGGATTTCTGTATAACAACTCACAAGGAAACATGAATTCAAGTTCTGTATTTGGTATTAAGTTCAACAACAGTTACGTAATGCTCGAAAGACATAACTTTAGTTTAAATGTCATTTCAATGTTTAGAAGCAGTACTAATACGCAGAAATTTAATGATTTAACCGCAACCTTAAATTACTCTTGTTCGCTTGATAAAATCAAACTGCCGGCTAAAAAAGAACCTAAAAAAGAAAAAGAAATAGTTTTAAATCCTATTCTAAAAATAAACTATAAAGACAAAACTTACGAAGGTACGAGAGACGAAATTATAAAACAGCTTCAGGATATGCAGTCGGCACTTCGTCCTATGCCTAAAGAAGATTCAGATGATTTACAGCATTTGCTTACGCTTACAACTTTAACTCCTGATGACGATAGTTTTAAAGAAAAAGCATTGAATTATCTAAAAGCATACGATTTAAATAACGACATCTTAGATAAATACAACCAATATCTCCTTGAAACGGCAAAAAGTTTAAGAGAAGAAATGCTGCGCAAAGATGAAGGTTTTGAAAATGATTATGTTATGGCTCTGGGACGAGTAAATAAACATAAGATGAATGGTGTAAATGAAAAGGATGTTACAGATAAAGTAAGTTATAATTCTTATTTGAAGCTTGTAGAAAGAAAAAACAAAAAACTGCAGCCTTTATTAGTTCACCGCTGGATGCTGCATGAAATTGCAGTACTTTCAAATACACCGGCAGATCAGATGTCTCAAAATGAAAACCTTTCGAATTTTAATAAAGAAGAACTGGGACATTTCTTTAAAATGATGAAAGAGAAGAAAACAGAGGACGAAGTAGTAGAAGAATTAAAAATAAAATTAATCCCATTTTATCATAATCTCGCACTTAAAAATGTAACAGATGATGAGGTTGATTTTAAATTTTTAAAGAATAATTAAGGATCAGGATGCGCTCTTGCATAAGTAAGAGTTTAAAATATAAAAAAGGTAGTATGCTTTATTTTTCAGAAAAACAGAATTATTTGCTTATGAAAAAAAATTACAAAATACATTTAGCTGGGCTGTTAATGATGCTCTCGGTTGTTTTTTCTTATGGGCAGGATATAGCTCCTCCTAAAGAATTAGGCGCCGCTTCCAGTTCTATACAAAAGATCGAAGCAGCTGATCGCTGGGTAGATAAATTTTCGAATCAGGATTTGGTAGAATTGCCAATTGGGATTCGTAATACAGTAAATAATATTCAATACTCTATCGGTATTACAAAGGCGACTTTTTCTCCTGAGTATACTACTTTGACTGTTTTTTGTAGAGTTGATATTCCGCAGAAAGATAAAAACGGACAGCCAATGCAGCTTTTCTTTGGTGCAGATAATGTTAAATTATCACATCAGGGAGGTATTATGGGCGAAGCCAAATTAGTATTGCTGGGCAATGTCGATATTCCGTTTAGCGATAATAAATGGCAGCTTTCCTTATATGGAGGTTTCGATATGGCAACCGGAAATGTAAATGATCTGACTTATGTAAAAATTGACTGTGATGGTTTTAAAGAAATGAAAGTTTCGGGAGCAGTAGAATTTTCTAGAAATTTAATTCTGCCAATAGATCCATTGACTAAAACTGTTGACGAAGCAAAAACGACTATTCCTAAAACATACTACAACGGAAAAACAGTTCAAATACCAAATAGAGTTCGAGGCGAATTTAGCTTTACAGCCGGAAGCTGGAATGATATTTTAGTAAATGTAAGCTTGCAGCCATTTGTTTTAAAAGACAAACGAAACGGAAAAGATTTCGATGGTAATTTTCAGTTTCTGGTAAATAATGCAGTACTGGATTTAAGTGATTTAAAAAATGATCCCGTAGTTGTTTTTCCGGAATATTACGCGAAAAATGCACTTTTAGTACCCAGTCAGGAAGCGTGGAAAGGCGTATTTGTTCAGACTTTTGATGTAGGTCTGCCCAAAGAATTTCAAACCACAGATACCGCATCAAGTAAAGAAAGACTGCACGTAGGAGCACAAAACCTTATCATCGATAAATTTGGAGTTTCGGGTACTTTTTATGCCGATAATGTTTTTCCTTTAGACAGAGGAATAACAAGTCAGGAAAAATCATGGGCCTATTCCTTAGACCATATCGATGTAACTATTGCGGCCAATACCTTTGTAAAAGCAAATTTAAAAGGCCAGATCCTTTTACCCATAAGTAAAGCATCAACAGAGAAAAAAGAAACCCCGGCTCCTGCAGCAAATGGAGCAGGAAATACGCCGCCTAAACAACAGCAGACAAATAGAGCAGGATTAGAGTACAATGGTTTTATCTCTATGGAAGAACAACAATTAGTTGTTATTACAAAAGACTCCATAGCCTTTGATATCTGGAAAGCAAAAGCCTTATTACTGCCTAATAGTTCTGTAGAATTAAAATTAGTCAACGGACGTTTTTTACCTAAAGCAAACTTAAATGGTTCGGTTTCTTTTGGTACCAATAAAGGAGCAACAGATGATAAAGACGTAGAAGGAAAACGTACGGTAGATTTTAAAGGTATTACCTTTGAAAATCTGCAGTTGCAAACCGTTTCGCCTATTATTTCGGTTCGAAACATGGGGTATAAAGGCACAGTTGCTTTTGGAAATTTCCCCGTTTCTATTGGAAACATAAATGTAGCCATTAATGGAGATAATTCCAGAATTGATTTTGATTTAGGAATTAACCTGATGGAAAGCGTTGGTGCCGGAGCCACAGCCCGAATTGGGATAAAGGGTAAAATGTACGATGACGGATACAGACAGCGAAGTCGTTACGACGGTCTGGATTTATCGGCCATTAATATTGATTGCAAATTCAGCGGATTAACAATAAAAGGAGGTCTTATCTTAATGGAAAAAGATCCTGTGTATGGAAATGGATTCAACGCAGATCTTGAAGTTGATGTGGCCGGTGTTGTTAATGTAAAAGCAAAAGCTATTTTTGGACGTACCACTTTTAGATACTGGTATTTTGATGCTGCCGTAAAATGGCCGCCAACTCCTGCACCTTTTATGATTAACGGTTTTGGAGGAGGAGCTTATTATAAAATGCGCCGAAATTCAGATATTGCCATTGGCGACTTTTCTCCATCAGGATTAAGTTATACTCCAGACGAAAAAATAAATCTGGGTGTTAAAGCTTTAATTTATTTTCACGTAGGTTCAGAAACAATCTGCGATGGTGAAGCAGGATTTGAAATCGCGTTTAACTCAAAAGGAGGAGTAAACAGATTAGCTATTTTTGGGAAAGCCAATGTTATGGCAAAAATACCGGGACTTAAAAACGTCACGGATTTAATGACTAAAGTAGCCACAAATGTTACAGCTAAGAAAAGTTTCTTAGGAGTTACAGAAAGTGATCTTAAAGGTTCTTTTGCCAGCAAATATATTCCAGAGGCGAAAGAAGCAATTCCCGGAGATTTATCGGCTGCGGTAGGAATAAAAATGGCAGCAGCTATTGAATTTGATTTTGAAAATAATTCGATGCACGCCACAACAGATGTATACATCAATACGCCAGGAAATTTCCTTTCAGGAACAGGACCGGGAGGACGAGCAGTTTGGGGAGTTTTCCACAAAGATCCAAAAGATTGGTACATGTACATGGGAACACCTGATGACCGATGCGGTATAAAAATAGGCGTAGCCGGAATGTATTTAAAAACAACAAGCTACTTTATGGCTGGAACACTACTTCCGGGAAGCCCGCCGCCGCCGCCTCAGGTTGCACAGATTTTAGGTGTCGATTTAAAAGAGCTCGACTATATGCGTGACGAAAACGCATTGGCAAATGGAGGAGGTATAGCCTTTGGAGCCAGTTTAGATTTTGATACCGGAGATTTAAGTTTCTTACTTTTTTACGCTCGTTTTCAGGCAGGAATGGGATTCGATATTATGCTTAAAGATTATCAGGAAGCAAGATGTTCTAACACGGGAGATCGTGTTGGTATAAACGGATGGTATGCTAACGGACAATCTTATGCTTACCTGCAGGGAGAATTAGGAATTAGAATTAAATTATCATTTTTAAAATTAAAAGTTCCTATTGTTTCAGGAGGAGCCGCTGTTTTATTACAGGCAAAATTACCAAATCCGGTTTGGATGCGAGGCTACATGGCAGGTAACATGAGTATATTGGGAGGATTAATAAAAGGAAAATTCCGCTTTAAATTTGAAATAGGAGAAGAATGTCAATTTGAAAATGCTTCGCCATTAGGAGGTATTAAATTAATAACCGATGTAACTCCAAAACAAAGTACAACAGACGTAGATGTTTTTGCCGTACCGCAAGCCGCGTTTTCAATGAAAGTCAACGAAGCTTTTGTAATTCCCGAAGATGCAGGCGATGTTACTTATAAAGTAATATTAGAAAAATTTAAAGTCTTTGATGGAACAAAAGAAATTCCGGGTGTTTTTGAATGGAGTGCTGCAAAGGACCGAGTTAATTTTGTATCAACAGATATTCTGCCTCCGCACAAAGAGCTTAAAGTTCAGGTTGAGGTTAGTTTTCAAAAAATGGTAAACGGTTCTTTTCAGGCTATTAAAGTAGACGGAAAAGTAGCTACAGAATATGAAGAAAGAATATTTACAACAGGAAGTGCTCCTAACCATATTCCGCTTACCAATATTAAATATTCATATCCAATTGTAGATCAAAAATATTTCCTTGAAGAAGAATATCCTAAAGGGTATATTCAGCTAAAACGAGGACAGGATTATTTATTTGAAGATTCAAATTGGGAAACCAGTATAAAAATGGATCAGGACGGAACTTCAAATTCAAAAGCTGTAGCGTTTAATTATGATACAGGTTCAAACGAAGTATATTACAATTTGCCAAACATAGATCAGGATAAGAAATACAATTTTTCAATCGTAAGTAGTTTGAAACAGAATCCAACCAAATCTACTTCAGCAGGTGTAAAAACCAATACAATTAATAATGAAGGGAATGATATTCAAGTAAAAGAAAATCAGGCCGATGCATTGTCTAAAGCGGAAGGAAGCATTGATCGTTTGACCTATTCGTTTAATACGAGTAAATACAGAACCTTTGCATCTAAAATGAATGCAATAAGCACACAAAGCTATAATTTTGGAGTTCTCTATTCAGATGTTATTTATTTAACCAACACAATTTCAAGTCAGGAAGCATTTGATCTAGTTGAGCTTAGAGGAGTAAATTACAGCGATAATAAAGCAATTATAACAGCCGAATCAAAACTAAACGATCAATATTATACAACAGATATTTTTCCTTATCTATACAAAGATTATCCTTTAAATGGTAATTTCTCGATCAGTAATAGAGATACAAGCGAGTTAGGAGTTGTACCTGCAAAAGCAATACCGCTTAATGCTTATTATATGACTAGTATAGAAAACGAAGTTAACGAATCGTGGACAAAAGAGAATTTTCCGTTTAAGTATAATTTGCCGTTGCTTTATAAACAAGACTGGATGGATTTAAACAATCAAATTGTAAACTCTTACGTAAACGGAGAAGCAGGTGTTTCGGCACTTGCACAGCGATTTATAAACAGCAATTTCCTATTTATGCGATACGGAAATTACGAAATAGTAATGAAATATAATCTCCCGGGAGATAAACAAGCGAATCAGTTTGTTTATAAATTCAAAAACAACAATAATTTTAGATAAGCTTAATTATCAAATAAGCATTCTTAAAAAAGAAAATGCCGCTTAATTTTAAGCGGCATTTTTTATAATTATATTATTTGCTCCTGCCAAAAAACAATAAAAAGGCGGCATAAATTTGAAGAATTGACTGCAAAATAATGATGATTCCGTTTAAAGGATGATTAGCTAATTCATATTTTATAATTGGAGGAAGTACATTTATTCCTAAAATAATTAAAACCAATAAAACATATTTAGTCCAGCTTACCTCAAATCTAATGAGTATTGCGAGTATTAGCATTAATGAAACAGATATGATACCTGATTTTACTCCCAATTTTGATGAAGGTATTTCGGTTGACATAAAAAAGTTGACCACCCCAAGTGCTGCAGAGATAAAGATCAAATTTGATGATTTAATATAATTTGGCTTTGAAGAAATTTTCATTTTTAGTTTTTTATTTTATTGGTTATCATATAAGATAACCAAATTTTACAAAAGTATTATCAAATTTGAATCTTTATAAAGTTAACTTAATTCTCATAATTAAAATGAAAGAAATTAAAGATCTACAAGATATCAAAAAATTGACAACGGAGTTTCTAACCACATTAAAACCAGCAGAAGATGAAAAAGATTGTTATGTAGCCGAAATCAAACTATTAGATTATTACGAATTAGGTTCTGTAATTACTAATATGCTAAAATTGTGTATTTTGGCTTTGGAGCATGACGAGCATAAAATTTCGGAAACAGGAAAAGATCAATCAATAAATGTTGGACTCATGCTCGAAGTTGTATTACAGCTGTTTCCCTTAGATGAATTTGAATTTCTTAGCGAAATGAAACAAATGGCTGCTTCAAAGTTATAAAAAGCAGCCCTTTTGATTTATTTTAAAAAAACCTTATGACTACATTCTAATGTCTTATCGTGAATTATTTTGAATTCTAACCTCAATAAATTTGATTCAGCCAAAATATGGCGCTTAATTCTTTTCTTGATTTAAGCAGAAAAACTTCAAATTATTAATTAGATAAACAAAACAAAATGGCTTCAAATAAATTAAATGCAGTATTAGCTAGAAATACTGAAAATGCTCCAAAAAGTATCGGTCCTTATTCACAAACCGTCGCTTTTTCTCATTACAATAATCTTTCGGCACAATTACCTATCGATCCAAAATCGGGTAAAATAGTTGCTGGCGGTGTAAAAGAACAAGCAGAACAATGTTTTAAAAACATCAAAGCCATTGTAGAAAGCATTGATCACGTTATGAGCGATGTTGTTAAAATCACGGTTTTTGTTACCAATATTAAAGACATTGATACAGTAGACGAAGTTTATAAAACTTTCTTCGCAACTTATATGCCTACAAGAACTACAGTTGCAGTTGCAGCTTTGCCTAAAAATGCATTGGTACAAATAGAAGCATTAGTTTCCAACGGCGAAGGCACAATCCCAAATGCGCCTCAATCTGGTGATTTGATAAAGCTTACCAACAATACGGCAAATGCGCCGCTAAGTGCTTTGTCTGCGCAAACAGTTTCATTTTCTCATTACAATAACCTTTCGGCTCAATTGCCTATCGATCCCAAAACAGGCAGATTGGTTATTGGCGGTGTAAAAGAGCAAACGGTACAATGTTTAAAAAATATTAAGGCAGTTTTAGAAAGTATCGATGTTCCTTTAGATGATGTTGTAAAGATTAATATCTTCCTTAAAAACCTTTCAGATATTGATGCTGTAAACGAAGTTTATACCACGTTTTTCCCAGATTCGGCGATTGCAAGAGCTGTGGCTTATTTTCCAGCACGTACAACAATTGCAGCTTCAGCATTGCCTATGCACGCTTTGGTACAGATAGAAGCAGTAGTTTCTCACGGAGACGGAACGCCTCCGCAAGCCATTGAAGACAGACACGGAATCGTTATAAAAGCAAACAATACAGAACATGTGCCAAAGTGCTCAATATCGACACAAACGGTGGCTTTTTCTCATTATAATCATCTTTCGGCTCAATTGCCTTTAGATCCAAAAACGGGTAAACTTGTAACCGGAGGTATAAAAGAACAAGCAGAACAATGCTTGAAAAATAGTAAGGCAATTTTAGAAAGCATCAACCATGTCATGGATGATGTGGTTAAAGTAAATATCTTCCTTAAAAACATCGAAGATATTGAGGCTGTAGATAATGTTTATATAAAATTCTTCCCGAGTGGTATTCCTGCCCGCAGAACAGTTGGTGTATCGGCTTTGCTTAAAGATGCGTTAATTCAGATAGATGTAGTGGCAGCAAATGCAGAAGGAACACCTCCAAACGCATAGCGATTAATAATAAGAATCAGCAATCTATTATAATTATAAAAGGGCTGTCTCAATTTTTATTTGAGGCAGCCCTTTATATTAATTTTGGTTTATAAAGTAATACTTTTAAAAATTAGTATTTACTTTTTTAGAGCGATCTGCAATGTACGAGATAAGCCAGATTACCTGTCCGTCTTTTACAAAGTATATTTTTTTAGTCTCTAAATTTGGAATCGCTTCAAGGCACGAAACAAGAATATTATTGGCAGATATTAAGTATTTCTGTTCGTATGTACTTAAAACTCTCGCAGCTTCTGAATTGGTTTTAGCAAGACTGGTAAATTTACTGAAGTTATTTTTTAGAATTGCATCGTAATCTATAACGTCTTGTAAGGTTAAAGCAATATAATGCTCTTTTACATTTTCATTATAGAATAAAGTTGAGAATGCCCAAACAGCGCCACCTGATAAATATATCTTATCCTTTTTTAATAAAAGAGGATTTTTGTCAAACAGATCTTTTACTTTTTTACGCAGCACCTGATTAAAATCAAAAGACTTTTCCTGATAAGTCGACATGTCATTTGCCTGAGACGGATTTAGAACTGTTTTTTGTACAGCATCTGTAAGTGTCATTGTACCAAAATCTAATTCTAAAGGTATAAACTCAAGTTTGTTGTCTTTTAATTCATCAATATAACCGCCTTTAGTTGTTTGAGCACCAATATCAAGAAGAAAAGCATTTGCATAATCAACAGGAGGCATAGCACCTTTTACTAATGTTTTAGGTTCTTCGTTAACATCAAGTATTTCAAGTTCTTTATTGGTAAGAGTAGCAATTTTGCTTTTTAAAGCGTCAATATTACGAGCATTTGCAAAAACCGGAGCGGCTACGATAAAGATATTTTCTTCAAGAATTTTGTGCTCGGCTCTTATTTTTTTCAATTGATCAACAACTGTAACAGTCGTTTTGTTGATGTCTTCCTGAGTAAGTTCTCCGTTAGCCGAAATATGATCGGCAAAAGGAATTCTTTCAGTCCAGAAAGAAAGGATTTTATAGTCAGCTTTCTTAATGTTATTTACATCTAGAACTGAAACTTTTATTGCTCTGCGTCCAATTTCAATTCCCGCATAAATACTTTTTTGAGAAAATGCATTGATGGAAAAAAATAAATTTAAAAGAACAAAAAATAGAATCTGGGGTGTGTTGTTTTTAAGCATTGTGTTTAAATATGATTATATATAATTTGTTTTTGGATAAGGACTTTAAGGCAATTTCATGGTATTTGTGTGAAAGTCATAATTTTGTATCGAAAATAACGGGTTTCAATATAAGATTGCAAATTTATAAAAACATTTACTAAAATAAACTCCGTTATTAAGAAAACATATTAATTAATTTATTGTTGTGTATTGAAGTTAGTTTTTCTTTACAAAATGCTTTTGTTTTGGATTTTTTTGCCTTACAAAAGCAGTGTAAAACTTTTATCATTTTGATAGCTAGTCATATCATTTTGATAAATGTTTATAGGATAGATAATATTGTTTTGTTTTTATTTTGTTGGTATTCATTTGTTTAAGATGTCTTTCGTTGTTTTGGCATGCAGTTTGAGTTTAGATAAGCAAAAAACAATGAATTAAAAATAAAGAATATGAAAGTAAATAAAATAAGAAAAAAAGATAAATTGAACCTAGATATAGCACATAACTCAATCCGAACAAAAGATAGAATCGTTAACTCAATTGTGTTTACTATAGTTTTTTGTATCGCTATTTTTATAATTTCCAGAATAGTTTAGATTTTGTATGAGTTTCTGTTGCTATTATTACCGTGCCAGTTTTTAAGTATTTTTACTGTGAATATTTGGGAGAGGGGAGTGTGATATTTTTTCGTATAAAACAAATAACTAAGTTTTAATTGTGTCAATAATTTCAAAATAAAGTTCAGGTAAGATTATTTTGATATCCTGTGAGGTTTCTTCCTTAAACCAGTACAATATGAAATTCACTTTTACACTTTTTAGTTCATAGTGTTTTGATTTCATTTCCTCAATTTTTTTAATGAATAACTTTGAGAACTTCAATACAGATTGCCCGTTTGAATTTAAGCATTCATCATCATTAACATATAGCATCTCTCCACAGGCCAGTTGGGAAACTAAAATCTGTTTGTTAATAAAATAGTCTAGCCAAATGTCTTTAAAGGTTGCGTGTACAGCAATTTTATCCGGTGCAGCATAAACTTCAAAATCATTTATTTGTTTCAAATTTTCTGCAGCCAAATGATTGAAATAGTTTGCATTTACGTGAATGTTTAGATTGCTTTTAGCTCGGGTCATCGCTACGTATACTTGTCGCTTACATTCATCTGTAGTCATATTAAAATTCTCAAGCAAAAGGAATACATTATCAAATTCTTTTCCTTTAGCTTTATGAATGGTTGACACAAAAATTGTTTCGCCATTTTCATTATAAAAATCCTCCAATTTAGATTCCCGAATTAAAACTTCTAAATCAGATTTGTATTTTTTATAAGGATTAGTGGTTTCAAAATCTTTGATGATATTGAGGCAAATCTCTAATTTATTGCTATTGCCGAAGGTTTTTGTTAGCTCTCGTTTAGCATTGTTCCAAACTTCATCGCTGATGGTGTAAATATCAGGTCCTAAATCTACCTTATTCATTAAATACCGAACTTCAACAAGATTACACAAACTAAAACCATCATTAGATTGTATCAGTTTTGCCTTGATATCATTCTTTAAAAGTAAACCAGTAACTTTTATAGCCTCCTCATTAGTTTTTGTGAGTACGCAGGTAGTTCCGGAAAGATCTGTGTTAACGATATCATTTACAAGAGGCGTAATAAGATTACTGTTTTGATATCTGACAACCTTGATTTTTCCATTATCGCTTTGATTTGCAATGATTGGTGTTTCTTTTAGGCGGTGTTGAATTTGTTGGACAAATTGATTCGAAAATGAAACCAGATTAGTTTTACTACGATAATTTTCAATCAATTCATGTTTTATGGCCTTGTTGTCATAAATGAACTGTTGAAGATATTTAGAACTTGCTCCCCTAAATTCATAAATATTTTGATCATCATCTCCCACAGCAATAACCCTCATTTCTTCATTTTGTTCCATCAATGCGTTTATAAGAGCAAACTCATCCGCATTCATATCCTGAGCTTCGTCAATTACTAAAACAGCTTTAGTAATTTTATTAGCCTCGACATCACCGTTTTTAATTCTTTCAACCGTCATGTTTAAAATATCGGTCGATTTTTCTAAAGTACCAACCTTACCCAAAAGATCAAAACAGTAAGAATGGAATGTTTTAATTTCGATAAAGTTTGCTGCATTACCAATCAGTTTTAATAAACGTTTTTTAAATTCGGTAGCTGCAGCCCTTGAAAATGTCAGCATTAACAATTGCTCGTGCTTAACATCCTCCATTAATAGGAGCGAAGCCAGTTTGTGGATTAATACCTTTGTTTTTCCACTACCTGGACCAGCAGCGACCACTATGTGTTGTGTTTCATTGTCTTTTATAATTTTTAATTGTGTAGGTGAAAGATCTCCAAATAGCTGCCTGAATTTTGCAGGAGTAATATTCCGCGTAATCTCATTCTGTCTCTCACTGCCTTTAAAATATTTGTTTAAGAAAGAGCTATAATTAAGCTGAAAATAATCTTCTACAAACTGAAGTGCATCTCTGTAATCTTTAATCATTCTTTGGGCATATTCGCCCACTATGTGTATTTGCTGAACTTTACTTTGGTAAAACTGGTTGAGCTTTTGATAATCATCTTTAGTATATCGTTTTTTATTATCTTGTTCAGTTCGCTCAATGGTTAAACGATTATAAACGACAAGAAAACCGCCTTCTATCTTTATTGCCTCAATTCGCGAAAGATAGAACAACGTGTCTTCAATGTCATAAATACTTATTTCTTTTTTGAAAAGGCTTAAGCTATTATCATAAGCAGCTTTTAGTTCGTGTACTGAAAATTCAACTAAAATCTCCTCTTTATCTGTCTGATCTTTTATTACTTCGGTGCGCGTTTTATCATAAAAGAAATTAATGATAAATGTTGCAAGTTCATGACGTTTTTCGAGTTTGTCTTTTAATTGTTCTTTAGTTTGAAGACAAAGTACAGCAATGTAGTTCTTGGAATGTTGTGAGTTCTTTCTTTTAATCCAGTTCTTAATAGACCAAAAGTTAATTATCGTTTTTAGTTTATTAGTGTTTACATCGTTACAGTCATTTTTTTCAGCCAGCTCGTTTAATTCTTTCAAATGAAAAATACTTTCTTCTTCTTTGAACACTGATAGTAAAAAGTTTTCAATTTTGCTGTACGACTCTACGATAGCAAGAGAACGGTTTTTGTTGTCTGTGTTCTTGATAAATGCAGTCAAATCCTTGGCATCGGCGAGAATATTTTCTTCACGAAATAAGGTTATTACATTAATAACTTCTTCTTTTTTAATGCCTAAATGATCGCTAATATAGTCTACCCTTGATTCGGGAGTTTCGTTGTTCGTCTCCTTTCTACTTTTGCTTGAAAAGAGTTTTTTTATAATACGTACACCATGTTCTTTTTGCTTTTCTTCAAATTTTTCCGAAGTGTTTATTTTATCAATGGCTTCTTGGGCATTTTTAGATAAAATACTGCTAGCAAATATCCTCGGCATATTTTGTCCACGTTTTAAATATCCCGCGTCTTCAAGGGCGGCAATTGCGGTGGTAACACGTGTTTCTATTTCTACAACATTATCATCCCAACCTGCCTTTCGCGCGATTTCCAATGCTGAATAAGATATTTGAGAACGAAATCTTGTAATATCCTTTATTGCTTTCCATACTTGCTGAATTTCCTTAATTGAAAGTTTAGTCTGGTTTAGCAAAATAAAATGCTTACTGAGATCTTCTTCGTTAAACAACACAAAACAATCAGCCGAAATATTTTCATCCCTGCCTGCGCGTCCTGCTTCCTGCACATAGTTTTCAAGTGAATCTGAAATTTCATAATGAATCACCATGCCTATATCTTTCTTGTCTACTCCCATACCAAATGCAGAAGTAGCCACCATAATTTGCACTTCACCATTTAAAAAGGCATCCTGATTTTTGGTTTTTTCCTGTTTATCCATTTTGCCATGGTATGGTTTTGCATTAAAACCGTCTTTTATTAACTGCTCGGCAAGTTTGTAAGCTTTGAGCGTTCTGGACACATAGATAATTGTGGGACAGTTTTTTTCTTCAATTAAATCCCGGGTAGTCAAATATTTCTCTTCTTCATTTTGCTTTTCATAAACTTTATATTGAAGGTTAGTTCTTGACGCTTTCGACGTAAATATTTCAAGATTCAGCGATAACTTTTCTCTAAAGTAATCCCGAATATCTTCAATTACCTTCTGTTTGGCTGTTGCGGTAAAGCAAGATACCGGTATACCATCTTCAAGGTTTTTCTTTTCCTGAATTAATTTTATAAAATCGCCAATGTATAGATAATCAACCCTGAAATCTTGTCCCCATGACGAAAAACAGTGTGCTTCATCAATTACAAAACGGGCCACTTTTCGACCTAAAATCAGCTTTTCGATCGTTTTTGAACGCAGTGATTCAGGTGAAATATATAGAATAGAAGCAGAGCCGTCTTCAATCCTTTCAAACGATTTGCCTCTTTCAATCGGATCTAATAGTCCGTTGATAGTAACTGCGTCAGTTATGCCATTTCTTTCAAGGTTGTCGACTTGGTCTTTCATTAACGACTGAAGCGGAGAAATTATGATAGTCAACCCTTTCGAGTTTTCGGCACTCATAAGAGCTGGAACCTGAAATGTAATTGATTTTCCGCCGCCAGTTGGAAAAACAGCCAGTATCGACTTGTTGTTAACGGCGGCCTTAACAGCTTTTTCCTGAAGTGGTTCACCACCATAAGTTCGGTAAGAATCAAAGCCAAAGAATTTTTTTAGTCCTTTGTAGGTGTCCAATGCGTTGTTACAGTAAGTACAACCCGTTAAACAAGGTTTACTTCGTAATAATAGCATTATGCGTTCTACCTCGGGATAGTTTTTAAGGACCCATGGAGGTGTAATGGAATGAACCTTTTTATGAATTATAAATGAATTAATCAGCGACAGGCAATACGCCAATTCGATAGGATGTTCAGATATTGTTTTGGTGAGATCTGACTGTTCACAAATTTCACCGTGGAATTTTAATCTAATCTGCGCTTCTGCATCATAACTTGTATTCATATAATTTACAAACCGAAAAAAAGCTCCGAACTCTTTTGTACGATTTAAAAGAAGATGAAAAATTTCTTTCAGGGTTTCATCCGTTTGCCTAAAAGCGGCAATTTCACTATTGAATAAATCTCGTGCTTTAATGGAATCGTTTAACGGGTTGTTTACATCTTCCGTCTGAAGTTTATCATCTTTTAATAACGCATGGTAAGGTTTAGTTGGAAATAGCAAAGGAGATAAATGTAACGTATCAATTATGTTTGAAGAGTTAATGCCAGCATCATGAATTACTTTACCTATATATTTTATATCGTGATTTAAAATGTTGTGTCCGCATATATAATCGTCACCTTTAAGGAATTCTGCGAAATCTCCCAAAGATGCTTTATGGAATTGATTACCATTTTCTTTAATTGCACCTATATCAAGGATTTTACCTTTTGTTGGTTCAATTTCGGTATCAATGAATGTAATTAAACGAGTATTCTTTTTTTCATCTATTAGCATTAAACTCAACAAGATTATGGTTTTTTAAATCAAACTATAAATACATAAATGTTTAACGGCGAGTAGGATATGTAGCTAATTTAGTGTTTAATTTCTAGATTTAAAACACTTATGTTAAATCAAGGTTTTTGCTTTGCCAGAACTCTGTAACTTTTCAGCTATATTTGTTTTAGCCAGAAGAACTCAGGTCAAAAGTTAGCAATTTCCGGTAGTCGTAAGGAGTTGGTAGTAATTTTTTCAGACAAGAGTATTAGCATCAATCAGGGAATTATATGATAAAAGATATTTGGAAACAACCTGCAAAAGGTTTTACTGAAGCAACAATTGGAAGAACAGAAGAGCAAATTGTTCAAAAAGAAGTTGAAATTAGTTTTAAGAAGTGGCACAAAGTCAGAGATATTTGCGCAGCGTTTGTTGGAACATCTCGAAGAGCTGGGATTTACTGAGATTGTATTCATGAGCATTTTTTTAAATTAAATTTATGGAACAAAAAAAGCTACAGATCGCTCTGAAGCTTTAATCGTTGTAGCGGGAATTCAAATATTCGACGTGGCGTATATAAGTCCAACCAACGGTTTAATTTTTGAAATAAAAAAAAGCTCCAGATTTCTCTGAAGCTTTGTCTTAGTAGCGGGAACAGGACTCGAACCTGTGTCCGCCGTGGCGGATAATAGCCCGATGATCTATGATTAGGAAATAAGACTTTTAATGAATTCTCTTCCTACTCCAGTTTTTAGGTGTTTTTCTCTTTTAAGAGTTTCTGTTTTAGAATTGAAGAATTCAACATGAATTACTTTCCATGGTCTGAATTTTGGAGTATAACCTTTTGTTTCAAGAAAGTTATGTGATTTAAATCTTTCAATTAGATTAGAAGTAAAACCCGTATAAGTTTTTTTGAATTTTTCAGAATAAAGAATGTAGACAACAAATTCATCCATATCATAAATATTATAACAAAAAAACACCACTTGTATTAAGTGGTGTTTTTTATTAGTAGCGGGAACAGGACTCGAACCTGTGACCTTCGGGTTATGAGCCCGACGAGCTGCCTACTGCTCTATCCCGCGATGTTTCGTGTGCAAAGATAAGTACTAAATACTGTTATGCAAAGAAATTAATGAAAAATTTTTGTTAAATCAATCTTCAGTTGTAACTGTTTGGTTTGTAGCAAATTGAAAACTTGTTTTGTTTGAGTTAGATCTTGTATTCGAGTAATTCTAAGTATGGATTGCTTTTTAAACCTAATAATTTTCCAAAAGCTGGTTCAGTTTTGTAACCATTTTGCTTGAGTTTGACGATTTCTAATCGAAAGTTTTCACCTTTTGATTCCAGAATTTGATGTTCGATAATCATGTGTTTGTAACCATTTTGATCTTTGGTTGGAATGTTTTGTCCAAAGAGTTCTATTTCGAAATCATTTATTTTGAAGTTTACAACAATAGAATCGTGCTCATTAATTGTAGTTTCCTGAATTTTAAATTCGGTTTCATTTTTGAAAAAAGCAGAAACTTTATTGATAAATTCGGTTTTGTTTTTCCAATAGCAAACAATATCGAGATCACTGTTTTTAATATCAATATTTATCGGGATTGTGCCAACCAGAATTGGATCAAATTCAGATAAAAATTCTAAAACCTTATTTTGGGTTAAGATTTCGTAAGCCTGAATTTGTCTGGGATTTCCGGTTTTTAAATAGTCGATATTGGTAAAATCAATCATTAATTTAATTATTCCTTGATATAATTTTTTTCTTCGTTAATTTCCTGCTGCAATCTTTTATTGATGTTGACTTTGGCATTAGTAAAAACAAAAATTGTTGTTTCGTATTCTCGGGCGTATTTATTTGTGATTTGACCCGCTGTAAAAGCAGATTCAAAATACGGACTTGTTTCTTTAAATTCATTACTATTTTCTTCAAATTCCTTAACCCGAATGAGGTTTTTGTAATAGACATTTAAGTTGAACCAATTTACATAATCGGCATTAAAAGAAACGGCTTTAATTCCTTTTTTGGTATAAAAATTAATGGCCCCGGCTTGCCCGTAATTGTCGCAAAGTACTAACGTATTTTCTGATTTAGGAAACAAAGCATAAACCGAATCGGTTTTTTGGGCGAGTTCTTTCCAGCCCAGCATATCGGCAAAATCTTGAGGCAAATCGTGTTTTTTGCCGTCTTCCCAGTAATAAGTTTCGAGTTTTGCAGTAACTATTTTTTCCGGACTTTTATTTGGGAAAACCAGATAGTACATTGGAACAAAAAATAGCAGCGGAAGTGCAATTAAAACGGGCTTTAAATAGCGTTTCCACCCTGTTTTTAAAACATCTGCAAGAAAAACGGAACCAAATGCAATGTAAATAGGGTACAACCCAATTGCATAATAGGCTTTGGCTTTAAAGTATAAAAACACAAGTAGTGTTAAGATTATCGAAGCAAAAAAGAGCTTGAATTTTTCAAATGGTTTATAGAATAATAAGGCGTAAAACGAAGCAAGAATAACAAAGAAGGATCCAATAAAAAAGAAAAGCTGTTCTTTTAAAAAATCGGTGCGGTTTACATTTACCAATTGTGTTTCGGCCAATTCTTTCATGTGATGTACAATAGGAAAATGATTGTTGTACTGCCATAACAGATTAGGCAGAATCAAAATCAATCCTAAAATCAATGCGAAATAGAGTTTTTTCTCTGCTAGTATTTTTCTTTGTTTCGAAAGTAGAAACGCTGGCAGAAGTCCGATTAAGAGAAAGATAATATTATATTTATTTAGAAATCCAAGAGCAAAAACAACTGCTCCAATGTAAAGCCATTTAGGTTTTTCGGTAATAATATATTGTATTAAAATATAATAAAATGTCGTCCAGCACAAAACATCAAATGAATTGGGCTGATACAACATGTTGATTCTTAATAATGCAGAGAAAACAATACATGTCGCGCCTAAGACCAAAGCATAAAGGTTTCCTTTTAAGCTTTCGATTGTTTTCCAAACAACTAAAAGTGTCAAAGAGCCAAAAAGAGCAGGGAAGAACTTAACCCAAAAAACAGAATTCCCGAGCAGTAAAATAAGATAGGAAAACCAGGAAGTAACAGGCGGAACAGATAAATATCCCCAAGCCAAATGATGTGCCTGATCCAGATGCAGGTATTCGTCGCGCTGCAAATCATATTCGGGACTTAGTAAAACATACTGCAGCACAAATTTTAGTATAATAAACCCAATTAGAATGAGTGTTTTTTTGGTCATGGAGCTTTTGGTTTTTAATAAAAGGTTTTGTATCAGTTAAATAAAATGCAAAGCGAATATAGGATTTATTTTGATTTTTTATTTGGATGAAATTCTGTTTTCTGAAAATAAAAAAGCCCCAGATTTCTCTGAAGCTAATTTGTTAAAATTTCAATATTGAGAATTAATTCTTAATTGGAATTTGGAATTTTAATTTTTTTGGAATTTTAGAAAATTTATTCCTCCTCTGCAGTTTCAAACTCCATGTGGTCTACTATTTCTTCATCTGCTTTTACAGTTTTTGAAGCTTTTAGTGCATTGAATCTTTCCAGCATTTCGGTTTCTCCTTCTTCACCGCTGAAATATGGGAAAACGTCCATAATTGGTGATTCTGAAATGGCAGGAATAGAATATTCTCCCATTGTGTTTTTCATCACATGAATCGTGTTATCATAAGCTTCTCTCACATCGTTTGCCTGAACCAGCATATACATGTTTGATTTTCTTTCTTTACCGCTTTCTTCATCATAAGCAATTAAAGAAACTTTTGATTTAAACCAGCGATCGGTATTCTCAAACGGATGTATTTCGGCATAATTTGCCACTTTTATATTCGTGATTTTAAATTCTTCACTAATATAAGCCGCCATTTCTTCATTAATTCTTTTTTCGGCTTCTGTATAAGATATTGCATCTACCAAATAAGGTTCTGTTAAAACTTTTTGGCCTCCAGTTTCATCTGTTTTTCTATATTTTACTTTGCATTCGTACCAAATTGCGCTCATCTTTTCTATTTTTTAAGGATGCCAAAGATAGATTTTACAGCAAAATAAATAGCCGAAATACTGAAATAGATATTCACAATTTAAGGAATTTTTTGGTAACGTACTGACTGTTTTGGTTTTAGCTGTGAATTAAAAAAGCCTCAGATTTCCTGAGGCTTTTTCCAAAAAACATGATTTCTAAATTATGGTAAATTTAAATCTTTAAATCCTGAAACTTCTGTAGAAACTTCGCCTAACCATGCGCCTTCGGCACGGTTAGAATTGTAAACTTTAATAAAGTCGATTCCTTTTAGTTTAACCGATTCTCCTTTTGCGTTTACAGCCCAGCTGATATCGATTTGACCTCTTACATCAGTATTAGCCCAGTTGTCTGTGTAACCCCAATCATAAGCTGGATTGGCCCAGTTTGTTCCTGTTCCTGATTTATCGTAAATGTTAGATTTTAAGAACGTTCCTTTAAAAGTTACCGTGTTTCCTTTCCATAATGGGTAGAAAGTTTGTTTATGGAACTGGTTTTTAGAAAGATATCCTGTTTGTCCCTGATTGTCTGTCCAGCGAATATATTTAGGTTCGTTTGGATTCGTTGGTTCAGTTTCTGGTTTATAATATGTGATCTCGTAGTTTTTAATTGTAGTTGGTTTGTTGTGTTCAGAACCTGCAATTTCAAACCATTCGTCGTCTGCTTTTCCGTTTCCGTTTGCGTCGTATGAAACCATTACAATTCCCGGTTCAGACCAATCTGTAAAAGCATTACCCAGAACAACAAAATCATTTCCGTCTTTATTAACGATGGTGTGGTCAAAACCAAATTGTACGTAACCGCCAAATCCGCCTAAACTTACCATACTTCCGGTAGTTAAAGCTGTTTCTGCTTTTACTCGCATTGTTTCATCGGTATCTGTTGCAGTAGCAGCAGGCAGGGCATTTACAAATTGTCCCGGTGCAGGGAAGAAATCAAATACACGTGCAATTCTGTTTAAATACGTTTTTTCGGCAACTGTTACAGAGAAAGTTTTAGAACTTTCGCCAACGCCATTTTTAGCTTTAAACTCAATATTGTAAGTTCCTGCGTTTGCAAAAACATAAAAGAAACTTGCTGTTACGGCTGTTTCCTGACCATTTACAATCCATTTGTAAGTTGCGCCCGAAGCATTTGCTACTTGTGGTTCAACTTTAAACCATTGCATTTTATCAATAGCAAAACCTCCTGCAGGATTTGGTAAAGTAATTTCTGGTGCGCTTGCCAAAATGCTGATCGTACGTCCATCTGCAAAAGTAAAAGTCATGATTCCGTTTGCCAACGATACCGAAATAATTTCGGCTGCATCTTTTCCTTTTTGTCCAGCTGCCGAAACTCCGGTATCTACATTATCAATAAACCAATTTCCGTTGCTTCCAATAGCAATTTTTGGAGCTTCACCTTTATCTCCGCTTTCTCCTTTAGCCGATTTTCCGGTATCAACACCATCGATCCACCAGTTTCCGTTGTCTCCAATTTTTATAAAAGATGAGGTATTGCGAACCGTTAGTTTCGATCCGTCGCTCATGGTAATAACATAGCTTCCTTCTTTGGTTTCGTAGCTTACAACATATAATCTTTTGTTTAGAACATCAAGTAAGTTTTCATATTGAGCCATTCTGTTTTTCAAGTCATTGACGTCATTTTTAAGATCGTTAATATCGTCCTTATAACATCCTGAAAGAAGCAGGACAAGCGACAATGCTAGTAAAATTTTCTTCATTTTTTTTAATTTAAGGTTTATGGTTTAATTATTGTTTTTTTAGTTTTAAAGGCAAAATGAGCCGGAATATCTCCTGTGGTTACTACGAATTTTGTGTTTCCGTTTTTATCAACGCAGTATAATTTTCCTGGAGAAACATAATCTCCGGCATCTGTTACGTATACATTTAAAGAGATAGGATCTACAGCAAGTCCGTAAGGGGTTTTAATTTCGTCGGTGACTGATTTTGGCAGAAAACTTTCTGAAAGCAGTGTTTCGGTTTTAACATTAATCATGGAATAATTAATGATCCAGTCGAAAGTTTTGTAATTAAATTCAGAACCAATTATATAAGCTTTGTCGCCCACAATTGTGAGGTTAGAACATGTAATATCAAAAGTTTTTTTGATGTTATCTGTTTTGGTATCAATTACAAATAATTTAGGACGGATGTCATAATAATCGCCGCGAGAGCTTACATACAAATCTCCATCCTGATCGGCTTCAAGTCTGTGAAGGTTGATGGCAACTTCTATATCTTTAATTTTTGTAAAAGTTTTTAAATCGATTACCGAAACGGTTTTTTCATAATTTGGCGGACTATATCCTCCTGAATTGGCAACATAAAGTTTTGTACCTACAATTGCCATTTCTTCTGGCTGACGGCCCACTTTTACGGTTTTTGTAATAGCAAGAGATGTAGTGTCTATTTCGGCAACAAAACCATTTGGAGAGTTTTCTCCTAATTGTACCTCGCCATCGTAAGCGCTTACATAAGCTTTTCCGTTAGCAAAAGTTACGTAGCGGCAGTTTTTTACATCAATTACTTTAAGGCGTTTTGCGGTAACAGCATCCATAACCTCAACCTTGTTAGAGTTGTTGATTACGGCATATATTTTTGAACCGTAAATGGCAATATCGTTTCCAACATCTCCTAAACCTAAAGTGGCTTCAGGATTTGCTTGCCCGTAAACGTTACGTTTGTAAACACCGCTTGCATAATCGTAATAATCCAGTGAAGCTTTGTTCATGTTCATATTACCTTCGTTAAGAAGATAAAAACCCTCTACGGTTGTAACCGTTTCTGGTGGTAAAACCACGATTTCTTCAGGAATAATAGGATCTTCTTCCTGACATCCCTGAAAGACAATTGCTGCAAATGCGAGTAAGAACCAAAATTTGAAATTTGTTTTCATTGTTGCGATTTTAATTGTTGATGCTATTTGTTTTAAAGATTTATTGAAAGACTTAATCGGTAATTTCTTCCCGGCATTGGAAAATTGAGCACGACATCGTAATATTGATTGAATAAATTGTTTACCTCTCCGCTTATTTTTACCGGAAGTTTTGCCATTTTTCCGTTCCAAATAAGAGCCATGTCGCTGGTATACCAAGGTTTTACATAGTTAACAAGAATGTTTGCTTTCTGGCTGTATCGTTCGCCGGTGTAAATAAAACTGTAGTTTAAATTCCAGTTTTTCCAGTTGATGGATGAAGTTAATGTACCGCTGTTTCTAGGCGTATACGGAATTTGATCCCCATAAGTAGTGCCTTTTGGGGTAATATCAATTGCTTGTTGATACGTATAACTAAGACCGAGATCTAAGAATATTTGTTCAGGGAATTTGAAAACGAAGTTGGTATTTAATTCTAATCCGCGAATGTCGACTTCTCCTAAATTCATCATCGTCCACCTAAAAAGATTAGAAGACGGCATTGCAATGATTTTGTCTTTTACCCGATTGTAGTAAACATCGGCCTGAAAGGATGCCGACTGTAAAAACTTTTTCGGCTCTATAATATAAGTAGTTCCAAAGTCGTATTGCGTTGTAAATTCCGGACGCAAAGAACTGTTACCAATAAAAGTGTAATATAAATCGTTGAAAGTAGGCATTCGGAAAGACTCTTTGTAAAAAGCCCTGATTCTGAAATTCTTTATATCAAATGGCTGAAAAGAAGCAGATAAAACGGGACAAAAAACATGCTGACTGTCTCCTTGCTGGTAATATTTGACTTGTTCGTCGACATAAGCCCCAAGTAAGTTTGCCTGAATATCAAGACGTTTCCAGTGCATTTCGCTTGAGATTGCGCCCAAATAAGAATATCGGGTAGGATAAGGGAAACGGTACAAATTGGCATCGAGCGTATTTATGGAGAAATCTGTTGCAAGAGACATTTTCCACCAGTCTTTTATATGGTAGAGATTGACAATTGAAGCGTAAAATTCGTTTTGGTAATACTTATTGTCCAATGCGCCTTGAAGTGTTTTATAATCCGGATCAATGTAACGGCTGTAATCTCGGCTGAATTTTACATTGGCAAGCATTTCGTGTTTTTCGAAGAAAGAATTTTGAACCGAGGCATGAATGAAGAAATTTCGATCCCATTGGCGTTGTACATATTCATACTTGTTTGCTAAAATGGCACCGGGAAGACCTCGTTCAGAATCGTAATAATAGGCTTTAAGACTGGCTTGTCCGTTTGTACCAAATTTTGCGTTTAAGTTTAACTCGGCACGAAGAGCGTTGATATCTCCGTTTTGACGAACGGCTGTGGTGTCGTAACCGTCTTTTTTCTGATATCTGTATTTGTATTTTCCATCCGCTTTCATCCATTCAATATTCGATGAAAGGGAAATTTTTGAAGTTATTTTTTGCTGATAGAGAAGAGAAGGATTCACCAATCCGAAAGATCCGGTTTTAAAAGAAGCCCGAGCATTTGCATTTTTACCCGATTCAAAAACAGGGATTTTCGATTTTAGAAATAAAGTATTCGAAGCAAAAAATCCACGTGCCGGCTGAAAAATAGTCGATTTTTGACCGTTATAAAGTTCGATGGCTTCGATATTGTCGAGAGAATATTTTCCCAGATCGACTTGTCCGTTTTGAGCATTTCCCACCGTCATTCCGTCGTAAAAAACCGCTGTGTGAGCACTTCCTAAACTTCGTACGTTTATGGTTTTTAAACCGCCAATTCCGCCATAATCTTTTAACTGCACGCCCGAAAAATACCGAACAGCATCGGCAACAGAAAGGCTGTTGAGGTTTTCAAGCTGCTTGCCGGATAAAATCTGAACCGGCATAGGCGACTCTATCCTGAACTCGCGTTTACTTGCGGTTAGAATAACTTCGTTTAACGGAAGCGGTTTTAAAGAGTCAAGCTCCTTATTTTTAGGATTATGCTGCGCAAAAATCAGATTCGTGAATAAAATCCAAAGTAAGAAACATAACCCACCATGTATTAGGCTTAAATGCCTGTTTTTACATACGTGCATAGCAAAATAGTCTATTTGTGACAAATAGTTTTAAACGGAAAAATTAAAATCAAATGTTAGTTTGATATTGTGTCTGCTTCAAAACTTTGGTCCGCGAAAGCCTGAAATTATATACAGTGGCAGGTCTCCTGACTTATTCCCATTTTGAGCCGCCTTCCCACATTTGAGAAAAAATGCAGTGGCAAAAGATTAGATTTTGAAAGCTGTGAATCGCTTTCTTGTCTGTCAAAATGTTGCATGGAACTTACAGTAACGGGCTTGTTCAGGATTTACACCTGATTCCCTCTTCGTTAGCTGAAATCGAAAAATCGCAGCTAAACCATTGCGGGTGCAAATGTAAATAAACTATGTTTGGTTATGGGGGTGTTTTTGAGAAAAAAGTTTTGAGTGCTCTTTATTTTTGTTATTACAGAAATAGATTACAGCGTTTTTGAGCTATGTTCGAAGATCAAACTAAACTTAATGCTTTTACGGAAAGACGTAAAAAATGAGCCGAATAAAAAATTATTTTCGTGCGCAGAATTAAAAATACCTCAAATTCTGTAAAAGTGATTAAACAATAAGATTAATGAGAACTCCAGTAAACCATCATAAAATGCATAGAATATTTTCTAACCAAGTTCTTAAAATAATAGTACGATTTTCAATATTTATGTTTTGTCTGCAGATTCAGGCACAAACGGAAACGAATACTTTTCAAACTCCAAATTTTGCTCCAAAATCTCCCGAGGCTGCAGCTTTTTTAAAGTATGGCGAATATCCTGTTGATCTGGCTACTGGTGTTCCTGGTATATCGATACCATTGTATACTATTGATTTAAAGGATTTCAAGATGCCAATATCTTTAGATTACCACGCTTCTGGTATAAAAGTTAATCAGGAAGCAACCTGGGTAGGTCTTGGCTGGAATCTAAATGCCGGTGCTCAAGTAGTTTTAAGTCCAAGAGACGACATCGACGAAAACAATCCTAATATAGATGTAATTCCAGATGGAGATGCCATTATTGCTTATTTTAAGCTGCATCCTTATGATCAAGGTGCTGTTTCAAATTTAGATTATAATCTAGATAAGTCCAGGGTAAAAGATATGTATGTTTTTTCATCGCCTACGGTAAATGGAAGTTTTTATATTAGAAATTTTGCCAGTAATGATGTTGTTACAATACCGCCAAATGCTTTTAAAGTTGAACTTTTAGGAGCAAATAGAGAAAACATGAAATTTAGAATAACAGATCCACAGGGAAATGTTTATTCGCTTAATACTACAGAAATTTCTATGCAAGCGATGACTCATAGTGATCACTATATAAGCGCGTGGTATGTTGATGAAATTAAAACACCATCAAATAATAAAATAACCTTCACCTATCAGGATGATGGAACTTTAACGGATAAAAGCTTTTCTCAAAGAGTAGAGGTAAAAAACATTGTAGAAAGACTAGAGTGCGCTGGAGGCAATATTTCCAGAGGTCAAATAGGCGAGGTAATTGACGCGACAGGAAATACGGATACTTTTTTAAAAAAAATAAAAGAAATTACTTTTAATGATGGTAACTCCAAAATCGTATTTACAAAGAATTTAGGAAGGCAGGATTTGGTTAATGGAGCTGGAAACGGATATTTGAGCAAAATTGAAATCCAGCAATTACTAGATGTAGGCTTTAGAAATGTAAAGGGCTATACTTTTGATTACTCTTATTTCAATCCATCAGGAAGCTATTACTCAGACAAAAGATTAAAGCTGGACAGAGTCGTTAATTTACTAGGCAGAGTCGAGCAAGAGTTTACCTATTCAAATGTTTCTTTACCAAATAAGACTTCAAAAGGGCAGGATTTTTTTGGATATAATAATGGAAAAAGTAATAATGTAGATTTAATTCCTAAACATTATATCTCTTATCCTTATCCAACAGAAGTGGGCAGGGCAAATCGCGTTGTAAATTCTTTAGAGAATCAGGCAGGAATTTTAAAAGAAATACATTATCCTACAAAAGGATGGACAAAATTTAATTATGAAACAAACGAGTTTTATGGAGTTGACCTTTTTGGTAAATATACCCCTGTAATTGTAAACAGTAGTGTTATACAAGGTACAGGCGGCTCGGCACCAATAAAGGAAGGCCCAGGTATTGATGGGGTAATATGTTTGAATCCAAATCCTGATGATTGTGTTAATTATGTATCAATTCCTTTTACGGCAACAGAGGCTCAAGGACAATTAATGTTTGAAAAGGATAATGGACGTTCATCTGATCCCACTATTTCTAAACATTATCGTGCTTTGGTTAGGGTATTTTCTGGTGGAATTGAAGTTTATAATTCTGGTCCTGACAGTTTTACTCAACCGTTTAAAATTCCTTTGGCATTAAAAGAATCCGGTACAATAGAAGTTGAAGTATATGGGAAGTATATGAGTGTTAGGAATTTACAGCTTAAATATGTAAATAACGATCCTGTACCAAAAAATAACTTAGGCGCCGGACTTAGAATTGCAAGCATAGAAAATTATGACAATGACAACACCTTAGCGCTAAAGAAACAATATGATTACTCTGATATTGCTGATGCAGGACATACGAGCGGTCAGTTGATCAATAGAATGAGTACTACTTTCCAGTCAAACAATTTTACCAATTATACTTTTATTCAATGTGGTCAAAGCGGGTCATCAGGAGGAATAGGTTGTACAGGAGGACTCAGTTATACGGCTACTTACACTATTAGTTCAAATTCCAGATTTGGTATAGAGGGAAACTCTATTGCTTATAAATATGTAAAAGAAAAACAGATTGATGTTAAAAATCAAACTAATAACGGATATACTCAATATGAATTTACGACTGCTTCAGATGAAATACCTTTTGGAAATCCGACAGTACAAATCGCTGCCGGGTGGAAAAGAGGTAAAGTTTTGAACAAGAAAGTCTATAAAACAGAAGGAACAGCGGCTTATATAGTAGAGGAAGAGAAAAACACTTATTTTGAAGATCCTTCTAATACTTCTTTTTACAATGGATTTAAGATGTTTCGTATGGGAACTACTAATAATCATGAGAATTCTGTAGATCCTCTAACTCCAATGTGTCCGTATGATGCAAATGGAGGAGTAGAAATATTGCGAACAATTGAACCTATAACCTATAATATTCCAATTTTATGGTTCTACCAAAAAACATCCGAGAAAACGAGTTATTTTTATAATTCATCCAATATTTTGAAAGGTAAAGTAGTAAGCAATACTACTTTTAATTATGGCAATCCATCGCATTTGCAATTAACATCGCAAACAACAACTAACTCAGTTGGAGAAACATTACTGACTAAATATTTTTATGCTCCTGATCCAGAGATGATTTCAAAACCGTTTAGTTCAGATTTGGCATCAGCAAATATGATAGGAATCCCTTTAAATACACAAACATTTAAAGATGGAGCTAAAATGTCAGAGCAGCTTACTAGTTATGAGAAAAGCAGTGCAACAAGCAATCTGCTTCTTCCGAGATTTGTTTATGCTAACAAAGGAGCAGCAACAATAGATTTAAATTTAGATAAAAAAATCACCTATGATTTATATGATGAAAAAGGAAATGTGCTGCAATACACTATAGACGGAGGAACTCCGGTGTCTATTATTTGGGGATACAATAAAACCCAGCCAATTGCTAAAATTGATAATTTGGCTTACGGTACAATTTCTGCCGAGACTATTGCAAATCTGCAGGCACTGTCTAATGATGATTCGGATAATTGCTTGTCAGATAATTGTTCGGAACAAAAACTGCGAAACGGACTGAACGCATTCAGAAATTCACTCCCAAATGTTTTTATCTCTACTTATACCTATAATCCGTTAATAGGGGTTACAAGTATTACCGATCCTAAAGGATTTACCACTTATTATGAATATGATGCAGATCAAAGATTAAGGTTTGTAAAAGATAAGGATTTAAATGTGCTTCAAAAATATTGTTATAATTATAAAGGCCAGACTATAGATTGTGGAGACAACTCTTCAGGCAGTGTTAAGATTTATAAAAGTGCAGCACAAACAGGAACATTTACCAAAAATAATTGTATGGCAGGAGGAACGCCTTCTAGTGTGGTTTACAGTCAGGGAGCGGCTGTTGTAACATCAAATATTTCACAAGCTGATGCAGATTCAAAGGGACTTGCTAAATTTAATGCAGATGGTCAGATCTATGCTAATGCAAATGCATCTTGTACCTATTACAGTATAGCCCAAAGCGGTTCGTTTACGAAAAATAATTGTAGCCCAGGAGCGATAGGTTCAAATGTGGTTTACAGTCAGGCAGCTGGGGTTGTAACATCAAACATTTCACAAGCTGATGCCGATGCATTAGGACTTGCTAAATTTAATGTAGATGGTCAGTCCTATGCTAATGCTAATGGATATTGTACCTATTACAGCGCAGCACAAAACGGTTCGTTTGCAAAAAACAGTTGTGCTGCAGGAGGAGCAGGTTCCAGTGTAGTATACAGTCAGAATTCGGGAGTTTTAACTTCTAGAATTTCACAAGCTGATGCCGATGCATTAGGACTTGCTAAATTTAATTCAGATGGTCAATCTTATGCCAATGCAAACGGATATTGTACGTATTACAGTGCTGCGCAAAGCGGTTCGTTTACAAGAAATAATTGTGCTTCGGGCGGATCACCTTCCAGCGTGACTTACAACCAGGCAGCAGGGGCATCAACATCAAACATTTCGCAAGCAGATGCCGATGCATTGGGGCTTGCTAAATTTAATACTGACGGGCAGTATTATGCTAATACAAATGCTGTTTGTACCTTTTATAATGCAGCAGTAAGTAAAGTTTTCTATAGAAATAATTGTCCAGCTGGCGCTGATCCGGGAACATTTACTTATTCTGTTCCTTACGGAACTTATGTTAGCAATGTCTCTCAGGAAAATGCAGATCAATTAGCACAAAATGCCATAAATACGTATGGGCAAAATGCAGCAAATGCAGAAGCGGTATGTACTTTTTATAGTGCAGCACAAAACGGTTCGTTTACAAAAAACAATTGTGCTTCAGGCGGAACAGGTTCTACTGTAACTTATAGCCAGAATAGGGGAGTTTTAACTTCTACAATTTCTCAGGCCGATGCCGATGCATTGGGACTTGCTAAATTTAATGCAGATGGTCAGTCTTATGCCAATGCAAACGGAAATTGTACGTATTACAGTGCTTCACAAAGTGGATCATTTGCTAAAAATGATTGCGGTCCTGGAGGAGTACCTTCAAGCGTATCTTACACTCAGGCAGCAGGAGCGCAGACTTCAAATATTTCCCAAGCTGATGCAGATTCAAAAGGACTTGCTTTGTTCCAGGCAAACGGACAAGCTAATGCGAATACAAATGGAAGTTGTACGTATAGTAATGCAGCAATTAGTAAAACTTTTACCAAAAACGATTGTCCGGCAAATGGTACTCCGGGAACGTATACTTATACTGTTCCTGCGGGCAAATACACTAGCGGTTCACAAACAACGGCAGATAGATTGGCTCAAAATGATATAGATGCAAACGGACAATATAATGCCAATATGATTGCAGAATGCTTTTTTTACAGCGCTGCTAAATCAGGTGTATTTGCAAAAAATGATTGCGGAGGAGGTTTATCAGGAAGTTATGTTACTTATACAGTTCCAAGTAGAAAATATATCTCAAATTCTCAGGCAAGTGCAGATGATTTAGCACAGTCAGATGTAAATAATAATGGTCAGGCTTATGCCAACGCAAATGGTGTTTGTATTTATAATAGTATTGCCAGAAGTGGGTTGTTTACCAGAAGTAATTGTGGACAAAATCAATTTGGTTCAACGGTGTCTTATAATCAAGCAGCAGGAGCTGTTACTTCATCAGTTTCTCAGGCAGATGCCGATGCTCTGGGTCTTGCTAAATTTAACACTGACGGACAAGCTTATGCAGATGTCAATGGTACATGCACTACCAGAGAAGTTGACTTTTTATTTGAACGTTATTTTGATCCTTCTAGTAGAGTACTTAGTATCGACGCTTGGGCTACGGGAACAAATCATAATGGAGCCACATTAAAATTTACAGTTAATTTTTTACGCCTGTCCGGAGCAGCAGCAAGTCAGGAAGTTGTTGTAGAATTTGCAGCTGGCCAGAGCAGTAAGTTTACTTCTCTTACATTAAACGCTAAGAGTATTGTAAGTGTTACTTTACTGGTGATTAAAAAATAGATATTAAAGGCCTAATAAGATAAACATAGATTTATGAGAAAATATATAACAATCCTAATCGTATTATTGGCAACGGCAAATGCTTTGGGACAAACTTTCAGTGATGATAATTTTATTTATACAATATCTCCCAAAAAAGCAATTCAGTCTGGTAATTTAAATACGCTTACCAAGGACGAAATGAATCAAAATATCAGTTATTTTGATGGACTTGGGCGTCCGGTGCAGACTATAGCAGTAGGACAGGGTGGAAACGGACAGGATCTTGTTACTCCCGTTAAGTACGATGGTTTGGGCAGACAGTTAATAGAGTATCTCCCTTATGCCGCTTCTAACGGAGGCAGCACTTACCCGAGAATTGATCAGCTTACAGCAGAAAATGCTACAGTATCATTTTATACAAATTACAAAAACACTTCTAATCCATTTTCAGAAAAAATATTGGAGCAGTCTCCTTTAAGCAGAGTCTTAAAACAAGCTGCACCGGGAGCTTCCTGGGGTAAAGACAGCGGTCACGAAATCAAATTAGACTATCAGTCTAATGCCGAAGGAGAAGTAAGATTGTTTAAAGCAAATACATCTTGGGATGTGGGTTCAGGATTGTATGAAATAAGCTTTGCAGATGCGGGGAATTATGAAGCAGATAAACTGTATAAGAATATAACCTATGATGAAAACAGTGCTAATAATCCATTAGAAACTGCTGGTTCAACAGTAGAATTTAAAAACAAAGAAGGCCAGATAGTTCTAAAAAGAACCTATGATGCCGGTAATAAACACGATACTTATTATGTTTATGACCTCTATGGAAACCTGACTTATGTTATTCCTCCAAAAGCAGACGGTGTAATCAATGCCGATATCTTAAACGATTTATGTTATCAATATAAATACGACAACAAAAACCGTTTGGCTGAGAAAAAACTTCCCGGAAAACAATGGGAATTTATTGTATATGATAAATTAGACAGACCCGTTGCCACAGGACCTGCCAATTCTCCTTTTTCGGATTTAACTACTGTGGGATGGATCATAACCAAATACGATGCTTTTAACCGCCCAATTTATACCGGATGGAACAATCAGACTTGTAATGCCTTGGCAAGAAAATCACTTCAGGATGCTCAAAACGCAGCGACTGTATTGTTTGAAACCAAACAGACATCTGGAACTATAGATAACATACAGGTATATTACAGCAACAACATTGCGCCAACTAGTTTTAAACTTTTAAGCGTTAATTATTATGACGATTATAATTACCCAAATGCACCTGCACTTCCAACTGCGGTTGAGGGCGAAACTGTTTTAAGCAATGTAAAAAGTCTTGCGACAGGAAACTGGACGAGAGTGCTTACTACAGCCTTAAGCACAGCAGGCGAAACCAGTACTACGATTTATGATACTAAAGCACGCCCAATGCGAACTCATTTACAGAATTATCTGGGAGGTTATACTCTGGCAGACAGTAAGCTTGATTTTGCAGGTAAGGTACTTTACACGATTTCAAAGCACAAACGAACTTCAGGAAGTACAGAATTAAGTATCAGAGAAGAGTTTACTTATTCGCCTCAGGACCGCGTACTAACTCATACCCACCAGATAAACAACGGACCTGTTGAGGTTATTGCTAATAATAACTACGATGAAATGGGGCAGCTTATTTCTAAAAAAGTTGGAAACAATATCCAGAACATTAACTATACCTACAATATTAGAGGATGGCTTACGGCAATTAACGACGTCAGTGCGCTTTCAAAACCAAACGATCCAAAAGATTTGTTTGCTTTTAAGATTAATTATGATGTTCCGTCAGCTTTTAGCGGGGTAAACGGACTCTACAATGGCAATATCTCCGAGACCCAGTGGGCCACAAATTCAGATAACGGAATTGTAAGATCCTACGGTTATAAATACGATAACCTGAACCGTTTAAAAGAAAGTATTTCTGCAAAAAGCGGAGTGGTAAATAATGCTTACAACGAGACTTTAGGGTACGATAAAAATGGAAATATTACAAATCTAACTCGTAACGGAGAGAGCGAAACAGCCCAGCTTATTGATAATTTGGCTTATACTTATTCAAATGATAAAAGCAACCAGCTGACAAAAGTAATCGACAACAGTAACAAAGCACTGGGTTTTATAGATAATACCCAGACTACTGACGATTATATGTATGATCTTAACGGAAACATGATCTCTGATGCCAACAAAAGCATCACCTCGATTGCCTACAACCATTTAAATCTGCCACTTAAAATAACCTTTGCCTCGACAGGAAATATTCTTTACATTTACAATGCAGAAGGGCAGAAAGTACAGAAAATCGTAAATCGTGCCGGTACAGCAGCTGTTACAACAGATTATCTGGGAGGTTATCAATACGAGAACAGTACTTTAAAGTTTTTCCCAACAGCCGAAGGTTATGTAGAACCTTCATCAGGTTCTTATAAATATGTTTACCAGTACAAGGATCATTTGGGTAATATTCGTTTAAGTTATGATAAAAACTTAGCCATTCAGGAAGAAAACAATTATTATCCTTTTGGGTTAAAACACATGGGGTACAATGGTGTTAAAATTGGTGCGGAGAATAAATATAAGTACAACGGCAAGGAATTGCAAGATGAGTTAGGGCTTAACTTCTACGACTATGGAGCACGTAATTATGATCCAGCAATTGGTCGCTGGATGAATATTGACCCGCTGGCAGAGAAAAATCCTAATCAAACCCCGTTCTTATATTGTAATGCAAATCCAGTAATTTTTATGGATCCTAATGGAAAAGATGGAATTATAGTTATAAAAGGGGGACAGATAACAATATCGTCAAATGTATATCTATATGGGAAAGGTGCTACAAAATCTGTAGTTTCTCAAATGCAAAAAGATATAAATTCAAAATGGGGAGGAACATTTAGTTCAAAATCATTGGATGGGAAACACTCTTTTAAAGTGAATTTTAAAGTAAAAGTTGACTTATATGAAGGAAAAGAGAAAAATGACCCAACGATAATACCTGAGAATTGGGATTCGGATAATAGAGATAATTTTATTGATGTGAATGATGATGTTGAAAGATCTTACGTAAATTATGATGGAGATGAAGGAGAATGGAGAAGTACAGGACGAAATGGAAAATCGTTAGCTCAAGATGATTCAGCTCCCCATGAAGTAGGACACTTATTAGGTTTAATAGATAGGTATACTGATGGTAAAGGAGCACATCCAGGATGGGGAAGTAATATAATGGGAAAAGGTTCAAAAGGAAAAGTGCAACAAAAAAATATAGACGGGATTCTTCTAGACGCAATGAAAGCATATGACGAGTGGTCAAAAGATAAAGATAATGAAGGTAAAGAATTTAGATATGAAATTAATAGTCGCCCAAATAAATAGAGTAATTAGAAATTGTTTTTTTAACTTACTAATCATTGATCTTTTATTAATATTTTTATATTACTATTTTCAACCTCTATGTGAACCTTGTATAGATTTGCACAATTGTCCATTGTGTATATCAAAAGAACAATATGTTATAATTTATTTAGGAATAGCATTGAATTTAATACTCGGCGTATATTGTCTTTTAAAAAAGAAAAGATATATTTAGATATATTGAAAAGGTTGGTAGTGTTACAGATTAGGTGTTTTTATAATTTAACCACTTAACTAACTAAAAAGTAAGATTAAACTTTAATTATTGAATAGAAAAAGAGACGGCTGGCAGGTCGTCTGTTTCGTTTTTTGTCTTTTAATAAGCCTTAAATTGCTTTTGCCATACCTAAGTGTTTCAAATTAGGTCATGAAAATAAAATGTAATTTTTGCAATGGTAGATGCATAAAAAATGGATTTCAATCTAACGGAAATCAACGTTATAAATGTTATGTCTGCCAAAAAAGACAGCAGATTGACTACAGCTACAACGCTTATAAAAGGGATATCAATCAGGAGATAGTACTATTCTCCTGCTGGCCCCCCCGCTACCGCACGAATCCTTTCGTGTGGCGCAAAGATAATCCCTGCTCTTGGGAGGTGGATGAACATTGACCCGTTAGCGGAAAAAATGCGCAGACATAGTCCATATAATTATGCATTTAATAATCCAATATTTTTTATTGATCCTGATGGAATGGCACCAAGTGATATTATATTTTTATCTCGAAATAAAGATGGCTCAACAAAGGAAGAATTAAAGTATAGAAATGGTAATTTTTATCATAATGGAGGAAAAGGAGCAAGATATGATCCAAAAGAAGGTAATAAAACATTAAATACGGTACTTTCAGCTTTCAGAAAAATTGAAGGATCAAACGATAAAGTTTTGAAAGGCGCGCTTTTTGTTTTAGAAAATTCAAAACAGACCCACACAATTGGAGAAACAATGGGAAAAGAAAGGTCTAATTTTGTTACAACTCAATTTCATGAAAAGGATCTCGACAACTATCAAGCATCAGAGGATGTGAAAAATAGCAAACCTGTAGATACAAATACATTATTTGATTTTTCAAATGATGCTAAAGAAAATTTTGAAAGTCAGGAAGGAATTCCAGACTCAGATTTTACAACAGTAGTTCATGAAATGAGACATATGTATGATTATGATCGAGGAAAAATGGCTGATTCTGTAGGGAAATCAGCGGAAAAAGATCCGGCAGAAAAACGAGCCGTAGATTTCGAAAATAGAGGAAGAGCATTAATTAATTTACCAAAAAGAACAACTTATGGGGGCTTACCATTCAATCTTAATTAGAGTTTTAATTACAGTAATAATATTATCTTCTTGTTCAAAAGAAAAAGAAATAAACTATTATGATTTATATTCAATAAAAAAAAAGCAAAATGAGGCTATTAAAGTAAACTATTATATGTTATTCTGTGCTAATAATACGCAAATATGTCAGGTTGAGGCATCTGAAATTTTTTATTCATACATGAAAAACAATATTACTGGTGCATATGATGATTATTTTAATGCCATATTAAATCATAAGCTATCTATGAAAGTAGATTCAAAAGATCATGTTTGTTTTACAATCAATAAAGTTATTGAACAAGATTATAAAAACTTAAATAGAAATGACTTTTTAAAAAAATACGCTTTGATAAGTGCAGATAAAAAAAGGTTTTTAATAAATAATAAAATAAAAGAGAATGATGGAGTTTTAAATGTAGCTTATTTTCTTTTTAAAAATGGATTTGGAATAACCTTTGATGATTATTTAGGTTCGTATTATGTTAACGATTTTACTCAAAATTAGCATATTAAAATATAATTAGTCAATAGCAGAGTATACTTTAGGTGAGTCCATTCTATTTCTTTTGCCCCCGCTCCCGCACGAATCCTTTCGTGTGGCGTAAAGATAATCGACAAAAAATGTAAAGAAAAAAGGATTCTAATATTGTTAGAATCCTTTCTTTTGATACGTTCTCAAATCTAGATTTTAACTAGCATGTAGCCACACGAAAGGATTCGTGCGGGAGCGGGGGGAGAGAATCCGACAAACATTTAAAATGCAAAAACCAATAATGAAAAAATAATTTTTAATTATGAAAAAAGTTTCTTTTTGTTTAAACGTTGCAACCATTGCACTAGTAATTGCAACTTCAAATTCGTTTTATAATGATTATACAATGTCTTTTGATATTTTTTTATTCGTATCAATAATTTTAAATTTTTTACTTTTTAAATTTAGAAAATTTCATTTAATTAAGAATTATTTAATTATTTCAATTATTCAAATAGTGTATAGTTTATTAACCGTTACATCTAATATTGAGTTGGAGTACCAAAGGTCTAGGTTGTGCAATATATTTTCTAAATCAGAGATTTTTAATTCAAACATATTATCATTTTTAGAAAATGTTTCAATTCTTATTTTTGTTTTATTAATAATTTTAGAACTTAGATTCATTTATATTTCTATAATTTCAGATCCCCACTCCCGCACGAATCCTTTCGTGTGGCGCAAAGATAATCGACAAAAAATGTAAAGAAAAAAGGATTCTAATATTGTTAGAATCCTTTCTTTTGATACGTTCTCAAAACTAGATTTTAACTAGCATATAGCCACACGAAAGGATTCGTGCGGGGCTATTGACGCGTTTTGGAAAAAACAGTCTGAAAAGAATGAAAGATTAATGAAGCTCCCTTTGGGATAATATAATAACATATGAAAATTTTTTTTTTAGTTTTTGTAATAGTTTTAATAATGAATTGTCAATCGTGTTCTACTATGCGAAATGATAAATTAGATGATTATGTTGAAAATGTATATTTAAATTGCAAAAGTAAATGCAATCTAAATTTCAATAACCTTTTCAAATATGATAAATTATACATTTTCGGTGTAGGAGTATCGAACGAAGAAGTTAGTAAAAAAATTGGGTTTACATACACTGGGGATAAGGATATATCTCGACTCATATTGTTTGTTAAAAATAATACAATAGTATATGAGCAAAATTTAATTTTTAATGATTCAGAATCTTATAAAGTTTTTTTCGTAACGGATAAAGAGTTCTTTACAAATGATGTGAAATTTTCTTTGCAAAAAAAAGAAAATACTTTTATGCTTAAGCCTATCGAATATTAGCATGTATATTATAAAACTTTAAAGTTCCCCGCTCCCGCACGAATCCTTTCGTGTGGCTCAAAGATAATCGACAAAAAATATAAAGAAAAAAGGATTCTAATATTGTTAGAATCCTTTCTTTTGATACGTTCTTAAATCTAGATTTTAACTAGCATATATCCACACAAAAGGATTCGTGCGGGAGCGGGGAATTTGGTGATGGTTTTGAACAACACATATTTAGCCCTTATGAAATGATTAATAAAGATAATGCATATAAATTACTTGAAAAATATGGAAAAGGTTGGAATTTTAAAGATTAAGAAAATAGTTATATTTTTTATCCCTATATTTTTCTTTTTTGTGCTTAGTTGTAAAAAAGAAAGTATTAATAAAGAAGCTGTTATCGCAAACAACTTCATACAATTGGTAGATACGTTTGCCTACAAGAAAGGAACATTTATACCTGTTCCATTTATAGAAGAGGAAAAGTTTGATTCCAATAGAAAAAAGATAATTCCAAAGACTGCATTTGCTGTTAACTTGGTAGATTCAATTGTTGTTGATAAAATAATCAATAGAGATATAAATGATTTATTTAGTCACAATTCCAAATTTAAGGAATTATATAGTGAACTTTTTACAAAAGGAAAATATGAAAATTTTCAGGTATCTTCTCATTTTCCAAAGTCAATTGGTAAATATAAAATTTACACTGACTCTTCAATTGATAAACCAAACTTTGTTGGTGAGGTTGAGTTTTGTAATTTTAAATTGTATGAGGATAAAATTATGTTTGTTTTAATTAAATCTGTAGGACACAGTAAAAAAGCCGATTTAATTATTTTGAAGCGCACTAATAATGTATGGAAGATTGTTGATAGAACGAATTTATTTGTTTCTTGATTTTATAGCACCGCTTCCGCACGAATCCTTTCGTATGGCGTAAAGATAATCGACAAAAAATGTAAAGAAAAAAGGATTCTAATATTGTTAGAATCCTTTCTTTTGATACGTTCTCAAATCTAGATTTTAATTGGTATGCGGTTACACGAAAGGATTTAACCGAGAGCGAGGAGTAACTCAAAAAAGGCTCATAGAAAAAATGAAATTTCACCAAATGAAAATAAGACTTAAAATCTAAAATATGAAAAAGCATAATGTAATATTAGTAGTTTTTTTATTAATATCCTTTAATTCATTCTCCCAAGAAAAAACGAAGTTGAAAAAGGTAATAAAATCTGAAACAGAAAAAACTAATTTAGTTTTTAAGGATTTAGTTCCAGATAAAGAAACTGCAGTAAAAGTAGCTGAAGCAATTTTGGTGCCTATATATGGTGAAAAGATTTATAAACAGAGACCGTTTGTGGCAACATTGAAATCGTCAAATGTTTGGGCTGTAGAAGGAACATTGCATATGACAAAAGGTGGTGTTGCTTACATAGAGATACAAAAGAAAGATTGTAAGATATTGAAAGTTTATCATGAAAAATGACAAAGTAAACGAGTTATAACATAGCTTGATAGTTCAGATCCAATAGTTCATAATAGCCAGTCCCGAGCTCCCACACGAATCCTTTCGTGTGGTGCAAAGATAATCGACAAAAAATGTAAAGAAAAAGGATTCTAATATTATTAGAATCCTTTCTTTTGATATGTTCTCGAAACTAGATTTTAACTAGCATATAGCCACACGAAAGGATTCGTGCGGTAGCGGGGTCTTTTTACTGACCATATGGATTATACTATTAGAAATTTAAATTAATTAATTATGAAAAAAATAATCTTTTTAAGATTGTTATTTATTACTATTATGTTTGTAAGTTGTAATGGTCAAGTAGTAAGTAAAGAAGATATTAACGAGTATATTAAAAGTAAAAGTGAATTTGACAAAAATTTAACTTCTCATTTTCCAAATAAACTTGTTGCATATCCATATACAATTATTAACAATAAAAATAAATCTAAAAATGATATTTGTTTCATGCTATACGAGAGTAATGTAGATTCATTAAAAATTGATTCTGTCATAAATAAATATCATTATGTTGCTAAATATACATACCGAGATTCATGTCTTTTTTTAATTAATAGATTCGAAACAAAAGATACTTATGAAAACAGAAAAAAGGTTGAAATATTAGATTCACTGTTAATAAATAGAGATTGCTATAAGATGAAGTATCCAGTACCAAATTTTAAGGTTTATAATCCTGTAGATGAAAGTAACATAAAACTAGATGAAAGTTTTAATATTTATGTATTAGATGCTAAATCAGGAAATCGCTTTGAAAATTTCGACTTACTACCTAATCTACAAATGCCTCCTGAATGGCAAAATGGATATTCAAAAGGAATAGCAATTAGCAAAAAGAGTAAGACTTTAATATATTGGGGTATTATTTGGTAAGTAACCCCGCTCCCGCACGAATCCTTTCGTGTGGCGCAAAGATAATCGACAAAAAATGTAAAGAAAAAAGGATTCTAATATTGTTAGAATCCTTTCTTTTGATATGTTCTCAAATCTAGATTTTAACTAACATATAGCCACACGAAAGGATTCGTGCGGGAGCGGTGCAAATGTCTCTAGACTTTTGCGCTTTTTTTTGTTTAGAAATAATCAAAATTTTAGAAGTTTCCTATTTAGCCCAAACAAAAAAAGCTCCAGATTTCTCTGAAGCTTTTTGTAGTCCGTGGGGGAATCGAACCCCCCTTACCAGGATGAAAACCTGGCGTCCTAACCGATAGACGAACGGACCTGTTTTGCTATTGCGGGTGCAAAAATGCAACTATTTTAGGAATGTGCAAAAGATTTCAAAAAAAACTTTTTTAATAATTAGGAGAAAAAAATGCTTTTAGCAATGAACCTTCTCAAATAAATTAAATTAATGTTTTTGTATTTATTTGATTAATAAATGGTTGTTTTGCCAGAAGAAAACTGATGAAGAAAATTTATCGATTCTTTTTATTAAAAAAAATAATTTACAGAAAAGTGAAAAAATATCAATTTGAAGGAATATTCTTATGAAGTTTTCTGCGCTTTTTAAAAAACTCATTTATTTGTTAATGATTTTTCTAAAATTTTAATCTGTTCCTCTTTTGCTTTCAAAAGTTCTAAATTTAATCTTTTAATTTCTTCTAAGGCTTCAAGCCATTTTTCCATTGGATTTACATTAAAAGTTGGGTAATAATTATAGCCGTTAGATTGATCGTTAAAAGTATTCGATATAATATTTATCGCTTGTTCTTCATCAAAGTTCTGAAAAGCTTCAACAGGAATTCTCAAGACTGCTGAGATTTGTTTCAACAGATTATCTTCAATTACATCTTTCTGCTCCAGCATAGAAATTTTCTTTTGATTCCAGTCTTCTCCCAAATCATAAGCCAATGCTTCTTGTTTTATGTTAAGCATTTCTCTAAAACGTTTTACGTTTCTTCCCTGATGTATTTTCTGTTCCATAAATGAGTTTTAGTTTTCTAAAGGCTCAAAGATAAAGCCATTCGGATTAAAAAGACTGAATTTCAAAGATAAAAAAATATCGTCTTAAAACATTCTTTTTGTCAGATATTATATCCAAATCTGGAATAGTTTATCTGTTCGAAAAATTGGAATTTTCCTAGTGCGAACGGCTCGTTTATGAACGTAATCTTTCTATTTTAAAATAGGCTAGTTCTTCTTCATTTCGTATCAAATTATTTAATCGTTCAAATCCGGCTTTTTGCAGCACATTTTGCGATCCGGTGTTATCGAGATCTGTTATGGCTACAACTTCATTCGTATTTGTGTTTGCAAAACTATATTGTGTTATGGCCTTGCATACCTCTGTAGCAATACCTTTTCCCCAATATGCTCTGCTAAGTACGTACCCAATCTCTATTTGACTTGTGTCGTGTACAAAAATACGTGCAACGCACATTCCTATAAAATTGTTATTTGTAGTGTCAAATATTGCCCATCGGCTAAGGTTTTTCTTTTTATAATTTTCAAGCAATTCATTAAACATCTCTACATATCTTTCTGGAGAAGTCTCAGGAAGATATTCTGTAACTTGATTATCTTTAAAAAGAGCTAAAAATGTTTGTTGTTCCTGAGGTAAAAATTCGCGAATAATTATTCTTGGGCTTTGGTAAAGAGTAGACATTAAATAAAAAGTTTAGAAGTTGTTAGCTAAAAATAATAGCAGTATTTTTCTTTTGTAAGTACAATCAAATTTACAAAATATAAAGAATGTAAACTTTTCGCTTTTCAAAAATGTTTAAGGATTTTGTGCGATTCTTTTAGAAAAGTGTATGCTTATAAGTCTCGATATTTATGCTAAATTAAAAGATGATTTATTTGTTGATTAATTTTTCAAGCCTTGCTATCATTTCAACTCTTTATCTTCCTATAGCATAAGTGATTCCTCCAAGTAAATGCTGTAAAAAAAGAGGATCATTGTAACTTTCAGGACTGTGCCCTAATGCAGTGTAAAATGCTCTGCCGCCATCATATTCATGATACCATGCCAAAGGATGATTATCGCCATGTTTACCACCTTTATATGAAGACTCATCAATTTTTATAAGCACATTTACGTTTGGATTTAGATATTTAAAATTGTACCATTCGTCCTTACGTTCCCAAATTGCAGGAAGATGTTTTGTAGATGGATGTTCGTGATCTACAATTATAAGTTTAGCATTCTGCGGTTCAGGATGTCCTTCAAAGATGCCGCCAATCATTTGTGTGTACCAATACCAATCTGGTTCGCAGTTTGTGGCCGAATGAATGCCAACAAAACCATTTCCATTTTTTATGAATTTTTGCAAAGCCAATTTTTGACTTTCGTCTAAAACATGGCCTGAGGCACTTAAAAATATAACAGCTTGGTATTGCTTTAAGTTTTTTGAATTAATTGCCAGAGAGTCTTCAGTAGCATCTACAATAAAATCATTTTCCTGTCCCAGTTTTTTTATCGCTGCAATTCCGGAAGGAATGCTTTCATGTCTGAAACCATTAGTTTTAGAAAAAATCAGTACTTTTTTGGTTTTATAAGAAACGGTCTGTTCTTTGTTTTTTATATGGAAAGAAACTAGAAAATAACTTGTCAGTACAATAAAGCTGAATAAAAATGATTTTTTTATCGAAAACTGGTGGCTCATTTTAGAAAATTTTATTTTGGGAAGATAGAAAAAAAATCTGTTGGCTGTATTTTCCTGGCTGTCACAAAATATTGAAAACAAAAAAAGCTCCAGATTTCTCTGAAGCTTTTACAGTCTTATGATTTACCATTCATTTTCTTGTTCTAAAGGTGCATTAAGAATTTTCTCGATCATCAAAATCTTCTTTGGCATTTCAGAATAAATAAAGTCTTTAATTTCTACCCATTTTCTTTTACGAAATTTTAAGTAATCTTTGTCAGTATGAGGATATTCTTTGTCTTCAGTAATAGCTCCCATAGATATACCCATACCGGTGTGTGTAATATTATCGATTAATACTTTGCATCGTCCTTTTTTAAAAAACACATTTATATTAAAATCAATCACACCGTTAGCGCTATTCATAAATTCATTTTTACTATAGCGCATCTCTTGCTTAATTTTAATAACTCCATTGTTTTTATCAGATTGAATAATGTTTTTATTAAAATTATTTTGTCCTCCGTAATAATCAATCAATTTAGTATTAAGTCTCTCGAAAAGAATTTCTTTTGATTTCGTGGAGTCGACTTGAATAATTTTTTCAAAAACTAAAGATTGCGAAAAACAACTACATGAAATTGTTAAGACAAATAGGAGAATTATTAATGATGTTTTTCTCATTGCAGTAAAATTTATTTTTATCAAATATAAAAAGATAAATATTGCTATAAATAAAAAACACCACTTGTAATAAGTGGTGTTTTTCTCTTAGTAGCGGGAACAGGACTCGAACCTGTGACCTTCGGGTTATGAGCCCGACGAGCTGCCTACTGCTCTATCCCGCGATGTTTCGGGTGCAAAGATACGCCGATTTTTAAGAAATCCAACGAAAACTTAAAAAAATGTTTTATTTTCTGTATTGAGTTGATATGACTACCTTTGCATCTTAAATATTACGCAAATGTCACATAAAGCAGGTTTTGTAAACATAATCGGGAATCCAAATGTTGGAAAATCGACACTAATGAACGCCTTTGTTGGAGAAAGATTATCCATCATTACATCAAAAGCACAAACAACACGTCACAGAATCTTAGGAATCGTAAATGGCGAAGATTTTCAGCTGGTACTTTCAGATACTCCAGGAATTATAAAACCAGCTTATGAAATGCAGGAGTCGATGATGAACTTCGTAAAATCGGCTTTTGAAGATGCTGATATCCTGATTTATATGGTCGAAATAGGAGAGCAGGACTTAAAAGACGAAGCTTTCTTTAATAAAATCATTTATGCTAAAATTCCGGTTTTGTTATTGTTGAATAAAATCGACAATTCAAATCAGGAACAATTAGAAGAACAGGTTGCTTTTTGGAAAGAAAAAGTGCCAAATGCAGAAATTTTCCCAATCTCGGCTTTACAGAACTTTAATGTTCCGGAAGTTTTTGGAAGAATTATCGAACTATTGCCAGAATCTCCGGCATATTACCCTAAAGATCAATTAACAGATAAACCAGAGCGCTTTTTTGTAAACGAAACCATTCGTGAGAAAATCTTATTGAATTATGCAAAAGAGATTCCGTACGCGGTTGAAATCGTGACTGAAGAATTTTTTGAAGACGAAAAAATTATCCGAATCCGTTCTGTAATTATGGTCGAACGCGATACGCAAAAAGGAATCATCATAGGACATAAAGGCGCCGCTTTAAAGAAAGTTGGAATGGACGCTCGTGTCGATTTAGAAAAGTTTTTCGGGAAACAAATTCACATTGAACTTTATGTAAAAGTGAACAAAAACTGGAGAAGCAATGCTAATATGCTGAAACGATTCGGTTATAATCAATAAAAAAGAGTTTTTCAGTCACAGTCACAGTTTTCAGACTGCGACTGTACACTGCGACTGAGAACTAAAATATAGCAGGAAACAGCTCCTAAAAAAGTAGTCAGTTTTCAGTTTATAGTCACAGTTTTATAAGTTTTTTTACTGAAAACTTAAAACTGATAACTGCAAACTAAAAAAGACTACCTTTGCAAAAAATTAAAATAAAGCATTTTGGATTTATAAATGATAGAATTTTAGGAAACTAAAAGTCTAAAATCTAAAATCTGAAATCTAAAATTTACACAAATGAATAACATTGTTGCGATAGTAGGAAGACCTAATGTGGGGAAATCAACCCTTTTTAATAGGCTGATACAAAGAAGAGAAGCTATTGTAGATTCAGTATCTGGGGTTACCCGTGATAGAAACTATGGTAAAAGCGAGTGGAATGGAAAAGAGTTTTCTGTTATTGATACGGGTGGATACGTTCGCGGATCTGATGACGTATTTGAAGGTGAAATACGTAAACAAGTAGAACTTGCTATCGACGAAGCCGATGTTATTATTTTTGTAGTAGATGTTGAAGAAGGTATTACACCAATGGATGAAACGGTTGCAAAATTACTTCGTAAAGTAACCAAACCAGTTTTATTGGCTGTAAATAAAGTAGATAACGCAATGCGCGAAAAAGATGCGATTGAGTTTTATAATCTTGGTTTAGGAGATTATTTTACTTTCGCAAGTATTTCAGGTAGCGGAACAGGAGATTTATTAGATGCTTTAATTGATGCTTTTCCTGAAAAAGAACCAGTTGAGGTTACTGAGGAATTGCCTCGTTTTGCGGTTGTAGGTCGTCCAAATGCAGGAAAATCTAGTTTTATTAATGCATTAATTGGTCAGGATCGTTATATCGTAACTGATATTGCGGGTACAACACGTGATGCAATTGATACAAAATTTGACCGTTTTGGATTTGAATTTAACTTGGTCGATACTGCGGGAATCCGTCGTAAGGCAAAAGTTAAGGAAGATTTAGAATTTTACTCTGTAATGCGTTCTGTAAGAGCAATTGAGCATGCAGATGTTTGTATATTAGTAATTGATGCGACTCGTGGTTTTGAAGGTCAGGATCAAAGTATTTTTTGGCTTGCCGAGAAAAACCGTAAAGGTGTTGTAATCTTGGTAAACAAATGGGATTTGGTTGAAAAAGATACGATGTCGAGCCGTGATTACGAAGAAAAAATTAAAAAGGAATTAATGCCTTTTACAGATGTGCCAATTTTGTTCGTTTCGGCTTTAACTAAGCAGCGTTTATTGAAGGCTTTAGAAGCTACGGTTCAGGTTTTTGAAAATAGAAAACAAAGAATCCCAACTTCAAAATTCAACGAATATATGTTGAAAGTGATCGAAGCTTATCCGCCGCCGGCAACAAAAGGGAAATATGTAAAAATTAAATACTGTATGCAATTGCCAACTCAAACGCCTCAGTTTGTATTTTTTGCCAATATGCCGCAATATGTAAAAGAACCATATAAGAGATATCTTGAGAATAAAATTCGCGATAATTGGGATTTCGCAGGAGTTCCAATCGATATTTATATCAGAGAAAAATAAGAAAGAAAGTCCCCAAAATAAAGGGGACTTTTTTTTGCCTTTTTTTTATGGCACATTATTTGAATAAACGTTAAAACTACAATTAAACCTTTGTGTTTTTTTGTAGTCTAACCAATCTAACTAACCAATTTTTTATGACCAAGATTTATTCATTTTTATCCTTTTTATTTCTTTTTGTCTTAACAGCCAACGCACAAAACGACATTACTATTAGAGGAACCGTCCTCGACGTTAATACACAATTGCCTATGGAAATGGCAACTGTTTACTTTACTACAATAAAAGATTCTACCGTTATTGAATATGCCACCACAGATAAAAACGGTGCTTTTAGAATGGATATCAAAAAATACGACAAACCTGTTTTCCTAAAGGTTAGTTATATGGGATATCAAACTTATTACGAAGAATACAAAGGACTTACCGAAAGTAAAGATTTTGGAAAGCTTTACATGATCGAAAACGTAAATGCATTGAACGATGTGGTTATAAAAACCGAAGCAGCGCCAATTACCATCAAAAAAGATACCTTAGAATTTAATGCAGCTTCATATAAAGTCCGCCCGGATTCTAATGTCGAGACTTTATTAAAACAACTTCCGGGATTTGATGTCGATAACGACGGAAAAATTACGGTAAACGGACGAGAAGTCAATCAGGTTTTGGTAAACGGAAAAACTTTTTTTGATAAAGACGGAGCCATCGCAATTAAAAATTTACCTGCCGATATTATAAAGAAAATCCAGGTTTCGGATTTTAAAACCAAAAAAGAAGAACTCTCCAAGCAAGAATCGACTTCAGATTTTTCGAGCATTAATATTACTATTGATGAAAAGAAAAACAAAGGTTATTTTGGAAAAGTAATGGGAGGTTATGGTACAGATGATCGTTATGAAGCCAATGTCAACCTAAATTATTTTAATAATAAACAGAAGATAAGTCTGCTGGCATCGTCTAATAATATCAACTCTACCGGCTTTTCTATGGATGATGTTTTTGATAATATGGGCGGAGGACGAAACAGCAGCGGAAAAGGCGGAAACGGCAATTCTGGCGGTGGTGGCGGTGGAAAAGGAATTACGCAGTCTAACTTAGTTGGACTTAATTATTCTGATGACTGGACAAAAGATCTGCTGGCTATGGGAAGTTATAATTTTACGAATACAGTTAACAAAAACGACAGTAAATCAAATGAGCTTAGCTTTCAGCCAACAGGAAATATTTTAACAGAAGCAGCTTCTAAATCCAGAAATGAAAATACAGGAAACAATGTCAACTTTGAATTGGAATATAAAATTAATCCTAAAACGCGAATTGTTGTTGCTCCAAGACTTAATCAATCACATACAAATTCTAATTCGGTTTCTTCAAGTTTTACTGAAGATGAAAATGGAAATGCTCTGAATGAAAGTAAAGGAAGTTCCTCTTCAGAAGGTAATAATACGAGCTTTGGAAATACAATAAACTTTAATAGAGCTTTTGAAAAAAAGTCTCGTAATTTAAGTTTAGTTTTTACAAATAATAATACCGATAGTGATTCTGATGCCTTGAATATTTCAGAAACTGTTTTTTATAAGGGAGATAAGCCAAATGATTTTAGAAATCAAAAAACAAAAAATAAAACGACAAGTGATTCTTATTCAGCTGATTTAGAATATATAGAACCAATAACAGATTCGCTGAGAATTAGAATAGGAACTAATTTCGATTGGAAAAGTTCTAGTAATGATGAAAGAACTTTTAGTTTTGATCCTGACACACAAGATTATACTGATTTTAATTTAGCTTTTAGTAATTATACAAATTCAACTCAAAATTCAGTTACGCCAAAAGTGGGTCTTACTTTGCAAAAGAATAAATTTACAATCAATTTAGATAGTCGAACATCAATTGTAAATTTTGATAATCACTCCTTGTATTTAAATAATGCGACAGATTTAAATAAAAAATACGCGCTGCCATTTGCGTCTGCTTTGCTGCGATATAAATTTGACCGTTCTAAAAATTTATCATTTAGATATGAGTATTCAAACGCACTGCCTTCTGCCAATCAGTTAATGCCTGTTATTAATTTGAATAATCCATTAAATACAATTGTTGGAAATCCTAATTTGAATCCGGTAGAGAAAAACAGCATTAATTTTAATTTTAGAAATTACGATTTTAGATCTCGTTCAGGATATAATGTTTATTTGAAAGGGGATTATTATGATAATGATATTGTGTCGTCTACCATTTTTGATAGTGGAAAAAGAAACACAACTTATGTAAATATTTCCGGAGTTTATAACGCTTCTATTGGTGCAAATTGGAATCAGTCTGTTAAATCCGGAGCACATACTTTGCGTTATGGTTTAGGTATAAATGCAAATTATTCTTTTGATAAAGGATTTACAGATGCTGTTATGTATAATGCAAAATCAGTAGGATTGTCGCCAAAGGTTTATATGTCTTACGATTATGGAGAAATCCTGACAATTGCGCCATCTTATAATTTATCATACAATCAATCGAAATATGAAAATTATTCAAGAGACGCAACTTCAAACGTGGTACACCGAATTAATTTACAGACTACAACGTATTGGCCGGAGAATTTAATCTTCGGAAATGATTTTGGTTATACTTATAATTCTAATATTTCAGGCGATTTCAAGAAAGATTTCTATTTATGGAATACAAGTTTGTCTTACGGATTTTTAGATAAAAAGCTGTACGCAAAAGTAAAAGTATACGATGTTTTAAATCAGAATTTAAGTGCAACACGAACTATTTCTGCAACAGCTATCAGCGATGAAGAAAATACCGTTTTAAGACGTTATGTAATGTTTTCTCTAGCATATAAAATAGGAAATTTTTCAGGAGCCGAAAAAGGAGGGAAGAAAAGACAGAGGGATTAGTTCCTTTGAAGGTTCAAAGGAGCAGAGGTTCAGAGGGACAAAGAAAAACAGAAAAAAGCCTGATCAAATTGAAAATTTGATCAGGCTTTTTTCTAAAATCTAAAATCTAAAATCTACGATCAATTTTATGATAAAACGTAAATCTTATAATATCGCGATCGTAAAAATCTACGCCGCTGGCGCGTCTTTGAAAACTTTTTAAATACCCTAATTCTAAGCCAATATTTGGATTAATATGGTAACGAAGCGAAGCATAAAGCCGATTCTGATCGAAAGTATTCCGCTTGTTATCTTTTCCAAAGTTGAACATGATTTCATTAGAAATGGTGCCTTTTAAGCTTTGTTTTTCTTTTTTCCAAAGATCAAAAGTCGACTGTAATCTATAACGGAAACGGAATGCAAATGTAAAATCGTCAAGCAATTCTGTTTTCGTAGCTCGCTGCATAAAACGTTCTTCCAGCTGAAACCGATTATGGAAAGTGATTTTTGCCACATCATTAATAAAAGTAACATCCTGTTGTGCTCTATATTCTGGGATAGAAAAATCAGGATCAATAGCTGGCGTTTGAGTATTTACATTAAAATAAGCAAAACCACCGCCTAAATCTATAATTTTTGCTGCCCTGTACCGCCCCTGAATTCTTATAACAAATAAATTTTGATGGATAGGATTTAGAAAACTTCGATTATCAAATTCAGAATGAATGGCCCACTTTTCAGTAAGCGGAAAAATATTATAATAACGAATCCAGGCCAGTGTCTGCTGTTCTGTATTCTTTTTATTTTGTGCCGATAAAAAAGGACTTATAAGACCTAATACAAATACTAATTTGAAAATTTTCATTCAACATACAAATTCAGGCTGCGAATATATACAAACCAGAATCGATTTACAGCAGAATAAAATTGAGTTTAAGCAGTAATTTGTGATTTCAGACTTTATAAATAAAAAAACGAGATGCATATAAAACGCATCCCGTTAATTTAGTTTTTAGTTTTAATCTTAATCTTTCTTATAAGTTATATTTCAATGTAACTCCGTAAGTTCTTTGATCTCCAAGTACACCGGCATATTGTCCTGCGTTACCTCCTGCAGGTAATAATTGTTCGTAGTAATCTTTGTTTAATAAGTTACGTCCCCAAAAGTGAACGGATAAACCTTGTGAAGCACGGAACCCTAAACGAGCATTAAAAATAGCATAACCCGGAACAACTAAATATTTTGAAGCCGAAGGGCTTGAAGAAAATTCAGAACGAGCATAAGAATCAATAGCTAAGAAAACTTTTCCAGCGTTTCCAAAGAATCTTGCATTGTCCGAAAGTTCACCTCCTAAAGATCCTGCCCATCTTGAAGCACCTGGAAGATTAGTTCCAGAAACATCTTTAAATGATACCGGAGCTCCAGTTTCTTCTAATGGAAGCGGTGCATTTGTAAATTTTACATAAGTACCATCTGTATAGGTTGCAGCTCCATTTATTGTTAAGTGAGAGCTGATAACAAAACTTGCGTCTAATTCTACACCTTGTACACGAACTTTGTCTGCATTGGCAAGATAACCACGGTTTACACCCAATTCAGCAGCCTGAACGTTTGTTTGGAAATCTTTAATATCAGTTTTAAATACAGCTAAATTGAAAATTGAATTTCTGAAAGGAGAAGTTTTTACTCCAATTTCATAATGATTTACTTTTTCTGGTTTAATAACCGCAAGATCTAATAAAGGAGCACCTTTTGAGTCCGTTGGAAGTCCTGCAACGTTTACACCAACTGGTTTGTAACTTTTAGCGTAAGTTGCATAAGCATTGATTTTATCGTTTGCTTTAAAAGTAAGCGTTAAGTTTCCGGAAAAGTCTGTATTATCAGTGCTTGAATCAAAAGATTGATCAGAATAAACCATTTTTTTCAATGCTAATAATGCAGGGTCAGAAGTTTGTAAACCTCCGTATGTTGTACGAGCATAATGTGCATCTTTTTTGTCAAAATTATATCTTAAACCTGGTAAAATATGCAAACGATCTGTAATCGACCAGTCAATTTGAGCAAAAACAGCAGCACTTGACGATCTGATTCTTGCATCGGTTTTAATTCCGTATCCTTCAAAAAGACCTGGAGTTTTCCATAATGGGCTTGTTGTACTTTGAGAGAATCTCCATTGTGCACTTCCAGATTCTTCTGTACCATCAGTTTGTGATGTTTGATCAATAAAGAATACTCCCGCAACACCGCTGATTCTAGAAGTAAGCTGACCTGCGTAACGAACCTCTTGTGTAATTTGTGTTTGTCTTGTTGGGTTTTGAGATTTAGCCAATACTTGTAATCCTGTAAAATCTCTATCATTTGATGGATCCCAGTTCCAGAAACGCCAAGCAGTTGTTGAAGTTAAAGTTCCGCCTCCAATTTTAGTGTCAACATTTAACGAAAGACCACCCATGTCCTGATTAGAACGCCATGGAGTATCTTGATCAATTCTACGATCAAAAGCATTCTGGCTTGGTAACTGATAATTTAAATCTTTAATAATAGCATCAAACTGGCGGTAAGCAGCTCTTTGAGTAGGAGCAACACCAGCAACAACTTGCGCATATCCATCAGGACGCTGTGTTGTAATATCTGCAGCAAAAATAACATTAGTATTTACGGTTGGAGTCCAAAGTAACTGACCTCTAATACCTTGGTTGTTTAATGTGTTAGTACTTCTTCCCGTTGCAACATTATCAACTAAACCATCACGAGACGTACCTGAGAAAGATAATCTACCAGCCACTTTTTTTCCTAAAGCACCAGTAACCGAAGCTTTAGCCTGCAGGAAAGAATAATTTCCGTAACTAACTTCAAAATCAGCACCAGAAGTAAAACTTGGTTTACGAGTGGTAATATTAAATGCTCCAGAAGTTGTATTTTTTCCGAATAAAGAACCTTGCGGTCCGCGTAAAACCTCAATTTGTTCTACGTCGATAAAGTCAAGAGTTGTAGCAGCTGGACGAGCGTAGTAAACACCGTCTACATAAAATCCAACTCCCGGATCAATTCCGTCATTTGTTAACCCAAATGGAGAACCTAAACTTCTAATATTGATACCGGTATTTCTTGGGTTAGAAGAATAAAGCTGTACCGAAGGAACTAATTCTTTAATACGGTTAACGTTAAAAGCTCCGGTTTGTTCTGCTTGTTTTCCTGTAATAACAGAAATAGCAATAGGCACATCCTGAACTTTTTCGATTCTTCGTCTTGAAGAAACGACCACTTCAATAAGTTCGTTTTCTTCTTTAAGAGCAACCTGAATTGGGTTTACTGGTATTGCAGTAACTTCGATTTCGGTAGTTGTATATCCAACATACTGAATTAAAAGAGTCAAAGGTAATCTTCCTTTTGAATCGATTATAAATTTACCGCTATTGTCTGTAATGGCACTTATAGTAGTTCCTTTTATTACCACGTTTACAGCTTCTAATGGAACATTTTCACTTGTTGTAACTACGCCTTCAATATTTTGAGCAAATGAGACAGAGAAGGTTAAAAAGAATAATATTGTAAAGATATTTTGTATAGATGTTTTCATTTTTATATTAAGTATATGTGATTAGTAGAATTTAAAATAAATTTTTTTTAAATCAACATATACACATCATAGATGAATTTCTTTTTACAGAAGCAGAAAGCTTTGTTTGTTTATTTTGCAAAAGTTTTGATACACCTGATCGACTAAAATGTACTTTCATGTTAAAAAATTTGTAAATGGTTAGTTAATTATTTTTGGCAAATATATATAATTAATTCTATCGATTTACTAGACTTTATAAAATATTTTTTTATTTATTTACTAACGAAGCTATTGTGATGCCTTCCATTGCCTTTAAAGTTTTGTCTCTAATAAGCATTAAACCGTGACGCAGACTGCATTCAGACTCGGTTTTACAATCAGAGCAAGGCTCGTAAAAATTTAAAGAAGCACATGGCAAAAGAGCAATTGCACCGTCAAATAATCGGTGAATTTCTGCCAAAGTGATGTCATTTTTTGATTTTATTAGATAATATCCACCAAATTTTCCCTGCTTACTGCTCACAAAACGTCCTCGTTTTAGATCTAATAAGATTTGTTCTAAAAACTTTTTAGGAATGTTAGCGCCATCAGCAATTTCTATAGTCCTAGAAATGTGATTTTCGTCTTGTTCTGCTAAATAAAGTAAGGCCTTAAGGGCGTATTTTGCTTTATGTGATAACATCTATCTTTTTAATTATTAATTGTAAATTATGAATTATAAATTTTTAGTTTAGAATGTAAAACTAAACAAAACCTGAAACTAAACAAAGCCTGAAACAAAAAACTGAAAACTGCGACTGAAAACTGAAATTACCAGCTTCCGCTTGAACCACCGCCAGAGAATCCGCCTCCGCCAAATCCACCGCCGAAGCCTCCGCCTCCGCCAAAACCACCTCCGGATGATCCTCCGCCAAAACCACCAAATCCGCCGCCGCTTCTTCCAAGATTACTTAGAATAATTACGTCAAGCAGGCTAGGGCCTCCGCCGCCATTGTTGCCGGAATTTCCTCCACCGCCTCTTTTACCGCGTGATAGTAAAATTAAAACAATTACAACAATAACAATAATTGGGAATATTGGAAAATCTTTTCCTTTCGTTTGTTTCCTTTCGCCTTTGTATTTGCCTGTAAAAACATCAAAAAGAGCGTCGGCACCTTTATCTAGTCCGCGATAATAACTTCCGGCTTTAAATTCCGGGATAATAATATTACGAATAATGGTTCCGCCAATACCGGCCGTTAATCTGTCTTCTAAACCATAACCGGGATTGATTGCAATTTTCTTTTCGGCTTTAGCCAATAAAATAATCACACCATTGTCCTCTTTTGCTTGTCCTAATCCCCAGGTTTGAGCCCATTTTGTGGCCAACTGGCTTACATCTTCTCCTTTTAAACTTTCAATTGTAATAACTACAATTTGAGTTGAAGTAGAATCTGAATATCGAATTAGTTTTTCTTCAAGCTGTGATTTCTCAGACGCGCTTAAAACATTTGCGTAATCGTAAACTGAGGTTTGAAAATCAGGTTTTTTGGGAATCTCAAATTGCGCAAAAATACTATTACAGATAAAAAACGCGATAAACAAAAAGCTAAACTGAAAAATTCTATTGGAATTTGAGATTGTATTTTTGGAATTTTTCATTATTTATCCTTTTGAGATTTCGTTAGATAATTCGTTTGTATCGTCTTCTAATGAAGGAAAGTATTTTTTGAGCTGTTCTCCGGCATTTAAAATACCGTCGACAATACCTTGTTTAAAGTTACCGGACTTAAAGTGATTGGTCATGATGTCTTTGGTACAATGCCAAAAATCATCGGCAACAACATCGTTAATTCCTTTATCGCCGCAAATAACAAAGTTTTTATCATCAACTGCAAAATAGAGCAGTACACCATTTTGTAATCTGGTTTCGTCCATTCGCAATTCATGAAAAACATCTAAAGCTCGATCGTAATGAGCTTTAGATGTTGTTTTTTCTATATGTACTCTAATCTCGCCAGAAGTGTTTTTTTCGGCCACACGAATAGCTTCAACAATTTCTTGTTCTTCTTCTTTGGATAAAAAATCTTCTACTTTTGACATTGAAATTATTTTAGAGTTTAGATTGTAGATTTTAGATTGCAGATTTAATCTGAAATCTAAAATCGTTAATCAAAAATATTAAATCTTAGAATTTTACTTCAACTGGTTTTTCAGCACCTGCAACAGCTTCAAAATATGGTTTTTCTTTGTAGCTTAAAAACCAGCTGTTTGGAATTGCCAGAACATAACCATTATAATCTTGTACAGCTTCGTTAAAACGAGTTCTTGCCGTTAAAATTTGATTCTCAGTACTTGCCAATTCGTCTTGCAATTTCAAGAAATTCTCGTTTGCTTTTAATGTTGGATATTGTTCAACAGAAACCAATAATCTAGACAAAGATGAAGATACACCACTTTGAGCCTGGTTGTATTGCGCTAATTGTTCAGGAGTTACATTGCTTGGATCGATTGTTACCGAAGTAGCTTTTGCACGAGCCTCTATTACAGCAGTCAAAGTTGATTTTTCGAAATCAGCAGCACCTTTTACAGTATTTACCAAGTTTCCAATAAGGTCATTTCTTCTTTGGTAAGTAGTACTCACATTTCCCCACTCTTTGTTAACGGCTTGATTTTTTTGCAAACCAGTATTTTTAATTCCAATCGACCAAAATGCGATAATAGCGATCAGTGCTATAATAATTCCAACAGGTATTAACCACTTTTTCATATTTGTTTTGATTTAAGTTTATTTCTATTTTTAATTACAATTCGTTTTTAATGTCGTTTAACTGTGTTTTTATGGTCTCTAATTTACGTATTATTTCGAATTTATCTAATGTTTTCTTCTGACCCTCTTTTAAATGCGTTTTGGCACCTTCAAGTGTAAAACCTCTTTCTTTTACCAAATGATAAATCAACTGCAGATTGGTTATATCGTCTGGTGTGAACATTCTGTTGCCTTTGGCGTTCTTTTTTGGTTTCAGGATATCAAATTCACTGTCCCAAAATCGTATCAAGGATGCATTGACATTAAAAGCTTTGGCAACTTCGCCAATGCTGTAATATCTTTTATCTTTTGAAAGCTCAATATGCATGTTTTTTTATTTCTAATTTATTTCAAAAATAATACTTTTTGTAGTATTAATCTAATGACTGATTTTCCTGGTTTGCCATTTGCGAAATTGCAACGTATTCTGCGGCCGAAATATTTCCGTAATAGAAATTTAACGGATTCACAACTTTACCATCTTTATGCACTTCATAATGGCAGTGCGGCCCTTCAGATCTTCCTGTACTTCCTACATAACCAATAACATCGCCTCTTTTTACTCGCTGTCCGGGTCTGCAGTTGTATTTGCTTAAATGCGCGTACAAACTTTCGTATCCAAAACCGTGCCTGATCACGACATGGTTTCCAAATCCCGAAGCCGTATTGTCAGCCCTTTCGACTACGCCGTCGCCGGTGGCATAAACCGGAGCGCCGGTGTTGGCAGTAAAATCCATTCCGTTGTGCATTTTTCGCACTTTCGTGAAAGGATCGATTCTATATCCAAAACCAGAAGCAACACGTTTTAAATTTTCATTTTGAACAGGCTGAATCGCCGGAATTGCTAATAACAGACTTTCTTTTGCGCCGGCTAATTTCAATATTTCATCTAATGATTTAGATTGAATGGCCAATTCTTTCGAAAGTTTATCAACTCGTTTAGTGGTATTTAAAACCAATTGCGAATTGTTGTAACCTTCTAAAGCTTTATATCTTTCAGAATTTCTAAAACCTGCTTTTCTTATAGAATCGGGAATTTCTGCTTTATTAAAATATACTCTGTAAATATTATTGTCACGTTCTTCTAAAGCATCTGCAGCAGCGTCGATTTCGTCCAGTTTTTTATTCAAAATAGAATACTGCAGCTTTAAATTTTCAATTTCTCGTGCCTGTAAACGGTCTTTTGGCGTTTCGAAATACGGGGTATTAAGTAAAAGTATAAAAACTAAAAAACCAAATAGGGCCGAAGCCACTAAAAACAACAATGCGTAACCAATTTTGATTCTTTTTCTGGTTTTTATTTTCGTATAAGCCAGATTTTCTGAGTCGTAATAATATTTTACTTTCGCCATATTTTAAAATACCCTATTTTTGCAGCTTGTAAAATTAGTTAGTCGAACAAAATTACTAAATGTTTCAGTTGTTCGGGGCTTTTTTTTTCAAGAATAAAAATAATTAGATAATGTGTCAATTTGATAATTAGATAATGCATTAAGAACGAAATTTATTGTTATAAATTTGAGTTTTTAATTAAAAAGATCTAAATGTCAGATTTTCAGATTAATGATTATCTAATTGACACATTATCATATTATCTCATTATAAAACATGAAATCACAAGACGTACGTAAACAATTTTTAGATTTTTTTGAGAGCAAAGGACATACCATTGTCCCATCGGCTCCTATTGTGCTTAAAGACGATCCAACCTTAATGTTCAATAACTCGGGAATGGCCCAGTTTAAAGAATTTTTCTTAGGAAACGGAACGCCAAAAAGCCCAAGAATCGCCGATACGCAAAAATGTCTTCGTGTTTCAGGAAAACATAATGATCTTGAAGAAGTGGGTATCGATACGTATCACCACACTATGTTTGAGATGTTAGGAAACTGGTCTTTTGGAGATTACTTCAAAAAAGAAGCAATTAACTGGGCTTGGGAACTATTGACAGAAGTTTATAAAATTCCAAAAGAGAATCTTTATGTTTCTGTTTTTGAAGGAAGTAAAGATGATAATGTTCCGTTTGACCAGGAAGCTTGGGATATCTGGAAAACATTAATCGACGAAGACCGAATTATTCTTGGAAACAAAAAAGATAATTTCTGGGAAATGGGAGATCAGGGACCATGCGGACCTTGTTCTGAAATTCACGTTGATTTACGTACTCCGGAAGAAAAAGCATTGGTTTCTGGAAAAAGTTTGGTAAACAATGATCACCCGCAAGTGGTTGAAATCTGGAATAATGTATTCATGGAATTCAACCGTAAAGCTGACGGTTCTCTTGAAAAACTTCCTGCACAGCACGTAGATACCGGAATGGGATTTGAGCGTTTGTGTATGGCATTACAAGGAAAAACATCAAACTATGATACTGATGTTTTCATGCCTTTGATTAGAGAAATCGAAACCATTACTGGAGCAAAATATACAGTTAAAGCTTCAAACGAAGCAGAAGAAAAAGTAAATATCGCAATTCGTGTTATTGCAGATCACGTTCGTGCCGTAGCTTTTGCTATTGCCGATGGACAATTGCCGTCTAACACTGGAGCTGGTTATGTAATTCGCAGGATTTTACGTCGTGCTATTCGTTATGGATTTACTTTCTTAAATACTAAAGAACCATTTATTTATAAATTGGTTGAAACTTTAAGTGAGCAAATGGGAGATTCTTTCCCGGAAATCAGAACACAGAAAGCACTTTGCTCGAATGTTATTCGTGAAGAAGAAAACTCATTCTTACGTACATTAGATCAGGGATTAATTCTTTTAGACGCTGTAATTTTAAATAATCAAGGAGATACAATCGATGGTAAAAAAGCATTTGAATTGTATGATACTTACGGTTTTCCAATCGATTTAACGGCTTTGATTCTTTCTGAAAAAGGATTGAAATTAGACGAAGCAGGATTCCAGGAACAACTGCAATTGCAAAAAGAAAGATCTCGTGCTGCATCAAAAGTAACGGCTGGAGACTGGAATGTAATTGTTGAAGATGATATTCAGGAATTTGTTGGATATGACAGATTATCACAACAAGTTAAAATCACTAAATACAGAAGAGTTGATAGTGTAAAAGATGGAGAAATCTATCAATTGGTTTTCAATGCAACTCCATTTTACGGAGAAAGCGGAGGACAAACAGGTGACAAAGGATATTTAGAATCTCAAAACGGAGATATTATTTATATTATTGATACTAAAAAAGAAAACAATCAAACGATACATTTAACACAATCGTTACCAGAAAATATTACGGCAACTTTTAATGCTGTTGTTGATGCTAATCAAAGAGCTAAAACTTCGTCAAACCACTCGGCTACGCATTTATTGCACCAAGGTTTGCGCAAGATTTTAGGAACACATATTGAGCAAAAAGGTTCGATGGTTCGTAATGCTTCATTGCGTTTTGACTTTTCTCATTTCTCTAAAGTTACAGATGAAGAATTAGCAGAAGTAGAAAACTTTGTAAATGCAAGGATTCGTGAAAGTTTACCATTAATAGAAAAAAGAGCAATTCCAAAAGAGCAGGCTCTTGAAGATGGAGCAATTGCTTTGTTTGGAGAGAAATACGGAGATTTAGTACGTACCATTAAATTTGGAGATTCTGTCGAATTATGTGGAGGAACACACGTTGCGAATACATCTGATATCTGGCATTTCAAGATTGTTTCTGAAGGTGCTGTTGCAGCTGGAATTAGAAGAATTGAAGCAATTACAAGTGAAGCGGCTAAAGAATATTTTGAGTCTCAGGCAGTTTCTTTATCTGAAATTAAAGAAGCACTTAAAAATGCTCAAGATCCGGTAAAATCGATTTTGGCATTACAAGATGAAAATGCACAGTTGAAAAAGCAGTTGGAAGTTTTATTGAAAGATAAAGCAAAAAACATGAAAGCTGATTTAGCTAAAGAATTACAAGAAATCAACGGAGTTCAATTCTTAGCAAAACAAGTAGATTTAAACCCAGAAGGAGCAAAAGATTTAGCTTACGAATTAGGTAATGCTTATCATAACCTATTTGTAGTTTTCGCTACAGCTCATGAAGGAAAACCAATGTTAACGTGCTACATCTCTAAAGAAATTGTTGCTGAGAAAAACCTAAATGCCGGACAGGTAGTTCGCGAATTAGGAAAATATATCCAAGGTGGAGGAGGAGGTCAGCCTTTCTTTGCAACTGCAGGAGGTAAAAATGTTGACGGAATCGCAGAGGCGCTTACTAAGGCCGTTGATTTTTTGAAGTAAGATTCTAGTTTCTAAGATGCTAAGGTTCTAAGGGACTAAGCTTTTATAATTCACAACAACCCGACAGGTTTTAAAAACCTGTCGGGTTTTGTATTTAATATAGATTCAATAGCGTCCAGCTTTAGCTGGATGAAAAAAGGTGAATTAGAAAGGGCTTTAGCCAAACTATTACGTTTGGCTAAAGCCCTTCAACTTTAATTTATAATCCATCCAGCGAAAGCTAGACGCTATTCAAAAAACTTAGTCCCTTAGAACCTTAGCCTCTTAGCAACTTAAAAAAAACTATTTTCTTTCGCCTATTTGCTGGCGCCACATTGCATAATACAATCCTTTCTCCACAATCAAATCATCATGTTTACCTTGCTCGATGATTTTACCTTGCTCTAAAACAAAAATTCTATCAGCGTGCATTACGGTTGATAAACGGTGTGCGATTAAAACTGTGATTCGGTTTTTATCTGAAATATTACGGATTGTAGCATTAATTTCTTCTTCGGTAATAGAATCCAGAGCAGAAGTTGCTTCATCAAAAATCAATAAATTCGGATTTCTAAGAATGGCTCTTGCGATAGACAAACGTTGTTTTTCACCGCCCGAAACTTTGATTCCGCCCTCACCAATCGTAGTGTTTAATCCATCTTCGGCACGTCTTAAAAGCTTATCGCAGCTTGCGCGTTTTAAGGCATCGTATAAATCTTCATCGGTTGCATTAGGCTTAACAAACAAAAGATTCTCGCGAATAGTTCCGGAGAATAATTGGGCATCCTGTGTAACGAAACCTAATTGCTTTCTTAGGTCAAGTAAATCTATATCAGTTGAATCAATATCATTATAAAAAACATGACCTTCGGCAGGCGTATACAATCCAACGAGTAATTTTACCAAAGTTGTTTTTCCGGAACCAGAAGGACCGACAAACGCTACGGTTTGGCCTTGCTTAATTTCAAAATTGATATTTTCAACTGCTTTGAATTTTGCCGTTTTATGCTGAAAACTTACATTCGAAAATAATAAAGACTGAATCGCGCCAACATGTTTTGGGTTTTTCGGACGAAATTCTTTTGGAGCGCTTAATAAGGTTTTGAAATTCTCCATCGATACTTTGGTTTCGTTCAAAGCAATAATGAAATTTCCAAGTTCCTGAAGTGGGCCAAAAATGAAGAAAGTAAAGAAAACCATCGTTAACAAATCGCCAACAATAATTTTTCCTCCAAATAAGAAATAGTACAAAGTAAAAACCACACAGGTTCTTAAAAAATGAACCGTTGTTCCTTGAATAAAACTCAAACTTCTAATAAAACGGATTTTTTCTAATTCTAATTGCAGAATTTTAAAAGTGTTTAAGTTCAAACGCTTCTCTTCCTGGTAAGTCAAACCTAAACTTTTTACCAATTCGATATTTCGTAAACTTTCTGTTGTAGAACCCGCCAAAGCATTGGTTTGATTGACAATTTTCTTAGAAACGATTTTGATTTTTTTACCTAGATACGAACTAACCAAAGCAATAATTGGAGCCGTTACTAAAAATATAATCGAAATACGATAATCAATTCGGGCTACATATAGAATTACAAAAATGAACCCAATAATAGTTTGAAAAATAAGCGAAATAGAAAGCGTAATCAACTTTTCAGAATCAGAACGAACTTTGGTTAATTTGCTTAAAGTTTCACCGCTTCGCTGATCTTCAAATTCGGCATAAGGTAAATCGAGCGATTTTTTGATTCCGTCGGTATACATTTGAGCGCCGGTTCTCTGGATCACCACATTGGTGAAATAATCCTGAAAGTTTTTGGTAATTCTGGAAATCATGGCAGCGCCAAGTGAAAGACCAAGCCAGAAGGATAAAGATTTGATAAAACCGGCCGCATTTCCGTCGTATTTATGCAAACCAACACCGCAGTCCTGCATTAATTTACCGGTAATAATAGAATCTGATAAACTGAAACAAATGTTTATAGAGGCCATAATCAAAGCAAAAAATAGAAGCATTTTATGTCTGATTATATAAGAATATAATAATTTCATATAGGAATATTAAAAAAATGGAAGATGCAAAAGTAAGCAAATGTTTTAGTTTGCGGTGATGGTTTTTGTTATTAAAAATGTAATTTTTATTTCTTTTTTTGTTTTGTATGTAGTAAAAAATAAGAAAACAGCTAGGTGTTTATACGTTTTTTTACTTTTAGTTAATTTTTTTTGATATAAAAAATCTGTCTATATAGTTTGCCGTTAGTAAGTTATAAGTGTTTAAGCTACATTATTTCTTTTTGATGTGGAATCACGTAAGGTTTTGGTTTAAGGTTGTTTTACGTTTGCAGCATAACAAATTTAACCAAGTCAAAATGAAAAAAATTTTATGCCTTTTTAGCGCATTATCAATGGTGCTAATTTCTTCTTGTTCAAGTGATGATAATAATTCATCAGAATCTGAAAATGCAGTATTATTACCAAAAAAAATTACTGAAACAGTTGTAGAAGACGGAAAATCAGGAAGTCTTACTTACACTTTTTCGTATGACGGAAACAAATTGAAAGAAATCGCTCTTTCAGATGCTTCTAGATCTGTTTACACGTACACAGGAGATCTTATTACTAAAGTTGAATTGTTTAAATCAGGTATTTTACAATCTACAGATGTGTATGCTTACGAAGCAGGAAAATTAGTTTCTAAAATTACTACAAGAGAATCTAACAAAAGCAGTCAAAGAAAATTAACTTTCGTTTATAACGCAAACGGAACAGTTAACGCAAACGAATCTGAAATTATCGACAGACAAGAAATTAAATACGATTCAACTACTCTTTATACTTTTGCAAACGGAAACATTGCTTCTTCAGAGTATATTAATGGAGAAAGAGAAAAAATCACAAGTACTTTTGATGATAAGAAAAGCCCATACATTAACATTACTGGAGCGAAACTTTTATTGGATTTAGATGATAATTTCGATTTTTACTCAGCAAACAATACAGTAAAAAATGTTACTGTTTCTTACGATAGTAAAGGTGAAGTAACTCAAACAGTAACTGTAACAAAAACTAACAAATATAACGCTGGTAATTACGTTACTGAATTATTTTCTGGAGACGCTAAAAACTCTGAAAAATTAGAGATTGCTTACTAATTAGTTTCTAATAATTATATAAGTCCCCAATCAGTTAATGTTGATTGGGGATTTTTTTGATCCATAAATAAGTTTTAAACCGTATTTTTGAATAAAAAAATCAAATGCAGTTTAGAACCCAGATTTCAATTTTAAAAAGTAATAATCCAATCGATTATAATTCGAAAATACTTTCTATGGGGTCTTGTTTTGCCGAAAACATGGCATCTAAATTTGATTATTTTAAATTTCAGAATGAAACAAATCCATTCGGAATTATATTTAACCCCGTTTCAATAGAGAAATTATTCAGCCGAATTTGTAACGAAGATTTATTTACAGAAAAAGACATTTTCTTTTATAACGAACGCTGGCATAGTTTTGAGGTTCATTCTGATTTAAGCAATTCTGATAGACAAGAATTGCTGGAATCGCTTAATAAAGCCACTACAGAAACTTACAAGCAAATTAAAGAAGCTACACATATTATTATCACTTTTGGAACTTCCTGGGTTTACCGAAATCTGGAAGGTACAGAAATCGCTGCCAATTGCCATAAAGTTCCTCAAAAGCAATTCTCAAAAGAATTATTATCTATTGATACAATTCAGCAAAGCATTCAAAACACTATCAATTTAGTTCATGCTTTAAATCCTGAGATTAATTTCATTTTCACAATTTCGCCTGTACGCCATATAAAAGATGGTTTTGTAGAAAATCAATTAAGTAAATCGCATTTGTTCACCGCATTGCATTCTGTTCTGAATACTGGACACTTAAAACGGAACACTGAATACTTTCCTTCCTACGAAATCATGATGGACGAACTTCGCGATTATCGTTTTTATAACGAAGATATGCTGCATCCTAACCAAATTGCGATCGATTATATCTGGAAACTTTTCAGTGAAAACTATATCTCACAAGAAAGCACAGCAGTAATGCAGGAAGTAGATGAAATTCAAAAAAGTCTCCGCCATCGCAGCTTCAATCCAGAATCGGATCAGCATCAAAAGTTCCTCGCAAAACTCCAGCAGAAAATTAATCTTCTGGGAGAAAAATTACCACATATTAAATTCTAGTTTGGTTTTCGCTGAATAAATATCATCATTTCTAGAAACCCATTGCTATAGAAATAAAAGACTTTGCGCCTTATGTCTTTGTGGCTAAATCTTAAAGTAAGAAATTAACTATTTAACAGTAAAATTTTGGAATAAATGCTAATAATTATGTAAATTGTTAAAGGTTTAAATTTTGCATTTTTGTAAAATGTCTAACTGTGCTTTTTTCAGAAGCAATCAAATCCAGCATTTTATTGACATATGAATAAGAAACCCATTCATTATTTAAAAAAAATACTTCGTGTACTGTTATGGTGCGTGGTTTCTGTAGTGGCACTTTTATTACTTCTTATCATTCTAATTCAGGTTCCTTCGGTTCAAAATTACGTCAAAGACAAAGCGATAACCTATCTCCACGAAAAAATTAAAACTAAAGTTTCTTTAGACCATATTTCAATTAAATTTCCCAAAGATGTAGTGCTGGAAGGTTTTTATTTTGAAGACCAAAAGAAGGATACTTTGTTGGCAGGTAAACGTTTAGAACTCGATGTTGACCTTTTTAAATTAGTCAGTAGCGAACTCGAAATCAATTCAGTTTCACTTGAAAATGTAAAAGCCAATATTTCCAGAAATAAAGACGGCGTTTTTAATTTTGATTATATCATAAAAGCATTCGAATCAAAAGAGCCAAAGGTTGAAGATCCAAATGCCAAACCGTTTAAAATTTCGGTTGTAAAAGTAAATCTGGATAACGTTAAATTTAATTTTAAAGACGATTTTTCTAAAAACGACATTGCCGTAAAACTGACACATTTCGATACAAAATTCAATAAATTCGATTTAGATAAAATGGATTTTGACATTCCAAATATCGATCTGGACGGATTAAAATTAGTTTTAAATCAGGATGTTGTTGAGAAAATTGCCGAAGTTTCCGTAGAAACCGTCGACACCATTTCAAAACGAAAAGACTTCAAATTAAAACTAGGCAAAATCAGTTTATCAAAAATTGATATTGCCTATGATAATAAAGACTCCAAATTAGATTCAGGAATAAAACTCGGAAATTTAGATTTGTCCGTTAACGAAATTGATTTAAACAAACAGCTTTTAGATTTCGATACTTTCGAACTTAAAAACCTAAGCGGTAATTTAAGATTAGGTGTAAAAGACAAACAAATTCAAGCGCCAAGTTTAGATACAACAGCCATAAAACAAGCAGGCTGGAAAGCAAAACTTAATAAAGTCAACATACAAAATATTGCCTTTAAATTTGATGATATGCAATCGAAACCAGCTGTAAAAGGAATTGATTACAGTCATTTAGATTTGAGTAAATTCAATTTGGAGGCCGAGAAATTGTATTATGGCAACGACACTATTTCGGGTAATATAAAAGCATTGGCCGCAACAGAAAAAAGCGGTTTGAACATTCAGTCCTTAAAAACAGATTTTTTCTACGGGCCTAAAAATGCCTATTTAAATAATTTGTATTTAAAAACACCGCAAACACTGGTACAAGATAAGATTAAAGTAGAATACAAATCACTCGCAGCACTTCAAAAAGATATAGCTAATCTTGCGGTCGATGCCAATTTAAAAGATTCGAAAATAGGATTTAAAGACATCTTGTTGTTTGTTCCGGATTTACAAAAAACAAATCCGTTTAAAAGTAATCCAAATGCCGTTTTATACGTAAACAGCCGTGTGAGCGGAAAGGTAAAAGATTTGAATATTCCGCTATTTGAAATGAGCGGCATTGGAACCACAAAAGTTTCCCTTTCGGGGAAGATAATCGGACTGCCTGATGCTCAAAAAGCCTATTACGATTTGAATATCAAAAAAATAGCCAGTACATCAAAAGATATAAATATGTTTGTGCCGGCCGGAACAATTCCGAAAAACATACAGCTTCCGTCGCAAATAAACCTGCAGGGAAAATTTAAAGGTTCTGTTCAGAATTTCAAAACCAATCTGGCTTTAAACAGTAGTTTCGGAAATGCAAAAGTAGATGCCTTATTCGATCAGCGTGTTAAGAAAAAAGAGAAATACGACGCAACGGTTTATTTACTTGATTTTAATTTAGGCCGATTAATTAAAAACGATTCAATCGGGAAAATTACGCTTAAAGCCAAAGTAAAAGGAAAAGGTCTGGACCCGAAAACAGCGCAGGCTGAATTAGATGGAATTGTGCAGAAAGCAGTTTTCAATAGATATACTTATAGAGATTTAGCCTTAAAAGGAAATATTGCAAATGGTTCATTCGCAGTAAAATCAGGAATGCAGGACCCTAATTTAAATTTTGATTTGGCAGCGAGCGGAAATACACAAGAAAAGTATCCATCCATAAAACTAAAACTAAACCTGGATATTGCTGATCTGGAAAAACTAAATCTTCATGCCGGACCTATGAAACTTCGTGGTAATGTCGACGCCGATATTGCCAATAGTAATCCGGATTTCCTGAATGGAAAAGTGTTTCTATCAAACATTCAGATTTTGCAAGGAGCAGAACCAATCGTTTTAGATTCGGTTCGTGTTATTGCATTTTCAGATAATACACGAAATAATATTAAAATCTCGTCTCAGTTTTTAAAAGCCGAAGTTGATGGAAAATACAAATTGACCACATTGACAGCGGCAATAAAAAAATCATTGTCAAAATATATTGATTTGAAAACCCCAAAAGCAAACGGAGAGTCTGACGAACAGCGTTTGGCTTTTACATTAACGGTTGATAATGACCCGATTCTTTTTAAACTGATTCCGAAACTGACAGGTTTAGAACCAATTAAAATTACCGGAAAATACAATAACGTAACCGATTCGTTGGAAATAAGAGGAACAATCCCAAGAATCGTATACGCAGAAAATACAATTGCCGACGGGAAAATTAATGTTGAAGCCAAAGAAAATGCTTTAGAATATTCTGTTTCTGTTGCCACAATCGAAAGCGGGTCATTAAAAATTCCGTTTACGAGTTTGTCCGGAAAAGTAGAAAATAATCTTTTGACTTATGCACTTGAAGTTCAGGATACAAAAAACAAACCTCAATATTTTATTGCAGGAGAATTTAAGGCAGAAGATTCTAAAAACATTTTTAAGATTGATGCCGAAAATTTCATTTTAAATTACGATAAATGGAATATCGATCCGGAAAATGCAATCGAATTTGGCGATAAACGTCTTTATGTCAATAAATTTTTCCTAAATAATAACGGAAATGAATTAAAAGTACAATCGCAGGGAACAGGAGATAATGCACCATTGCAAGTCGATTTTGTAAACTTCAAAATCGAAACCATTATGAATATGGTTAAAAAGGACAAATTACTGATGCAGGGTTTAATTAACGGAAACGCAGTTGCAGAAAATGTAATGACAAAACCGACTTTTACTTCGGATTTAAAAATTGATGATTTTGCTTTTCAAGGAGAAGCGGTGGGCGATATTCAAATAAAGGTTGATAATAAAACCGATAATTTACTAAATGCAAATGTGGCATTGACCGGAGAAGGAAACGAAGTAAACCTGACTGGAAATTATAAAATGGACGATGGAAATCTGGATTTCAATTTAGATTTAAATAAGTTGTACATCAAAAGTATTCAGGGATTTACAATGGGCAACGTAACGGATGGTACTGGATATTTATCCGGAAATTTCAAAATTGCAGGTAATGCATCGAGTCCGAAAGTATCGGGAGAATTAGATTTTAATGATACCGGTTTTAGAATCACACAGCTGAATTCATTTTTCAAAACAGATAAGGAAAAAATCACCTTTAATAATGATGTAATTACTTTTGATAAGTTCACGCTTCATGACGAAAATGACAACGAATTATCGGTTGACGGAACCATTCAATCTCCAGATTTCAAAGCCTACAATTTTGGTTTGGTGGTTACAGCCGATGATTTTAGAGCCATACATTCTAAAGAAGTCGATAATGATTTGTTTTATGGTGATATGTTCCTGGATACTAAGCTGAACATCAAAGGAAATTTGGATAGCCCGATTGTCGACGGAACAATTAAAATTAATAAAGAAACCAAGTTTACGGTGGTAATGCCGCAATCAGATCCTTCAATCGCAGATCGCGAAGGAATTGTTGAGTTTGTCGACGAAGATAATATGTATTTAAGACAAACGGTTGATTTACAAAATAAACTCGATCAGTCTGAAGTAAAAGGAATGGATGTAAATGTGGCCATTTCTATTGATAAAGAAGCGGAACTGACTTTGCTTATTGACAAAGCAAACGGCGATTATTTAAACCTAAAAGGCGAAGCCGAATTGGTTGGTGGTATCGATAAATCAGGAAAAACGACTTTAACAGGTAAATATGAGTTCTCTGATGGGGCTTATGAAATGAATTTTAACGGAATCAAAAGAAAATTTGAAATCCAGAAAGGAAGTTATATTACCTGGAATGGCGAACCAACAATGGCTAATTTAAATATTACGGCAATTTATAAAGTAAATACGGCGCCAATTGATTTATTGGGAAATCAGCTGCCAAGCGACAATGCAGCAGTAAGAAACACATACAAACAAAAACTTCCGTTTCAGACTTTATTGAAAATGAACGGAGAATTAATGAAACCGGATATCTCATTTGGAATTGTACTTCCGGATGGTAATTACGATGTTTCTTCGGATGTTGTGACTTTAACTCAGACGAAACTAAAACAATTAGAACAAGATCCGGCAGAATTAAACAAACAGGTTTTTGCCCTTTTATTATTAAACCGATTTGTGGGCGAAAATCCATTTGCAAGTGAAAGCGGCGGTACCAATGCAGAATCTTTGGCCAGACAAAGTGTGAGTAAAATTCTTTCGCAGCAATTAAACAATCTTGCCGGAGAATTAATTACCGGATTTGAAGTCAATTTTGATTTAGAATCTACAGAAGATTATACTTCCGGAAACATGCAGAACAGAACCGATTTGAATGTTGCGGTTTCTAAAAAACTGCTTGATGACAGATTGAAAGTAACCGTAGGAAGCAGTTTTGGAGTTGAAGGCGCAGAACGTGCCAATGAAGAAAGTACCAATATTGCCGGAGACGTGGCACTGGATTATCAGCTTACAAAAGACGGCCGTTATATGGTTCGTGCTTACAGAAAAAATCAATATCAGGTAGCGGTTGAAGGCCAGGTGGTAGAAACGGGTGTTGCTTTTATTATTACAATGAGTTACAATAAATTCAGAGAGCTTTTTCATCGTTCAGAACAAGAAAAACAAATGTTGAAAGAAGAAAAAATCCGGAATGAAAAAAGAAAGCAAAAAGAGAAAGAAGAAAAAGAATTAAAAGAGAATCAGGAAGAAAATCAAATTAAAGGCAATGAACAAAAAACATAAACATATAGAAAATTGGTATGTAAAGTATTTTGTACTGTTTTGCCTGTTTTTTGTTTTAGGCTGCAGTAATACAAAATATCTTCCGGAAGGCGATTTGCTTTACACAGGAGGTTCTGTAACAGTGAAAGATTCTTTAATAAAGAAAAAAGAAAGAAAAGCACTCGAAACAGAATTAGAAGGTTTGTTACGTCCAAAACCCAACAAACAAATTCTCGGTTTACGTCCTAAACTATGGATTTACAATATTGCAGGAGAACCAAAAAAACAAAAAGGAACCCGATATTGGCTTCGTAATAAAGTAGGGGAACCGCCTGTACTTTTCAGTAAAGTCGATTTAGATTATAATGCCTCTGTTTTGCGAAATTTTACCGAAAACCGAGGTTATTTTAAAACCCGTGTCAGCGCCGATTCTACCGTTAGAAATAAACGAGTTACGGCAGAATATACTGTTATACCCAAAAAACAATATATTATTAAAAGCGTGACTTTTCCAGATGATTCTCTGGCCATGTCCAGAATTATTGGAAGATCAAGCCGAAGAAGTTTATTGAAAGTAGGAAAACCATACGACTTAGATGTCATAAAAGCCGAAAGAGAACGAATTGACGCCAGACTTAAAGAGAAAGGTTATTTCTACTTTAATCCGGATTATCTTCTGGCTCAGGTTGACAGCAGTAAAGGCGATCATGAAGTAAAAATTAGATTGGTAATTAAACCCGATACGCCTCCAAAAGCACTTACAGCCTATAAGATTAATAAGATTTTTGTTTATCCCAATTTTTCTTTGTCAAATGACAGCGTGGTGTACAGGCAGAAAAATATAACGCAGTATAAAGATTTTACCATTATTGATACTACGGAGACTTTTAAACCAAGAGTTTACGATCGAACCATATATTTTAAAAAAGGAGATTTATACAACAGAAAAGACCATAATTTGACCTTAAATCGGTTCGTAAATCTGGGAACTTTTAGTTTTGTAAAAAACGAATTTAAACCATCAGATAGTATTCCGAATACTTTAGATTCGTATTATTATCTAACGCTTCTGCCTAAAAAGTTTATTCGGGTTGAGGTTTTAGGTAAAACAAATTCAGCCAGTTATACCGGAACAGAATTGAATGTAAATTGGAATAACCGAAATTTACTTAAAGGCGCAGAACTATTTACCGTGTCCGTTTTTGGCGGTGCCGATTTCCAGCTTGGCGGGGTAAACAAAGGAAAGAACATTTATAAACTAGGAGCAGAAACCAGTTTAACCTGGCCAAGATTTATTACGCCGTTTAATATAGAAGGAAACAGCGAATATGTGCCAAGAACCAAAGCAACTTTGCGATACGAGTATCAAAAAAGAACACAGTTGTATGCGCTTAATTCCTTTAATACTTCTTTTGGGTATTTGTGGAAAGAAAATATAAGAAAAGAACATCAGCTAAATGTAATTGATGTTACGTACGTGAGTCCAAATCATGTTACACCGGAATATTTAGAAGATATTGAGGAAGATGCAGCGTTAGGAAAAGTAATTGAAAAACAGTTGATTTTTGGCCCAACTTACAATTACACCTACACAAACACAATGCAGAAACGCCGAAAAAATACGATCTATTTTAATGGAGAATTAGATTTGGCAGGAAACATAACAGGTTTAGTTACAGGTGCAGATTATAAAGACAATGTAAAAACGATATTCGACGTTCCGTTTAGCCAATATGTAAAAATCAGAACCGATTTCAGGCATTATTTAAAACTAGGAAAAGAAAGCGAATTGGCCAGCAGATTAATTGTCGGAGCAGGAATTGCCTACGGAAATTCAAGAACGCTGCCAACATCGAAACAATTTGTAGTAGGAGGAACCAATAGTATTCGAGCCTTTAGAGCCAGAACTTTAGGGCCGGGAAGTTATGTGATTCCGCCAACAGTAAATAACAATTATACACCAGATCAATCGGCAGATTTGAAACTGGAATTTAATACAGAATACAGAGCAAAGCTGTTTAGTATTGTAAGAGGAGCAGTTTTTGTCGATGTGGGAAATATTTGGCTTTTACACGCCGATCCTGATAAACCAGGAGCCGAAATCTCAAAAGATTTTATGAAAGAACTAGCGATAGGCGCCGGTGCCGGTTTGCGTTTCGATTTATCATTTTTGATTTTAAGAACCGATTTGGCTTTTCCTCTTAGAAATCCGGCCCTCCCGGATGGACAGCGCTGGGTAATCGATGATATTAATTTCGGAAGCGGATCATGGCGAAAAGACAACCTGATTTTAAATATTGCTATCGGATATCCGTTTTAAAAAGTTTTTTTTGCCATTCTTTTCCGCCACGAATTTACTTCGTCAGTTCGCTATCGCTCGGGTCACGAATTACACTAATTAGTAGTTTGCTCATAATTATCAATTTCACGAATTTTAATTCGTGAAATTGATAGAAAAACACAAAGTTGAGATTAGTGTAATTCGTGTAATTCGTGGCAGAAAAAAAATAATTCGCAGCGAAAAAATCTAAAAAAGGAGTAAATTGGTCTAATAAAATAATAGAATGCAAAATTTAATAAAGAGAATAATAGTTTTAGCTGCGCTTGTACTTGTGATAGTTCTGGCTTTTAAATATTGTCAGTTCAAAAAAGACGACGATTCTACAATCGATTATAATACCAATTTAATTCAGCAGCAAATTTTAAACGTTGGAAAATTGGTTGTAACCGAAGGACATTTCTCCGAAGTGATCACATATAAAAATCAGCAGAAATATTTGATGGATATGGTTTCTTTTGAAAAGAAAGCCCTTGTTGTTGTAAATGCAAATGTTACCGTTGCTTACGATTTACATAAAATGAAATACGATATCGATGAAAAAAACAAAACCATCACCATTCTAAATATTCCAAAAGAAGAAATCACAATAAATCCTGATATTCAGTTTTATGATGTAGAGCAAAGTAAACTGAATCCGTTTACGGGCGATGATTACAATAAAATCAATAAATCGGTAAAAGCCAACTTGGCAAAAAAAATCGAAAATTCAACCCTGAAAACAAACGCCCAAAACCGATTAATAAGCGAATTGTCTAAGATTTTAATTCTAACCAATTCAATGGGCTGGAAATTAGAATACAACGGAAAAACAATTGAATCAGAAACCGAGTTAAATCAGGATTTGAAGCTTTAATTTTAAGGTTCAGAGAGGCAAAGGTTCAAAGGGACAAAGATTCTTAGTTTTGTCATTGCGAGGAACGAAGCAACCACACTATTAAAATACACTAAATGAGATTGCTTCGTTCCTCGCAATGCCTATGAGTAAATAAAAACCTGAGTTCACCAGTTTAAATCCGTAAAATCCGCGGGCAATAATTTTATACAGCTTCCTTATCAAAAATCAAATCCAATCCGCCGGAAATTAAATGTGCAATTTCGGGACGTTTTTCTTTCAATTGATCTAAATGAACCAGAACCTCTTGCAAAAGCTGTTTTTCATCAGAATCTTTTAAAAGCTCTGCGATTTCTACAGCTAATAACCAATCGTTCGAATGATTGTTTTTTAGATTTTCAAAAACAGATTTCAGTTCTGTTTTAGCACTTTTATTTTTTCTAATATCTCTAACTGATGCATATAGATTTTCTAAATCATCACGTTCATCAGTATGTTTTGCTTTAATAGTTTTAGATGAGGGAACGATATTAATTAAGTCAAAACTATTAACATCGGCAGGACCTGAAAATGCCGAAATCACTTTTTTACCAATTGCCATATCGTAATTTCCCCAATCAGGCTGAAACAAAACAGTTTCGCCATGTGTTACCGTGCAATTTCTAAAACTAATCAGAATAATTTCTCCGTGTAAGTTTCGGGATCCGGTAATAATTTCACCTTCAACAATAATGTTGCCTTCAAATTCCAGTTTTACTGTTTCATTTTCTACAATGCTGTACGCCTGTAAATCCTTCGGACTCATATCTTCAATTGCCAGATTAAAACCTTTTAGTTTTCCAATCGGGCTTCCAAATCCGTGTGGATGCGTTAAAGTTCCGTGGCCGACTAATTCTTTTTCGCGATACGATAAAGCTGTTTTTCCGGTTGTTTGAATGTAAACCGGTTTTCCTTCCTCTTCAATAACATTGGTGAAAACTCCCGAAATTTGCAAACCAGTACTTAATTCAATTGTACCTAAAGCATTCGACTGAATTAGCTTTTTAATTCCCGAAAGACCTCCGGTACGCAGCGCCATTTTGTTTGCAAACTCTTCTAAAACCAAACTTAAATACGAAAAATTAGGCGTTACATAAAGTTGCGGCTGTAACTGTGTAATATCAAAATTCTGATTCGCAGCCGAAATATCGTAAGGGATTTTTTTTACGTTATCTGTCATACACCAGGCGCTTTCTCCAATAGAAGAAAGTAATCCGGCGCCGTAAATTTTTGGATCTTCAACCGTTCCAATCAAACCATATTCAACAGTCCACCAATGCAGGTTTCTAATTTGGGCCATTTCAGACAATTCGCCCATATCATTTTGTAAATCGGCAACTGCTTTTTCGGCTTCGTCAATTTTTTCCTGTGGAGTATCTTCGGCTTCTTTTAAAATAGAAAGCAAACGAATCGCTTCATACATTTGATAATCTTTGTGAGATGAAATCGCTTTACAGCCAATTTCGCCAAAACGTCTCAAATATTCCGCATATTCAGGATTTGCAATAATAGGAGCGTGGCCGGCACCTTCGTGAATAATATCCGGTGCTGGTGTATATTCTAGATGTTCTAATTGTCTGATATCTGAAGCAATAACCAAAACGTTATACGCCTGAAACTCCATAAAAGCATTTGGCGGAATAAACCCGTCAACCGCAACGGCAGCCCAGCCAATTTCGGTTAGAATACGGTTCATTCCGTACATACTCGGAATAGAATCAATTTCGATTCCGGTTTTACGAAGACCTTCTAAATAAGAATGATGCGCCACTTTAGAAAGATAATCTACGTTTTTACGCATAACATATCGCCAAACCGCCTGATTAATTGGAGTATAATCACTATAATCCTGAGGCTTAATAAATTGCTTTAAATGTTTTGGCAATCGTTCTAATAACGGATTGGTTTCTATAGATGCATTCATTTCGAAAACGTTGTAGATTAGAATGTAAAATTACGAATTTAGGTCGCTAATTTTTGCTATTCTTCACAATATTTTTATTCGAAATTGATTTTTATTGCGTTTTTATAGATTTTGAAGTTAGAGTAGAAATAAGAAATTTTAGCAGTCGTTGTTTTCGAAACTTACTTTTTCCATTGTTTTTTCATAGTTTTCAACCTCTTTTTTGGTCATTGAAACCTCTTTGATATCTACTTTTAATTGTTTTTTGGCATCAGGACTAATCCATAAACCGGTAAAAGTATTTCCGATTTTTTGTAAAATTAAAACACCGCTGAAATTATGTTCTACCATTACAAATTCATTCTCTTTCTTTTTGCTTTGCGTAGGATAAATTTGAATCCAATTATTTGATTTATTGTATCGATACATTGCGGCATACATTAAATCGGCATTACATTGATTTTCTTCTGTCTGGATGTAAACGGTTATTGGTGTTTTTCCATCAATAGTTCCTTTATATAAATTAGAAACCCGAGGCTGCGTTTGTGCGTTTGAATGATTAAAAAAAGAGAAACAAATAATAAAGAACAGGATAACTTTTTTCATTTTAAAGTATAGATTGATTTTGATTTGGGCTTTTAGCGGTATTTTGCTCAATCAAATTTATCTAATTAAAAATAGTATCCAAATCTAATTGTTGATTTTTTTTAAGATTTACCTGATGCGTTTCGCAGTTCATTTTCGGCATTTCTAAAATAATCAATTTTATGATTGAACATATACGCCATATTTGTGGCACGCATTTTAGCTTCTTCGGTAATCGGACCGGCAAATTGTGCGTCTATTGAAGTATTAAAAAGAGAAATCCAGCGGTCGAAATGCGTTTTATCTACAGGTAATTGTTTGTGCGGCGGAAAAGGAGTTCCGGAATAAGCTCTTACATCAAATAAAATAGTCTGCCAGAATCCGTACATTTTTTGCAGATGCGGTTCCCAGCGATCCTGCAGTTTATCATTGAAGATAGGTCCCAAAAGATCATCTTTCCTAACACTGTCATAAAAGGTATTAACCATTTGTTTTATGTCTTCTAAAGTTGAAATGTCTTTAAGCTCTGCCATGATTTTAGATGTAAAAAATTCAAATGCAAAAATAAGCTATAACTCGAAATTTATTCCATGATATTTGTCATTTGTGAAATTTTTATAATAAAATCAAGGTATTAGATTCAATTTAAAAGGTTGATTTTTAAAAGATTGTAATTGTATAAAAATTGGATGTGAATTTTTATACGCTTTTTGTGTTTTAAGTGTTTGATAAATAAGTGTTTAAAAAAAATAAAGATAAGGTTTTGTTAAGGTAATTTTTACAAATGATGTGTATTTGTAAAGTTGTAATTATATCGTTTTCGTAAAAAATACTATAATTTAGATCCGTTTTAATAAAAATAATCATAATAAAATGAGAAAAAAGTTAACTATCTAAAAACCACAAAAAAGAAAAAAGATGCACAAAACTACTCAAAAACCTACAAATCGAGTAAAAGCTTTTATGACCCAAGTCGTTATTATAATGCTTTTCTTTAGTATCAAAATTAATGCTCAAACGGTTACACCTTATATAACATCAGGTGATCAAACGAGATTATTACAACAGCAGGGTACTGTAAGTTTCGGTACAAATTCCGGAACGAATCCTTCTACGGTTACTGTTAATGCCGGAACTACTTATCAAACTATGGACGGCTTTGGTTACACACTTACCGAGGGAAGCGCCGAAGTAATAAGCGGCATGGCAGCAACACAGCAAAATCAATTACTGAATGATTTATATAATCCTACGACGGGATTAAATGCCAGTTTAATTCGTATTAGTATTGCGGCTTCAGATTTAAGCAGTTCTTCTTATAGTTATAACGAAACTTCTGGAGATACTAATATGAATAACTTTAGTCTAAACGGACCAGATTTGACGTATTTAATTCCGATTATCAAAAAAATCCAGCAGATCAATCCAAACATCAAAATATTAGCAACACCTTGGTCAGCGCCGCGCTGGATGAAAACCAATGGTTCCTGGGTTGGCGGAAGTCTGCAGACACAATACTACGCAGCTTATGCCAGATATTTTGTAAAATATATTGCAGCTATGCAGGCGCAGGGAATTCCGATTTGGGGAATCACACCGCAAAATGAACCTGAAAATCCACACAATGAGCCTAGCATGTTAATGAATTCTACAGAACAAAAGAATTTCATTAATCAACAACTTGGGCCACAATTGGCAGCAGCTGGTTACGGAGGTGTCAAAATTATAGCTTTCGATCATAATTGCGACAATACAGCCTATCCTATTGATGTTTTAAACAACAGCAGTTATGTAGATGGAGCGGCGTTTCATTTGTATTTAGGAAACATTTCAGCTATGTCAACTGTGCGAAATGCCACAAACAAAAACGTATATTTTACAGAACAATATACAGGTTCAGGTGGCAGCTTTGGCGGCGATTTTGGCTGGCACATGCAAAACGTTGTGATTGGAAGTACCAATAACTGGTCTAAAACAGTTTTAGAATGGAATGCGGCAAATAACTCAAGTTTAGGACCTCGTACTCCAGGCGGATGCAGCACTTGTTTAGGTGCAATTACAGTAAACAACAGTACAAGTTATACTAGAAATGTGGCTTATTACATTATTGGCCAAATCTCAAAATATGTAAAGCCGGGCGCAGTAAGAATTGGTTCTTCAAGCTCAAGCGGCAGTATTTTATCAGTTGGATTTAAAAATCCCGATGGTTCTATTGCTCTTGTGGTTTATAATACTTCGGGCTCATCAAATACAATAAAAGTTGTGTCGGGATCATCTGCATTTAATTATGCTGTTCCGGGATCATCAGCAGTTACTTTTACATGGGGAGCAGGAACACCGCCTCCAACAGGTTTTCCGGGATACTATAATATTATTTCAAGAAATAGTAATAAAGGATTAGATGTAGCCGATAATTCGACTACAAGTGGCGGCAGAATTCAGCAATATGATATAACTGGCGGCGGCGGCAATAACCAGAGATGGAAATTTGTTTCTGACGGAGCAGGGAATTATTATATAATCGTAAAATCAACTGGAATGTATCTGGCTGTAGAAAATAATGGAACAGCAAATGGATTGAAAGTACAGCAAAGATCTTTTGTTAATTCTAATGAATTTAAATGGACTGTTGAAAGTCTTGGCGGAGGTTATTATAAAATTACCAATGTAAATACGGGTAAATCTCTTGATGTTGAAAGTGTTTCTACAGCAAATGGGGCTAATATTCAGGTTTGGGATTACACAGGAGGACTAAATCAGCAATGGCAATTGGTTCAGGTAGAATCAACGGCGAAAAAAGTTTTAACAGAAATTACAGCTGATAGCGAAACTTCAAACGATATGGCGATTTTTATTAATGCAGCAAATGATTATTTAAAAATCGATACCAATCATGAAGGAAGTGCTTCTGTAGAAATATTCAATATTGCAGGACAAAACATCATAACAAAAAATGTGGATTTTGTAAAAGGAAATCAATCTGAAATAGAAGTTTCAAGACTTCCAAAAGGAGTTTATATCGTAAGAGTAAATGACAATACAGGTTCTTATACTAAAAAAGTATTGAAACAATAATACATCGAGAATTCAATTAGTAATTTTATATTGATGTTTAAAAGGCTGTCTGATTTATTTAGACAGCCTTTTATTTTTTATCCAATTAATTGCGTAAACAAATCCTGATTGTCATTTAAATATTGAAATTCAAATCCGTATTGTGTCATTTTCATTTTAATAGGCATGATGTCTTTTTTCTTTTTCAATTCTAAACCTACTACCACAGAACCAACTTCGCGGCTGTTTTTCTTAGCAAACTGAAAATAAGTGATGTCATCATCAGGGCCTAAAATATTATTTACAAATTCTTTTAAAGCTCCCGGACGCTGTGGAAACTGAATCATAAAATAATGCATTAAACCTTCGTAAAGCAACGAACGCTCTTTTATTTCGGCCGTTCTTTCAATGTCGTTATTGCTTCCGCTTACTACGCAGACCACATTTTTTCCTTTAATTTTATCTTTATAAAAATCCAAAGCCGCAATGGTCAAAGCACCTGCTGGCTCTACAACCATGGCTTCTTCATTATATAAACGCAAAATAGTGGTACAGACTTTTCCTTCGGGAACCAGAATAATATCTTCCAGATTATAGCGGCATATTTCAAAAGTTTTATCGCCAACTTGTTTTACCGCCGCGCCGTCAACAAACTTGTCAATCGTTTTTAAAGCAGTATTTTTATTTTCCTCTATTGAAGTTTTCATCGAAGGTGCGCCTTTTGGTTCAACGCCTATTATTTTAGTATTCGGGCTCAAATGTTTAAAAACTTCGGATAATCCGGACGCCAGCCCGCCACCGCCGATTGGCACAAAAACATAATCGATAGGTTCTTTACAACTTTCCAGAATTTCCAAACCAACAGTTCCTTGTCCGGCAATTACTTTTTCGTCATCAAAAGGATGAATAAATGTTTTGTGGTTTTTGATAGCATCTGCAGTCGCCGACGCGTAAGCATCATCGAAAGTATCACCCGTTAAGACAATTTCTACAAACGATTTTCCAAACAATTGTACTTGTTTTACTTTTTGCTTTGGAGTTGTTTTAGGCATGTAAATTTTGCCTTTTATATGCAGTAAATTACAGGAATAAGCCACGCCTTGAGCATGATTTCCTGCACTGGCACAAACAATTCCGTTGGCTTTTTCTTTTTCATTTAACGAAGAAATCTTATTATAAGCGCCTCTAATTTTATACGAACGAACAATTTGTAAATCTTCCCGCTTTAATAAAATAGTCGATTTGAATTCATCTGAAAGATTTAGATTTTGGGTTAAAGGCGTCGCGGGAACTACGTTTTCGAGCTGCTTTTTTGCGTTAAGTACTTCGTTAAATAAACTCATAATTGTTGTTTTTTGCCACGAATTCCACTAATGTCCACTAATTTTATCTAGAAGCTGACAAAAAAAAATTCGTGCTAATTTGTGTAATTCGTGGCGATTTGAAATCTTTTTTAAAATAAAAAACCTCCCAATTGGGAGGTTTCTATAAATTATATTTTACAAACTTATATAACACCTCGCCATCACTGCTGAATTGCAATAATGCTGATAATAGCGATAATAATGTTGTTAAAGTTTTTCATTTTTTTTGTTTCCTGAGGAACAAATGTATTAATTATTTTGGAAAGTTCACCACTATTTAAAGTTTTATAAAAAGCTGAAAACTGAAAACTGCGACTGGATATTACTTTTTAACCGGCGGATATTGTGCCATAATTTTATTTACGAATTCGGCAATTCTTTGATCCTTTTTGTCGATGTTTCGAGTTAAAGTTCCCAGACCTTCACCTTGCCAGATCATTTCTTTCTTTTTGGCATCGATTAAATCAATGTACAAAGTACCTTCCGTAGAAGTAGAAACAGTAGTTTGGTTTCCTCCGTACATCATCCAAGGATTCCAACCCCAGCCCCAGCCGTAACCCCATCCGGCACTAAACTGATTTACATCAACCTGCTCTCTTGATTTAGTAAAAATGTTTACTAATAAATCAGGATTCTCACTTTTTGTAAATCCTTTAGCCTGCATTTCGTTATCTATAGCGCGAAGGATACGTCTTTTATCCAAATCAGAAATCTCGACCTTATCAATTCCGGGCTTAAAGAAAGCATACGTTTTATAGGGCGTAAAATCGACATTTTTGTCGTAATCAGAGTATACAGTAACACTGCTGCATGATGAAAGTATCAATAGCAGTAAAATCGGAACTAATTTGAATGTTTTCATAGTTATTAGAAATTTAATGTTCTCGTTTTGTTTGTTTTTAAGAACCTTAACTAAGCAAACTTTCGTCTACCATATTAGGTAAAGTTACTTTTAATAATGGCTCGACTTGCATTGCTCTTTTTATAGCAAAAATAGCTTCGTCATTTCTGGCCCAGCTTCGTCTTGAAATTCCGTTGTTAACATCCCAGAAAAGCATTGATGCTAAACGTTTTGAAGCCTCTTTAGAACCATCAAGAACCATACCAAAGCCACCATTTATAACCTCTCCCCAGCCAACGCCGCCGCCATTATGTATGGATACCCAGGTTGCTCCTCTAAAACTGTCGCCAATCACGTTTTGAATTGCCATATCGGCGGTAAAACGGGATCCGTCGTAAATATTCGAAGTTTCTCTGTAAGGCGAGTCAGTTCCGGAAACATCATGGTGATCGCGTCCTAAAACAACAGCTCCAATTTCGCCTTTTGCGATAGCCTGATTAAAAGCTTCTGCGATTTTAATTCTTCCTTCGGCATCAGCATAAAGAATTCGGGCCTGCGAACCTACAACCAGTTTATTTTCCTGCGCACCTTTAATCCATTTAATATTATCCTGCATTTGCTGCTGAATTTCACTTGGAGAAGTCTTGGCTAATTCCTCTAAAACCTGACTTGCAATAGTATCTGTTTTTTGCAAATCTTCTGGTTTTCCAGAAGTACAAACCCATCTAAAAGGTCCAAATCCGTAATCGAAACACATTGGTCCCATAATATCCTGTACATAACTCGGATATTTAAAATCGATATTATTTTCGGCCATTACATCAGCACCAGCACGTGAAGCTTCCAATAAAAAAGCATTTCCGTAATCAAAAAAGTACGTTCCTTTTGCCGTATGTTTATTAATAGCTGCTGCATGACGGCGTAAGGTTTCCTGAACTTTTTCTTTGAATAATTCCGGATTTTCGGCCATCATTTTGTTTGCGTCTTCAAAAGAAATTCCAACCGGATAATAACCTCCGGCCCATGGATTATGAAGCGAAGTCTGATCTGAACCTAAATCAATTTTGACATTTTCCTGATCAAAACGTTCCCAAACATCTACCACATTTCCTAAGTATGCAATCGAAACGGTTTCTTTATTGGCTTTCGCCAAAGCTACTCTGGCAACCAATTCGTCAGTCGAAGTTACGACTTCATTTATCCATCCCTGCTCGTGACGAATTTTCGTGATTTTTGGGTTTACTTCGGCACAAACCGTAATACAACCGGCAATATTTCCGGCTTTTGGCTGTGCACCAGACATACCGCCAAGTCCAGAAGTTACGAATAAACTTCCTTCTGGATTTTGTTTTATTTTTCTAAAACCGTTTAAAACCGTAATTGTCGTTCCGTGTACAATTCCCTGTGGGCCAATGTACATATAACTTCCGGCTGTCATTTGTCCGTATTGAGAAACTCCCAAGGTGTTCATTTTTTCCCAATCGTCAGGTTTAGAATAATTTGGGATCACCATTCCGTTGGTTACCACAACTCTCGGTGCTTCTTTATGCGAAGGGAATAATCCCATCGGGTGACCTGAATACATGGTTAAAGTCTGCTCGTCTGTCATTTCAGACAAATACTGCATCGTCAATAAATATTGTGCCCAGTTCTGGAAAACAGCTCCATTACCGCCGTACGTAATTAATTCATGCGGATGCTGCGCCACGGCGTAATCCAGATTGTTCTGAATCATGTGCATAATCGCTTTTGCCTGCAATGATTTTCCAGGATATTCGTCAATTGGTCTTGCGTACATTCTATAATCAGGGCGAAGACGGTACATATAAATACGCCCGTATTTTTCTAATTCTTCTGAAAATTCAGGAATTAATTCAGCATGATGTTTTGGATCAAAATAACGCAAAGCATTTTTTAAAGCCAGCTTTTTTTCTTCTGCCGAAAGAATTTCTTTTCTCTTTGGCGCATGATTAATAGCCGGATCGTAATCCTTTTTTTGAGGTAATACAGATGGAATTCCTTGTTTTATTTCTTCTTGAAAAGTCATTTTTTTTAGGTACTTAGTTGCTAAGGTTCTAAGGTGCTAAGGTAATTCAGCAACATTAACAACAGATTAATTTTTTTTGTTTTTAAAATTATGCCGCCCCGCTGGGGCTTAAATGTGACTGATTGGCTTGTTTCTATAAATATTTTGCTCCGATGGAGCTTAATTAGATCAAACAGATCTAAAGCCTTGGAAAGGCGTAATATTTATAGAAAACAATAATCACGTAATACAAAAGCTCCATAAGAGCGAAATGTGGTTATCAATGAAAATTCAATTCAAAAAATAATTATCTCATTTTTAAATTGGCTCATTGGCACATTGTCACATTTTCTAATTAAAAACTAGGGATAGCGGATATCCGACCTATGATAGGATTTGTGGATGGTAATCCTAAATTTTCGTAACAGAATATCCATATAAATATTTTAGATTGTTGATTTTAGATTTTAGATTGTTAATCTGTTTTTCAAAATTATCTCATTATCAAATTGACACATTATCTAATTTGATTTCTTTCTAATTTCTCCCGTTCTTTTATCAAATCCGTACGGGCAGTGACGGCAGCCGCTTTTACAGCAATACCCTCTTTTTAAATGATGTTTTTCAGTAAAGCATTTATAACCTTCGGGCGTATAGTAAAAATCTTCGCCTTCGATTAATTTATTTTCATTACTTTGCTCTTTCATAAATCTGCTTCGCGTTCGTGTTTCGGTAACTTTAAAAATCAAAAATATAAATATTTGATTATGATTTTATTGAAATCGAACAATTTTATAGCTACAAATTTATAAATTTTACAGCCAATGTTTCTGATTGTTGCCAAATATTTAATTCCGAATGGTTATCGTGGAATGGCTGTATTTCCATTTGTGATTGTAAAATATGGTTTTGATAAAACCAATGTCGTTTTTGTTAATCACGAAAAAATCCATTTAAGACAGCAGTTAGAAATGCTGATAATTCCGTTTTTTGTCTGGTATTTATTGGAGTATTTAATTCGTTTACTTCAATATAAAAATGCAGCTTTGGCATATCAAAATATAAGTTTTGAAAGAGAAGCTTATGCAAAAGAAACGGATTTGAGTTATTTAAAAAATCGTTCCTTTTTCCGGTTTTTAAACTATATTGCGCTAAAATGAAACCAACTATAAATCAATCCATTCCAATCATTTTCCCAAATGATATTTCGTTAACTATAAAGCGTGAAGACCTTATTCATCCGTTTATTTCGGGGAATAAATTTAGAAAGTTAAAATACAATTTACTTCAGGCGAAAGCCGAAAACAAAGAAACATTTTTGACTTTTGGCGGTGCTTTTTCAAATCATATTGCGGCTGCGGCATTTGCGGGCAAAGAGCAGGGATTTAAAACAATCGGCGTTATTCGCGGTGATGAGCTTTTTGATAAAATAGAAGAGAATCCAACGCTGAAATTTGCTCAGGAAAACGGAATGCAGTTTGAGTTTGTTTCCCGTGAGGATTATCGTTTAAAAAGTGATCCGGCATTTATACAAAAGCTGAAAGACAAGTTTGGCGATTTTTATTTGGTTCCTGAAGGCGGTACCAATGAGCTTGCCGTAAAAGGCTGCGAAGAGATTTTGACAGAAGAAGACGTCGTTTTTGATTACGTTTGCTGTGCTGTTGGAACTGGTGGTACAATTTCGGGATTAATTAATAATTCGCTGCCAAATCAGAAAATTTTAGGGTTTCCAGCGTTAAAAGGTGACTTTTTAACCGATGAAATTCGTATTTTTGCAAAAAAAGATAACTGGAATTTAATTTCTGACTATCATTTTGGAGGTTATGGCAAAATAAATGTAGAGCTGATCGAATTTATAAATGCTTTTCTTGAAGAAACAAAAGTGCCCTTAGATCCAATTTATACAGGAAAGATGGTTTTTGGCGTTATAGATTTAATAAACAAAAATTATTTTCCTGCACATTCAAAAATATTACTCATTCATACTGGCGGATTGCAGGGAATTGAAGGAATGAATATAAAATTGAAGCAGAAAAAATTACCAATACTCAACAACAATGATTAAAAAAATAGTATTGCTTTTTACAGTTATAGTTTTAGCAAGCTGTTCGTCGAGCAAGCCTGCTATCGCAACGACCAAAAAAGCGGCTGTACACCAAAGCAGGACCGCAGCAGCTAAAAAACCTGTTTATGCTAAACCTACAGCAAAATATCCTTCTACAAATAATACAACTGAGGTTATTCAATCTACTTCAAAAACAGTTGTTACCAGCGATTTAATCAATAATTACATTTTGCAGTTTAAAGATATTGCAATTGGAAACATGAAAACATACGGAATTCCGGCCAGTATTATTTTGGCGCAGGGAATTTTAGAATCGGGTGCGGGTAGAGGTGACCTTGCGGTTGAAGCTAACAATCATTTTGGAATAAAATGCCACAAAGACTGGCTGGGCGAAAGTGTTCGACACGACGACGACTCGGCTCAGGAATGTTTTAGAAAATACCCGGAAGCAGCAGAATCTTATAGAGATCATGCTTTGTTTTTGGTTGGAAAAAAGAGATATGAAGCCTTATTTACTTTCGAAAAAGACGACTACAAAGCCTGGGCAAAAGGACTAAGAGCTGCGGGTTATGCAACAGATCCTAATTATCCGGATAAATTGATCAGCTATATTGAGCGCTACAATCTGCATCAATACGATTGTTTGGTTACAGGCAAAAACTATACTCCAATTAATAAGTCAACGGCAGCACCAACTAAGAGTCCGTCAAGACCTGTTAATTCAAATTCGAATTCAAACGATCCAAATTTATACGAAGTCCAAAAAGGAGATACTTTATATTCTATTTCGAAAAAATTCAACTTATTGGTTGATGATTTAAAACAGAAGAATAATTTAACCGATAATGCGATCTCGATTGGGCAGAGGTTGAGAGTTAAGTAATCAGTTTTCAGTTTTCAGTCTCAGTCTCAGTTTTCAATTATCAGTTTTCCAGTTGTGGCTTTGGAATAATCTAAAATCTAAATTCAGAAATCTAAAATATAAAAATGTTATATAAAAGAAGTAGTCAGCTTTTTGCTGAAGCAGAAAAAGTAATTCCGGGAGGAGTAAATTCACCAGTAAGAGCATTTAAAGCAGTAGGCGGAACTCCAATTTTTGTAAAAAGTGCCAAAGGTGCTTATTTGTATGATGAGGACGGAAACAAATTAATAGATTACATTAACTCTTGGGGACCAATGGTTTTAGGTCATGCTTATCAGCCGGTTGTTGATGCCGTAATCGAAAAAGCAAAACTGGGAACTTCATTTGGAATGCCAACAGAACTGGAAACAGAAATCGCAGCTTTGGCCGTTTCTATGGTTCCGAATATTGATAAAATTAGATTTGTAAATTCAGGTACAGAGGCTTGTATGAGCGCTATTCGTCTGGCTCGTGGTTTTACAAAAAGAGATAAAATAGTAAAATTTGCAGGTTGTTACCACGGACATTCCGATTCATTCCTGATTCAGGCAGGAAGCGGTGCTGTAACTTTTGGTTCGCCAAACAGCCCGGGTGTAACAGAAGGAACTGCAAAAGATACTTTGTTAGCTAAATACAATGATTTAGAGAATGTAAAAGCTTTAATCGAAGCGAATAAAGGAGAAATCGCTGCGATTATTATCGAAGCGGTTGCAGGAAATATGGGATGTATCCCGCCAGCAAAAGGTTTCTTGGAAGGTTTAAGAGAATTGTGTACAGCAAACGGAATTTTACTGATTTTTGATGAGGTAATGACTGGTTTCCGTTTGGCTCGTGGCGGCGTTCAGGAATTGTATAATGTCAATGCTGATATTGTAACGTTTGGAAAAGTAATTGGCGGCGGACTTCCGGTTGGCGCTTTTGCTGCTCGTGAAGAAATCATGAATTATTTAGCGCCTCTTGGACCTGTTTATCAGGCAGGAACATTATCTGGAAATCCATTAGCAATGGCGGCTGGATATGCAATGTTAAAAGCTCTTGATAACGACCGTGAAATTTTTACCCGTTTAGAAGAAAAGACAGCTTATTTAGAAGCAGGAATTGATAGAGTTTTAAAAGCAAATAATGTTGTTTTTACTATTAATAGAGTAGGTTCTATGATTTCTGTACATTTTGATGCAAATCCGGTTACAGATTTTCAAACGGCTGCAAAAGGTGATAATGAAACGTTTAAGAAATTCTTTCACGGATTATTACAGGAAGGAATTTACATTGCACCTTCTGCTTACGAAACCTGGTTTATTACGGATGCCTTAACGTATGAAGATTTAGATTTTACGATTAATGCTATCGATAAGGTTTCAAAAACTTTTTAAATCTTAGAAAAGATATTATATTTTTTTTCAATTTGAGGTTCAGCTTTTTCATTAAAGCTGAACCTTTTTTAATATAATATTCTGCTACAGATTACGGGATTAAAATGATTTAAAAAATGTGTTGAGAAATTCACGCAGATTTGGCAGATTTTTGATAGCATTTCCTAAAGAATGATCTGCTAAATCTGCCGAATCTGCGTTAAAAAAAATAAGCACATTCAGAAATAAAAAATCTATCCTACTCTTAAATTTGACTTTCAATATATTTAGTTAATGTAATGTTAATAATAAGGTTCTTTCTTAATTATTTAGAATAAAATTTACTTTTGTTTCTAAAACAACCATTAAACCCATAATAAATGAAGAGATTTTTCATTTTTATAATGATGACAGTTTTTATGCTGTTTAGTACCTCACAATATGCTCAATCGGGTAAAAAGAAAGCAAAAGATGAACCAGTTACTGCTCCTCCGGAGAAAAAATCAGAATCGACAATTAAAGAATACAGCAAGGTTATCACCAAAGATGCGATATCTGACGAAGGATTATTTACGGTTCATAAAGTAGATAAAAAGTATTATTTCGAAATTCCGAATAAGTATTTAAACAAAGACATGCTTTTAGTAAGCAGGCTTTCTAAACTGCCGTCTAATTTGGGTGGAGGATATGTAAACGCAGGTTCTGAAACTAACGAGCAGTTGATTGTCTGGCAGCGTTTTCAGGATAAGATTCTCATCAAATCTAAATCCTATAATTCGGTTGCAAACGATACGCTGCCTATTAGTATTTCGGTAAAATCAAATAATTACGAACCTACCTTATTTGTTTTTGATATTGTGGCATTTAGCAAAGATTCTGCAAACACGGTTATTGATGTTACAAAATTTTATAGTACAGATGTTAAGGCAATCAGCGGAATATCTGCAGAAATGCGAGAAACTTATAAAGTAAAGGGATTAGACGATTCGAGAAGTTTTATCAATACCATTAAAAGTTTCCCTATGAATATTGAAGTGATTCAGGATATGACCTATAGTGCTTCAAAACCTTCTATGCTGGAGGAAACAGAATCAATAAGCATTCAAATGAATCAATCGATGATTTTACTGCCCGAAGTACCAATGAAACCAAGATTAGCTGATCCGCGTGTGGGATGGTTTACGGTAAGTCAATACGATTACGGAAGCAATGAATTAAAATCGGATCTTAAAACTTATATCCAGCGCTGGAGGTTAGAACCAAAAGATCCTGAGGCGTATAACAGAGGAGAATTGGTGGAGCCGATAAAACCGATCGTTTATTACTTAGATCCTGCAACTCCTGAAAAGTTGAAAAAATACATCAAATTAGGAATTGAAGAATGGCAGAAACCTTTTGAAACAGCTGGTTTTAAAAATGCTATTATTGCCAAAGATGCCCCAACAAAAGAAGAAGATCCTGATTTTAGTCCGGAAGATATTCGTTATTCTGTTATTCGATATGTGGCAAGTACAACCCGAAATGCAGTTGGGCCAAGTGTTTCAGATCCTAGAACCGGAGAAATTATTGAAAGTGATGTGATCTGGTACCACAATCATTTGCGATCTTATAGAAACCGATATTTGTTAGAAACAGGAGCAGCAAATCCGTCAGCGAGAACTTTACAAACCAGTGATGAAGAAATGGGAGAAATGATGCGAATGGTTATTGCGCATGAAGTGGGACATGCTCTGGGCTTTCCGCATAATATGGGAGCAAGCTGTGCGTATGATGTAGAAAGTTATAGAAACGGCGATTTTACGCAGCAAAACGGAATTTCGGCCAGTATAATGGATTATGCCCGTTTTAATTATATCGCACAGCCGGGAGATAAAAATATTCGTTTTATTCGTAAAATGGGTGCTTACGATCATTATGCTTTGAATTGGGGATACAGAGTAATCCCGAATGCGAAATCTCCAGAAGCAGAAGTTGCAGTTTTAGATAAATGGATTTTAGACAAAGCAGGAAATCCTCTTTATAAATTTGGAAAACAAAGCAGTGCTTTTGATCCGACTTCTCAAACAGAAGATATTGGAAATAATTCAATGAAGGCGAGTTCGTACGGACTTAAAAATTTAGAATATGTAGCGGCGCATTTAAACGAATGGACAAGTAACGTTACCAATAATTATGCTGATTTAGATGAGGTTTATAAAGAATTGCTTGATGCCTGGAGCAGATATGTAGGTCATGTTGTAACCAATGTTGGCGGTATATATGAAAACACCAAAAAGCCAAATCAGACCGGAAATGTATATGAAGTGGTGCCAAAAGCAAAACAAATTGAAGCAATGAACTGGCTTCAGACAAATGCTTTTGCTTCGCCAACATGGATTGTAAACATCAATACTTTAAAAAATACCGACTTTGCCGGTTATGCAGAAAGATTTAGAAGTCTGCAGGTTCGCCACTTAAATAGTTTGTTAAGCATTGGGCGCATTGGAAGGCTGATGGATAATGAAATTTTGGGAGGAGATAATTACAAAGCTTTGGATTTATTAAAAGATACACGAAAAGGCATCTGGAAAGAAACGGCAACACCAGCAAATGTTACCATATACAGAAGAAACTTGCAGCGCGGTTATATCGACAGAATGGGCGCTTTAATGACGGAAGAAATTAAACCAGCGGACAGATCAGTGATCTATTACAATGTAGGTCAATCTGATGTAAGGTCTTTGGTTCGCGGCGAGTTAAATGCTTTAAGAACTACGCTTGTAGCAGCAAAAGCAAGACCGGTAAATACAGAAACAAAATACCATTATGAAGATTGTATCAAACGAATCGATTTGATTTTAAATCCAAAATAAGATTTTATAAAAACAAAAAAGAGGCTTTTAAAGCCTCTTTTTTTTGATAAGATTATTTCATTTTATCTTTTCTGTATTCTTTCATTTTGTCTTTGCGTTCTTTTTGAATTGCGGTCCATTTTTTATATTGATCTGCATTCAAAATAGATTTCATTTTTGCATCAGTCGCTTTGTGATCTTCTTCCATTTGTTTTCTCATGGCTTTTCTTTCGGCATCAGTTGGTTTTGCATCACCTCTGCTTTTTCTAAGCGTTTCCATTTTTGCACTTCTATCAGATAAAAGCTGGCTTACTTGTTTTTGCTGATCGGCATTTAAGTTTAGATCAGTTGTTAACTTTTGCAAATGTGCCTGATCACGTTCCTGTGGTGTTTTAAAATGACCTTTATGATCTCCTTTTCGGCTGTGTTCTTTTTTTAGAGCCGTCCATTTTGTGTATTGATCAGCATTTAAAATGGCTTTCATTTTAGCATCATTTGCGTCTCTTTCGGCAGTAATTTGTTTTTTAAAAGCTTCTCTTTCTTCGGCAGTAGGTTTTGTTTTACTGTCTTTTCTTGCCTCTCTAAATTTTTCTGCTTTAGCACTTCTATCAGCCAAAAGTTGTTTTACCTGATCCTGCTGTTTTTTATCTAAATTCAAATCAGAAGTTAACTTTTGTAAATGTTTTTCGTTACGTTGTTCAGGAGTTAATCTTTCTCGTTGATCACGTGCTGGTTTCTGATTGATGTCTTGTGCAAAACTTACTATTCCAACGAATAATAAAGCAGCCATAAATAATTTTTTCATTTTTCGTTTTTTTTAAAGGTTTATACCCATTAGACTTCAAAGGGTTTGCTAAGTTTAATTGAATTTTCAGGTTTATCTTTTATTTAACAATTTGTCTTAAAATTTAATTTAAAGATTTAAGACCTGATATTCGTGTAATATATCGTGTTGTGTTTTCTTTTAAATGAGGAATTGCCTAGTTTTGAAAGCCTGATAATACAGTAAGATTTATGAAGTTAAGGAAGATAACAGTAAACGAAAATATCTATTTGTACAAGATGCAAGGAGAAGTACATCTTGTAACAGAAGATAGTGTTTTATCGGTAAAAATATTTTTAAAAGATTACAAGCTGACGCCTTTAGTATTAAATTTTCATACCTGGGATGATCCCATAATTGGTTTTCCTTTAAATAATGGATTTCCGCTTTTTAATTCCCTTTTAGGCAAAGAGGAGAAGATTAATCTTAACAGACCGAAATATATAAGAGAATGTATTTTGTACGGTGAAAAAAAAGGCTGGGACGGTAAAAATAAACTGGGACCGCTTGATGGCTTAAAAATGCTGGAAGATTTAGGATATGATACTTCTGTTCTTCTTCCTAAAACAAAATAAAAAAAAAGAGGCTTAACGGCCTCTTTTGTAAACTATAATTAGTTGCTTTCTTTTTTGTATTCTTTCATTTTTTCTCTGGCTTTATCTTTATTTTTTTCTTGTAAAGAATGCCATTTTGTGTACTGGTCAGCAGTTAGAATCGATTTCATTTTAGCGTCGTTTGCTTCTTTTTCAGCTTTCAATTCGGTTTTAAAAGCTTCTCTTTCTGCATCGGTTGGTTTTGTGTTATTGTCTTTTCTTGCCTCTCTAAATTTTTCTGCTTTAGCGCTTCTGTCAGCCAATAATTGTTTTACCTGAGCTTGTTGATTGGCGTCTAAACTCAATTCAGAAGTCAGTTTTTGTAACTGTTTTTCATTACGCTGCTCCGGAGTTAATCTTTCTCTTTGTTCACGAGCTGGTTTTTGGTCAGTGTCTTGTGCAAAGCTTGCTATTCCAACAAATAACATCGCTGCAATAAATAATTTTTTCATGATTTGTCTTTTTAAGGTTATAGCGTTTAGACTATATTAAACTGATTTGGTTTAATTATATTGTTAAAATTATTTATTTAACAGATTGTATCGTAGTTTATTAAAGCAGTTTATTCTTGCGATATACCAATTTAATTGCTTATTTTTAAGATACCAATTAAGTATAGAACCCAAAAAAAAACACTCCCATGAACAGCAAAATTGCCTTTTTCTCGACGCAGCCTTATGATAAAACTTTCTTTAATAAGTACAATACTGATTTTGGGTTTGAATTAGATTTCTTCGAAACGCAATTGAATCCGCAAACGGTTATTTTAATTGAAAATGCCGATATCGTTTGTGTTTTTGTAAACGATATTGTAAATGAAGCGGTGATAAAACAATTGGCTGAAAAAAAGGTAAAAATAATCGCATTGCGTTGCGCCGGTTTTAATAATGTTGATTTAGAAGCAGCAAAAAAATACAATTTAAAAGTGTGCCGTGTTCCAGCTTATTCGCCACAAGCTGTTGCAGAACATGCCATGGCCATGATTTTAACTTTAAACAGAAAAACACATAAAGCCTACAACAGAGTCCGCGAGCAGAATTTCTCCCTAAACGGATTGTTAGGTTTTGACTTATTCGGAAAAACGATAGGAATTATTGGAACGGGAAATATAGGCAAAGCTTTTTCAAAAATTGCCTTAGGTTTTGGCTGTAAAGTTTTGGCTTACGATATTGTAACAAATGATGAAATGATAAAAGACGGTGTTGCTTTTGTTGAGTTACACGAAATCTTTAAATCAAGTGATATCATTTCGCTTCATTGTCCCTTAAACGCTCAGACAAAACATGTTATTAATGAAGAATCGATTGCTTTAATGAAAGACAGCGTTATGATTATCAATACAAGCCGAGGCGGATTGATAGAAACTTCAAGCGTTATTGAAGGTTTAAAAGAGGGTAAAATAGGTTATCTTGGAATTGATGTTTACGAGCAGGAAGAAAAACTTTTCTTTAGAGATTTATCTGCAGATATTATTCAGGATGACGCAATTCAGCGTTTAATGAGTTTTCCAAATGTTCTGGTAACCGCGCATCAGGCCTTTTTTACCAACGAAGCCTTAACGCAGATTGCATTAGTAACTTTCAATAACATAAAATCATTATTATCGAAAAACGATATTGAAAACAAAGCGGCTCTGCTGGTTTGAATTATCTTATGCGTAAACCTGACAGGTTTCAAAAACCTGTCGGGTTTAGAAAGAATTTATAATTAAAAATATGAGATTATGAAAAGTAAAATTCTAATTACAATTGCAATTTTGGCGTTGTATTCCTGCCAGAATAAAAACGAATCAAAGAATATAGTTAAAACGATTGTTCAGGATACCTTATCGAAAACAATTGGCGGAACGGCCAATTTAAGCGATGCACCGCCAAGAGATGATAAAGCAGTCGAACTGATCAGGAAACAATTAGCTGTTTTGTTAAAGAAAGATTTTCCGGCCATGACAAAGGATGATCGCTATTTTTATTATGAAGAGTTTGATTTAAACAATGATAAGAAAAACGAATATTTTGTTGGTTTCTCTAATTCGTATTTCTGCGGAAGCGGAGGCTGTTCAGGTTATGTTTTAAATAACGACGGAAGTGTAATTAATCATTTCACCGTAACCGATTTTCCAATTTATGTAACGACATCTTCAACTGAAAAATTTTACGATCTTATAGTTGAAAGTGGAGGCAAGCTGCATAATGTGAAAATGAAGAATGGAAAATATCCATCAAATCCTTCTGTGCAGGAAATTCATAAAGGAGAAATTCCAAAAGAAAGTACAAAGGTTTTGGATATTGCTGCTAAAAAATATGAGAAGTATTCATTTTAAAAAGCAAAACCCGACAGGTTTTTAAGACATGTCGGGTTTTCTTTTTAAGATTTTAGAAAGTAATTTAGGATTTCGTCTATTATCCCAAAATGCTATCACAATCAATTCTGTTATATTTGTTTTGTAAAATATATTATAATGACCTAATGTTGATGTTCTAATATCTGGAAAACTGGTTTTAATATAAATTTCAGGATTATCAGCTAAAAACTTAATTCTTTGTGATATTTCTAAAACTAATTTTTTTGAATAAGTTTTTGATTTGTTTCTTTTATTCCAATAACTCAATATTTTTCTTCTTTGATTAACTGCAGTATTAGTCCAAATTATTCTGACAGCCATTCTAGATCTTCTTTGTCTAAATCTTCCTGAGAAATAACCCTTCCATATTTTATATCTTCTTCGCTTTCTTTCAGCATATCCAATTCATACTGCTCAAATTGATAAACCTTTGAAGAATCTGCATTTTTTAGAAGATTTCTAATTTTTTCTAAAAGATTAACATCTTCGATATTTTTTAGTTTATCAAAAATTTCTAATTTTATTTCTAAAGTGCTCATAATAATGCATTTTAATTAATCAAAGTTATGTAAATAAAACGAAAACCCGATAAGTATTAAAACCTATCGGGTTATATTTATTATAAAATAAGACAAATGTCTATCCTGCCAATTCCACAGTTTTAAACTCACCGTCAACAACAACTTTAGTCAAACCATGTTTAGATAAGTTTTTCATAGAGGCATCCCATTTTTTACCGCTTAAATTAGCCGTAACTTTTAGCTGCCCTAATTCCATTTTATTTTCGTTTGCTTTCAATAAAGTAATGATTACTTTTTCTTCATCAGAAAGCTCGATCTGAGCTAATTTTTTCTCCGGACGCATTTGCGGGAACAATAAAACCTCCTGAATAGAAGCATTATTAGTTAAGTACATAATCAAACGGTCCATTCCAATTCCCATTCCAGAAGTAGGAGGCATACCGTATTCAAGCGCTCTTAAGAAATCTTCGTCGATAATTCCGTTTGCTTCATCATCACCTTTTGCAGCCAATCGCATTTGATCTTCAAAACGCTCACGCTGATCAATAGGATCATTTAATTCCGAATAAGCATTTGCAATTTCTTTTCCGCAAACCATTAATTCAAAACGCTCAGTTAAGTCCGGATTATCGCGGTGCTCTTTACAAAGCGGTGACATTTCTTTAGGATAATCAGTAATGAAAGTTGGCTGAATATAATTTCCTTCACATTTAGATCCAAAAATCTCATCAATCAATTTTCCTTTACCCATTGTTTTATCCACTTCAATTCCCATTCCTCTAGCTGCTTCAAACAATTCTTGTTCTGTTTTTCCAGAAATGTCGAAACCAGTAAAATGTTTAATAGAATCAGTCATTGTAACGCGTGCATAAGGCGCTTTAAAGTTGATTTTGTGCTCGCCAAAAGTAACTTCGCTTGTACCATTTACAGCAACGGCGCAATGCTCTAATAAGCCTTCTGCAAATTCCATCATCCAGTTGTAGTCTTTATAAGCTACATATATTTCCATTGCAGTAAATTCAGGATTATGCGTTCTGTCCATACCTTCGTTACGGAAGTTTCTAGAAAACTCATAAACACCTTCAAATCCACCAACAATTAATCTTTTTAAGTATAACTCGTTCGCAATACGCATGTAAAGCGGAATATCAAGCGAATTATGATGTGTAATAAATGGTCTCGCCGAAGCACCACCAGGAATTGATTGTAAAACCGGAGTATCAACTTCAAGATATCCTGCATCGTTAAAATAACCACGCATTGCAGTGAATAACTTTGTACGTTTAATGAAAGTTTCTTTTACTTGCGGATTCACCGTTAAATCTACATAACGCATTCTGTAACGTAACTCAGCATCATTAAAAGCATCATGTACGTTTCCTTCTTCGTCAACTTTTGGAAGCGGAAGCGGACGTAATGTTTTGCTTAAGAAAGTAAATCCGTCAACGCGAACGCATTGTGCACCTACTTTTGTAGTAAACAATTCACCTTCAATACCAATAAAGTCACCTAAATCAGTTAATTTTTTAAATACCTGATTGTATAAAGTTTTATCGTCACCTTCACACAAAACATCGCGATTTACGTATAATTGAATACGTCCTTCGCTATCCTGCAATTCAGCAAAACAAGCTTTTCCCTGATCTCTCACGCTCATCAAACGACCCGCAACGATAACCTTCTTACCTTCTTCAAATGACTCCTTTATTTGCTTAGAAGTATGATTTACAGGAAAAAGATTAGCTGGATAAGGATTGATTCCCAGACTGCGTAAGTTTTGAAGTTTTTCTCTTCTGATGATTTCTTGTTCTGATAATGCCATTTTGTGCTCTTTTTTTAAGTGTGCAAAGATAAAGAAAAGAATGTAGATTTTAGAATGCAGTTTTAGATTTTTTACAGCAGCAATTTATTGGGTTTCAATCTATAAAATGATGGATGAATGGCGCTCGGATTTTGTGGATGAAACAGGTCTAGGCAGATTATGTTTAACCCGTTTCATCCGCAAAATCTGTGGTTAATTTTTCCCTTAAACGATTAAACAAATCAACAGTTAAAAAATAAAAATCTCTAAAATCTTAGCAGCTTAGAATCTCAGAACCTCAGAATCTAAAAAAACAAAATAGAGTTCGTATATTTGATAAAAAATTATACTACGATGAAATTATACAAACTACTTAGTTTTTCTTTTTTAATAGCTCTTCTAACGAGCTGTACTTTCACCGAAAATATTTATATCAACGATAACGGAACCGGAAAATTCTCTGTAGACCTGGATGGTTCTGCTTTAATGGAAATGGCTGGAGATCAAATTGGAAACCAAATGGGAACCGACGCGAAAAAAGAAATCGATTCTAGTTTTACTTTCAAACAATTATTCGACGAGAAAAAAGACAGTATTGCAAAATTATCTCCAGAGGTTCAAAAAGAGCTGAAAAAACTGGAAAATTTTGTAGTTAATACTAAAATGAGCGCAGAGAAAAAGCAGTTTTTAATGACTTTATCTTCTGATTTTAAAAATGTAAATGAAATGCAGGATATTCTGCAAACTCTTAGTACGCTTCAAAAACTAGAAGGCGGCGCTGCAGTAACTCCTCTAGGGAGTGGTTTTGGGAATAATTACAGCAATTTAAGTTACAGCTATGACGGAAAAAAATTCACCAGAAAAGCAGTGATAGATACTCAAAAAAAGGCACAAAAACCAAAAGATTCTGCCGGAGATATGTCTAAAATGATGTTTGCTTCGTCGAGTTATGTTATCAAATATCACTTTCCAAAAAAGATTAAAAAAGTATCCAATCCAAACGCTTTATTCAGCGAAGACCGAAAATCAATTACAATTCAATACCCTTTCACGGATTATATGGAGAATCCTGACAAACTTAACTTTGATGTTGAGTTTGAAAAATAATTAAAATGAATAAAAAAATTCAACTTCAAGATCTGGGAAACAGAGATTATAAATCGACTTGGGAATATCAGGAACAGCTTTTTCAGGATATTGTCGACTTAAAAATCAAAAACAGAAGAGAAGAACTAGACTTGCCAACACAAAATTATTTACTGTTTGTTGAGCATCCGCATGTTTATACATTAGGTAAAAGCGGCGATTTAGAAAACTTATTGTTAAACGAAAAACAGCTCGAAGCAAAAGGAGCGACTTTTTATAAAATTAACCGTGGCGGCGATATTACCTATCACGGACCAGGACAAATTGTAGGATATCCAATTCTGGATTTAGAAAATTTCTTTACAGATATTCATAAATACCTACGTCTGCTAGAAGAATCTATGATTCTGACTTTGGCAGAATACGGATTAGAATCGGGTAGAAGCGAAGGCGAAACAGGAGTTTGGCTGGGAGCTGGAACTCCGTTTGCACGTAAAATATGTGCAATGGGCGTTCGTGCCTCGCGATGGGTAACTATGCATGGATTTGCTTTAAACGTAAATGTAGATTTAGGTTATTTCGATAATATAATTCCGTGTGGTATTCGCGGAAAAGGCGTTACCTCTTTAAACGTCGAACTTGGCGTAGAAAAAGTAGATGAAGACGAAGTAAAGTCTAAAATCATAAAACATTTAACGCATTTGTTTGAAGCAGAATTTATTAAATAAGCTTCTAAAAATATAGGATGAAAAATGCTGAAGAAAATAACAATTACAGAATTGCGGTTCCTTCAGCATTTGAAACCGTTTTTTCTCACTTTTATTTCGCCGAAAATAAAACAGAATTTCCCATAACAAAAACCTTATTGCCGAGTTTTCAAACCATTCTTGTTTTTAACTTCGGAACAAAATCATCTTTAAAATCACAGCAGAATACTTTTTTAGAGGTGGAGAAATGCATTGTTTTGGGGCCGATTAAGCAAGCTTTTGATTATACTCTGGAACCCAATTCAGAAATTTTAGTTGCCAATTTTAAGGAAGATGCTTTTTACAGATTCTTTGGTAATGCCCTTTTTGATTCACTGCCCATTCATCCTGATGATTTGATTAATGAAAATTGCTTTACTCTTTTGTGGGAAGAGCTTCAAAAACTTTCTGATACTAAAGAACGTGTCGATTATATTTTAGATTTCTGCAAACCCTATTTAAGGGAACAAAAAGAAATCACGACACTTTTAGCAGATTTTCAAAACGAAAATTTAAACCCGATAAAAGCGATAGCTTCGCAGATCAATCAAACCGAAAGAAATATTCAGCTCAACCAAAAAAAGATTTTTGGTTATACAATTAAAGAAGCCAATCGGTACGAAAGGTTTTTAAAAGCAGTAAATCAAATTCAGAAAAACATACTAAACGAGTCTAAAACAGATTGGTTAACGATTGTTGATGAATGCGGTTATTACGATCAAAGTCAGTTTATTCATGACTTTAAATATTATATGAATATTTCGCCAACCAAATTCCTCAAATTCCAAAACGATATCTGCAGTTCAAAAGCAGAATAAAGGCGATTTCGTTTTCTTACAATTGCTGCCCAGACAAGCGTTTTACATTTGTCATGTCAATCTTTAAAAACAGAAAACATGAAAAATTTAGTTATTTATGCGCATCCAAATCCAGCAAGTTTAAACCATTTCTTTAAACAAACAATTGTTGAAAGTCTGAAAAATTCAGGAGAAGAAATTGTAGTCCGCGATTTAAACGAAATCAATTTTAATCCGGTTCTTTCTTTGGATGATATGCGCGGCCAAAGAATGGGACAGGTTTCGGAAGAGGTAAAAACGGAACAGGATTTTATTTCCTGGGCAGATCAAATTATTTTTGTTTATCCTATTTGGTGGACTGGAATGCCGGCTATTATGAAAGGTTATATCGATCGCGTTTTTAGTTACGGATTTGCTTATCGATACGATCAGGGCGTTCAAAAAGGACTACTGACAGGAAAGAAAACGGTTATTGTCAATTCGCACGGGAAATCGAATGCAGAATACCAAGCAATGGGAATGGATAAAGCGTTGGCCTTGACTTCTGATACCGGAATTTTTACTTATTGTGGTTTAGAAATTAAAAAGCATTTTTATTTTGATAAAGCTGACCGCGCTTCGGCAAAAAATATTTCAGAATGGGAAAATCAGATTAAAATGCTTTTTGAAGAGAAAACGATATGCAATTAACAAATAACAACGAAAAAAAAGACTTATCGTAAAATGATAAGTCTTTTTTGATTATTCGAAAAAGTTGAGTTCTAATTGATCCGGTAAGAGTCTAAAACTCATTCTGTGGTATTTTGTTGTACCGTATTTTTTAATCGCTTCGCGATGTTCTTTGGTTGGATATCCCTTGTTTTGTTTCCAGTTGTACATAGGGAATTCTTCGTGAATTTGATCCATATATTCATCCCGATACGTTTTGGCTAAAATCGAAGCAGCGGCAATACTCAGGTATTTTCCGTCACCTTTTATAATACTTTGATTGGGAATTGATTTTAATAATTCAATTTCTTCTGGCGAAAACTGTTTTCCAAAAGTGTTTTTTAATCCCAGTTTAGCATTCAAAGAACGGTTTCCATCAACGATAATGTATTCCGGAACATGCTTTAATTTTAAGATACATTCCTGCATTCCTTTCATTGAAGCATTTAGAATATTGATTTCGTCAATTTCATCTGGGAATAAATGCGTTACTGAAAAGCAAAGTGCCTGTTCCTCAATTACTGGCTTTAAAAGTGCTCTTGCTTTTTCAGACAATTGTTTACTGTCATTTAATATTTTGTTTTCAAATGCTTCGGGTAAAATTACCGCTGCTGCGGTCACCGGCCCCGCTAAACAGCCTCGTCCGGCTTCGTCAGTACCAGTTTCTAAAATAAATCCCGAATAATTAAGTTGCAGCATGCCTTTGTATTGAATCGCAAATATTATAATTATTTTCTAAAAAGTATTTAAAAAATATGCTAAAAAAAGAGTCTGAAATCTTTTTACATCCATTATTGAAAATATTTTAAACTCTTAATTTTTAACGTTTTATTTAATTTTTTTGTTTCATATAGTTTTGAATTACTTGTAAATGAAAAATTATTTTAAAGTTGGTTTTTTATTAAAGATGTTACGTGTAAGTATTTGTAATGATTAAAAAGTAAGAAAAATATTTAAATTTTTAACATTTTAAAATTGTCAATGTAGGAAAATAATTTCAATTTTGTCAGGTTATTAACTTAAAATGATTTAGAATGAAATTAAGATTTACATCTATTTTAACATTATTGTTTTTCTTATGCGTCCAATTCTCTTTTGCGCAGGAAAGAACAATTTCAGGAATTGTTTCGGATGGAAGTGGTGTTGTTCCGGGAGTTAACGTGATTGTAAAAGGAACGAAGAATAGCACTCAAACCGATTTTGATGGTAAGTATACAGTAAAAGCAAAGGCGGGAGATGTTTTGGTATTTTCTTACATGGGAATGCAGGATTTTGTAGCAACGGTTGGAAACAGTTCTACTGTAAATGCTAAAATGAAGGAAGATGGTAAGGAATTGGATGAAGTAGTTGTTGTGGCTTATGGTAAAGCAAAAAAAACTTCTTATACAGGATCTGCTACTCAGATTAAATCAGAACAGCTTGAAAATAGACCATTGACTAATGCACTTTCAGCATTAGAAGGAAGTACTTCTGGGGTTCAGATTCAAAGTTCTGCAGGTCAGCCCGGAGCAGCACCAGAAGTAAGAATACGAGGATTCAGTTCAGTTAACGGATCCAATACACCATTGTATATTGTAGATGGAGTTCCTTATGCAGGAGATATAAGTAATTTAAATTCGACTGACATTGAAAGTTTTACAGTTTTAAAAGATGCTTCTTCAACATCTTTATATGGTTCAAAGGCTGCAAATGGAGTAATTATAATTACAACGAAATCAGGAAAGTCACAAAAAGATAAATTCTCACTGAATATGAGTACTGGTATGACTTCCAGATCTATAAAGGATTATAAAAGAGTTGATGCTTATCAATATTATCCTTTAGAATGGGAAGCAATTAGAAACAGTCGCCCAATGGGAGATCAGGCACAAATTGATGCGGCAAATGCTTATGCATCAACAAGAGTTGCACAAGTGTTGGTAACAAATCCGTTTAATGTTCCTGCTAATAGTATAGTGGGTTCAGATGGTAAATTAAACCCTAATGCACAATTATTATATCCTGAGGATTTAAACTGGGAAAAACAATTGGAAAGAGCTGGAGTACGTAAAAATGTAGATTTTTCATATCAGGGAAAATCAGATAGATCAAATTATTTTGCTTCTTTAGGACATCTTAATGAAGAGGGATATATCCGAAATTCAGGTTTTGAAAGAACGACAGGAAGACTAAATTTGAACACAAGTTTAAATGATTGGTTTAAAACCGGCGTGAATATTTCCGGAGCATTAACGAATTCTAAATTAGGAGTTGATGGTGTCGAGAATACAAGTTCGTTCAGCAATCCTTTTATGTCAATGAGAACAATGGGACCAATTTATCCTGTTTTTGATCACACTGCAACTGGGGATTATGTATTAGACATTTCCGGGAACAAAGTATATTCAACTAAAAGAGGATCGGGAGCTGCAAATGGAAGAAATGTGGTATATGAAACATTAAATAATACAGATGTAGTTAAAGGTCTTGCTATTTCTGCGAGAACTTTCTTTGAAGTAAGTTTTTTAAAAGATTTCAAGTTTACTACAAATATTTCGATTGATAAGTCTTACTACAACAGAACATATTCATACAATACTTTAATTGGAGACGGTGCACCGGCTGGATTGATGGGTAAGGATGATAAAATTTTAACAGGTATAACATATAATCAATTGCTTAACTATTCTAAAAAAATAGGAAACCATAATATAACGGCATTAATTGGTCATGAAAGCTTTGATTATGAAAGAGACTGGACAAGTGGAAGTAAAACAGGTCAGGTAGTGCCAGATAATATAGAATTTATAAATTATGCGACAGCAACTGGTTTAACTTCATATACTAGAAATTATGCGACAGAATCGTATTTTTCAAGAGTAGGATACGATTATATGGACAAATATATCTTTTCTGCGTCGTTTCGTAGAGATGGATCTTCAAAATTTGCTAGTAAATGGGGAGATTTTTGGTCATTTGGTGGAGCTTGGGTTATCTCTAAAGAAAATTTCCTTGCGGATAGTTCTTGGATTAATGATTTGAAATTAAGAGCATCAATTGGAGAAGTTGGAAATGATTCTCATATCATAAGTGATCGTAATGATTCGGGTTCTCAAATAAATGGTTTAAATTATTATGTAAGTCAGCCAACTTTTAGTTTAGGTAATGATAATGGTAATGAGGGAGGAATCGTTACTTATGCAGCTGGTGCTCCAGATTTAAAATGGGAAGTAAACACTCAGAAAGATTTAGCTGTAGAATTTGGGTTGTTTAAAAATAGACTTAAAGGAAGCGTAGAGTATTACCATAGAAATACCGATGGACTTATTTTTGCGGTACCAAATCCGTTGTCTTCTGGGTTAGATTATAGAATGGAAAACATTGGCTCTATGTATAATAGAGGTTTCGAGGTTTCATTAGACGGTGTAATTCTTAAAACAAATGATTTCTCATGGAGTTTAAATATTAATGCGTCAACTATTAAAAATGAAATTACAAAATTGCCACAAAAAGAAATTATAGATGGAACTAAAAGATTAACTGTAGGACAATCTATCTATGATTACTGGTTAAGAGATTGGTATGGAGTAGATCCGGCAGATGGGTATGCATTATATGTTGCCGATCCTGAAAAAATGGTTGCCAATGATCCTACAGGACGAGTTGTAAATGGAGTAAATGTAACAACAGATCAAAACAAAGCACTTTATCATTATGCAGGTTCTGCAATACCGGATTTATTTGGAAGTTTTGGAAGTACGTTCAAATACAAAGAACTTCAGTTAAATGTTATGTTCTCTTACCAAATTGGCGGTCAAATGTATGATACAAATTATTCCACTTTAATGCAATCGGGTAATAATTATGGTTCAGCTTTTAGTACAGATATTCTTGATAGATGGCAAAAACCAGGAGATATTACAGATGTTCCTAGATTAGATGTTAATAGAAGTCCACAATCAAATGCTCCTTCAGACAGATGGTTAGTAGGATCTGATTATTTATCGCTGCGACAAATTAATCTTTCGTATAAATTACCTTCTGATTTGATATCGAAATTAATGATTGATAATGCTTCAGTTTACATAAATGGTGAAAACCTTTTATTGTTTACTAAACGTCAGGGAATGGATCCAACTCAAAGTTTTAACGGAACAACTCAAAACAGATACATTCCTTCGAGAGTAATTACGTTAGGTGTTAATTTAAATTTTTAAGAACATGAAATCAATATATATTAAACTGGTATTTTTTGTACTATCGATAGTGATCTTAGGATCCTGTTCAGATGATTTTTTGGATAAAAAGCCAACAGAGTTTGTTGACTATGAGGGTGCAACAAAAACAACCGAAAATTTAATGACTCTTTTAAATGGAATTCACAGATCTTTATATATAAGATATGAAAATCAAAATGAATCTGGTTTAGGGGGATTAATGCAGCAAACTGATTTAGCAGGAGAAGATATAGTTTTTCCAATTACAAATGGTTGGTTTTTACAGGTATATAATTGGAGTGCATTCAATAATGAAAACTCTCAGGATATTCGTTTCGCGTATCGAACGTATTATGAAATTATACGAAATGCAAATACAATCATAAACGCATCCGATGCTGCAATTGGCACGACAGCTGATAAAAATATTGTGAAAGGACAAGCTTTACTGTATCGTGCATTTTGTCATTTTCAATTGGTGCAATTGTATGGTAAAAGATATGTAAACGGCGAAACAAATTCCCAATTGGGAGTTCCGATTATTTTAACTGTTGGGAATGATAATTTTCCACGTTCTACAGTTGAAGAAGTATATGCCCAAATTAATAAAGATTTAGATGAAGCCAATGTTTTATTAGTTGGCTTTTCAAAAGAAAATAACTCACATTTAGACTTAAAGGTAGGGCAAGGTCTAAAAGCAAGAGTGGCTTTGACACAAGGAAACTGGGCAATAGCAGCAGATTATGCTAATAAAGCAAGAACTGGAAAAACGTTAATGGCCGCGACAGATTATGTTACAGGTTTTAATGACTACAATAATAAAGAATGGATGTGGGGAAGTCATATTAACGAAGTACAAACGCAATATTTTGGGAATTTTGGAGCCTATATGTCGAGAAATTTTAGCTCAACAGTAATACGTTCTTGTCCTAAAGCAATTAGCAGTAAGCTGTATGCTATGATTCCTGTTACAGATGTACGTTCGAATATCTTTAGTAAAGATGGTACTCATCCAAATCTTGGACTTTCAGATGATTTTGCAAAATTTCCGTATACAAGTCAAAAATTCTTAGCTGCTGGTACAGGCGACAGTAGATGTGATGTGCCTTATATGCGTGCAGCCGAAATGTATTTGATAGAAGCTGAGGCAAAAGCGAGATTAGGACAAGCCAATGCAGCTCAGATACTTTTTGATTTAGAAAAAAGTAGAAATCCGGAGTATACTTTATCGACTAATACGGGACAAGCTTTAGTTGATGAAATCTTAATTCAAAGACGAATAGAGTTATGGGGAGAAGGATTTAGATTTTTTGACTTAAAAAGAACAAATGTTGCTTTAGACAGAACAGGAGCAAATCATGATTCAGGAATTACAAACGGTGTGATGAATGTACAGCCAACTGATAAAAGATGGCAATGGTTAATTCCAAGAGCTGAAATTAATGCAAATCCTTTAATAGTTCAAAATGAACTATAACCACTCTTTATAATTTCATATTAGACTGCCCAATATTTTGGGCAGTTTTTTTTTATTCAGCATTAAAAAACTTCTCAATACTAACAATTTGTTTTTTTTCGTTTATACGTTTTTATCTTTTACCTTTGTCAACAAAATTTGCCGAAATAATTTTATATAACGCTATCAAATGAGAATATTCATTTTTTTATATCTATTAATTATACCAACCTTATTGTTTTCTCAAGAAAAAACTACTACTAAAAAAAGTAGTTTAGATATGAATACACAATATTCTAGTATAACCGACACTGTTAAAAAGAAAAAGTCGATAGTAGCTAAGATAGATCAGTATAAAATTATTACGCTGGAACATGATACTACTTATGTAGATACATCGCTGACAATAAAAAGTGCCTACAAACAAAATCATCTTAGAAAAGATCTTTTTGGACTTTTAGAATTTTCGAATATTGGTCTGCCATTGAATACTTTACAATACAGTTTAACGAGTTTTTCTCCGTATCCGGAAATTGGTTTTAATGCAAAACACTATAATTATATACAAGCAGATGAGATAAGATATTACTCAGCTCCAACACCTTTTACTGAACTGTTTTTTAATACAACAATCAACAAAGGACAAAATGTAGATTCGTTTATTACGCTGAATACATCAAAAAACCTGAATTTTTCTATTGCTTATAGAGGGTTGCGTTCAGAAGGAGATTACATAAATCAGTTAGTGAGTTCTGGAAGTTTTAGATTTACTACAAGTTACGCAACAACCAGCAGGCGATATGCAATTAATCTGCATTATACCTATCAGGATAATATGAACGAAGAAAATGGCGGTATTACGACACCGGCAGATTTCGAAAGTAACGATCCGGATTTTAAAAACCGTCAGCGTTTGCAGGTTTATCTAACAGATGCAGAATCATTATTGAAAGGAAGACGTTTGTTTTTTGATCATGCTTTTAGAATAAATCCTAAAAATGGTGACAATAATTTATACATAAATCATCAATTCAACTACGAAAACAAATCGTACGAATACAAGCAGCCAACGGTTCTTTCAGCAGTTGATGGAATATCAACTCCGGTAAGACGTTTTGGACAGTCGTATGTAACAAGCAATATAAACGATCAAACCCATTTTGAGAGATTGTATAATAAAGTAGGAGTAGCTTATGAAAATTCTCTTTTAGGAAAATTTAATTTCTTTGTAGATGATTATAGATCAAACTATAAGTACAATAGAATTCTAATAGACGCTTCGGGAAATGTTATTCCTGATAATTTATTTCTGCAGATTAATAATTTTGGAGGACAGTTTGAATATCAAAAAAACAAATGGAACGGACGATTTTTGTACACACGTTCTATTACAAACCAGTCTTTATCTGATTTAGATGCAAAATTGCGTTATGACTTAAACGATAAAATTCAGTTTGATTTTAGATATAGAAATATTAATAAACTGCCAAACAATAATTATAATTTATACCAAAGCAGTTACGTAGAATATAATTGGTCAAACAATTTTAAAAACGAAAAGATTAATTTATTAGGAGCTGTTATATCTACTCCTTGGGTAAATGCAGAAGTACAATATACCGTGTTAAATGATCATTTGTATTTTGCAGATAAATCAACACCAGCAGAAGCTGCACTGCGAACACAAATTATAAAGCCGGCGCAATACGGAAATGCAATAAATTATTTAGAGATTAAGGCAAATAGAGAATTTAAATTCGGAAAATTTGCATTAGATAATACTTTATTATATCAAAAAGTAGATCAGTCAGATTTGATTTTAAATGTTCCTGATTTTGTAACCAGAAACACATTTTACTATACAAACTATTTTTTCAAAAAAGCATTATACGCTCAAGGAGGAGTTGTGTTTAATTACTTTACTAAATATTATGGTAATGGTTACAACCCGGTTATTGGAGAGTTTTTTGTTCAGAACACAAAAGAAATTGGAAATTATGCCACTTTTGATGTTTTTGTAAATGCAAGAATACGTCAAACACGTTTCTATTTAAAAGCAGAACATATAAACGCTTTATTTTCAAGCAGCAATTATTATTCAGCGCCTAATAATCCGTATCGTGATTTCGTGATCAGATTTGGTTTAGTTTGGAATTTCTTCCAATAAAAACCAGATACAATTTATCTTAATACCACATAAAACTTAAATAAAAATGGACTTTTCAAATAACATTTTAGAAACAATTGGTAATACACCATTGGTAAAACTCAACAAAATTGTTGCTGAAATTGATGCGTTAGTATTAGCAAAAGTCGAAACATTTAATCCGGGAAATTCTGTAAAAGACAGAATGGCCGTGAAAATGATTGAAGATGCAGAAGCTGACGGCAGACTTAAACCTGGAGGAACTATAATTGAAGGAACTTCGGGAAATACCGGAATGGGATTGGCACTTGTTGCGATTGTAAAAGGTTACAAATTGATTTGTGTAATCTCAGACAAACAGTCTAAAGAAAAAATGGATATTCTTCGTGCTGTTGGAGCAAAAGTTGTTGTTTGCCCTACAGATGTTGAACCTACAGATCCTCGTTCGTATTATTCAGTTTCAAAGCGTTTAGCTGAAGAAACACCAAATTCATGGTATGTAAACCAGTACGATAATATGTCAAATTCGTTGGCACATTACGAGCAGACAGGGCCAGAAATATGGAAACAAACCGAAGGTAAAATCACGCACTTTGTTGTGGGAGTTGGAACTGGAGGAACCATTTCGGGAGTTGGAAAATACTTGAAAGAGAAAAATCCAAATATTAAAATTTGGGGAATTGATACTTATGGATCAGTTTTTAAAAAGTATCATGAAACAGGAATCTTTGACGAAAACGAAATTTACTCGTATATAACTGAAGGGATTGGAGAAGACATTCTGCCAAAAAATGTTGACTTTTCTTTAATTGACGGATTTACCAAAGTAACCGATAAAGATGCAGCAGTTTACACCAGAAAGATTGCTCTTGAAGAAGCTATTTTTGTTGGTAACTCAGCAGGAGCTTGTATAAAAGGGTTACTTCAGTTAAAAGAACATTTTAAACCAGATGATGTTGTTGTAGTTTTATTTCACGATTCTGGAAGCCGTTACGTAGGTAAAATGTTTAATGATGACTGGATGCGTGAGCGCGGATTTCTGGAAGAAAACGTGACTAAAGCTGAAGACGTTATCAAAGATCATATCGACAAAGAATTGATTGTGGTACGTACAGAGGAATTAGTATCGCATGCAATTGAAAGAATGCGTAAATATAAAATCTCGCAAATTCCTGTTGTTGATATAAACGGTTTTGTAGGTTCTGTTGACGAAACAGATCTATTTAGAAGTTACGTTGCAGATAAAAATGTAGCCGAAAAACCTATTAAAGAAGTAATGGGAAAACCTTTTCCAATCGTAAAATTAGGAACACCAATCGAAGAAGTATCAAAACTTTTTAGCAAAGAAAATGATGCTGTTTTGGTTGATCTAGGAAACGGAAATCACCATATTATTACCAAATATGATATTATTGGTTCTATAAAATAAGAACCTGTGAATAAATTCTATCCATAAATCTGATTGTTTTGCAATTAGGTTTATGGATTTTTTATCTTTTTAAAATACTTAAAATGAATTTTACAGCTATAGATTTTGAAACGGCAACGGGTTATCATCCTTGTTCTGTGGGGATCGTTACAGTACAAAACGGAATTATTGTAGATGAGTTCGTTACTTTAATAAAACCGCCAAAAAATGAGTACAATCCGTTTACGATTCGGGTACATGGCATTTATCCAAAAGATACTGTAAACTCAAAATCATTTGCACAGGTTTATCCCGAAATTGAAAAGAGACTTAAAAACAGAGTGGTAGTGGCGCACAACGAAAGTTTTGATCGTAATGTTTTAATGAAATCAATGTTACTGTATGGTTTAAATTATGAAGATTTAAATATTGCTCCAAAATGGGAATGCACTGTGAAAATTTATAAGGCAAAAGGATTAAAGCCAACCAAACTAAGCGATTGCTGTCGTGAAATGAATATACAATTAAATCATCACGAAGCACTTTCGGATGCAAGAGCTTGTGCTAAATTATATATGCTTCGTTAAATATTATTTATTTTGTAAGAATAATATTAAAATTTAGTATTTTTAGATTTTTGTTTTACACTATAAAATCTAAAAATGAGAGAAGACTTTCTTCATTATCTCTGGAAGTTCAAGAAGTTTGACACCTTGAATTTAAAAACTGCTCAAAATGAAGCAGTAACAATTATAAAAACAGGAGACTATTTAGAACTTTCCGGGCCTGATTTTTTTAATGCCCAAATAGAAATTGGAAATCAAAAATGGGCAGGAAATGTTGAAATTCATTTAAAATCTTCAGATTGGTATTTGCACAATCATGAAAAAGATCCCGCTTATGTAAACGTAATTCTGCACGTTGTCTGGGAGAATGATACGGCAATTTTTAGAGAAGATAATACCGAAATTCCGGTCTTGGTTCTTAAAGATTACGTCGCTTGGGAAATAATTGAAAATTACAATGCGCTGATTTCTCCAAAAACCTGGATTTCCTGCGAAAGGCAAATAAAGGAAATCGATGCTTTTGTTTTTAAAAACTGGCAGGAAAGATTGTTTTTTGAACGTTTAGAACGCAAATCGAAATTTGTTTTTCAATTACTGGAAGAGACCAATCAAGATTGGGAAGCTGTCTTATTTTGCTTATTGGCAAAGAATTTTGGTTTAAATACAAATGGGCCGGCTTTTCTGCAAATGTCAAAATCAATTCCTTTTTCGGTTATTAGAAAAGAAAGTTTCGAAGTCGAAAATCTCGAAGCATTGCTTTTTGGAACTTTAGGTTTGTTAGATGAAGAAAAAGAAGACGTTTATTTTAAGGATTTAAAGTTTCGATACTTTTATCTGCTTCATAAATATCAATTAGAGAAAACATTTAGTAATGCGGTTCAGTTTTTTAAGCACCGTCCAGACAATTTCCCAACGATTCGGCTTTCACAATTAGCTAATTTATACAACCTTAATCAAAACTTGTTCTCCAAAGTAATTGACCTAAAATCAGTTTCAGAAGTTTATAGGCTATTAAATGCTTCCGTAAGTTCCTATTGGAAGAATCATTATCAGTTCGATAAAGTAAGCCCGCAGAAAGCCAAAATTGTGTCAAAATCATTTCAGGATTTGATAATCATCAATACTATAATTCCAATTCAGTTTGCGTATGCAGTTGTAAGAGGAGAATCTATTTCGGAGGATTTAATTGAGTTTATGAATCAGATTGCACCAGAAAAGAATGCGATTATAGAGAAGTTTAATTTTTTTGGAATCAAATCTAAAAACGCTTTTGAAACACAGACTTTGCTAGAACTAAAAAATGAATATTGCAATCACAAAAGCTGTTTGAAATGCGCAGTGGGAATGGAGCTTCTTAAAAATAATTAGAGAATTAGAAAATGGGGTAATAAGATAATTTGTATTTTTGTAATCCTGAGCAATGCGTAAGGAATCTAAAATCTAAATTCTAAAATAAAACATGTCAGCTATCTTAAAACTCAAATTCTTTTTCGAAAAATACGGTTTTCACGTTTCGTCAAGACTGGCAGATAAACTAGGAATGCGTGTAACGAGTGTCAGGTTGTTTTTTATCTACATTTCGTTTGTCACGGCAGGGTTAGGATTTGGAGTTTACCTGACTTTGGCTTTTTGGATTCGTCTAAAAGATTTAATTCGGGCAAAAAGAACCTCTGTTTTTGATTTATAATCTAAAAAACTAAACATAAAAAAAGGATCATAATTAAATTATGATCCTTTTGTGTTTTTATAATGTTTGGAAATTATTTGTCCGGATTGTTTAATTTACTGTTTTTCTTACCGTAAACAAAGTAAATAACAATACCTAATGCCATCCATACAACAAGTCTCGCCCAGCTCTCGTTTGGTAACGCATACATTAAAGCCAAACAAATTAAAACTCCTGCAATTGGTACAAACGGAACCAAAGGAGTTCTGAAAGCTCTTGGTGCATCTGGCATTCTTTTACGCATAACCATAACACCTATACATACTAATACGAACGCTAATAAAGTACCAATACTTACCATATGTCCTAAATCACTTACTGGTACAAGACCTGCAAATAAACTTACGAATACTAAAAAGAAAACGTTAGTTTTCCAAGGTGTACGGAATTTTGAGTGGATTTCGCTAAAGAAAGGAGGTAATAAACCATCTTTACTCATAGTATAGAAAACACGGCTTTGTCCCATAAGCATTACTAATATTACAGAAGTATAACCTGCAAGAATTGCAATAATTAAACCTGTTTGTAAAAAGTCATATCCAGTTACGGCAAATGCAGTAGCAGCTGGTTTAGCATCGCCTGCAAATTTATAATAAGGTACAAGTCCTGTCATAACGTGAGAGAACAATACATATAACAGCGTACAGATAATTAATGAACCTAAAATACCAATTGGCATTCCTTTTTGTGGGTTTTTAGCTTCTTGTGCAGCTGTAGAGACAGCGTCAAAACCAATGAAAGCAAAAAATACAGTTCCAGCTCCGGCAGCAATTCCAGACCATCCAAATTTTCCAAAAACTCCAGTGTTTTCAGGAATGTAAGGTACATAGTTAGTTGGGTCAATAAATTTCCATCCTAATACGATAAAGATAATTACAACAGCTACTTTTACTACAACTAATATATTGTTGATAGTGGCAGATTCTTTTGTACCTTTTATTAATAGTAATGAAAGTAGTGAAACGATAAAGATTGCCGGTAAATTAACAATTCCTCCTTCTACAACGGTACCATTACTTAAAGTTAAAGTTTCCCAGGGAGAACAAATTAAATCTGGCGGCAAATGAATATTGAATTTTGCAAGTAATTCAAGAAGGTACCGTGACCAGCTCACACCAACGGTTGCGGCCCCTAAAGCATATTCTAAAACTAAATCCCAACCAATAATCCAAGCCATAAATTCTCCCATAGTGGCATAAGAATAAGTGTAGGCACTTCCGGCAACAGGTATCATTGAAGCAAATTCAGCATAACAGAGTCCCGCAAATGCGCAGCCTACTGCAGCTAAAACAAAAGAAATTGTAACGGCTGGACCTGCGTGATCAGCAGCAGCAATTCCTGTTAGCGAAAATAGTCCCGCTCCAATAATTGCTCCAACTCCAAGTGCAACAAGCGAACGTGAAGATAAGGTTCTTTTTAGTCCTTTCTCAGATTCGGATGCTTCACCAAGCAATACCGAAAGAGGTTTAGTTTTCCAAATTGACATACTATAATATTGGTTTATTTGTTATTAAGCTCCAAATGTATTGTTTTTTGTAAAAAATAAAAACAATTATCATATTTTAAGTTATAAAATATTTAATTTTTTGAAGAAACCTAAATTATACATTCTTTGTATGCTGAGATTCATCAATTTAATTGGAGGAAAGCTGCAGTATGTGTATTTATCAATAAAATTCATTTTTTACTACTATTCTTGTTAAATTTATTTATTTTTTCTTATTTTCGAGTTTTTTATACGATTTATAATTTTATTAAAAATGAATTTTAAGGCTCTTAATAAGTATTTTAGGTTTACAAATCAGCAGCGTACGGGACTTTTTTTGCTTTTTGTTATAATAATTGTGTTACAGTTGGTTTATTTCTTTGTTGATTTTTCACAGCCAGAAAAAAACTTTCCAGAAGAACGAGAATGGCTGTCATTGCAAACAGAAATTGATGAGGCCAAACAAGAAAAATTTAATGAAAGACAAAAGGTATATACTTTTAATCCTAACTTTATTTCAGATTATAAAGGATATAAACTCGGAATGTCTGTTCAGGAAATTGACCGCTTATTGGCTTTTCGAAAAGAAAATAAATATGTAAACTCAGCGGAGGAGTTTCAAAATGTAACTCAAATTTCTGATTCTTTATTAAAAGTGATTTCTCCATTATTTAAATTTCCGGATTGGACGAAGCAGAAAAAGAATGATTTTAAAACAGAGAAAAACGAATATGTTCAAAAAACATTCTCTGCTAAACCAAAAATTGTGATTACCGATATTAATTTGGCTGCCCAGGAAGATTTGATAAAAATATATGGTATTGGTGAAGCTTTGTCTGCAAGAATATTAAAACAAAAAGAAATATTAGGAGGTTTTGTTTCGATGGAACAGCTAGAAGATGTTTGGGGGCTCTCGCCCGAGGTAATAGTCGAATTAAATAGTCATTTTAAAGCTGTCATTCCTTCAAATTTTAAAAGAATAGCGATAAACGACGCTTCTCTAAAAGAATTATCGCAGTTTCCATATTTTAAATATTCTCTTGCAAAACAAATTATAACTTACAGAAGTATGAACGGAAATTTTAATAATATTGAGGATTTGTCAAAAATTAAAGGTTTTCCTGTTGAAAAAGCAAAAATAATTAGTTTATATTTGGAGTTCTAAAAAAATACTAAACAATGAACTTTGATTATAATGAAACGCAGTTAATGATTGTACAGTCTATAAAAGACTTTGCAGAAAAAAATATAAGACCTTATATAATGGAGTGGGATGAGGCACAAATTTTTCCTGTCGACTTGTTTAAAAAACTGGGAGAAATGGGATTTATGGGTGTTTTAGTGCCGGAAGAATACGGAGGATCTGGATTGGGCTATCATGAATACATTACAGTAATTGAGGAAATATCAAAAGTAGATCCTTCGATTGGTTTATCTGTGGCGGCTCATAATTCGCTTTGTACCAATCATATTTTGACTTTTGGTAATGAAGAACAAAAAAGAAAATTTTTGCCCAAATTAGCAACTGCCGAACATATTGGAGCTTGGGGTTTAACAGAACACAATACAGGTTCTGATGCCGGAGGAATGAATACGACAGCTGTTAAAGATGGAGAATTTTGGGTTATTAATGGAGCTAAAAATTTTATTACACATGCAATATCAGGTGATGTTGCAGTTGTAATTGTTCGTACTGGAGAGAAAGGAGATTCTAAAGGAATGACAGCTTTTGTATTAGAAAAAGGAATGGCTGGATTTTCTTCGGGTAAAAAAGAAAACAAATTAGGAATGCGTGCAAGTGAAACCGCAGAATTGGTTTTTGATAATTGCCGTGTCCCTGATGCAAATAGATTAGGTGAAGTTGGGCAGGGATTTGTTCAGGCAATGAAAATTCTGGATGGAGGTCGAATCTCAATTGGAGCATTATCATTAGGGATTTCAAAGGGAGCTTATGAAGCAGCCTTGAAATATTCAAAAGAAAGATATCAGTTTGGTCAGCCAATTAGTAATTTCCAGGGAATTTCATTTAAGCTGGCAGATATGGCTACAGAAATTGAGGCATCGGAATTACTTTTGCATAAAGCTGCTTATTTAAAACAGCAGCATAAACCAGTAACAACATCTGGCGCAATGGCTAAAATGTATGCTTCTGAAGCTTGTGTAAAAATAGCAAACGAGGCAGTTCAAATTCATGGAGGATACGGTTATACCAAAGATTTTCCGGTAGAAAAATTCTATAGAGATTCAAAATTATGTACTATAGGAGAAGGAACAACTGAAATTCAAAAAGTGGTTATCTCAAGAAATTTATTGAAAGAATAGATTTTAGTGTAAAAATAATTCACAATTTATAACCCATAATTAATAATTAATTTTTACATTTGCAGCCTTAACGAGAGGAGGTGTCTATATTATGTTAATTATACCAATTAAAGACGGAGAAAATATCGATAGAGCATTAAAGCGCTATAAAAGAAAATTTGATAAAACAGGAACTGTTCGTCAATTAAGAGCACGTACTGCTTTTATTAAGCCTTCTGTTGTAAAAAGAGCTCAAATTCAAAAAGCTGCTTACATCCAAACTTTGAAAGATAGTTTAGAAAGTTAGTATTTCGCTTTTCAAAAATAATTACCGTTAGTCATCAAAAAGTTTTAACTTTGATGCTAGCGGTTTTTTGTTTTTATAAACTTCGCAAAACAATTTTACCTATATAAATAAGGTGGGTCAAAAAAAACTTTCTTATGCAGTCTAATAAAGAGGCTTTTCGTGATTATTTGCAGTTGGAAAAGAAATATTCTCCACATACGGTTAATGCTTATTTGAAAGATGTAGATTCTTTTGAGGAGTTTAATAGAATTCGTTTTGAGCAGGATGGAATAGAAAAGGTGAATTACAGTCAAATTAGAAGTTGGATTGTTTCTTTGGTAGATAATGAAATTTCTAATGTTTCGGTGAATAGAAAAATGGCTTCGTTAAAAGCTTTTTATAAGTTTCTTTTAAAGATAAAGCAGATAGAGGTTAATCCGATGTTGAAACATAAAGCGCTTAAAACTCCTAAAATTGTTCAAATTCCGTTTTCTGAGAAAGAAGTAAATGATTTGATGCTGGGTGTGGATTCTCCTGTTGGGTTTGAAGAAGTGAGGGATAAGCTTATTGTGGATCTTTTTTATACAACGGGAATGCGTCGGGCGGAATTAATTGGATTAATGTTGAAGAATGTTGATTTGTCTTCTGGTGTGATTAAAGTTTTAGGTAAAAGAAATAAGGAGCGGATTATACCGCTTTTGTCTATTGTTGCAGGTCAAATTGATTTGTATTTAAAGGAGAGGATTCAGCTTGAGGAAATTCGCGATTCGGATTATTTTTTTATTTCGAAAAAAGGGTTAAAATTGAGTGAATCTTTTGTGTATCGATTAATAAATTCTTACTTTAGTAGGGTCTCTGAAAAAGTAAAAAAAAGTCCGCATGTGCTTCGGCATACATTTGCGACTCACTTATTAAATAACGGAGCAGATTTAAATTCAGTTAAGGAATTATTAGGACATTCGAGTTTGGCATCTACGCAGGTTTATACTCATAATAGTTTAGCGGAGCTTAAAAAAGTTTATTCTGATGCGCATCCGAGAAATAAATAGTAATTCTGAAATGTTTAACCCTAAAATTATTATTATGAAGGTAGATGTTCATGCAGTTAACTTTACTGTTGATAGAAAATTGGTTGATTTTATTCAGGAAAGAATGGATAAGCTGGAGAAGTATTATGATCGCGTTGTTTCGGCAGATGTTTTTCTGAAGGTGGAGAGAACAAGTGATAAGGAGAATAAAGCAGTAGAGATTAAGATAAATGTTCCGGGAGATGAATTTTTGGTAAAAAAACAGTGTAAATCATTTGAAGAAGCTGTGGAGCTTTCGGCAGAATCGCTAGAACGTTTGCTGGTAAAAAGGAAAGAAAAAATAAGAGCACACATATAATTGAAATTTTTTTTAAAAAATGTTTTGATTAAAAGATAAAATAGCTACATTTGCAGTCCGTTAGAAATAGCGGACTTTTTTAATGTAATTGCCGATGTAGCTCAGCTGGCTAGAGCAGCTGATTTGTAATCAGCAGGTCGTGGGTTCGAGTCCCTCTATCGGCTCAAAAAATAAGGTTTCAAATGCGATTTGAAACAAGTTCTTTTAAAAGATTGAATTTTAAAAATTAGGGGAGATACTCAAGCGGCCAACGAGGGCAGACTGTAAATCTGCTGTGTGAACTTCGCAGGTTCGAATCCTGCTCTCCCCACAAAAAAAGAAGTTAAGATTTCGGATTTTAGATTTTAGGTTTTTAAAAATCTAAAATCAGAATTCAAAAGTCTAAAATCAGAACTCTCTGCCGGTGTAGCTCAGGGGTAGAGTGCTTCCTTGGTAAGGAAGAGGTCTCGGGTTCAAATCCCGACATTGGCTCAAGTAAGTAGGAAATTGAAAATTAATATATAACTAAGATTAAAAATTAAGTAAAATGGCAAAGGAGAATTTTAATCGTTCCAAACCGCACTTAAACATAGGTACAATTGGACACGTAGATCACGGAAAAACTACATTAACTGCTGCAATTACAAAAGTATTGTCAGATGCTGGTTACTGTCAAGCAAAATCGTTTGATCAAATCGATAACGCTCCAGAGGAGAAAGAAAGAGGTATTACTATTAATACATCACACGTTGAGTACGAAACTGCTAACCGTCACTACGCTCACGTTGACTGTCCTGGTCACGCGGATTACGTAAAGAACATGGTTACTGGTGCTGCTCAAATGGACGGTGCTATCTTAGTAGTTGCTGCTACAGATGGTCCAATGCCACAAACTCGTGAGCACATCCTTTTAGGTCGTCAGGTTGGTATTCCAAGAATCGTTGTTTTCATGAACAAAGTGGATATGGTTGATGATGCTGAGTTGTTAGAGCTTGTTGAAATGGAAATTAGAGATTTATTATCTTTCTACGAATATGATGGAGATAATGGTCCTGTAGTTCAAGGTTCTGCTTTAGGAGGATTGAATAATGATCCTGCTTGGGTACCAAAAATCATTGAATTAATGGATGCTGTTGATGCTTGGATCGAAGAGCCAGTGCGTGACGTAGCAAAACCATTCTTGATGCCGGTTGAAGACGTATTTACAATTACAGGTCGTGGAACTGTTGCTACAGGTCGTATCGAAACTGGTATTGCTAATACAGGTGATGCTGTTGAGATCATTGGTATGGGAGCTGATAAATTAACTTCTACTATTACAGGAGTTGAGATGTTCCGTAAAATCCTTGATAGAGGTGAAGCTGGAGATAACGTAGGTTTATTGTTAAGAGGTATTGATAAAGAATCTATCAAAAGAGGAATGGTTATCATTAAGCCAGGATCAGTAAAACCACACGCTACTTTCAAAGCTGAGGTTTATATCTTGAAAAAAGAAGAAGGTGGACGTCATACTCCATTCCATAATAACTACCGTCCACAGTTCTACGTACGTACAACTGACGTAACAGGAGTTATTACTTTACCAGAAGGAGTAGAGATGGTAATGCCAGGAGATAACTTAACTATCAATGTATCTTTATTAAGCCCAATCGCAATGAGCGTAGGTTTACGTTTCGCTATCCGTGAAGGTGGTAGAACTGTAGGTGCAGGTCAGGTTACTGAAATCGTAGGATAATCCTATAAAAAACTATAAAAAGCCAGTTGATTTTCTTAACTGAAATCACTGGCTTTTAATTACGGGCGTAGTTCAAGGGTAGAATAGCGGTCTCCAAAACCGTTGATGGGGGTTCGAATCCCTCCGCCCGTGCAATAAAAAATATATCAAATGACAAAAGTTACGAATTATTTATCAGAGGCTTTCGAAGAGTTAAAGTCAAATGTTACTTGGCCTGCTTGGGCTGAGGTTCAAAAATTGACAATTGTTGTGGCTGTATTTTCGATTCTGTTCGCTTTGGCAACATGGGGAGTAGACGAATTTTTTGCAAAAGCTTTGGCTGGATTTTTTAACTGGTTAAAAGGATAATTTTTTTGTGATGGCAGATAATAATGTGAAAAAGTGGTATGTGGTTAGAGCTGTAAGCGGCCAGGAAAACAAGGTTAAAGCTTACATCGAAACTGAGATTGCCAGATTAGGTATGGGTGATTATGTTTCCCAAGTTTTAGTGCCTACTGAGAAAGTGGTTACTGTAAAAGAAGGAAAGAAAATGTCTAAGGATAAGGTTTATTTCCCTGGATATGTTATGATCGAAGCTAATTTAGTTGGTGAGATACCTCATATTATTAAATCTATTACAAGTGTAATTGGTTTCTTAGGAGAGATCAAAGGAGGAGAACCTGTTCCTTTGAGATTGTCAGAGGTAAATCGTATGTTAGGTAAAGTAGATGAGCTGGCTGTAAATACAGATACTCGTGCTATTCCTTTCAACTTAGGAGAAACAGTAAAAGTGATCGATGGTCCTTTTAATGGTTTTAACGGTACAGTTGAAAAAATTAATGAAGAAAAGCGTAAACTTGAAGTTATGGTTAAGATTTTCGGAAGAAAAACACCATTAGAATTGAGTTTTATGCAAGTTGAAAAAGTATAATTTTTTGTTACATATAATATCCATTGCAATCGCTTCCAATTGATTGTGATGTTAAATTTTTTAAAAATGGCTAAAGAAATTAGTAAGGTAGTTAAACTACAAGTTAAGGGAGGTGCTGCGAACCCGTCGCCACCGGTTGGACCTGCTTTAGGAGCTGCTGGGGTTAATATCATGGAGTTTTGTAAGCAATTTAATGCTAGAACTCAGGATAAACCTGGCAAAATTTGTCCAGTGCAAATCACTGTGTACAAAGACAAATCATTCGATTTTGTTGTTAAGACTCCTCCAGCAGCAGTTCAGTTAATGGAAGCTGCAAAGCTAAAATCTGGTTCAGGTGAGCCTAACCGTAAAAAAGTAGCTAGCGTTACTTGGGAACAAATTAGAGCAATTGCTGACGACAAAATGCCAGACTTAAATGCATTCACTATTGAGGCTGCAATGAGTATGGTTGCTGGAACAGCTAGATCTATGGGTATAACCGTATCAGGAGATGCTCCTTTTTAATTAAGAAAAAGACATGGCAAAATTAACAAAAAAGCAAAAAGAGGCTGCTTCAAAAATTGAAAAGAACAAATTATACTCTCTAAAAGATGCTGCGGCATTATTGAAAGTTGTTGCTTCTGCAAAATTTGATGAGTCTGTTGATATCGCAGTTCGTTTGGGTGTAGATCCAAGAAAAGCGAATCAAATGGTGAGAGGTGTAGTTACTTTACCTCACGGAACAGGAAAAGACGTTAAAGTATTAGCATTGGTTACTCCGGATAAAGAAGCAGAAGCTAGAGAAGCTGGAGCAGATCACGTTGGTCTTGATGATTACTTACAAAAAATTAAAGATGGTTGGACAGATGTTGATGTTATCATCACTATGCCGGCTGTTATGGGTAAATTAGGTCCATTAGGTCGTATTTTAGGACCTAGAGGTTTAATGCCAAACCCTAAAACAGGTACTGTAACTATGGATGTTGCAAAAGCTGTACAAGAGGTTAAAGCTGGTAAAATTGACTTTAAAGTTGATAAAACTGGTATCGTTCACGCAGGAATTGGTAAAGTTTCTTTTGGAGCTGAGCAAATTGTTGACAACGCACACGAAATTATTCAAACATTAATAAAACTTAAACCAACTGCTGCTAAAGGTACTTACATTAAAGGTATTCACTTAACTAGCACTATGAGTCCAGCTATTGCATTGGATCCAAAAGCAGTATAATTGGTAGTTAAAAATTTTTAGTATGACTAGAGAAGAAAAATCAATCGCGATTGAAAATTTAACTGCGCAGTTAGCTGGTACAAATATTATTTATGTATCGGATATTTCTGGATTAAACGCAGAAACAACTTCAAACTTACGTAGAGCTTGTTTTAAAGCAGGTATTAAATTAGAAGTTGTAAAGAACACTTTGCTTGCAAAAGCAATGGAAGCTTCTGCTAATGATTATGGTGATTTACCTTCAGTTTTGACTGGTAATAGTGCTATCTTCATTTCTGATGTAGCTAATGCTCCTGGAAAAATCATTAAAGATTTCCGTAAGAAATCTGATAAACCAGTTTTAAAAGGTGCTTTCATTAACAATGAAATTTACATCGGAGATAATCAATTAGATGCATTAGCAACTATTAAATCTAAAGAAGAGCTTCTTGGAGAACTTATTGGATTATTACAATCTCCAGCTCAAAGAATTATTTCTGCTTTACAAAACAAATTCGCTGGAAGCGAAGAAGAGGCGGAAGCATAATAATTATTGTAAGGAAGTATTCCTTACAGCTTAGATAAGCGCACAATAAACAAAATATAATTTTACAAATCATTTTAAACGATAGAAAAAATGGCAGATTTGAAACAATTCGCAGAACAATTAGTTAACTTAACAGTTAAAGAAGTTAACGAATTAGCAACAATATTAAAAGACGAGTATGGTATCGAGCCTGCTGCTGCAGCTGTAGTAGTTGCTGCTGGTGGTGGAGAAGGTGCTGCTGAAGAAGCACAAACTGAATTTACAGTTGTATTAAAAGAAGCTGGTGCTTCTAAATTAGCAGTTGTGAAATTAGTAAAAGAACTTACAGGTTTAGGTCTTAAAGAAGCTAAAGATGTAGTTGACGGTGCTCCAAGTAACGTTAAAGAAGGTGTTTCTAAAGAAGAGGCTGAAGGTCTTAAAAAATCATTAGAAGAAGCTGGAGCTGTTGTTGAGTTAAAATAACAAAACACAGTTTAGAACTAGGTTTAGACCTTGGACGGAATCGTCCAAGGGTCTAAACCATTTTTCGTATAATAAAATATATCAAGTTTTATTATCAAATAGTTTAAAATACGAAAAAGTTTTTGATCAATACGAAGAAAAAAAATTGAACTTACTTATACCGGTTTATTTTTAAAGATGTATTGATTATAATAAGAAAGTATAGATTAAACAGTGTGTCTTACACAAAAAAATTACTTTTTTTAATCAAAATTTTGTCCATTGATGATAACAAATCAGACTGAAAGATTGAATTTTGCCTCTACAAAAAATATCCCTGACTATCCAGATTTTCTAGATGTTCAGGTTAAATCTTTTAAAGATTTCTTTCAATTAGAAACGAAATCAGACGAAAGAGGCAACGAAGGGTTATACAACACCTTCATGGAAAACTTCCCAATTACAGATACAAGAAATAACTTTGTATTGGAATTCCTAGATTATTTTGTTGATCCGCCACGTTATACAATTCAAGAATGTATAGAGAGAGGTCTTACTTATAGTGTGCCTTTAAAAGCTAGGTTAAAACTATACTGTACAGATCCAGAACACGAAGATTTTGAAACTATTGTACAAGATGTTTATCTTGGAACAATTCCTTACATGACTCCTAGTGGTACTTTTGTTATTAATGGTGCCGAGCGTGTTGTAGTATCTCAATTACACCGTTCTCCAGGGGTTTTCTTTGGACAGTCATTCCACGCAAATGGAACTAAACTTTATTCTGCAAGAGTAATTCCTTTTAAAGGTTCTTGGATAGAATTCTCTACAGATATTAACAGCGTAATGTACGCTTATATCGATAGAAAGAAAAAATTACCTGTTACAACTTTATTCCGTGCTATCGGTTTCGAAAGAGATAAGGATATCCTTGAAATTTTCGACCTAGCAGAAGAAATTAAAGTTTCTAAAACTGGTATTAAAAAATATATTGGAAGAAGACTTGCTGCACGTGTATTGAATACATGGCATGAGGATTTCGTTGATGAGGATACGGGAGAAGTAGTTTCCATCGAACGTAACGAAATCATCCTTGATCGTGATACCATTATCGACAAAGATAATGTTGAAGAGATCATCGATTCTAACGTTAAATCTATTTTGTTACACAAAGAGGATAATAACCAAGCAGATTATGCTATTATCCACAATACATTACAAAAAGATCCAACAAACTCTGAAAAAGAAGCTGTAGAGCACATTTACCGTCAGTTGCGTAACGCTGAACCGCCTGATGAGGAAACTGCTCGTGGTATTATAGATAAATTGTTCTTCTCTGATCAACGTTATAACTTAGGTGAAGTTGGTCGTTACAGAATGAACAAAAAATTAGATTTAGATATCCCTATGGATAAGCAAGTGCTTACCAAAGAAGATATTATTACAATCGTAAAATATTTGATCGAATTGATCAATTCTAAAGCAGAGATTGATGATATTGATCACTTATCAAACCGTCGTGTTAGAACAGTTGGAGAACAATTGTCTCAACAATTCGGTGTTGGTTTAGCACGTATGGCTAGAACTATTCGTGAGAGAATGAACGTTAGAGATAACGAGGTGTTTACACCAATTGATTTGATTAATGCTAAAACATTATCATCAGTTATCAACTCTTTCTTTGGTACTAACCAGTTATCTCAATTTATGGACCAAACGAATCCATTAGCTGAGATTACACACAAAAGAAGACTTTCTGCACTTGGACCAGGTGGACTTTCGAGAGAGAGAGCTGGTTTCGAGGTTCGTGACGTTCACTATACTCACTATGGTCGTTTATGTCCGATTGAAACTCCTGAGGGACCAAACATTGGTTTGATTTCATCTCTTGGTGTTTATGCAAAAGTAAACGGAATGGGATTCATTGAAACTCCATACCGTAAAGTAACTAATGGTGTAGTTGATTTAGAAAGTACTCCAATTTACTTAAGTGCTGAAGAAGAAGAAGGTAAAATGATTGCTCAGGCAAACATTGAAATGGATGAAACTGGTAAAATTACAGCTAGCAATGTTATTGCTCGTGAGGAAGGTGACTTCCCGGTTGTTGAACCATCTGTAGTTCATTATACAGACGTTGCTCCTAATCAGATCGCTTCGATTTCTGCATCTTTGATTCCTTTCTTGGAGCATGATGATGCGAACCGTGCGTTGATGGGATCAAACATGATGCGTCAGGCAGTTCCTTTGATCCGTCCTGAAGCACCAATTGTAGGTACAGGTTTAGAGCGTCAGGTAGCTTCAGATTCAAGAGTATTAATCAATGCTGAAGGGCATGGAACTGTTGAATATGTAGATGCTAATATCATTACTATTAAATACGATCGTACAGAAGACGAGAGAATGGTTAGTTTTGATGCTGATGAGAAAACATACAACCTTATTAAATTTAGAAAAACCAATCAAGGTACAAGTATTAACTTGAAACCAATCGTAAGAAAAGGTGACAGAGTTATTCCTGGACAAGTATTATCAGAAGGATATGCTACTCAAAATGGAGAATTAGCTTTAGGTAGAAACTTAAAAGTTGCGTTCATGCCATGGAAAGGGTACAACTTCGAGGATGCGATTGTAATTTCTGAAAAAGTAGTTCGTGATGATATTTTTACTTCTATCCACGTTGATGATTATTCATTAGAGGTTAGAGATACTAAGTTAGGAAATGAAGAGTTAACAAACGATATTCCTAACGTTTCTGAAGAAGCTACTAAAGATTTAGATGAAAACGGTATGATTAGAATTGGAGCAGAGGTTAAACCTGGCGACATTTTGATCGGAAAAATTACACCAAAAGGAGAATCAGATCCTACTCCAGAGGAGAAATTGCTTCGCGCAATCTTCGGGGATAAAGCAGGTGATGTAAAAGATGCTTCATTAAAAGCTTCTCCATCTTTACATGGTGTAGTTCTTGACAAAAAATTATTTGCAAGAGCCGTAAAAGATAAACGTAAACGTACTCAGGATAAAGATGCTTTAGGCGCTTTAGAAATGGAATTCGAAACTAAATTTGTTGAATTAAAAGACAGATTGGTTGAAAAATTATTCTTGATCGTTAACGGAAAAACATCTCAAGGTGTAATGAATGATTTGGGTGAAGAAGTTTTACCAAAAGGTAAAAAATATACTCAAAAAATGCTTTACGCAGTAGAAGATTTTGCTCACTTAAGCAAAGGTCAATGGGTTGCTGATGATGCTACTAATAAAATGGTTAATGATTTAATTCATAACTATAAAATTAAGCTGAACGACTTACAAGGATCTTTAAGAAGAGAAAAATTCACTATTACAGTTGGAGATGAATTACCATCTGGAATCTTGAAATTAGCTAAGATTTATATTGCTAAAAAACGTAAACTGAAAGTAGGGGATAAAATGGCGGGACGTCACGGTAACAAAGGTATTGTTGCTAGAATCGTTCGTCATGAAGATATGCCTTTCCTTGAAGACGGAACACCAGTAGATATCGTATTGAATCCACTTGGGGTACCTTCACGTATGAACATTGGTCAGATTTATGAGACTGTTCTTGGATGGGCTGGTATGAACTTGGGTAGAAAATTTGCTACTCCAATTTTTGACGGTGCTTCTCTAGACGAAATCAATGCCTTGACTGATGAAGCTAACGTACCACGTTTTGGACATACTTATCTTTATGATGGTGGAACTGGAGAGCGTTTTGCACAAAAAGCAACTGTGGGTGTAATTTACATGCTTAAATTAGGACACATGGTTGATGATAAGATGCACGCACGTTCTATCGGACCATACTCGTTGATTACACAACAGCCACTTGGAGGTAAAGCTCAATTTGGAGGTCAGCGTTTTGGAGAGATGGAGGTTTGGGCACTTGAGGCTTATGGAGCTTCTAGTACACTACGTGAAATCTTAACTGTTAAGTCTGATGACGTTATTGGTAGAGCTAAAACTTACGAAGCTATCGTTAAGGGTGAAACTATGCCAGAACCAGGTTTACCAGAATCATTCAATGTATTAATGCACGAATTGAAAGGTCTAGGATTAGATCTTCGTTTGGAAGAATAAATAAAAAGTTTTTAGTCACAGTCTCAGTATTCAGTTTAGCACTGAAAACTGGGACTGAGGCTGTTTACTAAATGTTACAAGTTTTTAAAGATTTATACCCGTAACCCGTTCCGATTTTTTATAACAATGCATTGCATTTTATAACTAGCACTTCAAATTTAATTTTGAGGTTTAGAGAAGTAACCCGAGGTAGTAGCTGAATGATTAACTCTTATTTTTTTAAGAGTAGATTATAAATCTAAATTCAATTTTTTAATTGCAAATAAATCAATAGTAAAAACTATGATGAATAACAGAAACAATAAAGATAAGAATCCAGTAAAAAGATTTAACAAAATTTCTATTGGATTGGCTTCACCAGAATCTATCTTGAAAGAATCAAGAGGAGAGGTTTTAAAGCCAGAAACAATTAACTATAGAACGCACAAACCAGAGCGTGACGGACTTTTCTGCGAAAGAATCTTCGGACCAGTAAAAGATTTCGAATGTGCTTGTGGTAAGTATAAAAGAATTCGTTACAAAGGTATCATTTGCGACCGTTGTGGTGTTGAAGTTACAGAGAAAAAAGTACGTCGTGACAGAGTAGGACACATCAACCTTGTTGTGCCAATTGCTCACATCTGGTATTTCCGTTCTCTTCCAAACAAAATTGGTTATATCCTTGGTCTTCCATCTAAGAAATTAGATATGATCATTTACTACGAAAGATACGTAGTAATCCAGGCTGGTATTGCTAAAAATGCAGATGGAGAATCATTACAAAGATTAGATTTCTTAACTGAAGAAGAATATTTAAATATTTTAGATACTCTTCCGCAGGAAAACCAATATTTAGATGATTTAGATCCTAATAAATTTGTTGCCAAAATGGGAGCAGAGTGTATTATGGATTTATTAGCTCGTATTGATTTAGATGCTTTATCTTATGAATTAAGACACAGCGCTAACAACGAAACATCTAAACAACGTAAAACTGAAGCTTTAAAAAGATTACAAGTTGTGGAGTCTTTCCGTGAGTCTAACTTAAACCGCGAAAATCGTCCTGAATGGATGATTATGAAAGTGGTTCCAGTTATCCCGCCAGAATTACGTCCGCTTGTGCCGCTTGATGGAGGTCGTTTTGCAACTTCAGATTTAAATGACTTATACCGTCGTGTAATCATCCGTAACAACCGTTTGAAAAGATTAATGGAGATTAAAGCTCCAGAAGTTATCTTAAGAAACGAGAAACGTATGTTACAAGAATCTGTAGATTCATTATTTGATAACACTCGTAAAGCTTCTGCTGTTAAAACAGAATCTAACAGACCATTAAAATCATTATCTGACTCATTAAAAGGTAAGCAAGGACGTTTCCGTCAAAACTTACTTGGAAAACGTGTGGATTATTCTGCTCGTTCGGTAATTGTTGTTGGTCCTGAGTTAAAATTATTCGAATGCGGATTGCCAAAAGATATGGCATCTGAGTTATACAAACCTTTCGTTATCCGTAAATTGATTGAAAGAGGTATTGTAAAAACAGTAAAATCTGCTAAGAAAATCATTGACAAAAAAGAGCCGGTAGTTTGGGATATCTTAGAAAACGTAATTAAAGGACACCCAGTATTACTGAACCGTGCTCCTACTTTGCACAGACTTGGTATTCAGGCTTTCCAGCCAAAATTAATTGAAGGAAAAGCGATCCAGTTACACCCATTAGTTTGTACGGCTTTCAACGCCGATTTCGACGGGGATCAGATGGCGGTTCACTTACCTTTAGGACCAGAAGCTATTTTAGAGGCTCAATTATTAATGTTGGCTTCTCACAATATCTTGAACCCTGCAAATGGAGCACCTATTACGGTACCATCTCAGGACATGGTTTTGGGTCTGTATTACATGACCAAAGAGCGTATTTCTACAGAAGATCATATTATTTTAGGTCAGGATTTGACTTTCTATTCTGCTGAAGAAGTAAACATTGCATTAAACGAAGGAAGATTAGAATTGAATGCTCGTGTAAAAATTAGAGCAAAAGATTTTAATGACGCTGGAGAATTAGTGTACAAAATCATTCAAACAACTGCAGGACGTGTATTATTTAACGAAGTAGTACCTGAAGCAGCTGGATATATCAATGACGTATTGACTAAGAAAAACCTTAGAGATATTATTGGACACATTTTAAGTGTGACTGATGTACCTACAACGGCAGCTTTCTTGGATAATATGAAAGATATGGGTTATAAATTCGCATTTAGAGGAGGTTTATCATTCTCTCTTGGTGATATTAGAATCCCAGAACAAAAAACGAAGTTAATTGCAGATGCCAGAGAACAAGTTGAAGGTATCTCAACTAACTATAACATGGGTCTTATCACAAATAACGAGCGTTACAACCAAGTTATTGACGTATGGACTTCAGCAAATGCTCAGTTAACAGAATTAGCAATGAAAAATATTAGAGAAGACCAACAAGGTTTCAACTCTGTATATATGATGCTTGACTCTGGGGCGAGGGGTTCTAAGGAACAGATTCGTCAGTTAACTGGTATGCGTGGTTTGATGGCTAAGCCTAAAAAATCTACTGCTGGTGGTGGTGAGATTATTGAAAACCCGATTCTTTCTAACTTTAAGGAAGGTCTTTCGATTCTTGAGTACTTTATTTCTACTCACGGTGCTCGTAAAGGTCTTGCGGATACGGCTCTTAAAACGGCCGATGCTGGTTACTTAACAAGAAGGCTTCATGACGTTTCTCAAGATGTTATTGTTAACATCGAAGATTGTGGAACTCTTAGAGGTGTTGAAGTTGCGGCATTGAAGAAAAATGAGGAAATCGTTGAATCATTAGGAGAAAGAATTTTAGGACGTGTTGCATTGCAAGATGTTATAAACCCACTTACTAATGAAGTAATGGTTCAGTCAGGTCAACAAATTACTGAAGCAATTATGAGAACTATCGAAGCTTCTCCAATTGAAAAAGTAGAAGTTAGATCTCCATTAACTTGTGAAGCTTTAAAAGGTATTTGTGCTAAATGTTACGGTAGAAACTTAGCTACCGGAAAAATGACACAAAGAGGTGAAGCTGTAGGTGTAATTGCAGCTCAGTCTATTGGAGAGCCAGGTACACAGTTAACACTTCGTACGTTCCACGTTGGAGGGGTTGCTGGAGGTATCTCTGAAGAGTCTAGTATTGTTACAAGATTCGCAGGTAGACTTGAGATTGAAGATTTAAAAACTGTTAAAGGTGAAGACAGCGAAGGTAATGCGGTAGATATCGTAGTATCACGTTCAACTGAATTAAAATTAGTTGATGAGAAAACTGGAATCGTCTTAAATACACATAATATTCCTTACGGTTCTAGTATCTTTGTTAAAGATGGTGAAGCTGTAGCTAAAGGAACTGTAATCTGTAAATGGGACCCTTATAATGGTGTAATTGTTTCTGAGTTTACTGGTAAGATTGCTTACGAGGATTTAGAGCAAGGACAATCATTCATGGTTGAAATCGATGAGCAGACTGGTTTCCAGGAAAAAGTAATTTCTGAGGCTAGAAACAAAAAATTAATTCCAACTTTATTAGTTTATGGTAAAGAAGGTGAATTGATTCGTTCTTACAACTTACCAGTAGGTGCACACTTAATGGTTGAAAATGGTGAGAAAATTAAAGCAGGTAAAGTATTAGTGAAAATCCCGCGTCGTTCTTCTAAAGCAGGCGATATCACGGGAGGTTTACCAAGAATTACTGAGCTTCTTGAGGCTCGTAACCCTTCAAACCCAGCAGTTGTATCTGAAATTGATGGTGTTGTTTCTTTTGGAAAAATCAAAAGAGGTAACCGTGAGATCGTTATCGAATCTAAATTTGGTGAAATTAAAAAGTATTTAGTTAAACTTTCAAGCCAGATTTTAGTACAAGAAAATGACTTCGTAAGAGCGGGAGTTCCATTATCTGATGGTGCAATTACACCAGATGATATCTTAAGAATTCAAGGACCAGCAGCTGTTCAACAGTACTTGGTAAATGAAATTCAAGAGGTTTACCGTTTACAAGGGGTAAAAATTAATGACAAGCACTTTGAGGTAGTTATTCGTCAAATGATGCGTAAAGTAAGAGTTCAAGATCCAGGAGATACATTATTCTTAGAAGATCAATTAATTCACACTAAAGATTTCATCGTTCAAAACGATAAATTATATGGTATGAAAGTAGTTGAAGACGCTGGAGATTCTGCTGTATTGAAACCAGGTCAGATTATTTCACCTCGTGAGTTACGTGATGAGAATTCATTATTGAAACGAAATGATAAAAATCTTGTTGTAGCAAGAGACGTAATTACTGCAACTGCAACGCCAGTTCTACAAGGTATTACAAGAGCTTCGTTACAAACTAAATCATTCATTTCTGCTGCTTCTTTCCAAGAAACAACAAAAGTACTTAACGAAGCTGCAGTAGCTGGTAAAGTAGATGATTTAGAAGGATTAAAAGAAAATGTAATTGTTGGACACAGAATTCCTGCGGGAACTGGTATGAGAGAATACGATAACACTATCGTAGGATCTAAAGACGATTACAACGAAATGATGGCTAATAAAGAAGAATACATTTATTAATTTAGGAAACTATGAGTAATCCGAATCAACAACAGGAGCAAATTAATATTGAGTTAGACGAAACAGTTGCAGAAGGAATTTATTCTAATCTTGCGATTATTAATCACTCATCATCAGAGTTTGTTTTAGATTTTGTAAGCATTATGCCGGGGATTCCTAAAGCCAAGGTAAAGTCAAGAATTGTCTTGACACCACAACATGCTAAAAGATTATTAAGAGCAATTGGCGAAAATATTCATCGATTTGAAGCAGCCCACGGCGAAATCAAAGAGACAGAACAAGCGCCAATACCACTTAATTTTGGTCCGGCAGGACAAGCATAAATTTTAAAGCCCCATTTTTAATGGGGCTTTTTTTATATTCCAATTTTAACAAATATGCAGTTTATCTGATTTAATTTACTTTAGTCGACTAAATTTCTTTCCATTCTGTTATTGTTTTAAATTGCTAGTTCCTATGAAAGATTAATTTTTGAAATATAATGACTTAGTAAGGTTAATTTAATTCAAAGTTTAAAAAAGCGCTAATCAAATTAGTGCTTTTTTTATGCTTAAAAATGAGTGCATTAGAGATGATTTAAAAATATTTTCATCCCTTCCCAACCTTTTTATGAAAAATGTTCTCTATATAAGAAAGAGCCCTCCTGAGGGATTTTAATTTAAAAGAGAAACAATATGAAAAAGAAATTCACCTTAGAAATAGCAAATCCTTGTTCTGAAAATTTTGATAAAATGATTCCTAATGCGAGTGGTTCATTTTGTGATTCTTGTATGAAGAATGTAATTGATTTGAGTAAAAAAACTAATTCTGAAGTTGCTAAGTTTATTGCAGAAACGAAAGATAAAAACATTTGTGCCCGATTAAAAGTAACACAGCTGGAACAAGAATTTCAATACAATGAAACCTCTAGAATGCATAATTTTAAATACGCAGCGGTTGCAGCATCTGTTTTGTTAGCTTCAAATCTTACTGCGCAGGAAAAAGAACCTGTTAAAACTGAAGAATCCTACGTAGCACCTACTATTTATAAATTAGGTAAAGTAGCTCAGAATCAAACTGTAAATAAAGAGATTTTGATTACAATAAAAGGAAAATTAATTGAAGCTAAGTCTAATAGACCATTTGGAGGAGAAACCTATTCTAATTTAACGCTTTCTATTAATAATTCAGAAAAAGCGGTAAAGGTAAACCCAAAAACGGGAGAGTTTTCTATAACAACAGAAGTTTCAAAAGACAGTAAAACACTTATGGTTACGATAAGCGGAAATGACTATTATCTTGCTAAAGAAATCCCTTTTAATATAAAATCAGTTAAAGGAAATGTATTGCAGCAAAATATAGTTATCGCTTCAGAAGAGCTGACTAAAATTTATATTGCCGGTGGATTAGGAATTAATTATACCGGACAATAAAATTTACATATTGGGGAATGTAAATAAAAAAGGCTGTCTAAATAAAATTGACAGCCTTTGTATTTTTTCTTCAAGAAAATGATTAATCAAATTCAGAAGTAAAGTATAATTTCACGGTTGGATATTTACTCTGAGTCATTTGAATTGTAAAATCAGAATCGGCTAGAAATACCAATTGTCCGTATTTATCGTGAGCCAGAAATTTTTGCTTGATTCGCTTAAATTCTTTGAATTCTTCATTTTTAGCGTCATCAGGTTTTACCCAGCAGGCTTTGTGAACAGGGAAGTTTTCGTAAGTACATTTGGCACCGTATTCGTGCTCTAAACGATACTGAATAACCTCATATTGAAGCGCTCCAACAGTTCCAATAACTTTACGATTGTTCATCTCTAAAGTAAATAACTGCGCTACACCTTCATCCATTAACTGATCGACTCCTTTTTCTAATTGCTTAGCTTTCATCGGATCAGCGTTGTTAATGTATCTAAAGTGTTCCGGAGAGAAACTCGGAATACCTTTAAAGCTCATTACTTCACCCTCAGTTAAAGTATCTCCAATTTTAAAGTTTCCTGTATCGTGTAAACCAACAATATCACCTGGATATGAAATATCAACGATTTCTTTTTTCTCAGCGAAAAACGCATTCGGGCTGGAGAATTTTAAATTTTTCTTTTGGCGAACGTGGTAATAAGGTTTGTTTCTTTCAAAAGTTCCCGAAACAATTTTAATAAATGCTAAACGGTCTCTGTGTTTTGGATCCATATTAGCATGGATTTTAAATACAAAACCAGTCATTTTTTCTTCTGCAGGATCAACCAAACGAGTTTCAGAATCTTTTGGTCTTGGAGATGGAGCAATTGTTACGAAACAATCTAACAATTCGCGAACTCCAAAGTTATTCAAAGCAGAACCAAAGAATACTGGTTGAATTTTTCCGTCTAAATAGTCCTGACGTTCAAATTTTGGATACACTTCATCAATAAGTTCTAATTCTTCACGAAGTTTTTCGGCCGCTTTTTGACCCACAATTTTATCTAATTCCGGATTGTTTTGAACATCAGAAAAAGCAATTGTTTCTTCAATATTTTTACGGCTGTCTCCACTGAAAAGATTGATGTTTTCTTCCCATAAATTATAAATTCCCTGGAAATCATAACCCATTCCAATAGGGAAACTTAGCGGTGTAACTTTTAATCCTAGTTTTTGCTCTACTTCATCCATCAAATCAAAAGCATCTTTACCTTCACGATCTAATTTATTGATGAAAACAATCATAGGAATGTTACGCATTCTACAAACCGAAACCAATTTTTCAGTTTGTTCCTCAACCCCTTTTGCAACGTCAATAACAACAATTACACTATCAACAGCGGTTAAAGTTCTAAAAGTATCTTCGGCAAAATCCTTGTGTCCTGGTGTATCAAGGATATTGATTTTTTTGTCTTTATAATTAAAAGCAAGTACAGAAGTCGAAACCGAAATACCTCTTTGGCGTTCGATTTCCATGAAATCACTCGTTGCTCCTTTTTTAATTTTATTGTTTTTTACAGCTCCAGCTTCCTGAATCGCCCCTCCAAATAACAATAACTTTTCTGTTAATGTTGTTTTACCGGCATCGGGATGCGAGATAATTCCAAATGTTCTTCTGCGTTGTATTTCTTTTAAAAAGCTCATATTTTGTATAAATAGGTTGCAAAAATACTATTAATTACCGCTTAATAAAAATATTCACTTCTTAATTTGGGAACTCTTTAGCCTAAAGATTCTTTTTTAGAAAAAAAATAAGGCTGTTTTGCAACAGCCTTAAATAGTCATTTTAAAATTACTGATTAATTGACCAAATTGAATATCCTCTTGGAGGACATTGTATTTTTACCCATTTGTCTGCCTGAGTTGTTGGGTACCAGGTTGAATTTCCTGTAAAATCTTTTATTTGAGTATTGGCCCAATTGGTTTGAATCCATCTTTCCTGCCAAGCATCAGAATTGTTGATGTAAACAACCAATCCAGGATTACCATTATATCCGTTTCTTCTTGCAATATATTCGTCATTGTCAGAATATAAAATCGAAGTTGTACCAGTCGCTTTGTTGTTGTGAATCCAGATAAGATTGTTGAGTTTGTTTTTGTCCAGCCATTCTTCATAATCTCTATAGAAAATGGTTGGATAACCTTCGTGAGTTAAAATATACGAGTAAGCAAGCATTTTGCTGTAAATTTCATCAGTATCATGATTTGTTACAAATGTAACCGCTTTATAAGGGTTACGTTTCCACATCATATCATCATTTAAAAGAGCCAGATTGTTTCCGTCAAATGCATCATTCATTTTGTAATAACAAGCAAAATCAAAAACAGAACTATTAGCATTATTGGCCCAGTCATTCAATACATTTACGTTAGAATCCCATAATTCACCAACCGAAAAACCGCCTACATTAGCATTCCATGAATTTACAACCCACGCACCAAATCCTTTAACATAATCAAATCTCCAGCCGTCAAATTTCATGGTGTTTTTGTAATATTTACCAACTCCATCAGCTCTCAGCCAAAGCCAATCCTGTACATGCGGATTTGCATGGCATAAGTCTGGAAAACCTCCAAAAGATCCTTCGTCATTATTGCCGTAGCTGTTTTTATAAAAATCATTATAATTACGTGTAAATTTTCCCGAAGCAACACCGCTGAAATTAGTCCATGTATTCGTTCCCGTAAACGGATTTGCTTCAGATTGTCCACCGCTATTATGATTGATCACAATATCAGCATAAACCTTCATGTTTTCGGCATGTGCGTTGGTAATTAAATTTACCAATTCAGTTTTCGAACCAAATCGCGTTTCTACACTTCCGTTTTGGTTGTAATCACCAAAATCAAAATAATCTGTTGGATCATATCCCATAGAGAAAGCTCCATTTTGAGCTTTAGATGCAGGAGGAAGCCAGATAGAGCCAATTCCAGCATTTGACCAGGCCGTTACTTTACTGCTTACAGTATTCCACCAGTTTCCGCCGGAAGGAACATCCCAGTAAAAGGCCTGCATCATAACGCCTCCGCCTGGATTATCAACATATTTTCCGGTTAAAGAAGAAGATTTTCCTGTACTAAAAGGTTTTCCGTCGTGATGGGTAACGTCGATAATTTTAAACTCCTGACTTTGGGCTTTTGCGTCAGCATCGTTTACTTCATTTTGCGAACAAGAATACAGCAAAGCTGTAATTGCAGTGATAAAGCATAATCTTGCAATAGGTTTTTTCATGGTAGATGTGGTTAAGTTAAATTAATAAAGTTTGTAATTGTTTAGTTTAATAGGTGTAAAAACAAGATATTCTTAATTTTTAGCACGATAAATTATTAATTACGCATCTAAAGTAGCAGTTTTTTAATATGGTTTTATTTTGTAAGAAAATAGTTTTACAACGAAAACGTTGTAGTGTTTACAACTTTTTTTTATTCGGTTATAAATTAACAGTTTGAGTTTTGTTGTTTTTTACGGAATAGGCTTTTAAAGGAGAAAAATAGGGAAGAATGAAACCTGAGGTATTGAATTTAATTACGTTCCACATAATTTTTTGTTAATACTATGGCTGATAGTTGTATTATGTAATTGAATTGTTATTTTTGTTCGTTTTATATAAAAGAAATAAGAGTTAATTATTTAGTTTTTCAGAATAACTTTTGAAAAGAAATAATAGCTTATTAAATTTTACATACAGATATTTACATCCAAAAATTAAATTTAAAATAATGTTATTAAAAAAATTACAGCTAAAAACGATTGATTATAAGTTAGTCTTAACAATGTGTTTTTTACTTTTTTTCAACTCAATAGTTTCAGCTCAGGAAGTTATTAAGGATGTTGTAGCTGAGAAACCGGTTGAAGCTCCACGCGGAAAACAAAAAATTGACGGTATCATCGCTACAGTTGGAGATTATATTGTTTTAGATTCTGATATTGATAAAGGATACCTGGAGATTGCAAGTCAAGGTGGTAATATAAAAGATATTACAAGATGCCAGATGCTTGGAAAACTTTTAGAAGATAAACTTTATGCGCATCAGGCTATTCAGGATAGTATTATTGTGAGCGACGCCGAAGTTAGAAGTATGATGGATGAGCGTTTGAATTATATGATTCAGCAAGTTGGAGACATTAATAAAGTAGTTGAGTACTATAAAAAGAGTTCTGTGGAGGAATTTAAAACATACTTTGCCGACATCTTGAAAGAGCAAAAATTAGCCTCAGAAATGAGAGATAAGATTGTTAAGGATGTGGAAATTACTCCAGAGGAAGTTCGTAATTTCTTTAAAAAAATCCCTAAAGACGAATTGCCGACTTTTGGAGCTGAAATGGAAGTAGCACAAATTGTGGTTGATCCGGCAGTTTCTAAAGAAGATAAGCAAAAAGTAATAGATAGATTAAATGCGATTAGAAAAGACGTTTTAGAAGGTTCTAGTTTTGCAACAAAAGCCGTTTTGTATTCACAAGATCCTGGATCTTCGCCTAACGGAGGTTATTACAAAATGACACGTAAAACGCCTTTCGTAAAAGAATTTAAAGACGTTGCGTTTAGTTTACAAGAAGGTGAAATTTCGGCACCATTTGAAACTACTTTTGGATTTCATATCATTATGGTTGATAAAATAAAAGGACAAGAAGTAGAATTACGTCATATATTAATAGCTCCAACAGTTTCTGAAAGCGCTTTAAAAGAAGCAAAAGAAAGAATCGCAAACATCAGAGCTAAAATTATAAACAAAGAGATTTCTTTTGCAGAAGCTGCAAGAACAGAATCTGATGAAAAAGAAACAAGAGCAAACGGAGGAACATTAGTAAACCCAAATACTCAGGATACTCGTTTTGAGTTAACTAAAATGGATCCAACTTTATACAGCCAGGTTTCCAATTTAAAAGACGATGAGATTTCGCAGCCGCTTTTAAATGTAGACGATAAAGGAAAGAAAACCTATAAATTAATTACTGTAACAAACAGAATTGATGAACATACAGCAGATTACGCCAAAGATTATACTAAAATTAAAGAGCTGGCGTTAAAAGAAAAACAAATCAATGCAATTGCAAAATGGTTTGATACTAAGATTAAAGATACTTACATCAAAATTATTGGAGAATACAGAGATTGTACGTTTGCTAACAATTGGTTGAAAAAATAATTTTTATTAAATAAAGAAAAAGAGTTAGTTTTATGAGTTCATTTAACTAACTCTTTTTAATTTTAAATATACTCATAAATGTCTGACGTAACAGCAATTCACAACTTAGTTCAGAAACGTAACGAATTAAAAAACGAAATAGCCAAAATCATTGTAGGGCAGGATGCCGTAATTGACCAAATTTTACTTTGTATATTTTCTGGAGGCCACGCACTTTTAATTGGTGTTCCCGGTCTGGCAAAAACATTAATGATCAATACTTTGTCTCAGGCTTTAGGATTAGATTTTAAAAGAATTCAGTTTACGCCGGATTTAATGCCTTCGGATATTTTAGGAAGTGAAATTTTAGACGAAAGCAGACATTTTAAATTTATAAAAGGACCAATTTTCTCTAATATCGTTTTGGCCGATGAGATTAACAGAACACCGCCAAAAACGCAGGCTGCTTTACTTGAAGCAATGCAGGAACGTTCCGTTACAATTGCCGGGCAGAATTACAAGTTAGATTTACCTTATTTTGTATTGGCAACACAAAACCCAATTGAGCAGGAAGGAACATATCCTTTACCAGAAGCGCAATTAGACCGTTTTATGTTCGCTATTAAATTAGAATATCCAACTTTTGAAGAAGAGGTAAAAGTAGTAAAACAGACAACATCTGATAATAAAGTTGAAATCAGACCTTTATTTACTGCACAGGAAATTATAGATTTTCAGCATTTAATCCGCAGAATTCCTGTGGCTGATAATGTTATTGAATATGCCGTAACTTTAGTAAGTAAAACTCGTCCAGACAACGCTTTAACAAATGATTTTGTAAAAAACTATCTGGATTGGGGAGCTGGCCCAAGAGCTTCACAAAATTTAATTTTGGCAGCAAAAGCACACGCTGCTTTTAACGGTAAATTTTCGCCGGATATTGAAGATGTAAAAGCTGTTGCAACCGGAATTTTACGTCACAGAATTATTAAAAATTATAAAGCTGATGCCGAAGGAATAACAGAAGAAATTATCATTCAGAAGCTGATGTAAGTTTTAAAAAATATATTATGAAAAGCTCGATGATTTTATCATCGGGCTTTTTTTATGCGGAAATGAATAAAAATAATTGTGATTTAGAGTTTGATGTGAAATTCCAAAAACAGCGGCAAAAAATCGCAACTATAACGTTATAAATTATTATTTAGAAGGATTCTTAGTGAAAATAGATGTAAAATCTCACTTACTTCGTAACATTAAATTTCGACTTTGTTAATGAAAAGATTTTAAAATATCAATAATTCATTATTTTAATATAAAATTGATATATTGGCAAAAACAAGCAGTGAAAATCGTTTTTTAACAATAATAATTTTTGAAAAGGCGACTTCTATTATATTTTTTTTAATTATCGGCTTTAATGCGTAAATTTGCGTAAAAAAATAAATCTGCCTTAATTATGAACATTTATAAGGATTATATTCAAGAAATTGAAGAAAGAAAAAATCAAGGACTTCACCCAAAGCCAATTGATACCGCTGAATTATTAAGCGAAATTATTGCACAAATTAAAGATTTAAATAACGAGTATCGCGAAGATTCTCTTAAGTTTTTTATTTACAATACTTTACCAGGGACTACAAGTGCAGCTGGTGAAAAAGCTAAGTTTTTAAAAGAGATCATTCTTGGTCAATCTGTAGTAAAAGAAATCACTCCGGCTTTTGCTTTTGAGTTATTGTCTCACATGAAAGGCGGACCTTCTATTGAGGTATTACTTGATTTAGCTCTAGGAAATGATGTATCTATTGCAAAAGAAGCAGCTAAAGTTCTTAAAACACAAGTTTTCCTTTACGAAGCTGATACAGATCGTTTAATAGAAGCATTTAAAAATGAAAATGCAGTTGCTAAAGAAATTTTAGAAAGTTATGCACAAGCTGAGTTTTTTACAAAACTTCCAGATGTTGCTGACGAAGTTAAAGTAGTTACTTTTATTGCTGGTGAAGGAGATATTTCTACAGATTTACTTTCTCCGGGTAACCAGGCTCACTCACGTTCAGACCGTGAACTTCATGGTCAATGTATGATTACGCCTCAGGCACAGCAAGAAATTAGAGCACTTCAGGCACAACATCCTGATAAAAGTGTGATGTTAATTGCAGAGAAAGGAACTATGGGAGTAGGATCTTCAAGAATGTCAGGTGTAAATAACGTGGCACTTTGGACAGGTAAACAAGCAAGCCCATATATTCCATTCGTTAATATCGCTCCAATCGTTGCAGGAACAAATGGTATTTCTCCAATTTTCCTAACAACTGTAGATGTTACAGGTGGTATTGGATTAGATCTTAAAAACTGGGTTAAAAAAACAGATTCAGAAGGAAACGTTGTTCGTAATGAAAACGACGAACCAATATTAGAGCAAACGTATTCTGTTGAAACAGGTACGGTGCTTACAATCAATATTAAAGAGAAAAAACTTTACAATGGCGACCAGGAGCTAATCGATATTTCTAAGGCATTTACTCCTCAGAAATTAGAGTTTATTAAAGCTGGTGGATCTTACGCAATTGTATTTGGTAAAAAACTTCAAACATTGGCTGCAAAAGTACTAGGTGTTGAAGCTCCTCTTGTATTTGCTCCATCAAAAGAAATTTCACACGAAGGACAAGGTCTTACTGCTGTAGAAAAAATCTTCAACAAAAATGCAGTAGGAATCGCTCCGGGTAAAGTATTACACGCAGGTTCTGATGTTCGTGTAGAAGTTAATATCGTAGGTTCACAAGATACAACTGGTCTTATGACGGCTCAGGAGTTAGAATCTATGGCTGCTACAGTAATTTCGCCAATCGTTGACGGTGCTTACCAATCAGGTTGTCATACTGCTTCGGTTTGGGACAAAAAAGCACAGGCTAACATTCCTAAATTGATGAAATTTATGAATGATTTCGGTTTAATCACGGCTCGTGACCCGAAAGGCGTTTATCATGCCATGACAGACGTAATCCACAAAGTACTTAACGATATCACTATTGATGAGTGGGCTATTATTATTGGTGGTGACTCTCATACAAGAATGTCAAAAGGAGTTGCTTTTGGTGCTGACTCAGGAACAGTTGCTCTTGCATTGGCTACTGGTGAGGCTTCAATGCCAATTCCGGAATCAGTAAAAGTAACTTTCAAAGGAGATATGAAAGGGTATATGGACTTCCGTGATGTGGTTCATGCTACACAAGCGCAAATGCTTCACCAATTTGGAGGAGAAAACGTATTCCAAGGTAGAATTATTGAGGTTCATATTGGAACTCTTACTGCTGACCAGGCATTTACGTTTACAGACTGGACTGCAGAAATGAAAGCAAAAGCTTCTATCTGTATTTCTGAAGACGATACTTTAATCGAATCATTGGAAATTGCTAAAGGCAGAATCCAAATCATGATTGACAAAGGAATGGATAACGATAAACACGTTCTTCAAGGATTAATCAACAAAGCAGATAAGAGAATTGCAGAGATTAAATCAGCTGAAAAACCAGCTTTAACTCCAGATTCAAACGCTAAATATTACGCTGAAGTTGTGGTTGATTTGGATCAAATTTCTGAGCCAATGATTGCTGATCCAGACGTAAACAATATTGACGTTTCTAAACGTTATACTCACGATACAATCAGACCTCTTTCTTTCTACGGAGGAGTTAAAAAAGTAGATCTTGGGTTTATTGGATCTTGTATGGTTCACAAAGGAGATATGAAAATTTTAGCTCAAATGCTAAAAAATATCGAAGAGCAAAAAGGTAAAGTAGAATTCTTGGCACCGCTTGTTGTAGCGCCTCCGACTTATAATATCGTAGACGAACTTAAAGCTGAAGGTGACTGGGAAGTATTGCAAAAATACTCTGGTTTCGAATTCGACGATAACGCTCCAAAAGGTGCAGCACGTACAGAATACGAAAACATGTTGTATTTAGAGCGTCCTGGATGTAACCTTTGTATGGGTAACCAGGAAAAAGCAGCAAAAGGAGATACTGTAATGGCAACTTCAACTCGTCTTTTCCAAGGCAGGGTTGTAGAAGATGCTGATGGTAAAAAAGGAGAATCATTGCTTTCTTCTACTCCAGTTGTAGTTTTATCTACAATTTTAGGTAGAACTCCAACATTAGACGAGTATACAACTGCTGTAGACGGTATCAACTTAACTAAGTTTGCGCCATCTAATAAACAGTTAGTTATGTAATAAATATAGGATTAGTTATAATCATTATATATAGAAAGCCCGAGCGATAAACTCGGGCTTTTTCTTTTCTAGCTCTTCTATTTTTTGTAACTTGTCATGTTCAAAATAGAATAAAAAAACAAAAACAATTATATACTTATGGCTTTTGATATTGAAATGATTAAAAAAGTGTATGAGAACATGCCAGGTCGTGTTGATAAAGCACGCGAAATTGTTGGTCGTCCACTTACATTAACAGAGAAAATTTTGTACAATCACCTTTGGGACGGAAATCCAACAAAGGCGTTTGGAAGAGGAGTAGATTATGTTGACTTTGCACCAGATCGTGTAGCGTGTCAGGATGCAACAGCTCAAATGGCATTATTGCAATTTATGCATGCCGGTAAATCTAAAGTAGCAGTTCCTACAACAGTACACTGCGATCACCTGATTCAGGCAAAAGTAAATGCTGCAACCGATTTGGCCAGAGCAAAAACACAAAGTAATGAAGTTTTTGATTTCCTATCATCAGTTTCCAATAAATACGGAATTGGTTTCTGGAAACCCGGAGCAGGAATTATACACCAGGTAGTACTTGAAAATTACGCTTTTCCCGGCGGAATGATGATTGGTACCGATTCTCACACTGTAAATGCAGGTGGTTTAGGAATGGTAGCAATTGGTGTTGGTGGAGCCGATGCCGTAGACGTTATGTCTGGTATGGCTTGGGAGCTTAAATTTCCTAAACTTATTGGAGTAAAACTAACGGGTAAATTATCAGGATGGACAGCTCCAAAAGACGTTATCCTTAAAGTTGCCGGTATTCTTACTGTAAAAGGAGGTACTGGTGCAATCGTTGAATATTTTGGAGAAGGTGCTACTTCTATGTCATGTACAGGAAAAGGTACTATTTGTAATATGGGTGCCGAAATTGGAGCAACAACTTCTACTTTTGGTTATGATGCTTCTATGGGGCGTTACCTTCGTTCTACAAACAGAGCCGATGTTGCCGATGCAGCCGATAAAATTGCACCATATTTAACGGGAGATCCAGAAGTGTATGCAGATCCTGAGAAATATTTTGATCAGGTTATCGAAATTAACTTATCTGAATTAGAACCGCATTTAAACGGTCCTTTTACACCGGATTTAGCTACTCCAATTTCTAAAATGAAAGAAGAAGCAATCAAAAACAACTGGCCGTTACAAATTCAGGTTGGTTTAATAGGTTCTTGTACCAACTCATCTTACGAAGATATTTCTCGTGCCGCTTCTTTAGCAAGACAAGTTGCAGCTAAAAATTTAAAAACAAAAGCGGAGTTTACCATTACTCCAGGGTCTGAAGTAGTTCGTTCAACTATTGAAAGAGACGGATTTATCGATACTTTTAATAAAATTGGAGCAACCGTTTTTGCTAACGCCTGCGGACCATGTATTGGTATGTGGGATAGAGAAGGAGCAGAAAAAGAAGAAAGAAATACAATCGTTCACTCTTTCAACCGTAACTTCTCAAAACGTGCAGATGGTAATCCAAACACATTAGCTTTCGTAGGTTCTCCAGAATTGGTAACTGCAATGGCGATCGCTGGTGATTTAGGTTTCAATCCATTAACTGATACATTAATTAACGAAGACGGTGAAGAAGTAAGGCTTGACGCTCCAACAGGAGATGAGCTTCCTGCTAAAGGTTTCTATGCCGAAGATCCAGGATTCCAAGCTCCGGCAGAAGACGGTTCAGGGGTTCAGGTAGTGGTGAGTCCTACATCAGAACGTTTGCAATTATTAGCTCCATTTGACGCTTGGGATGGTAAAAACATTACAGGTGCTAAATTGTTGATCAAAGCATTCGGAAAATGTACAACTGACCACATTTCTATGGCTGGACCATGGCTGCGTTTCCGCGGACATTTAGATAATATTTCGAATAATATGTTAATTGGTGCTGTAAATGCATACAACCAGAAAACAAATTCGGTTAAAAATCAATTAACAGGAGAATACGATGCTGTTCCTGCCGTCGCTCGTGCCTACAAAGCAGCTGGAGTTCCATCTATCGTTGTGGGAGATCACAACTACGGTGAAGGTTCTTCTCGCGAGCATGCTGCTATGGAGCCTCGTTTCTTAGGCGTTAAAGCGGTATTGGTAAAATCTTTTGCCCGTATCCACGAAACAAACCTTAAAAAACAAGGTCTTTTAGGATTGACTTTTGCAAACGAAGCCGATTATGATAAAATTCAGGAAAACGACACGATTAACTTTACTGATTTAACTGAGTTCGCTCCAGGAAAACCATTAACAATAGAGTTCGTTCACGCCGATGGTACAAAAGATGTCATCTTGGCAAATCATACCTATAACGAAGGTCAGATTGGATGGTTCGTTGCGGGTTCTGCTTTAAACTTAATTGCGGCAGGAAAAGCTTAATCTTTAAGATTTAATTATAACTAAAAAACGCGCTGTGAAAACAGGGCGTTTTTTTATTAGAAGCTAATCCAGCTATCCGCTATATCTTTTTATCCGCTGTCGCTGGATAAAAAGGATGCCGCTTCTATCTGGGCTAGGGCACTCATTTTTAAAAGAAAATAATGAGTTAGCTTTGACTAATTTGCTTCTTGAAATAAATTTTTGACTTTCGTAGGTTTCGTAGTTTGAAATTCATTTACATCAATACTGAATACTTTATTGGTTGGTGTTTTAGAGTAATCATTATCAATACGTCCGCCAATAATATATAATTTATTATCACTGTAAAACATCGCCGAATATTTTAATGGAAGTTGAACTTCATATTCTTTCAATTGTTTTAATTTTAGATCATAAACACACATTTTCTGGTTTTCAAAAAAATAAATGGTATTATGATTACAAGTAATTGCGGGATATTCTACGCTGGAAAATAACTCGCCTTCCTTCCGCCATTTTTCTGTAATCAAATCAAAACTTTCGATTTCAGATAAAAGCTTTCCGTTATTTCCGCCAATTAGGTAGATTTTATTATCTACTAGTATTCCATTTGCTTCTTTTGCAACTGGCATATTGGCTAACTCGTACCATAGACCTGATGTGATATTATAAAAATGAACTTTATTAGTAAAATCTTTTTTGCCACTCTCCGTCATTTTTACAGAACCTCCCATTACAATAATGTTATCTTTATAAGTAAACGAGGCAAAATTTGCTGCCTGATGCGGATTAGTGTTGTCTAGTTTAATGGTCTTATTATTAAGATCTAGTACTTCAATTTGATCTTGCAGATATTCAAATTTTCCATTTACAGAAATTTTCTTTCCACCCAATACATAAATTGCATTATCATATAAATGGATATCATGATAAGCTCTTTTTGTAAATTTTATTGGTGAAATTTCCCAGGTATCAGTTTTAATGTCATAGGTAGAAAAATCTCCTTTATAAAATAAAAAAGTCGAATTCTGCCTTAGTTCATCTTGAAGATCTTTTAATGTAGGAGCAGGTTTTTCTGCAGTGACTTTTTTCCATGAATCAGTTTCTCGAGAGCCGTCTCCGCCAATAACATAAATTTTGTTCTCCTTTAAAAAAGCTCCAAAAGAGAAAAGAGGATGTTTTAGAGGAGCTAAAGTATTGAAATTTAATTTTGATTTTAGCTTTAATTGATGATTAGCTCTAATTGTCAATTCAGATAAATTTTCAATTTCATTTGAAAGTAAAACGTTGAATTTTGTTTTTTTTAGATTTTCCAAACTTATTTTTAAGCTGGTAAATCCAATATGGGAGAATTCTAAAATTTCCTCATCTTTAAATTGAGAAAGTAGTTTTAATGAGAATTTACCATCCTGATCAGTAATAGTTCTTACTTTACTGGATAGAGCTAAGACATTGGTGTTTTCAATTGGAAGATTGGTTTGTAAACAAAAAACAGTACCGTTTATATTTTGAGCAAAAGAAAGAACAGGAAGAATTAACAATAGTAATAGTTTTTTCATATTGTTCTCAGGTTTAAAGGTGGTTTTGGTTTAAAAATGCTGTTTTTTCTAAAAAGCATATTTTCAAAGTGTTGATACAAAATTTATGCCGAGCCTGTTAATTTGAGGTAAATTAGTTGTTAAAAAACGTGCAAATTTTACTTTAAAAAGTTAAATTCGCTTTTTAGGCAATATATTTACACTTTTTGAGTTTAAATTAGTGTCTAAACTTAAAAAAGGATTAATAAACTTTAATAGGTAAGTATGGTTTTTAGATTGATTATAGTATTGTTTTTTTTTAGTGTTGGTGTTTTTTCTCAGGAAAAATTTATCAAACACAAGATTTCAAAAGGAGATAACCTTACTGTAATTGCTAAAAAATACGGAGTAAAAGCAAAAGACATTCAAGAAGCGAATCCGGATGCACCTAAAGTTTTAAAATTAAATTCGGTACTTCTAATTCCGAATAAAAATGCAAAATCAGCTCCCAATACAGATCAAGTAGCAGCAAAAAATGCACCACTGCCAAGTTCGCATGAAGTTTCGCAAAAAGAAACACTTTGGGGAATCGCAAAAAAATACAATGTTTCTGTTGATGATCTTAAAAAAGCAAATCCCGCTTTAGAAACAGAAGACTTAAAAATAGGACAACAGTTAAATATTCCTTCTAATAATACTGTTGCACTTTCAACAAATACGGTTAAAACAAACGATGCAAAGCCAGAAATTATTCCGTTAACAGATGTAGAAGTTGTTGTTGAGGTACAGCCAAAAGAAACAAAATATTCGATAGCCAAGAAATACGGAATAACAGTAGCAGAATTAGAACGCCAAAATCCTTTTATCAAAGGAAAACTGGCAGTAGGTTATATATTGAAAATCCGTACTTCGGCAGAAAAAGCAAACCAGATTGTAAAAGATGCTGGAATTGCATCTCAAACTCAAATTGCTGAAAATCCTGCTAAAACTGACGGAGTAAAACCAGAAATTACCCCAACGACAGATGTAGAAGTTGCGGTAGAAGTACAGCCAAAAGAAACAAAATTTGCAATAGCCAAAAAATACGGAATAACGGTAAAAGAATTAGAACGTCAAAATCCATTCATTAAAGGAAAACTCCCAGTTGGGTATGTTTTAAAAATAAAGACAACCAAAGAAAAAGCAGATGCTGCTTCGGGAATAATTTCTCCTCAGTTAAACGAAACAGTAACACAGACACCTTCAACTCAAGTGGCTGAAAATTCGACAATAAAAAAAGATTCTGCTTTTGTTTATACCGGAAATCACTCCGTTTTAGTTGACCAATTGATTGTAAGTGCAACAGATAATATTGGTACACGTTATCGCTCTGGAGGTACTACAAAAGCTGGTTTTGACTGCTCAGGATTAATGTTTTGTACTTTTGGAAATTTTGATATTAAACTGCCTAGAAGCTCAATTGAACAATCACGAATAGGAACAAAAGTAGCTTCTACAGAAGCGCAAAAAGGTGATCTTATTTTCTTTAGAACCAACGGAAGACGTCATATTAATCACGTTGGAATGGTAGTTGAAGCTGCCGATGGAGAAATTAAATTTGTACACTCTTCGACTCATGGAGGTGTTATGATTTCTTCAACAAAAGAACCTTATTATCAAAGAAGTTTTTCGCAGGTAAATCGAATTTTAGAATAGAGAAGTTTATTTAGAAAGCTGTCTTTTTAATTCTTCAATAGGAAATGGTTTGTTCAAAAAACCGGTGACATAACTGCTTTTTTTGATTTCTTCAATCTCATCAGCATCTAAAGTAGAGGATAAAACATAAATCTGAATTTCCTTTTTAATCTCCTCGTTTAGTGTTTCAAACAGTTCTAGAAATTCAAAACCATTCATTGTAGGCATTTGAATATCCAATAAAATAATAATCTCCTTTCGGGTGTTTTTGTTTTTAATAATCCATTGTAAGCCTTCTAGTCCGTTATTCGCAACAAAAACCTGATCGACATTAAGGATTTTTTTCAGCAGTTGTTTTGTCACAAGCTGATCGATCAAGTTGTCTTCGATTAAAACAAATGTAGGGTTAGATTCCATAAGAAGTTGGAATTGTTACAACAAATTTACTTCCAATATTGCTTTCCGAAAACACAGCGATATTGCCCTTAATATTTTCTACAGCTTCTTTTACAATATACAATCCTAATCCAGAACCTTTATTTTTGTTGGTACCAAAATACATTTCAAAAATATAATCTTTACAATCGTCCTTAATTCCAATTCCGTTATCAGTCACCTCAATTTTATTGAAACCATCTGCAATATAAGTTTTGATAGAAATAAACATTTCCTGTTTGCTGTTGTCAGCATATTTAATCGCATTAGAAAGTAAATTGCTGATGATGATTTTAAGGCGTAAACCATCACTTTCAATTTGATCTACCAATAATTCCTGTTTGAAAGTTATTTTATTTGCATTTTCGATATGCATTAATTGCGAAATAGCTTCATTAAATATCTCCTGAAGACTTACAGGTTCCATGATAATCTGTTTTCTTTTATTTTTAGAATAATCAATAATATCACTTATAAACTGATCCTGTCTCGTTAAACTCTGATGCATTAACTTTAAATACTCTTTTATCTGCGTTACATCATCCTCCAACTGTGTAATTTCTATAAGACCTTTTAAAGAAGTTATAGGCGATCGTAAGTCATGAGAAGCACTGTAAACAAAACGATCTAGTTCGTGATTAACCAGAGTTAAGTTTTCGTTTTTAACTTCGATTTCCTTTTTAGAAATAGTTAAACGTTTTACCATAATTGAGTAATACGAGCAAACGCTTAAAACAATTACCAGAATAAAAAAGATGTTCGTTATGGTTAATAATGTTTTTATTTTTCGGGTTCCTTCGCCCAAAGTACTCGAAAAATTACGCTGATTTATGGTAAGCTTATCGCTGATACGGCTTATTTGGAGAATAAATTTTTTCTGATCAGCCTCTGTTAATGAATTATGCTCGATTTTGGCATTAATTTGAGTTCCAATGATAAACAGCTCATTAATTAAATTATCGCCTAATTCCCATTCATGAATTGCCTTTGCGAGAAACGAAACTTTTCTAAAATTTACAAACAGCCAAACCAGATCATCCAAATCGTCTTTATGGTTACGTCCGGTTAAAAAACCTTGTCTTGCTACTGGATTGTCACCCGCTTTTAAAAGTGTTTTTCGTGCGATGCCGTCACCCTGAGGGACTTTTAGTTCTTCATTGTATAATTTCCATTGATTGGGATCTTTGTTGTAGAGATAGGTGATAAGATGTCGTGAAGCATCTTTCTGTCCTTTAGAATAATGCGATTCACCATTAACATAAGCCCTGTTTGCGGATAAAATTTTAATCGTAAAAAAATTAATGCAGATTAATAAGGCGCACGAAATGAATACGATTAGTATAAGGATGAAAACATTTGGCAAACGCAGGTTTTTTATAGAGCGAACCTTATACATAAATTTCATATTAGTAGGTTAATATTAATGTTCTGCCGTATGTCGAGCTGTTTTAATTTTGTTCTTAAAATAATTTTTGAGGCGGATTATTTTAAGTATAAAAAAATAAACAATTGTTAATGAAAATATCTAAATTTTAAGACTAATGTAGTCTTTAACCAAATTTAGTAAAAAATACGAATCTTTTTACAAGAGCGAAGTTTTTTCTTGTAATATTTTTAGTAAAACATAATCTATTGATAATTAGTATTTTGAAATTTTGTTTTTTGTTAAAATTTAATATGCAATCTTTTAGGTCTAATGAATTGAGATTGCTGACCCATGAATATTTTTATTTTTTTTGTTTAATAATGTTAAATAAAAAACTGCAAAAGATATTGCAGTTTAATGAGTTATGAAATTACATGTTGCAAAAAAGCTAATCGTTATTAAATAATAATTGAACGTTTTCCAGTTATCTTATTATTAGAAGAGGTTTCCCATGAAACTCCAGATGCAGGGACAGCTCTTTCGCGACCCCAAGCTCTAATCGCTTCGATTTTCTCTGGTGCTGTTTTACTTAATGGCACAATATTTTTAAAACATTTTTCAAAAAGATTATCATCTACAATATTGTCGCCATGAATTACAGCTTGAATAGCAACATCTCTTACTGCACCTTCAATATCTGAACCAGCGAATCCATCAGAAATTTCAATAAGTTGATTTAATGTTGTTTGCGAAGGCGTCATTAATAAATTACGATTTATGTAAAGATTTATAATATCATTCCTTTCAATTTCTCCAGGTAAGTCAACAAAAAATAATTCATCAAAACGTCCTCGACGTAATAATTCTGGAGGTAATTTACTAACGTCATTAGCTGTAGATACAACAAAAACTTTTGCCATACTTTCTTGAAGCCAAAATAAAAATTGACCGACCATTCTAGTTGAAGTTCCACCATCATTACCTCCAGTTGCACCAGAAAGACCTTTTTCAATTTCATCAATCCATAATATGCAAGGCGCTGCATTATCTGCAGATGCTAATGCCTCTTTTAAACGATTTTCAGATTGCCCTAGATATTGTCCTTGAATAGCGGCAAGATCGAGACGATATAAAGGAAGATTCCAATTAGCGGCTATAAATTTAGCAGATAAAGATTTACCACATCCTGGAACGCCAACTAACAAAACACCTCTAGGCGGTCGCATTTTTCTCGCTTTTAGATCTGCTGTTAAAAGTTGTTTTTGGTTATCCAGCCAATGTTGTAATCCTGTCAAACCTGCAACCGATAAGGTAGAAGAGTCTATTTTTACCTTTTCTAAACCTGATATATCACTAAATAGTTTGTCTTTCGCATTACTTAATTCCTTAATATCTTCTTTGATTAAAGAACCCTTTGCCATTTGAGTTGCTAAAACATTTTCAGCTTCAATTTTAGTCATATTTGCTAAAATAGTTGCGGCCATCTTATAATCTGTTTCATCCCATTCGAGTGGGATTGAACCTTTATAAGGCATAACACATTCTTTAACAACCTCTAACATTTCATCTTCATTAGGAGCATCTAGAGTAATTGTCATTCCTAATCGCTGTAATTGCGGCCAAATAGATTTAGTGGTGATTAAACAGATGCTTCCTCCTCTTTCAATTGCTTGAACAACACAATCATAAAGATGTCTGGAAACTAAGTTATCATCTTCAATATCGCTTACTTCTGTAAAAACAAACGTCAAATTTTGTCTCTGTGAAATATTTTGAACAGCATAGTCCAGACCACCTGCAACTGACCGATCATCATTTACACTTTTTTTTGTTTTTATATCAATAGTTCCGTGAGATAAATTATGAAAGTAAATGGGAATATTTATTTCATCTGCTAATTGTTGAATGACTTCCAGTACTCTTGCTCGCTCTATACTTCTAATTGATATGAAAGGTATTCTAGCTCTAAACATCCGCAAAAGCGAAGTTTTAAATTCTGATTTATGTGCCATTTAGAATATTATTTTTCTGCCAATTGAGGCAGTTGTTTCATTAATATTATCTTTTTTATCTATCTTGATTTCTGTTGAAATCATATTAATTTGAAAAGAGTTTAGTAAGATTTGTATTTTTTCACTTCCCTTTGATGATGTAGAATTACTCTTTTTTAAAGATGTTCTAATTTCAATAACAAAATCTTCAAGATCTTTTTGAAATGTTTTTTTTAAATCTTCAGGAAATCCGCTTATATGTATAAACTGATTTAGCAGAATAAGATTTTGCTTTCCATTTCTTAATGCAATTTCAAAATCATCTTCTGTTTTAAGATTTTGTAATTGAAAAGATCTTTGAAATTTATCCAGCCAACTTTGCTTTCGTTTTTTGTACACTTCTTCGACTTTGGAATAGAACCGATTTGCAGTTCCAGCATCAATCAAAAATGTCCCATTATTTAATTGATCCAGAACTGAATCATCTCCATTTGCGAATTGATTAAGTAAATTTATCCATTCAGAATATGTTGTTGGTCCATTTGTCATTGAGTTTTAATTCTAGGATTAATAAATTGATTTGGAGGTAATATATCCCATTCTGGAAATTTAGCGTTCTCTAATTCAGCTTCTGTTCTACCTTGAAAAAGATTTGGTTTAATACTAATTTCTTTTTTTAATTCTTGCGAGTTATCATCAGTTCTTTCTGAATGATTATCTAAAATTATTTTTGTCATGATTGATTTTTTTGAGATTAAATAATGCTTCTTGCTGTTTCATGTGATACACTTGAAAAATCTTCTGGAGTAATTGATGAAATAAGATTTCTGACATCTTCGGCCTTATTGTCTTCCTTTGAGTGTTCTATTCTATAATCTACAGTTTCAGCAATACATCCTCTTAGTACTTCTTTCGCTTTTCGTTTTCTCTCTTCTACGTTTTCGGTAACTTTATTTTTGGATTTCTTGTATCCTGTGACAGAGCTCCAAATTATAACAGCACCTATTCCGCAACCAATAATACCAAGTATTGCATGAAGGCTAAAAGCCCAAAAACCAAGAAAGCAAATCAATATTCCAATAATTATAGCGGCGTATGGAAATGAAATTTTACTTAATTCTGTTTCCAAAATTTTATCATAATAAGTTTCTTGTTCTTTTAAAAGTTCATTTTCTTCGCTTCCATCTTTTGTAGAAGTTTTAAAATCATCTATTGAAAGTTCAATATATTGCGGAATCCTATTTCTGCTTTTTGCTGTAAAACTGTCATAAGCTTCTAATATCCAAGGCTGACTTATTGAAACTGCCAGAGCTTGTGTTACTTTAGTTGCTCCAGACAATTCCGGATTAAATGATGCATTTGTCAAGAGTTGTAAAAAGTCTACTTTTTCATCAAAAATATGTTTTTCAGCATCCATTAAAGATTGAGCAGCATGTTTGTCGCCATCCATTTGAATTATAAGTTGGTTAAGTCTCACCTGCTCTTGTAAGGGCAGTTCTTCATCGTCAAAATTTGTAACAAGAAGAGATAAATTTTCATCTAATTGTTGCTTAATGCCTTTTGAGAAATCAGCTGATGAAGAAATAATACCTTTAAAATGGGTGTGTAATATATCGTGTGTTTTAGCTTCTTTTAGTGAAGTTTCTAATGAATTCCAGTTAAGTGAAAATTTTTCTAGTAAAGAATATTTACCTTCCGATAAAGGACCTAATGCTTCAAAAAAGCTAATCCACTGAGATTTCTGTTCATCTATGAATTTGTCACCTTGCGTAAGTTGATCAAGCCAGTTTTTAACATTTTCCATCATTAATTGGCGCGAGGCTGGTGGAAATACTCCTGTAGTTACAGCTTCAAGTATGATAATAAATTCTCTATCCAGATTATGTGGATTTTGATGCATAAAATAGCGTTCAAGCCATTTTAAACTTGCATCATTTCTTGTCAATCTTCGCATGACCATCATAAAGAAAAGGGTTGTTTTGTAATCATCTCTTTTTAAAGCTTCATTCAAAGCTTTTTCGCTAGTAGTCTTGTCGTTTCGTATCCAGGCAGTTAAAGAAACCAAGGCAGGAGCTAACCAATATCCCGGTGCTTTTATCATTACTTCTTCTGTAGTAAATCGCAAAGTGTCTTCACTTATTACACCAGTATCAACGCCTTGTAGAATACCTGTTGCCATTCTTCTAACTTCGGCGTAATAACCAAACTTGATTTGTAAATCTTGTTTTAAATTCCCTTGACGTGTTTCAGCCAGTTGCAATGACTTTTGTTTTAAATCTGCTTCGACAAAATCCGCAAAAGAATCTGCTAGTTTTACTAACTCACTTTCTAATTGATCTTGTTTAAAGTTTAATGTTCCTAATTCAGAATGAACTCCTTTCATATCTGAACTAATTGATCTTAAGGCACTATTTATGATCGAAAGATCTGCGTAAGAGATTACTTGTTGAGACATAGTTGTTTTATTAATGATGTTATAGTTTTGTTGCTGTTCCGTCTTCTCGAATTAAAATGATTTTGTCTTTATAGATTTCGACCATTGCATAAGCATTATGTTTAGCAACAGATCGCGCTTTTTCAAATTCTGCTTCCATAGTTTCTGAAATTTTGTAATGCTTAATAATTTGACTGCCGCTTAAATCTAATGTGTGCACTTCATATGGATGTCCTAAAAAACATTTTGAAAGAATTCCTAATGGTAAATTAGAAAGATCAGCTGTGCCAAATTCTTCTTGAATTGATTTTATAAGCTCATCCATTCCTTTTGTATCAGTTAATGTTTTTGCATCGAGACCACTAATAAGATCAAGATATTTTTTTGAACGTTTTTTTAAAAGATCTCTATCACTAATGAAGCCCCTAGTTAAGTTCGTTTTGTCTGAATCAAAACTTATGTTTTCGTTTTGTAAAATGATTCTTGCCATGCTTTTTGTTGAATTATTTTAATTTTTCGATTCTCAAAAGTAGCCAGTCCAATAGGTTATATTTTATGGAAAACCGTAATAGCATTTTTATCCTGAAAAGACCTTATGAAAAACGTTGCGTAAGGGATAGAGGCGGCATCTCCCGATTTAGAAAAACAAGGCTTTTTAGCCGTAGTTTTTGTTAATCGGGAATATAGCCGAAAGCCCGACCCGGAGGGATACGCCCAAAAATATTTTCAGTCAATTGAAAATTTATAACAGAAAATCTAAAATTTGAGAAAAAAGTATATCTTTAACCAACCCAAAACCCAAAAAAATGCACGAAAACGATCAAGAACATTTTAAAAGAGAACTCGGATTATTAGACGGAACCATGCTTGTGGTTGGCTCTATGATAGGATCCGGAATATTTATTGTAAGCGCCGATATCGCAAGACAAGTAGGATCTGCAGGATGGCTGACTCTAATTTGGCTGATCTCTGGATTAATTACCATTATCGCCGCTGTAAGCTACGGTGAGCTGAGTGCAATGTTTCCAAAAGCAGGCGGACAGTACGTTTATTTAAAAGAAGCGTACAATAAATTGATTGCCTTTTTGTACGGCTGGAGCTTTTTTGCTGTAATTCAAACGGGAACAATTGCAGCAGTTGGAGTGGCATTTTCAAAATTTGCGGCGTATTTATACGAACCGCTTAGCGACGAAAATATACTTTACGAATTAGGTTCTTTTAAATTGAATGCGGCACAGCTGGTTTCAATTTTCACGATCATTTTACTGACTTATATTAATAGCCGAGGCGTTAAAAACAGTAAAACGCTTCAAACGGTTCTTACGATTATCAAAATTTTATCCTTGCTTGGATTAATCGTTTTTGGATTAACATTGGCAGCAAAAGCTTCTGTTTGGGATGCAAACTGGGCCGATGCATGGAATACACGTTCGTTTGATAAAGAAACGGGTTCATGGCTTCCAATAGGCGGAACGGCTTTGATTACCGGAATTTCGGCTGCAATGGTTGGATCTTTATTCTCAAGTGATGCCTGGAATGGCGTAACTTTTATTGCAGGAGAAATTAAAAACCCAAAACGTAATGTTGGTTTCAGTTTATTTCTTGGAACTTTTATTGTAACCATTATTTATGTTTTAACTAATATTATGTATCTGGCGGTAATTCCGTTAGACGAAATTGCAACAGCAAAATCAGATCGCGTAGCGGTCGTGGCTTCACAATATATTTTCGGGAATATTGGAACTTTGATTATCGCGATCATGATTATGATTTCGACTTTTGCCTGCAATAACGGATTAATTATGGCCGGTGCCAGAGTGTATTATACGATGGCAAATGATGGTTTATTCTTTAAAAAAGCAGCAGTTTTAAACAGCGCAAGTGTTCCGGCATGGGCTCTTTGGGCGCAGTGTATTTGGGCTTCGGCTTTATGTTTAACGGGTAAATACGGTGACTTATTAGACTTCGTAATTATCATTGTTTTGATTTTCTATATCTTAACTATTTACGGAATCTTTATTCTGCGTAAAAAAATGCCGGATGCGGAAAGACCTTATAAAGCTTTCGGATATCCGTTTTTACCATTGCTGTACATTATTATAGCTGCGGCAATTTGTGTTTCATTATTAATCACAAAATTCTCGACTTGCGGATGGGGCGTATTAATTATGCTAACTGGAATTCCGGTTTATTACTTAACAAAACCAAAAGAATAAGTTTTTTGCTTTAAGTTGAAAACTCTATAAATAATAAAAGCGCTTTGATAATCTCAAGGCGCTTTTTTTTGCAGCAAATTTTAAAACAAAAAAAAGACACTGCTAAAAAACAATGTCTTTTTGATACTAAATAATCTATTGAACTGGTTATACAACAGCAGGCTCAACAGATGATTTTATAGTTGAATTAATAATAGAAATAGTAAGCGGATCAATTTCTCCAGAGAAAAAAGCATCTAATATTTCCTGAAATACAGGATTAGTGTTTTCTACTAAAGAAAAAAGCGTCATCGAAGAACGTAATTTTCTGGCATCTAAATCACCTAAAATTCCATCTGCCGATTTTCTTTTAAAGGTCAATAACAATTCAGAAATTTCGATAAGATGTTTTCCTAAAATAGGATGTTCCAGATATTCTGTAGCTTCTTTAAGATCGGCAATGGCATAAAGATTTGACGTATCACTAGTACCTAAGCCTTTAATTTGAGGAAAAATGAACCACATCCAGTGTGTTTCTTTTTTTCCTTTTTTAATTTCAGCAAGGGCAGTAAGATAAAGTTTGTTCTGCGCATCTAAAAAGCGCATTAAATCATTGTTTGAATAAGCCATTTTGGTATTATATTTTAAAAAAGGGTTGCAAAAGTAGTAAAAAAGAAAGGGTCTGCCTAATAAAACATGCATACAATCAGTATTTTAACTTTTTTCGACAGAATTTTCCTCATCGTCTGGGAGTTAAAAAATACGGTTGTTTTTAGTTATTAATTAATTACACATTTCGGTGCGTTTGTCTAAATGTTAAATTTATTCTGGGTAAAACATTCCGTGCCGTTTTCGGAACCTGATGCTGCCAAAAACTATTTGTGGTTCCGGCCATCAATAAAAAAGAGCCATGATGCAGCGGAATTTCGACCTGCGGAATCTCCTTGCTGAATTTATGGCGCAGCTTGAACATTCTCGTTTCACCAAAAGTAACCGAAGCAATAACGGGGTTTGGCCCTGTATTATGTTCCTTATCGCTGTGCCAGCCCACGCCGTCATTTCCGTCTCGGTATAAATTAAGCAGAACAGTATTAAAATCCAGCTGTGTTTCTTTTTCTACACGGCCTCTAATAGTCAGTAATTCGTAGTTCCAGTCAGGACCTTTTGGATCTGCTCCGGGATTATCTTTGTCTTCATACCACGCGATCATTCGGGGAACAGTATAAGTTTTATCATAAATTTCCATTTCATATTCTCTCCATTTGGTTTTACGAAGCAGTCTTTCATACAAACGATCCGATTCTTCTTTTGTAAAGAAATTATCGATCAAAATCAATTCAGAATCAGGGATGTCAAATACTTTTTTTCCTGCCAAACCTGCGGTAAATAATTCGGTGTCGTTAAATAATGTCATTTTTCCATTCATTTTTTGTCAATTTCAATCCAAACAGGAGCATGATCGCTTGTTTTTTCCCAGCCTCGCACATGACGGTCGACAGCGCCGGAACGGAGTTGCTTTGCTATTTGCGGGCTCAGTAAAAAATGATCAATCCTTAAACCGGCATCCCGTTCGTAAGCATTCCTGAAATAATCCCAAAAAGTGTAAATTTTTTCATTAGGATATAAGGTACGAATGGCATCTGTCCATCCCTCCGAGACAATAGCAGCAAAAGCTTTTCGGACTTCGGGTCTGAAAAGTGCATCGTTAACCCATTTTTCGGGTTTGTAAACATCCAGTTCTGTTGGCATAACATTAAAATCGCCAATTAGTATTACCGGAATTTTTAAATTCAATAATGTTGCTGCACGATCTGTAAGCCTATCAAACCATTTTAGTTTATAATCAAATTTGGGGCCGGGCGAAGGATTTCCATTTGGAAGATAAAGGCAGCAAATCACGATTCCATCAATCAAAGCTTCTATATACCGACTCTGAACATCATCTTCATCTCCCGGAAGAGCGCGGGTTACTTCTTCAATTTCCATGTTTCGGGCCAGAATAGCAACGCCGTTCCATTGCTTTTGTCCGTGCCAAATGGCATTATAGCCGGCATCATTAATCGCTTTAAGCGGAAAATTATCCTGCGGTGCTTTTAATTCCTGCAAACAGACAATATCCGGAGCAGTTTCTTCAAGCCAGCGTAATAAAACAGGTAAGCGTCCGTTGACTCCGTTTACGTTATATGTTGCTATTTTCATGGTACATTTAATTAATTTGTATCATTAAATTTACTGATTATTAAGCATTTAATCTAGATTAGAATTATATTCTTATTTCAGGAACTGTTTGTTAAAGAATACTTTACCCGGATGTTTTTCTGCGTAAGCAAAAATCAAATGCTCGATATATTGATTGCTCTTATAAGGTTCAGTATAGTTTTTTACTTCTAACGGATCATGAATCGAAATGTCTGACGGAATATATCCCATACCATAAAAGCGCCCGTTTTCAATCCAAATGCAGCTCCTTTCATCTTTAGCTCTTCCTTTGTCTATAATAGCAAAAGTGGGTCTGTTATTTAACAAAAAATCAATAGCATTGTCGACTTGTTCGTTATGGAGTGAAACATCAGGCAGACTTTTTATGTCGTTGTTTTGGAAAAGCTCTCCTTCTTCCGGTCTTGTATATTTGCAGAATCTATGATCGATTTCAAACTGTTCCGCCAAACCTCTCAATAAATTGATGCCGTCGTATTGCGTATTAAATTCATGAATGCAGATTTGAAATTTACTCACTTTTCCAATGGCCAGATATTTATAACCGTTTCGGGCTTCATATTGATAGATTCCAAATTTAGCTTCAAAGCGTTTTAATGCCCTATTGTAAGTTGGCCAGAGTTTTTTGATTTCGGTACATTCTAATAAAAGAGCCATTAATTCAGTGCCGCAGATTTCAAAAGAAATTCCGTGAATATCCCGTAGAAAATGCTGTCTTTGCGGATTAATATTGTTACCGCTGAAATGCGAAGCCACACGTTTTTTTAAGTTGATGGCTTTACCAACATAAATAACTTTTTTTTGCTGATTATAGAAATAATACACACCTGGTTTTTCGGGTAAATTATTAAAATCATCTGGCGGAAGGTTAGGAGGCAAACGTTGATCCTGCGCCGTTTTCTTGATCATTTTTTCGATTTCTCCAGCATCATCCCATTCTAATAAAAGTGAAAATAAAATAGCTGTCGCATCTGCATCTCCGCCGGCACGATGTCTGTTTTCTAAATCTATATTTAAGGAATTGCAAAGATTTCCTAAACTATAAGAACCTAAACCCGGTTTGATTTTTCTGGCAGCGCGAACTGTACAAAGTTTTTTTGCCGACCATTTAAAACCGGCCTGCTCCAGCTGATGATGAACAAATGAATAATCAAAATTGACGTTATGAGCAACAAAAATACGATCTGTAAGCATCTCTAATACTTTCTCCGAAATGTCGTCGAAAATAGGCGCATTAGCCACCATTTCGTTATTAATACCCGTTAATCCAAAAATAGAAAGTGGTATATCTTTTTCTGGATTTACAAGCGTTTCATAACGGTCAATTACATTTTTGCCATCATGAATAATGATCGCAATTTCTGTAATCCGGCTTCCACTGGCATTGCCGCCTGTGGTTTCGATATCGACTATGGCATATTCCGTATTTTTCATCTTTATATAACGTAAAACCGATTGTGTTTCTGTTGTTTATACTTTAAAATTTAAACTTTAACCGTAATAACATCCTTTAGCAGAGTAGAAAACTTGGGTGATAATCTGTCCTGTTTCATTTTCCATTGTCGCCCCAAAGACTGCACGCCGAATTTAATTTTATTATTACCGTAGTTTTGGTTCATTTTATCAATCACACTCATTAAAGGCTGATGCTTAGGATTTGAAGTTTCGAATAAATTAAGCTGAGTTTCACTATTTGGAGTTAACCCCATTACAATTACCCCTGCTTTTTTATAACGATAGCCTTTTTTAAAAATAGCTTTAAATCCTTTTTGTGCAGCCTCATTAAGTTCTATTGTCGAATTGGTTGGAAAATCAGTAGTGATGGTAATACTTCGTGAATAGTGCGATTCCTCATTCTTTATAAAACTGGTTTGGATAAAAACAGTCACCATATTGCAATGACATTCCTGACGTCTTAATTTTTCTGCACAAGAAGCTGTAAACGTGCTGATTCTTTCGGATATTTCTTCATAAGTAGTATATCTTTTTTCGAAAGATCTCGTAGTGGCAATCATTTTACGGTCTGTGGCTTCTTCTAATCCCAAAGTTTGTTTTCCTTCTAATTCATGTTTTAATCGAAGCCCAACTACAGACATTTCTTTTCTTACCCAAGCATCCGGAAGTTGAGTAAATTCATAAGCCGTATTGATTTTCTTTGCTTTAAGTCGTTTGGCATGTTTTCTTCCTATTCCCCAAACATCTTCAATTTTACTCCACTTTAATGCTTTAATTCTTTTCTCCTCAGAGTCGATACAATAAACACCCTCTGTACGATCTGCAAATTTTCGGGCAATTTTATTCGCCATTTTAGCCAAAGCTTTGGTAGGAGCAAAACCGATGCTTACAGGAATACCTGTTCCTTGCGTTACTTCTTTCCGCATTTTTAGGCCCAGTGTGTTCAGATCAAATAAATCGTAACCTGAAAACTTCAGGAAAGCTTCATCAATACTGTAAATTTCAATTTCGGGAGTATACGTTTGAAGCAAGTTCATGACCCGATTACTCATATCGCCGTACAGCGGATAATTAGAAGAATAAACAAAAATATTTTTTTCTTTAAAAACCGATTCGTACTTAAAAGCAGGAATAGCCATGGGTATTCCCAGAGCTTTAGCCTCATCAGAACGCGAAATAACGCAACCATCATTGTTAGAGAGAATAACGATAGGTTTTCCTCTTAAAGATGGTTCAAATACTCTTTGGCAAGAAGCATAAAAATTGTTACAATCGACTAAAGCAAACATTTTCTAAATGTGTTTTTATATTTCTATTTCTGTTTTGTCACCCTGAGCTTAAAAAGATTTAATACTATGAATTACAATTCCCCAAATCACAAAATTATTTTCCGGAGTTACTTTTATAGGCTGATAATCTTCATTTTCGGCAATAAGCCAGATGATGTCTTTTTCTATTCTGATGCGTTTTACGGTGAATTCACCATCAATTTGGCAGACAGCAATTTTATTGTTTTGCGGTTCCAGGCTTTTATCAATAATTAATAAATCGCCATCATTAATACCAACATTTTTCATGGAATGCCCTTTTACTCGAGCAAAATAAGTAGTGTATTTATGTTTGATAAATTCTTTGTTAAGATCAATAGATAATTCGATAAAGTCATCGGCAGGTGATGGAAAACCTGCGCTGATACCAACGTCAAAAAAAGGCAGTTTTACTTTCGAACTTACATCAGGAATGTATAATTCTATTGATTTTGTGGTATTCATACTTCTCAATTTCATAATCACTTCAAAAAAATGTTTTTTGTATAAAGCAAAATTAGTACAGATAATAACATTTTTTGTATATTTGCTGTTCCAAATTATAACAAATTAATTATGTCCTTATTTTCAGACAATATCAGAGCATTAAGGGTTAAGCATAAAATATCGCAGGAGAAATTAGCTGAAAACCTGAGTATTACAAGAGGAAGATACGTGAAATACGAAGACGGAACTTCGGAAGCACCGTATGACATTTTAAAGAAGATTGCGTTATATTTTCACATGAGTATTGATTTGATACTATCTGTTGATATACGTAAAATTGATGTGCAAAATTTAATAAGACTGGAAGGCAACCGACTTATTTTACCAATTCAAGTGGATAGTTTTGGAGAAAATTATATCGAAATTGTATCTCAAAAAGCAAAAGCAGGTTACCTCAACGGATATGCCGATCCGGAATATATTGAAAGTTTACAGCAGATTACACTTCCTTTTTTAGGACCAGGAAAACATCGCGGATTTCCCGTTGAAGGCGATTCGATGCCGCCACACGAAGATGGTTCCATTATTATTGGCCGCTATGTAGAAAGGTTAGGTGAAGTTATGGATGGCAAGACCTATATTTTGATTACAAAAAATGAAGGTATGGTTTACAAACGCCTCAATAAAAATAAAAAAAACACTCTGGTTTTAGAATCGGATAATAGTTTTTACCCGAATTATGAGGTGAAAGCTTCTGATATTTTAGAGATTTGGGAATACGAATGCAACATTGGCCGATCTGACAAAAAACAAGAAATAACAGAAACTGGAGCAATGAAGGATTTGCTTTTAGAATTGAAAAGAGAAGTTAGGGAAATTAAGAATAATACTTCGAATACTTAGTTTATAGCCACAGATTCCACAGATTAAAAGGATTTTTTTTCGCCACGAATTTCACTAATTTTTTATTCAAATATAATTCGTGAAATTTGTGTAATTCGTGGCGGATAAATCAAAACAAAGCCATTCAAAAATCCTTTTAATCTGTGGAATCTGTGGCTTAAAAAAACTTTGTGCCTTAGCGCCTTTGTGGTAAGAAAATCTAAAAAACCTTCACAAAACTCAAACCATATTGCTGCCCATTATAAAAAGGAGCAATCATAGAAGTAGATTTGACTTCAGAAGTAGATTTAAATAATTTTTTAGTGATATACGGATTCATCCAATACGCAATTTTGGTACTCAAAATCCCGATTCCGGCTCCGGCAGCAACATCTGTTAACCAATGACGATTGTTGTAAATTCTAAATAATCCCGTTCCCGTTGCAACAGCATAACCGGCAATTCCGTACCAGATTGACTTGTCTTTGTATTCCTGCCATAAAAACTCGGCACCGGCAAAAGCAGTAGCAGTATGTCCGGAAGGAAAAGAGTTATTTGAACTTCCGTCAGGTCTTTCTTCATGTACAAGCGATTTTAAACCCAAAACCGTTGTTGCCATAATTGCATATGAAGTCACAAATATCACAGAACGATCCCGCATATTATTCTTGCCCTTTACACCAAAAGCATTCAAGGCATAAACAGATGCCGCAGGCGCATACTGCGAGAAATCATCAATGGTGATTTTGTTGTCTATGTCTTCCGTGACTTCTTTTTTAATCTGCGAATTAAAACTCAGCAGCTGATCGCTTTCAAGTCCAATAACACCATACCCAATTAATACACCAGGAATAATCAATTGTTTATAATTGAATTTTAACTGATGTGAGGTACTGTCAATTTTTGTAATCGAATCGTTTTGCTGTGCATTAGCAGAAAATAATCCGAATAGAAATACCAGGGAAATAGCTTTGTAAAACATCTTTCGTTGTCGTTATATTTTGCAATATTAACGAAGGTTTGATCGAACTATTTTTGGCTTAATTGAACCTTAAGCGAATATTAATCTGTTGGTTTTAAATAAGGTAGTTGAGTTAAGATTGGCTAAATGTTTTTATTATTTTATTTTTCTTTTTTCCGGATTTTGACGATTGTCCCAAAAAGATAGTATTTCTATTTGATTATTATTAATCTCATAAAATATCAAATAAATTTTCATTGGAATGACACGAGTGATTTTATTTGAGGTGAGCCTCCCTATAAATTCATTATTAGAAAGAGTTTCTAACAAATCTTCAACTTCTTCAAGAATTTTTAAGCTGTAATCAGAATTACCATTCCTAAGAGCATAAAATTCAAGGACATTAGAAAATTCAAGTTTGGCAAGATCAGACCAGATTATTTCTTTTTTAACCATTCTCTCATTTCTGAAATTACATCTTCATTTTTATGAAATTCACCTTTTTTAATCTGATAGCGACTTGTTTCGATAGAAGATTGTTGCTCAAGATTTAATTCATACAGAGATTGTTCAGAAGAATCAAAAATAGTTTGAAGTGCTTTTAAAAAATTCATGTCTTTAGAATCTCTAATTCTGGAGATTAAATTTTCTTTTATTTGCGCTGTCATGTCCATATTAAATTCTTTTTAATACTCAAAATTAAAGATTTATTTTTAAAATAGAACTAATAATTATACTTTTAACGAAAACCAAAACGTACTTCCTAAACCTAAATTACTCTCAACTCCAACATTCCCGTTTTGTGCTTCGATAAATTCCTTGCTTATCGCTAAACCTAATCCCGTTCCGGATTTTTGGCTTCCCGGAACCTGAAAATATTTATCAAAAACCTTGTCTTTATATCTTGTATCAATTCCTTTTCCGGTATCAATAACCTGAAATACGATTTGGTTGTTTTCTTTTTTTAATTTGATGATAATCGTACTTTTTTCAGAAGAATACCGAATCGCATTCGACAAATAATTAATCAAAACCCAGCCTGTTTTTTCGCTGTCCGCTTTTACGTCCTGCAGGTTTTCATCAGCATCAATCAGCAGGTTTATTTGTTTTTGATCGGCTTGAACTTTTACAGCTTCAACAGCATAATTTACAATTTCGTGAGGATTGCTTTTTTCGATATTCAGCTGAATATTTCCTGTTTCTAATTGAGACAGATTAAGCAATTCTCCCGTAATTTTCAATAAGCGCTGACTATCATCTTTTATGCTTTCGACTAATTGTTTCTGGTCGTCGTTCATATCGCCCGTTTTTCCATTTTCAAGCAATTGAAGACTTAATTTTATAGAAGCAATAGGTGTTTTTAATTCGTGCGAAACGGTGGCAATAAAGTTGGTTTTGGCAAAATCCAGTTCTTTAAAAAGTGTAATATTTCTCAGAATAATAACATCACCAATATAAATTTCTTTTTCTTCGCCTGTTGGAATTATGGTAATATTCAGAATTTCTTTTTCAAAATAGCTTTCCTTTCCGTGTGCAAAAATTTTAAGCGGTTGTTTTTTAGGAGAATCTGCATTCTCTTTTAAAATCAAAGAACGAATCAAATCATTTGATAAAGCTAGAGTAGAAGCCGATTTTCCGATAACATCCTCCAGTTTCAGACCAACAATTTTCAGCGCTTCATCATTAGCAAATAAAACAATTCCTTCATTGTCCAAACCAATAATTGGATCGTGCATATTGTTGATTAAAGTTTCCAGTCGTTTCTTTTCGAAAAAAAGTTTGTATAGATTACTATCGCTGTATTCCTGAAGTTTCTGCGCCATCGTATTAAACGATTTTGCCAAATCTCCATATTCATTATGATTGGTAAAATGAACGCGTTCTGAATAGTTTTTATTGGCAATTTCCTTAATACTCAGTGTTAATTCCTTGATTGGATTGGCAATATTATTGGGCAGATTAATCAGTAAATTAAAAGCAATTAAAAAACATAAAGTCCCCACAATGGCAATCCATAAATTAGCATTTTCGGCAGTATGTTTGGCGATATCGCTTTTCTGTTTTATGGCATCCAGATTCAATTTCATGATCGCAAAAATGTCTTGTCTGACTTGTGCTTTTAAAGCTTCGTTAGAGTCGCTTTTTTCTAATAGGGCAAAACTTTTTTCAAGACTGGCAGTTGCTTCTTTTTCTCCGGGTTCGGTAACATTTTTTGTTTGTTTTTCAAGATATTCCTTGAAAACATGAATCTTACTATCGGGACTGGCTTTAATTTCATCCAAAGACAAAATCATATTTCGCGAGTATTCCAGCGTATTATAATTCGCTTTCAGAATATTCTCTGTATCTGCCTTTATCAAAAAAACAGAATAGCCGCTAACTAACGAAAGTATAATGATCATTAAAAATAACAATCCAACTCCCAGATTCAATTTGGTTTTAATTCTCATTTTATAAAACATTTAATTTTTTTGAACTTTTTTTGAACCATATAAGTCATATAAGTTCATTTAAAAACGGTGCTTAAAATTTAACCGCAAAGGGCGCAAAGGTTTCGCAAAACACGCAAAGATTAGATAAAAAAAACTTTGCGACTTTGCGAGCAAAAAACTTTAGCGAACTTTGCACATAAACCTTGCGTTCTTTGCGGTTAAACTTCAACATCATCCCGAATTCAAATGAACTTATGTGACTTATATGGTTTAAAAAATTTTTCACGACAGAATAACAAGATCAACATTTGATAAAGACAGTTTGTTTAGCAAACGCCTAAAAATTGTTGTAGACAAAATTACTTTAAATAAATTCAAATGCGGTTTCCCAATACATACAGTTGTAATTTGTTTTTCTTCTGCAGTAGTTAAAATCGCATTAGCAATATTTGAATTTTCCAGTTTAATAACTTCGGCTCCCAATTGAACTGCGAGTTTAAAGTTATTAATTAAATGTCTTTGTTTGTCTAGAGCAATTTTTGTGCTGCTTTCCTGTGGCGTTTCTACATACAAAACATACCAGGATCCGTTGTAATAACTTGCTAAACGTGCTGCTTTTCTAATTACAATTTTAGCCGTTTTATCATTACTGCTAATGCAGGCCAACAATTTTTCATGTCGTAAAGCATGAAGATTCGGAACTTCATTTTCAACTTTTCGAACGACCTGACTCGCTACTTCTTTCAAAGCCAATTCCCGAAGTTGTAAAATCTGTTCCGATTTAAAAAAGTTCGTTAAGGCCGTCTGAATTTTATCCGGAGTATAAATTTTTCCTTCTTTCAAACGCGCAATCAAATCTTCAGATGTCAAATCGATATTCACGACTTCATCAGCCAATCGCAAAACATTATCCGGAATACGTTCCTGAACATCAATGTTGGTAATCCTTTTTACATCTTCATTTAAACTTTCAATATGCTGAATATTTACGGCCGAAATGACATTAATTCCCGCTTCCAGAATTTCTAAAACATCCTGCCAGCGTTTTTCGTTTTTGCTTCCTTCAACGTTCGTATGTGCTAATTCATCCACAATAACCACTTCTGGACGAAGATTTATTATAGCCTGCACGTCGAGTTCTTCTAATTCTTTTCCTTTATAGAAAATGGTCCGTCTCGGAATTATAGGCAAACCTGCTAATAATTCATGCGTTTCCTTTCGCATGTGCGTTTCGATGTAGCCAATTTTTACATCGATTCCGTTTTTTAATAACGAATGCGCTTCCTGAAGCATACGAAAAGTTTTGCCCACACCGGCACTCATTCCAATGTAGATTTTGAACTTCCCCTTTCGTGATTTCTGAATTAAATCGAGAAAGTGCTGTGCGTTATTATTTTCGTTTTCCATATTTTTTGCCACGAAGGCGCTAAGTCACAAAGTTTTTTTTTAAGCCACAGATTACACAGATTAGAAGGATTTTTTTAGCCACGAATTACACAAATTTGCACAAATTTTTATTTAATATAATTCGTGAAAATTTGTGTAATTCGTGGCAAATAAATCTACACAAAGGCATTAAAAAAATCCCTTTAATCTGTGTAATCTGTGGCAAGAAATATTCTCCTAAAAACTAATCGCCAAGGAAGTCGTTACAAACGTATTCGTATCCGTTGGAAGATTATCTTTATTTGTGAAGATTTGATCTTTGCTCGAAAGATTTCTGGCTTCAATTCTAAACATAACATTATCAGTAACTAAGTAATCAAAGTTAGCTGAAAATCCGTAAGTTTTAAAACCATTTGGCGTTTCAGTTGCGATAATTACACCTTTTTCGTCGCTATAATATTCACCGCGTGCTGCAAGCTGAATTTTATCTGTTGGTTTGTATTGCAGAATCAAAACTGGCGAAAACCAAGTATCATATTTATTACTGTTTTTAGCCGATTGCTGAGATCCAACATCAAAACCAGCTGTAATATTTGTCTTTTCCGTCACCTTAAATTGTCCGTAGAAGTTGTTGAAATAACGCCATTTTTTATCAATATCCGGCTGTTCATTTCCAACATAAGTACTCCAGTTTAAAACAACCCGATCCGATGGTTTGTAGGTAACCTGAGTTCCAAAAGCAGGTGTTTGATTGCCTTCTACTTTCTCAATTCTCTGCCAGCCATTTAAGTACATCCCGGCTAAATACCATTCTCCAGATTCAGATGTATAACCAATTTTAACTCCTGCTTCATAATAAGGCGAATTCTCAGCCAGAATACTTCTTGATAGAGTCTGGCAGTCTTTTCCACTGGCACTTTCAAAACCAATGTGAGCCGGCATAATTCCTGCATCAACCCATAAATTATGGCTTTTCGAAATTTTAACACCCACATTTGCCTCGTATATATTTTTTAGCAAACCTTGTTCTGCCGACATATTATATTCAGCATACGTTCCGGCCATTAAGGCAAAGTTTCCACGAACATTTTCTTTTGTATAATTTACTTTTGCCAAACCTAAATTGATGTTTACTTCATTACTTTTATTAAAGTTATAAAAAAAGCTTGGACGAGTATGATTTTCAGGTTTCCCGAAATCATAGCTATAATAAGTTTCTACATATCCTGAAAACGTCAGCGGACTTTTAGATTCTTCTTGTGCATGTAAATTGCTATAACCAAAAGCGATTAAAGCAGTAAGTAATATTTTTTTCATTTTTGTGATATTCTATTATTTATTAGTAGATTTTTTAGGAGCTAATCCCGCTATCCACTACAATCTTTTGTTTGGAACCCCCAAACAAAAGGATTTTCGTTTCTATCGGGGCTAGGGCATTTGGGGTAAAAAAGGCGTTTTTGTTTCCTGCAAGGTTTTTAAAACCTTGTAGGTATTAATTTTAAAGTTTAGTTTGTTGATTCTAATTTTCGGCACAGTTTGTCATTGCGAGGAACGAAGCAACCACATTTGCAAAGTCAACTTTATGTATAATTGTTAGAGGGGTTGCTTCGTTCCTCGCAATGACATTAAATGAGCAAATCACTTTGTCATACCTACAAGGTTTTAAAAACCTTGCAGGAGAAAAACTCAGTCCCGATAGCTATCGGGATAGCGACTCAGAACCTTAGCAACTTAGCGAAGCGCATCAAGCGCCGCATTCAATTCCAGAACATTCACTGTTTCAGGACCAACAACAGCAGTATTAATTTTAGATTCAACCAAAGATTTTACCTTCGCTTCGTCTAGTTTTCTTTCTTTGGCAATTCGTTTTACCTGAATCAAAGCGCCTTGTGGAGAAATATTTGGATCTAAACCACTTCCTGAAGCCGTAACCATATCAGCCGGAATTTCAGATTTTTTCAAGTAAGGGTGAACCAGTAAAAGCGTGTCAATTCTTTTTTGAACCAAAGCCAGATATTCGGCATTGCTTGGGCCTTTGTTGCTTCCGGCGCTTCCGGCAGCATTATAATCAACAGCCGAAGGTCTTCCCCAGAAATAATTCGACTTATCGAATTTTTGACCAATTTTTTGATAACCAACCACTTTTCCGTTAACCGAAATTGTTTCTCCTTTTCCTTGATTTGGAGCAATTTGTGCGATTCCATAAATCGCAAGAGGATAAATAACCGCAAACAAAATCAAAGTAAATGCGGTAAGTTTTATTATAGAAAATAGATTTTTCATTTTTTTTGAAGATTCTAAGGGACTAAGCTGCTAAGGTTCTAAGTTTTTTTTCAGAAGCTTAGCAAATCGAAGTCATGTTTTTAATTTGAGTTTTTAAAGATTCCTGTATTTGCGATTCTAAGAGAAAACCTCAGTCCCTTAGAATCTTAGCATCTCAGTACCTTTTTTCAGATTCTAAGGAACTAAGTTTCTGAGGGACTAAGAAAAAAAACTTAGCACCTTAGCATCTCAGAACCTTAGTACCTTTTTTACATACATAAAGAGACAAGCAAATCAATTACTTTAATTCCGATAAAAGGAACAATCAATCCGCCAAGTCCATAAATTAAAAGGTTTCTTTTTAAGATCGCACTGGCACCAATTGGACGATAGTCAACACCTTTCAGCGCAAGCGGAATCAAAATTGGAATAATAACCGCGTTGAAAATTACAGCCGATAAAATGGCACTTTCAGGACTATGCAAATGCATAATATTCAAACCTTGCAGCGCAGGAATCGCAGTAATAAAAAGAGCAGGAACAATAGCAAAATATTTCGCAACGTCATTTGCAATAGAAAAAGTAGTTAAAGTTCCACGAGTCATTAAAAGCTGTTTTCCAATTTCAACGATCTCAATTAGTTTCGTTGGGTCATTGTCAAGATCGACCATGTTTCCTGCTTCTTTTGCAGCTTGAGTTCCACTGTTCATGGCTACTCCAACATTCGCCTGAGCAAGGGCAGGAGCATCATTTGTTCCGTCACCCATCATGGCTACTAGTCGTCCTTCGGCTTGTTCTTTTCTAATGTAATTCATTTTATCCTCAGGTTTAGCTTCGGCAATAAAATCATCAACACCAGCTGCTTCGGCAATAAATTTAGCCGTAAGCGGATTATCACCTGTAACCATAACCGTTTTGATTCCCATTCTGCGTAAACGCTCAAAACGCTCTTTCATTCCGGTTTTTATAATATCCTGAAGTTCAATTACACCTTGAACTTCATTGTTTTTTATAACAACTAGCGGAGTTCCTCCGTTAGACGAAATGGTAATAACTTGTTGGGCAGTATCTTCAGGAAAAGAATTTCCGGCTTGCTGCGCAATGTTTTTTGCAGCATCTTGTGCTCCTTTTCTAATGTTGGTTCCGTCTTTTAATACTACTCCAGAAGTTCTGGTTTCGGCTGTAAATTTGATGGTATGCGCGATGTCAGAAGTAGTTTGTAAAAAGCTCGCTTTCGTTTCACTTTTTACATCTAATATTTCACTTAACTCGAGAATACTTTTACCTTCCGGAGTATCATCTGCAAGCGAACTCAAAACAGCCGATTTAACAAAATCATCAAAAGAGATTCCTTTTGTTGGATAAAAATTAGTTGCTTTTCTGTTTCCAATGGTGATGGTTCCTGTTTTATCTAAAAGCAGTACATCAATATCTCCGGCAGTTTCAACCGCTTTACCAGATTTTGTAATTACGTTAGCTCGTAAAGCTCTGTCCATTCCCGCAATACCAATCGCAGAAAGCAAACCACCAATTGTAGTTGGAATTAAACAAACAAACAAAGCAATGAAAGCCGCAATCGTGATGGGTGCGTTGGCATAGTCGGCAAACGGTTTTAGCGTAACGCACACAATCACGAAGATTAAAGTAAATGCGGCTAATAAAATGGTTAAGGCAATTTCGTTTGGTGTTTTCTGACGGCTCGCACCCTCAACCAAAGCAATCATTTTATCTAAAAAGCTTTCGCCTGGTTCAGAGGTTACTCTTACTTTGATTTTATCAGATAATACTTTTGTTCCTCCGGTAACCGAAGATTTATCTCCGCCAGATTCCCTGATTACAGGAGCACTTTCTCCGGTAATGGCACTTTCGTCGATTGTAGCCAGACCTTCGATAATCTCACCATCGGCAGCAATTAAATCGCCTGCTTCACAAACGAATATATCGTCTTTTTTTAATGCCGAAGAACTAATGTTTCTAATTTCTCCGTTAGGTAAAATTTGTTTTGCAGGAGTTTCTTCTCTTGTTTTTCTTAAACTGTCGGCTTGTGCTTTTCCTCTTGCTTCGGCAATAGCTTCGGCGAAATTGGCAAATAAAAGCGTTGCCAGTAAAATCAAGAACACAATTAGGTTATAAGTAAAACTTCCCTGATCATTTGCACCCATTAATATTGAAACGCAGACAGCAAACATAATGGCTGTTCCAATTTCTACGGTAAACATTACCGGATTTTTGATCATCATTTTTGGATTAAGCTTCACAAAAGACTGCGCTAAGGCTTCTTTTACCTGTTTACTTTCAAACAATGATGTGGATTTATTAGTTGTCATTTTCTTGTAAAAAGTTAAATGTTATTTGTTAAATGTTGTGTGCTAAAAACACATGGATTATAGAACATAGCCAGCGGTTTCAACCGCTGGGACGCAACGTATATCACAATCTTTGTCCCTGCAATTCGTTTCCTATATTGAAATACGAATGGTAAAATCGTTATTCTAACTATGTGTGAAAACGAGTTTTCTTTTTATTCTTTTTTATTGATTTAGATTCTATGTTTCTATGTGTTTAAAATATCCAGCATTTTTATTTTAGTGTAAAGAATTCCGCTAAAGGACCAAGTGCCAATGCTGGGAAGAATGATAAAGCAGCGATAATTGCGATTACGGCAAAAGTCATGATTCCGAAAATTGAGGTATCGGTTTTTAAAGTTCCTGCACTCTCTGGAATGTATTTTTTACCTGCCAGTAAACCTGCAATTGCTAATGGACCAATGATTGGAATAAAACGGCTTAGCAGTAATACAATTCCTGTAGTGATATTCCAGAACGGGTTATTATCTCCCAATCCTTCAAAACCAGAACCATTATTGGCAGCGCTTGAAGTATATTCATATAACATTTCTGAGAATCCGTGATTACCAGGATTGTTTAACCAGCCTGTTGCGTTGCCGCTAAACCAATAGCCCATTGCGGTATCATGTGCTGCAAAATAAGAGGCTAAAGCAGTTCCGGCTAATATTAATAAAGGGTGAAGAATGGCGATAAAAGCGGCAATTTTAACTTCCCGCGCTTCGATTTTTTTACCTAAAAATTCGGGAGTTCGACCAACCATTAATCCGGAGATAAATACAGCCAGAATAATGAAAACATAGTAGTTCAAAATACCAACACCACATCCGCCGTAAAAGGCATTTACCATCATAGATAATAATTGCATAGCACCAGAAATAGGCATAGAACTATCGTGCATACTGTTTACAGAACCTGTAGAAATTACCGTTGTAGCAATGCTCCAGAAACCTGAAATTGCTGGGCCAAACCGAACTTCTTTTCCTTCAATCGCTCCGGTTGCCTGTGCAATACCCATTTTTTCGATAGCAGGATTTCCGTTGATTTCACTCATAACCGTTGGAACAACCAAGAGTAAGAAACCAACCGTCATAACACCAAAAATAATATTCGCTAATTTTCTTTTGTTTAGGAAAAATCCAAGAGCAAAAATCATCGCAAACGGAATAATCATCTGCGCCCAAAGCTCAACTCCATTCGTAAAATAAGTTGGATTTTCTAATGGATGCGCTGAGTTGGCTCCAAAAAATCCACCACCATTTGTACCAATATGTTTAATAGCAATAAAAGCTGCAGCGGGTCCGCGAGAGACTTCTACATGATCACCTTGAAGTGTTGTAATAGCATCTTTACCTTCAAATGTCATAGGAGTACCGCTGAAAACTAATGCGATAGCTACAATTGCTGAAAGAGGTAATAAAATACGAGTACAGCTTTTGATGAAATAATTATAAAAATTACCCAATTGTTCTGTTGTTCTTTCTTTCATTGCTGTAAAAATCATAGCGGCAGCAGCCATTCCGATACCGGCAGAAACAAATTGAAGAAACATCAAGACGATTTGTGAAAGATAAGAAACCCCGCTTTCGCCTGAATAATGCTGTAAGTTACAATTGACTAAAAATGAAATTGCAGTGTTAAATGCCAAATCAGGCGTCATCGAAGGGTTGTTATCCGGATTAAGAGGTAAAGAACCCTGAAACAATAAGACAAAAAAGCAAAGAAAGAACCAAACCATATTGATACTTAAAAGTGCTTTTAAGTGTTGTTTCCAGTTCATTTCTTCAGCCGAATTAATACCGCTGATTTTAAAAATAAATTTTTCAATTGGATTGAAAATCGGATCAAGAAGTGTTTTATCTCCTAAATAAACTTTAGCAATATATTTTCCTAAAGGAATAGCTAAAACAATGGTGAGGAGAAAAATACCAATGACGCCTAATAATTCTGTGTTCATAATTTTTATATTTTTTAGTGAAAAATGAGAGATGATTTTGTAAAAAGGATGATGAATAAAATTTACGTTTACATGTCACATTCAGGATTTCACTTTTTTACATGATTTAAAATTTTTCGGGTTTGATTAATACATATACCAAATACACGAAAACAGCGATTGAAATAATAAATAGTGCGGTCATGATTTAGATTTTTTCAAAAAATTCGACTGACATAAAACAAATTGCAAATAGCACCACGGCCAATGCGAGTAAAAGAAATGTGATCATAGGAGATTATTTTGGATTTTAGATTTAAGATTGTAGACTTTAGATTTTCGATTAAACAGTTAACCGATTAAACTTTTTACACTCCCGATGCATTAACCTGCTTGATATATTCCGCTTTAAGTGTCTGCGGAAACAGATGAGAAATATTGCAGTGACGCACTTCCATAAAAGAAGAAACCGAAAAAACATACACATTAGAAATGGCATTTTTAGTTTCGATGCTTCCAGTTATAAACAAACGTTCGGCAAGAGCCAGACATTTCTTTGCTCTCACGATATTGCCTGAAATAATCGATTTTTTGGTGATTTCGGCAAAGCGTTCAGCTTGTTTGTAGATTGAGGTAACTTGAGTTTTCATTTGGAATGAATTTTAATGTTCTCCCTCCTTATGCCAAAATATGTTCCGAAAAAGTTGAGTTACAGCTAAAGTACTGTCAATAAAAGGAATGTACTTTTATGCCAAAAATCAGGCATAAAAAAAGCCTATCATTTTGATAAGCTTTTATTGAAATGATAAGGTTTGTTTAATTATTAATTGTGAATTATTAATTATGAATTTTGAAAGCCCCAGCGGGGCGGCATATTTTTGGATTGTAGGTGTCGCTCCTCTGGAGCTTTTTTTCATTGGCAATAAATAATCTATAAATATTGCGCTTCTCCGAAGCTTTAAAAATTGATATTGAAATTTGCCATTAATATTGGAATTTGGAAATTTTTAAATTTTGGAATTTTCAATCCCATATTCTTCCAGCTTTCTATACAAAGTCGCAATTCCAATTTCTAATAATCGAGCCGTTTCTGCTTTATTCCCTTTTGTATAATTTAAAACCTTTTGGATATGCAGTTTTTCAACACTCTGCATCGAGAAAGCCGACATAGGTTTTGAATTATTTTCAGCTTGATGCTGCATTTCGTAAGGCAGAACATCCGAGGTTAAAGTATCACCATTACTCAAAATAACCGATCTTTCGATGATATTTTTAAGTTCGCGGATATTTCCCGGCCAGGAATAATTTTCTAATTTCTGCAGAAATTCATCAGAGATATGTAATGTTTTTTTATTCGTTTTTTCAGAAAACTGTTTAACGAAATAATGAGTCAATACTGATATGTCTTTAATTCTTTCTCGTAAAGAAGGCAGTTTTATTTCGAAGATATTTAAACGGAAATACAAATCAGAACGGAAGCGATGTTCATCACTTTCTGTTTTTAAATCTCTATTTGTAGCGGCAATTAATCTGAAATTTGATTTTTTAGGAGTCGTGTCGCCAACCGGAATATATTCGGAAGTTTCTAAAACACGCAATAATTTGGCTTGAAGATCAATTGGCATTTCTCCAATTTCATCCAGAAATAAAGTGCCGCCGTTCGCTTCTTCAATAAAACCCTTTTTATCTTTTACAGCTCCCGTAAAAGCGCCTTGTTTATGACCAAAAAGTTCGCTTTCTAAAATTTCTTTTGTAAAAGTACTGCAGTTTAATGCCACAAAAGATTTCCCAACACGATTACTATTTTCGTGAATGGCCTGCGCAAAAACTTCTTTTCCGGTTCCGGTTTCGCCGGTAAGTAAAACAGTCGAATCTGTTTTGGCAACTTTTTGGGCAAGATCAATAACCTGTTCTATTCCTTTCGATTTTCCAACAATGGTATTAAAAGAATATTTATCGTTAATGCGTTTTTCAAGCTGCTGCACCTTTTTTTGCAAATGCACTTTTTCAACCGCTTTATAAAGAAGCGGAATAATCTTGTCATTATCGTCGCCTTTTACAATATAATCGAAAGCACCATTTTTCATTGCCTGAACACCATCTGGAATATTCCCAAAAGCAGTCAGCAGAATAACTTCTGTCAGCGGAAAACTTCCTTTTATGTTTTGAAGAAAATCAACACCGTTTCCGTCAGGCAGTTTTACATCACATAAAACAACATCAATATCCGTTTGTTCCAGTTTCTTAAAACCTGATTTCAAATCTTTGGCTTCAAAAACTTCAAATCCTTCCGATTTTATAATACGCGCCAGCAGACTTCTCAGTTTTTCTTCGTCGTCTATAATTAAAATTTTGTTTGTCATTTGCAGATAAGCTAAAAACCGAATTGGTATTTTGATGTACAAATGTAGGTTTTAAATCATTTTCCTTTTTTGATTCAGAGGAAATTCTTGCGAAAATTCAATTTTCAAAATCGTTCCATTATTATTTTCCATGGTTAATTTTCCTTCAAGATCATCTGTTAAACCTTTTATTAAGCTCATTCCAAACGAGTTTGCTTTTTTATCGTTGAGGTTCAAATCAAAACCAATTCCGTTATCAGAAATAGTCAATATATATTGATTTTCAGCTACTGTTTCGAGCGTTATGTAAATCATTCCGGTTCGATCTTCGGGAAAAGCATATTTAATAGAATTCGTAATCGCTTCATTTAAAATCAACCCAAGCGGAACAGCATGCGCAACATCTAATTCCAGCGGATCGACTTTTACATCAAAGCGAATTCTCTGCCCAAGTGAAAAAGATTCTCGTAAATATTCGACCAATTCCTTAATATAATTTGGCATATTGATCGTCGAAATGTTCTCGGAATTGTACAATTTCTGATGAATTAAAGACATCGAGTGAATCCTGTGCTGACTGTTTTTTATTGCCGATAAAGCCATATCGTTTTCTAAATAAGCCGATTGAGAATTCAGTAGACTAATAACGGTTTGAAGGTTGTTTTTTACACGATGGTGAATTTCTTTCAACAGCCATTCTTTCTCATCCAGTAAATGTTTCAGATTGATGTTTTTCTGGTTGATTTCTTTTTCCTTGATTTCAAGTTTGGCGTGATTTCGTTGTTTTAATCGGTATCGGTTATACAATAATCCAATAGTAATAAGCAATAAAATCAAACTCCAGATGGAGACACTATTTAAGAGTTTTGATTTTTGAAGTTCGCTTTCCTGTAGTTTCGACTGATCGTTTAAAAGCTTAATTTTTTGCTCTTTATTCTTGGTTTCGTAATCAATTTTAAGTTCTTCAATCAGTTTGTTTTTAGAATATCCAAGAGTTGAATCACTGATTTGCTTGTAGTTTTCAAAGTGTTTTATGGCACTTTTATAATTACCATTAACAGAATCTGTTTTGAACAATAAATACTGAAGTCCCTGCGAATTGTAATTTTTGTTGTAGATTTTACAAAGAGCAAAAACTTTATCAGTATAAAATTTAGCTTTTTCCGGTCTGTTTGTATCAATATAAAATAAAGACATTTGAGTGTACTGATGTACAACCTCGTTAAAGGTTTCGGGAGTATTGAGCTGCGATGCATAATAATCCATTTGTTTAAAATACTTTTCGGCCTGCACATAATCCTTTAAAGTAAAATAACAATTAGCCTTAATGTAATTAATTGACATTTTATCGAAAGTACTTTTTGGAGGATATTTTTCGGTAGTTGAATTGAGATATTCGAGAGCTTCCTTAGTTTTTCCTTTTAAAGATAAAGCGGCAATAGAACCAAAAAAACTTTTATACCAAGTACCGCTGTCTACGTTTTGCTGTCCAATTTCAATACCTTTTTTGTACATTTCTAATGCGGCCTCATTATGACCGTAAATATTATAAACGTCGCCCAATCGCAGATAAAAGATTTCTCCCAAAGTGTAATCTTTTTCGGTTTCCATTCTTTTTACGCTTTTCAGGGCATAATATAAAGCAGTTCTAATGCTTCGCTGGCTCAATTCTATATAAGCAATGGTAGTTTCTGCAAACTGCTGATGCGTGAAACCAATTTTTCGTAAATCGATTAAATTTTGATACAATCTTTTTTTGGCTTCACTTACTTTATTTGTCCAAAAATAAATCGTGGTAATCTTCATGTAATTCTCTATTCTTTTTTCTTCAAGATTTAGAGAAGCATAAAGCGAAACGGCTTCTTGCAGTATTTTTTCTTTCTCAGGATCTAAATTAAATAAGAGCGTTCCATAAGCATCTAAAGCTTCGGCAAGACCTGGTTTGTCATTTTGTTTTCGGCATTCGTCTATAACCTGCAAGAAATACTTTTTTCCTTCGGCCGGATTATTGGCCTGATAATAATATTTACCTAAAAGCAATAAACTTTGATGCTGCCATTTTTTTATTTTAAGCTGATTGCTGACCGAAACGGCTTCATCAATATAGGTTTTAGCATTTTTAAGATCTTCTGGTTTTGAACCGGGTTTAAAAAGATAAAAACTACCTAATTGAAGCAATAATTTAATTCTATCTTCCGCTTTTGTTTTAGCCAAAAGTTTTTGTGCCGAATAAATATCACCTTTATCTATTAAATCACTGCCAATTAATTTTGTGCCGTCGTAAAAACCTTCATTATAACTTAACGAAACAGGCAGTTTGTATGCTTTACAAGCTACCACTACAGAACTATCCGGATCAATTGCACCTTGATTGGCATTAAATAAATACATCGAACAAGATTGAATTAAGAGTCTCTTTTTGGGAAGATCATATTTGGCCACAGCAGGAGATATTTGTGCCAATGATGAACAGGTAATTAACAAAATCAAATAAGAAATGATTCGTTTCATAATTTGTTAAATATTAGATTTTTGGATTGGTTTTAGTAAACAAATATAGAAATAAAGAAGCCTGATTTTTTTGAAAAATATCAAGAAAATTCACATTAAATATGGTTTTTTTGATATAAAAAATCCAAAACACTGAAATTACTGGTGTTATTTAACTAATTTTATACCAGTAAATTACAGGGTTATAATATAAATAATACTACATTTTATGGGAACGGTCTCTGAAAACAGCACCCAATCTGAAAAAAACGGCTTACAAAAACAAATTTTAATTGTTGAGGATCAATTTATTGAAGCACATGATTTGCAGTTAATTCTGGAAAAAGCAAATTATAAAGTGATCGGGATTGTGCGTTCAGTCGATCAGGCATTGGATGTAATTCAGACCCAAAAACCGGATTTGGTATTTTTGGATATTATGCTGAAAGGAGATAAAAACGGAATTGATCTGGCGTATGTTTTAAAAGAAAAAAATATTGGTTTTATTTTTATTTCGGCCAATTCAAGCAAAAGAATTTTAGATCAGGCCAAAACCACACAGCCATACGGATTTATTGTAAAACCTTTTAGGGAACAAGATATTTTAACCACTCTCGAAATTGCTTTTTATAGACAAGAATACAGCTTAGAATCGCAGTTAATGCAGCAATTAGAATTGAAAAATGACCTTACAGAATTAATCAATTCAAACCTTAAACTCGAAGATGCTTTATTGGCTTTTGCCAAAATCATTCAAACCTTTGTTTGTTTTGATTATTTAGAAGTTGGTTTTGTAAATGCAGAACAATATTCGAATCTCGGAATCATCCGAAAAAATATCGACCAATATCAAATTATAAGCGTACAAAAGCTTTCTCAAATTGCCGATATATCCATAAAAGAATTAAACGAAACCTACATAAAATCGCAGATTGATATTAAACCCGTTATTTACAGCGAAGAATCGTTGATTAATAATTTTCAGGCTGCGCCCATAAAAGGAATTATTTCACATAATTTCGGCATTAAGTCCTATTTGGTTTTTCCGCTTTCAATTGCAGTCTCGCAGCGTTTTTGTTTTACTTTCTACAGCCGTAACTTCAATATTTATTCCAATGAAAACTTAAAATTATTATCTAATTTAGAAAATACATTTTCACAATTTATATCTTGTTTTTATTCATCGGTATCCATAATTCTGGAACCAAAAGACATTCAGGTGAAGAAAGAAAAAAACGAAAATATAAAATCTGGTTTTGAAGGAATAATTGGCAACAGTTCTCAAATGGTAACGGTTTTTAATTACATTAAAAAAGTAGCGCCGTCTGATACTTCTGTTTTAATTTTGGGAGAAAGCGGCACCGGAAAAGAAAAGATTGCCAAAAGTATTCACGATTTATCTCCACGAAAAGACAAATCATTAATTATAATAAATTGCGGCGCCATCCCGGAAAACCTTGCCGAATCCTTGCTATTCGGACATGAAAAAGGGGCTTTTACGGGAGCAACAGATAAGCGAATAGGAAAATTTGAATTGGCAAACGGAGGTACAATTTTTTTGGATGAAATAGGAGAGATGCCATTAGAACTTCAGGTAAAATTACTGCGCGTTTTACAGGAACGTGAAATAGAACGTGTAGGCGGACTAATGCCCATAAAAATTGATGTTCGTATTATTGCGGCAACCAACAAAAACCTGGAAGAAGAAGTCGCTGCAGGACGTTTTAGAATGGATTTATATTATAGACTGCATGTTTTTCCAATTATGGTTCCGTCATTAAAAAAACGAAAAGAAGATATTCCGGAATTGGCAGATCATTTTATAAAAGTCTACAGCGAACGCATGAGTAGAAAAGTGCCAACGCTTTCAGACAATGCTTTACAGCAAATAACAAATTACGACTGGCCGGGAAATATTAGAGAACTCGAGCATCTTATTCAACGTACCTTACTGCTTACAGAAGGAAATACAATTAAAGCAATTGAATTTTTGCCTTCGTCTAAAATGCATGCACAGCAAAACACTGATTCGTTTTCGATTAAAACCATTTTAGAAAATGAGCGGGATTACATCTTATATATCCTTAAAAAATGCAACGGAAAAATCTCAGGCGCGGGTGGTGCAGCCGAAATTCTGGATATCCATCCTTCAACCTTAAATTCAAAAATCAAGAAATTAGAAATTAAGAGAGAAATAAGTTAATTTTTTTTGCAAAGAAAATTGCTCGCCAAGTCGCCAAGTCGCCAAGTTTTTTCTTTTTTAAGTTTAAATTTTGCGACTTGGCGACTTTGCGAGATTCAAAGACAAATAATAAATAAACTTAAGTCATTTTCTCAATCCATTTTACCACGGATTCTGCAACTTCTTGCCATTCGCTTTGAAGAATTAAAAAATGATTTCTGTTTTTGAATTCTTTATAACACGTTATAGAATGCAGGTTTCGATGTTTTCTGAAATTCCAATGAACCAATTTCGGAGAAATGATTTGATCCTCTGAACAAGAAATAAAAAAAAGCGGAACATGTTTTTTCCTGAAGTTGATTTTCGCATGATTTGAAAATAGATTTCGCAAAGCCTTTTTAGATTCCGGGATAATGAATTTGTCATATACTGCTTTCTGCTTTTCAATCGATGCAATATTGAAGAACGTATTTCTCCAATTTTCGAATGGCAGAAGAAACGTTTTTTTAGAAGAAAAAAAGACATTTGAAAAACGGAAAATGGTTTTATAAAACGAAAATTTTAAAGCAGTAAAACCCTTTGGCGGAAAAGGATTAATACAAATTCCGGCTTCGGCTAAATTTTTCTGAACTAATAATTGAACCAAAAATCCGCCGTAAGAATGTCCCACTAAAATAGGTTTCTCAGGAAGTTTTTCAATAATTTCGGTGTAATAACATAAAAGATCAAATAAGCTGATCGAACCAATTTTTACACACGGATTTTGATCTCTTAAATTTACAGCTGAATCGTTTTTATGAAGCCATGGCGGCGCCACAACCTTGTATCCTTTCTCTTTAAAAAAAGCAAGCCATTCTTCCCAATAAAAATGACTCACAAAAGCTCCCGAAATAAACACAATCGTTTTTGTATTAGAAAGATACATAGCAGGATTTTTTAGTTGTATTTTAAAATACAATCTGCATGCCCTTTTGCGAAGCACTGATTACAAAGGATTTTCTGCTATTTTGACTTTAGGAGACTTATTATATTTCGTTAAATACTTTTAATGTGTTGAAATATCAACTTTTAGCGCGATAAAATTTAGAACACTGATTTTATGGATTCACTTGGTGAAAACGCTGATTGACACAGATTTTATTTTTTAAAATAATAAAAACCCGTTTTTATCCGCGTTTTCGCGAAGCGAATCCGTTTTATCCGCGTTCCATTATTACACTCAAAACTTATTAATTATCTCGTATCTTTAAAATCTCTAATTCTAACCTAAAAATGAAAATACCACATTACCGAATAAAACACTTTTTATTGACTTTTATTCTCCTGATTACGTCGGTTTCACTTTGTTTTGCAAATGAATTCAATACTAAAATCGATTCTTCAAAAGCGAAAACCATTTCCTTTAAAATTAAATTGAAATCAGACAATAAAGTCCATATAAAACCTGCTCCTTTAAAATACAACAAACATTTTGCTTATAGTTTTACGCTTGATGACGGATATCGATCTGCTTATTTAACCGCTTTTCCGTTATTGAATGGAGGAAAAATAAGTAATCCCGATAAAAACGAATGGAAGATTGATCAGGGCGGAGACGGAACAACATCAAAAGGTCTTTTTTATTCTGACGGATTCGGAAATAAAATTCCGTTTAAATTGGCTTTGGCGGTTAACGGAGGTTCAATTAGAGATTTACCAGCAAACCGTGGACATCTTTCGTGGCCTGAAATAAAAGAAATGTACAATGCCGGCTGGGATATTTTGAATCATGGTTTCCATCACGCAACAAAACACGGCACAAATTATTTGACAGAAGTAACCGAAAATACCACTTCGATAAAACAAAATCTTGATTTTACGATGTCGCATTTTGTGGTTCCGGGCGGAGAAGGCGATGAGAAATATTATTTAGAATATGAAAAAGAGGCGCTTAATAACGGGCATTTTTCGGTTGCGTCTTATTATGGTGTTGGTCCAGTTTTTAATGTTGATTCAAAAATGAATTTAGATAAAATGATTTCTGCCCGAACCTTTGTGCGGAGTTCAAAAGACACGACCAGTTTTAAAACAATGGATCGTTATTTAAAAACAGTAGATTCAATTGTAAAACAACCCAATGCAATTTGGTTTAACGAATTTACACACGGAACCGGAAATACAAACTTGTGGAATTTAAGCATGCGTTTTCCGGATTTTAAATACTATATGATAACGCTTGCCAATAAATACGGCGCAAAAGGAAACGATTCTATCTGGATGGCGCCTTGGCAGGAAGTTTACGAATACATTTGGCTAAGAGACAGAATTAAAGTCGATTACAAACAAAAAAATAAAGAAATAGAAGTTACGATTGAACTGCCTGAAATTCCAGAAACTTTTAGGCATAAAGATATTTCTTTAGTAATCGATACTTCTTCAAAATTTGAAATCGAATCCAATAAAGATTTGAAAATAAAAGACGACGGAAAAACAAACCACAAACAGATTTTGATTCAATTGAAATAAAAGGTTTTAGCCACTCCCGATAGTTATCGGGATAAAAGGATTAAAATGATTTTTTTTGCCACGAATTCACGAATTTCTCTAATTCCTATTTTTGACTGATTTTTATTTCAAACATAGCCCGTGGTTTCAACCACGGGTACACAATGTCTAATTACACCCAATTCGTAACGTTTCCCGCGGTTGAAACCGCGAGCTATATTTTGAGCATTTGCGAAAAACTAAAATTAAAAATTAGTGGAAATTCGTGGAATTCGTGGCAAAAAAAAATCTAATCAATCTCTTTCTCGTTGTCCTTTATAAAAGTATCAATATTCATTAAATACGGATCAACAACAATGCGTTGAGGTTTTGTTTTGAGTTTTAATTTCCCTTCAATTTTATTGTTTTTGATAGCAAAAGGATTAAGAAACAATTTTCCGTTTTCATCATAAATCCCAATATCTATTGTGGCATCGTTTGCAATTTGTTTTCGTTCTCCAGTTGCATTTTCCCGATACTTTTTAGAGTCAGCTTTAAAAGAAACTTCATAAAAATCATTTTTTTGAATACTTGAAACAGATTCTATTTTTGACGAATACGTAATAATCTGCTTAAACATTTCATCTAATTTAGAATGTAGTTTTTGATCTGTCATTGCATAAATTTCTTTTAATAAAGCCTCAGAATCAGGAAAGGGATTTGGATATTTATAATGACTCAGAAAATTTTTCAAAGCCAGATTTACTTTTTCTTCACCAATTAAAACCCGAAGCTGATACATTACCAGCATTCCTTTATCATAAGGCAAATGTGGCGTATCGTAATTCGTTTTATACAAAGGCGTTTCAGGATCATAACTTCGACTGCTCAAATATAAATCGAGATGAATTTTTAAAGTTTCGAGTGCCTTTTCCAAACCATGTTCTTTTTCATACAACATCAGTTCGGTGTATTGCGCCAGAGTTTCAGTCAAAATCCAGCTTCCTTCTTTTTGTTCCGGACTAATCTGTGAATTCCCCCACCACTCATGCGACAATTCATGCGCCGTCAATTGATTAATTACATCTTCTTTATCCTTATTGTTGAGGTTGCTGTAGAATCCGAAATTCTCTTTCATAAAAACAGTGGACGGATATGAAGTCGCAGCAAATCCATCCGCGAAAGCAGAAACTTCGGCATAACGAATCGTTTTGTATGGATATTTCCCAAAATTGTTTTGGCAGTAATCTAAAGTGTTTTTCACATCCTGAATTAATTTAGCAACGTTTCTGGAATGCCTTTTGTCATAATAAACTTCAATAGAAATTCCTGTATAACTTGTTTTTTGAATTTGATATTCGGCAGAAGAAAAAGCAAACCGAAACGGAATCTTTCCGTTAGATTTATAATGAAAATAATTGCGGTCGTCTTTTTTCCAATTTCCAATTAAATCTCCAATGCCAATCGCCGTCTGATTTTTAGAAGTCGAAACCACAGCATCATAATCAACAAAATCATATTTAATTTCCGATTTGTCTTCCAGTTTTTTAAGAGGCGCCTGCGGTTTCAAATGTCTTTTCGTACGTTCTTTTTTACTGCTGATTTCATTCGATTCCTGATAGCCAAAAAGCGGAAAGTAACGACTTATTCGCATAAACGAACCATTTTCAATAATAGAATTAAATGCTGTATGTCCTTTAAATGGCGACCACGAAGACTCAAAAGAAAAACTCATTTTCATTTTCTGCTTCGGTTGCAAAGGTTTTTCCAATCGATACCAATAATGATGAAATGCCGAAACATCGTCCAGGTTTTTCGAATTCGGAATTTCAACAGAAGTCAGTTTAGAATTTCGATCTATATATAGGAGTAAACTATCAATTGGTTTTTCAGTATTATTAATCAATTCATAAATGCCTTTTACTTCATAACGGTTTTCCTCAGGAAATAAATCGACTTTACTTTTTACAGAAACAATCGTAGGCTGGGCAAGAGTGGTATACTTTTTAAATTGAGTTTCATATTGTTCGCTCCAATTGTTCTGATCGTCTTCGGTCAAATACGGATATTCGATATTGGTTTTGTAAAAAAGATAACTCCCAAAGCCAGTAAAAAGAATAATTCCCAATGCAAAAGTTGCTTTTTGAAAGGCATTGCAGGAATTTCTTCGAAAGGTTTTTACAATTGAAGCGTTTCTTTTCCACAAAATTCCTGTCAAAGTAAGAAGCAGTAAAGCCAATCCAAAATTGTACAACATGGAAATATGAAACGGAAAAGTATATTTTCCGAAACCATTCAAATCAAAATATTCTCTTTTAAACGCATCTCCAAATCGCAGTAAAGGATGTGAAATTCCCAATTGTTCGCCAATTCCCGTACAAAACAAAATACAGACAAAAGCAGCAACCGAAAGTCCGATGTATTTATTTTTAATAAAAGTCTGAATTGAGATTATCAAAATCGAAATCAGCAGCAACGGAAAACCGAGATAATAAAACAAAGAAAGATAAAGATCCAATTCGATTGGAGCATTGGCATTCGCAATCTGAAAGGCGCATCCAATCAAAATACTAATGCTGATTATGATTAACGGAATGATAAAAAGCGCTGTCAATTTGGATAGTAAAATCACAAATTGAGAATAAGGGGCGGTATTTTCGAGCATTTCAAATCTCGAATTTTCGCTTCGGTTTAATAATTCACTGCTGTAAAAAAGGAGAATCAAGATCAGAATAAAAGGCAGACGATCCATTATGGTGGAAATCATCAAAGCCGTATCCGTAATTTTTTCGGCTAATCGGATACCGCCGTCAATTTCATCCGAAATTTCGATTGCCAATAATCCCGAAAATAAAAGAACAATCAATAAAAACGGAATTCCTTTTAGAATCAAATAAATATCCAGCTTGATATTGCTTTTAAAAACAGTAAAATTATGTCTGAAAGTTTTGAACTCGATTTTTTTTGGAATTTCCAAAGAAAGGATTTTTTCTTCTTTTGAAATGACTTTAGGCGTTTTTATCTTTTTGGTTTTCGTTTTTCGGAAAGAAAACAAGTGATATGAAGTAAAAAGTAAAAGCAGTGAAACCGAAATCCACAACAATCGATTAAATAAAAAGTTCCCCGAAAGCGAAACCAGTTCGGTATTTTTTTCAATTGAAGTCCAATATCTCGTTTGTTCTAAAAAAGCAGCCAAACCAAACGGATCTATTTTTGCAGCCAAAGACATGGCTTTCGCCGAAGAGGGAGAAGCATTTGCAAAGATGGGCGAATTCGAAAAAATAGACCCCACGATATATAAGATGTAAATTAATAATCCGCCAACATAAATAAAAAGTTTACTTCGCGTAAGCCAGGCCAAAGCCGTCAATATAGAAAGGCACAAGAAAATATTCGGAATCACAATTACAAAATATGGCCAGAGATAATTTATAATTTCAAAAGAACCAATCTCACTTTTAGAAAGCCACGACATTTGATGTCCAACGATCATTCCGACGATAAACATTCCAAAAGAAACTACGGCGATTATAAACGCAGTAATAAATTTTGGAGCCAAATATTGAAACTTAGAAATAGGAGAGGAGAAAATAATCGAATCGAATTTCGTTTCATATTCCTTTAAAAAACGCTGCGCGACCTGAAGTGTAATCGAAAATATCGCCATCAGCGAAATCAAACCAATCGCATACGTAAGCACATACGGACTATTTTTGTAAGCGCCCGAAAAAGAAAAGTTCGCAAAAGCACTCACAAAAAATCCTAAAACCAAATAAATAATAAACGTGGCATAAAAAGTCCAGCTTCTGGTAGTGTTATGCCATTCAAATTGAATTAATTTAGAAAGCATAACACTAATTTTTAAGTTGATTTTGAGCTAAAACACTAAAATAAACATCGCTTAAGTCTGGCGATATCAATTCGAAACCAGAATCTGGTCGTGTATCTGAGAAAACATGAATATTGATTTTCCCTGAATTTAAGTTGGACGAAATGATATTAAAGTTCGATTGATGTTCTTTCAGTTCTGTTTTCTGAATGGCTTTCATCCAGATTTTATCTTTCAAAGAATCGATCGCTTCGTTTGGTTTTCCTTCCAAAATCAATTTTCCGTTGGAGATAATGGCCATTTTTGGGCATAAATCACGAACGTCTTCTACAATATGAGTCGATAGAACTACAATAATGTTTTCGCCAATTTCACTCAGCAAATTATTAAATCGGTTTCTTTCTTCTGGATCAAGTCCCGCAGTAGGTTCATCCACAATAATAATTTTCGGATTTCCCAGTAAAGCCTGAGCAATTCCAAATCGCTGACGCATTCCGCCGGAAAAAGAATGAACCGCTTTATCTTTATACTGGAGTAAATTGGTCTGCTGCAATAAATACAATATTTGATCGTGTCGTTCCTTTTTATCGACAATTCCTTTTAAAACTGCCAGATGATCGAGCAGGCGATAAGCCGAAATTTTAGGATAAACGCCAAATTCCTGTGGAAGATAACCCAGATTTTGCCTGATGAACATTGGATTTTCCAGAATATTAATTCCGTTAAACTCAATACTTCCAGAAGTAGGTTCCTGCAAAGCGGCAATAGTCCGCATTAAAGTCGATTTTCCGGCGCCGTTTGGACCAAGTAAACCAAACATTCCGTTTGTAATTTCAAGCGATAAATTGTCAATCGCTTTTGTGCCGTTCTCATACGTTTTGCTGAGTTTTTTGATTGATAAACTGTTCATTTTTTGATTGATTTTGATGATTGAATTAAACTATGATTTGAAAAAATTAGGCAATAGAATGCCTCTCGGCTTCAAAAACCGATTTATTAAGAGTGAAATAAGATTTAAAAAGAAAGCTATTCTGCCACGTATTCTAAAATATCCCCGGGCTGGCAATCCAATATTTTACAAATAGCTTCGAGAGTATCAAACCGAATTCCTTTTGCTTTTCCAGTTTTTAGAATCGATAAATTAGCAGGCGTAATATCTAGTTTTTCTGCCAACTCTTTACTCTGCATCTTGCGTTTGGCAAGCATTACATCAACATTTACAATTATTGGCATAGTTATATAAATAAGTCTTGTTCGTTCTGAAGGTTTAAACCTTGTTTAAAAATGGCGGCTAAAAAGTACGCAAAAACACCCAGCATTCCGTGTAATAGAATAAAAAGTGAAACTTCATTATCCAGCGGCACAAAAAAGAAAGCCACAAATATTACAATACCCGGAATTAATAAATTGGATAAATAGAAACGCCTTAAATGAGAAATTCCGTTTGGAGTAAATAATTTAGGCTGAAAAAATACTTTAAAAACATTACTGCTCAGTAAAAAGAAAAGTCCGTACAAACTCAGCGGAGCCAAAAAATCAAAAAGTATATAAGGCAGATTATAATCGCCAAGCATTAAAGGATGAGAAGTAAAAGGATAACAAACCTGAAAATACTTTCCGTTGTCCTTAAAAGTCAAAAACAATCCCGTTACCAAAGTAAAAATAGAATAGGCAGCCAAAAAGAAATAAACCACCGACAAAAATCGGGTAAAGTAAAATAATATTCTAGATACAATATAAGTTGTCTTCATATACTTAAAAGTTAGATTGATATTGCAAATGTATAATTAATTATCGTAAAACAATAATTAATTATTAAAAATTACTCATTTTAAACCTTTTGAGAATATTATAAATCTATTAACATTAGAAAACAAAAGGCATCCACATAAAAGGCTTAATTTTGCATATTAGCATTTTTTTATATGAAAAACCCAATTTCAGTCTCATTATTAGAGCTCGCTATCATCACTCAGGATAGCAATGCCACAGAAACATTCCAAAAAACAAAAGACATAGCGCAATTAGCAGATACTTTAGGATATAAGCGATTTTGGCTTGCAGAACATCACAATATGGCACACGTTGCAAGTACAGCAACGGTTGTTTTAATTGGTTATGTAGCAAGTCAGACCAAAAATATCCGAGTTGGTTCTGGCGGTATCATGCTTCCCAATCATTCTCCTTTAGTTGTTGCCGAACAATTTGGAACCCTGGAAACGCTTTATCCCAACCGAATCGATTTAGGTTTAGGAAGAGCGCCCGGTACAGATCAGCCAACCGCTGAAGCAATTCGAAAAGACTTTTTTGAGCAGGCACAGCGTTTTCCGCAAAACGTAAGCAAACTTCAAGAGTATTTTTCAAGCGAAAATGCAACAGGAAAAGTGCGTGCATTTCCAGCCGAAGGTCTAAAAGTGCCAATCTGGATTTTAGGATCAAGCATGGATAGCGCGGCTTTGGCAGCAGCTTACGGATTGCCGTATGCTTTTGCCGGACACTTTGCACCAAAACTGATGATTCAGGCATTTGAATTTTACCGCGAAAATTTCCAGCCTTCAGAATATTTAGATAAACCAAAAACAATGGCTTGTGTTAATATCATTGCAGCCGATACAAACGAAGAAGCAGAATTATTGTCTACAAGTTTGTATCAAATGTTCCTGAACTTAATTAGAAACGACCGTAAAGGTTTACAGCCGCCAGTTCCGTCATTAGACGACATCATGAACGAGCAGGAACGTTTTCATGTCAATCAAATGACAGCCGGAACCTTCACAGGAAACAAAGAACAATTAATAACCGATTTGAAAAAGTTCATTGACTACGCTAGAATAGACGAATTAATGGTAACAAGCCCTATCTTCGATCATCAGGGAAAACTAAAAAGCATTCAAATCACCAAAGAAGCAATCGACAGCCTAAACGAAAGTATACATATATAAGAGTAGATTTCATTCCCACAACCCGACAAGTTTCTAAAAGCTGTCGGGTTTGTTTTTTTTTTTTTGTACATATATATATAAAGTAGAAAGCCTCGATTGTCAGGCTGAGCGAAGTCGAAGCCCTTTTGATTTTGGAATTTGAAATTAAGCGCCGGCAATTTTGGAATTTGGTATTTTCATTATTGGAATTTTAAGGAGCTTAATCCCGCTATCCGCTGCAATCTTTTATTTTGAACCCCAAAATAAAAGGATTTCCACTACTATCGGGGCTATGATATGC
>NZ_JBXAQY010000001.1:0-852408 GCF_058807735.1 Flavobacterium sp. GW821-FHT12A05 | reverse complement strand
AGATTTTAGATTTTAGATTTTAGATTTTAGATTTTAGATTTTAGATTTTAGATTTTAGATTTTAGATTTTAGATTTTCTAAAAAAATCGCTTCGCTCTTTTTTTGGAATTTGGGATTTAGAAAATTGGATTTTATTTCCTTTGCAGTTAAGTAAAAAAAACAAAACAAAAAACACTATATGAACTTAGAAAGTCCAAAAGTTACTGTTCAGAAATCAGCACAGGATTTATTTGATCAACTGACTGATGTTAAGAATTTTGAAAAATTAATGCCGGATAATATTGCTAAATTTGAAGTAACAGGCGAAGATGCTTTTATTTTTGGATTGAAAGGTATGCCGGAAATCAAATTAAAAATGAAAGAAAAGGTGGCTCCAAACAAAATTGTTTTGGGTGCTGCAAGCGATAAACTTCCGTTTACTTTGGTTTCAAATATCGATAGTATTTCTGATTCAGAAAGTGCTGTTCAATTATTCTTCGAAGGTGAATTCAACGCTATGATGGCGATGATGGTTAAAGGTCCTATCAGCAAGTTTATTGAAACTTTAGCAAACAATATGCATAAGCTTTAATAATTAATGGTTAATTATTAATTGTGAATTATAAATGAAAAGCCTGATCTTACGATCGGGCTTTTTTTTTGAATACGTTAGACGCACTGCAGTGCGTCTAACTACAGAAAACCTTAGAATCTCAGCTCCTCAGAACCTTTGCACCTTTGTCGCTCTGCACCTCAGAACCTCAGAACCTTAGCAACTCAATAAAGCATCTGTATCTCTTTTATCTCAAATTCTGAAACAGAATCGTTTTCTAATAAAACCTGCAGTTTTCCAACTGAGGAAACGCCTTGAATAATTCCCATGAAATTTTGGTTTTCGAGATTTTTAAACGGCATTGGAACGCCTTTTCTGAAAAGGGAACTGAAATAATCTTCCCAAAAAACAGAAGCTGTATTTTGCCATAATTCAGTTTTCTCTTTTATTTTTTCGGCGATTAGGATTGTCAGTTCGTTTTTATCGAAAGTTTTTCCGGAAATGACGGCCAGAGAAGAACCACGCGGCAGTTCTTCATAATTTGTTTGATTTACGTTTACTCCAATCCCGACAACTGACACGATCCTGCCATCACTTTTTAGGGTATTTTCTATAAGTATGCCACCAATTTTCTTATTGTATGACATGATGTCATTTGGCCATTTTATACATAAATCAGGAATATTTAACGATTTTAAAACATCTAAAACTGATAAAGAAACCACGACACTAAGGTTAAAAACCTGTTCGTTATCAAACAGAAAATCTTTAACCAAAACACTCATAATTAAGTTTTTACCCGCTTCAGAGTTCCACTTCGCCCCCATTTGTCCTTTGCCTTTTGTCTGATTTTCAGCCGTTACCACCGTAAAATTCTCTAGTTCATCCTGGCTTGACAATGATTTTAGGAAATCATTTGTAGAATCTATGGCATCGAGTTTGATTAGTTTCATTAAATAATTGAAATAACTTAATTTAATATTTTGTTAAGGTTCAAAAATAATCACAAAATTTGGTAACTTTACAAATTCATATAAAATAATTCATGGCGAAAAAGACTATTAATAATGATGTTCTATTGGCGAACATAATCAAAGGGATTGAGGAAGTAAAAGGAAATGATATTGACATTCTTGACTTAAGAGATATAGACACAGCAGTTTGTGACTATTTTGTCATTTGCAACGGTAGCTCAAATACCCAAGTTAACGCCATTGTAAACTCAATTCAAAAAACAGTATCTAAAGACTTAAAAGATAAACCTTGGCACGTAGAAGGAACCGATAATGCAGAATGGGTTCTTATGGATTATGTGCATATCGTGGTACATGTTTTCCAGAAACACATACGTGAATACTATAATATCGAGAGCCTTTGGGGTGACGCCAAAATAACTACAATCGAAAACAAATACTAAAGAAAAATTTTTCTAAATGGCTAAAGATAATAATCCAAATCCGAGTAAATTTAAAATAAGTCCCTGGTTAATATATACCGCAATACTTTTAGTTTTTTTATTTATAAGTTTTGCAACCGGTGGATCTAATTTAAGCGAACCTGCTCAATTGACCTCTTCTAAATTCAACACTTTATTAGAAAAAGGTCAAATTGAAAAAGTGATCGTTTATAATAAAGCCGAAGCTGAGGTTTACTTAACTCAGGCAGCGCTTAAAGATGCGGCAAACAAAAAAGTTTCTAAAGATATTTTTGAAAGACCAAACAAAGGACCTCACTATACTTTAGAAATTGGTAACGACCAGATCTTTCAAACTAAACTGGAAAAAGCAGTTGGCGAAGGAAAACTGAAAGATTTCAACTTTCTTCAAAAAAATAACTGGAGCGATATTTTAATCAGCTTACTTCCTATCATCATCATTATTGGTGTATGGATCTTCATTATGCGTAAAATGTCTGGCGGAGGCGCTGGCGGAGGCGGACAAATTTTTAACATTGGAAAATCTAAAGCTAAACTTTTTGATGAAAAAACAGATATCAAAACTACATTTAAAGATGTAGCAGGTTTAGAAGGTGCTAAAGAAGAAATACAAGAAATTGTAGAATTCCTTAAAAACCCTGAAAAATACACTAATCTTGGAGGTAAAATCCCAAAAGGAGCTTTACTTGTAGGACCTCCGGGAACTGGTAAAACATTATTAGCAAAAGCAGTTGCGGGTGAAGCACAGGTTCCGTTTTTCTCTTTATCAGGTTCTGATTTCGTAGAAATGTTTGTAGGAGTTGGTGCATCTCGTGTACGTGATTTGTTTAAACAGGCAAAAGAAAAATCTCCGGCAATTATCTTTATCGACGAGATTGATGCTGTAGGTAGAGCCCGTGGAAAAAGCAATATGTCTGGCGGAAACGACGAAAGAGAAAATACTTTGAATCAATTACTAACAGAAATGGACGGTTTTGGTACAAACTCAAATGTAATTGTTTTAGCTGCAACAAACAGAGCTGACGTTCTTGATAAAGCTTTAATGCGTGCAGGACGTTTTGACAGACAAATTTTTGTTGACTTACCAGACATCCGTGAAAGAGCAGAAATCTTCAAAGTTCACTTAGCTCCTATCAAAAAAGTAGAAGGTCTTGATTTAGATTTCTTAGCAAAACAAACTCCAGGTTTCTCTGGTGCTGATATTGCCAACGTTTGTAACGAAGCGGCTTTAATTGCTGCCCGTAATAACAAACCTGCAGTAGACAGGCAAGATTTCCTTGATGCTGTTGACAGAATCATTGGTGGTCTTGAAAAGAAAAATAAAATTATTACTCCAGACGAGAAAAGAGCAATCGCAATTCACGAAGCTGGTCACGCTACTGTAAGCTGGATGTTAGAACATGCTGCGCCGCTTATTAAAGTAACTATCGTACCCCGCGGACAAAGTTTAGGTGCTGCATGGTATTTACCAGAAGAAAGACAAATCGTAAGAACAGATCAAATGTTAGACGAAATGTGTGCAACTATGGGCGGTAGAGCTGCTGAAAAAGTAACTTTTGACAGAATTTCGACTGGTGCATTAAGCGATTTAGAGAAAGTAACACGCCAAGCTCGTGCTATGGTAACTATTTACGGTTTGAATGAAAAAATTGGAAATGTTACATATTACGATTCAACAGGACAAAGCGAATACAATTTCTCAAAACCATATTCTGACGAGACTGCAAAAATTATCGACAAAGAAATTTCAGAATTAATTGAAGGTCAATACCAAAGAGCTATTCAGATTCTTGAAGAAAACAAAGACAAGTTAAATCAGCTTGCTGATATATTGATTGAAAAAGAAGTTATTTTTAAAGATGACTTAGAAGCAATTTTCGGAAAACGTACTTTTGACAAAAATTTAGAAGAGGTGGTTTCGTAAATATATCAGTAAATATGCAATATTTTTTAAAATCTTAATTCAAAATACCCTTTTGAATTAAGATTTTTTTATCTTTGAACGTTTTCAATTAACATGTAAAGTATTTCATATAAAAAATGAATTTTTTCAAAAAAATATTTGGTTCCAGCGAATCTGCTTCTGACGAAGAACACGAAAGTGAATACGCAGGAACTCCTGCTCCAAACAGTCATTTATCTTTAGATGAACAATTCATCTTTAATTTCAAGAAAAATGGCGGTAAATTTTTGTACTGTGAAAACAGTCAGGAAGTTGCAGAACAATTCGAAAATATTTTAGAAGAAAATGATTGGTTCGAAAATGAAGTTTTATGTTACGAACCAGCTCTTTTTAGTTTGTTAGAAGAAAACAAATTATTCTACATCGCTCCTTCTAAACCAAAATTTTTATTAGCAACCTGCGAAAATTTAATTGCTGATGAAGGTTCTATTTTATTTTCGTCTAAACAAATCAGACAAAACAAACCAAACGATTTACCGGCAAATATTGTAATTATTGCTACTACAAGCCAAATACTTCCAATGAAAAGCGATGGTTTGAGTGCCATAAAACGCAAATACGATAGAGATATCCCAACTAATATCACTACAATAAAATATTTCGAAAAAGCAAAAGAAGAAGATTTCACACAATACGGAAGTGTTGCCAAGAACCTTTATTTACTGCTCTTAGAAGATCTTTAAGATGAATGAAACGCTTAAGAGAACCATTTCTGGTGCTGTTTATATTGCTCTTTTATTAAGTTCAATACTGTTTTCTACCGAAAGCTTCATCATTCTTTTTGGTATTTTCCTAATCATTACAATCTACGAATTTTCGAATTTAGTAAATCTAAATAAAGTCTTTTCGATTCTTTTTGGGACTATACTCTACTCTTCTGTCGTACTGGTAAGCCATTACAACAAAGAAACCACTGCGTATTTAAATAATACATTCAAAACAAATATTACTTTAGAAACCAATATTCAGCAGTTAGACCTTGTGCTGCTTGCCATAACAATAGTCGTTTCTATTAAATGTATACTATTCTTATTTTATGACTCTGTTCAAAAAATAAGCATTTCATCAAAATATTTATATCTGTTAGGATATATTACACTTCCTTTCCTTTTTATCGTAAAAATCTCCTTTGGTACAAATGATTACAATCCAAAAATCATCATTGGCTTGTTTGTATTAATCTGGACAAATGACACTTTTGCTTATCTGGTTGGTAAATCAATGGGAAAACATAAGTTATTCGAACGTGTTTCTCCTAAAAAAACAATAGAAGGTTTCCTTGGAGGTATGATTTTTGCAGCTTTTGCGGGCTTTTTAATTTCAAAACTATACATACAGCCTAATCCGGCTTTTAGTGGCAGATCGATCTTAATTTGGACAATTATCGCCTTAATTGTGAGTGTTTTTGGAACGATTGGTGATTTGATTGAGTCAAAATTTAAACGAATTGCCGGAGTAAAAGACAGCGGTTCGATTATGCCGGGCCACGGAGGTATACTAGATCGATTAGATAGTGTTATATTTGTAGCACCAATTATATTTTTATTTTATCAAATTTTATATTATGTTTCATAAAGAAGGAGCCCCATCTATTTTATTAGGAACAGTTTTTACTGTTGCCGTACTTGTAATTGCTGATAGATTTATTGATATCAATTGGCTGAGAATGCTTGTTCAGATAGCAGCGCTATTGGTCTTGATTATTATTTTACAATTTTTTAGAAACCCAAAAAGAATTGCCGTTAGAAACAGCGATCACATTCTTGCTCCGGTTGATGGAAAAGTAGTAGTAATTGAAGAAGTTTACGAAGGTGAATATTTTAAAGACAAACGCTTACAGGTTTCTATCTTTATGTCGCCTATCAACGTGCACGTTACTCGTTACGCAATGGACGGAATTATCAAATTCAGTAAATACCACCCTGGAAAATTCTTAGTAGCATGGCATCCAAAAGCAAGTGAAGAAAACGAAAGAACTACGGTTGTAATCGAAAACGACACTTTTGGCGCAATACTTTACAGACAAATTGCTGGTGCTTTGGCACGTAGAATTGTAAATTATGCTCAGGAAGGAATGCAGGTTATTCAAGGTACTGATGCCGGTTTTATTAAATTTGGATCGAGAGTAGATTTATTTTTACCTTTAGGTACGCCTATTAATGTTGCCTTAAATCAAAAAGCAATTGGTGGAAAAACTATTATTGCTACAAAAGCTTAAATGGCCGAAAAAGATTTAGATACTCGCTTTTCTGAGGCTGTAGAAATTGCATTAAAAATGACCCAAGCCTCACTGCCGCAAGATGTGCAGCTAAGACTTTACGCCTATTACAAACAGGCAACATTTGGTACAGCAGTTTACAACCAATCTGAGAATTTTGATTTAAGAGATGCTTTTAAAACAAATGCCTGGATGCAGATAAGCCATATATCAATTGACGAAGCCAAAGAATGTTACATTGAAATTATTAATTCACTAACAGCAAAATAACTTTAAGATTATGAAGAAAAACATTGTTCGATTCAGCATTTTAGCTTCATTTTTACTATTATTTTCTTGTAATGATAACAATAAGCTGACCGAGGTTGTGGAGGTACCATTGCCAACTAAAGAAGAAAAAATTGTAATTGGATCGCCAAATGATGTAAAAGCAGACCCGGGTTCGTTTGAACTTACAAAACTGCCTTTTGCTTACGATGCTTTAAGTCCGGCTTTACGATCGCTTACTTTAGAAACGCATTACTCTAAACATTATTTGTCGTACACTAACGCTTTTAATAAAGAAATTGTTTCGACTGAATTTGAGAATATGCCTCTTGAAGACATTTTAAAAAAAATGCCTTTAACGAATCTAAAACTTCGTCAGAATGCGGGTGGTTATTACAATCACACCTTGTATTTTAATATTTTGACTCCAAAAGAACAAACTCCAAAAGATACACTTGCGGGTTCTATCAACAAAGAGTTTGGATCTTTTAATAATCTTACCAATCAATTTAAAGGTCAGGCTGATAAACAATTTGGTTCTGGCTGGGTGTGGTTAGTCGTTGACCGATACGGAAAACTTCAAATTACAACGACAGAAAATCAAGATAATCCGTTAATGAAAAACGCATTAACTCCGGGAACACCTATTATGGGTATTGATTTATGGGAACATGCTTATTATCTGGATTACCAAAACAGAAAAGGAAGTTATATCGATGCTTTTTACGACCATATAAACTGGGAAAAAGTAAACGAATATTATATCGAAGCCCTCAAAAAGGTGAAGAAAGTATAAAACAAAAAAAGCTGATACAAATTAAGTATCAGCTTTTTTTTGCTTAAATTGTATCGCATACTTGTTTAAGACGATAAAAATAAAACAAATATGACAAAAGTCATGCATTTGCGTAACTCATCTATTTACTTTAGAGCCAATATAATAACTTAAACCAGAGTATTTATACAAAGCAAAAATGTAAAAAATATTCTACTGGATATATAAATAATAAAAAATTGAAAATCAAAACCATCCTTCTTTATTTTACTTGTATACTATCCTTTTCATGTCAAAATAAAGAGAATGTCTTCCCAAATAATAAAACTGCTAATCAGTTATTTGAAACTTCTCAATTAAAAATTAACAGCCAAAACTCCGCGTCTGTTTTTGATCTTGCAAAAACACTTAATACAGAATACTCATTAGAACAATTAGACAATACCAAAGGTTTATCTAACAGTTCTATCAATACCATATTTCAAGATTCCGAAAACTTGCTTTGGATAGGAACCTGGGATGGCTTAAACCGATATGATGGAAACAGTTTCGAAATTTTTAGACCAGAATTAAACAATAAAAACAGCCTGAGCAATCAGGTCATTTTAAAAATAGATGAAGATAATACCGGAAAAATCTGGATATTAACCATACACGGCATTAACCGTTATGATAAAAAAACCGGTATTTTTCAGCATTATTATTTTTCCAGAGAAAATATTCCGCCTTTATCAGAATCTGAGTTTAATATGGCGCTTGATACTTCTAAAAAGGTGTTTTGTGCCGTAAAAGATTGGGGAATTGGTTATTTTGAAGGCAATGCTTTTCATTTATTAAACAATCAAAAGTTTCTAAAAAAAGCAGTAAAAAAAATGGAATTCACTTTAAGCGGTGAATTACTAGTATTATTTGAGGACAATAAACTCTATTCTTTATCCTTTAAAAACAAACCAAACGAAAAACCTGTTATTTCTAAAACAGTATTAATTTCTGATCGTATTCGAACATTTGGCATTGTTTCCAAAGAAAAAATATGCACCGTATCGCTTACTGGAACTAGTAATTTATATTCTTTTACGACCCGCGAGAATACATTACTTCCTAAAAAAGATATTGAAAACTGCATTGGAAACATTCCCGAAGGACTTGTTGTTTCAAGTAAAACCGGACATTACATTATTGATGCTGATGGTAATATAATCAATCACAATTGGTTAAAACACCTCAACAAACAAAAAACTACTACCATAATTAAAGGAAATGAAAACATCCTGTGGACTGGAACAGACGGTGATGGAATTATTAAAATGTATCCGCTTAAGAAATCTTTTAATCTTATTTCTAAATCTGAAGTTCCGGAATTAGATGGCGCAATTGTTAGAACCTTTCTGCAAGTTGATAAAAATTCATTTTTAGTGGGCACAAAAGGAAAAGGCTTATTCCGTTTTTCTTCAAACTTTTATCTTAACCCAGAAAAACAAATTGAATATCAAAATTATAATGAAAATAACAGCAACATTAATAATGCCGTATTTTCGTTATGTAAAGGACAAAATGACTTAATTTTTATTGGTACTGATGGTGAAGGAATTTCTGTTTTTGATCTTAAAAAATCTAAATTAATTAATTGGACAGCTATTACAGGTAGTCTAAATTCTGATTACTTCAAATCTATTTATTCCATTTATCAGGATGAAGATGGCTTTATTTGGCTTGGAACTAACGGCTACGGAATGATTCGATGCAAAATCGAACGATCTGGCGAGAGTTTAAAAATCACTGATTTTAAAAGATATCTTGCTGTTAATAATCGAAAAAATACTTTAAGCAGCAATATTGTTTTTTCTATAATTCCCAAAGATAAAAATCAGCTCTGGATTGGAACCCGATTAGGAGGATTAAATTTATTCGATAAAAAATCAGAACATTTTACGGTTTATAAAAACAATCCCAGCGACACGGCAAGTTTATCTAATAACGATATCCTGTGCCTGCAAACCGATACCCAAAACAGACTTTGGATAGGAACCAGTTTTGGTCTTACTTTATTAAATCCTATAAAAGACAATTCTAAAGCCGTTTTCAAAAGCTTTACGGTAAAAGATGGTCTTCCTAATAATACCATTCACGGAATTGCTGTTGATAAAAAAAATAATCTTTGGCTAAGCACCAATTTTGGTTTATCGAATTTTAATCCTGCTCAATTAAAATTTACCAATTATACCCAAAATGAAGGTTTACAGAACAATGAATTTGCAGATGGCGCCTTTTATCAGGATTCGGCATCAGAATTTATTTTTATGGGAGGCATCAAAGGTTTCAATTATTTTCTGCCTCAAAAAATAAAAGAATCTACTATTATTCCGGATCTTTTTATAGATAAAATAAGCGGTCAAAATCAATCAATTCCTTATTATCAAGGATTGGTAATAACGCCGGATTCTGATACTTATCCATCGATTGTATTAAAACATAATCAGAACTTTTTTGATATTAAATTAACCGCTTTAACCTATATCAATACCGAAAAATGTCAATATTCGTATCAGTTAATGAATTTTGACAAAGGCTGGAATACGATTAATAACCGAAGAATTATCTCTTTTACAAATGTGCCTAAAGGGAATTATTCTTTATGGATAAAATGGTCCAACAGCGATGGTGTTTGGAGCAAGCCGGTTCATGCAGTTGATATTTGTGTCAAGCCGATTTTTTGGCAGTCGAATCTTGCCCTGATCATTTATACTATGTTGTTTTTGGCTTTTGTTTTATTTGTGCTTAGTTATTATAAAAAACGTCAATCATTGACTCAAAACATTCTTTTTAGACAAAGAGAAAAAGAACTTCACGAAAACAGGCTTACCTTTTTTACTGATATTGCTCACGAATTTCAAACCCCGCTAACGCTGATTGTCGGGCCAATTCAGAAACTTTCTGAAGCGGCAAACCTCAACGAAAGAAATCAGAAATTCGTGCAAATGATTCAGCGAAATTCTTCTCGTTTATTATTCTTAACACAGCAATTACTTGAATTTAGAAAAGCCGAATACGATTATTTAGAAGTAACCGTGAAAAAATTTGATTTGGTCAATCTGATCGAACAAATTGCCGAATTGTTTGACGAATGGGCTTTGGATAAAAATATCGAATACAAACTCGACATCCCTCCTGCACTGTCTGGTTGGTTTGACAAGGATAAGATTGAAAAAATAGCTTTTAATCTAATGTCGAATGCATTTAAATATACTCCTGTAAATGGAAAAATAGAACTTAAATTTTATATTCAAGACAAGGATTCTAAAAAACTAAACATTACGATTACAAACACCGGAAAAGGAATTCCAAAAGAAGAATTAGACTCGGTGTTTACTCAATTTTTCTTAGCCGATACAAATACCAAAGAAACGGATAACAACATGTTTAGAACGGGTATTGGTCTTGCTTATGTAAAAAAATTAGTAAGTGTATTAAAAGGTGAAATACAAGTTACGAGCACGTTAAATAAAGAAACAACTTTTACAATTTTGCTGCCTTGTAATAAAGAAGCTTTTAGCGAAAAAGAACTAGATACCGCAGTAAGTCCTATTTTAATATCGCATCATTTAAAAAATATCCTGGAAGAAAACCCCATTAAACTGGAAGATACTCCAAATAAGGTTTTATCGCTGGAAGAACTGGCTGATAATCGAAAAGTAATTCTAATTGTGGAGGACGAAAAAGATATTCATGTGCTCCTAAACGAATTACTGGGCGAAAAATACAAGCTTCTTATCGCTTTTAACGGTCTTGAAGCTTTAAATATAATTGAAGATATATTGCCGGACATTATTATCAGCGATGTCATGATGCCTTATATGGATGGTGTTGAACTTTGCAAAAAAGTAAAAACCAATCTTAAAACCTGCAATATTCCTTTTATTATGCTAACGGCAAAAGATTCGGTTATACATAGAATTGAAGGAATAGAAAGCGGTGCGAACTCTTATATTCCAAAACCCTTTTATCCAGATCATTTACTTATAAGAATACAAAAGTTACTCGAAGAAAAAGAATTGATCTCGAGGCATTTTAAACAAGATACGCTGACCGAAAATCTGCCTAATCTTAATATAAATAACGAAGAAAAAGATTTTATAAAAAAAGTCATTGAACTCATTCGAAATAATATTGACAATGAAAATCTTCAAAGTTTATTTATCGAAAAAGAACTGGGTATCAGCAATTCGCAATTATATCGAAAAACCAAGCAGCTTTTTGGTTTTACCCCGGGTGATTTAATTCGGACGATTCGATTAAAATATGCAGCCGAATTGTTAAGGAAAAATAAATTGACAGTTTCGGAGGTATGCTACCAATCCGGCTTCAATAATCGCTCTTATTTTTATCGTGAATTCAAAAAATTATACGATTTAACGCCCAAAAATTATCAGCTCAAATATAAATCAAAGAGCTAAAAACCCAATAAAACACTGATTTCCAAAAACAAAAACTGCAGTGTACACTTTTGAAGAAATAGTGTACACGATTTTTTATGCCCTCAAACTAATTTTATAACTGATAATTAATTCAAACGTTATCGTAAAACCACAAAACAGAATTAACCCTTAAAAAAACCACAAAAAAACAATCTAACTAGTAATTCAATTAACACTACCTTATGATTATGAAAAAATTTATATTCAAACTATTCCTATTCGGAACCATTATGCTGGGCAGCATGATGCAGGCTCAAACTTTTAAAGGTACAGTTTCGGATGCCGACGGACTGATGCCGCAGGTAAACGTAAACGAAAAAGGAACTTCAAACTATGCGACAACTGATTTTGATGGTAATTACACCATTAAAACCTCAAGCCCAAATGCTGTATTAATTTTCAGTTATATAGGATACTTGACTCAGGAAGTATCTGTGACTGGCAAAACAGAACTAAATGTAACTCTTACAACAGATACCAATACCTTAAACGAGGTGGTTATTGTAGGATATACAAGCGAAAAAAAATCAGCAATAACAGGTGCCGTTGCTACAGTAGATATGGCTGAATTATCTAAAACAAAAGTAGCCGATGTTGGTCAGGCGCTTCAAGGGCAAGTTGCCGGTGTTTCGGTCTCAGCAAATACAGGTGCACCTGGAGACGGACTTAAAATACGCATTAGAGGTGAAGGAACGCTGGGAAACAATGAAGTATTGTATGTTGTAGACGGTGTTGCCACGCGCGATATTTCTTTCCTGAACATGTCTGACGTAAAATCTATGACGGTTTTAAAAGATGCCGCTGCAACTGCTATTTATGGTTCTAGATCTGCTGGAGGTGTTGTAATTCTAACCACCAAAAGCGGTGTAAAAGGAAGATCAAATATTGAAGTCGAATATTATTCTGGAACCAACTTTGCCACAAACTTACCTAAAATGCTAAATGCAAATCAGTATTTAACTGTAATGGATCAGGCTTGGCATAACTCTAACAATAATCCGGCAAATGCTGTAAGTCCTTACAGCATTGACAGAGCGAATGGAAAAGTGAACGGAATACCGTTATCAGATACGAACTGGTTAAAACAATTATTTGGAGCAGGAAAAACAGACAATGTACAGCTTTCGTTTAGCGGAGGTTCAGAAAAAACACAATACTTAATTTCTGGAGGTTATTTTGGACAAAATGGTATTGTTGTGGGCGATAAAGATACATACCAGCGTATTAATTTTAGAGCTAATATTAATACCGAAGTAACGGATCGTTTTAAAGTTGGAACAAACTTTCAAATTACAAGCAGTAAACAAGATAAATTGTCTTCAAGCGGAGACGCACCAGGAGTAATTAGACATGCATTATTACGCCCTTCTGTACTTGGAGTGTATAAAGATGTAAATGATCCAACATACAAAGCAAAAAATCCTTATACTGACCTTCCTTTCTATGTAAGCAACAATCCTAATGGAGGCTGGAGCCGTAATTATGAGCTAACATCAAACCCTATTGCAATTGTTAATTATACAGATGATGTAAGATCGCTGTTTAAAACATTTGGCAACGTATATGGTGAATATTCTTTTTTAGCTGATAAATCACTGAAATTTAGAAGCAATTTTGGAGCAGAAATCACTTTTGACCACAATAAAGCTTTTGGAGAAAATTTTGGCGATGATAACGACAATGATCCAAACGAATTATACCCGGGTCAAGGCAGACAGAACAGACCTTCGAACTTAAACGAGAACCGCGGAGAAGCCACAACTTTTACTTTTACAAATACCTTAAACTACACTAAAACTCTTGCAGAGAAGCATAGTATAAATGCATTATTAGGAGAAGAAACCGTTAATTTCAATCAATCTGCTGTGGGCGGCAGCAGAACAAATTACAATAATACCTCTGATCCTTTCCGTTATCTTGATTACGGAAGTGATACGGATAAAAACAGTTCGGGATCTGCTCAAATGTGGAATCTTATTTCCTTCTTCGCTTCTGCCAATTATGGATATGACAATAAATATTTTGTTTCTGGAACTGTAAGAGCCGATGGTTCGTCTCGTTTTGGTCCAAATAACAAATGGGGATATTTCCCTTCGATTTCCGGAGGCTGGGTAATGTCTAAAGAAAAATTCATGGAAAGCGCAAAATGGATTTCTAACTTAAAATGGAGAGCCAGCTGGGGACAATCCGGTAATCAGGAGATTCCAAATAATGCCTACGAAACGCTTGTTACCGAAACTGGCGGTATCATTAAAGTGGTTCGTTATGGTAATCCCGATTTAAAATGGGAAACTACGACACAAACTAACTTTGGTCTTGATTTAGGTGTTTTCGAAAATAAACTCACCTTCTCTGTTGATTATTTTGACAAAACTACCGATGATATTTTATTAGCCGTAGGATTACCATCGGCAACAGTGGGCCAAATCAATAAAACGTATGTTAATGCCGGAATTGTAAGCAATAAAGGCTTTGAATTTGGAGCTAATTTTCAAAACGATGATCACGAATTTAAATACGGAATCAGCGGAAATATTGCGACTCTAAAAAACAATGTCGAAAAGCTACAGCAATATGTTACCGAGATTACCGATGATAAAACACATACTAAAACAGTAGTTGGACAGCCGATAAGTTCTTACTACGGACTAAAATTTGATGGTATTTATCAAAATCAGGCAGAAATAAATTCAACACTTTACTCCAATACAAACGGAGTAAAACCGGGTGATATTAAATTTAAAGATTTAAACGGAGACGGACAGATTAATGCCGATGACAGAACCTTTATAGGAAGTCCGATTCCAAAAATAACATATGGTTTTTCATTTAATGCAGCATATAAAAGATTTGATATGTCATTTCTTTTTCAAGGAGTTGCAGGTGTAGACCGATACAATGATTTAAAACAAATTTTAGATTATGACAGCCGTCCTTTTAACTCCACAACTGCAGTATTAAACGCCTGGAACGGAGAAGGCACCAGTAACACAATTCCAAGAAATACTATGAATGACAATGGCGGAAGTCAGGTTTCAAGTGTATTTGTTGAAGATGCATCTTATTTGAGATTAAAAAATCTTGAAATTGGCTATACGTTAGATCCTAAAATAATTGGCGACAGATATTTAAGATTATATATATCGGGGCAAAACTTATTGACTTTTACAAAATATACCGGTTTAGATCCAGAATCAACTTCTTTAATAGATCAGGGAACTTATCCGCAGTCTACTTCAATATTAATGGGTTTAAAATTTAAAATCTAATACGCTAACCATGAAAAACATATATATAACTGCGATCTTGATTTCGCTATTTACATTTACAAGTTGTGAGGATGAACTAACTACAGATCCCATAGGCGGGCAAACTCTTGAACAGGCCAATTCTAAACCAACATTAAAATCTGTAGAAACTTCGGTAACTTCCTCTTACGATATGTTATCCAATAAGTTAAATCAATTGGCGGAGTGGGACTGGAATGGGGGTTTAGTGTTCCAAAATGATATTATAATAGAAGATGTCGCATCTGACGATATGGAAAAAAAATGGTCTCCTGATGGCGATCAGCCATGGATGGATGAAATCAACAATTTTACTTTTACTTCTACCAACGGTGGTCCAAACGGATTATGGAAATACAATTATGAAGGGATTAAAAGAACAAACATTGCTTTGAGTTTTCTATTAAATCCGGATATCGAATCTATTACAGGAATAACTCCCGAAAGAAAAAATCAATTATTAGGCGAAGCTTATTTTTTGCGGTCCTATTATTATTTTTCTCTGGTAACTAATTTTGGCGATGTTCCTTTAATTCTGTCTCCAATAAAAACATATCAGGAAGCTTTCGACAGAGCGGTAAGAGCACCTAAAGAAGCCGTATGGAGCCAAATTAAAACCGATTTAACTACAGCTAAAACACTGCTGCCAAACTCCAAATATTCATCTGATAAAGAACCTTGGAGAATTTCAAAAGGAGCCGTTATTGCTTTACTGGCTAAAACTGCTTTATACAACAAGGATTGGGCAGGCGTAATAAGTTCAGTATCAGAATTGCAGGCAACTGGTTTTTATAATTTAGATGCCAATTATTTTGATAACTTTAATATGAATACGGAATATGCTGATAACGAAGTTATTTTTTCTTATAACCACGTTAAACAAGCTGATCCAAGACGAGGAAATGGAATTTGTGCACCGCTTGGATGGGGATTTTTTGCTCCAAGCACTGATTTTTTAGCGTCGTTTGAACCAAATGATCCAAGAAAAGCATACACCGTAAATGTTCCGGAACAATGGGTTAATAAACTTTTAGGAACCACAAACGGAGGAAATAAAGGCGATGATGATGCGCCAAACAATAAAGTATTAATTCGTTATGCCGATGTTTTACTTTGGAAAGCAGAAGCACTTAATGAAACTGATAATTATTCAGAAGCAGTAAGCATTATAAATCAAGTTAGAGCAAGAGCCAGAAATACAGTAACAACTGTTACGGTTAGAAGTCAAGATCCGGATTTTCCAGATGATCCGAGCAAAACAATTCTTGTTACTTCTGTTGGACCGCCGCCACCTGCCGGAACATTGCCGGACAGACCAATTTCTGGAGATAAAACGGTTGTAAAAGGCTGGTTAATCTCTGAAAGAAGAGCCGAACTTGGTTTCGAAAGCCACAGAATGGGTGATTTGAAAAGATGGGGAATTGCAAAACAAGTAATGAACGCTCATGGAAAAAACTTTCAGGACAAACATATGCTGTATCCAATTCCGCAGTCAGAAATAGATGCTTCAGCAGGGCTTTTAACTCAAAACCCTGGATATTAATACAAATCTATTTCCAATTTATTAATTGCCTCCAGTTTTAGCTGGAGATCTAAAAAGGAAATGAGAATTAGGTTTTAGCCAAAAACGCTTAATTATTTTGGCTAAAGCCGAATTTATTATCAATTCTTCAACCTCCAGCTAAAGCTGGAGGCAATTAAAACTTATAAAAAACTAAAAATCATGAAAGATATAGCAAAACGTTTTACAGATAATCCGCTCTTATCCCCTACAGATATTCCTGCAAGCCGCGAAGGATTAGAAATTACCTGTTTACTAAATCCGGGTGTGTTTCAATATGAGAATAAAACCTGGTTAGTAGTTCGTGTAGCAGAAAGACCTAGACAAAAAGACGATGTTATTTCTTTTCCGATATTAACCGAAACTGGTGCAATCAAAATCATTGAAATTCCAAAAAACGATCCTGAACTTATCGCAACAGATGCAAGAGTAATTAATTACAAAGGAGTTGATTATTTAACAACACTATCACATTTGCGTCTGTTATGCAGTGAAGACGGACATCATTTTTATGAACCCGAAAATTACCCATCACTTGTTGGCGAAGGCATGCTGGAAACATTTGGCATCGAAGATTGTCGTGTTGCTTTAATTGAAGGAACGTATTATTTAACCTTTACTTCGGTATCCGATAATGGCGTTGGCGTTGGTTTACGAACTACCACCAATTGGAAAGACTTTACTAAACACGGTATGATATTACCCGCACACAATAAAGACTGCGCCATTTTTGAAGAAAAAATAAACGGATTATTTTATGCCTTACACCGTCCGAGCAGTGTCGATATTGGCGGTAACTATATCTGGCTGGCTTCGTCTCCAGATGGTATTCATTGGGGAAATCATCACTGCATTATCAAAACCAGAAAAGGACTTTGGGACAGCAAAAGAGTGGGTGCCGGAGCTGCTCCTATAAAAACAGATCAAGGCTGGCTGGAAATTTATCACGGTGCAAATGAAAACCATCAATATTGTTTAGGTGCTTTTTTAATGGATTTAAAAGATCCGTCAAAAGTAATCGCAAGAACGGTAGAGCCTATCATGGTTCCAACAACAGAATATGAATTAAGCGGATTTTTTGGAAACGTAGTATTTACCAACGGTCATGTTGTAGAACCAGACGGAGATACACTTACCATTTATTACGGAGCTTCGGATGAATTTGTCTGTGGTGCTCAATTTTCGATTCAAGAAATTCTTTTACTTTTAAAAAATAACTAATGTTTAAAAAACTCCTATCAGAAATTGACCATTTTAAAAACCAAACCCATAATTTTCGTATTCTGATTTTTACAAACCTGGTTTATGCACTGGTATTACCTGTAATCGATATTTTTGTTGCGGCTTATATCATGCGAAATTCAAACGATACTTCTAAAGTTGTTATTTATCAGCTGGCCATTTATACCGGGATTCCGCTTACGTTTTTATTAAATGGTTTTCTGCTCAAACACTTTAATATTCGCAAACTATATTCAATCGGGATGATGCTCAGCGGTGTTTCCATGATTATTATGATGTCGCTAAAATCGCTGGATCTTATTGGTATTGGTATAGCAGGAATTACTATGGGGCTTTCGTTTGGTTTGTATTGGTCTAACCGGGATTATCTTGCTTTGTCTATTACCAACGATGAAAACCGCAATTATTACTATGGTCTGGAAACTTTTATCTACACCATAATCGCTATTGCAATACCCGCAACAATTGGCTGGTTTATTCAATCTAAAACGGGAGAAAATCAAAAACATCAGGCCTACGTAATCATTACCGGAATTGTTTTTCTGATTACCATTATAGCATCGATAGTGTGTTATCGAGGTAAATTTGAAAATCCAACTCAAAAAAAATACATCTTTTTTAAGTTTCATCCTTTATGGTATAAACTATTATCTCTTGCTGCTTTTAAAGGCTTAGCACAAGGCTTTCTGGTAACAGCACCGGCAATGCTTATTTTTAAAATTTTAGGAGAAGAAGGAGCACTTGGGCAGGCACAATCTATTGGGGCAATTTTAGCTGCTATTATTATTTATTTTATTGGTCGTTTTTCTAAACCGTCAGATAGAATCAAAACCTTTTCGGTTGGATTAATTTTATTTGCTTTGGGCGCTTGTCTCAACGGAATTTTATTCGATAAAACAGGCGTAATTATCTTTTTATTATTGCTGCTTATTGCAAAACCTTTAATGGATCTGGCCTACTTCCCTATTCAGCTTAAAGTGATTGATATTGTATCACGTATCGAAAAGCGAGGTGAGTTTACCTATATCTTAAACCATGAAGCTGGTTTATATCTCGGAAGACTTTTAGGCGCAGGAACCTTCTTAGTATTATACTACGCGGTTTCTGAGGATTTTGCCCTTAGATATGCCATCGGAATTATTGCCCTTTTGCAGCTATGTTCCATTTTTATCAGCAAAAAAATTATTAAACAAGGAATTGAGCTTTCGCCAGAAGAAGTAACAGATCCAAAAGTTCTGGAAGAAGCGGCAGTAAAATTACTTTAAAAATAAAAATCAACACCATGAATACATTTATAAAAATTACAGCTTCGTGTCTGTTTATCTTTAGTTTAAATGCAACAGCACAAGTACAGCAGCAAAATATTCCTCGAGTAGACCAAATGCCCAATCTGCCGCAACCACTAAAAATTATTGATTATAAAAAACTGGCTTTAGACTTTGATAAAACCGTTTACGATTTTAATGCCAAAGGCAAATACTGGCCAATGGTTTGGATAGATGACACACAAAAAAACTTTCCTCAAAAAGTGGTCGGATTATATACGGCTGTTGCCGATGTTAGACAAGGCCCAGATCATAACAGCGGAATGTTTCATGAAGCACTTGCAACAATGGGAGCGACTTTAGGGGCAACATTAGTAGGTATCGACAAAAACCAGCCCAACCTTAATTATGTTGGAATGCTGAAAAACTATTTCAATAAAGAGACCAACTGGAATATTATGATGAACAATACCTGTCCGGAAGTCGCTTTATTAGGCGGTGGTTACGGCCGTGACTGGTGGTACGATGTATATCCTAACCTTTTGTTTTTTGCCGTTTATGATAAATATCCAAACGAACCCGGTTTTATAGAAATAGCCCGAAGCATTGCCGATAAATTTTACGAAGCCGATGTAATCTTAAACGGAAACTATAACTATTCTTATTTCGATTACAATAAAATGACGCCAATGACCAATCATATTTGCGCACAGCCAGATGCAGCCGCCGGACATGCTTGGGTATTGTATATGGCGTATAAAAAATTTGGCGATGCTAAATATTTAAAAGGAGCAAAAAGCGCCTTAGCAGCATTAGAATCGCAGTCAAAAAATCCTACTTATGAGGTATTAATGCCATTTGGAGCTTATTTAGCAGCCAGAATAAATGCCGAAGAAGATGCAAAATACAATACAAACAAAATGCTAGACTGGACATTTGACGGAACGCCTATTTGCCGTGAAGGCTGGGGAGCATTAGTAGGCAACTGGAACGGTATGGACATTTCGGGAACATTTGGAAGTACAGTTGATCATGGCGGTTACGGCTTCCTGATGAATACTTACGATGCTGCCTGGCCATTAGTACCAATGGTAAGATACGACCAGTCTTATGCGACAGCAATTGGAAAATGGATGTTGAACGCAGCAAATGCATCTCGTTTGTTTTATCCGCAATATATGCCGGATGAACATGAAACTATTCCAGAACTGGCTGATGTAACCAAAGGCGTAATCGCTTACGAAGGAATTATTAAGCAATCTAGTTATAAAGAATACGAACATTTAAAAGGTCCTGTAGCTCAAGGCGACGGCCCTCTTTGGGTATTGGGAGAAAATCCTAAAGAATCGCAATTCAGCGTTTACGGAAGCGGACACGTAGGTATTTTTGGCAGTATAATACAACCAACTAATGTTAGCGGAATATTGCAATTAGACTTACTAGCAACAGACTTTTTTAACGACAAAGCCTATCCATCTTATTTATATTATAATCCATACAACACAAGCAAAACGGTTACCATAAAAACCGAAAAAGGCAAAAAAGTAGATTTATACAATACCGTTTCAGGAAGTTTCATCGTCAGAAATGTTACTTCATCTGCAAAAATAAATATCGGCGCTTTAAATTCAGCTGTTATTGTCTGCGTTCCTTCTAATGGAAAAGTAACTTATGAAGGTCAAAAAATGCTGGTTGATGGAGTTGTGATTGATTATAAATCACAGCAAAAATAAGCAACGAATTATCCTTATAGTTTGTCATCTTTAACGAAGGATCTCACACGAAGTTCGACAACGATTGATGAATTACTCGTACGATTCCTCCTTACGTCAGGAATGACAAACTATTTGTTTACATGTTTATTTAAAAATGATAATCTGTTTAAATCAGTGTCATCTGTGTGCTATTAAATACAGCTTTACGTATCGTCGCTGCTAACTTAACAAGACAATAAGTATTATGAAACATAATTTATTCTACTTTTCTTTTTCCCTTCTGCTAATGCTTAATATAAACACAATTAATGCACAAAAAACAGCAGACCAAAAATGGTGGAAAGAAGCTGTATTTTATCAAATTTACATGCCTAGTTATGCTGACAGCAATGGCGACGGATACGGTGATTTTAAAGGAATGACTCAAAAGTTAGATTATCTAAAAGAACTTGGTATAAAAGGTATTTGGCTCACTCCTTTTCTTACTTCACCAAAAGTAGATAACGGTTATGATGTTGCCAATTATTACGAAGTAGATCCAACTTACGGCACCAAAGCCGACTTTGACACTTTTTTAAACGAAGCGCATAAAAGAGAGATAAAAGTGATTATCGATATGGTTTTTAATCATACTTCTACTGATTCTAAATGGTTTCAGGAATCTAGAAAATCAAAAGACAATCCGTATCGTGATTATTACATCTGGAAAGATAAACCCAACAATTGGGAATCGTTTTTTGGCGGAACAGCTTGGGAAAAAGATACTTTAACCAATCAATATTACTATCATAAATTTGATAAAAGAATGGCCGATTTGAATTGGTCGAATCCAAAAGTAGTATCAGAAATTCAGAATGTATTGCGCTTTTGGCTGGATGCCGGTGTAGATGGTTTCCGATTAGATGTAATTAACTTTCTGACTACAAACGGAATCACAGAAGATAATCCGATGAAAAACGGAAAACAAGATCACATAAATGATATTGATCAGGAAGGTGTAAAAAATGCCATGCGTATTATAAAATCTACGGTAAGCGAATATGAAAATCGCTTTATTGTAGGAGAAATTGGAAGCGATAAAATCGAAGTCCTAAAACAATACCAATCGCAGGATTTATTAGATGTTGTTTTTAATTTCAACTTCGGAAGTATAAAAGAATTTTCGGCTCAGCAAATTTTTGATGAATTGCAAAGCATGGAAAAAAACATGAGCAATTACCCTACTCTATTTTTCGGAAGCCATGATATGCCCAGAATGATCGACCGTTTAGCCGATGGAAATACAGACCGAGCTGTTGCATTAACTGCTTTGATATTAACCGCAAAAGGAGTTCCGTTTATTTATTATGGCGAAGAAATTGGAATACATAATATTATCGCCCTAAACATTGACGAAATGGTCGATATACAAGGAAGAACGCATTATAATTTGGCCATTGAAAAAGGCAAAAATGACACAGAAGCACTTCTTGAAGGAAACGAACATAATCGCGATAAATCACGCAGTCCGATGCAATGGAATTCAGATGCTTTTGCCGGATTTTCTAAAGAAAAAACCTGGATTAAAATCAATCCCGATTATAAAAAAAGAAATGTTGAGGTTCTTGAATCCCAAAAAAAATCTATTCTTAATCGTTATAAAAAATTGATCGCATTAAGAAACAAAGAAAAAGTTTTGCAATACGGAACCTATGAAAATCTGGAATTTGAAAAAGATCAAATCTCATTTACAAGATCTTTTGAAGGCGAAAAAATTACGGTTATAATCAACTTTGGTATAAAAAAAGAAATAACAATCCCAAATAGTGCTAAAATTTTAATGGGGAACAAATTGCTGAAATCAAACAGCTTTATTGTTTATAAGAATTAGTCTCATATAACAAACCCGACAGGTTTTAAAACCTGTCGGGTTTAATTAGAACTTAAAGTATTTTATTTAAAACTAGTTCACTTCATAAATAAAAGATTCCGAAGGCGCTATTTCAACTATAACAGTTCCTTCTCCATTCTTTACAACCAAAACATTCTTCTTATTCGAATACAATTGATCTGTAAGCACATATTCACCATCTTTTAAATCCCATTTTAAAATAACATCAGATGGAATTTTCAAATTAAACACACTTGTTTTTTCCGATGAGAAATTGGCAGCAATAATTAGTTTTTGATTTTCTGACCAGCGAACATAAGAATAAATCAATTCATCATAACCTTGATTATTTTGACGGTTAGCAGATTGAATTTCCTGATAACTTCCCATTAAAGCTGGGCTCTTTATCGAAAAATTCAGCAATCGTTTATAAAAATCACGTAATTGTTTCTCTGAATCAGATAATCTTCCGCCGTCGAACTTTCCGTCGTTCATCCAGCGTTGATGATTTGGAACACCTATATAATCAAAAATCGAAGTTCTGGAGCGCGTTCCAAAACCAGCATTTTCGTTTCCGGCCTCTCCTACTTCCTGCCCAAAATAAACCATTGTTGGCGAAGTGCTTAAAGTTGTCGAAACGACCATTAAAGGTTTTCCTCTTTCCGGTGATCCTGCAAATTCAGGCGAAGCCAAACGCTGTTCATCATGATTATCCAAGAAATGAAGCATGTGATGTTCAATATCGGCCATTCCTTTTTGAATGTCTGATAATCCATCCGGCGACGATTTTCCTCTAATAATATCTTTCAGTTTATCGTAGGTTTCTACTTTATCATACAAATAATCCATCTTTCCTAAACGAATATAATTGCGGTATTCATTTGGGTTATATACTTCTGCCAGTAAAAATGCATTCGGATTTTTCATTTTGATGGACGAGTTCATATAACTCCAAAATTCGTACGGAACCATTTCGGCCATATCGTAACGAAATCCGTCAACACCTTTTGCTGTCCAGTACAAAGCAATAGATTTAAACTTTTTCCAGGAATCCGGAACGTCTTTATCCTGCCAAAAAGCAAAATGTTCTGCATACGATTTTTGGTCAAAACCAACAGGAAGCTCAGGAAAATCTTTGGTTCCATCAGGTCGGACTCCATAATTTACTTTTACCGTTTCGTACCAATCGTTTTGATCCGGTTTTACTTTTCGGGAACCATTTCCGGTCCATTTTGCAGGATTTTCATCAAAAAAACCATCAATCATTGGATTTTTTTCTCCATTTAACGGAATATCTCCATCGGGAATTTCAAAATGAACCTTCGGAATATAATAGAAGTTATTATTTCTGTCATATTCAACATTTACATTATCATCGACACCAAAATCTTTTACACCTTCGGGATTATTTTTTCCTTCATATTTCCTTGCAATATGATTAGGAACAATATCAATAATGAGTTTCAAACCTGCATTATGTGTGCGTGCAATTAAATCTTCAAATTCCTGAAGTCTGTTAGCAGGATTTACAGCCAAATCCGGATTTACATTGTAATAATCCTTAACTGCATAGGGAGAACCTGCACGTCCTTTTACCACTTCGGGATCATCATTTGAAATTCCGTAAGCGGTATAATCACGAACCAAAGCATGATGAGATACGCCCGTATACCAAATATAGGTTACACCCAAATCTTTAATTTCATGAAGCGCTTTATCTGTAAAATCATTAAACTTCCCTACACCATTTTCTTCAATTGTTCCCCAAGGTTTATTGGTTGTGTTTTTATTTCCAAACAAACGGGTAAAAACCTGATAGACTACAACTTTTTGTTCTTTTGAATTTTCCTGCTTTACTTCACTCATTTTTAAATCTTTTGTTTTACAGCCCGAAAACAACATTGATACGGCCAATCCCGCAGCAACAAATTTACTTTTTATCATATTTTTTAATCTAACTTAACAAGATGGAAATGAAACTTTAATCTCAAAACCAATTCTTAAATTTAGTTTATTTTTTAAAACTCAGAAGAAACTAAGTCTGATTTGTTTTTTTATAAATTACAAATGGTGAACTACAACGTGAGAGTTCTTGTTTTTGTTGATAAATTACAAAGGTTCAAAGTGGCAAAGGTTCAGAGCGGCAAAGTTTTTTTACAAAACTTAAAATTTGAAAACCTTAAAAGTATTATCACTTTGATTTTTTGACTTTGAAGCTCCAACCCTATGTTAGACGCACTGCAGTGCGTCTCTACGATATACATTACGAATAAAATTCATTAACAGAAAAAGCTAATAAACCTTTGTTCCTTTGAACCTATGCAACTTTGAACCTAATAAAAAAACCTTTGTACCTAAAAACTATAATTTAATGCTAATAACAATCTAAGGTTATAACCTTTTTCATAAATTTGACAAAAATTTAATCACTTGAAGAAATCACTCTTTTTTATATTCTGCCTGCTTATTTTTAGTGTTCAATTCACTTTTGCGCAAGCATCAAAACCCGCTCCAAAACAAATTCACATAGAACATGCTGATAATTTTGAACGTAACGAACCTTTAGTTCCAGGAGCAGTACTTTTGAGCGGAAATGTAAAAGTAGATCACGACGGAATCGTACTTACCTGCAACAAGGCTTATATTTTTGAAGGAGAAAATTATCTTAAAGCCTTTGGAAATGTACAGTTAGTGCAAGGTGATACTTTATTTTTAAATAGTAAATATGCCGAATACAGTGGTAATTTAAAACAGGCTTTTGCGACTGGAGATGCTGTTATGACTTCTCCTGACGCTACTTTGCAAACAGACACTATTCATTTTGATCGTAATATTCAGCAGGCTTATTATAACACAAAAGGTACAATTGTAAACAAAGACAATACTTTAGTTAGTAAATCTGGAAGGTATTTTGCAACCGAAAAAAAGTTTCAATTCCTTACCGAAGTTACGATTACAAATCCAAAATATGTAATAAAATCCAATCACCTGGATTATTACAGTAACTCAGGACACACCTATTTACTTGGACCTTCGACTATTACCAGTAAAGCGAATTATATTTATACAGAACGGGGATTTTATGACACCAAGAAAAATCTCGCGCATTTTTTAAGGAAATCGTATATAAAATACGACGACAGGCGAATTGAAGGCGATAGTTTATTTTATAATCGGAATACCGAGTTTGCGTCGGCAACGCGAAATGTAAAAATCACCGATTCTATAAATAAAGGTATTGTAAAAGGACATTACGCCGAAATTTTCAAATTGAAAGATTCGATGTTTGTCACCAAAAGAGCCGTGGCTATTAATTTAGTCGAGAACGATTCGGTTTACATTCACGGAAAAAAATTAATGGTTACCGGAAAAGAAGGCGAACGAATTTTAAGAGCTTTTAATAACGTTCGTTTCTATAAAACAGACATGAGCGGTAAATGCGATTCGATACATTCAAACTCTAAAACGGCATTGACCAAATTAATTGGAAATCCGATTATTTGGAATGGCGAAAGTCAGATTACCGGAGACATAATGCATTTAATTGGCGACAATAACACCAAAAAACTAGATTCGTTAAAAGTCCTCAACAATACCTTTATAATTTCCAAGGATACCCTCGGAACGGGTTATAATCAGGTCAAGGGACTCAATTTATTTGGAAAGTTTAAAGAAGGAAAACTCCATGATGTAGACGTTATTAAAAATACCGAAGTCGTCTATTTTATGCGAAATGACGACAATCAACTCATCGGGATTAATAAAAATGTGAGCAGTAAAATCAATTTGATTCTTGAAAATAATCTAATTGAAACGATTACATTCTTCAATAAAGTCGACGGAGATATTTATCCCGAAGCCGATTTACCCGAAAATGCCCGTAAACTGCGAGGATTTGTCTGGCGCGGCGATGAAAGAATACGATCTAAAGACGATATTTTTTCTAAAGAAGATAATGAACTAAATGAAAAATTAATACAAGAAGGTAAAGACCAGGAAGCGAAAGACAAAAATGTACCGCTGAAAGTAAGGGAAGAAACTTTGAATTACGACAAAAAGAAACCGGCTGTTAAGCCCACTGCTAAGAAAGAAACGAAAGCTAAGAGCAAGTAGTTTTTAGTGTTCAGTCGCAGGGTTCAGTGTTCAGTCGCAGTCTCAGTTATAGTTTACAAGACTTTGCGATCTTAGCATTAAATACAAACTTAATTTTAAGCTTACAAACTTTGCGTAAATCTTTGCGATCTTTGCGGTAAAAATTAGTCACAGTTTTAAGTATTCAGTGTTCAGTCGCAGTTTACAGAACCTAACAAAAAACCTGAAATAAAAACCTCAGAACCTTAGTACCTTTGCCACTTTGAACCTTTAAAAAAATGAATCCAGATTTTATAAAATACCAGGCACAAACTTCTCCTTATCCTCTGGGAATGGAAGTTTCGCATGCCGTTGGTTCCTATATTTACGATACAAACGATAAAAAATATTTAGATTTTGTTGCCGGAGTTTCAGCTTGTACGCTTGGACATCAGCATCCCAGAGTCAACCAGGCTATAAAAGATCAGTTAGACAAATATTCGCATGTAATGGTTTACGGAGAATATTCTCAAAGTCCGGCCGTTCAATATTGCAAATTGATGGCTTCACTCCTGCCGGAATCATTAAACAAAACCTATTTAGTAAATTCAGGTACAGAGGCTATCGAAGGCGCCTTAAAACTAGCCAAAAGAGCAACAGGACGCAGTCAGCTTATTTCATGTCATAACGCCTATCACGGAAACACAATGGGGTCTATGAGTGTTATGGGATTTGAAGAGCGCAAGCAGGCTTTTAGACCTTTACTGCCAGATGTTGATTTTATTACCTTTAATAACGAAGCCGATTTAGAAAAAATAACAACCAGAACAGCGGCAATTCTTCTTGAAACCATTCAAGGCGGTGCCGGATTTATTCAACCGGAAAATAATTTTCTGCAAAAAGTCCGCAAGCGCTGCGATGAAGTTGGAGCGATGATGATTGTAGATGAAATCCAGCCCGGATTTGGAAGAACCGGAAAACTTTTTGGTTTTCAAAACTACGATGTTGTACCGGATATTGTCGTTATGGGAAAAGGTATGGGAGGCGGAATGCCTGTAGGAGCTTTTACAGCATCGGCAGAAAAAATGGATCTTTTAACCGAAAACCCAAAATTAGGACATATCACCACTTTTGGAGGACACCCTGTCATTGCGTCAGCTTGTTTGGCTACTTTGCAGGAATTAACTGAAACAAATTTAATGCAGGAAGCATTAGAGAAGGAAAAACTCTTTAGATCGCTTTTGGTACATCCTTTGATAAAAGAAGTTAGAGGAAAGGGATTAATGCTCGCTGCAATGACCGAAACAGCAGATATAACCAATGAGGTTATTTTAAATTGTCAGGACAAAGGATTAATATTATTCTGGCTGCTGTTTGAAGGATGCGCAATAAGAATAACACCGCCGTTAACCATTTCTGAAGAAGAAATAAAAGAAGGCTGTTCCATAATTTTAAACGTTATGGATGAAATATTAAAAAAAGAACAAGCTTAATTAATCTTTTAAATTTCAAAAGATTACAACTAAAAACAGCATATTAATTCTGTCTATATTGTTAATTAAATTGTTCAAAACAATTAATTTTCCTTCCCCACATCAATTATATGGTTGCCTAAATTTATAACAGGCTAATTTCAAATAAAACAAAGTATGCAATTAAGCAACGAAGAAGAAGATTATAACCTATCCTTATCAAAATTTGAGTCGATGTTAAAAACGAACAAAGTACTCTTTTTTGATTCTGAAGAATTCGAAGAAATCATTCTTCATTATTTAGATATAGGCAAGGCTAATTTAGCAAAAAAGGCCTTAAAACTTGCATTAGACCAACATCCAAAATCTACAGGCTTAAAATTAGTACAAGTAGAAATGCTGGTTTACGAAGACAAACTTGAAATCGCTGAGAAGCTTTTAAACGAGTTGTATGCAATTGAACCTAATAACGAGGAAATTTACATCCAGAAAGCCAATATTTGTTCTAAGAGAGATCAACACGAAAAAGCGGTAGAATTGCTTAAAATTGCCCTGCAATATACTGACGACTACGCTGACGTGTACAACTTGATTGGAATGGAATATCTTTTTATGGATAATCTCGAGCTCGCAAAAGAGAGCTTCATCAAATGTCTTGAAGAAGATTTAGAAGATCAGTCTGCCTTGTATAACGTAGTCTATTGTTTTGAATTTTTAGATCAAAACCAGGAAGCTATTGTTTATCTTAACGATTATATCAACAAAAACCCTTATAGTGAAATCGCCTGGCATCAGCTGGGACGTTTGCATTATGGCGTAAAAGAATATGAAAATGCCATTCGCGCTTTTGATTACGCTACTTTAATTGACGATGAATTTTTAGGTGCTTTTATGGAAAAAGCAAAAGCTTACGAGCGTCTTAAAAAATATCACGAAGCAATTGAAAGTTACAATCGTACAATCGAGTTAGACGACGCAACTTCGTATGCCTTATTGCGTATAGGAAAATGTTATGAAAAATTAGGAAATGCTGTAAAAGCACTTCAATATTACAACCAAACAGTACACGAAGATCCGCTTTTAGATAAAGGATGGATTGCCATTACCGATTTTCATGTTCGCCAGAAAAACTTCCAGAAAGCCTTATTTTTTGTCAATAAAGCATTAGCCATCGACAATCAAAATCGTATGTATTGGAAACGTTATGCAACGATCAACAAACAAATGAACTTTTTTGAAGAAGCTGAGTTTGGATACAGAAAAGCGGTAGAATTTGGAGATCATGCTTTAGATACTTGGTTGTTTTGGGTTGATATCCTTCAGTTTCTTGGAGAATTTGAAAGCGCAATTCAAACTTTATTACAGGCAACAGAATATTTTCCGGAAGAAAACGAAATTGAATATCGTTTAGCCGGGCTGTATTTTATGATTCAGGACAACACTAAGGCAAAATTCCATTTAAGTAATGGTTTGCGTTTAAACTTCGATAATTACATCTTAATCGAAGATTTATTCCCTGTAGTATGGACCAAAAAAACAGTTAGAAATTATATCGAAAAACACAGAAAATAATAATGATTGGAATTTTAAAAAGGCGTTTTGGCTTATTGGGCCGTAATATTAGTTACTCATTTTCAAAAGGTTATTTTACAGAGAAATTCAATAACGAAATTTTTGCAGGCAACAGCTACGAAAATTTTGATATTGCCGAAATTGATCACCTTACAGGATTACTGAAAAACAATCCGGATTTGAAAGGTTTAAATGTTACGATTCCCTACAAAGAACAAGTCATTCCTTTTTTAGATAAACTTTCCAGAAAAGCAGCTTTGATTGGTGCTGTAAACACGATTAAATTTACCAAAAACGGGAAATTAAAAGGATACAACACTGACTATTACGGCTTTAAAAAATCATTAAAACCATTACTGGAACCGCATCACAAAAAAGCGCTGATTCTGGGAACTGGCGGTGCGTCTAAAGGTGTCGCTTTTGCTCTTGATGAGCTGGATATTTTGTACACTTTTGTCTCGAGAGAAGCAAAAGAAAACATTATCGATTATAATTTAATCAACGCTACAACTTTTGATAATTTCCAAATTATAATAAACTGTACGCCAGTAGGAACAAGTCCTAATATCGAAGCTTGTCCGGATCTTCCGTATGAGTTTTTTACAGAAAAACATATCGCTTACGATTTGATTTATAATCCAGCCGAAACTCAATTCCTGAAAAATGCAAAAGAAAGAGGCGCTGTAATTAAAAACGGATACGATATGCTTATTTTTCAGGCAGAAAAAGCATGGAAAATCTGGAATAAATAAAAAACAAGCAAATTTAAAACACAAAGGTAATTTTCGTAAATTAGTCTACTCATTTGTAGATAGTTATGAAACAAAATCACCTGTTTTACTTAGTTAGCTGTCTGTGTGCGTTTTCTGTAAACGCGCAGGACACTATAGAGCAGGCTAAAAATCCGTATACAGAAGCGCGTTATCATTATTATCTCAAAACTATTCTGTTATTTAACGAATACTTAGATACCGATACAGGATCTTATAACACAACCCAACTCCGTTTTCTACACCCCATTGCCAATAAGGCCTGGAATTTAAGAGTTGACCTCCCTTTAATATCAACAAATACCAACTCAATCAATAAAACCGGAATTGGAGATATTGGTGCCGGCATCAGTTATATCCCCTATTTAAATCACAGCAAAGGAATTGCCTTTAGAGCACGAGTTATTTCAAACTCAGCTGCTGATCCCGCTCTTGGAACAGGAAAATGGGTTTTCGCACCTGCTATATTCTATGGTGCTTATTTTAACAAAAGAAAAATGCTTTGGATTGCTTCTTTAGAAAATCAATCGAGTTTTGCCGGATCTGATAACCGCAGCGATATTAATACCACGGCACTCGAAAACTATTTCATGTTTATTTTAGGAAAAAACTGGATCGCCGTAGATGCAGCCTTTCGATACAATGCAACAAATAAAGGTTTTCCTAATAATGCTTTTGTAGAATTTGGGCGAAAAATAACTAAAAACGACATGGCTTACATTCATCCGAGTGTGGCATTTGGAGGACATAAAACGTATAATTTTGGAATTGAAGTTGGAATGCTGATTCTGTTTTAATTTAGAAATAAACTTAAAAATCCCACTAAACTGGACATATTTAGTTGTCTTTTTTCTAAAATTATAGAAAATCGAGTTTTTTAGATCTTTCAAAGAATCAACAAAAAACACTATATCATAGTTATAAAACAAAGTAAAGAATAAGAATTTCATCGTAAAATACTGCATAAACAAACGATTTATTTTGTAGTTAGAAACACCTTTACTATCTTTCGCAATGTTTAAAGTAAAAACCTTATACATTTAAAAATGTTAGAAGAAAAGAATGATAACCTGCAAGAAGCAGACGGAAAATTAGAAATCGAAATTACTGATGCTGCACAAAATGATACTGTTGAAACAACAGATTCTGAAACTGTGACTGAAACTCCTGTTTTAGAAGCTGAAAAAGAAGCTGTAACAACAACTGAAGCTGCTGCTGAAAATGAAGCTGCAACAACAACCGAAGCTGAAGAAACAGATCATCAAGATGCATTAGACGCTATAACAAATTCTAATGCCGAGGAAAGTGAAGATGAGACGCTGAAAGAGCGTCATGATATTCCAATGAAAGATTATGATACTTTTTCTTTGGATGCACTTGTTGATGAGCTTAAAAAACTGGTTAATATAGACAAAGTAATGTCTGTAAAAGACCATATCGAAGAAATTAAAAAATCATTTTTACTGCAATACAATCATCTTATAGAGGAAAAAAGAGAAGAATTCAATGCTTCAAAAGAAGATCCTAATGAAGAATTTGAATACCACTCTCCTTTAAAATCTAAATTTGACGAATACTATAATGTTTTTAGAGAGAAAAGAAACGCTCATTTTAAACATTTACAAACCAATCTAAAGTCAAATTTAGAAAACAGACTTGCTATTGTTGAGGAATTAAAAGAACTTATAAATCCTCAGGAAAACATAAAAGATACGCTTAAACATTTTAATGATTTAAGAGAAAGATGGAAAAATGCCGGAGCAATTCCAAAAGACAAATACAATCACGTTTGGAATAACTACCATTTCCATGTAGAGAATTTTTATGATTATCTGCACTTAGATCGTGAAGCAAGAGATTTAGATTTTAAACACAATCTGGATCAAAAACAAAAAATTATCGCAAGAGTTGAAGAACTTGTAAACGAAAGCGATGTAAGCAAAGCTTTCCGCGAATTGCAAGATTTACACCGTCTTTGGAAAGAAGATATTGGTCCTGTTTCTAAAGAACACCGTGATTCTATCTGGAATAAATTTAGCGAACTGACTAAAAAAATACACGACAAGAGAGAAGTTTTATTCGAAAGCCAAAGAGCAAACGAACAACAAAATCTTGAAGTTAAAAAAGACATTATTGCTAAAATTGAAGTTTTAGGAACTGAAAAAGTAAATTCACATTCGCAATGGCTTATTCAGATCCAGAAAGTAGAAGAACTTAGAAATGAGTTTTTCGCTGCCGGAAAAGTTCCTACCGAAGTAAACGAAGAAACATGGGCTTCTTTTAAAACTGCCGTTAGAAACTTTAATGCTTTTAAAAACTCGTTTTATAAAGACATTAAAAAAGACCAAAACGACAACTTAAACAAGAAAATGGCTCTTGTTGCTAAAGCAAAAGAATTACAGGAAAGTACAGATTTTGGCGCTACTACTCCAATCATGAAACAAATTCAGGAAGAGTGGAAACAAATTGGCCACGTTCCTAAAAAATATTCAGATAAAATCTGGAAAGAATTTAAAGATGCCTGCAACCATTATTTTGATAAATTAAAAGAACACAAATCAGAAGAAAATGCTGATGAAGTTGGTGCTTTCGACAACAAAAAGGCGTACTTAGATATTTTAAGAGCTTATCAGTTAACAGGAGATCACAAAACTGATTTAGATGCTATAAAACAGCATATTGAAATCTGGAAAGGATATGGAAAAGTTCCTTTTTCAAGACGTCATATTGAAGGGAAATTCAATAAAATTTTAGATGCTCTTTTTGAAAAATTAAGTTTAAGCAAAAAAGAATCTGAAATGATGCGTTTCTCAAACAGAATTGATTCTTTGTCAGACAGTAACGATACTCGCAAACTAGATAATGAAAAGATTTTCATTATGCGCAAAATTGAAGAAGTTCAAAATGAAATTTTCCAATTAGAAAACAATATTCAGTTTTTTACGAATACCAAAAATGCTAAAAAAGAAAACTCAATAGTTCTTGAAGTTCGTAAAAACATCGCTGTTCACAAAGAAAGCCTGGAACTTTGGAAAGACAAATTGAAACAGTTGAGAAACTTAAATCAAGAATAATTTTCAGGTTAAGCGAAAGCAAAACCATTTAAATACAAAGACTGCAGTGAAGAAATTCATTGCAGTTTTTTTTTGTTTCATTTTCTCCTCATTTTTGTCATCCTGAGGAACGAAGGATCTTCGTTAGCAACTCGACATGCCGGATAAACTTTGTGTGAGTTTCTTGTGAAGATCCTTCGTTCCTCAGGATGACATACTTTGGCAATAGTATACCAATAAAGCTTTGCGAACTTTGCGTTTATCGACACAATCTAACTAAAAATCTTTGCGTGCTTTGCGATTAAATTCTCACCAACTTAAAAACCCTAAACTTAACATTACAATTAAATTTCATAAAACTATTCTGCAAAATATTGTTTATATTTGATAATAACGACTTATTGATAATCAAACAAATAACATTTTAATACTAATCTTAAATTACAAGAATATGAAATTTACAAGAAAAGCAAACGCCAACTGGAAAGGAACCGGCATGGAAGGAAAAGGAACAATCAGCACACAAAGCACCACTCTTGATAACGCGCAATTGTCTTTTAAAACCAGATTTGCTGATGGAGTTGGAACAAACCCTGAAGAATTAGTCGCAGCAGCTCATTCTGGCTGTTTTACGATGCAATTAAGCTTTTTGCTTAACGAAGGTGGTTTTACTGCAGATGATTTATCTACAGAAGCGACAGTTACTTTTGAGGACGGAACTATCACTTTAATTCATTTAGATTTAAAAGGAAAAGTACCTTCAATATCTGCAGAAGAATTTGAAAAAACAGCAGCGAAAGCAAAAGAGATCTGCCCAATTTCTAAACTCCTAAACACAACGATTACTTTATCTGCAACGTTAGTTTAGAAAAAATATCATTTTAGAGCATAAAAAAACCATCCCGTAAAAAACGGGATGGTTTTTTATTATAATTTCAATAATCTAATTATTGGTTCATTGTCGCTTTTAAAGCTTTAGCCTCAGCACTCATTTCTAATGCTTTGTAAACCCCTAATAATGTTTTAGCAACATCATCATTTTTAGGATCTAATTCGTTAGCTTTTTTAAGGTAAGGAATAACTCCTTTGAAAACACCTTCTCTTTGTGCTTTTAAAACATCGTAACGCTTCATATCTTTTGCAGAAGTACCCAATTTATTCATCTCGTCAATGATTGGTTTTTCAGCTTCTAATTTTAAAGCAGCAAGGTTAAGGTAAGCATTTGTATAGTTTGGATTAATTTCGATCGCTTTTAAGTAATATTTCTCAGCGTCTGCATTGTTTTTTGCATTAGCACTCAATACACCTAAATTGAAAACTAAATCAGCATTGTTTGGTTCTTTTTGTAAAGCCTCACCAACTAATTTTTTGTACGTTTCAAAATCTTTAGTCTCAAGATATAAGTTAGCCTCAGTAAGGATTAAAGAAGTATCATCCGGATTTGTTTTTCTAGCATCAGCAACCGCTTTCTTTGCATCTTCTGTACGTCCTTTTTGAACTAAGATTAAAGCTAAGTTTTTGTAGATTTCACCTCTTTTAGAAGGAATAGCTTCTGTTTTAGGTTTTTCGTGAGTTCCTAATTTTACAGCTAAATCTCTTTCTTTAGCGTTAGCAAAACTATCATCATTTCCGCTTGCTTTGTTTACAGCAGTGTACATAGTCCCTTTACCAGAATAGTTTAATTTTTTCAAGTCTTCGTACATTGGAAGAGCTAAATCAAAATCCTGAGCATTTACAGCTGTAGAAGCAGCATAGTACAAGTTGATTGTATCGTTTTTATCTAACAAATAAGCATCGTATAATTTTTTAGCACCTTCAACACTTTTGTTAGACTGAGTATCAGCAATTGCAGAGTTAATCAATTTACCTTTAATTTCAGTAATTGATGCCGCTGCCTGAGTTGAATATTTCAACTTTCCAGATGCTTTTTCAACTTCAATTAATTTTTTATAGCTTTCAGCAGCTGCAGATAAGTTTTTGCTTTCTTCAACTTTTTTGTTTGCAAGGTCTAGATAAGCATTTCCTTTTACAAAATAAAATTGTGCCTGTTCAACATCTTTAGCATTTGCTACCATGTTTTCAGCATCATTTAATATTGTAATTGCTCCCTGAGCATCACCGCTTTTTAATGCTTTTTCAGCACTTTTAATTTGATCTTTTTGAGCAAACGTAGCTACAGAGATCAGTAATGCTGACGCTAGTATTACATATTTACTTTTCATAGTGTTCAATTTGTATATTTAATTAATTTTTTGTGGTTAATTATTCTTCTGATTCTTCTTCTTCAGAATCATCTTCGTCTTCTAATTCTTCTTCAGAATCATCATCGTCATCATCTTCTACAACACCATCGTCTTCAAGAACTTCTAAATCTGGTTTAACTCTTTCGATAACCGATTCTACAACGTTTCCATCTTCGTCAACAATAACTTCTTCGGCATCGTCTTTCATTACTTTTGTAACGGCAGCGATAGAATCTTTTCCTTTTAAGTTAATCAGTCTAACACCTTGAGTGGCACGTCCCATAACACGTAAATCCTCAATTGCCATTCTAATTGTTAATCCAGATTTGTTGATAATCATTAAATCATCTGAATCTGTTACGGCATTAATCGAAATTAATTTTCCGGTTTTTTCCGTGATATTAAGAGTTTTAACCCCTTTACCTCCACGGTTTGTAATTCTGTACACATCTTCTCCATCGTCGTCAACTAATTTAGTACGTTTACCGTATCCGTTTTCAGTTACAACAAGAATTTGTGAATCGGCAACATCGTTTTTAGCAACAGTAACCATACCAATTACTTCATCCGTTTCATCTTTTAAAGTGATTCCACGAACTCCAGAAGCTGTTCTTCCCATCGGACGTGTTTTTGTTTCCTCAAAACGAACTAATTTACCAGACTTAACTGCCAGGATAATTTGGCTTTCTCCATCTGTTAATTTTGCTTCAAGTAACTCATCACCTTCTTTAATTGTAATTGCAGCAACTCCATTAGCACGAGGTTTAGAATATTTCTCTAAAGAAGTTTTCTTAACCTGTCCTTGTTTCGTTACCATTACAAGGTTATGACTGTTGATGTAATCTTTGTCTTTTAAGTCTTGTGTACAAATGAAAGCTTTTACTTTATCGTCGCTTTCAATGTTTACCAAGTTTTGAATCGCTCTTCCTTTTGCCGTTTTACTTCCTTCAGGAATTTCGTAAACACGCATCCAGAAACATTTTCCTTTTTGCGTAAAGAACATCATATATTGGTGGTTGGTCGCAACGAACATGTGCTCAAGGAAATCCTGATCTCTTGTTCCGGCGCTTTTTTGTCCAACTCCTCCTCTGTTTTGTGTTTTGTATTCTGTCAGGTTAGTACGTTTGATGTATCCTGCATGAGAAATTGTAATTACCACATTCTCATCGGCAATTAAATCCTCGATACTTACATCACCACCAGAATATTCAATAGTCGAACGACGAGCATCTCCATACTTTTCGCGGATTTCTTCAAGTTCTTCCTTAATTAAGTTAGTTCTTAAATTAACATCTGCTAATAATGCTTTTAAGTGCTCGATTAATTTCATTAATTCTTCGAACTCAGCTCTTAATTTATCCTGCTCCAGTCCTGTTAACTGACGTAAACGCATCTCAACAATAGCACGAGCCTGAATATCTGACAAATTGAATCTTTCGATTAATTTCTCACGAGCTTCTTCGGTATTTTTAGAACCTCTAATAATGGCAATTACTTCATCAATATTATCTGAAGCAATAATTAACCCTTCTAAAATATGCGCTCTTTCTTCTGCTTTACGTAACTCAAATTGAGTTCTACGTACTACAACATCATGACGGTGCTCAATAAAATAGTGAATCATATCTTTTAGATTCAGCATTTGAGGACGTCCTTTTACAAGTGCAATGTTATTTACACTAAAAGAAGATTGTAATGATGTGTACTTATATAAGGTATTTAATACTACGTTTGGTGTAGCATCACGTTTCAGGATATAAACGATACGCATACCGTTTCTATCAGACTCGTCGCGAATATTCGCAATACCTTCGATTTTTTTCTCGTTAACTAAATCAGCCGTACGTTTAATCATTTCGGCCTTGTTAACCTGATATGGAATCTCCGTAACAATAATACATTCTCTGCCGTCAACTTCTTCGAAGCCCACTTTTGCACGCATTACGATACGTCCTCTACCTGTTTTAAAAGCTTCACGAACACCTTCGTAACCATATATTACACCACCGGTTGGAAAATCCGGAGCTTTAATATGCGTCATTAATTCGTCAACTTCAATATCATTATTATCCAAGTACGCAAGGGTACCATTGATAACTTCGGTTAAATTGTGCGGCGGCATGTTTGTCGCCATACCTACTGCGATACCTGTAGCTCCGTTTACTAATAAGGTAGGAACTCTTGTTGGCATTACTTTAGGCTCATATAAGGTATCGTCAAAGTTAAGCTGGAAATCAACTGTTTCTTTTTCGATATCTGCCATAATATCTTCTGAGATTTTGCGCATTCTGGCCTCAGTATAACGCATTGCTGCCGGGCTGTCTCCATCGACAGAACCAAAGTTACCCTGACCATCAACTAATAAATAACGCATACTCCATTCCTGAGCCATACGAACCATTGCATCATAAACAGAGGTGTCACCATGCGGGTGATACTTACCCAAAACCTCCCCTACGATTCTTGCAGATTTTTTATGAGCAGATCTTGAAGTTACACCTAAATCATACATTCCGTAAAGAACTCTTCGATGTACTGGTTTCAAGCCATCTCTAACATCAGGAAGCGCTCTCGATACAATTACTGACATCGAATAATCGATGTAAGCTGATTTCATTTCATCTTCAATGTTAATAGGAATTAACTTTTCTCCTTCAGACATAAGTTGTTATGTTTAAATAATTATATTAGTTTCAAAGCGTGCCAAGATACGTTTTTTTAAAATTTTTTCAGCTATTTCCTTACACTTATTTAAATGATTTATTAACAACTTTATTTTAGGTTTTAGTTAATAAATTAAGCGTTTTTTAACGCTTTTATTGTTATTTTTTTTGTCAATTAGCTGACAGTAGTTCTCGATGGGTACGGTTTTTGTTTTTCAAACTGTAATTCACTAAATTTACAATACCAATTATATATTATGGATGATAATTTTTCACCAAGAGTAAAAGATGTTATTACATACAGTAAGGAAGAAGCCCTTCGTTTAGGACACGACTTTATTGGTACTGAGCATCTAATGCTGGGCATTTTAAGAGATGGTAACGGAAAAGCTATTCATATACTTAATAACCTAGCAGTCGATTTAGACCATTTACGCAGGAAGGTAGAAATACTGAGTCCAGCCAACCAGAGCGTTGAGGTAAATGCCGAAAAGAAAAACCTTCATCTTACCCGACAGGCCGAAAGGGCACTGAAGACCACTTTTCTTGAAGCTAAAGTATTTCAAAGTTCGTCGATTAGCACGGCTCATTTGCTTCTATGCATCCTACGAAACGAAAACGATCCAACAACCAAGCTGTTGAATAAACTAAAAATAGATTATGACATAGCTAAAGAACAATATTTAAACATGACGCCAAACGAAGAAGAATTCTTAGAAAACTTGCCAAGAAACGAATCGTACAATGACGATTCAGGACAAGATGACAGTCTAAAGGAAAGTAGTTTCAATAATCCAGCCAATAAGTCAAACAAAAAATCTAAAACTCCGGTTCTGGATAATTTTGGGAGAGATTTAACAGAAATGGCAGAAGAAGGAAAACTTGATCCTGTTGTAGGACGCGAAAAAGAAATTGAACGTGTCTCACAAATTTTAAGCCGAAGAAAAAAGAACAATCCGCTTCTTATTGGAGAACCTGGAGTTGGTAAATCTGCTATTGCAGAAGGACTTGCTTTACGTATCATTCAAAAGAAAGTATCACGTATTCTTTTTCACAAACGTGTTGTAACCCTTGATTTGGCAAGTTTAGTTGCCGGAACAAAATACAGAGGACAGTTTGAAGAAAGAATGAAAGCTGTAATGAATGAGTTAGAGAAAAATGACGATATCATTCTTTTCATTGACGAAATTCATACTATTGTGGGTGCTGGTGGAGCAACGGGTTCTCTTGACGCTTCAAACATGTTCAAACCTGCTTTAGCAAGAGGAGAAATCCAATGTATTGGTGCCACAACTCTTGACGAGTACAGACAATATATAGAAAAAGATGGAGCTCTTGAAAGACGTTTCCAAAAAGTAATTGTTGAACCAACTTCGGTTGAGGAAACAATCGCAATTTTGAACAACGTAAAAGACAAATACGAAGACCACCACAATGTAACCTATACTCAGGAAGCAATTGAAGCTTGTGTAAAATTAACAAACAGATATATGTCTGAGCGTTTCTTACCAGACAAAGCGATCGATGCAATGGACGAAGCCGGATCTCGTGTACACATTACTAATATTGATGTTCCTAAACAAATTTTAGATTTAGAGCGTCAGTTAGAAGAAGTTCGCGAAATGAAAAATATGGTTGTTAAAAAACAAAAATATGAAGAAGCAGCCAAACTTCGCGATGATGAAAAACGCATTGAAAAAGATCTAGCTTTAGCACAAGAACAATGGGAAGAAGATTCTAAAAACAACAGAATTGAAGTTACAGAAGATAATGTTGCCGATGTTGTTTCTATGATGACCGGAATTCCTGTAAACAGAATTGCACAAACAGAAAGCAACAAATTAGCACAATTACCTGAATTGATTCAGAATAAAGTAATTGGACAAAATGAAGCTGTTCTTAAAATTGCACGTTCTATTCAACGTAACAGAGCCGGACTTAAAGATCCTAATAAACCAATTGGTTCATTCATTTTCTTAGGTCAAACAGGAGTTGGTAAAACTCAATTAGCTAAAGTTTTAGCAAAAGAATTATTCGATTCTGAAGATGCGTTAGTTCGTATTGACATGAGCGAATACATGGAAAAATTTGCTATTTCTCGTTTAGTTGGAGCGCCTCCGGGATACGTAGGTTACGAAGAAGGAGGTCAATTGACTGAAAAAGTTCGTAGAAAACCTTACTGTGTTGTACTTTTAGATGAGATCGAAAAAGCGCATCCGGATGTGTTTAATATGATGCTGCAAGTTTTAGATGACGGATATTTAACAGATAGTTTAGGTCGCAAAATTGACTTCAAAAACACGATCATAATCATGACATCTAACGTTGGAGCACGTCAGTTAAAAGACTTCGGGCAAGGTGTAGGATTCGGAACTGCTGCAAAAGTGGCTCAAGCGGATGAAAACTCAAAAAGCATTATCGAAAATGCATTAAAAAAAACCTTTGCTCCTGAATTCTTAAACAGAATTGACGACGTAATCGTATTCAACAGTTTAGAAAAAGCCGATATCGATTTGATTATCGAAATCGAATTGAAAAAACTATATTCTCGTATTGCAGAGTTAGGTTACAAATTAAGTTTAACAGACAAAGCCAAAGCATTTATTGCCGACAAAGGTTTTGATAAGCAATTTGGAGCAAGACCTCTGAAAAGAGCAATTCAGAAATATGTTGAAGATTTGTTAGCCGAAGAAATCATCACTTCGAAAATACATTCAGGCGATGAAATCATGATGGATTTGAAAGAAGACTCACAAGAGCTTTCGGTAGAAATTCATAAAGCCGAAGAGCCGACAAATCAATAAATTAGTTAAAAATTATAACAAAAATAATTTACCCGTTACGTTTTCATAACATAACGGGTATTTTTTTTGGATAATTTACTACCTTTAGTAAAAGCAAATAGCTATTTTTGGATTTAAATTCTATAACAAAAAAACAAAGTATGCTTCAAAACAAAGTCATTTTAGGCAGCGAAGAATGGTGCTCATTTCCAGAACTTGGAATCCCGACAATCAAGGCTCGTGTCGATTCTGGTGCCAAAACTTCGGCAATGCACGCCATCAACATAGCTCCTTTTATAAAAAATGATGCCAATTGGGTAAAATTCGATATTAACCCAATTCAGAATAACATTAAAACCATTATTCATTGCGAAGCACCGCTGGTTGACAAACGAATTGTAAAAAGTTCGAGCGGTTACAGAGAACACCGTTACGTTATTCAAACCAGTTTAAAAATTGGCGATGCAAAATGGCCAATCGAAATGACATTAACCAATCGTGACTCGATGGGTTTTAGAATGCTTTTAGGCCGTGAAGCCATGAGCGGACGTGTACTAGTTGATCCGGAAGAAAAATATTTATTAGGACAACCTACAAGCGAAGCTTTAAAGGAATTATACCAAAACTCAGAAAAAGCAAGTTCTGGTTTACGTATCGGTCTTTTAGCCAGTAACCCGGAATTATACAGTAATAAAAGAATCATGGAAGCCGGCGAAATGCGAGGCCATGAAATGCATTTTTTGAACATCAAGGAATGTTACATGAAACTCGATGCCAAAACGCCTGAGATTCATTACAGAGGCGGAAAAATCTTAAATCAATTCGACGCCATTATTCCCCGAATAAGACCAAGCATCACTTTTTACGGTTGTGCCTTAACACGTCAGTTTGAAGCGTTAAAGGTTTTCGTTTTAAATTCGGCGACAGCCATAACACAATCGAGAGACAAACTATATTCGTTACAATTGCTTTTAAACAGCGGCATTGACATTCCAACAACTGGTTTTGCCAATTCTCCGCTAGATACAGACAATTTAATTAAGATGGTTGGAGGTTCACCCCTAATTGTCAAATTATTAGAAGGAACACAAGGAAAAGGGGTTGTTTTAGCCGAAACCAAAAAAGCTGCAGAAAGTGTTATCAATGCATTTAAAAGCTTAAATGCCAATATCTTAGTTCAGGAATTTATTAAAGAAGCAAACGGAAAAGACATTCGCTGTTTTGTAATCGACGGAAAAGTGGTTGCCGCCATTCAGCGTGAAGCAATGCCGGGCGAGTTCAGAGCCAATATTCACCTTGGCGGAACAGCATCTGTAATAAAAGTAACTGCCGAAGAAAAAAAGATCGCTATTAAAGCCGCAAAAGCAATGGATTTAAAAGTGGCCGGTGTTGATATTATTCGTTCTTCAAAAGGGCCGTTATTGCTTGAGGTAAACTCATCTCCTGGTCTTGAAGGAATCGAAGGCGCAACAAACAAAGATGTAGCTGGAGAAATGATTAAAGCAATCGAAAAGAATTTCAAATTGAGTTAAGTTCATTTAAACTTAATTACGCATCAATAATTTAGCAGCTTTGTCAAAGTTTAAACTTTGACAAAGCTTTTTTTAAATCTGAAAAAATTAAGAATCATGATTTTTCCTTATCTAGATATTATTTTAAGAAGTTTAGCTGTTTATTTTTTCATGACCATTGCCTTACGCGTCTTTGGAAAAAAAGAACTTTCGCAGCTCAATACCGCCGATATTATCCTGATTTTATTAATCAGTAACTCGGTTCAAAATGCTATGGTTGGACCAGACACGAGTCTTTCTGGCGGTTTAATTGCCGCTTTGGCTTTGTTTATCATCAATTACATCATCAAAAAACTTACTCATAAATACAAAGGCTTAAACGATTTATTATTAGAAAAACCCGAAGTATTAATTCACAACGGAACACTTGATTTTAAAGCTTTAAGCAAATTAGATATTTCTCACGAAGAATTAAAAGAAGCCGCACGCGAACATGGTTTAGAACATTTAACCGATGTAAAACTTGCCATGCTGGAAATTGACGGAACCATCAGTATAATTTCTGACGATAAAAAACACCTCAAACAAACGCATTATAAGCGCAAACACAATCATAAAAATCTTCAAAAATTTTAATTAAGAAAAATTCTTTATTTCCTAAATGGAATTTTTGATTTTCCATAAAATGACAAAAGCAAGTCCTCATTTGCAAACTTGCCATCCAGATCATACTGCATAGGTGTTTTTACTAATAACGTACTAAAATTTCCTTCGACGTCAATGTAAATCTTTTTCATATAATATCTTTCGGAAGAAATCAGACAGCTCTCTATTGCAAATAACATTTTTTTTCGAGAAGCCTTTTGAATTCCTATCATATCTGTAACCTTAGCAATAACTAAAATAGTATCATTTCTTTCTACCGTATAATATTTTAGTTTATTCATATCTATTCCTTTTAAAGATCTGCTGACAGATTCCTTTATAAAACAGGAAATTCTATCTGATTCCTCACTTGGATTACTGGCAACTTTTTTTTGATCAACTTTCAAGCGAATTCTTCGTATATCATCATTTTTTCCGCAAGAAAAAAGTAAAAAAGATACAGCTAAGAGAAAAAAACGGATAAGTTTATTATTAGTGAAGATGTGCATCAAGTGGAACTGTCAGTTATAAAACCCATTTCTCTTTATACTTTCGAAAATGAATTTAAATGGTGAGTAATTCGGTAAATATCAATTTATAAAATAGTAAGAACACCCCTTAAAGGTCAAAAAAATAGCACAAATAGACATTTTTTCCATTTATAAACCACCAATAAAAAAGCCGATTTCAAATGGAAATCGGCTTTTTAAATTCTCTTATTTATACTTCTCAAAATTGACCTTCTTTATCGTTTTATTGGTTAATCCAAAAGGCTTAAGACGATGATTAAGGTTTACTAATATATAATCCTGTTCTTTCGGAAATCTCTCCGCAATTCTCTTATAATGAATTAAAAGCTTTTCCTCTTCTACTCCATCCAAAGCCTGTAATGCAGAATGAATAACCCAATTAGAATCATCATTTAATCCCATAATAAAAGTATCGATATAATCTCTTTTATTTTCTAATTGTCCAAGCGAATAGTACAGCTGTCGTCTTATTTCATTATTTTCATTCAATGCAAATGGAAGAATAACAGCCCCATAATCCAGATTCATTTCTTGCAGCAGATAAGTACAAAATTGAAAGGTTTCTTCATCGTTTATTCTTTCCGTATTTTGTTTTATAAATTCCAGCCAGTCAGAACTTCTTTCTTTGGCATACCAAAATACAAATTGAAACACGCTCAAAATATCCTCTTTTACAAAATCAACCAAATAAGGATAAGCACGATCATAATCAAATTTCACAAGAATTTGAAGCAGTTTTTCCCTGATTTCCCCTTTACTCGATTTGTATTCTTTTTCCAGAACATCTAAACTCTGTGAATCTATTTTTTGCTTTCTTAAAATTCCTTTTAAGCATTCTAATTTTGTTTCTTCGTCTTCAACAGTAATAAATACATTCAAAATATGAATTACAGCTCCACCCAAAGTATAATAAAACAAATCCGTTTGTTCTGCCCCGCTTTCTGATGTAATTTCATCAAGCCAGCGTTCATACCAATCCAGAAAATTAGATTCAAAAGCAAAAAAAGGTTTCTGCCTGTCTAAATCAACATTCACAATTCGTCCTTTATATTCTCCGCTTAAAACAAGCCCATAATAATATGTACAACCCTGACTGCTGATTGGTAAAATTCCGCTGTATATTTTTCCTAATTCGGTTTCAAAATCCTCGTTAGAAATATCATCATCTTCCTCAATCTTTTTAGTCAGTTCTTTCCAAAATTCGTCACTCAATCCTGGATATAAAATACAACCTTCTTTTAAATATTTTTCAGGATTACTATAAACAAATTCATCAACATTTTCACCAAAAGGAAATATTCCGTAACACGGTCCTGCAGCGGAGTTCTCATACGATATGCCGCCGTTTCCAATATGCATTAAGAACGCTTTATAACTCTCCGGAAGAGAAACATTAAAATCGTTCTCAAACTTCAAAATAACATCATTACTTATTGTTTTTCCTAAAATATATTGATGGCTCTCGGCACCAAAAACTTTAAAATCTTTGTCAATGTCTTTTGCTAAAATCAGCTTCTTCTTTATTCGCTCTATTTGGCTTAAAGTTTTTTGATTGATCATAAACGGCATTTAAATTGACATCAAATATATCACTTTATAATGGTTGAAAAAGAGATTTAAGCAAACAAAAAAGCCGATTTCAAATTGAAATCGGCTTTAAAATATATCTACAAATGTGATTTTATATCTCACATTTACATAATCATTTTATTATATAAATACACTTAGAATAAAATAAACCAAACCTGCTAATAAAGCCGAAATTGGAATAGTTAAAACCCAAGCCCAGATTAAACTTACTGTAACTCCCCAGCGAACTGCAGATACACGTTTTGTTAATCCAACACCAATAATCGATCCTGTAATCGTGTGCGTTGTACTTACCGGAATTTTTAAGTGCTCTGTAAAATAAAGCGTTAAAGCTCCCGCAGTTTCGGCAGCAACACCTTCAAACGAACTTACTTTAGTAATTTTAGAACCCATTGTTTTCACAATTTTCCATCCACCACTCAAAGTTCCTGCTGCAATTGCAGAATAACACGCTAACGGAATCCATCCCGGCATTATTCCTTTTATTCCTAAATCATCATTAGGCAATACAACATCTAACCAGGCATCCATGTGAACTCCAGGGTTTGTATTGATATAAACCGCTACAGCTGCAGCAATAATACCCATTACTTTTTGAGAGTCGTTTCCTCCGTGACCTAAACTAAAAGCAGCAGAAGATAATAATTGCATTTTTTTCAAAGCAGCATCGGCCTGATGAAGATTTAAACTGCTAAATATCAAACAAAATGTACTTACGGTTAAGATGATAAAGGCAACTAAAAACCATTTAATATTATGCGAATCAAAAATTACGCTCCAAAAATGAGAATCAAAACGAGGTTTTCCATGCTCTACAATTTCTTCATAAGAAACCATTTGAACATATACAAACCAAATAGTGACAAGCATTAAAACTATAGTAAATATTTTTGGACCAATACTTTTACGAGAAGCATTTAATAACCAAATCGAAATTAAATACGAAGCCAAAGCTCCTAATAAAGGTGCTAAAACGATAAACGCAATAATAATAAGAACCCCAGACGGCATGCCGCCATCTTTTCCGGCCTTATACCAGCTTACAATTTCGTACCAATAATGTGTTGCACCGTCTTCTCCAACATAACCAGAAAAACCATGAACTGCAATAGCGTGCGCTACGGCTGCTCCTGCAAAACCTCCAATTAATGTATGCGAAGAACTTGAAGGAATTCCTAACCACCAAGTCAATAAATTCCAGCAGATTGCAGCAATTACTCCGGCGAGAATTACAACCAGGTTAATTTCCATTGTGTGCGCTGTTTTAGCAACAGTATCTGCAACACCAAATCCGAAAACCCAATAAGCTAAAAAATTAAAAAATGCTGCCCAAAGAACGGCCTGAAAAGGCGTTAGAACCTTTGTTGCAACAACAGTCGCTATAGCATTTGCCGCATCATGAAAACCATTGATGTAATCAAAAATTAAGGCTAATACTATAATTAATATAAGTAGCGTCATAAAATTATAACTTCAGGATGAAAAATTGAATTAAGAATGTTTTACAGAAATAGATTCTAGTATGTTAGCAACACTTTTACATTTATCTGTTGCTGATTCTAAAACAGATAATACCTCTTTATATTTAATGATATTTTTAGCATCTGTTTCGTTTTCAAAAATTTCAAAAACTGCTTTATTATAAACGTTATCTGACTTGTTTTCCAATTTATTAATTCTGGAACAAGCATCTTTAATGACTTTGAAATTCTTTAAATTTCTCAATTCTTTTACAGCACTGTCAATGTTTTGACAAGCTTCAAGGTTGATTTCAGTCATTTTTCTGATAGATTTTGTAATCTTATCAACTTGATATAATCTCATACGGCTTGCTGCACCATGAAGGTAATCAGCAACGTTATCAATAGAAGTAATTAAAGTATGGATATCCTCTCTATCAAATGGAGTAATAAAGTTTCTGCTTAATTCCAAATTGGTTTGGCGTGTAATGTCTTCACCTTTTTGCTCTAATTCGTCAATCTTTTGAAAAAGAACTTCTCTTTCTTTTAACGGAAGATTTACAGCTTCGTGTAAGTTAGAAGCTAATTCAATTAAATTGCTTGAAGCTTCTTCAAAAAGTGGAAAGAATTTCTTGTCTTTCGGCACTAAAAATTGGAAAATACTGTTTATTGACATTTTTATATTTTTGATAGTGCAAAATTACTTCAATAATATTTTACAATGTTAAGCCATTGTTAACAAATCGTTTTCTATTTGGAAACTCTCCAGGAAAGAAACGGTGTTTTTAATGTCGATATGTAAGATTCTGTCTTCTTTTACCAAAGGCACTACTTCTCTATAACTGCTTAGGAACATTTCGATGAAATCGCTTGATTTTAAAGGCTCTCTGTAAGCAATTGCCTGAGATGCGTTTAATAATTCGATTGCCAGAATACGCTCTAAATTATCTAAAATGCGTAAGGCTTTTGTCGCTCCGTTTGCTCCCATGCTCACATGGTCTTCTTGTCCATTGCTCGAAACGATGCTGTCAATGCTCGATGGTGTTGCCAGCTGTTTATTTTGACTTGCAATACTTGCTGCAGTATACTGTGGAATCATGAAACCAGAGTTTAATCCCGGATTATCAACCAAAAATGCCGGAAGATTACGCAATCCTGAAATTAACTGATAGGTTCTTCTTTCAGAAATACTTCCTAATTCGGCCAAAGCAATAGCCATAAAATCTAAAGCCAAAGCCAAAGGCTGACCGTGGAAATTACCGCCTGAAATAATCTGATCGGCTTCAATAAATATATTTGGGTTATCTGTAACCGAGTTAATTTCGGTTTTAAATACTTTTCTAACGTAATCAATCGCATCTTTAGAAGCGCCGTGAACCTGAGGCATACAACGGAAAGAATACGGATCCTGAACGTGTTTCTTTTCCTGAGCGATAATTTCGCTTCCTTCTAAAAACTCCGTAATACGCTGCGCCGTTACGATTTGTCCTTTATGCGGACGTATATAATGTATCAATTCGTTAAAAGGTTCAATTTTTCCATCAAAACCTTCTAAAGAAATGGTTCCGATTAAATCTGCCAAATACGAATATTTATACGCTTTAATTAAAATATGTGCGCCATAAGCACTCATAAACTGTGTTCCGTTTAACAAAGCCAAACCTTCTTTCGACTGTAAAACAATTGGCTCCCAGTTAAAACGTTTTAAAACTTCGGCAGAAGCCACTTTTTTTCCTTCAAAATAAACTTCACCTTCTCCTAATAAAGGCAGAGATAAATGTGCCAGCGGCGCTAAATCTCCAGAAGCACCAAGTGAACCCTGAGTAAAAATTACAGGCAAAATATCATTGTTGTAAAAATCAACCAAACGGCTTAAAGTCTGCAATTGCACACCTGAATGTCCGTAGCTTAAAGATTGAATTTTAAGCAAAAGCATCATTTTTACAATCTCTAACGGAACTTCATCTCCAGTTCCGCAAGCATGCGATTTTACTAAGTTTTCCTGAAGTTTAGAAAGATTTTCATTTGAGATTTTCACACTATAAAGTGACCCAAAACCAGTATTGATACCGTAAATTGGTGCGGTATGCGATGCCATTTTCTTATCTAAATAATCGCGGCATTTTTGAACATTTACTTTTGCTTCTTCAGATAACTCAAGGGCTTTATCGTTTACTAAAATTTCCTGTAATGTTTCTAAAGTGATGGTCTCAGTACTTATATAATGGATTTCTCTCATGACGTTTTTCAATTTAAGATGTCAAAATTCAACAAATCAATATTAAAAAGCAACATTTTATCACAATAATTAAAATTTTGCCAAAAGCCGTTCTTCACTTTTAACTTTTTCTCAATGCCAAAAATGATGTATTTCAATGCTTTTCGACTATCTTTTCATTAAAAATCAATCTATTGCAGAAGTCCTTTTCACACAAATGAGTCCTGAAATATATCAAAACTTCAATTTAGCATATTGAATTTTAACAAATACTCAATATTGAATTATTGAGATTTGAATTATTAAAATATTCGTAAAAAGGCCTCAAAAATTTTTAATGCTTCTAAAAAACTGTACTTTTGAAAAATCAAAAATGAAAAGTAACAGCGTAAAATATCAATCTACAATGACAACTCAAACTGGAGTTGCAATTGCTGCTACCATTATTTCTACTACAACAACTACTACCCCTTAGGGGTATACATTTTTACATATAATCCAGATTATCTATACTTTTTTCTTAAAAGAAGAAAGGTATTGGATAGATGAAAACATTTACAAAGAAAAAAAATAAACGCAGTTTTCAGTTTCAGTTCAGAGCTAATAATCTTTGAACTTTTGTTACTCAAAATCTCTGCATCTTATTAAAAAATATCAAAAAATGAAAGTATTAAAATTTGGCGGAACTTCGGTTGCCAATGCTCAAAATATAAAACTCGTTCTCGAAATTGTTAATCAAAAAGCTAAAGATGACCAACTGGTTGTGGTAGTTTCTGCACTTAGCAAAGTGACTGATTTATTGCAATTAGCAGCAGCAAAAGCGGCAGCAAATGACGAAGACTTTAGAAATATTGTAGCCGAAATCGAGAAAAAACACCTTGACACGCTAAAAGAACTTATTCCGGTAAGCGAGCAAAGCAGTTTGCTGAGTCACGTAAAAAGAATCATCAATCATTTAGAAACTTTATTAGACGGCTGTTTCCTTTTGGGCGAATTATCTCCAAGAACTGCCGATACTATTTTGAGTTTTGGCGAATTACTTTCGTCTTATATTATCGCACAGGCTTATCAGCAAATTGATAAAAATGCGGTTTACAAAGACAGCCGCGAATTAATTAAAACCAATGCTGAGTTTGGAAAAGCCGGTGTTAACTTCGAAATTTCAAACCAATTGATTCAGGAGTATTTTGCTTCGAATGAATCAAGAATCAATATTTTACCCGGTTTTATTGCTCAGACTTTAGACGGAATCACTTCGACTTTAGGCCGCGGCGGTTCTGATTATACTGCGGCGATTATCGCTGGAGCAATCGACGCCGACCAACTGGAAATCTGGACTGACGTAAACGGAATGTTTACTGCAAACCCTAAAATCGTAAAACAGGCACAGCCTATTGCCAACATTTCGTATCAGGAAGCGATGGAATTGTCGCATTTTGGTGCCAAAGTGTTGTATCCGCCAACAATTCAGCCGGTTTTAAGAAAAAACATTCCCATTTTAATCAAAAATACTTTTGAGCCGGAAGCCGAGGGAACTTTAATTTCTGATCATGTTCAATCTAAAGACACGGTTGTAAAAGGAATCAGTCATATCGATCATATTTCGCTTTTAACACTTGAAGGCCCAGGAATGATTGGAGTTGCCGGTTCGTCAAGACGTTTGTTTGAAGTATTGTCTCAGGAAAAAATCAACGTGATTTTTATTACTCAGGCTTCTTCTGAACATTCTATCTGTATCGGAATTTTAAATTCTGATGCTGACAATGCCGAAGCAGCGATTAACAGAGCATTTGAAATCGAAATTTCGCAGAACAAAATCGATCCTTGCATTGTAGAAAAAGACCTTTGCATTATTGCTTTGGTGGGCGAAAACATGAAAAATCACCAAGGTTTAAGCGGCAGAATGTTCAGCACTTTAGGAAAAAACAACGTAAACATTCGTGCCATTGCACAAGGAGCTTCTGAGCGTAATATTTCGACTGTAATCAACGAAAGAGACGTTAAAAAAGCGTTGAATACTTTACACGAAAACTTCTTTGAAGAAAACACAAAACAGCTGAATCTTTTTGTAATGGGAGTTGGAAATGTGGGCGAAAAATTCATCGAGCAGATTCACAATCAAAGAAAGTTCTTAAAAGACAATTTAAAAATCAATGTTCGTGTAATCGCTTTGTCAAACTCCAGAAAAATGCTTTTTGATGAAGACGGAATTTCTTTAAAAGACTGGCAGGCCACTTTAGAAAAAGGAGAAGCTGCTATTCCAACAGAATTCATTGCACGTGCCAGAGAATTGAATTTACGTAACAGCATTTTTGTTGATATTACAGCAAATGCAAACGTTTCTGAAATGTATGAGAAGTTTTTAAAAGAAAGTATTGCCGTTGTAACTTGTAATAAAATTGCTTGTTCATCTGCTTACGACAACTATAAAAAATTAAAAAGTTTATCTCGCCAATACAATGCTCCGTTTTTGTTTGAAACGAATGTTGGTGCGGGACTACCCATTATCGATACTGTAAAAAACCTTATTGCATCTGGCGATAAAGTACATAAAATCCAAGCGGTTTTATCTGGAAGTTTGAATTTCATTTTCAACAATTTCGATAAAAACAATTCTTTCCACGATGTGGTGAAAGAAGCCGGAGTTCAGGGTTTCACAGAACCAGATCCAAAAATTGATTTAAGCGGCATCGACGTAGCGCGTAAAATCCTGATTTTGATTCGCGAAAGCGGTTACGAAATGGATATTGATGCGATTGCAAACGAATCGTTCCTGCCAGCAGATTGTTTAGCCACAACAAACAACGAAGACTTTTTTGCTTCGTTAATTAAACACGCTTCTCACTTTGAAGGTATTTACAACGAAGCTTTAGCGAAAGATTCAAGATTGAAATACGTGGCACAATTCGAAAACGGAAAAGCAAGCGTTGGTCTGCAATTCATCCCAAAAGATCATCCGTTTTACAATCTTGAAGGAAAAGACAATATTGTACTTTTCTACACAGATCGTTACGTAGATCAGCCTTTATTGATAAAGGGAGCCGGTGCCGGAGCAGCAGTAACAGCATCAGGAATTTTTGCAGATGTAATTCGAATAGGCAATATATAAAGGTGCTAAGGTTCTAAGAGGCTAAGTTTCTGAGTTTTTTTTCAAAACTTAATCTTAGTCTCTTAGAGCCTCAAAACCTTAGAAACTAAAAATAAAAAGCTGCTACAGAAACCTTAGAATCTTAGCATCTTAGAACCTCAGAATCTTTAAAAAGAAAATGGAAATAAAACTATTTTGCCCGGCAACTATTGCGAACCTCTCTTGCGGATTTGACGTATTGGGGCTTTGCTTAGACAATGCGGGCGATGAAATGATTGTTCGAAAAGTCGATCAAAAAGGAGTTCGAATCACTAAAATTGTGGGTGCCGATTTACCTTTGGAAACCGAGAAAAACGTTTCTGGAGTTGCGGCGCTGGCCATGTTAGAAACCCTTGATGTTGACTGCGGATTTGAAATCGAAATTTACAAACACATTAAAGCCGGAAGCGGTATTGGAAGCAGCGCTGCAAGTTCTGCCGGAGCGGTTTTCGGGATTAACGAATTACTTGGCCGACCATATTCTCGTAAAGATTTGGTTCAGTTTGCAATGCAGGGCGAGAAATTAGCCAGCGGCAATGCACACGCCGACAATGTTGCTCCTGCCCTTTTAGGCGGATTTACTTTGGTAAGAAGTTATGCACCATTGGATATTATTAAAATTGACAGTCCGGAAGAATTGTTTGCAACGGTGGTTCATCCGCAAATTGAATTGAAAACATCTGATGCGCGTTCGGTTTTAAAACAAAACGTTTCCCTAAAAAGCGCCATTATGCAATGGGGAAATGTAGGCGGATTGGTTGCTGGTCTTTACACCAAAGATTACGATTTAATTGGACGTTCGCTTCATGACGAAATCGTAGAACCTTTGCGAAGTGTTTTAATTCCGGGATTCGATCAAATTAAACAAACGGCTCTTGAAAACGGCGCATTAGGTTCTGGAATTTCAGGTTCAGGTCCTTCGATCTTCGCTTTAAGCAGAGGAAAATCGACCGCTGACCAAATCGCAAAAGCCATGAGCGACGTTTACGAAAAAATGAATTTACCGTATGAAATTCACGTTTCGAAAATCAATCCAGACGGTGTTAGGATTTTGTAGAAAAGTAATAAATACGAAGAATTAAGTATTAAGACAAAGTTTGTCAGGCTGAGCGAAGTCGAAGCCCTCGCAAAGCATGACACATCCTGTTTGTTATAACATACAGTTTGTCATCCTGAGGAACGAAGGATCACAAGAGTTGCCCACAAAGATTGGATTAACGTTGCGGAGTTACTAGCGAATATTTCACGTCGAAATGACAAACAGTGCGTTTATACTTTATGTCTTTACATTGCGGGGCTTCGACTCCGCTCAGCCTGACAAAAGCAGCACATAATTGAAAACATAAATTATTGGAATTTGGAATTTTAGCTCTGGAATTTACTCTCCAAAAAATCTAAAATCTAAAATCAAAAATCTAAAAAAATGAAATACTACAGTTTAAACCATAATGCCCCAAAAGTTTCTTTTCAGGAAGCTGTAATACAAGGATTAGCGAGTGATAAAGGATTATATTTCCCGGAAAACATTACGCCTTTAGATCCTTCGTTTTTTGACAAAATAGAAAGTTTAAGCCACGAACACATTGCTTATGAAGCGATAAAACAATTTGTTGGCGATGAAATTCCGGCTTCAACACTAAAAGAAATTATTGCGGATACTTTAGTTTTTGATTTTCCGGTTGTGAAAGTCGAAAACGGAATTTATTCATTAGAATTATTTCACGGCCCAACCATGGCATTTAAAGACGTTGGAGCACGTTTTATGTCACGTTGTCTGGGTTATTTCAATAAAGATAAAAAAGACGCTAAAAACACGGTTTTAGTAGCCACTTCCGGTGATACAGGCGGGGCAGTTGCCAGCGGATTTTTAGGCGTTGACGGCGTTGATGTTGTCATTTTATATCCGTCAGGAAAGGTGAGCGATATTCAGGAAAGACAATTAACTACTTTAGGGCAAAACATTAAAGCCCTTGAAGTTGACGGTGTTTTTGATGATTGCCAGGATATGGTAAAAAAAGCGTTTTTAGACGAAACTTTAGCGCACAAAAACCTGACTTCGGCCAACTCTATTAATATTGCGCGCTGGTTACCGCAAATGTTTTATTTCTTCTTTGCTTACAAAGCTTTGAAAAGCCAAAACAAACCGTTGGTTTTCTCTTGTCCGAGTGGAAACTTCGGGAATATCTGCGCCGGAATTATGGCAAAGAAATTAGGATTGCCAATTGAGCATTTCGTAGCTTCTACAAACGTAAACGACACGGTGCCAAGATTCTTAGAAAACGGAAAATACGATCCAAAACCTTCTAAAGCCACAATTTCTAACGCAATGGACGTTGGAAACCCAAGCAACTTTATCAGGATTCAGGAACTGTACAACAACGACTTAAAAGCTTTCGAAAAAGACTTTTCTTCTTATAGTTATACTGATGAAGAAACACTTGAAGCGCTAAAGAAAATCTACAATACAGACGGCTATATCGCAGAACCACATGGCGCTGTTGGTTATTTAGGTCTGAAAAAAGAATTGGAAAAACACCCTAACGCAATTGGTATTTTCTTAGAAACAGCACATCCTATTAAATTCTTAGATGTTGTAGAACCTGCTTTGGGCATTACGCTTCCTATTCCAACTCAAATTGAAAGTGTTTTGAATAAAGAAAAAGTAAGCGTTAAGATTAAGACTTATGAGGAATTGAAGGCTTTCTTGGGATAAGAATTTCTAAAAAAAATTAAAGCCACAAACTGCACTAATTTTCACTATTTTATTTTGAAGATTTGTGCAGTTTGTGGTTTTCTTTTTATAGATAGTTTCTTATGTTTGATCTCCTATTTCAAATAACAAACTCACATGAACATAAAAATAATTATTCTTTTAGCAGTACTAATAATTCTACTTCTTAACTACAAAAGAATACTTTCATACATTGAATATATTAAAGAGCAAAAAGCAATAGAGTTTAAAAAAAGAACCAATCTTAATTTAGATGACCTTTACAAACTATCTGCTCCATCTACATTTTTATTTTTTGGTCTAGAAAACAATATATTTCAAAAACCTGTTCTTTATTTTGATGAAAACAATCTCTATTGTATTACATCAAATTTACCAGTGGTTCAACATCCGATATCTTCTATTACTGAAGTTCAAAGAACCGCTGTAATGATTAATAAAAGGAGAGTTTGGAAAATAATTATAAAAGATAATGACATACAAAAAGCTTATAAATTCAGAGCCTATCGTAATCTTGATCTTTTTTTAGAAAAAGTAAAAGAGAACCCAAATTCAATTGTTGACGACAGATATATTTGGGGAATATTTGAATAATATTTAATTACAATATCCCTTCGCTAGCGCGAGCGTCCCGCTCGTGAACACAAAGAAATTCAATAACTAATGGAAAGGGCACGAGCAGGATGCTCGCGCTAACAGGGGCATTCTTTAGATTTGTTTTTCAAAAAAATAATTATTCCATACCAAATTTAAAAATTTAGTAAGAAAAAAAAACATACATTTGAAAATAGAAAACGAATCGAACCTTCGTTTGTCTACCAAAATTTAAGTGTAAATATCAAGGTTTGTTTCGCATATAGATGAGTTAGCGTTAATGCCACTCAGAATCAAAAAATCTAATACAACTTCTAATAAAAAATGAATCAGACTTTACTAAATTTAATCACTGAGGGAAACCAAATTACATTTCAAAACAATTGTAAGCGAAATAATTACGGAACTTTTAGCAGTGCTACTGATGAATTACTCTCTTGGGTTTCAAGAGTCGAAGATTATATTCGACATAATTATAATAACGAAAGTGGTCCTTATAAATTATTTGAAACTTTTAACAGAAAAAAATTAACGGATTATGAACAAACAGATTTTGAAGAAGAAATCAAAAAATTATTAGGAGCTTTAAAATCTTGCGAAAGTATCGCACCGAATAAAATCGTAACAAAAGAAGATAACGTAATTATATCTCTCATTAAAAATTATTTATTTTGGACAGTTTTAGTTATTGCTGTCAGCGGATCTTACAAATTAGGATTTGATAATGGAAATTCAAAATTTGATAAAGAGAAAATAGAAATGAATAAAGAAAATGAAATACTTAAGTCTGATAAAAAAAAATTAGAAAATAGAAACGCACAAAAAGATTCTATTATTATTGAATTAAAAACTAACTTAAAGATAATAACAAAATAAATACCCGATCGCGCGGATTTGCAATCCGTGCCAGCAAAGAAATTCAAAACCAACTGGAACGTGCACGAGCGGGACGCTCGCGCTAGCTGGGGTAATACATGTACATACTCCATATCATTAGATTATTATAGAATCAGAGATAATTAGCGTATTACTTTTTGCTTCCTAATTAAAGAAAATTAAAAAAGCTACTCTATGATAGAGTGGCTTTTTTGTTAATAAGTGCTTTGTTTTGTTAAAAAGAATGACTTGTAATGATACAAAGTAAGGCTTAATTTTACAAAACAAAATAAACCCTACCTTGCAGAAGCAAGAGGGTTTTATAAGTTCTTTATTTATCAATTCATTTAATCCAATTATTATGAAAGCGACTCTAAGATTATGGAAAACCAGTAGAGGTTACTTCTGCAAACTGAATTATCAACTTTTAATCAGCAAACAAAAATGGATAAAAAACCAATTATTGAATGGCTGGAAAACTTCTTAGTCAATTTATGCATCGCATGCATAATTGAATTAATAAGATGGCTAATCTCTTTTTATTAATTTTAACCTCAGAAAACTCAATAGTTACCGCTATTGGGTTTTCCTTTTTTATTCAAATTACGGAAAACCGTAATTACTAAGTAATATTGGATTACTAATATTACTTAGTAATAATTTTACAGGTACAAATGTACCGAGTTATTTTTGATACGCAAAATTTTGCGCATTAAATTTAATAATTAAATATACATATCAAAAATATAATGATAAAAAGCACGTATTTATACCTGATCATACTCTTATGTTTTTGAATATATTTGAAAACTGATGATATTCTAATAGAATAGTTGGATGTCTGGTTAAAAGAATGTATAATTAAAAACTTAAATATTTAAATATGTCTAATCAATATTTAAAACCATTTAAAGGAAAGTTTATTTTACAAGTAAAGACAACCATAAAAAATTTCTTTACAAATCCAAACGAAGTTTCCTTACTAGATAAGTATAGTAAAGTTACTGATGAAATTGGAAATATTGATATTGCAAAATTCATAAAATATTACACTTTGGGTTTTAGTAGATATAATGAATATAAACACTTACACCTTAAATATCATCAAGCATTTGATATAAACCCTGAAAATCTAATAAATGATGATGAAAGAGATTATCAATTAACTTTCAAATTAGAATCATTTGAAATCGAAGTATTACAAATAGTTGATTCTAAAATAACCTTTGCAAATTCTGAAAAAGAAGTTTATACAATAGAGTTAAATGATGAACTTAAGCTTCAAAAGATTTAAGTTTCACTCTTGCTAGCGCTAACAATTGAAACCTTAATAGACATTTAAACTAAATATTATGATAAAAGATTTTTTTGAAATTGAATCAAAACAAAAGAATACCTTTTTGGTATTTATTGGGCTTTTTTTAATTAGTTTCATGCAAATCTATATTTTTAAGAAACATTTATTGAGTGGTAATTTTTTAATAATAATTGGATTGTCATTAGCATTAGCATTATGTTGGACCATTTTAAATATTTTTCCTTTAACACTATTGCTTTCAAGTTTCTTTAGTGGAAATGGTATTGAACTAATTTATGAAAATCTAATTTTTGGTTCAGGAATATTAATCGTTGCTGGACAAGTTTTTTTAACTTATTTAGGCTATAAGAATCGGCTCTGTTTTGAAGATTTTATAGATTTTGCATGGCAAAGAACCCTTATAGGTTATGGTATAATTTTTATTATATCTATCATAGCAAAAGTAATGAGTAAAGAATAGTTTCCTCGCTATCGCGAGCGTCTCGCTCGTGAATACAAAGAAATGCGAAACTAATTGGAGCGTGCACGAGCGGACGCTCACGATAGCTAGGAAATAACTTTTATCCTATTAAACTAACTATCAAATAAATAATTTAAAAATAAAATATGCCTAAAGTTATAATTATTCCAGACAATCATGTTGAAAATATATGCAGAGATGCTGTAAATTTTGCAAACACTTGTCAAAGTGACTTTAATTTTTACTTAATTCCACAACCGAAATCTTCCAATTCACCTCTTGATAAATCAAGCGCAGAGGTAATAGACACGCTACAGTATTTGAACGCTTTCAAAAAACAGCATGAGTATGAAAATGAAGATTTAGTTTTAACATTTTACAATGGTATCTTAAAGGCAACAACTCATGGTCTATCAAACTTATTCTGTGCAGGTTCAAATATTACAGAAGAAAATCCATGTACAAGTGTAATTTCTTTAAAATATTTAGGATGGAATGTATTAGAAGAAAAATATAATTACGAAGTCCAAAAACATTCAATATTACATTTAATTGTTTGTGGTATTATTGGCTCATATACAAACTTAAAACCACATAATGACATAGGATGCTTATTAGACTTAAATCTCCAATTAACCTCGTTTAATTTAAAACTGCAAAAAGGTTATTATTTGTGTTCTAAAAATGAATTTGGCTGTTTCGAAAAGATAAAAAATGAAAAATACGGAAACTCAATCATACGACTTTGCGAGAAATTTAAATCCAATAATTATCAAACAATCATTAACAATATAATGAGAGACAATATTCAAGTTGGCAATATTACCAATAATAGTGGACAAATTATAATAGGCAAAGACATAATTATCTCAACTTCTCAAGAAGAAAAAAAAGCTATTACAGATAAAATTGACGAATTAATAAATATAATTCGTACAGAAAACTTATCTGATGAAAATAAAGAAACATTGATTACTAATTTTCATAACGTAAAAGAAGAAATTACAGACGAAGAAAATCCTGATAAAAAAAGAATTTTCAAATGGTTAACAAAGACTAAAAGAATAGTGGATAACATCATTTTAACTCATGAAGCAACTCAAGCAATAAGTTGGATATATAGTGGTCTAAATTTTATTGCTCAAAACATCAGATAAAAAAGTTTTAAAAAAAAACTAACTGATATACCACCCCACTAGCGCGAACGTCCTGGCCGTGAATACAAAGAAATTCAAAAAGAAATATCTATGAGCTAGTCAAGGATTACTTCATCTGTCATTTTTACTAATCCCTTCGTATCTAAAAGAAAAAATAATGAAAAAGAAAATCATTTTATTAATACTGCTAATATCATCTATTTCCTTTTTTTCTCAAAATAAAAACTTAAAAGAATCGAATACTAAAATCAATAAAAAGTTATTGTTAGAAATTAGCAATGAAAAAAAGATTGAAAACCTCCAAAAATTAATAAATCATAAATCCGATTCACTTAACAGGGAAATCTTATATTATAAAGTAAAAGAAGATTTTTACTCTACAGCTCTTGCCGATCAAGGAAACAGATTTACAATTATAATATCTGGAATTCTTGCTTTATTTTCAATAATTACTTTCGGGGCTTTTAAGTATGAAATAAACAAAACAAAAAAAGAAACTGACAAAAAACTAGCAAAACATAAAAAAGAAATTAATGAATACAAATCAGAACTTAAAGAAACTAAAACTGATTTAAAATTAGCCAAAGCTAATTTATCAACATCTATAGCGTTACATTTTGAAAAAGAGAAAAATTATTTTAATGCTTTCTTTTATTTTATATCTGCATCTAAAGGTCATGGCGAATCTTCCCAAGAAAAAAAAGAAGCAAGTAATAATGACGATCCAGAAAAGAAACATTATGAAACTTGCATTATAAATTTAAATTTCGCCTTAAGAAACCTAAAAAAAATAAGCTCTGATTCGGATAAAGAAACTCTTAAAAACAAAGCAGATTCAATTAAGAAATTAATGAATGATATCTATATATTAAATGATGATGAAGTTAGAAATAAGATTTCAACACTTAGATATGAATTAGTGTCATCACTTAATGACATTACAACACCAACATAAAAAGCCTTCATTCCTGGAGCAAATAGAATGCTCTCGTTAGCAATAGAGCAAAAAAAGAGATCTTTTAAGATCTCTTTTTTATTTAATATTTTTTAAAACGGCTATTTCGAGTTCAATAACTTCTCTAAATACTCAACTTTATCTTTTTCAGCTTGCACCAAACGTTCGTAAAGTTCAACAACTTTGTCTAAAGGATTAAAAGTACAACCATAATTACCTGTAGTAATAGCACCGTGGTCTTGAAAAGTATTTCCAATAATATTAAAAACCGCTTCTTCCGAAAAATTTTTAATTGCTTCCACAGAAACTTCAAGAGCTTTAGCTATCTCAATTAATTTTTCTTCATCCACAGTTTCGCTGTTTTCAATAGCCGAAATAGTCTGCTGACTTGTTCCTAAAGCCTGTGCCAGAGCTTCCTGTTTCATATCTTTAAGCTCTCTAATACGGCTTATATTTCTGCCGATATGTTTTGGTTTTATTGCTGTACTCATAATTCAAAGATATTTAAAATTCTTAAACGAAAATAAATTTCGGTAAAAAACAAAAGTTGTTTTTGTAAGATACGCTTTTCAATTATATATTTGAACGCAGATTTAACGGATTCGTTAAATCTGCGTTCTATCAAAAAGATTAGGTTAAAGCTATTTTTCTGATGTAATTTTGTTTGCTCTCGCTAAAGAGAGAAAACTTTCAAAATCCTGAAACTCATTTTAAAATATTAAAAATGAACCTACGCCTTTTTTCTAAAAAAGATACAACAGCCTCAATTTGGAGCGGCGGATTGACATATGAATATATGATTTATCCCGAAACGGCAATCTACAGCAATAGAGATTTTATATTTAGAATAAGCAGTGCTGCAATAGAAGCCGTTCCTTCAGAATTTACCAAATTTAAAGGCTATTCCCGATATTTGGTTATGCTTGATAACTCATTGGATGTTGAAATCAACAAAGAAAAAAAAGTATACGAGAGATATGAAATTATGGAATTTAATTCGGATGATGAAGTGACTTCTTATACAAAAGGTACTGATTTTAACTGGATGGTTTCTGAAAAAATAAAGCATCACAAACTGGAAATAACAAGCAGTAATCAGAATTGTAATGCTCAAATAATACTTTTATTTGCTTTACATTCAATTGTTATTACAATTAATGAAACGCCATACAAGCTGGAACCTCATGATTTATTGGTCATTGAAAATCAAAAAAGGGAAAATATAAGCCTTCATTTTTCTACTAAATGCCTCTACGGAACATTGGAATTATTGTAATTTTGTTTCCCCGGCTAAAACTGCAGGCAATTCATATTTTCACTACATAACATGATTACAAAAGCAACATTACAAGATATTCCAGCATTAACAACTTTAATCAATTCAGCATACAGAGGCGAATCTTCTAAAAAAGGATGGACAACCGAAGCGCATTTACTCGAAGGAAAAAGAACCGATGAACCCGAAATGACTGAAATTTTCCTTGACCCAAAAAATACGATTCTGAAATTTACCGAGAACGACAAAATTATCGGTTCGGTTTTATTGGTCGAAAAAGGAAATCAATTGTATTTAGGAATGCTGACGGTTTCTCCGGAACTTCAAAATAGCGGCATTGGGAAAAAGCTTTTGGCTGAAGCCGAAAATCATGCTAAAACTTTAGGATTGTCCAGCATTATTATGACCGTTATTTCGGTGCGCGATGAACTTGTTGCCTGGTACAAACGCCGCGGTTATGTAGATACAGGCGAAAGAGAAGCTTTCCCTGAAAGCGGAATTCATGTTACGGTTTCTAACGAACCTTTAGAATTTATTTATTTAGAGAAAAAGCTCTAAGTTTTCTTTAATCTCATAAAATAGTGAAGCCGCAAAGTTTTATATATTCTTTGCGGCTTTACTTTATAAAATCCTTCTTTTACTATTTTTATTTATACTGAAAGACCACTTTTTGATCTGTAAAATTGGTAAGCGGATAATACGCCTGATTACTCGTTATAGAATTACCTGATAACCAAATTTCACTAATTCTTCCGGATTTATCCAAAACTCTTTTGTAAGTAAGTTTTTCATAAGATATTTGAAGTGGTGCTTTGGTATATACATTTTCCATGGCAATGATATTATTGGCACTTCTTTTTCCTAATTTATCGTGCGTTAAGATATAATATCCTCTAACTAAAGATACTGGAGTGTCGTATGCAAAATCTCCCATTAAAACATTTGGTGTATTGTCGTAAGTATAATTTGTAATTACTACTTTATCAGTATCGGTAGTTTTAACCTGTGTAATATTTCCGGCAGTAACCTTAAAATCCAATTGTCTTTTCAAACGGTATATTCCATCACCATCAACAGATCGTTTAGCATAAGTTACGATTTTAGAAAGATACTCATTTTCATAGCTGAAAACACTGGAATCTCTATAAACCGAGGATGTTTCTCCAGTAAGTTTTTTATAAGTTCTATTAGCGATAATTGAGGTAATATTTTTATTTTTTAGTTTAATAGAAGTCTTCTCTTCAAGATCAGCATTAGTTATATCATCGCCTGTTGTTTTCGTTTCAATCAATTCATCATTAACATAAGAAACAGATAAATAATATCCGATAAAATTAACGCGTTTTTGATCATCATACTTAAACTGTTCATCGTCTACCGAATAAGCCATTTTTTCACTTCTTGGATACGTGATAGAAACCAGCTTTTCTTCTACTGGAGCAACTACAACGGGATCTGTTTTTTCATCTGATTTTGAAGAATCATCTGATGAGCAAGAAGAAAGAGAAAGCATTATTAAGGCCAATGATAACAATGATAATTTTTGAAATTTCATACTTTTTTTTGTGGATTTACAAGGGGATTTAAATTTAAAATGGACAGTTTTTTGTTCGGAAACAAACTTAAAAAATTAAAAACAATAACAGGTATTTTCTTTATAAAGATTTCCTGTAAAAATTAACAGATGAGTGTTCAAAAGTTTTTTCTTCACCATATAAATTATGTAGATAATTTAAGCTAAATCTGAAATGATCTTACATAACTTATATGGTTTAATTTTCTTTGCGGCTTTACAAGAATTTTATATCAATATGTTATATGCACAGCAGTGCGTCTCTACAAAAAACCTCTGAACCTTTGCAGCTTTGTTCCTCTGTAACTCTGTTTCCTTTGAATTTCTAAATCAAGAAACCGTTCTCTTAATTTTCGAAAGAAACTCGTGAGAAACACCCAGATACGAAGACAAATTCTTATTATTTATAGAACTTACCTTTTGCGGATAACGTTCTTTAAAATCAAGATAGCGCTGCTTAGACGTTTTATTTAAAACATCCAAAAGCCGTTGCTGAATGGCAACATTCGCACGTTCGATCATCAGGACGTGAAACTGCATCAGTTTTGGAATTTCTGCAAATAATTGTGCTTTCTGGAGTTTGTTAATCACCAAAATTTCACTGTCTTCTATCGCTTTAATGTTGTAGGTTGTCGGCTTTTGGTGATAAAAACTTTCGAGATCGCACATCCATTCGTTTTCAAACGAAAAGAAAATGACGCTTTCGGTTCCGTTTTCGTTTAAGATATACGTTTTAAAAGAACCTTTTAAAATGAATCCCTCATAACTATTATGGGAATCCTGAGTTTGCAAAAACTGATTTTTTTTGAGTTTAATGAGTTCTGTTCTTGAAACAATGCTGTTCCATTCCTCATCGGTTAATGGAACTTTTCGTTCGATGTTTTTTCTAAGTAGGTTGTACATGTTGTGGTTATTTTTTGTGGAAAATAAGGTTTTGTAATTACTTCTCTTTTCGGGGGTTAGAAAATGTAATCGATTACGTAAAAGTAATTTATTTATACATTTTTGTAAACTAACAAGTGTTAAAAATGCACTTTTCACAGAAAAATTTTTAAAAGTTTGAACTTGTTCAACTTTTTTAACAGGATTTATAAGCAGTTTTGTGCTGTTAAATTATTTATAACCTCCAAACTTAAATTATGAAAATTAAAACAACATTCTCGGTGTTTCTTCTAACACTGGTACTTGGTTTTACAGCATGTAATACCGAAGAAATTGGTTCTTCTCAAACCGAAAACGCAATTGTTGAAGCCACAACTTCAACAGAAACTTCAAACAATTTAACGGCTAAAATTGGAAACTGTTCCGAAGTTCCGGGCTGGGCTTCTCAAAACGGAAGTACCACCGGCGGTGGTTCTGCAGCCGAAACTACTGTTACTACTTATGCTCAATTGAAATCGGCTATTGAGAACAGTGCAGTAAAAGTGATTAAGGTTTCGGGAACTATTACAGTTACGACAAGATTGTCATTTCAGGATCAATCGGGTAAAACTATTTATGGTGCAAACGGTGCCAAACTGGTTTCGACAAATCAGACTAAAGATGCGTCTGGAATCATCAACATTAAAAGATGCAAAAACATCATTATTAGAAATCTAATTTTTGAAGGACCGGGCGCTTACGATACTGACGGCTGGGACAATGCGATTCTGGATGAATGTACAAACGTTTGGGTAGACCACTGCGAATTTAGAGATGGTGTTGACGGAAACTTCGACATCAAAAACAAGTCCGATTATATTTCGGTTACGTATTGTAAATTTCATTATTTAAAACCACCAAAAGCGGGAGGTTCAGGCGGATCTGACGACCATAGATATTCGAACTTAATTGGTTCAAGTGACGGTGCAACTGCCGACCGCGGAAAATTAAGAATCACTTTTGCAAGATGCTGGTGGGCGCCTGGATGTAAAGAAAGAATGCCAAGAGTTCGTTTTGGAAAAGTGCATTTACTTAACAACTTCTTCAACAGTACGGTAAGCAATAAATGTGTTGCTGCAGGTTTTGAAGCTGATCTTCGTGTAGAAAGCAACGTTTTTGAAGGTGTAAAAACGCCTATCGACTTAATGACTGGTTTTACTGCTGTAACAGCAGTTGACAATGTTTTCACGAATACAACTGGAAACCAAGCCGGAAGCGGTACTGCTTTTACACCGCCTTATACTATTGTAAAATTAAATAAAACTGCCGTAAAAGCTGATGTTTCGGCTAATGCCGGAGCCACTTTAGGCGGTAATATCTGCGGATCATTTTAAAAACCTGAGTTAGTTTAGTTTTTATTTTTAAAACCATATAAGAGATATAAGTTATTTAAGTTTTGAGCTTAGATTGTTTTATAGTTCTTATGTGGTTTTTATTTAACCGCAAAGAACGCAAGATTTTTTATAGGCAAGACTTAATACAAACGCAAAGTTCGCAAAGCTTTACCTAAAAAACTTTGCGAACTTTGCGTAATTCTTAGCGCTCTTTGCGGTTAAAAAACCTTTGTCCCTTTGAGCCTCTGTCCCTCTGAACCTTTCCTCTAAAGAACTAACTCCTCAAACAATCTCTGAATCGTTTTCTCTAAATCCTGACACAATCCCGGATGAGGTCTTGAGGTTTGTATTGCCGAGCTTCTAATTGCGGTTAGCCAGCGAAAACGCTCCGGAATCTCAAATTGAGCAATTGGGCCGCCGTCTTTGGCTCCGTTTGTGATTTTTTCCAATGAAGTTAGATTACATTCTAATTGGTCAATGTCGAAATCGGCTGAAAGAGCTTGAATTTTTTCTTTATTAAGATGAAAAAGTACTTTTATAAATTTGGCTTTTTTACAAAACAAAATAACCCCGATATTCAGGAATTCTTCGCGCTCTACCCTTGGAACAACACGAATCACAGCATATTCGTATAAGTGATTATCTTGCATTTTGAGCTTGATTTACAAAGATTTCTGAATTATTTAATCGGGTTTGCAAAAATTGCAGGTATACATTTCGAAGACCTTCGGGCGTTTCGTCTGTATCTTCCCACTGAAGCCAGTCCAGCGGAATTGTATTTACAATTTCTTCTAAAATCTGCGGTGTTAAAAGCGCTTTAAATTCGGCGTCAACTTCTTTTAAAAGTGAAGCCTGAGGCAGTAAAACGTGGTCCTTTATTAATGCAAACGGACTTTTAGCATGCTGTTCCCAGTTGTTCCAGGAATGATGAAAATACAAGGAGGCACCATGATCAATTAACCACAATTCCTTATGCCAGATCAGCATATTGGTATTTTTAAAAGTTCTGTCTACATTGGTTATATATGCATCCAGCCAGACAATCTGCGAGGCTAATTTTGCATCGACCGTCGTTACTACGGGATCAAAAGTAATCGCGCCTGACAAGAAATGAAGCGCCAGGTTTAATCCCTGACTTCCTTGCAGTAAATCCTGAATTTCTTCATCGGCTTCGGTTCTTCCAAAGGCTTCGTCGAGATTAGCAAATACTAATTCCGGAAGCTGGAGTTTTAAGGCTTTTGCTATTTGTCCGCCTACTAATTCGGCTATAAGGGCTTTTACGCCGTGTCCGGCACCTCTAAATTTTAATACGTATTTAAAATCGTCATCGGCTTCTGCCAAAGCGGGTAAAGAACCGCCTTCGCGCAGTGGCGTGATGTAACGGGTAACATTTACCGTTCTGAGATCGAAGTTGTTTTTCATTTTTTTAAAGATTCAAAGATGCTAAGAAACTGAGTAGCTAAGTTTCTAATCTTTGACATTACAAACTTACAATTTTTGATTTTAGATTTTAGAGAGTAGATTTTAGATTTTTTTATTGGGGTGAGATTTTTAACGCAGAGAGCACAATCCCGATAGATATCAGGATACGCAAAGTTCGCAGAGTTTTTTTTGAGTTTGCTTTGCTTTTTTAAGTTCACAAAGTTTAACTTATATATTATTTGATTCAGCTTGTCACCCTGAGCGAAGTCGAAGAGACACAAGTAGCTCGACAAAGAAACTAAACATTGAGGAATATCTTTGCGGTCCTTCGACTTCGCTCAGGATGACAAAAAATGGGAATACTGCTTTGAGAGCTCAAAAAGCAAAGCATTATTTAGAAACTCTGCGAACTTTGCGAAAAACCTTTGCGAACTTTGCGTTAAAATAAACCTTGCGGTTAAACTAAACTCAAAAACGCTTTTCCTAAATACTTAGTAATGGTAGAAGCCGTAAAAGACTCATAACCTGTTTTGGCTAAAGCAATATCAGCAGTTAATCCGTGGAGATAGACGCCTAGTTTTGAGGCGTATTTTGGTTCGTAGCCTTGCGCGAGCAGACTTGTGATGATTCCGGTTAGGGTGTCGCCGCTTCCTGCAGTTGCCAATGCTGCGTTTCCGGTTGTATTTTCATAGACGGAAGTTCTGTTGATGATAAATGTTGGCGCGCCTTTCATGACAATAATGACTTTATATTTTTCTGAAAAGGCGATTGTTTTTTGAAATTTTTCTGATTCCGAATTCCATTTACCTATCAAACGTTCGAGTTCTTTAGGATGAGGTGTTAAGATGGTATCTTCCGGGACTAATTCTAACCAGGATTGGTTTTCTGATAAAATATTCAATGCGTCTGCATCCAGAACTAAAGGCGCTTTGTTGATTCTTAGAAATTCGAATAGCGCTTTTTGTGTACCCAGCTCCTTTCCTATTCCCGGCCCTATTCCAACTGCTTGCGGTAGTAATGGCAAATGAATATTGGTGATAAAATTGGTGTTTTCATCTGTTACAGTCATTACTTCGGGAATAGAGATTTGAAGGATTTGATAACCGCATTTGGGCGTAAAAGTGGTTACGAGTCCGCATCCAGATTTTAAACAGGATTTTGAGGCCAGAACGGCTGCTCCTATTTTTCCGTAACTCCCGGCAATAATTACAGCGTGGCCTTGAATTCCTTTATGTGTATGCGGATTTACGGGTTTGTAAATTTTTAAGATTTCTTCTTTTGTGATTAAATAGGGAGACTTCATCTGGCATCTTTTATATAATAAAGTTACATAAAAAATTAAAAGCACGAATGTTTATTGTAACCGCTGAGTCCTAGCCCTGATAGAAGCGGCATCTCCCGATTTAGAAAAACAAGGCTTTTTAGCCGTAGTTTTTGTTTATCGGGAATACAGCGGATAGCAGGAAATAGCTCCTAATTATTGCGAAATTTATAATTTCGGACATTTAAATTAGATATTTTTTGAATAGATTTGCAAAACAATTTTATAAAACAACACAATGAAAAATACTGCGCTTACGCACATACATGAGAGTTTGGGAGCGAAAATGCTGCCTTTTGCAGGTTATAACATGCCTATTACATACGAAGGTGTAAATGCTGAACACGAAACGGTTCGTAATGGTGTGGGCGTTTTTGATGTTTCGCACATGGGTGAATTTTTGTTAACGGGTCCAAATGCTTTGGCTTTGATTCAAAAAGTGACTTCGAATGATGCTTCGACTTTAACAATTGGAAGAGCACAATATTCTTGTCTGCCAAACAATGAAGGCGGAATCGTAGATGATTTGATTATTTATAAAATGAAAGAAGAAGAGTATTTACTTGTGGTAAATGCTTCGAATATTGAAAAAGACTGGAACTGGATTTCATCTCACAACGATTTGGGTGTTGAAATGAAAAATATCTCTGATGATTATTCATTATTGGCAATTCAGGGACCAAAAGCGGTTGAGGCTATGCAGGCTTTGACTTCTGTAGATTTGTCTGCGATTACTTATTATCATTTTGAAGTGGCGGATTTTGCAGGATTTAATGATGTAATTATTTCGGCAACTGGTTATACTGGTTCTGGAGGATTTGAAATCTACTGCAAAAATGCCGATGCTGAAGCGATTTGGAATAAAGTTTTTGAGGCTGGTGCGGCTTTTGGAATTAAACCAATTGGTCTTGCAGCGCGCGATACTTTACGTCTTGAAATGGGATTCTGTTTGTACGGAAACGATATTAATGATACGACTTCTCCGCTTGAAGCTGGTTTAGGATGGATCACTAAATTTACTAAGGATTTTACCAATTCTGAGGCTCTTAAAAAACAAAAAGAAGAAGGTGTTTCTAAAAAATTAGTTGCTTTTGAAATGCAGGAACGTGCAGTGCCAAGACATGATTACGAAATTGTTGACGCTTCGGGCACTGTAATAGGAATCGTAACGTCTGGAACTATGTCGCCTTCTATGAATAAAGGAATTGGTTTAGGATATGTAACTGTTGCAAACAGTGCTGTTGACAGCTATATTTTTATTAGAATTAGAAAAAATGATGTTGCTGCAAAAGTGGTAAAATTGCCTTTCTACAAGAAATAGTTTTTAAAGACATACAAATTTTGAAAATGCGTTACTTTTTAACAAGTAACGCATTTTTTATTTGTCACAAATTCACGAATTTTTTATTCCTATTATTTTATAATAATTCGTGAATTCGTGGCAAAGTTTCATCAAAGTAAATCAGAAATTGTTTAATTAAAACAAATGTAGTTAGTGTAAGAAATTTTAGAAAAAATGTAAACCGTTTTCAAAAAATAAACGTAACTTTAATTAACACTGTAGACATTAAACTTTATGAGAAAATTTTGGCCGTTATTTTTATTGTTTACTTCTTTCCTATTTAGTCAAAATAGCGCCGAAACATGCGAAATAGTCAATAAAATAAATGCTCTTATACAGGCAGAGCATTTAAGACCAAAACCAGTTGATGACAGTTTATCGGTTTTTGTTTTTGATAATTTAATGAATGAGTTAGATCCGTCGAGAAACCTCTTCTTTAAAACTGAATACGACGAAATGGCTGACAAATATCGTTTAAATTTAGACGATTTAATACTGGAGAATGATTGTAGTTTTTTAACTGATATTACAGCCAAATATGTAAACGCTTTGATTAGAACAAAAGCTGTTCTGGAAAAAATTCAGGCGACTGCTTTTGATTATACTAAGAAAGATACGATTCGGTTTTATAAAAAATCATTTCCGTTTTACCTTAAGAAAGAAGATCTTGAAAAAGTATGGCGTAAAAAACTCCGCTATCAGATTCTCGATGATATAGCCGAAGTAAGCAACAATCTGGATTCTATTAAATCAAACTATAATTCGATTGAAGCCAAATCAAAGAAATTGATTCTTTCGAATGAAATATGCCGCATCAGTACGCTTTTAGAGACGAAAACGAAACAGGATGAAAACTTCTATAATTTCTTTTGTACTTATTTTGACCCGCATACGGCTTACTTTAGTAATGATTCTAAATCGAGTTTTGTGGCCTCGCTGTCTAAAGAGCATTTGTCTTTGGGAATGACGGTTAATTTAAATGAAAAAAACGAAATTATTGTGCATGAAATTGATCCGAATGGGCCTGCGTATCAAACGGGGCAAATAAAAAAAGGCGATCAGATTATTTCGGTTTCCAACCAAAAAGAAACGCTTCAGGTTTCGTGCGCTTCATTAGAATCTATTTCGACCATGATTTTATCTGAGGCGAATAAAAGTCTTACGCTTACACTGAAAAGAAACTCAGGCAAAAGCTTTGAGGTTTTTATCGAAAAGCAGGTCATGAAAGACGAAGAAAATTCGGTTTTCAGTTTTATTATTGGCAAAGAAAGTAAAATTGGATACATCAAAATCCCGAGTTTTTACGCTGATTTAGATGGAAAAAGCAGAAAAGGCTGCGCCGATGATGTTGCCCGCGAAGTGATTAAACTGGAAAGGGACAATATCAAAGGTTTGGTAATTGACTTAATTGATAACGGCGGCGGTTCGATGGAAGAAGCGATAAAACTAGCCGGGATGTTTATTGATTATGGTCCAATTTCGATTGTGGTGGATCATACCGATGAAAAATCAGTTATAAATGATCCTTATAAAGGATTGATTTACAAAGGCCCTATTGTGGTTTTGGTAAATAGTAATACGGCATCGGCAAGTGAATTTTTCTCCTCTATAATGCAAGATTATAATCGCGCGCTTTTATTAGGGAGCAGTACGCTTGGAAAGGCTACAATGCAGACAATTCTTTCGCTTGACGAACATAAGGATACTGATTTCTTAAAAATTACAATTAATAAATTCTACCGCGTTACGGGTAAAAGTCATCAATATATTGGGGTAACTCCAGATGTTGTTCTTCCGGAATTTTATGAAGATGTGTACCAAAAGGAAAGTGATTTCCCTACTGCAATGAAAAATGACAGCATTGAACCGTTCTTAAAATACAGAACGTATGTAAAACGCAGTTTGATTGATAAACTGGCTAAAAACAGTTCTTTACGCCTTGCTGATAATTACTATTTCAACGACATTAAAAAGATCAATCTAAAAATTGATCAGCTGGTGAATACTCCCAAAGCCGAAATTCCGATGACTCTGGACGCCGTTTTTAAACAGAAAAAAATCGTGAATTCGCTTTGGACAGAAATCAATACTTTTAATGATGAGAATAATCCGCTGGATGTCTATAATTCGTCGGTAAATCAGTTTTTACTGGGTGCTTATCCAAACGACAAAACGATTAACCAATATCAAATGGATAATCTTAAAACAAATCCTTACTTAAACGAAGCGGTAAATATTATTAATGACTTTAATGGAGCGAAGTAGAGATTTTAGATTTTAGATTTTAGATTTTAGATTTTAGATTTTAGATTTTAGATTTTAGATTTTAGATTTTTATCACTTTGTCAAAGTTTTCAACTTTGACAAAGTTAATTCCATATAAGCTTTGTGATCTTCTTTTCAAATCGCTTATTATTGTCTTTTGCATGCTTTGCGTAATACTTTGCGAACTTTGCGGTTAAATTTATGTACAAAAAAGAATAGAATTGATTTTGGATAAATAAGGAATAACCTTTATTTTTGCATCACAAAACTAAAAATTAGAAATGGGAAGAGCGTTCGAATTTAGAAAAGGAAGAAAAATGAAACGTTGGTCTGCAATGGCCAAAACATTTACCAGAATTGGTAAAGACATCGTTATGGCTGTTAAAGAAGGCGGTCCTAACCCTGACGCCAATTCTAGATTAAGAGCTGTTATACAAAACGCGAAAGCAGCCAACATGCCGAAAGACAATGTTGAACGTGCGATAAAAAATGCAAGTAATAAAGATACTGCAAACTATAAAGAGATTTTGTTTGAAGGATATGCGCCTCACGGAATTGCAATTTTAATTGAAACTGCATCTGATAACAACAACAGAACGGTAGCAAACATTAGAAGTTATTTTAACAAATGTAATGGAACAATGGGAACTCAGGGTTCTGTTGAGTTTATGTTTGATCATACTTGTAACTTTAGAATTGCAAATAATGGTCTTGACGCTGAGGAATTAGAACTTGAACTAATTGATTTTGGTGCTGAGGAAGTTTTTGAAGACGAGGACGGAATTTTAATCTATGCGCCTTTTGGAAGTTTTGGTGCTTTACAAAAAGAATTAGAAAGCAGAGGTTTAGAAATTTTATCTTCTGGTTTCGAAAGAATCCCTCAAATTACAAAGGAATTAACTGAAGCTCAAATCGCCGATGTTGAAAAATTAATTGAAAAAATTGAAGAAGATGATGACGTTATGAACGTTTATCATACGATGAAAGAGGAGTAATCTTTCTCTTTTTATACATTTTTAAAGCTCTGGATTTCCAGAGCTTTTTTTTGTTTGTAAACTTTAGCTTTTTAAATTCAAATAAAAATTTATATTTGCGATTCATAGGAATAAACTAATTTAAATTTCGATTTATGCAAGCCTCAAAAATCACAAGATACGCCATTATATTACTAGTAGTATTATTTATAGTAATAAGCGTAATCAGCTAAAAAAAAAAACAAAAGCCTTCTGAAATCAGAAGGCTTTTTGATATAAATAAAGAGATTATTATTTTGCTGTTGAATTGGTAACTTTTATTAAATAAGTTCCTTCCGGCAAAGTACCAATATTAGAAGCATTGATTCCTATAACTTTTTGACCGTTAGAGAAAACCTCAACATTTTTACCGCCTTTACTTGTTTCACTTGGAGACGAAGGCAAAGCATTCGATGCCGATGCTTTAGCTGGTAAAATTACCGCTTTTTTTGCTGTAGTTATAACTGGGGCTGTTTCCTTAACTACTACAGCAGGTTTTGAACTTTCATAAGCTTCTTTAACTTGTTCGTCTGTCATGGCAACGCTGTACAATCTCAAATCGTCAACATCGGCATTTATACTTGTTGCAGTATTTAATTTCCCTAAACTCAAAATATAGCCTTTGGTGGAACGAACAATTCCTTCTTCGGCTTTTAATAACTCTCCATTACGGTAAATTTTTGAAATATTTCCGTCATAAGTAATGCTGTACATGTACCAGGTTTCTTTTGCAAGCGGCACCGAAGCTGTAACATCATTACCGCTTCCCCAGCCTACAAAACTTGCCTCAGAATTTCCTCCTGACGAAACTTGCTGTGTTAATCCAAAATATTGGGCATTTGCTGCAGTACCGTAACTTAAAATATAATTGGGTAATGTTACCGCATTAAACTTTACCCAAATAGATAATGTTCTTGGTTTATTTGCTTGAGGAAGATCTCCAACCACTGCTTGATAAGCTTTACCTGTAAGACGTAAAGCTCCTTTTGGTGCTCCCATTCTGTCATTTACAAAAACGGGGGTTCCTAAAAAAGAAATAGTATTATCAGTGTTGCCTAAACTTCCGTTAAAGTTAAACTCCTGGACAGGATTTTGTGCAGCAGCATTAAAAAAACATACCAACATCAAAGCAAGTACTATTTTTTCCATATTTATAGATTTATAAGATATATTGAGTTTGGGGCGTATATTATTTGTTAATCAGTTTCTAATCAATTTTCATTACTCTAAATTTTGACTGTTTTTTAAACAAATTTTGTTAAAATTATAATTTTAATTCAGCACCACCAAACAACTCTTACATGTAAATACAGAATTCTCACAAAATTAAAAATGCAGTGTTTTAGTATATATTCTACAGCTCGTAAATCATAAACATTAAAACACGAAAAAGCCTCCTGAAACCTCAGAAGGCCTTTTACTTTTCCAAAACCTGATTGCTACTAAAAAATATAAAAAACTAACTATTTAAAAAATGAAGTAATGCCTTATTTTGAAGTAATTTTCTTGCTCGGTGTATTTGTTATTTTCAGCAGATATGTTCCTTCCGGAAGATCGCTTATACTCATTGAATTATTCCCCAGCACTTTCTCCCCTTGCGAAAACACTTCGATATTTTTTGACCCCGCATTTACATCTCTATTTGCAATTATAGAACTTGATGCCGGTTTTGTATTTGTTTTAGATTTTGCGGCCGGTTTAACTCCTTTTGCAGCAACTGACGTTTCTGCAATTGCTGCAATCAGCGGTTTTGAGCTATTGTAAGACTCCAAAACCTGTTCGTCTGTCAAAGCAGCATTATAGATCTTTAAATCGTCTATATCAGCATTTATACCTACTGTTGTATTGATTTCACCTAATCTGAATATATTTCCTTTCGTTGAACGTTTTAACCCGCTTATGTATTTTAATAATTCACCGTTTCTATACATTTTAGAAACTGTACCATCAAATGTAATGGTATATTGATACCATATTCCTTTTGTCAGCGGAGTTGAAACAATCACATCATTTGATGCTCCCCAGCCCGCCAGGCTTAAATCAGAACTAGATGAGGTTGTTCCTTGCTGTAACAAGCCAAAATATTGCGCATTATAAGCTGATCCATATCCCCAAATATAATTTGCCGAAGCAATATCATTAAACTTAACCCAAATACTAACTGTTCTAGCTGTATTACCTTGCGGCAGATCATCTATTACAGCCTCTAAAGCTTTATTATTTAATCTTTGAGCATTTCTTGCAACTCCGGCTCTATCAGCAACAAAATCATTTGTTCCCATGAAAGAAGTTGTATTAGATTCATTATTTAAAGTCCCATTGAAATTAAACTCCTGAATTGGATTTTGAGCAGCAACATTCAAATAACTTACAAACAGTAACGAGAGTAGTAATTTTTTCATGATTGTAGATTTAAGGGTTAAAACTAATTGTGTTAATTTTACACCGCTAATCTATATTAATATGCTGTTCGTCGAAAATATTTTCGGTAACTGACCTAAATAATCGTTTAAGTAACCAAATTTGATACTTTTTGACTTAAAAGAGATTATTATACTTTAGCATTTTTTATTAAAACACTACAATTACTTCAATTAAAAACTTATTTTCCTACGTATAAATACGTTATTTACAAACAAATCAAAACTTTTAACATTTACCAAAGTTAGTTTTAAGAAATCTGCAGCTACTTAAACATAAGACATAAAAAAAACTCCATTCGAGTACGAATGGAGTTCTAAATATTTTGAGATAATTCTATCTTATTTTACAAATTCAATTTTTTGAGCTTCTTCTTCATTAACGCTGTCAAAGAAACCTTGTTCATTCATCCAGTCATCGCTGAATACTTTACTCATGTAGCGTGAACCATGATCAGGGAAAATCGCTATAATATTACTTTCTTTTGTAAACTCACCTTCTTCTGCATATTGTTTAATCGCCTGCATTACTGCTCCAGATGTATACCCTACAAACAAACCTTCTTTACGAGTGATTTCTCTTGCTGAGTGTGCACTTTCTTCATCGGTCACTTTCATGAATTTATCGATGATATCAAAATCTGTAGCTGACGGAATTAAATTTTTACCTAAACCTTCAATACGATATGGGTAAATCTCTTTGTTATCAAATTCTCTTGTTTCGTGGTATTTTTTCAATACTGATCCAAAAGCATCTACACCAAGAATTCTAATATTAGGGTTTTGCTCTTTTAAGAATTTTGCTGTTCCTGAGATTGTTCCTCCGGTTCCGCTGCAAGCAACAAGATGAGTAATTCTTCCTTTTGTTTGTTCCCAGATTTCGGGACCTGTAGTGTTATAATGGGCATCAATATTCAGCTGGTTGAAATATTGATTAATGTAAACTGATCCTTTTGTTTCCTCATGTAATCGTTTTGCTACATTGTAGTACGATCTTTCATCATCTGCAGAAACGTGCGCCGGACAAACATACACTTTAGCTCCTAAACTTCGCAGCATGTCAATTTTATCCTTAGATGATTTTGAGCTCACGGCCAAAATACAGTTATAACCCTTTATAATACTTACCATCGCTAAACTGAAACCTGTATTACCCGATGTAGTCTCTATAATGGTATCGCCTGGTGTTAGTATTCCTTTTCTTTCGGCTTCTTCAATAATATATAACGCTATTCTATCTTTTGAGGAATGACCTGGATTAAAAGCTTCTACCTTTGCGTAGAAATTTCCTTCTAACTCTTCGGTGATTTTATTTAGCTTAATAAGTGGAGTGTTACCTATTAACTCTAAAACATTATTATAAGCGTTTATTTCTTCTTTCATAAAAAAATAGTTAATCAAAGGCATTTTAAAATAACCTTGATAGGTTGCAAATTTAACAAAAAATTTCTAATTAGCTTTTAATTTTTTCTAAATCTAATAAAAAACTAAATTCTTTTGCTAAGTCTTTTAAAGCCTCAAAACGTCCTGAAGCCCCGCCATGTCCAGCATCCATATTAGTATCTAAAAACAAAACATTATTATTTGTCTTTAAATCTCTTAACTTGGCTACCCATTTGGCTGGCTCCCAATATTGTACCTGCGAATCGTGTAATCCTGTAGAAACGTACATGTTAGGATATTTTTGCGCTTTTACATTGTCATAAGGCGAATAAGACAACATATAATCGTAATACTTTTTATTATTTGGGTTCCCCCATTCGTCATATTCTCCCGTTGTAAGCGGAATACTGTCATCCAGCATTGTTGTAATAACATCTACAAAAGGTACCTGAGCGATAACGCCGTTGTATAATTCTGGTGCTTCATTTACTATAACACCCATTAAAAGTCCTCCTGCAGATCCACCTTCAGCATAAAGATGTTGCGGCGAAGTATATTTCTCGTCTATTACAAATTTAGAGCAATCGATGAAATCTGTAAAGGTATTTTTCTTTTTTAACAGTTTTCCGTCTTCATACCATTGTCTTCCTAAGTCCTCTCCTCCTCTAATATGAGCGATTGCATAAACAAATCCGCGATCTAACAACGAAAGCCTTGTTGATGAGAAATAAGTATCCATGGTAATTCCGTAGGAACCATAAGCATAAAGCAGCAGCGGATTTTTTCCGTTTTTCTGCAGTCCTTTTTTATAAATCATCGAAATTGGCACTTTTACTCCATCTCTTGCCGTTGCCCAAACTCGCTCTTCAATATAATTTTCTTTATCAAATTTACCACCCAAAACCTGTTGTTCTTTTAAGATTTCTTTGGTTTTAGTGGTCATATTAAAATCTATAACTGATGATGGCGTTGCAAGCGATTGATAGCTGTAACGCAAAATATCGGTATCAAAATCAATATTGGTAGTTGTGAAAGCATTATAAGTTTCGCTTCCAAATGGCAGATAATAATCTGGCTCTCCATTCCAAGGCATGATTCTAATATGATTCAAACCGTTTGAACGCTCTTCTACAACTAAATAGTTTTTGAAAATCTCGATATCTTCTAATAAAACATCTTCTCTATGCGGAATCAAATCGACCCAGTTTCTTTTTCCTGTTTTATTCTCAGGCGTTTTCATCAATTTAAAATTGGTCGCCTTGTCTTTGTTTGTCAGGATATAAAACGAATCTTCGTAATGAGAAATACTATATTCTAGTCCGCGTACACGAGGCTGAAAAACCTCAAATTCTCCATCCGGATTGTCTGACTTCAAAATTCTGTATTCTGTCGTTAAAGTACTTCCAGAACTAATTACAATGTATTTTCTAGATTTCTCTTTACTTACCGAAACATTAAAAGTGTCATCAATTTCATTGTAAACTAAAACATCTTCTTTTGAATTAGTGTTTAATTTATGTCTGAAAATTTTATCGGCTCTTAAAGTAACTTCGTCTTGTCTGGTATAAAAAATAGTATTATTGTCGTTCGCCCAAACAGAACCTCCGGTTGCATTCTCGATTTTATCGGCTAGAATTTCTCCTGTTTCTAAATTTTTAATTTGGATAGTGTAAATTCTTCTACCAACAAGATCTGTCCCAAAAGTCGCAAATTTGTTATCCGGACTGATGCTTAAACCTCCTAATTTAAAGTAAGCATGACCTTTTGCCAATTCATTACAATTAAACAGAATTTCTTCTTCTGCCGAAAGGCTTCCTTTTTTTCTGGCGAAAATGGGATAATCCTGACCAGTTTCAAAACGGGTAATATAGAAATAACCATTGTAAAAATAAGGCACAGACGAATCGTCTTCCTTAATTCTTGCTTTCATTTCCTCATATAAAGATTCTTGTAAATCCTTAGTATGAGCGGTCATTTTTTGGTAATACTCGTTTTCTTTATTCAGATAATCGATAACCTCTGGATTTTCTCTGTCATTCAGCCAAAAATAATTATCGATTCTTGTTTCTTTATGTTTCTTTAATGATTTTGGAATTTCTTTGGCCTTTGGAGCCAGTATATCGTTCTGCATTGATTTAATTAAGCTTAGGTTTTTAATTCGGAGACGCAAAAATACTACAATCACAACAGAACGAAATTAATTTTTTCATAAAATATTCTATTGTTATCATACAGCAATATACTAATTTTGTATGAAATAATTTAAAAATCAACAAAAAATGGATTTAATGGGAATGATGGGTAAACTTAAAGAAACCCAGCAAAAAATTGAAGATACAAAGAAACGCCTTGATACAGTTTTAATTGACGAACAAAGCGCTGACGGATTATTAAAAATTACAATTACTGCAAGTAGAAAAATAAAATCAGTCTCTATCGATGATTCTCTTTTAGAAGACAAAGAACAATTAGAAGATTATTTAGTTGTAACATTAAACAAAGCTATCGAAAAAGCAACGAGCATTAACGAAAGAGAACTTGACGCTGTTGCAAAAATGGACATGCCGATGATTCCGGGAATGGATAATTTATTTAAATAATCTTTTTTTTTAAGATACAAAGGTTCAGAGTGACAAAGGTTCAAAGGTTTTTGATTGCGAAAATCTTGAGTAAAAAAAAAGACGCACAGTTAGTGCGTCTTTTTTTTAACCTTTGTAACTCTGGGCCTTTGCTCCTTTGTACCTTTTTACTAAATCTTTGAAAGCATTTCTACCACATAAGTATGCATCACTTCCTTATAATCCAGATGCGTTACAATCCTAAGTTTATTGTGTCCTAAGGAACTTATTAAAATATTTTTCTGTTTTAATTTTTCTATTAAAAGCTGATCGCTGTAACCTTCGGCCAATGAGAAAATCAAAATATTGGTTTCTACTGGCTCTACAGAAGCAATCCATGATTTTGTACTTAAAATGGCGCCTATTTCTTTGGCTCTGCGGTGATCTTCGGCCAATCTTTCAATATTATTTGCCAAAGCATATAATCCGGCAGCGGCTAAATAACCCACCTGACGCATTCCTCCACCCAATATCTTTCTGATTCTCAACGCTCTATGAATATCAGCTTTACTTCCAAGCAAAACAGATCCAATTGGTGCGCCTAATCCTTTAGATAAACAAACCGAAATAGTATCGAAAATAGCTCCAAATTCCTTCGGATTTTGTCTTTTTGCTACCAATGCATTCCAAATTCGGGCTCCATCTAAATGAAACTTCAAATTATTAGCATCGCAGACTTTTTTTATCTCTCTTAAATCTTCTAATTCATAACAAGCACCGCCTCCTTTATTGGTTGTGTTTTCTACACAAACCAAACTCGTTAGCGGACTATGATAAAACTCCGGATCATTTATTGCCGCAGCAACCTGAGCAGCATTTATCATCCCTCTGTGTCCATCTAACAAACAGCAGGAAACACCGCTGTTAAAAGAAACACCACCACCTTCATAATGATAAACGTGTGCATATTTATCTGCTATTAACTGTTCACCCGGCTGTGTGTGCAGTTTAATTGCAGTTTGATTTGCCATAGTTCCTGACGGAAAAAAAAGTCCAGCTTCCATACCAAAAAATTCGGCTACTCTTGTCTCTAATTCAATAACCGTAGGATCTTGTTTGTATACGTCGTCGCCAACTTGAGCGTTAAACATATACTGAAGCATCTCATACGTAGGCTTAGTAATGGTATCGCTAATTAAATTTATCTCCATATAAAACTATATCTGTTTTGGACTGCAAAATTACGTATTACTGTTAGTTATTGATGGCAAGTTTTAATAAATTTTAACTCGTCAATTACTATATAACCAAATTAACGTAATATTTGTAAAAAACATATAAAACTAGCATTAATAATTTAAAAACTGTTTACATTTTTTGAAACTATTTTATTTAACCGTTACTAAAATTGGTATTTATTATGTATTCAGTGTTTTATACAAAAAAAGAGTTTTCCAAATCAATGAAAAACTCCTTTTTAAAATTACTTCTAAAATTAATTTCTTCCGGCCATAACACCTCCATCAACATCCCAGACAGCTCCGGTAACCCAGGAAGCTTCATCTGACAATAAAAAACAAATTGTTTTTGCAATGTCTTCAGGTTTCCCGACACGGCCAATTGGATGAAAACTATTAAATCCCTGCAAGGTTTCTTCGATTTTACTTTCTTCTATAAATGAACTATAAATTGGTGTCACTACAACGGCCGGAGAAACAGCATTTACCCTGATATTAAAATCTGCCAGCTCCATTGCCAAATGCTGTGTTAAACTATGCAAACCTGCTTTTGCCATTGAATATGCCGAAGACGGTGTTGCTTTTATGGCCTGTTTTGCCCACATCGACCCAATATTTACAATCGATCCTTCTCCGTTTTCTTTCATAATATTTACAACCGACTGGCTAATAAAGAAAAAGCTCTTATTAAAGTGATGATAGATATCAAAATCTTGTTTGGTATGCTCTAAAAATGGTTTCGGGGTAAAATATCCCGCGGCGTTTATCAAGTATTTTAAATTTGGAGCGATTGTTTTTAATGAAGCTGCGAAACTAGTTACCTGATCTTCATTTAATAAATCAACCGCAGCTGTTTTTATTGTCCCGAAAGATTCCAATTCTTTCTTTGTTGTTTCTAAGTTCTTATCGGCTCTGCCAACAATAATTACTTCTATGTCTTGTTGTAATAGTAGCTTGGCAGAAGCTTTTCCCATTCCGGTTGTTCCGCCTAATATTAACGCTTGTGATTTCATCATTTTGTAGTTTAAATTAACAAGGCAAAATTCCTTTTATTAATTCATTTAAAATGGCAAAATCGAGACAACAAATGGTATTTTAGGGAAATATGGAAGATTGAAATTCCTTGGGCGTAATTCCAGTCGCTTTTTTAAAGTATTTTGTAAAATAAGTAGGCTGATCAAAACCTAAATCGTATGCAATTTCCTGAATAGAAAATTTCCCGTTAGCCAATCTTCGTTTCGCTTCTAATATTTTAATGAAGATAATAATATTCGCCGGAGTGTTTCCCAAATACTGCTTTACAACACTCGTAAGCTTTTTATTATTCGTCCGAAGTAAATCACTGTAAAAATCAATATTAGAAAAAGACTGTTTGTTTTTATACACTTCTGCTTTGAATGAATAAGCAAGTTTGAAATCTAAATTCAAATTAAAATCAATACTTGTTTCTTTGCTTTTTAAGCGTTCAATTAAAAAAAGCAAACTGGTAAAAACAGCATATACCTGCTCTTTCATTAAAAGATCATTTTCTTTGAGTTCACTTTCAATAATTGTGGTAAAAATAGAAAAGCGTTCGATTTCATTTTCTGAAAGAACTAAATAAGGTTTTCCAATTTCATTAAAAATAGACAATGAAAAGCGCTCCAGAAATTCCGGATTAAACTGAGAAATAAAATAATCATTAAAATGAAACAAAACCCCTTCGTTTATAGAATCAGGACAGAAATAATGTATTTGATTCGTATTAATAAAGAATATGGTATTCTCCGGATGATCAATAATTTCATAATCTATATAATGTCTTCCTGCTGTTTTAAACCAAATAATTTGATAAAAACTATGTCGGTGAGGAATCGAAGCATGATCCAGATTTTTTATTAAATACGGTTTTGCATCGTTTACTTCAAAATGCAGTTTCGAAAAATCATTTTTATGCAGATCGTATTTACTTATATTATCCATAAACTATTGTGTATAAGCACTATTAAGTATCTTGTTAGCGAATTAAATTTATTGCTGTATTCTAAAAACTAAATCTTATTTTTGTATAACGAAATTACGCATTAGTTTTAGACATAAATTAACGTAATATCTACAAAAAACAAAAAAACTACTTATTAATTTATGACAACAGCCGAACAAGTAAAAGGTATTGTGGAGCGCCTTGGTGCGTTGAGGAGGTATCTTTGACGTTGATGCCAAGCTAATCGAAATTGCAAACGAAGAAGAAAAAACTTTTGCGCCTGATTTTTGGAACAATCCAAAAGAAGCAGAGAATATTGTAAAAAATCTTCGAAACAAGAAAAAATGGATTGAAGATTATGATAAAGCTGTCTCGCTTACAGACGAATTACAGCTTGCTTATGATTTTTATAAAGAAGGGGAACTTTCTACAGAAGAATTAGATGAACAATATAATGCAGCACAATCGCATATTGAAAACATCGAATTTAAAAACATGCTTTCTGACGAAGGAGACAGTTTAAGTGCAGTGGTTCAAATCACGGCCGGAGCCGGCGGAACCGAAAGCTGTGACTGGGCCGGAATGCTGATGCGTATGTACATGATGTGGGGAGAAAGTTATGGTTATAAAATAAAAGAACTTAACTTTCAGGAAGGTGATGTTGCTGGTATTAAAACCGTGACATTAGAGTTTGAAGGCGATTATTCGTTTGGATATTTAAAAGGCGAAAACGGTGTTCATCGTTTGGTGAGAATTTCTCCTTTTGATAGCAATGCCAAACGCCATACTTCGTTTGTTTCTGTTTATGTTTATCCGTTAGTTGATGACAGTATCGAAATCGACATTAATCCTGCCGATATCGAAATTACAACTTCTCGCTCAAGCGGTGCCGGAGGACAGAACGTAAATAAGGTGGAAACCAAAGTACAATTGGTACACAAACCAACCGGAATCCAGATTCAGTGTTCTGAAACAAGATCACAGCAAGATAACAGGCAGCGTGCTATGCAAATGCTTCGTTCTCAATTGTATGAAATTGAATTGAAGAAACAACAAGCACAACGTGCCGATATTGAAGCTGGAAAAATGAAAATCGAATGGGGTTCGCAGATTCGTAATTACGTAATGCAGCCTTATAAATTAGTAAAAGACGTTCGTACAGGTTATGAAACCAGCGACGTCGACGGTGTAATGAACGGAAATATAGACGCTTTCCTAAAAGCCTATCTAATGATGATGGGACAGAAGGAAGAGGAATAAAGTTTTTAGTATTCAGTTTACAGTCGCAGTTTGCAGTTTATTGTGACTGAATACTGTGACTGTAAACTGAATACTGCTACTGAAAACTGAATACTGCGACTGAAAACTAAAAAAAACAGCTATGATAAAATGGGCAGATGTAATTCATTTTACAAATAAAGGAAATCCGACTCCGGATAAAAAAGTGGAGAAAACGGATGAAGAATGGAAACAGCTTTTAACACCCGAAGAATATCAGGTAACGCGTTTAAAAGGAACTGAAAGATCTTTCAGCTCTGAATTATGCAGTTTATTTGATCCTGGAATTTACGAGTGTAAATGCTGCGGAACGGTTCTTTTTGATGCAAGTGAAAAATTTGAATCAGGAACGGGATGGCCATCGTTTACACAGCCGGTAAAAGAAAATGCCGTAGGATATCATGCTGACAAATCATACGGAATGATTCGTGTTGAGGTCGTTTGCAATGTCTGCGAAGCACATTTAGGCCACGTTTTCCCTGACGGACCGCCGCCAAGCGGTTTACGATATTGCATTAATGCAGTTTCATTATCAAAAATCAAAGAATAATTTAGAAGCGATTCCTTTTTTAAAGTGAATCGCTTTTTTTTAATCTTCACGACACGAAACAATTAACAAAAGAAATGTAAGTAGCTACTTAACAATTAAATATTTATTTTCTTACAGCTCGTATTTAAGATAATTCACTCAAAAATGCAGTCACAGCAATTCTATTCTTTAAAAAACTTTCAGTAAATTAATAGTTAAAATGTTAATTTTGTAATATTTAGACTTCTATTTTAAATATTTATTAAGAAACTTAAAAATTTTATTAGGTAATTAAAATCTATTTTATTTTATTTGGCAAAAATTAACCCTAAGTCGATTAAAAATTGTCAATGAGATCCTATTCAATTCAAGAAATTAATGAAGTAATTAATGGCGTAATTTACGGCACTACTTCGCAGAGCATTACCGCAACAGAGCAATTAGAAAAAGCTACAACTTCAGAGATTTCTTTTATAGGAAATAAAAAATACGAAAAATACTGGTCGACTTCAAATGCATCAATTGCAGTTGTTAATGAAGATATTTCGATTGAACCTGGAGAAAATCGCGCTTTTATTAAAGTAAAAAATGCCGATTTGGCCATGTCGCAAATTCTTGCCCTTTTTGCCCCGCCTACTCCTATATTTCGCAGTAATATTCACAAAACTGCTACTATTGACGAAACCGCAATAATTGCCGACGGCGCAAAAATTGGTGCCGGCTGTTATATTGGGCCAAAAGTTGAAATTGGTGCCAATGCAACAATTTATCCTAACGTGACTATTTTAGACGAATCTACAATTGGAAAAAACACCATTATTTGGTCTGGAACAGTTATTCGCGAGCGTTGTCATGTTGGAAGCGACTGTATTATTCACCCAAATGCAACAATTGGAGCAGATGGTTTTGGATTTCGTCCTTGTACTGAAAAAGGTTTGGTGAAAATCCCGCAAATTGGAAATGTAATTATTGGCAACGGAGTCGAAATTGGGGCTAATTCTTGCGTAGACCGTGGAAAATTCAGTTCGACAATTTTAGGCGATGGATGTAAAATCGACAATTTAGTTCAAATTGGACATAACAGTAAACTGGGCCGATTCTGTATTATGGCAGGAAACAGCGGTTTAGCAGGTTCTGTAACTTTAGGGAACGGTGTTATCATTGGCGGAAGCGCCTCAATAAAAGATCATACTACAATTGGCGACGGTGCTGTAATTGGAGCCGGATCTGGTGTTATAGGCGATGTTGAACCAGGAAAAACAATGCTGGGTTATCCGGCTGTTGAAGCTCGTGATGCTTTAAAACAATGGGCAACATTAAAAAGACTTGCTTGCGCTCCTAAGAAATAATTCAAATTAAATGATATAAAAAAACATCCGCTATAAACGGATGTTTTTTATTTTATAAAGCTTCGCATTCAAAGCCAATTACTTTCATTAAAAAAACAACTTTTTCGATAATATTATCTTTACATTCAAATCTTAGAATATTATCGCAGTCTTCGAGATCAAAATTCCATTTTGAATTTGGAAATAATCGATTCAGTTTTGGCGTCACTCTCTTTACTTTCGAAATGCTGTCAACATTTGTTTTGAATACAAAAATCATCGCTTTTACTGGTTTTTAATTTTGCTTAAAATTTTAGAATCAATATAAAAAGTTCCAAACGGAATTACGCAGGCCAAAAGTACTTTCCATGTTGTATCTTTAAATTTCCAGTTCTGCTCTACTCCAACACTCAGCGTATTAAAAATAAAAAGCAGAAACAAAGCACCATGAACCGTTCCTATGGGGCGGGTTAAAAATGGCATTTCAAAAACATATTTCATTGGCATTGCTATAAAAAGTAGAATTAAAAGCGAGGTTCCTTCAAGAAATCCTATAATTCGTAATCTTCCGGTATTTGTTAGGAGTAAATTTTTCATAATTATCTAAAATAAGGTCGGTTGGCAAGAGGTGAAAATGGCCAAGGAATGGCAATAAAAATGATTAATAAGGCAATAGAAAACCAAAGAAACATGGTTTTGAATTTTTGTTCATCAGAAAGTTTTCTTTTGGCTAGAGCCGAACCAATTGTAATGAAAACTATTGCGATTAACATTAAAGCGATGTGAATAATTCCGAAAAAAGAAGCATCTAAATTTTGGATTCCTTCTTTAAAGTTTTTCCAAAAATATTTCACAATTGGACTTTGTACATAAACCAATATTCCAAAAATAAGCTGAATATGGGCAATTGTAGCTGTCCAGTGCCGGACGAGGTTATCTTTCCTTGTAAATGGAAGTTTTTGAGAATAACCTTTGTAAGCTGTATAAATAGAATATAACAAGCTTACCAATACGAGCCACCTTATAAAAGAATGGCATACTAAAAGAGTTTGATACATTGTTTTTTGATTAAGACAATGCAAATATATTTAAAAACATACTAATTAGTATGTTTTTGAAAAACAATTTCATTTCAAGCCATTTAAATAACTTTTAAGCTCCTTTAAATAAGTGATATAAGAAGAATTATCATTTTGAAGTTTTCCGAAATTTCTAATTCCCCAATAGCCGGATAAGATAAAAAAGGCCACTTGTTCACCCACCACATCTTTTCGAATTAAACCAGATTCTTTTCCTTTATCGATAGAATTTATAATAGTGGATTTCCATAAATCGACTAATTCAGCCAGAGCTTCACTAAACTTAGTATTCCACGGCGTCATCTCCTGGGTAAAATTGCCAACCGGACAACCATATTTTACCTGCAAAAAAGGATCTTCAAGCAATAAATACGAGATCATATTATAAAAATCTTCAGTTGGATTTTGTGAAACTTCGGTAGGTTTTATAAAATTCTCATGCATAGTAGGTTTCAAAATCTCCTCAATAATCGCAACTCCCATTTCGTCTTTCGTTTTAAAATGGTAATAAAAAGCTCCTTTTGTAACTTGAGTGGTTGCAATAATTTCATCAATACTGGTGGTTTGATATCCTTTGGTATAAATCAATTCAAATGCTTTATGAAGAATAGTAAGCCGAGTGTTTGCTGCTTTTGACATAAAAAATACTGATTAGTATGAAAAAACAAATTAAAGAAAAATAATTGGTGTAATTAAATTCTTAACACATAGTCCCGATAGCTATCGGGATAGATTTAGCAGATTTAAAAAAGGCGTTTCACTTGTTTAAACAAACATAGTTTAGCTATGTGTTAGAAACTAGTTTCTTTTTATTCCTTCTTTAGCTTATAAATAACCTATGTTTCTATGTTTTTAAATATAAAAACTACAATACAATAAATTTTTTCTAAATTCACAAAGCAACTCGTTTATTTCAATGGATTTTGTAAATTAGCCAACACTATTTTGTAAAATCAATATTATATCATGGATTTAAACTTCAATAAAAACGAAGATCACAATAAACTATTACTTTCAGACTTAAAACAAAAATTTGCCAAAGTAAAATTAGGCGGAGGCGAAAAACGAATCGAAAAATTACATTCCGAAGGAAAAATGACGGCTCGCGAACGTATCGCTTATTTATTAGATGAAAATTCAAATAATATTGAAATAGGCGGTTTTGCCGGAGAAGGAATGTACGCAGAACATGGCGGATGCCCATCTGGTGGCGTTGTGGTTAAAATAGGCTACATAAAAGGAAAACAATGTATTGTTGTTGCCAATGATGCTACTGTAAAAGCTGGTGCATGGTTTCCAATAACTGGTAAAAAAAATCTACGTGCTCAGGAAATTGCAATCGAAAACAGACTTCCAATTATTTATTTGGTAGACAGTGCCGGGGTTTATTTACCCATGCAGGATGAAATTTTTCCAGATAAAGAACATTTCGGACGTATTTTTAGAAATAATGCTCAAATGAGCAGCATGGGAATTACGCAAATAGCTGCCGTAATGGGAAGCTGTGTTGCCGGAGGTGCTTATCTGCCCATTATGAGCGATGAAGCTTTAATTGTAGATAAAACTGGCAGTATTTTCCTTGCCGGAAGTTATTTGGTTAAAGCTGCAATTGGAGAAACTATCGACAATGAAACTTTGGGCGGCGCTACAACGCACTGCGAAATTTCTGGAGTTACAGATTATAAAGCTAAAGATGACAAAGATGCTTTAGACAAAATTAAAAATATAGTAGATAAAATTGGGGATTTTGATAAAGCCGGCTATAGCCGAATCAAAGCAGAGAAACCTGCTTTAGAGCAAAATGATATTTACGGAATTTTGCCAAAAGCCCGAAACGAACAATATGACATGATGGAAATTATCAATCGTTTGGTTGATAATTCAGAATTTGAAGCTTATAAAGACGGTTACGGCCAAACCATAATAACAGGTTATGCCAGAATCGACGGCTGGGCTGTTGGTATTGTTGCCAACCAGCGTAAAGTGGTAAAAACCAAAAAAGGCGAAATGCAGTTTGGCGGTGTTATTTATTCTGACAGTGCTGATAAAGCAACCCGTTTTATTGCCAATTGTAATCAAAAGAAAATTCCATTGGTATTTTTACAAGATGTAACCGGTTTTATGGTGGGTTCAAAATCGGAGCACGGCGGTATTATAAAAGACGGTGCCAAGATGGTAAACGCGGTAAGTAATTCGGTTGTACCAAAATTTACTGCAATTGTAGGTAATTCTTATGGGGCAGGAAATTATGCTATGTGCGGCAAAGCCTATGACCCGAGATTAATATTTGCCTGGCCAAGTGCAGAACTTGCCGTTATGGGCGGTACACAAGCTGCCAAAGTTTTAGCACAAATCGAAGCATCTTCGCTTAAAGCAAAAGGAGAAATTATCGACGAAGCCAAAGAAGCTGAACTTTTCAACAAAATAAAAGCACGTTACGACGAGCAGACTTCACCGTATTATGCCGCATCGAGATTATGGACAGATGCCATAATTGACCCGCTTGACACAAGAAAATGGATCTCTATGGGAATCGAAGCTGCCAACCACGCCCCTATTCAAAAACCTTTTAATTTGGGAGTTATTCAGGTATAGTTTTTTAGAAATTCTACAATCATGTTAAATAAATAGTAAAAAACTTATTTTCAAGTACTTAAATTAAATATATGATTAAAAAATTAGTAACTTTATATATAATTTTTAATCACGTAGTATCATGGAAAATGTTAAAAGCTTAAATAAGTGGGCCAATTCGCACACTTATTTACCAGTAGATTTAGTGCGTATAATATTGGGTGTTTTTTTATTTATGAAAGGGATTTCGTTTGTAACCAACGTTCAATATTTACATGATTTAATTTCTCCTATAGATCAGTTTGGGGGCGGAATGTTTCTTCTGCATTACATAGCCCCGGCACACATGATTGGAGGTATAATGATTGTATTCGGGCTGCTTACCCGCTGGGCAATTGCGGCTCAATTACCAATACTATTTGGAGCAGTTCTCGTAAATTTTATGGGACACATGCATTCACAAAGCTTAATGCTTGCAATTGTAGTTTTACTGCTTTGCATCTTCTTCTTATTCTACGGAGGAGGAAAACACTCTGCCGACTATTACTTTAAAATGCAGCAATAAATCATTTTATCCTCAACTAGTAAACAAAAGTTGAGGATAAAATAATAAAGCTACTTTTAAGAAGTAATTAGCACTTAAAATTTCGTTTATTGTGTTTTATGAACTAAATTCGCAGCCATGAATTGGATTCGTAAAGCTATATTTTTTGTATCACTTTTGATCATAGCTCTTTTTGCTGCACAAGCAAACGAGTTTCCTGTGGACAAAATCGAAAGTCAAAAAACAGATACGAACTTCTGCAAAGATATCGCCGATTCATCTGCATTTATACAGCCTCAGGGCAGTTATCAATTTGCTGCAAACATCAAAACAGATCACCCTGCCGTAATTAAATGGTTTGATGCTCTTTTGGTCGTTATTCCACAGCACAAAGCAGTTAAATCTGCATTTAACTTTACTAATCAATTTAGTACTCAGAGCAAAAAAATCTTACTATTGCTCTACGCTTTCCATTTTTTTTGGTAGATAAAACCTTGAAATCTTATTCTGAAGAAGCAATTCTTCAAAAGTAATTAAACCGTTTTCAGTCAGAAAACTGTTTATCATTTCATATTATTTTCACCAAATTTAAAATCAAAAAATGGAAACAAGTGTAACCATAATTGGTATTGTGATCGCGATCATAGTAGCCATTCCTATTTATTTTTCGGCACGATCGAGCGCTGCGAACAAAACAAAAATCTTAAACATAAAAAAGAAATTCAATCCAAACAATCCGCAGGAATTTGATTTAACTGAATCTCAAAGCAATAAAACACTTACGATTGACCAAAAAAACAAAAAATTCATTTTAATGAATTTCAATCCAAATCAACAGGAATCAACTTATGTAGATTTAAAAAGTGTTTCTTCTTGCAAACTAACTTTAACCACAGAAGGAAATTCGGATACAATTGTAAAAATTGATTTTGAATTTCAGGATAAGGAAACTTCTAAAAAAATTACAATTCCATTCTATGACTTTGATGATGATCGCATTAAACAAATAAGCGCTTATCAGGATCATATGTTTGCGAAAAAATGGCTTAAAATCATTCAGGATTCTATATAATGTTAGTTATTTAATTCAAGTAAAAAGAGGCTCTTTATGGGTCTCTTTTTTTTTATCTCTACATGATATTTGTCATTTTCTGCCCGCGCTGTAAATCTTAATTTTGATGAGAACTAAATTTGTCTTATGAAAATTTCATTAACTCAAAAGTATAACGTGCCGGGTCCAAGATACACCAGCTATCCTACGGTCCCTTATTGGAATGAAGCTGCTTTTACAGTAGAAGAATGGAAATCATCTTTTCAAAAATCATTTTCAGAAAGTAATGCTGAAAACGGAATTAGTTTGTACATTCATCTGCCTTTCTGCGAAAGCATGTGCACTTTTTGCGGCTGTAATAAGCGAATCACAAAAAATCATTCTGTAGAAGAAAAATACATTCAGGCCGTTTTAAAAGAATGGCATTTATACTGCAATCTTCTGCCTGAAAGACCAATTGTAAAAGAAATTCATTTAGGCGGAGGAACACCTACTTTTTTCTCTTCAAATAATTTAGAAAAGCTTATTCATGGTATTTTTAATTTTGCGGATAAAGCAGAAAATCATGAATTTAGTTTTGAAGGACATCCTAACAATACAACTTACGAACAGTTAAAAAAACTATACGATTTAGGCTTTAACCGAGTAAGTTTTGGTGTTCAGGATTATGCCGAAAAAGTACAAAAAGCAATCAATCGTATACAGCCTTTTCATAATGTCGCAAAAGTTACTTTTTGGGCAAAAGAAATTGGTTATAAATCTATCGGCCACGATATCATCTTCGGATTGCCTTTTCAAACTGTCGAAGATGTAATTGATACCGTAGAGAAAACAAACTCCTTAAAACCGGACAGATTGGCTTTTTACAGCTATGCACATGTGCCGTGGATTAAAGGAAACGGCCAGCGTGGTTTTAATGACGAAAACCTTCCAAAAGATGCTGAAAAAAGAGAACTTTACGAAACAGGTAAAAAATTACTTGCCGCCAATGGATATCATGAAATTGGAATGGATCACTTTGCCTTGTCTTCAGATAGTTTGTTTCATGCTGCACACAACAAAAAAATGCACCGAAATTTCATGGGATATAGTGCTTCAAAAACACAGCTTATGATTGGGTTAGGCGTTTCTTCAATCAGCGACAGCTGGTATAGTTTTGCCCAAAATACCAAAAACCTGGAAGAATACTATCAAATCTTAGAATTGGATGAACTTCCTATTATAAAAGGTCACATTTTAAATGATGAAGATCTTATAATTAGAAAACACATCTTAAATCTTACCTGCGAACTTCAAACTTCCTGGACTCATGATTCTTTATATTTTAAAGAATTACCATTTGTTTTAGTTGCTCTAAAAGAAATAGAGAATGATGGACTAATTATCATTCAAGAAGATAAAATCAAAATTACAGAAGACGGAAGACCATTTGTACGTAATATATGTATGGCTTTTGATTTACATTTAAAAAGAAAATCACCGGAAACAAACTTGTTTTCGATGACGGTTTAATGGCAATTAGGAGTTCCTTGTACAAATAAACTCATAGTAGAAGGAGATAAATAAGGAATTCCTAAACCTAATCCTCTTAAAATAAATAACACTCCAATTATTATAGCAACATAAGGAATTGCTTTTTGAATTTTATTTCGAAATGGCAGTTTTAATAATGAATTGACGTATACTACAACCGTCATTAAAGGAATCGTGCCTAAACCGTAAAGCAGCATATATAAAACGCCATATCCGGCGCTCTGCATGGCGATTGCACCAAATAAGGCCACATAAACCATTCCGCAAGGCAGAAATCCGTTTAAAAGACCAATTGTAAAAAGAGATTTATAGCTTTTCTTTTTAAACTGACTTCCTAAACTTGATTTAATATTCGAAATAACTTTATAAACAGGTTTTGAAAAATTGTATTTCGCAAATACCTTTTCTGGTATTAAAACTATTAAAATCATGGCAACGCCAATAAAAATAGACATTTTTTGCTGCATACCAGCTAAGAAAAAACCTCGGCCTAATAATCCAAAAATCAAACCAATAGTTGAGTAGGCAGTTAATCTTCCTAAATGATACGTAATAATCTGCGTCACTTTTTTAGCCTCATTTTGATGATCTACAGGCAGCATCATAGCAATAGGTCCGCACATGCCAACGCAATGCAGACTACTGATTAGACCTAATATTAAAGCAGAAAGCAACATTTTTATTAATTTACGTATATGACTTCTTTTGTTAGGTATTTTTTACCTTCATACTGCCATTCCATATTAACATCCCAGCGTCCTTTAATTAATTTGTTATGCGGAATAACTAATGAAGAATTGGTTAAAGCAATTTGAGTATCAAAATCAAATTTTTTATTTGAAGGTCGGTACAATAAAATGTTTCCTTTTATTTTACTGCTTTCAAAAGTGGCTGGAAAGGTAACTTTTACTCCTTCTTCACCAAATTTAATTGAAGGTTTATACTGTAAGTCATGTGCATTTTGAATACGCGCCATTTCTTCCTGAAAATGAGAATCGTGCTTATAATATTCTTCTACAACCAAATCATTATCGTATTTACTGTTTGATTGTACTTCAAAAACAAAATATAAAATAAATGTCATAAACAATGCAAATGCAATGACAATTCCTGTTCCCCAATTTATTTTCATGATAATTATGTTTTTAATTAAAACTTCGTGGTCCTAAGAAATTTGTTGTGGTAGTTTCAAGAAGTTCTTTCCCGTTGTAAACCCCAATTTTTACTTTGGTTTTATCGCTTTCCAGTAAAACTTCCTGTATTTCTATAAATAATGTTCCTTGTGAAATTCCTTCTTTAGCCACTTTAAAATGCTCTTTTCCAACATTTGTAATTTCACCTTTCTGATCAATTAATTCAAAGTGAATGTCGTTATAATCTTTCATTGTCTTATTGACAATTTTATACGTATACACATTACTGATTTTATCTCCTTTATGCTGAAAAAGCTGTCCAGGCAAACGTAAAACAACCGCCTGAAGATCAGTTCTTAGAAATAACATTCCAACAAAAATACTCAATAATATAAATAAAACTGCCGTATACCCCTTCATTCTTGCGGTAAACTTAAAAGGCTCTTTTTTAGCGATTTCGTCTTCAGAAGCATAACGAATAAGCCCTTTAGGTAATCCTACGCTTTCCATTATATGGTCACATTCGTCAATACAAGCGGTGCAGTTTGTACATTCTAACTGCGTTCCGTTTCTAATGTCAATTCCCATTGGGCAGACATGAACACATTGAAGACAATCGATACAATCTCCTTTTCCGGTTAAAGCTCTGTCTTCTTTTTTATTAAATTTTGCCCTGCCTTCTTCTTTTTCTCCTCTCACAAAATCATAAGCGACATTGATCGATTTATTATCCAAAAGAACACCTTGTAATCTTCCGTAAGGACAGGCAATAATACAAACCTGTTCACGAAACCATACAAAGACAAAATAAAAAACTCCGGTAAAAATAAGAAGTGCTATAAAATTACTTGCCTGCTGAATTGGCCCTTGTTCAATCATTAATAACAAAGCATCGCTGCCAACCAGATAAGCCAGAAAAACATTAGCAATAACAAAGGAAATAATAAAGAAGATAGTCCATTTAAGGGCTCTTTTTCTAATTTTTTCGGCATTCCATTCCTGCCTTGCCAAACGGGATTGCGAGCCTCGATCTCCATCAATCCAATATTCAATTCGGCGGAAAACCATTTCTAAGAAAATGGTCTGGGGACAAATCCATCCACAAAATATTCTTCCAAAAACAACTGTAAATAAAATTATGAAAACAACGCCTACCAGCATTGAAATCACAAAAAGGTAAAAATCCTGAGGCCAGAAAGGAAAACCAAAAATATTAAAACGACGTTCCAGAATATTGAACATCATAAATTGATTTCCGTTTACTTTTATAAACGGATTTACGATTAAAATTGTCAGCAAAATGTAGCTGACAATTTTCCTGTAATCATAAAATTTACCAGACGGTTTCTTAGGAAAGATAAATTTTCGTTTACCACCTTCATCAATAGTTCCAATGGTATCTCTAAAAGCTTCGTCTGGTAAATTTGACATGATATTTTACTTATTTTTTAACTTCTGTGGTATCTTTTTGTGTGTTTGCAGCTGCATCTGTTTTAGGAGCACTATCGTCTACCCAAACTTCGCCTTCTGCTTCTTTTGGATCTTTTGGATTCGATCCTTGCAGCGATAGAATATAACTCGCTACTTTTTGAATTTCTTTTGGCTTAAGAGTCCCTTTCCAGGCAATCATCCCTTTACCGTCACGACCTCCGTTTGTAATAGTATGAAACAGGTTTTTAATTCCTCCTCCTAGAATCCAGCGGTCGTCTGTTAAGTTAGGTCCAATCTGTCCTCCTGCATCTGCGCGGTGACAAGCTGCACAATTGGTTGTAAAGATTTCTTTTCCTGCAGCTAAACTTGGTTCATCTGTAAGCAAGACAACAGTCTTTTCATCCATTAAATCCGGTGCTGTTTTTAAATATTCTTCAACATCAATTTTAGCCTGAGCCATTTCTTTTTTAAGTTCCATTTCCTGATCATCCGCTCCTAAAACATCGTAACGAACTACATAGATAACACCAAAAATGATACAGATGTAGAATAAATAAACCCACCATGGCGGTAAATTATTATCAAGCTCTTTGATGCCGTCATAATCATGATCCATCAATAAATCAGCTTCTTTAGACATTGGTTCCGTTTTAGTAAGTTTGTGCATTAGTTCTTTGAACCAAGTACTCTCTTGTAAACTTAAACTGTTTTCATATTCTAATTTTGCCTTTTCTTCCGGAGACATCAATTGATACATAATACGATTAACGGCACTAAGCGTGATTTCGATTGCAATCAAAATAAATAAGAAAACAAACAAAAAGACAGATACCATTGGGTACTTTACAAATGCCGGTTTATCACCTGAGTCTATAAAAAATTCCATCAAAGCAAATACGATGAAGAAAATCAACGGTACTCTAACATATACTGGGAAAAACTTTTTCATTTTTTATCTATCTTTTGAGATTACAACTTGTCCTTCTTCTAAAGGTATATTACTCATTTCCTGAATTTTATCTTTTTTATAAGAAAACACCCAAATGCCTAATCCTACGAAAAAGAAAAAGAAAATCAAGAGGGAAAGTATCGGGTAAATTTCTACACCCGATATCGTTTCCATATTGTGTTTTATTTGTTCGAACATAATGCTGTTATTTAGAAGTTTCTTTTACTTTAATATCAGTACCAAGTCTTTGTATATAAGCAATCAAAGCAACAATTTCTCTTTCATTCATAGGAATGAATTTCTCACCTTTAGCAGCTGCTTTTTTCTTACTGTCTTCGTAACTTTTTACGTAGTCAGGATCGCTTTCTAAATTTTTCTCAATTTTAAGCGCCTGATCTCTTAATGTTTTTTGTGCATTTGCAACATCAGCTTCTGTATAAGGAACACCAAGCGAAATCATAGCTTTCATTTTCTTTTGAGTTAAAGAAATATCCATTGGTTCATTATCAAAAAGCCATTTGTAACCTGGCATGATTGATCCTGCTGAAGTACTTTGCGGATTCCACATATGGTTAAAGTGCCAGTTATCATTATACTTACCACCTACTCTCAATAAATCCGGACCTGTTCTTTTTGATCCCCATAAGAATGGATGATCGTAAACAAATTCTCCTGCTTTTGACTGAACTCCATAACGTTCTACTTCACTTCTAAACGGACGAACTGATTGCGAGTGACAACCTACGCAGCCTTCTCTAATGTATAAATCACGTCCTTCAAGTTCCAGCGGTGTATATGGCTTAACACTTGAAATAGTTGGAATATTTGATTTGACCATAATCGTTGGTACAATTTGAATAATACCTCCAATTAAAATTGCAATTGTAGCCAAAATGGTTAACTGAATTGGTTTTCTTTCTAACCATGAGTGGAATTTTTCACCGCTAAGTCTGCTGCTGCTGATTTTTTGTAAAGCGGGAGCCTGAGCTAATTCATCTTCAATTGTCTGCCCTGCTCTAACTGTCATGATAATGTTATAAACCAGGGTTAACATTCCAATTAAGTACAAACTACCACCAATTGCTCTCATCCAATACATTGGCATAATGGCAGTTACAGTTTCAAGGAAGTTTCCATAAGTTAAAGTTCCGTCTGGGTTAAATTGTTTCCACATAGAAGCTTGTTGAAAACCAGCTACATATAATGGAATTGTATATACGATAATACCTAAAGTACCTATCCAGAAATGGAAGTTTGCTAATTTCTTAGAAAATAATGCTGTTTTTGTCATTCGTGGAATCAACCAGTAAATAATTGCAAACGACATAAATCCATTCCAGGCTAATGCACCAACGTGTACGTGTGCTACGATCCAGTCTGTATAATGCGCAATAGCATTTACATTTTTAAGAGATAACATTGGCCCTTCAAAAGTTGCCATTCCGTAACCAGTAATCGCTACTACAAAGAATTTTAAAACCGGTTCTTCACGAACTTTATCCCAAGCACCTCTTAAGGTTAATAATCCGTTGATCATACCTCCCCAAGATGGAGCGATAAGCATTACTGAAAATGCAACACCTAAATTTTGAGCCCAGTTTGGTAATGCTGAATATAATAAGTGGTGAGGTCCTGCCCAGATATAGATAAAAATTAAAGACCAAAAGTGAATAATAGATAATCTATAAGAGTAAATTGGACGATTGGCAATTTTAGGAACAAAGTAATACATCAATCCTAAGAATGGTGTTGTTAAGAAGAATGCAACTGCATTATGCCCGTACCACCACTGTACCAAAGCATCCTGAACACCAGCGTAAACTGAATAACTTTTTAATGCTGAAACCGGAATTTCGATGTTATTAAAGATATGCAGTACCGCAACGGTAACAAACGTAGCCAGGTAAAACCAAATCGCTACATATAAGTGGCGCTCTCTTCTACGAAGCATCGTACCAATCATATTGATTCCCATTACTACCCAAATTAACGCTATTGCAATATCAATAGGCCATTCAAGCTCTGCATATTCTTTAGAAGAAGTATATCCTAATGGTAAAGTGATTGCCGCTGCTACAATGATTAACTGCCAGCCCCAAAAATGCAGGTTACTCAAAAAGTCACTAAACATTCTGGCTTTCAGCAATCTTTGCATTGAATAATACATACCTGCAAAAAAAGCATTCCCAACAAAGGCGAAAATAACGGCATTTGTGTGTAAAGGTCTTAAACGACCATAACTAAGCCATGATATCCCATCTGTGATATTGGGAAAAAGGTACATAACCGCTAAGGTCAGCCCCACTAACATACCTACGACCCCGAAAAGGATGGTGGCATAAATGAATTTTTTTACAATTTTGTTGTCGTAATAAAACTGTTCCATTTCCATAATTTATACTTGTTTTTCTTCTATTGGTGAATTATTATTTTGGGAGGTAATTTTTGTCTCGTCGTCAAAAAGCATTCTGACTGAAGGTGTATAATCGTCGTCGTACTGACCAGATTTGACAGCGACAATGAAAGCGATAAAGAAACAAATCGCTACGAAAATACTTACTGAAATTAAAAGATAAATAACACTCATACCGTAAATTTATGTTAACAAAATTACTAGGTGATCGGCGTTTAAAACATGATAATTATCATAATCGAAGAATAATGTTAAATTTAGAAAAAATATTCTTACAATTATTTAAAATTATTCTAAATTACTCTTACTGAAATAGTTAGACATAATTGTCACGAAACTTACGATCGTAATTGTACTCAAAGGCATTATAATCGCAGCTACCAATGGAAGTAAATTTCCTGTAACCGCAAATGCAAGTCCTACAATGTTATAAAGTAATGATAAAGTAAAACTCATTTTGATTATTAAAATTGATTTATGAGAGAGCTTTAAAAAGTAATTTAACCGAGAAAATTCTCCTGCATCTAAAATAGCATCGCAAGCCGGCGAAAAGACATTGACATTTTCAGAAACCGAAATTCCTACATTACTTTGCGCCAAAGCCCCGGCATCATTTAAACCATCTCCTACCATCATGACGTTTTTTCCATCTTCCTGAAGTTTTTTAATAAACTCCAATTTCTGCTCTGGTTTTTGGTTGAAAACCAGTTCTGTATTTTTAGGTAAAATATTTTCCAGCGTGGTTCTTTCCCCGTCATTATCTCCCGAAAGCACTTTTATACTATAGTCTTTGCTGAGCGTTGAAAATAATTGCTCCAGACCTTCCCTATATTGATTTTGGAATACAAACTTCCCATAATACAAATTATCAATTTTAATATGAAGTGCCGTTCGTTCTATATCAGATGAATCTAGAACAGGACTTTCTACAAATACTGATGATCCAATTTTTACTTCTGTATGATCAATGACTGCCAAAATCCCTCTTCCGGTAATCTCCTGAAAATCATCAATTTTAATTCTTTTATACTCAGGCAAAAAGTCATATAACATTCGGCTTAACGGGTGATTAGATCCTAGAAGCACATTTTTTATCAACGTAAAATCCTCATCAGAAAGAGCATTTCCTTCGTAGGCGATATTTGATTTTTTATTGGTTGTAATTGTTCCGGTTTTATCAAATACTATCGTATCGACTTTTGCCAGCTGTTCTATTACCAAAGCATTTTTGAGATACATTTTTTGTTTCCCCATAATTCGAAGAATATTTCCGAAAGTAAAAGGTGCCGTAAGAGCCAGCGCACAAGGGCAGGCTACAATTAAAACTGCAGTGAAAACATTAAAAGCGGTATTAGCATCTATAAATATCCAATAACCAAAACCAGCAAATGCAATCAGCAGTAGAATTGGGGTGAAATACCGACTTATTGCATCTGTAATGGTTTTGTGTTTTTGCTGTACTTTTTTCTGAAAAACCTCATTACTCCACAACTGCGTTAAGTAACTTTGTGAAACGGAATGTAGAACTTCCATTTCTATTACTTTTCCAATCTGTTTTCCACCGGCAAAAACTTTATCGCCGGATTTTTTAGTAATTGGAACTGATTCTCCAGTTACAAAACTATAATCGATATCTGCTTTTTCGCTGATTAAAATACCATCAACCGGAATCAGTTCCTGATTTCTAATCAACAATCTGTTTCCTTTTAAAACATCATAAATGGGTACACTTTCCTCAGTTGTATCTGAATTTATTCTGGTTACGGCAATAGGGAAATATGATTTAAAATCTCTTTCAAAACTTAAAAAACTATAGGTTTTAATCTGGAACATTTTTCCGAGCAGCATAAAGAAAACCAAACTGGCTAAGCTGTCAAAAAAGCCTGGACCATGATCCATAACCATATCGTACGTACTTCGAACGAACATTACGATAATCCCTAATGCAATTGGAATATCAATATTCAGCATTCTGGTTTTAATACTATGATAAGCAGACACATAATAACCACTTGCCGAATATAAAAAGCTTGGCAATGCCAAAAGAAAAATTAAAACTCTAAAAAACGGTTTGTAGCTATCTAACCAAAATTCTTTCATCTCGAAATACTCCGGAAATGACAGTAACATAATGTTTCCAAAGCAAAAAAAGGCAACACCAAGTTTATACGTTAAGCTTCTGTCTACTTTTGTTTTTCCGGTTTCGTAATTTTCTAAACTAATATAGGGTTCATAACCAATTGAACTTAACAAATAGACAATAGATTTGAGTGAAACAGTTTCGGAATTAAAGGTGATTCTAACTTTTTTCTCCGGAAAATTAACTTGAGATGTACTTATGCCCGGCTGTAAACGGTTTAGATTTTCAAGAATCCAAATACAAGAGCTGCAATGAATATGCGGAATGTTAAGCGAAACTATTGCTGTATTTCCTTCCTGAAATTCAAGAATTTTAGCAAGAATAGATTCATTTTCTAAAAAGTCGTATTTTCCTTTAATGTCTTGCGGGGTGGCACCTGGAGATTTTTCAAATTCATAATAAGAGGTTAAATCATTAAGACTAAAAATTTCGTAGACTGTTTTACAACCAGTACAACAAAACTTTTTTTCATCAAAATTGATCTCTTCATTTTTAGGTATTTCTAACCCGCAATGAAAACAACTCTGCTCATTCATAATTTGCTTTTTAGATTCGACAAATATTCCAAATAAGTAGGTATTATAACTATGACATTTATCATAGTATAATTAAATCTAATTCTAAATTTATGGAAATAAAACGTTATAGTTGAAGAATTGACTATTTATTCCATTTTTTATGCGATAAAACTACCATTGAACAGCAATATTCGTTAATTTTGCAGTAAATTTTTTTGCTATGAATAAGTGTGATCAATGTATTGTAAGGCAGCTAACTTCTTTAAAAGCTCTTAACAAAGATGAAGTAATCAAATTGGCTAATAGCAAAACCACCTATACTATTAAAAAAGGTGAAGCTATTTTTGAGGAAGGTGAAGTTACGAATGGTGTTTTTTGTGTAAAAGACGGAATTGGCAAACTTTCTAAGTTAAGTGCCAATGGAAAAGATCAAATTGTAAAACTGGTTAAATCTGGTGAACTTTTAGGTCAGCGTTCTATGATAAGCAACGAGCCTGCTAATTTATCTGCGAAGGCAATTGCTGATATGGAAGTTTGTTTTATTCCTAAAACAGAAATTATCAATTTCTTTAATAACAACAATCAGTTTTCTTTAAACTTAATGCAGTCTGTATGCGAAGATTTAAAGGAATCAGATAATGATAAAATTGCTCTTGTTCAAAAAACGGTAAAACAGCGTTTGGCCGAAACTTTACTGCAATTGCATGACGAATTTGGCGAAAACACAGACAAAACTCTTAAAGTACAGCTTACAAGAGAAGAACTTGCCGGAATAATTGGAACGGCAACAGAAAGCTGTATCCGATTATTATCTGATTTTAATAAACTGGAATTAATTGAATTGGTTGGTAAAAAAATTATGTTGAAAAACATTAAAGCGTTAAAAAAACTATCCGAATAACTTATTGTTTTTTAGCTTCATTCCAAAAAACATCCATTTCAGCCAAGGTCATATCCATTAAAGGTTTTCCTAATTCTGAGGCTTTACTTTCTAAATACTGAAAACGTTTAATGAATTTTTTATTTGTGCGTTCTAAGGCATCCTCTGGATTAACATTTAAAAATCGGGCATAATTTATCATCGAGAATAGAACATCTCCAAATTCGGCTTCAATTTTATCCTGATCGCCGGCTGCAACTTCGACTTGTAATTCCTGAAGCTCTTCCTGAACTTTATCCCAAACCTGATGCGGTTCTTCCCAATCAAAACCAACACCTTTTACCTTATCCTGAATGCGGCTTGCTTTTACTAATGCAGGCAGACTTCTTGGAACGCCTTCTAAAACAGATTTTTTACCTTCTTTCAATTTAAGTTTTTCCCAATTCTGCTTTACTTCTTCTTCGTCTTTTACAACTGTATCACTGTAAATATGAGGATGACGATGAATGAGTTTATCGCAAATTTCGTTGCAGACATCGGCAATATCAAAATCGTTTGTTTCTGAGCCTATTTTAGCATAAAAAACAATGTGCAATAACAAGTCTCCAAGTTCTTTTTTAACTTCATTTAAATCATTGTCTAAAATGGCATCGCCTAATTCGTAGGTTTCTTCAATTGTAAGATGTCTAAGTGTCTGCAAGGTCTGCTTTTTATCCCAAGGACACTGCTCACGAAGTTCATCCATTATAATTAATAATCTTTCGAAAGCTTTTAATTGAAGTTCTTTGCTCATTTTTATATTTTAATATCCCAAATTTAGATTAATTTGTTGATTATTTTACGCTATAAAACAAAAAAGAAGACACATTTACTGATTTATTTATATAGATTCTTTAATTTTTCTTCCATTTAATTCCTGCACATTTCTAAAGTTATTTGCAGGCATGAGTTTCTTTAAATCTTTAATCATTTTAATAGAAACATCGATCTGATTTTTAAAGATAAACCATTGAACCCCTTCGGTACATGGCGGTGTAGTTAATGAACCTGTATAAGTATAATAGGTTCTATTTTGAGGAAGAACATTATTGATATTAAAATCATCATTAACCTTTACTGTATCATTTACTTTTGACGGCAGATATTTATCTAGAAAATCAAAAGTTTCATCACTTTCTTTATTTTCCTGAGCCATAACAGCAACAACCGCAAATTTTCCTTCTTTACTTTTATGAACCATATGAACAACTAAAGGATATCTTATCCCTTTTATAGTATGCTCTGCAGGTTCATGAAAATGGAATTGTTTTAGTTCGTATTGATCGCCATTAATTACAATGTAATCTCCAGGTTCAAAATCAAACTGAATAGTGTGTCCGTTGTTTATAACATCATGAATTCTGGTTTTCTGACTATAATGAAAATCAATTGGTTTTAATGTTTTATCTTTTTCAGTCTCTACAATATCAACTGGTGACTGTGCATTTCCTCCACAATCGTTCTGATCAATCTCTGACCAATGTTCCGGCCCGGTTTCTCCTTCGTAGTTCCAATGTTTTTTATGATGCTCCTCAGAAGTTTTTTCCGGTTCAGAAGAAGTTCCAGATTGTTCTGTCTCTTTTGATTTAGTATTACAAGCTGTAATTAAAACTAATAATAAAATAACTGCAAGATTTTTCATACTACTATTATTTTGGTTGGTTAAAAAATTAATTCAAAGTTCAATTATTTTTTCTAAATATCAATCAAAACACAAATAAAAAAATCACTAACAATCAAATAGTTACAAATTAAAACTCATAAAAACGTTTTTTAATACATAAAACTTGTCTTACAAATAAAATTTTATTGAATAAAAAAATCCTGCCAAGAAAACGATCTTAACAGGATTACTATTTTTGAATTCAGAAAAATTACTATTCTTCTTTTTTAGCTTTTGCTTTTTTAGCAGCCGGAGCTTTTTTTGGTTTTTCTTCTGCAGCAGGAGCTTCTTCTGGAGTTTCAACAGCAGCTGGAGCTAAATCTGTAACTAAACCTTTAGCCTGAAGTGTGTTGTACCAGTTTAATACTTTTTTAATATCTGATGGATAAACTCTTTCCTCATCATATTCTGGCAAAATTTCTTTGAAATAAGCACTTAATTTTGCGTTATCTTCTTTGTGAGAAAGAGCCTGACCTTTGTTTTCTTTAGCTGCAATTTTTTGCATTACTTCAGTCAATGGTTTTTCTCCTTCGTATGTATAAATTGAAATTTCTGATAATAAACTTACGTTACTTTTTAAGTTTACTGTAATTTTTTTTCCATCTAATAATGATTCTGCCACAAAACCTGTACGAGTCTGTACTTTCAATACATATAATCCTGGTTTTCCAGAAATGGCTAAAATTTTGTCTAAATTCATGTTTATTAAAATTAGTATTAAGAATTTTATTGTATTTTTTTAATGTTCTAAATCATAGAACACTTATCTGCCTTTTTTAGCTGCAGCAAATTTCATTCTGTACTCTTGAAACGTTTTGCCTTCAGTAATATTTTTTAATTTCTTTTGAATCAAACGCTTTTTAAGAGAAGATATTTTGTCTGTAAACAAAACCCCTTCTATATGATCGTATTCATGTTGAATAACTCTTGCAGCTAAACCGTCAAAAACCTCTGTTTTCATTACGAAATCTTCTTCGCAATATTCAATCGTAACAGTTGGTTTTCTGTAAACATCCTCGCGAACGTCAGGAATACTCAAGCATCCTTCATTAAAACTCCACTCCTCACCTTCTTCTTTAACGATTTTAGCATTGATAAAAGTTTTTTTGAAACCTTTTAATTCTTTCTGCTCATCTGATGGCAAATCTTCATCTTCACTAAAAGGAGCTGTATCGATAACAAATATACGAACCGGTAAACCTACCTGCGGTGCAGCAAGTCCAACACCGTAAGCATTATACATGGTTTCGTACATGTTTGCTATTGTCTCTTTTAAGTTTGGATAATCTGGCGTAACTGCCACTCCTACTTTTCTTAAAACAGGGTCACCATATCCTACAATTGGTAAAATCATTTGTTTTTATTTAATGTTTTATCTAATGAAAACTGTAATTTAAGTTCTCATAATTCAGCTGGCAAAAATAATAAAAAATAGTCAATGAATATTCTAATCGTCATATAATATCTTATTTTTTGACTGCGTGCCAAAATCTCATCCATAATTATGCCAAATTAATTCGTACAATTCTTACCTTTGTTAGTCAACCTCTTTTATATGTTTGATCGAATATCAAAATTTACAAATAGTACTTCATTTTTAAACGCCTCAAAAGTAACTATCGCTTCTGTTGTTCCTGTGCTGGTTCTGAATTTTTTAGGTCATTTTGAAATAGGTTTTACTATTGCCTTGGGTGCTTTTTACACTTATCCCAGCGACATTCCAAGTTCGTTAAGCCATAAAATTAAAGGACTTATTGTAGCTTCTTTTATAGTTTCGGGAGTAAATTTATTAGTCAATCTTGCTTATCCTTATCCTTTTCTATTTTATCCGTTTTTAGGATTTCTGCTCTTTTTATGTTCGATGATTTCCGTTTACGGGCAGCGTGCCACATTGGTTTCGTTTTCTGCTTTATTATCTATCTCATTATCATTTGGGCATTTGCACGAAGGCTGGGAAGCTTTTGAATACTCAGGTTTTATTTTTGTTGGAGGAATTCTATATCTTGTTGTTTCACTTGTATTTCACTTTGTGCAACCTTATAAATATATTGAGCTGCAAATTGCCGAAGGCATAAAACTAACAGCCAAATACCTAAAACTAAGAGGAGATTTATGGAGTCCTGAAGCGAATCGTGAAAAGATAATCGAAAAACAATTGGCCATTCAGGTCGATCTGAACCTGATTCACGAGGATTTAAGAAAAATGCTTATTGGCAATCAAAGTGCATCGGCAACTACGACTCAGAACAGGAAAATGCTTTTGGTTTTTATTACTTTGGTTGAAATTCAAGAACTTGCTTTATATACTTCGTTTGACCATAATAAACTTCACGAAAAATTCGCAAAACATCCTGAAGTTCTACGCACTTATCAAAATGTAGCTTACAAATTGGCTTCGACACTTAAAAAGCTTTCTAAAAATGTACATCATATTGCGGTTTATGTTGACAAAAATGATCTTAAAAATGAATTAGATGCTCTTGAATTTGCCATTTTTGATTATGAAAAAAGTTTAGGCAGAGACGAAGCGGCCGAAGGCGTTTTGATGCTTACCAATATGCTGAAATACGCTAAAAATCAGGTTGGGAAAATTAAAATTATTCAACGTGCTTTGTCATTAGCCATGCAGTCTTACAAACTTAAAGACAAGGATAAGGAATTAGAAAAATTCTTAACGCCTCAATATTATCCTTTGAGAACTCTTGTTGAAAATTTAAGCTATTCTTCGTCTATTTTCAGGCATTCGCTTCGATTGACCATTACGATTTTAATTGGTTTCTTTCTTGGAAAATTCCTGCCTTTTCAAAACGTGTATTGGATTTTACTGACCATAGTCGTCATCATGCGTCCGGGATACGGATTAACTAAAGAACGTTCTTATAATAGAATTTTCGGAACTATTTTGGGCGGACTTCTGGCTTTTGGAGTTGTATCTGTGGTTCAAAATCATGTTGCTTTGAGTATTTTCTCGATTGTGTGTATGCTTCTGGGTATTTCTTTTACTCAAATCAATTACAAGATCAGCGCAACGTTTGTAACGATGTATGTGGTTTTTATATACGGAATTTTAACACCGAATGTTGTCGATGTAATTCAGTTTAGAATAGTCGACTCGCTTGCAGGCGCAACTTTAGCCTTTCTTGCCAACCAGTTTTTATGGCCAGCCTGGGAGTTTATAAACACGCCAATTCATATCGAAAATGCGATTAGATCCAATAGAATTTATCTTAAAGAAATTGCCGATTTTTATAATCTGAAAGGAGAAATTCCTACTTCGTACAGATTGGCACGTAAAAATGCTTTTGTTGAAATTGGTAATTTGATGACTTCTTTTCAGCGTATGATGCAGGAACCCAAATCGAAGCAAAAAACAATGCCTTTGGTTAATAAACTGGTTGTTTTAAATCATTCGCTTTTATCGGCTTTAGCCTCATTATCGACCTATATTCAGTCGCATCAAACGACATCGGCTTCAGATTCATTCAACTATATCATTAAAACCATTTTATCCAACCTAGATAATTCGATTGCCATTTTAAGAAATGAAACCATTATAACGGATACCTTTTTTGACAAGGAAGATGTGACTTTACAGTTTGAAGAACTTAAACGCAGAAATTTCACTCGTCTTGCAGAAGATGATGAATTGGATAAAGAAACGCGTCAAGCTAAAATGCAGGAAGCTCAAATGGTAATTGAACAATTAATATGGATGAGTAATCTTGCGGAGAAAATTCTAAAAATAACTAAAGAATTAAAAGCCGTTAAAGCTGATTAAACAATCAAATAATTAAAATAAAAAAGGACTTAGTTTAAAACTAAGTCCTTTTTTATTTATCGAAAAGCTGATTATTTAATTTTTAAAACTTCAGCAGTATGTTTTCTTAATTCGGCTAAAAGCTCTGGTTTATCGTTTAGCGTTGTACCGTAAGACGGGATCATTTTTTTCATTTTATTTTGCCATTCCGGTGTTTTAACCTGGCTTGTAAAACATCTGCTGATCAGGTCAACCATAATCGCAACCGCAGTCGAAGCACCAGGAGAAGCTCCTAATAAGACTGCTAAAGTTCCGTCATGCGTACTAATTACTTCTGTACCAAATTCTAAAACGCCGCCGCCATTTTCACCTTTTTTAATAACCTGAACACGTTGTCCTGCTTTTTCTAATTTCCAGTCTTTAGAACGCGCACTTGGCAAATATTCGCGAAGCGCCTGCATTCTGTCTTTTGGAGACTGACGAACCTGCTCTATTAAATATTTGGTTAATGGAATATTGTGGAATCCCGCAGAAAGCATTGGGATTAAATTATTTGCTTTTATTGATAATGGTAAATCTAAATACGATCCATTTTTCAAGAAACGTGTTGAGAATCCGGCAAAAGGTCCAAAAAGAAGCGCTTTTTCACCATCAATTACACGTGTGTCAATATGCGGAACCGACATAGGAGGCGCTCCAACACTTGCTTTTCCGTAAACTTTCGCCTGGTGTTTTGCAATAACTTCCGGATTTGTACATTTTAACCATTGACCACTAACAGGGAAACCGCCATAACCATGACCTTCCGGAACATCTGCTTTTTCAAGCAACGGCAGTGAACCACCGCCTGCTCCAATAAATACGAATTTGGTATATGCTTTTCTTTTTTGACCTGTAGCTAAATCTGTAATTTTAATTCTCCACGATTTATCTTCGCGCTGTCTTAATTTTTTAACTTCATGGTTAAAGTATAAGGTAACTCCGTCCAGTTTTTCAAGATAATTGAACATGCTTCTGGTTAATGCACCAAAATTAACATCGGTACCAATTTCCATGTGGGTAGCTGCTAATTTTTCTCCAGCTTCTCTGCCTTCCATAACAAGCGGCATCCATTCTTTTAGCTGATTAAAATCAGTACTGAATGTCATTTCAGAGAAAATAGGATTTTTTTGAAGTGCTTCGAATCTCTTTTTTAGGTATTCTACATTTTTATCTCCCCATACAAAACTCATGTGAGGAACGCTTTTAATAAAATTTTCTGGAGAAGGTACTTTCTTTTCTTGTACTAAATACGACCAAAACTGGCGTGATATTTCAAAAGATTCTGCTATGCTGATTGCTTTTTTAGGATCGATACTTCCATCAGCTTTTTCTGGAGTATAATTTAATTCACAAAATGCAGAGTGTCCAGTTCCTGCATTGTTCCAGGCGTCCGAGCTTTCAGCTGCTGCGACATCTAGTCTTTCATAAATTTCAATTTTTATATCTGGTTGCAGCTCTTTTAAAATTAATCCAAGAGTTGCACTCATAATTCCAGCTCCAATAAGCACTACTTCACTATTGGAACGTATTGTATTGTCAGGCATAACAGTAATTTGTTTTTAAAGTGCAAAGGTACTTCTTTCAATTGCAAAAAAAAACTAATTTTTACATGATAAAAGTTAGGAAATTATAATTTTTTCTAAAAAAGAAAAATTAGTCAGAAATAAACTTAAAAACGCTTAGACGAGAGATAATCCTGAAGCATAATTGTTGCCGAAATTTCGTCGATCAAGCCTTTATTCTGACGTTGTTTTTTACTAAGTCCGCTGTCGATCATGGTTTGAAATGCCATTTTAGAAGTAAAGCGTTCGTCAACACGAACTACTTTCATATCAGGAAAAATATTTGAAAAATGCGTAACAAAACCTTTAATCACAGATGCACTTTCTGATGGCTCGCCGTTCATTTGTTTTGGTTCGCCAATTAAAACCGCTTCTACTTTTTCTTTAGCAAAATAATCCTTAAGAAAATCAATTAAAGTATGAGTTGGGATCGTAGTTAATCCTGATGCAATAATCTGCATTTCGTCAGTAACAGCAATTCCGGTTCTTTTTTGTCCGTAATCTATGGAGAGAATTCTTGGCATTTTATTTTTTTAGCAAATTTAATTAAAATAGTAATCGATGCTTTAAAATACCAATAACATAAACAGTATCCGCTTCAGAGTTAATTTTTATGACTGTAGTATATCCTTTAAAAATATAATCTCTAAAATTTTCATCATCAAAATATATAGATTTTTTAAAATGAAAAGGATTAATTAAATCCTTCTTTAACTTTTTTATTAAGTCATTTTTAAACTTTCTTGCAGCAACTGACTTATCTTTAGCTATATATCTTACAAGTTCTTTTAGCTGCAACACAAAATCTTCAGTAAAACTAACTTTCATATTTAGAAATAGTTTTTTCTAAGATTTCATCTAATTCTTCAAACGTACAAAACTTTGCTGTACCATTATCAATTTTAGCAGCTACAGCTTCTAATTTTCTTTTATTCTTAATAAAATCTGGATCAACAAAATTACTCTCCTCAACTATTTTCAATTCATCAGAAGAAAATGAACTTAATAATTTTAAGATTTTTTCTTTAATTTCAGGCTGAAATTCTAATCTAATTGCTTCCATAATACTTCATTTTACAATACAAATATAAAGCTTTTTGAATTGATGTTTTTACAATTTAACGTTCTCAAAAAAATCCATTCATTCAATCTTCCATATAAAAAACCCAAAAGGCCCGCCTTGAAAAATTCAAAACGGACCCGAACCTAAATATTTAAAAACCAAGAATTATTCTATCGATTAAATAATCTACTGAAAAAACCCTTATGCTCTTCTTCCTCTTCGTCTTGTGTTTCTTCATAATGAGCAAATTTTGCCTGAGCTTTTTCGTGCTCATAAATTAACTCTTTAATATATTCAACATAAGATCTCTTTTTTTCTTCTAAGAAACCAATTAAGTATTTCTCACTAAATTCAACACCGCTTGCCGATTCAATTTGAAGAAGTTTTTTATACAATGGCTCAATATGCATTGCGATAACTTCTTGCGGTACAGCTTGTCTTCTTCCAAAGTAATTTACAATAACCCCATTTTCATCTCTTGCAATATCAAAATCTGTAATTACCCAATAGTATCTTCCTGATTTCGCTAAATTCTTAACAATAGCATGAAAGTTTTTTCCGTTTTTAAGGTTTTCCCAAAGTACCTTAAAAATAACTTTCGGCATATCAGGATGACGAATAATATTATGCGGCTGTCCCATTAATTCATAATCTTCATAACCACATACATCAACAAAAACTTCATTGGCATATTCGATAATACCAAAAGCATTTGTTTTACTCATAATTACTTGTGTTTTATCCCATGTAACTTCTTTGTCTATAACAGTAACTGGCGTTCGAAGTTGATTTTCTTGATTCATGTCTTGTAGATTATATTATGTTTTTGGATTGGTATTTTATAATTCTAATTCCTTAGAATTGGTCAAACAAAAGTAGGTTGAAGAAAAAATTCAAAATCTGATATTTGTCATATTTTGATACAAAAAAAACTTTTACAGGATGTTTTTTAAAAATATCATGCTTATGTGGTTTTGAAAATTTATCAAATTAAAAACAAAATGTTACAAATGTAACTTTTTCAAAAAGGTTTTACTTTTTTGCTTTTCTACAAATAAGCTATCTTTGCCAAAAATTAAAACTTATGAATTCTTTACAGACTATAATTGAACAAGCTTGGGAAAACAGAGCTTTATTACAAGAAACAGCTACAACTGATGCTATTAGAGAAGTTATCGAATTAGTTGATGCAGGAAAATTACGCTGCGCTGAACCAGTTGGTGATAAATGGCAGGTAAACGAATGGGTTAAGAAAGCGGTTGTAATGTATTTCCCTATTCAAAAAATGGAAACATGGGAATCTGGAATTTTCGAATACCACGATAAAATGTTACTTAAAAGAGGTTATGCTGAAAAAGGAATTCGTGTAGTACCAAATGCGGTAGCACGTTACGGAGCGTATATTTCAAGCGGTGTTATTTTAATGCCTAGTTATGTAAATATTGGTGCTTATGTTGACGAAGGAACTATGGTTGATACTTGGGCAACTGTAGGAAGCTGTGCTCAAATTGGTAAAAATGTACACTTAAGCGGCGGTGTTGGTATTGGTGGTGTTTTAGAGCCATTACAAGCTGCTCCGGTAATTATCGAAGACGGTGCTTTTATTGGTTCTCGTTGTATTGTTGTAGAAGGTGTTCATGTTGGTAAAGAAGCTGTTCTTGGTGCAAATGTATGTTTAACTGCTTCGACAAAAATTATCGACGTTACTGGTGATGAACCAGTAGAAATGAAAGGTTTTGTTCCTGCACGTTCTGTAGTAATTCCTGGAAGTTATACTAAAAAGTTTGCTGCTGGAGAATTTCAAGTTCCATGTGCTTTAATCATTGGTACTCGTAAACCATCTACAGATTTAAAAACTTCATTAAATAATGCACTTCGTGAATACGATGTTGCAGTATAATATTTAAAGATAAATAAATTAAAAAATCCAAATTCCAATCTTATCAATTGGAATTTGGATTTTTTTTGCTTCAATTTGTAACCTCTTAAAAGATTAAGATTTTTACATGAAGATACTTGTTATTCAACAAAAAATGATTGGCGATGTTTTGATAAGCAGTATTATCTGCAACAATCTTCGCAATGCTTATCCTGACGCACAGATAGACTATTTGGTTTATGCTTCTACAACTCCTGTTTTAGAAGGAAATTCAAATATTGACAACATCATTTTATTTGAAGAAAAACATCGAAAAAGTAAAAAAGAATTACTGAATCTGGGACTTCAGATTCGAAAAGAAAAATACAATTTATTAATCGATGCTTATTCTAAGCTCGAAAGCTGGATTTTGGTTTTATTAAGCAACGCGAAACAAAAAATCTCCTATAAAAAACCGGGCAGAAATTTTCTTTATACAGATAATGTTCCGTTTGAACCTTTTCCGAAAACAAATTTGGGTTTGGCTATTGAAAGAAGACTTTCATTATTAGAACCATTAGACTTAAAAATAAAAATTGATCCAATTCCGAAATTGTTTGTTTCTGAAAAAGAAAATCAAGAAGCTGTAATATTATTCGAAAAACATAACGTTCGAAAAGACCGAAAAACAATAATGATAAGCCTTTTAGGAAGTGAAAAACTAAAAACTTATCCGTTAGAATTCATGTCGGCTGTTGTGGATTATGTGGCAGATCATGCAGATGTTAATATCCTATTCAACTATTTTCCTAAACAGTTAGAAGATGCAAAAACGATTTTTAACGCCTGCAAACCTTCGACTAAGGAAAAAATATATTTTGATTTATTAGGCAGCGATTTACGTTCGTTCATTGCTATTATGAATCAATGTGATCTAATTATTGGAAATGATGGCGGCGCTATCAACATGGCAAAAGCATTAGAAAAACCTTCTTTTATCATTTTTTCTCCTTGGATCGAAAAGAAAATCTGGGCCACTTTTGAAGACGGAATCCATCATCTTTCGGTACATTTAAAAGATTATCGCGCAGATTTATTTGAAGGTAAATCTGAAAAAATGCTTAAAAAAGAAGCTTTGTCTTTATATCAGGAATTTAAACCTGATTACTTTAAAGATCAGATCGCAATGTTTCTAGAAAAAAATATCAGCTAAAAGATGGTTTCTTCTCAAAAGCAGCTTTTATCGGCATTATTGATTACTTATAATGAGGAATCAAATATTAGAGCGGTTCTCGACAATTTGGCTTTTGCCGATGAAATAATCGTTGTAGATTCTTTTAGCACCGATAAAACTTTTGAAATTGCTTCTGAATATAAAAATGTAAAAGTGGTGCAGCGTGTTTTTGATAATTTTGCTCTTCAGAGAAACTTCACTATAGATTTAGCCACAAATCCGTGGATTCTTTTCATTGATGCTGATGAAAGAATAACTCCTGAACTTCAAAAAGAAATCAATAAAACGATTCATAAAGAAAATAGTGCATCGGCTTATTTTATGTATCGCAATTTTATTTTCGAAAATAAAAAACTGCGTTTTAGCGGCTGGCAGACAGACAAAATTATCCGACTTTTCAAAAAGGAAAATGCAAGTTACAATTGCAATAAAATTGTACACGAAAAACTAATCGTAAATGGAGAAATTAAAAAACTAAAAAACAGATTAATACATTACTCCTACTCTAATTACAACGATTACAAGCAAAAAATGATCTTTTACGGACATTTAAAGGCACAAGAAGAATTGGCCAAAAATACGCAGCCAACGCTTTTTCATACCCATATAAGACCCACTTATCAATTTTTAAATCAATACATTGTTCGAGGTGGTTTTCTGGATGGAAGGAAAGGAATAATTATCTGTTATTTAAATGCTTTAAGCGTTGCTGTACGCTTTAAGGAACTTAAAAAACTACAATCGAGAAATTAAGATTTCCAGAATTTCAGTTTCTTTTTCAATCTTTTCTTTCTGGCAAATTCATCTTGGAAATGAGTCGTTGCCTGCCACATTTTTTCAAATATTTCAGCTTCGGTTTTATCCGTGTAATACTTAGCATATTCATTGCTCATTACCGCAATCATTTCTTTTTTTGGCGTTAAGCGGCTAAAGTTGTTCATACGCTGCTCAAAACTCATGTTTTCATGAAAATTCATTCGGTTTAAATCGACTAAAAAGAAACTATAAAGATTGTTTTCGTTCTTTTTTATTAATGTATTTCCAGGAGAATGATCTAAAAACTCTACTCCTTTTTCATGAAGGTCGAAAGTAAACTTTGTAAACTGTCTTAAAATAGCATCGTTATCCGGATATTCGGGAATTTCAACCAGTTCTCTATATGTCAATTCTGTAATCAAGTGTTCGCTGGCATAATAACTGTCTTTTAAACCAATTACATTAAAATTCTCCAAAAATGCAATGGGTTGCGGCGTTCCAATTCCTTTCTCTAATAAAATAGTAGCATATTCAAACGAACGTCTTGCTTTCGATTTTCTAAAATAACGATAAGCAACCTTATTTACTATATTCGGAATTTTAAATGATTTAATATTAATCGTTTTACCTTCTAATTCGAATAATTTTATTTTATTACGATCTCCATTTCCAAAAAGTTCACCCGAAGAATTAAACGTTTTGATTTTGTCAAGAATTGACGAAGTACTATTTTCAAAAGAAGGATTTACTTTAAAATTCATCAGTAGTTTTTTATAAGAGGACAAAAATACGCATACGATTTAAGACTTCAAATTATTATTGTACTTTCGTAAAAAAAGAAAATAATGTCCCAAAAAAGTATTTTTCTCGAAACACATAATATCAACAACAGAGCAACGGGTTTAGGAACTTTTAATTACGAATTAATAAAAGGATTAGCCGCATTAGATTTTAATGGTTACGAACTAACTTTAAACAGTTCAAAACCGGAACTTCTAAAGGAAGAGTTTCACGACAAATTCAAGTATCATAAATACAGTAGTCTTTCACGTCATCCGTTGTTCAGAATTCGAAAAAAATACGACTTATGGCATTCGGTAAATCAAAACATTAAAGTTGAACCTTTTTTTAAAGGCAATTATTTACTTACGGTTCATGATATTCATTTTGTCGAAGAAGTTTCTTCAGACAAAAGTGGCAAACTGCATAAGCTTTTTAAAAAGAAGCTGGAAAGATCTACTGCCATTACTTACATCTCAGAATTTGCCAAGAAACATACACACGAGCATTTTAATGTACCTAATGTTCCTGAATATGTCATTTACAACGGAAACCCAATTTCGACTCTTTTAGATACTGCTGCTTTTATTTCGCCCGTTCCTGTAGACAAACCTTTTTTCTATTCTATTGGAGATTTTATAGAAAGAAAAAATTACGGTGCCATCATCAATATGATGAAAGGAATTAAAGATTTTAATTTGATCATTTCCGGAAACAATGATAAAAAATACGGCGAAGAAATTAAAAAATTAATTATAGATAACGGTTTAAGCAATCAGGTTTTCTTGACCGGAAAAGTATCTGATGAAGGAAAACAGTTTTATATGAAAAACTGTACCGCATTTCTTTTCCCTTCTATTCGCGAAGGTTTCGGCTTGCCGCCAATTGAAGCGATGAGCTTTGGTAAACCCGTATTTTTATCTGATAAAACTTCATTACCGGAAATTGGAGGCGAAGTTTCTAATTATTGGACAAACTTTGATCCGGAATATATGAAAGAAGTTCTTCTTAACGGATTATCTCATTTTGACAGCAACAAAATTGAAATAGAAACTTTACTCAAAAAAAGAGCTGCAAGTTTCGACTGGAAAGTTGCAGCTGCACAATATTTTGATGTTTACAAACAGATCTTAAAATAAGATCTGTTTTTTTTTATAAATGTTTAAACCATTGCCCCACGTTCTTTTTCCAAATATAGAAATCTGAAGGCAGTACTTTAAAAAAGTCTAAGTTATTTTTTATTTCATTAAAAGTTGAGCCTTTAACAAAAGCTAATTTTTTCCATTTTTCAGGTTCCATATAAAAGAAATTGCGCATGTCTTTATAGTTGCTTTCGTTTACATTTGCCCATTTATTCAAAAACTCTTCCTTGTTAATATCGCAGTCATGTCCCCAATTATTAAATTTCATTTCCAGTTCTTCTTTTGTTCTCGAAATACATTCGTGTAAAATAGGCCCTCTAAAATAAATAATTCTTTTGCGTGTTTGTCTTCCTATTTTATAATTAGGATAATTTGTAGCCACCATAATTTTGGTTGGCTTTTTTACATACAGCATTCCTGAATCAACTCTTTTGTAAAGATTGATCAGACATGGAGATATTTGAACCTGATTTTTTTCAGGATTTTTTAGAAAATGATTTTTAGATTTTAAGAATTTTACAAACCCTTTAAAATCCAGGAAATATTCATCTGCATCCAATTGAATAAGCCAATTGCCTATTCCCATTTTTTCTGCAAGTTTTTTTCGCTCCAGAACCTCACATTGCATGCTTGTTAACTCTGGATGATAAAAGTTATCTTCGAGTATTTCTATTTTAGAATCGACATCAATAGACCGTAACCATTGAAAAAAATCATCTTCTATAATAAAAGACTCTCCCTTCCAGGTTTTTCTTTCTTTATCAATTGCTAAAAAAATTGAGTCAGATTCATTATATACTTGAGGAATAGCAATTTTAAGCAATTCATAATCATATGAAACCAAAAATCCGACCTGAATTCTTTTCATTTATTTAAATTTGTTGCGGCAAAGATAATAACATTCCGAAATTATCAGTAAAAATTACCACTGATTCTTTAAGACAATTTTAACTTTAACCTTATCTTTGCATTGCTAAAACAAAAATCATGCAAAACTCCGAAATTCCTGAAATTTCTGTTATAATTCCTGTTTTTAACGCAGCTCCTTTTTTACAGGAGAGCATAGAAAGCATTTTAAATCAATCTTATTCTAACTTTGAGTTAATAGTACTAAACGACAAATCTACAGATGAAAGTTTAGAAATCATAAAAAAACTTCAATCTAAGGATAACCGAATTACTATTATTGACAAAGAACAAAACGTTGGACCGGCAAATCTAAGGAATGAAGGTATCAACGCTGCAAAAGGAACATATATTGCCTTAATGGATGCAGATGACATTGCTGCACCAACCCGTTTTCAAAAACAAATCGCTGTATTTAAAAACAATCCCGAAATTGGTGTCTGCGGTACCTGGTTTACTTTTTTTGGATCTGAAAAAAATAAAATCATAAAACACAATACGAATCACGATATAATAAAAGTATCTTTTTTACACAGTTGTAACATCGGAAACCCAACTGTAATGTTTAAAAAAGAAGTTTTAAGTGATTTAAAATTCGATAATGATTATGTTCCGGTGGAAGATTATGATTTATGGAGCCGATTATTGGCTAAAACCAACTTTTATAATATCCCGGAATCTCTTTTAGATTACAGACAGCACAATAACAATATCAGCAAAACTAAAATCGATAATGTAAACCGTGCTGTAAGAAATGTAAAAATCAATCAATTACAAAATCTGGGGATCGATTCAACTGATCCAAAAATTGATTTTTACTTAAATGCTGTTTCATTTAAAAAGAGACTTTCTCCAGAGGAAATTATCGAAACCATTAATGCCTCTAAATTTCTGCTTTCGCAGAATGAAAAATTAGGTTATTTTAATTCCGAAGTACTTCAAAAACATATCACTAAAAACCTGATACGAACGGTTCGAAATGCCGGTTCTTATAATCTTTCCTTTTTCAAGCATTTGAAAAACAACGAAAAACAATTATTTCAAAAAGTAAATTTATTGGATAAAATCATTATTTACTTCAAGTCTTTAGCTGGGTAAACTAAATATTGAGTTTAATATAACGCCACAAATATTTAAGTTTTAAAGACAATCCCGCTTTATCTAAAAATTCATCGATTGCCAATTGAGGTTCTTCGATGTTTTTAAACTCCTCATTTTTACGCAATTTTAAAGCCTCAAAAGCCGAGGCTTTAAGTAAAGATGCCATAACACCTTTTATATTTTTTGTTCTGGCCTGCGGAATCTTTTCGAGTATTTCTTTTATATTCTGATAAGAGGAATATCGTTGGAAAAATGGTGTTTTTAACGAATAAACTCCTCCCGGATGCCATCTGTAAACTGCTGCCTGAAAATTCAGAAAAGCACCTTTGCCATGACAAAGTGCAAGGGCATAAAGCGTATTATCTTTACCATACTTGAATTTTTTATAATCAAGCGGATCTACAGCTTCTTTTCTAAAAAGACTCGTTAAAGTATACGTGCAATAAGGTTTAAAAAGGGTATCAAAATCTACCGTATACACAGCTGGCAACGATTCTTTAAAATCATTTGGGACTAATTCAGTTCCTTTTCTGGTATAAAAATCAGTCCAGGTTATAACGTAATCCGGATTGTTTTCGAGGAAATCAACCTGTTTTTGTAGTTTTAATTCATCAATCCAATAATCATCTCCTTCGCATAATGCGATATATTTTCCCTGCGCCATTGGAAAAGTAACATCGCTCCAAAAATTGATTTTTTGAGAATATTGGTTTTCTTTTTGCAAAACGGTTTTAATAATCAGCGGATATCTTTCGGCATATTCTTTTAAAATAGCAGGCGTAGCATCTTTTGAGGCATCATCATGTACAATTATTTCAAAAGGAAAAGTAGTTTCCTGCTTTAAAAAACCTTCTAAAGTTTCTTTAATAAATCCTTCGTGGTTAAAAGTATCACATAAAATACTTACAACTGGTTTTTGTATATCGCCGGTCCAATTTAGAATAATGCTGTCTTGATCCCTCATGAAATTATATTATCGGTAACTTTTTTATTAATATTTTATTGGTTGAAGCTTAGAATTTATTCTAAAAATCCAGTTTCTTTGCCGGAATTCCAAAAACAGTCGTGTTTTCTTTTACATGTCTGATAACTAAACTCGCTGCGCCTACTGTTGCGCCCTTGCGAACAATTACATGCGGCAATATTGTAGCACGTGTATTAAGCGTAGTTTCTTCTTCAAGAACAACAAAACCACCTGTAAAAGAATAAGAGCTTACATGAGCCCATTTACGAATCTTGGTATCGTGTCCTAAACCAACATATCCTTGTATAGTAACAAAATCTTCAATAATACAGTCATTGCTGATATTCGCATACATAAAAACCAGTAAACCTGTACCCACGACAGTATTGGTATTCAGTTTTGTCGAAGGGTGAATTAAATTGATAAACGAACCACCTTTTTTTAGAATTAGTTCAGCGTAATGTTTTTTCCACTTTACGGTTCCTAAAGCACAAACGAAAACATCGTCTTCTTCAATTTTATAATCTTCTACTGAGGAAAGAATTGGAGGATAATTTTCAAAACCCTCAAGAGCATCCGCTTTGTCGTCTAAAAAACCTTTTACAACATATTCAATATTAAAACCAGAACATTGTGTGGCAAGATCATAAACCTCACGACCAAATCCTCTTGCTCCTACTATTACTAAATTTTTCATTCGTTAATTATTAAATTACAAGCTCCCCAAGAATATCCAACGCCAAAACCAGCTAATATTAAGTTTTTAATATCTGTAGTTTTTCCTTCCTTTTGGGCTTCATATAAAGCTATAGGAATGGTCGATGAAACCGTATTACCGCAATGTTCCATCGAAATAAAAAATTTCTCTTCCGGAATTTTGATCTTTTTTCTCAAATGATTGAGCATGTATTTATTTGCCTGATGAAAAATAAACAAATCAATATCCTCTTTGGTTAAACCCGATTTATCTAAAATTGATGCTGTAAGTTTTGGAACAAATTCTCCAGTGAAATTAAAAATCTCGGTTCCATTCATGAATAAGTTTTTATCATTTCTGATATTTCCAAACTCATCCTTAATATCTTCATTTTCTTCTGAAACAGGAAAACGCATACCGCCTTGCTTTACAATTAAGTTTTCGGCTCCTTTTCCGTCGGTGCCAAAAACAAAATTACCAATCGAACAAAATCCTTCGTGGCTTGTAATTAAAGTGGCTGCTGCTGCATCTCCAAAAATTGTTTTATTGCTTTTATCTTTTGGATGAATAAATTTCGAATACGTTTCGGATGTAATCAACAAAACATTCTTTGCCATTTCTCCGGCAATTAAACCTTTTGCCAGACTTAATCCGTATACAAAACCAGAACATCCTAAATTAAAATCTAAGGCACCAATCGAAGTATTTAAACCTAACTTATCCTGAATAATACAAGCTGTTGTAGGCAAAAAATAATCCGGGCTTTGTGTACAAAACAACAAATAATCTATAGTCGATCTGTCGATGTTATGTTCTTCAAATAATTTTTCGGCCGCCTTAACCGCCATATCCGATGAAAATTCATCGCTCGCGCTTATATGTCGTGAATTGATTCCGGTTTTTGAGCTTATTTTTTCAATATCCCATTCCGGAAAATCCTGATTAATTAAATCGTTAGATAAAATCGCTTCGGGCAGATAATAAGAAATGGCTTTTATACTTGCTTTCATTTTCAAATTATATTGTTGAAGTTCTTCCTCCGTCTAAAACTAAATTCTGACCTGTAATCCAGCTGCTTGCCTCAGATAATAAAAATACAATTGGATTAGCAACCTGAACCGGATCTCCGTATCCTAACGGATATTTCTTTTCGTCCTGCTGAATAACTTCTAAAGATAAATCTTCGATAGATTTTGACGTAATTTCTGTTTTCACCATTCCCGGCGAAACACAATTCACACGCGTTTTGCTTACCGCAAATTCATTTGCCCAAACTTTTGAAATCGCAATTAACGCACCTTTGCTTGCGGCGTAAATTCCGTTTCCTTTCATTCCAAACAAACCTGCAACCGACGAAACCAAAACAATCGAGCTTCCTTTATTAATTTTTTTCTTTTTAAAAATCAAATTAATCAAATACGCGATCGAATCGAAATTGATGCTTCGCATTTCATTCATTAATTCTTCTGAATAAAATTTAACGGGCGCCAAAGAAACTATTCCGGCAGAATGCACAACTCCGTCTACATTTTCGATCGTATCTACAATAGATTTAATATCCTCCATTTTAGATAAATCTGCGGTTATAAAACTATTATTGTCGCCGCATTCTGCTATCAATTTCTCCAGAAAATCTTTTCGTCTTGCAATTGCTATAAAAGTACCACCTTGTCTTGCAATAGCCAGACATGTTTCATAACCAATTCCCGAAGATGCCCCGGTTACTAATATTTTTTTTCCTGATAAATCAAATGGATTCATTATATCTGTTTTTATTCTTTTGTTTATTAAAATACTCGTAAAACTTTAAAATTCTAAATTCCTCGTCACCAAATATTGGCGAATGATCTTTAAAATTTACCAGATTGGATTGAATATTTTCTACAATTTTTTTGTCTTCATTTAAAACCAAATCCAAAGAATCATTGGAACTATTATTTATAAAGTCAATAATATTTTGTTCTGATTCACTTAATTCTTTTTCAAATTTTGAAGCAAAATATCGTACTCTTAAATTTGTTTTAGAAGGCGATTCCGGAAACATAAATCCAAAATAAAATCCTTTTCCTTCAACTGTACTTATAAAGGCATTTGGGTAAATATAAAAATGAAAATATCCCTGCGTTTTAAAGGTTCTTTGTGCCAATGATTTTTCGATAATCTTATTTGGCTTTACATTTTCTCCTTTTGGAAATTCGCACCAGCTGTGTCCGTCAAAAAAATCAAATTTCTCGGGAGAAACAGATCCAAATCCCATTTTTGCAAAGGAATTTTCATGTACCGAAGTACAGTGATAACACTCCAGAACATTTTCTATCAGAAGTTTCCAGTTTACTTTGTGTTCAATAGTGTAATCTATTGTTTTTGCTCCAAAATGCGTGCTGATTTCCTGAAGCGGTGCAAATATATTTCCTAAATAATCTTCTAGGCTTTTATCGAATTTGTCGTTTAGTTTCAAAAAAACAAAGTCACCACAAAAAGCGACTTCATATTCTTTCAGTTTCAATTCGTTAATATGATCTCTTTCAAATGAATTTCGGCACATTAACCCTACAACATTTCCTTTTTTTCCGTAAGTCCAATTATGATACAAACAAGACGAAACTCTGTTTCCATAAGGTTCTTCGTGTATGGTATTAAACCTGTGCAGACATACGTTTTGAAAAGACTTAATGGTACCATTAAAATTTTGAATAAAAATCTTATTTCCGTAGTACTCAAAAGCTACAAAATCATTGTTGTTTAGTAATTCGTTTTTGTGAGCTGCTAAAATCCAGGATTCATTAAAAAACAAAGATTTTTCTTTTAAATAAACTTCTTCGTCTATATAATCTAAATTCTTTATCATATTTCTATTAAATCTGAAATCACCACATTATCCAGCCTTATTTTGGCTGTTCCCCAAGATAAACCTACTCCAAATCCGCAAATAATTAAATCCTTAGAAGCATTTGTTAAACTCTCTTTGAGCTGTGCAGCGATTGTTAAAGGAATTGTTGCAGATGATGTGTTTCCAAATTCTTTTAACGAATAAGGAACTTTCTCTACAGGCAGTTTTAATTTTTTAACGATCATTTTATTCATCATTAAATTAGCTTGATGAAATACAAAATGATCTATTTTATCTATATCAATTTCAAATTTTTCGACCAGTTTTTTTACAGTTTTAGGAGCCTGCGAGATTCCGAAACCAAAAACGTCCATTCCGTCAAGAACTAAATTGCAGGAATTACGGCTTATTCCTTCTTCAATATCTTTTACTTGAAGAGAATTTTCATCAATTCTGCTTCTTGATCCTCCGTCTGGAATAATAATAGCTTTATAACCAGAACCATCTGTACCTAAATCAAAAAGTAAACTTTCTGCTTTTTCATCAAATTCAAATGCTGTAGCACTTGCGCCGTCACCAAAAAGAGGTATGGTGCTTTTATCTGTTTTAGAAAGCAGTTTACTGCTGGTATCTCCCGCTAAAAGCAAACCTTTTTTTAAACCCGTTGCCTTCATCATTCCGGCAATAATAGACATTCCGTAAACATAACCGGAACATCCAAGAGGAACATCAAAAGCAATACAATTGGTTGAAAAACCTAATCTGTCTTGAAGAATAGCTGCAGAAACCGGTAAAATATAATCGGCAGTCTGAGAAACAAAAACCAGGATTTCTATTTCGTCTTTCTGCCAATTTAAATCTTGGATTAATTTTTCAGCAGCTTCGCAGCATAAATCAGAAGTACAAATTTCTTTTGTTGCAATACGGCGTTCTTCTACTCCGGTTGCATCAATGAATTTTTGAATTTCTTCCTGCGATAGTATTTCTAAATCAACGTTTAGTTCCTTATTTTTAGGAACGCAGCAAGAAATACCTTTTATTGCAATATCATTTACTGAAAAAGCTGCCATTTAATTATCCTTTATTTTTAATAATTTCGAAGATATCGTTTAATGAATTCGAAGATTTAATTTCGTCTCCTGTCAATTTTACATCATATTCTTCATCAGCCATAGCGATTAATGACAATGCTGTTAACGAATTCCACTCGTCTAAATCTCTAAAAACAGTTTCTTGTGTAATTAATGCCGCGTCTGTATCATCTAAAATATCTGCAAAATTTCGCAAAAAAGTGTTGATTTCCATAATAATATTAAATTTGTTTTATGTTATTGTTTATATTGATCTTACAAAAAACCAAAAAAATACTTACCTTTTTATTTTAATAAAAATCCGCTTAAAACATTGTGAACCAATTAAGTTAAAAACAAGTTCCATAACTTACAATGTTATAATAGTGGCTTATATCAATAATTAAGCTTTCTTTTCCTAATTTTACCCCGCAAATATAACAATAGTTATCCTTAAAGGTAAATTAAACTCACTAAATCCATAATTAAATGATTCCCGTAACCAAAACATTTTTGCCTCCGCAAGAAGAATACAATTCTTATGTACAACGCGCGTGGGACAAAGCTTGGCTTACAAATCGTGGTGAACTTACTTTAGAATTAGAAGATAAGCTTAAAAACTTTCTTGACGTTTCTAATTTAATCATTACTAATAACGGCACAATTCCCATTCAAATTGCATTAAAGTTATTTGGAAAAGGAGGCGAAATAATAACAACACCATTTTCTTACGTAGCTACTTCGGCAGCTATTGTATGGGAAAACTGTACGCCGGTTTTTGTAGATATCGATCCTGATTATTTAACAATCGACGAAACGAAAATCGAAGCGGCCATTACGCCAAAAACAACCGCCATTTTAGCAACACATGTTTTTGGAAATCCCTGCCATGTAATCGAAATAGAAAAAATTGCAAAAAAGTATAATTTAAAAGTTATTTACGATGCTGCACACAGTTTTGGAGTAAAATACAATAACCAATCTGTATTTAATTTTGGAGACGTAAGCACCTGCAGTTTTCATGCAACCAAATTATTTCATACAGGTGAAGGCGGCGCCATCTTCTGCGATGATAAAGAAATTTTTCATCAGCTGTATTACAGTCATAACTTTGGCCACAATGGCCCGTTGGAATTTCATGGTTTAGGAATAAACGCAAAAATCTCCGAACTGCAATCAGCTTTGGGCTTAGCGGTATTTCCATACATGGAACACATTATTGCCGAAAGAAAAAAAGTAGTTGATTTTTACAATGAAAATTTAAACTTTGAAACGGTACAAGCTTTAAAAATAAGAGAAAATACAGAATGGAATTACAGTTATTATCCTGTAATTTTTAGCTCAGAAGAAGTTTTATTGAAAGTTCAGAGCGCGCTGGCGGAAAAAAATATATTTCCCCGACGTTATTTCTATCCCTCTTTAAACACTATAGAATATACAAAAGGAGATAAAATGCCTATTTCTGAATCGATCGCATCACGAGTTTTATGCCTGCCTTTATACGTAGGAATCGCTCCTGCCGATTTAGAAAAAATAGTTCAAATCATAAACAAACAAACCTTATAACAAAGCTGTTTTGTTATCATTAAAATATTTAGGTTATGAGTCAAGATATTAACACTGAAGTTCACAATGCTTACGAAGTTATAAAAGAAGGCGGTATTATTCTTTACCCAACGGATACCGTTTGGGGAATTGGCTGCGACGCTACTAATCCGGATGCTGTTGCCAAAATTTACAAACTAAAACAGCGTGCTGAAACACAAAGTATGATTGTTTTGATGAATGGAGAAAAGATGATGTACAACGTTTTTAAAGATATTCCGGAAGTTGCCTGGCAGATTCTCGATTTATCTGAAAAACCAACAACATTAATTTTAGACGATGCCAGAAACGTAGCGCAGAACATTATTGCAGCCGACAAATCTCTGGGAATAAGATTAGTCAAAGAACCATTTTGTTTTAAATTGATGGAAAGAATGAAAAAGCCTTTGGTTTCAACATCGGCTAATATTTCTGGACAGCCAACTCCTATTGCTTTTAAAGACATTAGTCCCGAAATTATTAAAGGCGTTGATTATGTTGTAAAACTAAATCAGGATAAAATTGCCGGAAAACCGTCAACCATTATAAAACTGACAAAAGATTCGCAGGTAAAAGTAATTCGAAAATAATTGTGAATTATTAATTGTGAATTGTTAATGCTTTTTTTGACGTTTAAGAAAAACGGCTTCGACTTCGCTCAGCCTGACAACCTTTTAGTTTCAGGCTTTTAATGTCACCCTGAGCGAAGTCGAAGGATATTCCAATAAACCTTTGCAACTTTGTCCCTTTGTAACTTTGAGCCTTAGAATCTTAGTAACTCAGAACCTTAGCAACTTAAATAGTTCCTAAACTCTCAATCAACCAATCGATATCTTCTTTTGTGTTGTAATGGCTAAAAGAAATTCGGAGATTGGGCAGTTTTAAATCTTCTTCAGAAAGCATTTCTTTTAAAACATGCGAAGGTTTTATACTTCCGGATTGGCACGCACTTCCTCTCGAAACCGCAATTCCTTTCATATCCAAACTGAATAAAAGCATCGAAGTTTTATCTGAAGAAAATGGAAGCGTAATATTAATGATATTATAAAAATCATCTTTTTTTCCGTTGATTCTAAAACCTGGAAAATCAACTTCTAATTGTGCTATCAGATATTTTTTTAAGTCGGAAATATAGTTTCTTTCTTCCTCTAAATTTTCATAAGAAACAGCCAGCGCTTTTGCCATTCCTGCAATTTGATGCACCGCTTCTGTTCCGGCACGAAGGCCTTTTTCTTGTTCTCCTCCAAAAATTAAAGGCTGTAAACCCGAATTTTTTCTGATAAAAGCAAAACCAACTCCTTTTGGTCCGTGGAATTTATGTGCACTGGCCAAAATAAAATCAACAGGAGTTTTTTGAAGATCAATTTCTGTTTTACCAATAGACTGAACCGTATCGGAGTGAAATAAGGCATTGTATTGCTTACAAATAACCCCAACTCTATCTATATCTAAAATAGTTCCCGTTTCGTTGTTTACATGCATTAAACTCACGATTGTTTTCTTTTCCTGAGCTAATAGATTAGAGAGATCTGTTAAATCGATGCTTCCGTCTGCATTTACTTTTACATAATCGACCTTAATATTATAATCTGACTGCAAGGCCAATGCTGTATACAAAACTGCATGATGCTCTATTCGTGAAGTAATAATACGCTCTACTTTAAGATCTTCAACCGCCGATCTTAAAATCCAGTTATCCGCTTCTGTTCCGCCAGAAGTAAAAAGGATTTCCTGTGCCGTACAATTTAAATGTCTGGCTATATTTTTTCTGGAAAGCTCTAAAATGGTTTTAGCATTTCGCCCAAAACTATGTGTAGAAGATGGATTTCCAAAATCTTCTGTCATAATTTTTGTCATTTCCTGAATAACTTCAGGGCGCATCGCAGTAGTTGAGGCGTTATCGAGGTATACTTTTTTCATTACTGCAAAGTTATGAAATATCAATTGTCTAATCTTAAATATCATTTGCCAAATTTTTCACTATTTTTGACCCAAATAAAATTACTAATGAAAAAATATGCAAGCCTTCTATTACTGGCTATTTTCTTAAACGGGTGCGACGATGGAGACTTAACTGTAGAACAAATCAATTTTGATTCAGTAACTCCAACAAGCTGTATTCCTTTTGTTGAAAACAGCCTTAATACAGATCCATTTATAATATACAAACTTAAACCTCAGGAATCTCTTATTTTGCAGGTGCCAAAAACGAATGGTGCTGGTATTGTAAACGATCCCGGTGTTAAAGAATATGATATAGACAACTCACAATATCGTGTTTTATACAGAGCCTATAACGGAACTGTATCAAAAGATAATGTATGCGGTACAATTCCACCAAGTTCTCCAAATGTTACCGAAGAATGGATTGGAACTGCAGGAAAAATAAAAATTGTAACATCACAAGTTCCAACAGAAACAGATGCTAATGATTCATTCCGAATTAAAGCGTACAACCACGTAATTACATTCGAAAATATTACCTTTTTAAAACCTGCAGGACCTCAGGTTGAAACTTTATTTGAATTTGGTACTTTCCAAACAACAGTTACTCCTGCGGATTTAACATTCCAAAATGCAGATACTGGTGAAGCATTTATTTGTGATGACAAAACAAAAGTATACAACTACAGTGCATCAATGACTGTATTAGTAGAGAATTTGTCTGCCGGCCTGATTATTAACCAAGCTACTCCTGCCGGACAGCCAAGAACAGCAGATGTTACGGCAACTACAAATAAAGTGGTTTACAGAAATTTTGTTCCGGGAACAGGAAGTATTACAACTGCTTATCCTTTTTGCCTTGCACAACCCCCTGCTGTACCAGCTGTAAATGAAACCTGGATTGGTGCAAGTGACCCATTAGATACTAAAGCAACTATTGAAGTTTCAACACAAGAAGTAGCCGGCAAATTTATCCATACCATTGTATTAAAAAATGTATTGCTAACGAAAGGAAACAGCAGTTTTAAACTTGGAAATGTTTTCACTCTTGGTAAAGTCACACAATAATTATTACACAAAAAAGATTATTATTTGTTGTAAATAGACCATTTTAATTCTTACAAAAAAACGTCCGTTTTTCATACTGATTTCAATAGAAAATCAAATGAAAAACGGACGTTTTTTTATGCTTTAAAATCAGCTTTTCTAAGCTTCAAAAAAGATTTTATTTATTGTTTTGGCGAATATAAACTTCGGTTGCACCTAAGCCGTATTTTTGATAATTGGCATCGTGGAAATCAATTCCGTCGTAACGGCCTAATAAAAAATCAAGTTCGGCTTTTAAAATTCCTTCGCCGACACCGTGAATAAAAACGATTTTTGGAATGCGGTTTCGTATCGCAAATTCAATGTGTCTTTTTGCCGTTTCTGTCTGCAGTGTCAAAATATCATAATTAGACATACCGCGTTTATTTGGAACTAATTTTTCGATGTGCAAATCAAATTCCGGAGCCGATATTTCACGTTTATCTTTCTTTTCTTTTACAAAACTTCGCGGTTTTGGTTCCGTTTTCTCTTTTGAAACCTCATCTAAATCAATTCTTTTAATAGAATTCATTAAATTACTGGAATCTTGCATTTTAAGCAATTCATTGACAAAAAATGTCATCATGAATCCGTCTTCAGTTTCGATCAAAACTTCGTTGTTTTTCACCGAAACTACTGTTCCGTTTATCGCTTCGTCTAAGACTGAAACCTTATCTCCTTTAGTCAACATCCTGCTCCTCTTTTTCTTGGTTCTTACTTGGTATTTTTGCACTTAACTGCATCATTCCATACATAAAAACGGCAATAGCAATTACCATTATATAGATATTTTTTTGATCTGAAACCTGCTCGTATAAGGCAACCGAAATGGCAAGAATCATGATTAAAATTTTAAAAGTTTTCATTTTTTAAAGTTTAAGAATTCAAAAGTATAAAACTTTAAACTAGCAGTTGTTTATCTCTTGAAATGTTATCCAATATTTTTTTGTAAAATTGTAAAAAAATCAACCCATGAATTTAGAGAAATACATGATCCCCTGCCTGTTCAAAAAACTGTTTGGTTTTGAGTGTCTGGGCTGTGGTTTTCAGCGCTCTTTATTCTTACTTTTTAAAGGCGAATTTTCGGCTGCTTTTTACATGTATCCGGCGATCTACACTACCCTGCTTTTTTTAATTTTAGTCGCTTTATATTTTTTGGATAAATCCAGAAATTATCAGAAAATTATTTGGAAAGCCGCAACGCTCAATATCATTTTTATGTGCATTGGTTACGTCTACAAACACTATTATATGTGATGTTTTTCCGGATCAATTTACCTCTTAACCTGATTCAAAATATCGTTCATCATCTCGATTTGAACTTTCTGAATTTCGATTAATTCTTGCTGCTGATGCATAATTAAATGATCAATTTTATCATGAATCATTCTTATTTCCAATTCAGATTTCAGGTTAATCATATAATCTTTTTTAGCGCGGTTTCGGTCTTTTTCTTCCTGACGATTCTGGCTCATCATAATTACCGGAGCCTGAAGTGCGGCAATACACGATAAAATTAAATTCAGTAAAATAAACGGATAGGGATCGAAGCCTTTATTAACCAAAATATAAACGTTCGAGCCAATCCAAACGACAATAAAAACCATAAACGAAATAATAAAAGTCCAGCTTCCGCCAAAATCAGCCACTTTATCGGCTATTTTTTGTCCAAAACTTCTCGTTTCATCTTCATCTTCCACAATACTTACGATCGATTTATCTTCTTTTAAAGAAGAAATAACACTTTTTTCAAGATCTGAAAGCGTCCCGATTTCTGCCGACAAATAATTCGAAATGTATTTTTGACGGTATTCATTTAATTCCTGCACCGAAATAAAATCGTCATCGCAAAACGAAGGATGATCCTTAACAATAAGACTTAGAATAGGATCATGAATAGATTTCCCGTAAATTTTCTCACTTTCCGGAAAAGAAGCATTAGAAATAGCACTTTTAAAAGCTGGATTATTTTTCATTTTTGTGAATTTTATCTGCTAATTTACACAATTAACTTCTTAAGAATCATATAAAAAATCAGCTTTTATCAATCTTTAATTTATCACAAATAGGATTATTACAACAAAATTTCTTTAGTTAATTCATGCCCTTATTTACAAAAAACGCCTTACTTTTAACGTCTTAAATTATCCACTCAATTTTACTATTGTGACAAAAGACAATATCATACAAAATATCAAGGCTTTAAAAAGCCATTCTAATATAAATTACGGTATTAAAACCAAAACTGAAGATTTTACCGAGAAGCTGTTTTATACTCTTTTTGATTCGAATGCGGCACTTGATGAAAGCATTGATGAACTCGAAATCAGGTTTAAGGAAATTGCAGTTTTAGCCTGCAAAAAGCCGGAAAATTTATGCGAATCGATTTGGGACCGCTTTCTGGAAAAACTTCCGGGCGTTTTAGAAAAATTAAATGAAGATGCAGCTTATATCTTAGAAAATGATCCGGCATCCAACAGTATTGATGAAGTTTATTTGGGATATCCGGGCTTTTATGCCATTGCGATTTACAGATTGAGCCATGAATTATACCAATTAGATTTATTATTGTTTTCGAGATTAATGAGCGAATATGCACATAGAATTACCGGAACTGATATTCATGCCGGAGCCGACATCGCTTCGCCGTTCTTTATAGATCACGCAACCGGAATTGTTATTGGCGAAACCACCGTGATTAAAAAACACGTTAAGATTTATCAAGGTGTTACTTTGGGTGCTTTGAGCGTAAGCAAAGAAATGAAAAATGCCAAAAGACATCCAACCGTTGAGGCAAATGTCTGTATTTATGCCAATGCTACGATTTTGGGAGGCGAAACCACAATTGGAAAAAACAGCATTATTGGCGGAAACTCCTGGGTTACCAAATCTATCCCCGAAGATTCAATTGTATTAAACACCACTACAACAGAAGTTAAAATAAAAGAAAAAAGATAAAATGGGTCCACAGAAATTGCTAAACCTAATTGGAAATACTCCATTAATGGAAACTGTCAATTTGGTTAAAAATAAAAACGTTAAACTTTTACTGAAACTAGAAGGAAACAATCCGGGCGGAAGTGTAAAAGACAGAGCGGCTTATAACATGATTGCAGCAGCTCTTGAAAGAGGCGAAATTAAAAAAGGAGATAAATTAATTGAAGCAACAAGCGGCAACACCGGAATTGCCCTTGCTATGATTGCTCAATTATTTCAAATAGAAATCGAATTGATTTTACCGGAAGATTCTACAAAAGAACGCACACAAACGATGCGTGCTTATGGTGCTACAGTTATTTTAACGCCTGCAGAAGATGGAATTATTGGCTCAAGGGACTATGCCGACAAAAAAGTGGCAGAAGGCGGTTATATCATGCTAAATCAGTTTGCGAATGACGACAACTGGAAAGCGCATTATAAAACAACAGGCCCTGAAATCTGGAACGATACTGACGGAACGGTAACGCATTTCGTTTCGGCAATGGGAACAACCGGAACCATCATTGGAACTTCGACTTATTTAAAAGAAAAGAATCCGGCGATTCAAATTATTGGCGCACAGCCAAGCGACGGATCTCAAATTCCCGGAATCCGTAAATGGCCTCTGGAATATTTACCTAAAATTTTTGATGCTTCAAAAGTCGATACGGTTGTTGATGTAAGTGAAGAAGAAGCCAGAGAAATGACTAAAAGACTAGCTCTTGAAGAAGGCGTTTTCGCCGGAATGAGCAGCGGTGGTTCTGTAGCCGTTGCCCTTAAAATCGCAGAACAATTAGAATCTGGAGTTATCGTTGCCGTTATCTGCGATCGAGGCGATCGATATTTGTCTTCGGATTTATTTGATTAAGAAAAAGGGACAAAGCAACAAAGGTTCATAGGGACAAAGGCCGTAAAGCTAAGTTTATACCAACTGGTTACAACCCTTATAACTTCCAAAAGACGCACTGCTGTGCGCCTCTACAAAAAACCTTTGTCGCTTTGTCACTCTGAACCTTTGCACCTTTGCTACTTTTGAACCTCAAAAAGAAAAACATGCTCTACAGAAAACTAGGAAAAACAAACTTTAATATCTCTGAAATCTCTCTGGGAACCTGGCAGGTTGGCGGAAAATGGGGATCAGGATTTGATGATAAAACAGCTGACGAACTCATAAATACAGCTATTGACAACGGTGTAAATTTTATTGATACTGCCGATGTTTACGAAAACGGATTAAGCGAAACTGCGGTTGGTCGTGTAGTTCGTTCGCGTTCTGAGCGTATTTACGTTGCCACAAAATGCGGACGCCAGATTAATCCGCATGTGAATGAAGGCTATCAGCCAAAAGTACTTCAAAAGTTTGTTGAAGACAGCTTGAAAAGAACCGGATTAGAAACTCTGGATTTAATTCAGCTGCATTGTCCGCCGACGGAAGTATATTACCGACCTGAAATTTTTGAAATGTTTGACCGCTTAAAAGAGCAGGGGAAAATTTTAAATCTCGGCGTAAGCGTAGAAAAAGTAGAAGAAGCGCTAAAAGCGATCGAATATCCGAATGTAACAACGGTTCAGATTATATTTAATTTGTTTCGTCAGCGTCCGTCGCAATTATTTTTCTCCGAAGCAAAAAAGAAAGACATTGGTATCATTGCAAGGGTTCCTCTTGCAAGCGGACTTTTAACAGGTAAATTTGATACGAAAACAACTTTTGATGCACAGGATCACCGTAATTTCAACAGAAACGGAGATGCCTTTGATAAAGGCGAAACTTTTTCGGGAATTGATTATGATTTAGGTTTGAAAGCGGTCGAAGAACTAAAAGCTTTGTTTCCAGAAACCGAAAACCTTGCTCCTATTGCTTTACAGTGGATTTTGAGCTTTAATGAAATAAGCTGTATTATTCCGGGTGCTTCAAAAGAAAGTCATGTACTTTCTAACCTTTCTGTTTATGATTTACCTCAATTAAGTCCGGAAAAAATTTCAGCAATGAATAAAATTTACGAAGAGTACATAAAACCTTCTGTACATCAGCTTTGGTAACTCCTTTTAAGTTTCTGAGGTTCTAAGATACTAAGGTGCTGAGATTTTAAAAAAGTTTCTGAGATACTAAGTTTCTAAGGTACTGAGATTTTTTTTAAACTTAGAACCTTAGTATCTTAGCAGCTTAAAAACTTAGTACCTCTTTATACGCAACCATTTTATTAAATAAACATCTACATAACATATACACAATAGTAATACAGTCTATACGCCATGAAAAGTTTACGTTTTTACCTGAAAGTTATCTGTTTGTTAATTCTTTCCCGCGAAAGAGACGATGAAGAACCAATGGAGAATTATACAAAATTCAAAAGAAAAACTTAGAATCTTAGCATCTCAGAGTCTTAGTCACTTAGAGTAAAACTTAGATTTCGAATTCAATTTTAAATTCAGCTCCTTTATTTTTTCCATCGCTTACCGCACTTAATCGGCCTTTGTTTTTTTCGATGATTTTCTTGCAGAGATAAAGCCCAATTCCGGTTGAAGATTCATTTGCAGTACCTAATCGGCTCATTTTGGTGAATTTTTTAAACAATTCCTCAATCTGATGTTTATCAAAACCAATTCCTTTATCGGCAACCGTTATAATTAAGTTCGAATTTTCTTTATAGATTCTTGCTTTAATTTCGCTGTCAAAATAAGAAAACTTAATAGCGTTGCTAATTAAATTTACCAGAACCTGAACCAATAGACCTTCGTCTATTTTAAGTTTAGCCTCATCTGTTTCTACACTTAAATTAAGTGTGATGTTTTTATCTATTAATCGCTGTTCTACTTGTTCGTTTATAAAAGGAAGAATATTAGCAAAAGAAATGAGTTTGGCTTCGGTTGTTATTTTTGAAACCTGATCTTGTTCTTTTAACAGCTTGATAAAATTTTCGATGTATCTAAATTGCAGATTAGTCGATTCACAAATTAAATCGGCCAGATGTTTTACAGAATCAGAAGGATTTTCGCTTAAGATTAATTTTGCCAAACCCTGCGGATTTCCGGCAAAGTTTTTCAAATCATGCGAAAGCATATAAATTAAATCTTGTTTTTCGTTTATAAAACTTTCAGATTCATAAATAGATTCCTGAATATTACACATTAACAAACCTGCTTCATCCGTATAATCTGTTGGGAGAACAGACAATTTTCTTTTATTCCTGTAATCGTCTAAAGATTTTGAAGCAATTGAAATAGGTTCTATCAGTTGTTTTAAGACTACAAGTGTTACAGCAGTGGCCAGCAGTGTCATTATTAAAGAAAAAACAAGAATAGAAGTTGGCGAGATACTATGATCGAAAAAGAGAACAAAAAAAAGGATCCCAATTAACGGAATATGAATTCCTATAAATGCAACGAATAAAAATTTAAACGCATAACTTTTTTTCAAAAAGCTAATTTGCGAAAGGTTATGATATAATTTCATAAAAACATAACAAAACTATAGGTTATATACAGCAGCTTGGGGACTTAATAGCAGAAACAAAGTTAACTTTTAAAGTTAATTAAACTAGCAAATTACACAATTTGATAAAATATTATGAAAATAAAATTTGTAAAAGTTTACAAACCCTTATTTTTGCGCTATGGGAAGAAAAAATACAGACAAAGTTGTCTTTCATCAAATTCAGGTTCTTGATGCCGGAGCAAAGGGAGTGTCAGTTGCAAAAGCTCCTGACGGAAAAGTTATCTTTATTCCGAATGTCGTTCCTGGTGATGTAGTTGACGTACAAACGTTCAAAAAAAGAAAAGCATATTACGAAGGAAAAGCCGTAAAATTTCACGAATTATCAGAACACCGCATTGAACCTATCTGCGAGCATTTTGGTGTTTGCGGCGGATGTAAATGGCAAAATATGAAATACAGCCAGCAGCTGTATTACAAACAAAACGAAGTAAAAAATCATTTACAGCGTATTGGAAAAGTAGAACTTCCTGAATTCGAAACTATTTTGGGTTCAGAAAAACAGTTTTTCTACAGAAATAAAATGGAATTTTCGTTTTCTAACAGCCGTTGGTTAACCGAAAAAGAAATTGGAAGCACCGAAGATTTAGGAAACAGAAATGCATTAGGATTTCATATTCCTAAAATGTGGGATAAAATTCTGGACATCGAAAAATGTCATTTACAAGAAGATCCTTCTAATGCTATTAGAAACGAAATCAGAGCTTTTGCCAATGAGCATAATTTAGCCTTTTTTAATCCGAGAGAACATTCTGGTCTTTTAAGAACTTTAATGATTCGTACAGCATCAACTGGCGAGATCATGGTTTTGATTCAGTTTTTTGAAGATGATAAAGCAAACCGCGAATTGGTTTTAGATCATATATACGAGAAATTCCCGCAAATTACTTCATTACAATATGTAGTAAATGCGAAACAAAACGATACTATCTACGATCAGGATATAAAACTTTACAAAGGAAGAGATTATATCTTAGAAGAAATGGAAGGTTTAAAATTCAGCATCAATGCTAAATCTTTTTACCAAACTAACTCTGATCAGGCTTACGAATTATACAAAATAACTCGTGATTATGCCGGATTAACTGGAGAAGAAACCGTTTACGATTTATATACCGGAACCGGAACTATTGCACAATTCGTTTCTAAAAAGGCCAAAAAAGTAATTGGTGTAGAAAGTGTTCCAGAGGCAATTTTAGACGCTAAAGCAAATGCTGAACGCAATAATATTACGAATTGTGAGTTTTTTGTTGGAGACATGAAAGTGGTATTCAACGAGGCATTTATTGCACAACACGGAAAACCAGATGTTATTATTACAGATCCTCCAAGAGACGGAATGCACGCAGCTGTAATTGATCAAATTTTAAAAATTGCTCCTAAAAAAGTAGTTTATGTAAGTTGTAACTCTGCAACACAAGCACGTGATTTGGCTTTGATGGATGAAAAATACAAAGTTACACGCGTACGTCCGGTAGATATGTTTCCGCAGACGCATCATGTTGAAAATGTTGTACTTTTAGAACTTCGATAATTATAAAATTATAAATGAAAAAAATAATCTCTCTTTTATTACTTTTTACTTTTGGCTTGTCCAGTTGTGAGAAAGATGATATTTGCGATGCAAATACACCTACAACTCCCAGACTAGTAATAACGTTTTATGATAATGCAGCTCCTACTGTACTTAAAGATTTAACCAACGTAAAAGTGGTTGGCGTAGGTAAAACAGATGCTGAAGCGATTATTTTTAACAAAAACGGAACCGATGTAACTAAATATTTAGCAACAGGAAGCAGTATTTCGATTCCATTAAAAACAGATGCCGAGACCACTTCTTACAGATTTATATTTAATTCGACAAGTGCAAACCCAAATACAGATGTTTTAACATTCAATTATAAAACACAGAGTGTATATGTTTCCAGAGCTTGCGGTTTTAAAACCACTTTTACCTTAAATCCTCGTGACGCTACGGCCAATTCAGGACTTATTAAAACAGATCCGGCAGGCGACGGGTTTTGGATGCTGAATATTAATGTCTTAAAATCTAATATCGAATTCGAAAATGAAACACACGTTAAAGTATACTTTTAGTCTTTGTTTTCTTTTATCAATGTTTTTAGGACATTCTCAGGTAGTAGTAAAAGATACGGTAACAGTAAGAGACCTTGATGATAAAAGGCCAGTCGAAACTGCAAAACCGGTAAAAAAGGCGAAACCTGCAGCTCAAGAGGTTAAAAAAGACACCATTATTCCGCCTAAAATAGATCGTTATGGTCTAAGAGTGGGTGTCGATTTGTATAAATTGACCAGAGCTTTTTATGACAAAGATTATAAAGGTATTGAATTTACAGCTGACTGGCGTTTGACTAAAAAATATTATATCGCTGCCGAATTAGGTTACGAAGATAAAACGACAGACGATGACCGATTAAATTCGACTGCATCCGGAACATACATCAAAGGAGGTTTCGATTATAATTTATACGACAACTGGCTTGATATGGAAAACCTTATAACAATAGGTTTAAGAGGTGGTTTTAGTTCTTTCAGTCAGGATTTAAACAGCTATAAAATTTACAACCCGAATCCGTATTGGGGAGAACAGCCGGCAATTACAGCGAATCAAAAATACAGTGGTTTATCTGCTGCATGGCTTGAAGTCGCTATGGGAATTAAAGCTAAAGTTTTCAATAACATATTTGTTGGATTTGGCATTCAGCTGAAACTTTTAGCCATGAACAACAAACCATCAGGATTTGATAATCTTTATATTCCGGGTTTCAACAGAACTTATGACGGAAATTTTGGAGTAGGATTCAATTATACCGTTTCGTATTTCATCCCGATTTACAAGAAAAAAACAATTGTACCGCCGCTTATAAAAGAAGCTCCTAAAAAGAAGTAGTTTTATATAAAAAATTAAAGCCCCGAATTCGTGAATTCGGGGCTTTTAAATTTAATAGTTTTAAGAAAGCTGAAATTCAACAGCAGCATTCGCATGTATTGCAGTGGTATCAAAAATAGGAACCGATAAATCTCCCGGTTTTATGACCATTGGAATTTCGGTGCATCCTAAAATAATTCCTTCTGCACCATTTTTAATTAGTTCGTTAGCAATTTCCAAATAGCGTTTTTTAGTTTCATCGGTTACAATTCCTCTGCCCAACTCTTCAAAAACGGTATAATGTATAAAATCCCTATCTTCCTGACTTGCCGGAATAATAGTTTCAATTCCTTTATCAGTCAGTTTCTCTTTAAAGAAATCAAGTTCCATTGTAAACTTGGTTCCCAATAAACCTACTTTTTTAAGTTGTTGTTTTTCAATCTCAACTGCCGTTTCACTAGCAATATGAATAATTGGTATATCAATCGCTTCCTGAAGTCGGTCGGCAATTAAATGCATGGTATTAGCGCACAAAATAATAGCTTCTGCCCCGCCCGACTTTAAAAACTCGCAGCCTTTAAAAAGCATATTAAAGGTCGAATCCCAATCGTTATTATCGTTATTCTTCTTTATATCAGCATAATTAAAAGAATAAACCAAACATTCAGAGAAATTTAATCCGCCTAGTTTTTCATTTATCCCAAGATTTATAAGTTTATAATAATCTGTAGTCGAAACCCAGCTTATACCGCCAATAAGTCCAATTTTTTTCATTATACTGATATTTTAAAATTTATCCTATCTCTCTAATTCCTTTTATAAAAATCCATTTCATAAAAAGTTTTTCACCGTCTTTAGTTTTCACAGCCTGAAATTTAGGCGAAATCAAAGTAGCGGCAATAAAAGCAGTCATCGGGATCCAAAGTCCTGTCAGCCCTGTATACATAGCCACCAAAAATCTTCCTAAAATAAATAAAATTGCGAAACACCCTAATTGGTATAGAAAGGCTCTTACTTGTAGTTTTGTCATTTTTTTTTAAAGTTGCTAAGGTTCTGAGGTGCTAAGGTTCTAAGTTTTTTTCTTAGAACTTATATTTCTGAACCTTAAAATTATCTTATTACAAATCTTAGTATCGTAGAAACTCAGCCCCTTAGAAGCTTAGCATCTTAGAACCTTAAATTTGAAATTTCGTTCTCTTACTTCCTTCGTACATTTCGTATTTAACCAAACGCGCTTCAAGACTTCCGTTAAAAAGTTTGATTTTTCTTGATGGTTTTAATCCAACGAATTTTAAAGCTTCAAGGTTTGCGGTAATAAACCACGCATTTGTTCCCGGATAATTTTTCTTTAAAGTATCGCCTATGTTTTTGTAGAATTCTTCCATGTGAATATCCAAACGCTCGTCATAAGGCGGATTAAAAACAATATGAAGCTTTCCTTCTACCTCTTTTTCGGTATCAAAAAAGTTATTATCTTCAATCGTTACGTAATCTTCCAGATTAGCATTTTTAATATTATCTTTTGCTTTGCTAACCGCACTTGGCGCTTTGTCAAAACCTTTTATAGTATAATGAAACTCTTTTGTTTTCTTCATCAAACTGTTTACAATCTGATCAAATAAATCATTGTCCCAGTCTTTCCATTTTTCAAAAGCAAATTCTTTACGGTTAATGTTTGCCGGAATATTGCAGGCAATCATCGCTGCTTCTGCCAAAAAAGTTCCAGATCCGCACATTGGATCTAAAAAGTGGCTCTGCCCTTCCCAGCCAGATAACAATAGAATTCCAGCTGCTAAAACCTCGTTAATAGGCGCAATATTAGTCGCTGTTCTATAACCACGCTGATGAAGTGAATTTCCAGACGTATCTAAAGCAACCGAAACCTGATCTTTATCAATATGAACATTGATTCTTAAATCCGGATATTGTTTATCAATGCTCGGTCTTTGTCCTGTTCTTTCTCTAAACTGGTCCACAATAGCATCTTTACATTTTTGAGAAACAAACTCAGAATGATTAAAATAAGTCGAATGCACCGTTGCATCAATAACAAAAGTTTGGTTGGCATTAAGCAGTTTCGACCAGTTTATGCCTCCAATTCCTTTATATAATGCCTGTTCGTTATTAGCCCTAAAAGAATAAATAGGTTTCAAAACCTTAAGCGCCGTTCTAAGCGATAAATTAGCTTTGTACATAAAACCTTTATCTCCCTTAAAACTTACCATTCTTACGCCTTTTTCAACATCCTGAGCGCCAAGAGTTCGTAATTCCTTTTCTAATATTTCTTCAAAGCCAAAAAAACATTTGGCAATCATTCTAAAATTTTCTTCCATCTTTATTTTTGTATTAAAAAACAACTCCAATCGGAGACGCACAGCAGTGCGTCTTTACCAAATATTTAGGTATCCTCGCGAAATAGTTATTTTTCGGCAAAAATACACTAAATTTGCCGGACTTGAATTAATTGAAATAGAATAAATGTCTGACGCACCTAACTCATCAACACCAAATCAGGAAAGAAATACCGAAAACTGGTTTACATCATGGTTTGATACTCCGTATTATCACATTCTTTATAAGGATCGAAACTACCGAGAAGCTCAGATTTTCATGGATAATTTAACGCATTATTTAAACCTGCCCGAAAAAGCAAAAGTACTTGACTTAGCCTGCGGAAAAGGGCGCCATTCTATATACCTAAACCAATTAGGTTATAATGTATTAGGCGCAGATTTATCTGAAAACAGCATTGCCGAAGCCAGCAAAAACAGCAACGAACACCTGCATTTTAAAGTGCACGATATGCGTGAGCCTTTTGAAGAAAAATTCGATGCTATTTTTAATCTTTTTACTAGTTTTGGTTACTTCGAAAATGACGAAGATAACCTGACAACACTTAAAGCAATCAAAGACAGCTTATCTGAATATGGTTTTGCCGTAATTGACTTCATGAATGTCAATCAGGTAATTGAAACTTTGGTTCCGGAAGAAGTAAAAACCGTTGACGAAATTGATTTTCATATTAAAAGATATGTTGAAGACGGACATATCCTTAAAGAAATTGATTTTGAAGACCAAGGCAGAAAATATCATTTTACCGAAAAAGTAAAAGCCTTAACACTAAAAGACTTTCAGGATTTAATGGATGAAGCGGGAATTTATCTTTTAGATATTTTTGGAGATTACAAACTCAAAAAATTCCATAAAACCGAAAGCGAAAGATTAATCATGATTTTTAAATAAATTGGTGAATCGTTTAATTGTTTAACCGTTTAATCGCTAGACAAAAAAACAATTAAACGATTAAACAAATCAACGGTTAAACAAACTAAAAATGAATTATCTACTACCCTTATTTTCTGTACTTTTAGGATATAGTGTGGCTTTGTTTATAAAACCCGAAAACAAAACCAATTTAAAATTACTACTCGCTTTCAGCGGTTCATTTTTATTATCGTTAACCGTAATGCATCTTCTGCCGGAAGTTTACAGCAGTCACAATCACAAGATTGGTTTGTTTATAATGGTGGGGATTTTGTTTCAGATCATTTTGGAATTTTTCTCCAAAGGAGCTGAACACGGACACGTTCACGGACATGCAAAAATGTCTCAGATTCCGTGGTTACTTTTCATCAGTTTGTGTATACATGCTTTTTTAGAAGGTTTTCCGGTAAGTCATCATCATGATTTAGCCGTTGGAATTGCCATTCATCATTTGCCAATTGCTGTAATTTTAACCACATTTTTCATCAATGCCGACTTAAACAAAAAAGCCATTTTTGCTTTTATGCTTACTTTCGCCATCATGACGCCACTGGGAACTATTGCATCAGAATATCTGCCTCTTTTAAACGATTATTATACCGAAATAACTGCAATCGTAATTGGTATTTTATTCCACATTTCGTCGACTATTATTTTTGAAAGCAGCGAAGGACATAAATTTAATATCGCCAAAGTTTCGATGATCGTTCTTGGAATTTTACTGGCATTCTTTTTATAATCTGAGCGTGCCCCAATTTACAAAAGGCGCTATTTAACAAACCGCTTATGTGCGCCTTTCGCAAATTCGGTCGGGCTATACGCATTACTTCGGTAATCTGCTCCTATCCCTCACGCAAACAAATCAGTTTAATTTAGTAAAAAAAAATGCTCCATCGGAGCATAATATTTATAGCATAATTTATTTCTATGCATACAAAAGCTCCAACGGAGCGATATATATCGCTCCGCTGGAGCTTAAAATCATGGTGTAAATAATTGCTATAAATATTATGCTCCGATGGAGCTTTGAATTATCTAATTATAAAAGGCAAAATTTCACAATTCACAATTCACAATTAATAATTAATAATTATTTCCCAGTTCGTTTTTTCTCCTCTTTATTTCCAAAATCACGTTCCTGAACTTTAATTTTCTTATTCCCAAAATTATACGTTACAGATAATCTCGCAAATCTATTACTTTCATTCTGGCTGTAAACCTGAGTTACGCCGTTTACAATCGATTTATACCCTTTTAAGTACGAAGTATTAAAAATATCATTCAGCAATAAATTCACTTGCAGGTTGTTTTTAAGAAAACTTTTTCTTACCGAAAGATTCAACCCGGACATATATCCAATTTCATACAAACCTCTTTTAAAAGGCGAACTGTAAAAATATTCTACCTGCAATTTTGTAGTTTCACTCAACGAAAAAGTATTTTCTGTCGTAAAATAAAGCTGTCCGCTGTTTGAAGGAACCGCATTTATATTTGATGTAAACGAAGTTTTTGATCCTAAAAGATAAACCGAAGTCTGCGTTTCAAACCAGTTTGTTACTTCTGCTGAATAACTTTCTCCAATCCCGAATGAACTTTCATTAAAATAATTTTCTCTCGTTACTATCTGCGTATTAATTTCTGGATTTGAAGTAAAAACAACCCCGTAGCCATTCGTAGTTTGGTTAAAGAAAATATTGGTTCTTAAATTCTTTTTAAACGAATAGGTAAAATCGAAATTATCGCTGAAAGATGGTCTTAAAAACGGATTCCCTTCGGAATAACTATTACTATTGATATAAGAGCGAAACGGATTTAACAACCCAAATCCCGGACGATTGATGCGTTTTCCGTAAGTAAAATTAAAACCATGAATATCATTTAATTGATAATCCAAATACAAACTCGGAAACAGTTTTAAATAATCGTTTTTTACTTCCTGTTTTAAAGTTTCAGAATAACCGTTAGTTTGCGTATTTTCTAATCTCAATCCCAGCTGAATCGAAAATTTATCGTTGAATTTCTTGTTTCCGTTAATATAAACCGCCTGATTGTTTTCTTTGTATTCAAAAACATTCGACTGATTTGGATCCAGAATTTCATTTCCGGAAATGGTGTTGTAGTAAAACACATCGCTGTTACTTTTTATAAAACTTATTTTTCCTCCGTAAGACAAATCAAAAGCTTTCATAGGATGTTCTATATCAGCTTTTAAGCTAAAATTATCAATTCCCTGGTTGGAGTTATTTCGCGCTGCCTGATTCATGTTTTGATACGTTCCGTCTGGAAGATATGTTTTGGCAACAAAGTTTTTATCGAACCTGGAATCGTAGCTGAAATAATCTAAATCAACACTGACTTTTCTTCCTATCGAATCTAATTTCGAAATCAAATGCGCATTATAAGTCTGACTTCCGGAATATTTGTTATTAAAACCTTTATTAACCAGCAGCGAATCGACTGAATTTGAGTTATTAAAAATCTTGATAACCGTGTTCGAATTCATATCCGGATTGTAACTTTCGTTTAAATATTGAAATCCAATTGTAGTTTTATCAGAAACATCATAATCTAAAGAAAAACGTCCCGAAATACTGTTTTCTTTCTGCTTAGAAACATCTCTCAACTGCCATAACCCTTTTGGATAATAAATATCTAAATCCTCTGTGTTATTCGTGTTTCCAATGCGTCCGTTACCGCTGAAAGCAAATCGGAACTTATTTTTGTTGTAGAAAAAACTGTTTCTCAAAGTATAAATTCCGTATTTATTTTGATCGTATGACATTGTAGCCGCGTTTTTCCATGAATCGTGCATTCCTTTTTTCAAAATAATATTAATAATACCGCCAGTTCCGTTTGCTTCATATTTTGCCGGCGGATTTGCAATAACTTCAATACTTTTAATATCATTTGCCGAAATTGATTTCAGGAAACTATTCAATTCTTCGCCGGATAATTCGATCATTCTGCCATCAACCATTACTCTCGAAGCGCCTTTTCCTAAAATATTAATTGTACTTCCCTGCACCACAACACCCGGAGCTTTATTAATTGCCATAAGCGCATCTCCGCCCGAAACCGAAATATTGTTTTCTACATTATATACAACACGATCAATTTTTTGTTCTACTCTATTCTTTTTGGTTTTAATGACAACTTCACCTAAATTGGTTGCCGTTTCTTTTAAAATGATAGTTCCTAAATCAGTATCATTTTCTATTGAAAGTTCCTTTTCATATTCAGCATATCCCAAAAGACTTATTCCTATTTTATAATTTCCTTTTTTAAGATTGATTTCAAAAGTTCCATCTTGTTTTGTTGTATATCCATCAATAATTTTTCCTTCTGAATTGAATATAGAAACATCTGCCCATTCTAATGGCGTAGTTTCATTTGATACTTTTCCTTTTAATTTTAAAGTTGACTGCGCTAAACAAAATAAAGGCAATAATAAAAAGATAAGGAGATTTGACTTTTTCATAATTTCTAATTTTAACTTGTTCGATTAATTTGAAGCAAAGTTGCCTTAGAAATTTTCAAGATTCGACCGAGAAAAAAAAGTCGAACCATTTTCTCATCAGGAAATTGGTTCGACTTTATTTGCTATGAAGTACGACTTTTTACAAACCGTTTATTTTCAACTATTTCTGTAAGCCGTAGGCGTTAAATTGGTATATTTTTTAAATGAAGTATTAAACGACGATTTGGAGTTAAAACCTACTTCGTACAGAATTTCTAAAACAGTAAGTTCTTTTTTAGAAGGATTTTTTAAAATATTCATGGCTTTTTGAATACGATATTCGTTTACAAAATCAAAAAAATGCTGATCCATATAATGATTTATCAAAACCGACAGATCGCGAACCGGAATATTAATTTGATTGGCCAGTTCCTGTATCGTAAGCGACGGATCGAGATAAGGCTCTTTCTCGGCCATATATTGTTTTAATTCTTCAATTTGAGTTTTAACAGCATCATTTTGATTGTCTTTTATTTCGGCGACAGCCTGATTTTCTTTAGGAAGAATATCTTTTGCCAATTGTAATTTAGAATTAATTCCTCTAAAAAGCTCCGGATGGTTCATTGCCTTTAGCACAAACCAGCAGGTAACAAGCAAAGCCACGCTTCCTACCAATATATTGGCCCAAATAAAAGTTTCATTAAAATCTGTGTATCGCAATAAACCTTTTAAAAGTACAAGCGTATGTGAACCCAGAAAAACGGCCGTAATTTGAAAAAGCCATTTATAAGTCGATGTGCTTGGGTTGGTGTAATTTTCGAGATAAATTTCTCGGTATTTTTTTAAGATTAAAAAGACACTTATAATGTAAAAGAAATATTGAACTTCGACCAAAATAAGAAAAAAGTGCATTTCGGGCATTTGATTGTGAAACTCAAAAAAATGTAATTTTTCGGCTGTAGGTGCAAAATAAAATCTTGGCACAAAAGCCAAATTCACTACTAAAAAAGGAATTGCGTGCAAAAGATGTTTCCATTTTAATCGAAAATCAGAATAACAAACAGAAAGCACATAAAGATAAAACAACGGCATTTCGATTAAGCAAGTTGTCCACCTAAAAACCTCAAGATTAACTTTTCCGTAAATAAAATCGTAGACAAAAAAACCGCTTAGATCAACTGCGGTTAAGATAAAAAAGATGGCAAATAAACGGTTTGCGAGCTTATTTTCTGTTTTTACCGTTAATAAAAAAAAGGCAAGCAGTAAGGAAACAAAAACCGCAATCCAGGCTACGCCATTCAAAAAACTTAATTTATCCATTTGTCTTTTTATATATAACAAATATAATATTTTAGTTGGTGTAACAAAGCGTCGCGATAGTAGTCTCTATACTTAAAAAATAGTAGAAAAAAGATCATAAATAACTGTGACTTTATGTACTAAATTTCTAGATTAAAATAAAAAAACATTAATTTTGACCCGACCAATTACACGAAAAATGACGTTTACAAAAACCACGGAGCAAGCATCAAAGTACGAACATTTAGAAAAAATGTCAGTTCATGAATTGTTAGTAAATATTAACGAGGAAGACAAAACTGTTCCTTATGCAGTCGAAAAAGCTTTACCTCAAATAGAAGCTTTAATTCCTGAAATAGTTGCAAAACTAAAATTAGGAGGCCGATTATTTTATATAGGAGCAGGAACATCAGGGCGCTTAGGTGTTGTTGATGCATCAGAATGTCCGCCTACTTTTGGCGTTCCCTTTGATTTAGTAAACGGAATTATTGCAGGCGGTGATACCGCAATTCGTCGTGCGGTAGAAAATGCCGAAGACAACGCAACGCAGGCTTGGCTTGACCTAAAATCACACAACATCGATCAAAATGATGTGGTTATTGGTATTGCGGCTTCTGGAACAACTCCATACGTTATTGGCGGATTAGAAGCTTGTAATCAAAACAATATTGTTACAGGCTGTATAACTAATAATGCGGGAAGTCCGCTGTCATTAACGGCAAAATTTCCTATTGAAGTTGTAGTTGGACCAGAATTTATTACGGGAAGCTCGAGAATGAAAGCCGGAACAGCTCAGAAATTGGTTTTAAATATGATTTCGACTGCAGCGATGATTCAGCTTGGAAAAGTAAAAGGCAACAAAATGGTCGATATGCAGTTAAGTAATGTGAAACTGGTTGATCGAGGCGTGAAAATGATTATGGGAGAAATTCCGGTTTCGTATGAAGAAGCTTCGGAATTATTGAAAAAATACGGCAGCGTTCGAAATGCTGTCGACAATTATAATAAGTAAAAGGGTTTATTTTAACCGCAAAGTGCGCAAAGTTTAAATTAAATGAATCTTTGTCAAAGTTTAAAACTTTGACAAAGATAAGACCACAAAGTTTTAAACTTGAAACCTGAAACTTAAAACAAAACAACAAAATGGCAACAAACAAGCAATTATTAGGAAAAGGGATTAAATATTTAACAGGCGCTCTGCCTTTAATGTTTCTTGGACCATCGTTGATTTACAATGCTTTTATGAATCAGCATACTAATTGGCATTATTTGGTTTTAGGAATTGGAATTGCAGCTTGTTTGAGTTCTATGGTTTTGATTTTTTTAGGTTTGAAAATCATTATGAAAGGTTTGTTTAATGACTAAATCAGCCATTTAAACAAACCCGACAGGTTTTTGAAACCTGTTGGGTTAATTAGGATCTACAATAAACATTTAGCTAAAATAAAATGGAAGGTATAATTCACATTCAGAAAACATTCGAGAAAGTTATTTACATCGATAAAAAAATAAACAATCGGGAGTTTGAAGATTGTGTTTTTAAAAACTGTGATTTTTCGAACAGTAATTTTAATTCCAATTCTTTTTTAGACTGCGAATTCATTGACTGCAATCTTTCAATGACGAGCTTGGCGGGAACGAGTTTAAAAAATGTTACTTTTAAAAATTGTAAACTTCTTGGAATCGCTTTTCACGAATGCGATGACTTTTTATTTCAGGTGCATTTTGAAGAATCTACTTTAGATTATGCTTCGTTTTCTAATAAAAAAATGCCCAAAACTAAATTTATAAATTCGTCTCTTCGAGAAGTAACCTTTGTTGGAACCAATTTAACCAGCTCTGTATTTGACGATTGTAATTTAGACGGTGCTATTTTTAATGAAACACAATTGGCAGCAGTCGATTTTAGAACGGCTTACAATTATAAAATTGACCCCGAGTTTAATGCCATGCGAAAAGCTCAATTCTCAACTCAGGGAATTGTGGGGCTTTTAAATAAATACGATATTAAAATTGTGTAAAAAATGCCACGAATTACACGAATTTGCACGAATTATAGTTTTTAATCATTTGAACTGTAATATAAATTTGTGAAAATTTGTGTAATTCGCGGCGAAAAAAAATAGTCATGAACTCAACTGAATCCTATTTAGAAAGCGTTAAAAAGCAGTTTTTGTATTATAAAATGCTGGGTGAAAAAGCAATGAACCAATTAGAACCGGAACAGCTTTTTACTGCAATAAATGAAGATACAAACAGCATCGCCACAATTGTAAAACATATTTCCGGCAATATGCTTTCGCGCTGGACAGATTTTTTGACTTCTGATGGTGAAAAGGAATGGCGAAACCGTGACTCTGAATTCGAAAATGATTTACAATCAAAAGAAGAAGTTTTTGAACTTTGGAATAAAGGCTGGAAATGTCTGGAAAATGCTTTGGAGAGTTTAAAACCAGAACAGCTTTCGGATATTATTTATATCAGAAATGAAGGCCACACGGTTATTGAAGCTATAAACCGACAATTGGCTCATTATCCATATCATGTTGGGCAGATTGTTTTTTATGCCAAACAACTGAAAAAGAGTTCCTGGGAAAGTTTATCAATCCCGAAGAATAAATCAGGAAATTATAACGCCGAAAAGTTTGCCAAAGAAAAAGAAATCAAGAACTTTACCGATGATGAATTAAAGAAATTGAAATGATAAAAGCCATAAGCTTTAAGCTGTATGCAATAAGCAAAACTGCTTATTACCCAAAGCTTACAGCCTATTGCCTAAAGCATAAAGCATAAAAAAATGAAAAAAATACTATTCTTATTTCCGGTATTGGCTTTGGTATCCTGTTATAACGCAGAGCACAACTGTAAAGATTTTAAAAACGGAAAATTCAAATTTGAGTTTGAAGTAAACGGCGTTAAAAAAACAACTTTTTTCGAACGTAAAGACAGTATTGAAATCGAAACTTTTGAAGGAAAAACAGATACGTCGACTATACGCTGGGTAAGCGACTGTGAATATGTACTGCAAAAGAAACATCCGAAAAATATGGCTGAGGAAAAAGCGATCAGCATGAAGATTTTAACGACTGCAAAAGACTCCTACACATTTGAATTTGGAATGGTGGGTTCTGAAGAAAAACAACGTGGTAAAGTTTTTAAGGTTGATTAAAAACGATTATAATATTTAAAGCTCCAATTATGGAGCTTTTTTATTTTTTCCAGAATCATAATCTATTCTGTTTGACGTCAAGCAAAACCTTTGAACCTTTGCCCCTCTGCTCCTTTGCCTCTTAAAAAATAAAAAATGTTTCTTTTACATTTCTATTTTAAATAGTATTTTAGAACTCTAATCTAACCCAATGAAAAACACCATTTCGCAAAGAGTTGCCGACTTTTTAAAAAGTTATCCGCCGTTTAATTTTCTGCATCCTAAGGATCTTGAAAAGCTTTCGGAACAAATTTCGATTGTTTACAAAGATAAAGACGCTGTAATTTTTGCCGAAAATGATAAAACACATGATTCTTTTTATGTGGTTCATAAAGGTGCTGTTGCTTTGAAAAAAAGCACAAAAAATACGGTTTTAGACATGTGCGACGAAGGAGATATTTTTGGCTTGCGTCCGCTTTTGGCACAGGAAAATTATATTATGGAAGCCGTGGCGCATGAAGAAAGTATTCTGTACGCTATTCCAATTTCAGTTTTTAAACCTTATGCGCTCGAAAATAGAAATGTAGGCAATTTCCTGATCGAAAGTTATGCTTCGAACACTAGAAATCCGTATTCAGATATTCATAAAGACAAATTATACGGCGATGATGATTTATTAAATGAAAACAGACATTCAAATAATGATTCTTTTGACTTAGCGCCCATAAAATATTCTAAAAAAATCGTAACCTGCAGTCCGTCGACAACCGTTAAGGAAATTGCCGCGATCATGAATAAAAAGAAAGTCGGTGCCATTTTAATTGTCGATGAAATGCTGCCCATTGGTATTTTGACCGATAAAGATCTGCGAAATAAAATTGTTACAGGAGATTTTCCTATTACCACGACAGCAGAAACCATCATGACGAAACCTGTTATTACGTATTCGAAAAAAATGACGGTTACAGAGGCTCAAATGGCCATGATGAAAAGCAATATCAGTCATTTATGCCTAACCAAAGATGGTACAGTAAACACCAAAGCTGTTGGGATTTTATCGAAACATGATGTAATGGTGGCTTTAGGAAATAATCCTGCTGTTTTAATTAAGGCTTTGAAAAGAGCAAAAAAAACAAAGGAAATAAAACCGATCAGAAACCGAATTATGCAATTGCTTCAGGGTTATTTAGATCAAAATATTCCGATGACGTTGATTTCTAAAATTATAACAGAACTCAACGAAGCTTGTACCACCCGCGTTATCGAGATTTGTTTAAAAAAAATGAGCAGTCCGCCGCCGGCTAAATTTGCCTGGCTGGCACTTGGAAGCCAGGGACGAGGCGAACAAATGCTGCATACAGATCAGGATAATGCGATTGTTTATGAGAATGTTTCGGAAGTTTTTAGGGATGAAACCAGAGTATACTTTTTAAAATTTGCTTCGTTGGTTAACAAAGGTCTTTTTGATATTGGTTACGAATATTGCCCAGCCGAAATGATGGCTTCAAACCCGAAATGGTGTATGAGCCTTGACGAATGGAAAAGTCAGGTACATCATTGGATTACGAATCCGGGGAAAAACGAGGTTCTTTTATCGTTTATTTTCTTTGATTACAGCATGACGTACGGCGATTCCGAAACAGTAAATCAGTTATCGGATTATATTTTTGAAACCATAAAAGCAAATCCTATTTTTTATATGCATTTGGTGAGCGGCGCTTTGCAAAGCCCTTCTCCTACTGGTTTCTTTAGGCAGTTTTTAGTAGAACAGGATGGCGCAAACAAAGATAATTTTGATATAAAAAGACGTGCTTTAATGCCTTTGACTGATGCGGCTCGTGTTTTAATTTTATCGCATTCGGTTAAATCAATCAGCAATACGGCGGAACGTTTCGAGAAACTGGCTGAATTAGAACCTAATAACAGAGAATTGTATTTATCCTGTTCGTATTCGTTTAAAGCTTTATTGAAATTTAGAACCAAGCAAGGACTTTTGCATCATGATTCGGGGCAATTTATCGAATTGGAATCTTTAACTAAAATGGAAAAAATTAAACTGAAACGTACTTTTAAAACGATTAAAGAACTTCAGGAATTGATTTCGGTACGTTTTAATATTTCAAATTTGGTATAAGATGAGTCTATTTAATTTTTGGAAAAAAGAAGAAAATCTCTTTGATGAAAGTATCACTATCGAAGAAACCCGATTTGTAGTTTTGGATACCGAAACAACCGGATTTGATTATGAAAATGACCGCATTTTATGTATTGGTGCATTGGTGCTTCAAAACGGAATAATCTCGGTTCAGGATAGTCTTGAAATCTATTTACAGCAAGATCATTACGATAAATCGACAGCACAGATTCATGGCATATTAAGAGATTTCATACTTCAACGTCCAACAGAATTAGAGGCTTTACAACAGTTTTTAGCTTTTCTGGGCGATTCAATTATCATTGCGCATCATACCATTTTTGATGTTACCATGATTAATAAAGCACTCGAAAGAAACGGCCTGCCTCCAATCGCCAATATGATGTTAGATACAGCACATTTGTATAAAAAAACTTTAATTAAGTCGCATTTGTTTGAGCGAAAGGATCATTACACTTTAGATGATCTCGCTGATAAATTTGACATTTCTAAAAAAGACCGTCACACGGCTTTGGGCGACGCTTACATAACTGCCATTGCGTTTCTTAAAATTGTAAAGAAATTGCGCGAGAAAAAGGCTGTTTCTCTAAACCAGCTTTTTAAATAATTAAGATATTTTTATGAAGCTTAAATTTACATTTGAGCCTAAAATTTACGATTTAGTAATACATGCCTTATTATTTGTTAGCAATAAGAAAAAATTTAGATAACATACATTTTGATTTTGGGAGATAGCTTTGTCTCTATCAAAAAAAATAAAAACACAGTTTATGAAATCAAATTTTTTAAAATCAGCTGCGCTGTTAGCTATTACAGGTTTCTCTGTAATAAGCTGTAATGATGATGACAACAAAAAACCATCAGACGATGCTGTAAATACAAGCATCGATTTTACTTCTCACTCAAAAATTCCAGCTTTTGTTTATCCTATGGCAGGTTTTGAAAACCTAAATATCACTACTTTAATTACAAGTGCTGATGTTCTTCCTGATTCTCCTAAATTTGTTTACGGTGCACAGCCTGATGGAGCCGGATTAATGAAAAATCCAAGCGGAGAGGGTTATATTATGATTACAAACCACGAAATCATTCAATCTGTTTCAAGAGTATATTTAGACAAAACTTTTAAGCCAGTTAAAGGAGATTATTTAGTTGACGGAGTTGGAGGTTTAACACGTTTGTGTTCTGCAACTTTAGCAACACCGGAAATTCACGGATTTGGTCCTATCTTTTTAACTGCTGGAGAAAGTGGTCAGGAAAGTATGGTTCACGGAATTAATCCGTTAGGATTGTCTACGGACAAAAGCAGAACTGACAGAGTTTTACCAGCTTTAGGAAAAGCAAGTATGGAAAACGCTGTACCGCTTCCAAAAGAGGCTTACCCAGGAAAAACAGTTATTCTTATTGGAGAAGATCAATCGTACGCTACTTCACACGTAAGTGCTGGACAATTGATTATGTATATGAGTTCAGTTGGTGATTTAACTAACGGAAAATTATATGCTTTAAAAAGAACAGACGGAAATCAAGTAGAAACAGACATGAAGTTAGGCAGTTCATATCCTGTTTCTTTTGTTGAAATTCCAAATGCTAAAAACTTAACAGGAGCCGTAATCAACACAACTGTAAACGACTTAAAAGCGATTCGTTTTTCGAGAGTTGAAGACGTAGATTACAGAAAAGGAAGCGCAAGCAACAACAGAGAAGTTTATTTTACAGCAACTGGTCAAGCAACTAATAATGCTCCGGTTGATGGATATACAATGTGGGGAAGAGTTTATAAATTGAAAATGGATGCTTCAGATCCGCTTAAAGGAACTTTAGAATTAGCTGTTGAAGGTGACAGCACTCCAGGAACCGGAATCATCAATCCTGATAACTTATGCGTAACTGAAAACTACGTTTACATTCAGGAAGATGGTGACAGTTACTATGCCGATGCTAAGCACGATTCATACATCTGGCAATACAACATCGCTACAAAACAAAACAAAGCGTGGTTAAACATGAACCACAAAAGAACAGATGCAGCCTGGAATACTTTATACAACCAAACTGGTGAAATGAGATTTGGAAGCTGGGAATTTGGTGCAATGCAGGATATTTCAGATATCATTGGTGTTCCAAATACTTTTACTGTAAATATTCACCCTCACACTTGGCAGAGTGATGCATTTAAAAATGCTGACGGTTCAGGAACTCAAACGAACAAAGAGGGAGGACAAACTGTAATTATTAGAAACGTACAACGATAATAAGCACAGCCAAAATCTATTAAACAACCCTTATTTTCTCAATAAGGGTTGTTTCTATTACAGTACTATTATGAAATTAAAACACTTTACTTTCCTGTTTTTAACGCTTTGCTTTTTCTTTTCATGTCAAAAAAATGAAGTTTCAAAAGCAACGATTAAACAAGATTTACTTGTAGATTTGACCAAATTAAATAATGAAATTGTACAATTTCAGAAACTTGTAAATCAAAACTCATCGCAAAAAGATATTCTCGAGCAATTTAAAAAATCACGTTTGGTTTATAAAAAAGTCGAATGGGCGATTGAATATTTTATTCCGGAAACGGCTCGTTTTATGAATGGTCCGGCTTTGGATGAAATGGAATTAGAAGAAAACAGGTCTTTTGAACCACACGGTTTTCAGGTAATGGAAGAAATGATTTATCCTGAATATAATGCTAAAGAAAGCAAAGAAGATCTAACCCGAGAACTGAATATCTTTCAATCGAATATCAAGCAGCTTAAAAGTACGTTTGAGGTTATTGCAATAAGCGACGATTATGTTTTAGATGCAATTCAGCAAAATGTATTTCGAGTGATTGCTTTGGGAATTACAGGTTTTGACAGCCCAATTTTACAGTCTTCAATTCCAGAAGCCGGACAAAGTTTAATTGTAATCCCGGAATCACTGGATAAAATTAATGCTAATAATAAATCTTTGGCTGAATTAAAAAACCTGACTTTAAAAGCACAAAAGTATTGCGAGGAAAACAACAACTTTAATGCTTTTAATAGAGCTGTTTTTATAAGCCAATATCTTAATCCGATTTCGAAAAAACTAAAAGCTTTTCAGATAGAGGAAAATATTAAAAATGTAAAGAAAAGCAGTCCGCTAAAACCAACTATTGAAACTCTATTCGACAAAGATGCTTTTGATGTAAATGCGTTTGTACTTTCAGACGAATATAATTTTTCTAAAGATAAAGCTGCGTTGGGCGAAAAATTATTTTATGATAAAAGCCTTTCTAAAAACAATGATCGAAGCTGTGCTTCCTGCCATCATCCTGGAAAAGCTTTTACTGATGGTTTGAAAACAAACGTTTCGCTGACGGGTTCTAATTTAGCCCGAAATACTCCAACGCTGACTTACGCTTCTTTGCAAAATGCTCAGTTTTGGGATATGCGCCAGTTAGATTTAGAAAAACAAAGTGTCGATGTGATTCAGAATAAAGATGAAATGCATGGCTCTATGGAAAATATTCATGCAAAAATCCTAGTGGATAACGATTATATCAAATTGTTTAAAAAAGCATATCCAAAAACATCAAAAGCAGAAGCCTGGCAGATTCAAAATGCTATTGCAAGTTATGTACGTTCTTTAAATTCGTTCGATTCCAGATTTGATGAATATATGAGAGGAAGTAAAAACATTCTTAATAATCAGGAAATTGAAGGAATGAACTTGTTTATGGGAAAAGCAAAATGTGCAACTTGTCATTTTACACCTTTGTTTAACGGAACGGTTCCGCCTAGTTATTCAAAAACCGAACACGAAGTTATAGGAACTCCAAGTGAAGCTTCGGGGAAAGCATTAAGCCCGGATAAAGGCCGTTATTTATACAATAAAATGCCTCAATTAGTTGGTGCTTTTAAAACTCCAACGGTACGAAATGCTGCGGTTACTGCACCCTATATGCATAACGGTGTTTTTAAAACCCTTGAAGAAGTGGTTTCTTTTTACAACAAAGGCGGCGGACAAGGTTTAGGCTACGAAGTAGAAAATCAAACTCTTCCTTTCGACAAACTAAATTTAACTGTAAAAGAAGAACAAGCTCTGGTTGCGTTTATGAAAACACTTACGGATAAAAAGTATCAGTAAAACCAACATAATCTTATGAAAGAAAAGCCGGAAAATGAATATTCCGGCTTTTTTAAATATTAAATAATCTAATTAGAAATCATTTTCTTTATTGTATAGATAAATTCTGTTCCAATTTATCTTTGCTTTACTATATCTCCCTAATGAATCGGGTTTTCGATATATTTTTTTAGTAAAATATCCTTCTTTTTTCAGACATATTACACTTGGCAAATTTGATTTTAATTTGATGTAAAAATATCCAGTACTATCTGTTTTACCCGTATTGCCATTGATATCAACATACACATTTTGAATTGGTTTTTCTGTGTCATAGTCATATACATAACCATCAAACTTGTTACTATTGGTACAGCTGCAAAATAATAATATTAGAAAAAGATAACGACTTTTCATACTGAGATTTAGTTTGTGATTGTTGATTTTGTTATTTACCCAGGAATAAATAATTTAGAACAAATATAAATTCAGGATATTCAGCAAAAGTCTTTCATAAGCTTTAAGACTATAACAATAAGCTTTTAATTTCAATAATTACAACTCAAAAAAAAATGCTAAGAATTACTTCTTAGCATTTTCATTTTTTAATCTAAAACCAAACCTATCTGGCCATCGTCGTCTAATTCTGTTTCAACCGAATCATCTTCTGATAATTCTGGCTTTTCCGGAATTTCTTCAACGGGTTCTTCATAAGGCAGCGGGTCTAACAAATTAACTTGTCTTAATTTATCTGCTGTTAATTGATTCCCTAAAGCTTTAAAACCTTTTACAGCTATGAAATCCTCAACATCAATATGTAAATCTTCTTTCTGAACTCCTTTTACTTTCGCAAAAACTAATTGTGCCACCGGACGATAATCTGTCGATACAATCTCTAATTGCGAGTTTGGATGGTCTGTGATAAAACTTTCTTCTTTGCCTTCATTTTCAACAAGGAAACGTTTTAAGAAATAACGTTCTTTTTCTCCGTCATAATAAATGGCCGAAATTGGTTTTTTAGGCTTCCATTTCTCTAAAACGATCATATCTTCCTCAAAATGAGTCGATAATTCCGGAATTATAACTTTCAATTTACCTGTCTGGCTTATTACTAAGATTTTGTCGCTTGGTTTAAATTCTCCCAGCAATTCACCTCTGGCATCAACATTTAAACGTTTTACGGTATCATCAAACCAAACTTTTCTTGGCAGTAAGGTCGAAATTCCTTTTTCTTTTAATTCAATTTTTTTGATTGGGTATTTGGTAACCAGGTTTCCTTTTGATCCACGGCCTTTAATTGCCAATTTAGCAAAATCAATATCGAATTTTAGTTTTTTAATTGTTCCAATCTGACGCAATAAAATAGTTACAACCTCAGCTTCTCCATTTGGATTATGCGAAAAATAAACAACCTGCGAACCGTTTGTACCATTTGTTAAATCATACGCTTTATCACGCGTAACTCCGGTAACATTAAAACGTTTTATATACGAAGGTCCAGATTTACCATCACGGTACATCATATTATAAATGGTACGCTTATCACTCTTATCAAAAACAGCGGCATGTATAATATCTTTTCCAATAAAAGTTTTAGCGTCGACTTTGGTTATCATCAATGTTCCGTCTCGCAAAAACACGATAACATCATCAATATCAGAACAATCCCCTACATATTCGTCTTTCTTTAAACTCGTGCCTACGAAACCTTCTTCACGGTTTACGTATAGTTTTGTATTACGTAAAACTACTTTTGTAGCCTCAACGTTATCAAAGACACGAAGTTCTGTCTGACGTTCACGTCCTTTTCCGTATTTCTCTTTTAATTTGGTAAAATAAGCAATAGCAAAATCAGTTAAATGCTCCAGGTTATGCTCTACCTCTTTCATTTCCTCTTCCAGCCTTGAAATCAATTCATCGGCTTTATCAGAGTCAAAACGTGTAATACGAATCATCGGGATTTGAGTCAAACGCTGTAAATCTTCGTCGGTAATTTCTCTAACGAATGATTTCTTGAAAGGCTCAAATCTATCATATAAATATTTGTAAAGAGATTCTCTGTCTCCATACAATTTAAAGTCAATGTACATTTCTTCACGAATGAAGATTTTTTCTAAAGTAGAAAAATGCCATTTGTTTTTTAATTCTTCTAACTGAATCTCTAATTCCTGACGAAGTAAATCAACCGTTCTGTGGGTCGATATTTTTAACATTTCAGAAACCCCGATAAACAATGGCTTATTGTCTTCAATAACACATCCTAAAGGCGCTACAGAAGTTTCGCAGGCAGTAAAAGCAAACAAAGCATCAATTGTTTTGTCTGGAGAAACACCCGGGAAAAGATGAATTAAAATCTCAACATCGGCCGCGGTATTGTCTTCAATTTTCTTGATTTTGATTTTACCTTTATCATTGGCTTTCAAAATACTGTCAATTAAACTTGATGTATTGGTCGAAAACGGAATCTGTGTAATCACCAATGTATTTTTGTCTAATTGCGAAATTTTAGCACGCACACGCACGCGTCCGCCACGCATACCGTCGTTATAATTGGACACATCGGCAATACCTTGTGTCATGAAATCAGGATAAAGTGTAAAAGCTTTTCCTTTTAAAATCTTAATCGAAGCATCGATTAACTCATTAAAGTTATGAGGAAGTACTTTTGTAGAAAGTCCAACTGCAATACCTTCTGCTCCTTGTGCCAAAAGCAATGGGAATTTTACCGGAAGATTGTTTGGTTCTGCACGACGTCCATCGTATGAAACTCCCCAATCTGTAATTTTTGGAGAATACAAAACCTCCAAAGCAAATTTAGATAAACGTGCCTCAATATAACGCGAAGCTGCAGCTCCGTCACCCGTTAAAATGTTCCCCCAGTTTCCCTGGCAGTCAATTAATAAATCTTTTTGACCAATTTGTACCATTGCATCACCAATACTCGCATCTCCGTGTGGGTGATACTGCATGGTGTGCCCTACTACGTTGGCAACTTTATTGTAACGACCATCATCCAGCTCTTTTAAAGAGTGCATAATACGACGCTGAACGGGTTTAAATCCGTCCTCGATAGCAGGAACTGCACGTTCCAGAATTACATACGAAGCATAATCCAAAAACCAGTCTTTGTACATTCCCGTTACTTTGGTAATAACGTCCTCTCCTTCTTCTTCCTGATTTTCGTAAAAATGCTGTCCTTCAAAATGCTTAGCATCTACGTCAATAATATCATCGTCATCTCCATCCTGATTGTCATCCATCAGGTTTTCATCTTGATTATTCTCGTCGTCGTTTGGAATTATGTTATCGTCTTCTTCGTCTTTCATATATTTTGTTCAGTATAACTACTAAAATCTATTTTAAATTTTAATAAAAAATTAAAATGGAACTGTATCATCAGTAAGCCCATATTTAAAATAAAACTCTTGTTCTTTCTCAATAATCAAATCTGATCTTAATCTTAAAACTTCATTTATATTTCCTTTTTCATATTCATCACGCATTTTATCAGTTATAAAAAATTCTGAATATTGTCCTTTATATCCCTTATCCAATAAATAAGACAAGTCCTTAACTTTTTTGTTTTTAAAAATAAAAATATTATCCTCTAAACTATTTAATGTAACAATCATGTTTGAACTTTCACCATATCTATCTAATATATTATTATCTACATCTGATATTAATCTTAATATTTTATAATCTTCAACAAAATCAGAATTAATTCTTTGAAAATTATTTGAATAATTAAGTAAAAATAAAATATGTGCTTTAGAACGAACAGCTCCTAAATTTACCTTTTTGGGTAATTCAGGAACAGAAAAAAGATTATCTGCTTTTTCTTTGTAGATTGTTTCATTCCTTAAACCTTTCGAAAAATCTTGAAACCATTTAAAAGCTTCTTTTCTTTTACTAGGTGTAGATATTGTAAAATAATTTGCATATGAAGTAATCCAAAACCAACGTTTTAAATCTTGAATTTCAGAAGCAACAGGCTTTTTTTTATGATTAAAGAATTCAACTAAAAAAATAAATTGCATACTTGCTGGAAGCAATTTATTATCAACAACTAGTAATTCTTCAAAAACAAATTTAGCTGCAAGTTTAATACTTTCAATAGACATTTCAACCCGCTCTTTAAAATCAGGATTCTGAGATAAAGTTATTATATCAGTCTTTTTATTATCTAAATACAAATCTCCAAATGAACTTTGTATACTTCTAAAAATTAACTCTCTTACAGCAATCTCTTTTGGTCTTTTATCTATGAAGTTATATTCTTCTAAATTTTCAAGAACCTCATCAATTTTATCTCCTAATCTAAAATTGGATGAATAAGTTTTAGCAGATAGAATCCAGTCAGGAGTAATCGGCTTTCCTTCTTTATTGAGCAAGGTAAAAATGTCTATCGCTTCCTGTAAAGTTCCTCCTGCAATTTCAATAACTGGCATTTGATATCTTTCAAATGTAGTGACAATCTTTTTTAAGCGAGATGTATATAATTTGGATATATCCGAATCGTATTCTTTTTGAATCAATTCTGAAACCGTTAAGAAGCCTTCAAAATCTAATAAAATATATACTGGAACAATATATCTCTCCCTATCTTTTTCTTTACCCCTAAAATTAACAAATTCTTCTTCTTTTAAATCGTAAAAAATATTAAAAGTTGAATTGTATAAATCCTTATCTTTTGTAAAATTCTTTATGTTATTTGGATTCGTTAAAACTCCAAAAAGAGATGACATTCTTTGATAACCATCTAAAACATACTTACAATTAATTAATTCAAAATCACTAATAATATCTTCTTTAACAAAATAAGGGCCAATTTGTTTAGCCATTTTAAATTGTGTTTCAGGTTTCCAAAATAAAAATGAGCCTATTGGGTAATTCTTTTTTATACTCTTTAATAAGTTCATAACATTTTCTAATTCCCAAACAAAATCTCTTTGAAATTCAGGAATTTGAATTACCCCATTATTCATTTCTTTAAGGTAAACATCAAAATTATTATTTGAAGGTTGTAAATTAATTAATGAGCTCATAATAAATTCTTAATTTTGTTATATATATCTTTCAATTCATTTGAACCACATCTTTCATCCAAACTACTTTTATTAACAAATGGCGATGTTAGAAATAATTTTGGAAAGGCATTTTTAAATCTTCTCTCATCATCAGTTATTCCTTTACTATTATTGTCTCGATAATTAATTCCATTTTTTAGAATCTCATAATTATGTTCAGATTGATTTTTATAAATATCTTGAGCAGAGTTATGTAAATTTTCAAATGGGGGTTGTCCACTATATTTTAAAAAATCTTTTTCTACAGCATTTAGATACTCATAAACATTAATCCAAGCTACACAAGCTCTATCATCAGGTCTTGTTGAACCTATTTTTTTATTCCTAATATTAAACAAAACCTGATCTGGCATATAATTTTCCATCGCTCTCTTTTCTAAAACGTGCCATTCAATTTTAAAGAAATCTAAAAATTCTATTAATTTCATATAATCCTCCTTAATTCCTTGTCCTAGATAATCATTATCACTATCGACCAAAACAAAGCCTCTATAATATTTATTTGAAGCTGAATTATGTTTAGAACACATAGCTTCAAAAGAACACAATTCTCCTTTTATTTGATTTTTTGCTCCCGAACCTCCAGCATTTGCAAATTGAATCCATCTATTATTTAAGCAATCTGTCACGTATTTATTTTCATCATCAAAGTGATAAATAATTGATTTAATAAAGTTTGAATCATTTGTACTATTCTCTAAAACAATCCACAAGGGTTGTTGCAAAAAAACAGTCCCTTCTTCCAAGCTATAACAATCTGATTCATTTGATATTACAATTTTCATTTTAGTATTATCTTCATAAGAAAATTGCATCCATGAATCTTCCAACAATTGTCTATCAATCGTATCTAACTTCTGAAATGATTCTGACTCGCTAAGATTTTGTATATCCACATAAGGTTTTGCTCTACTATTTTTGGAATTTATCGGTTTATCAAATATAACACCTAATAAATATGAAATCTTTTTTATTTCTTCATTTTCAAAAATATCATTTTCAATTTTAATCCACATATTTATTGCTTTTGGGCATTTTTAATAGCTATTAATTCTTCCAAAGACTCCCTAAATACATTTTTTGGCCAATTTTCAACATTTCCATTCTTATCTACAATTACTTCTTCAAGATTACTTTCATTTATATGTTTATCGTATTTAACATAATAAATTTTTATATCATTTTCAGTAAAATACTCAAATTTACCTTCTGCAATTAATCTTCTTAATCGTAAAATAAAATTTTCTGAATGTGTTTCTATTAAATACTTTTTATTTTTATCCTTTAAAGATTCTGCGAATCTTTCAGCTAAATCTCCATGAGCAGAAGGGTGAAGATGTAATTCTGGTTCTTCAATTATTGTTAATGATGGCTTATCTTCTTTTAGAAATGATTTCGTAATTAAAGGAAGTGTCTGACTAATTCCTTGACCTACATTGTCTAAACTTGTTTTAAAGATTAAAGGATTTTCTCTTTTTAGTTCAAAATAAAACTTGTTTCGAGATACATCATTATCAATATTAATACCCCATTCTTCAAAGTTTTTCTTATACCATTCACTAACTTGGGATAATATTTTATTTTCCGAATATAGAAAATCATTTATTAAAATTTCATAAGCATATCTACCATCAATTCCCACCTTTTTTATATTCTTATCCTTAGGTTGGTCTTGCTCAATTTTATTTGGTTGAACTCTATACGAACATATATAATCAAAATCAAATTTAAAATCTTCTAAATTTGGTATTTTAATATTAGAATCGATTACTTTATTTAACTCAAAACCTCTAAAAATACATTCATACGACTTGCCTTCGATATCCGCATTTAAAAAATATTTTTTACTCGATAAATCATACTTTAAAATAAATTCATCATTATAATTCCAATAATTTATGTATAAGGTATTTTTTCCAAATTGAACATCAACAGATAATTTTTTATCATTACTTTCAATGCTAAACTTAAAAAGACCTGTTGTTTCTTTACCATAATTAAGATCTGAATAATTCGATCCCAAGATTACACCTTCATTTTCCCAATTAAATGGATTTTGTATATTACCACTTAAGCTTTCTGATATTAATGTCGGTAATTTTGCCAAAGCACTTTTTCCGGAACTATTCTTTCCAATCAAAATAGTCATTGGTTTTAATTCAACATCTTGGTCTTCGTTGAAAAGTTTAAAATTTTTAAACGATATTTTATTAATCATTTTAGTCTTTTTTAAATTATAAAATTTAATCAGATCATACCTGTTCACAAAGTAATTGATAATCCAAGTAAACTAAAAATAAAATTTCGTCATCAATGGTGACGAAATTTTATTTTTTCAATTACGCAGACAGTGACTGCGCTTTTCAAAATTAAAAATTCCGCAACATTGTCGCGGATTTTTATTTAAACCTCCTCCAATTCATCAATCTCAACCTTCAGATTTTTGATAATAAACTCTTGTCTGTCTGGTGTATTTTTCCCCATGTAGAAAGACAACAATTGCTCAATCGAAGTATGTTTATCCATCATAACCGGATCTAGGCGGATGGTGTCTCCAATAAAGTTTTTAAACTCATCTGGCGAGATCTCTCCCAAACCTTTAAATCGGGTGATTTCCGGTTTTGGTTTTAGTTTTTCAATCGCATCTTTTCTTTCTTCTTCAGAATAACAGTAAATCGTTTCTTTTTTATTTCGAACCCTGAAAAGTGGTGTCTGCAAAATATACAAATGCCCTTCTTTAATTAATTCTGGGAAAAACTGTAAAAAGAAAGTAATTAAAAGCAAACGAATGTGCATTCCGTCGACATCGGCATCGGTTGCGATTACGATGTTGTTGTAACGTAATTTTTCTAATCCGTCTTCGATATCCAATGCAGCTTGCAGTAAATTGAATTCTTCGTTTTCATACACAATTTTCTTTGTCATTCCGTATGAATTCAAAGGCTTACCACGCAAACTAAAAACCGCTTGTGTATTTACATCACGCGATTTTGTAATCGATCCGGAAGCCGAATCTCCCTCGGTAATAAAAAGCGTACTTTCTAAGTTTCTTGGATTTTTAGTATCTGGAAGATGCGCTCTGCAATCTCTTAATTTTTTATTGTGAAGATTGGCTTTCTTAGCACGATCTGTAGCCAGTTTTCTAATTCCCGATAATTCTTTACGCTCACGTTCTGCCTGCAGGATTTTACGAAGTAAAGCCTCGGCAGTTGTTGGATTTTTATGCAGGTAATTATCTAACTTGGTTTTGATAAAATCGTTTACGAAAGTACGAACCGAAACCGCCGGCGTTCCATCATCAGAACCCATATCGGTAGAACCTAATTTTGTTTTAGTCTGAGACTCAAAAACCGGTTCCATCACTTTAATACTAATCGCACTTACGATCGATTTACGAACGTCTGATGCTTCGAAATTCTTATTGTAAAATTCACGAATTGTTTTTACAACGGCTTCACGATAGGCTGCTAAGTGCGTTCCTCCCTGTGTTGTGTTCTGACCGTTGACAAAAGAGTGATATTCTTCGCTGTACTGCGTTTTACTGTGTGTTAACGCAACCTCGATATCGTGCTCTTTTAAGTGGATAATTGGGTATTCTAAATCTTCTTCGCTGATTGTCTCTTCTAATAAATCACGAAGTCCGTTTTCTGAATAATATTTTTCTCCATTGAAAATAATAGTCAAACCATTGTTTAAGTAACAATAGTTTTTAACCATTTTAATTACGTATTCTAAACGGAATTTATAGTTTTTGAAGATCGTTTCATCTGGCGTAAAAGTTACTTTTGTTCCTTTACGTTTGGTAGTATCAATTACATCTTCTTCTGAAACTAGATTTCCGGCAGAAAACTCAGCAGCTTTTTGTTTATCATCACGAACAGATTCTACTCTGAAATAATTGGAAAGCGCATTAACCGCTTTTGTTCCGACACCATTCAAACCAACTGACTTCTGGAAAGCTTTAGAATCGTACTTTCCTCCGGTATTCATTTTCGAAACTACATCGACTACTTTTCCTAACGGAATTCCACGTCCGTAATCACGAACAGAAACCGTTTTATCTTTTATCGTTACCTCAATAGTTTTTCCGGAGCCCATTACGAACTCGTCAATACAGTTATCTAAAACCTCTTTTAATAGAATGTAAATACCATCATCTGGAGAAGAACCGTCTCCAAGTTTTCCGATGTACATTCCCGGACGCATACGGATATGTTCTTTCCAATCGAGTGATCGAATGTTATCTTCGGTATATTGATTTTGCTCTAGCATAAGTTGAATTGGATTTTTGGCTAATGTACCATTTATCGGCAAAAAATGAAAGCGTATTCTTTTTTTGTTATGAATAATAACAGGTTTTAAATCTATTTAAATTGATTTTAAAAAATAAGCCCTTTAAAATTATAAAAAAGCCGCGATGAAACAAAAAAATACTATTTGATTCCCAGTACGTCTTTAGCCAAAGCAATCATTTCGGGAGTTCCCGTGTTTTTATTTTTTTCGTCAGAAAGTTTTACAACTCCTTCCCAATGTCTGTTTTCAAGTTTAACTTCGGTTAGTTTTATAACCATATTCATAGATGGCAAACCTACATCGTTGGTAAAATTGGTTCCTATACCAAACGACATCTTGATTTTGTCTTTACAAAAATCTGTTATGCTTTTTACTTTATCATAATTTAGAGAATCTGAGAAAACGATAACTTTAGATTTCGGATCAATTCCCATTTTAGTATAATGCGAAATTACTTTTTGCGCAAATTCAATTGGATCGCCGCTATCATGACGAACTCCATCAAAAAGTTTAGAATATTTTTTGTCAAATTGGCTAAAGAAAATCTCAGTAGTATACGTGTCTGTCAAGGCAATTCCTAAATCTCCTCCATAAACTTGTGTCCAGTGTTCCAGACTCATAAAATTAGCCATTTTAAAGCCGTATTGCGCCGCATGAAACATAAACCATTCATGTGCGTGAGTTCCTAAAGGCCTGATATTATTAACCATTGCAAAATGTACATTGCTGGTTCCTATATAACTTTCTGAACCAAACGTTCGAAGCGTATCGTTTATTAAAACATGCACATCATAAGAATGACGACGTCGTGTTCCAAATTCTAAAATCGAAACTCCAAGCTTGTTATAATTGTCCATTTTGTTCTTCGTAAGCTCTTTTATAGCTTCGTCGTTTAGACGAATTAAATGATTGGATTTATAAAAAAGTTCCGAGATCAAAGCCATCAAAGGCACTTCCCATAAAATTGTGCGATACCAATATCCTTCAACCGTAACTTTTATATCTGATCCTTCCTGGCTAATTTGAACTTCTGACGGATCATAAACATACCCATGCAAAAAGTCGAAATAGGTAGGATCTAAATAAGGGCAGTGATGAGATAAGTACTGCTTTTCTTCTTTAGTCAATCGCAAATCAGCCATTGCATCAACCGATTTTCGAAGTAAATCTGCAAATCCAGGCGGAAAAATATGTTTTCCCCTGTTTATAAAACCATAACGAACTCTTGCCTTTGGAAAAAGTTTTATTACAGTATGCTGCATCGTGAATTTATAGAAATCATTGTCTAAGATCGATTTCAAAAAAGTTGTTTCCATGGCATATTAATTCGAATCCTGAATTGCTAAGATACGCCAATTCGATAAAAGAAGAAAATTCAATCAAACAAAGATCAAATTCTTTCTTTCTGAACCACTTTATAAGACACAATACTGTTGGTATCAATAAAAATGGTGATATACTCGCCTACATTATTATCGTAAGGAATTTGAAATTCTAAACCTCCGCGTTTTTCTTTTGGGTTTAAAACCTTAACGGCCTGATTCTTTTTATTGACATAAAAAACCTGATTGGACTTAGACACATTTTTAATTTCGAAAGTAAGTTTTTCTCCATTTCGGGCTTCAATGATTCCAGATTCCGGAGATTTAATTTTATAGTCGTTCTCGATTGTTTTATTGTAAATCAAGGGTCCGTTTAGAAATTCTTCTTTGTTTAATTGCGTACCTAAATAAGAACCCGAATCAGGAAAATGTTTGGCGAAGAAATAATCAGGATCAGTATCAAAATAAATAGGCGCAAACTCATTTACCATTCTGCCTTTACTACTGTCATAATAACCCTGCCCCCAGGTAACATCTATTAAACACCATCTTTTATCAATCAAAACGGTATTCCATGCATGATTTGAAAAAGTGTTTTTTCGACCAATATCTCTCAAAGAAATTTTAGAATCTCCGCGGATTATTTCGCATTTTAACCCAACAGATTCGGCCAAATGCTGATATAAGGCTGTAAATCCTTCGCAAACGGCTTTTTTAGAGTTAAATGCTTTTTGAATTAATTTATTCTTGAGCTCTTGGATTTTTCTTTCTTTTTCTGCTTCAGAAGAATAACTAAATCCCTGCACTCTTGGCGGATTTAAATAAGCAGCATAATCGTATTTTATATTGAAAGCAATCCAGCTGAAAATAGCTCTTGCTTTATCTCCATCAGATTTAAAATCATCCTGAATTCTATCAGCAAGTTTTTCTGTTGAACTAAAGTTTTTGGGATATTTCGCAACAATTTTATCAACTTCGCTGATCTTTTGAGAAAAAGCAAAATGGATAGAAATAATACTTAATAAAAAGAAAATAAGGGCAGTCTTTTTTTGTGGCATTTAAAAATTTGATTTGATAATATTTTTCAATTCTTGATCTAACTCAACATTTGAAATTTTATTATCTTTTAAATCAAAATTCGAGCCAAAGGCTGGCAATGAAAAACTTCCCTTAATATCGGCTCCGTAACGCGGGAAAAGATTTTGAGCAATTCCTAAAACAGATGCACCGCCTCTTCCTCCAGGAGAAGTTGCTAATAACAACATTGGTTTATGCTGAAAAACATCTTTTTCAATTCGGGAACTCCAGTCGAAAACATTTTTGAAAGCAACAGAATAGTTTCCGTTATTTTCTGCCATGGAAACTACAAGTATATCAGCTTCTTTAAGTTTATTTAAAAATGCCTGCGCTGCTTTGTGCTGTCCTACTTCTTTTTCAAGATCAACACTAAATACCGGCATCGCAAAATCGTTAAGATCTAAAACTTCAACATCGGCATTTTCGAATAAACTTGATGCATAAGTTGCCAAATGTTTGTTGATAGACTGCTGACTGTTACTTCCTCCAAAGGCTATAATTTTCATGGTTTTTCTTTTTGTAATGATTCTTCTATTGGTTCTTTTTTTGGTCCGTCAATTTCATAAATCTCTTTTGCTATTTCTACTGAATATTCGTTTGGATAGATTTTTCCTCCATACGATTTAGCATAGACTTTAGTAAATTCTGCTCCAAAATACAGAATTATTGCCGAATAATAAACCCAAACCAGAATTATTATCACAGAACCTGCCGCTCCATAAACAGAAGCTACTGTCGAGCTTCCTAAATAAAATCCAATCGCAAATTTACCTATCATAAAAAGAATTGCGGTAACTCCTGATCCTATAAAAGCATCTTTCCATCTTATTTTTCCGTCTGGTAAAGTTCTAAAAATAATAGCAAAAAGAAGCGTAATACTTGCCAATACAATCACGACATTCACAACATAAAACAAGTAAACGGTACTTTCTGGAAAATAAACTTTTAAACGCGAACTAAGCAAATCTAAAGTTGTACTTATAAAAAGACTGACCAGCATTAAAAAACCAACCGAAGCAATCATAGAGAATGACATCAAGCGGTTTTGGATGAATTTCTTAATTCCTTTGTCGGGTTTTGCGCGTAGTCCCCAAATAAAATTAATCGAACTTTGTATTTCGGCAAAAACCCCCGAAGCCCCAATTAACAGCATTACAATACCAAATACGGTTGCAAAAATATTATCACCGGATAATTGCACATTTTTAATAGCTTCCTGAATCTGGCTTGCTGCGCCGTTTCCTACCAAACCATTAATCTGCCCATACAATTCTCCTGTTACAGCCTCTTCCCCAAAAAAGAAACCACAAATTGTAATGATAATAATTAATAAAGGCGGTAACGCAAATATCGTATAGTATGCTAATGCGGCGCTCAATTTAATAGCGTTGTCATCATTAAATTCTAAGAAAGTGTTCTTTAACAGAAACCATGTTTTTGAGAATATATTTTTGATTTTCATTTGCTGCTTATTTGATATTCTCTCAAATTTACGCAATAATGAAAAATTTTGAATTCTTGGATTTTAGGAGGATTTTATATTTTTTCCATGTTTAATTTGACAGTTTCCAATATTCATTGGTGTAACCTAAATTTTTAATTTTCAATATTTTTTTTAATTCGCCTCTAGTTGGCTTTATTAAATATGATATTGAATCTAACATCTTTGCTTTTATTTTAGTTATAGAATCAAGCTTTTTTAAGTCAGCCTTTTCATAAATATTTTTAAACTTAATCGTGTTTTTTTCAATTGAAAGAAACTCAACATTCCAATATATAGAATCTTTTGTATTTAATATTAATTGATTCCCTATTCGTTTTGCTTTTTGATTTAGTGAAAATCTAAATAAAGTATCAATCATTTTCTGTGATAATAAGATAGAATCTCCTTTTGTTTTTAAATCATATTCCATTTTAGAATCTTTTAGAATTAATTTTCCATTTACAATTGTAGCTTCTTCTTTTAATGAATCTAAAAAACCTTTATGAATTATCTTTTCATAGAAATATTCTTTTAAAATTCTACCTTCTTCAATTCTAATAAAAGTTGAATCATTATCTATATATAATCCTTTAAATTTATTCGGAAAATGATCTAATTCTGAGTCATTATTGGGTTGCGGATTTTCAAAATAAAAAACGATACAGTCTGCACAAGGAGGAACATCAGATTTTTTGCAAGAAGTAATCCATATTATTACAACAATCATTAAAATTGCTTTTTTCATAATACGATTATTTATAATGGCAAAAAATCCCTTTATCATAAACCGTCCATAAACTTGCTTTTTGATTCGCTGCTTTCAAAGCATTGTTTGCCCAGGTATTGCAGGTATAAAAAAGACTATAACTTCCTTTTGCTTCATAAAAGGCATCTTTTTGTCCATAGCTTTCGCCTTCAATCCATTGTGGATGAACCGGATCGCTAAAACTTTCTGAAATATAGGAGACTAATTTTTGATAGTCTTCTACCGAAATTAAGATACGTTTACAATCATCGCCTTCTCTTAATTGCTTAAAAAATGTAGCGTGTATAGCCGATGAACTCACGCCAAATGCAGCTTTCAAAGCCGTACTTGCTTTTAAATCGGACCATTCTGGTGTTTCTAAATAAAAACCTTTGTCGCCCCAGCCGAAAGCAATGTAATTCATTAGGGAATCTTTTGATTTTGTCTGACTGAACTGTATTTCATTACGCCAATCTTTGATTTCATTTTTTATTGGAACTACAATATCGGTATGAACGCCGTTGGAAAGAATGTAGATTGGAACGGCATTTTGTTCTTCGACTTTTGCTATATCTGAATTAACGGTGATTTTAGAAATCAGATAAACCGAAACGATATATAAAACAAGAAAACTAAAGATTCCGAAAAGTGTCCAGCCCAGAAATTTGAAAGATTTTTTTAGCATTTTAATTGGTTGATTTTAGATTAGTAATTGGTTAATTTTTCTGTAACCAATTTTTGAGCCAAAAATTTTATTTCTTAAAAATGGAACACGGATTTTACTGATTCGCTTTCGCAAAAGCGCGGATTTTGTCATTGCGAGGAACGAAGCAATCACATACAGTTAAACATTTTTTATTCTAAGAGGTTACAGGTTATCGTGTGATTGCTTCGTTCCTCGCAATGACTAAAAATAAAAAAACTGCTGAATCTCTCCAGCAGTTTTAGTCTATTATCTTTCTTCTTTACTCTATTTTATCTCAAGAAAAAAAATTAAACGTTAAAACGGAAATGCATTACATCACCATCTTTTACTACGTATTCTTTTCCTTCAACTTTAAATTTTCCTGCTTCTTTTGCTTTTGCTTCAGAACCGTATTGAACGTAATCTTCGTATGAAATAACTTCGGCACGGATGAAACCTTTTTCAAAATCAGTGTGGATAACTCCGGCAGCTTGAGGTGCAGTAGCTCCAATGTTGATGGTCCAGGCACGAACTTCTTTTACACCAGCGGTAAAGTAAGTCTGTTGTTTTAATAATTTGTAAGCTGCACGAATTAAAACTGATGCTCCCGGCTCAGTTAATCCCATATCTTCAAGGAAAACCTGACGCTCTTCGTAGCTTTCTAATTCTGTAATATCAGCCTCTGCTCCTACTGAAAGAATAATAACTTCAGCTTCTTCATCCTTTACTAATTCACGAACCTGATCTACATATTTGTTTCCGTTTACAGCAGAACTTTCGTCAACATTACAAACATATAAAACTGGTTTAGCCGTAATTAACTGGAAAGCTTCCATTAAAACTTCTTCGTCATTATTTTGAGGAATAACAGTTCTGGCAGATTTTGCCTGTAATAAAGCTTCTCTAATTCTGTTTAATAAAGCTTCTTCTGTCTGCGCTTCTTTGTTTCCTGTTTTTGCAGCACGTTTTACTTTTTCTAAACGTTTTTCGATCGTTTCTAAGTCTTTTAACTGCAACTCGATATCGATCGTTTCTTTGTCACGAATTGGGTTTACGTTTCCGTCAACGTGAACAATATTATCATTATCAAAACAACGTAAAACGTGAATGATAGCATTACATTCTCTAATGTTTCCTAAAAACTGGTTTCCTAGTCCTTCCCCTTTACTTGCTCCTTTTACCAAACCTGCAATATCTACGATATCTACGGTTGCCATTTGTACACGCTCTGGTTTTACCAACTCTTCTAATTTGTTGATTCTTGGATCCGGAACGTTTACAACACCAATATTAGGTTCGATTGTACAAAACGGAAAGTTGGCACTTTGCGCTTTTGCATTAGATAAACAATTAAATAATGTTGATTTTCCAACATTTGGTAATCCTACAATTCCTGCTTTCATCTGTTGTTTCTATTTATTTTATACGACTCTGAGTTTATCAGGTCTGGCCATTAACAATTGTATTGTAATGATTTATGATTTACGTGTATATTATTTTGTTTCTGCCAAAATGATATTTTTTGGCTTTAAAATTTTGCAAATATAAGATTTAATACCTCGTAACCGAAGTAAAAATGTGCATTAATATAATTTTAAGCTACTTCTTGAAAATTTTTTAACTTTTTATTAAATTTTTGTTAAAAAATAGTATTTTTATAAAAGTTAACAACAAAAAACAAACCAAAAAATTACATAACCATGAAAAAGATTGCATTATTTCTATTAATGCTGAATTCAGCATTTCTTTTTGCTCAGAAAGAAGTATCGGGTGTTGTCAAAGACAAGACAGGTGCACCGCTTCCGGGAGTTAATATTGTTGAGAAAGGAACTTCAAATGGAGTTTCTACCGATTTTGAAGGAGGTTTTAGAATAAAAGTTAAAGAAGGTGCGACCTTAATTTTCAGCTATGTTGGTTTTGGCACGATCGAAAAAACGGCTTCAAATGACAAAATGAGTATAGTTTTAGACGAAAGCGGCGGCCAAATTTTAAGCGATGTTGTGGTCGTAGGTTCCAGAAATGCAAAAAGAACCGTCGTAAATTCTGCCGTTCCTATTGATGTTATTAATGTAAAAGAAGTTACGACGCAAAGCGGTAAAATCGAAATTAACCAATTACTGCAATATGTAGCGCCTTCGTTTAATGCGAACAAGCAATCCGGTTCTGACGGTGCAGACCACGTTGATCCGGCTTCGTTAAGAGGAATGGGACCAGATCAGACTTTGGTTTTAATTAATGGAAAAAGAAGACACCAATCGTCTTTAATTAACTTGTTTGGAACTCGCGGCCGCGGAAACACCGGTACAGATTTAAATGCAATTCCGGCAGCTTCCATCAAAAGAATTGAAATCCTTCGCGACGGTGCGGCGGCACAATACGGTTCTGATGCGATTGCGGGAGTTATTAATATTGTAACAAATGATAATGTAAACGAACTTACAGGTTCTATTACTTACGGCGTTTTTAATACTAATGCCAAAGGCGATTTCCTGCCGGGAACTCCAAATACGAAAGGTTATAGATTAGATCAGCATGGAAACGGAAATTCATACGGAAAAGATCAGGATTTTGACGGAGGTTCGGTAAGAGTTGCGGCAAATTATGGTGTCGCATTAGGAACCAAAGGCGGTTATGCCAATTTTACCGGTGAATTTTTAAACAAAAACAAAACATTAAGACCTGCTTACGATTTTAGAAAAGGTTTTGGCGATGCCGAAATGCAAGGCGTAAATTTATTTGTAAATCTAGGTGTCCCTATTGCTGATAAAACGGAATTTTATGCCTTTGGAGGAAGCAACTTTAGAGATACGGATGCTTATGCTTTTACCAGAAATGACGGTGAAAGGGTTGTAGAATCGGTTTATCCTGGAGGTTACACCCCAAGAATTACATCAAAAATTAACGACAATTCGATTGCAGCCGGAATTAGAACCGAATCTGGCGGCGGATGGAAATTTGATTTGAGTAATACTTTTGGAAAAAATAAATTTCAATACGATATCAAAGGAACTATAAACGCTTCGCTTGAAGAAAAATCACCGCACGAATTTGATGCAGGAGGACACAGTTTACTTCAAAACACAACCAATTTTGATATTTCTAAAAACTACGACAGCGTTTTAAACGGTTTTAATATTGCTTTTGGATCAGAATTTAGAGTTGAAAAATTTGAGATTTTTGCCGGCGAAGAGGGTTCTTATACCACTTATGATACTAATGGAAAACCAATTACAGATCCAACAACTCAAAGTCCTCCAACTATTCCTAATCCTGATTATGATCCAACAGATCCAACTTCTTCTCCAACTATTCCAAGACCGGGAAGTTCTCAAGGTTTTCCAGGTTACAGCCCTGCAAACGAAGTTAATAAAAGCCGAACCAACTTTTCATTATATGCAGATGGCGAGCTTGATATCACCGAAGCTTTAATGGTAAGCGCTGCCGTTCGTTTTGAGAATTACAGCGATTTTGGAAGCACAGTAAACGGAAAATTAGCCTCTAGATTAAAATTAAACGACCATATTAATTTAAGAGGATCTGTAAGTACAGGTTTCCGTGCTCCGTCATTAGCTCAGATTTATTACAATTTACGTTTCACCAACTTTAATGCAAGCGGTGCTACCGAGGTTTTACTAGCACCAAATGACAGCCCGGTTACAAGAGCTTTTGGAATTGATAAATTAAACGAAGAAAAAGCAGTAAATGCTTCTTTGGGTTTCACCGCTTCTTTTGGTGATTTTACAGCAACAGTCGATGGTTATTACATTCAGGTAAAAGATCGTATTGTACTTACTGGATATTTTGATGCGAGTGCTTTAAATCTGGGCGTTTCTGAAGCGCAGTTTTTTGCCAATGGAGTTGACACCAGCACACACGGTTTAGATTTAGTTTTCTCTTGGAAAAAAGCTTTTGATTTCGGAAACTTGAATGCCACCTTAGTAGGAAACATCAATGATATGAAAATCGACAAAGTAAAAAATGGTTCTTTAGACGAAGCTACTTTCTTCGGGAAACGTGAAAAAGCCTTTTTATTAGCTTCTGCTCCCGACAATAAATTTGGTTTAAACTTAAATTATTCTAAAAATAAATTCGATGCCGGATTAGCCTTTACGCGTTTCAGCAAAGTAGTTTTGGTTGATTATGCCGATGAAGACGACGTTTACAACCCAAGATTAGTAACCGATTTGACTTTGGGTTACCAAGTAAGTAAAAGTTTAAAATTGAGCATAGGAAGCAATAACTTATTTAATGTTTATCCAACAAAACAAGACGAGCAAGGCAACACCGAAGCCGGAGGTTATTGGGATGCCGTACAAATGGGTTTCAGCGGTGCTTACTACTACGCCCGACTTGGATTTAACTTTTAATCGAGCTTATTAGATTTGTCATCCTGAGCGAAGTCGAAGGACGCACAAGAAGCTCCACAAAGAATAAAGACAATCTTTGCGCGGGCTTCGACTTCGCTCAGCCTGACAATAAACAAAAAATCCTGAACACAAGTTCAGGATTTTTTTATATCAAAGCATTACAATTAACAATCAACCATTAACAATCAACCATTAACAATTAAAAAAAATTACATTTTAAATTCTAATGAACTTACAATAGCTTTTTCTTCATCTGTAGCGGTAAAACCGGAAACATCCCAATAATTGGTTAGAATTTTATTCTTTTTATTAAAAAGCGATTTATCTTTAAAAACATCACTTTCGCTGTATGTAAAATTCTGTCGGTTAAAATTTGTCGTTATAAAACTATTGCGAACGTGAATCTTTTTAACTTCTTCTTTCAAAATAAGATTATACGCAATTTCTTCATTAGAACTCAGTAAATAATAATCCTCACGATCTATCCTGTAATTTACTTTTATAAACGATTTTGTAATATTCTTAGCATTTACAGTTGATTTCTCTTCCATCTTATCCAGATTTTGGGGCGTAATATCTATTGTAAATTCAACAATAAGTTTCTTTTCCGGATCGTAAATAATTTCAAAATTATCAACCGCTTCTTTGGCTTTATCCAGAGGCGTGATAATCATGACATAATAATCTTTGTTTTTAGGATGTCCTTTTACAATAAAATCATATTCTTTCTTTGCTTTTTGCTCTAAAAGCGGATCAAAGTATTTAAAATCAGCATAATTCTCCATGATATTATTCAAATCATATCCTTTTAAATCTGCACTTACATCGGTTTCCAGCAAACCATACGACCTGTTTTGCTCTACCAAAAGTGTTGTAGAAGGTTTTCCGGAAAATTGAAAATTAACCAATCCGTCATTATAATATGAATATTGATTGTCTAGCTTAAAAAATTCTCTTACATACACTTTGAGTCTGTAAGATGAAGCCAGTTTATCTGCTGAGTTAGCCACAATTTTCTGGAGGATTTTTTGGGGATTTGCTTTAGAAACTACAATTTCGTCTAATTTAGTCTTGTTGCTTTTTAGATAAACTACAAATAGATCTGGTTTTAAAGGTCCCCATCGAAGTGTTACTTTTTCATAATCAGTTTCAGAAATTTCAAGACTTGAAGATCCATTTAATACAAAAGTAACCTTACCTTCTTTATTACTCAACAAAATCTGTTTTGTTTTTAAAACTACAACAGCAGCATTTTCAATAGGCAGCAATGTCTCAATATCTTTTACAACTATAGAGTATTCTTCGCTTTGCGAAAAAACACTTACAGTAAATAAGACAAAAAATAAAAGTATGATTTTCCTCATAAGCTTATTAAATTTTCACCTAAAGTATTAATTTTTTGTTAATAAAATAAGAGTTGAAATATAAAATATTACAAACCAATATAATAAGATTTTTAGATTTCGAATTACGCAAAAAAAAAATCCTGAGTTAATACTCAGGATTTTCTATATCTTAAATAAAACAATTTATTCATCACCATGCAAAAACGCTTGTCTGTTCAACAAGGTTTCTTCATCTTCTACGTGATTATCGTCTGGCACACAACAATCAACAGGACAAACAGCAGCACATTGAGGTTCATCATGAAAACCTTTACACTCTGTACATTTTCCAGGAACGATGTAATAAATCTCGTCAGAAATTGGAGTTTGCGCATCATCAGCGTCAACTTCAGTTCCATCAGGTAAAATTACAGTACCTTTTAAACTTGTTCCATCTTTATATCTCCAATCATCTGCTCCTTCATATATTGCTGTATTTGGGCATTCCGGTTCGCAAGCCCCACAGTTTATGCATTCGTCAGTTATAATTATTGCCATCGTTTATTAGTCTTAAAGTTAAAAGTCTTAAAGTTCTAAAGTCAAAATAAAGACAAGCATAGCTTTTGGCTTGATGACTTTTGACTTTCGACTTAATTATGCTTATTTTTGTGCAAAATTACAATCAAAACAATTCATAAGCAAACATTATGACATTAGAAACAAAAAAAAGTGTTTTTGTTGAATTAGGAAAATTTTTAAGTCAGTTTTCTGAAGCGCAATCCGTGAAAAAATCTGACGTTTTATATAATGAGATCTTTTTTGAAGATTTTAAAAATCTGATTCATTTATCGCAATCTCATAATGGCTGGTACACGCCTGAACAAGTGTACTTTGCTGTAAAATCCTGGGCCGATGCACTGACTCCGGAAAACATTGACAAATGGGTTTCTCAATATACTGATGCTTTTGCAGCAGACAGAAAAGAAAAAACCGTTGCTTTGATTTTGGCCGGAAATATTCCGCTTGTGGGTTTTCATGATTTTCTATCGGTTTTAATCACCGGAAACAAAGCTTTAATCAAAACTTCATCAAACGATCAGCATTTACTGCCGTTTTTAGCGAAGTATTTAATTGCTGTTGATGAAAATCTAAAAGATAAAATCACTTTCGTGGAAGGAAAACTGGAAAACTTTGATACCGTAATCGCCACCGGAAGCAATAATACTGCCCGTTATTTTGAATATTATTTTAAAGACAAACCTTCTATTATCCGAAAAAACAGAAATTCTGCCGCCGTTTTAAACGGAAAAGAAACGAAAGAAGATTTAGAAAATTTAGGCGAAGATATTTTTAGATATTTTGGACTTGGATGCCGTAATGTTTCTAAACTTTTTGTACCCAAAGGTTATTCATTTGATGCTTTTTTTGAAGCAATTTTCAAATATCAGGATGTAATTCATTATGAAAAATACGCTAATAATTATGATTATAATAAGGCCGTATTTTTAATGAGTAATTTTAAATTATTAGACAATGGTTTTCTAACTATTAAAGAAGACCAGAGTTACGCCTCGCCTATTTCGAGTGTTTTTTATGAATTCTACGATAATATCGAAGATTTGCAAACTCGTCTTGAAGCTGATTCTGAACAAATTCAATGCATCGTAAGCAATGATTTAATCAAAAACAGCACTTCTTTTGGGCAGACCCAAAATCCACGTTTGTGGGATTATGCAGATAACGTAGATACTATAACGTTTTTGTTAACAACAAAGTAAAAATATGTTTAATTATTTCGAATAATTTATCGCTTTTTCGGCTCCTATTGCCGAAATTTGCGTCTTTAAAATTTTCGACTATTAACAACAACCATGAAAAAACACAACTACAGCGCAGGACCAAGTATTTTACCTCAGGAAGTTTTTGAGAAGGCATCAAAAGCAATTTTAAATTTTAATGATTCAGGATTATCTATTCTTGAAATTTCGCACCGAAGCAAAGATTTTGTTGCTGTTATGGAAGAAGCTCGTTCGCTGGCTTTAGAATTATTAGGACTTCAGGGAAAAGGATATCAGGCTTTGTTTTTACAAGGTGGTGCAAGTACTGCATTCTTGATGGCTCCTTATAACTTATTGAAAGAAAACGGAAAAGCAGCTTATTTAGATTCAGGAACGTGGGCAACTGCGGCGATTAAAGAAGCTAAACTTTTTGGAGAAACTATTGTCGTAGCTTCCTCAAAAGATGATAATTATACACATATTCCAAAAGGTTACGAAATACCAAGTGATGCTGATTATTTTCACTGTACAAGTAACAACACAATTTTTGGAACTCAAATGCAGGAATTCCCATCGACTACTGTTCCGGTAGTATGCGATATGAGTTCTGATATTTTCTCTCGTCAATTAGATTTTTCTAAATTTGATTTAATCTATGCTGGTGCTCAAAAAAATATGGGTCCTGCAGGAACAACTCTTGTTGTGGTAAAAGAAGAAATCTTAGGCAAAAACGGAAGAACAATTCCTAGTATGCTGGATTACGCTAAACATATTAAAGCAGAAAGTATGTACAATACGCCGCCTGTTTTTTCTGTATATGTTTCTCTATTAACTCTACAATGGATTAAAGAAAAAGGCGGAATCGCTGCTGTTGAAAAATTAAACAACGCAAAAGCAGATTTACTTTATGCTGAAATCGACAGAAACCCATTATTTAAAGGTGCAGCTGCGGTAGAAGACCGTTCTAAAATGAATGTGACTTTCTTATTAAACAACCCTGATCATACTGAAACTTTTGATGCTTTATGGAAAGCAGCAAACATATCTGGATTGCCAGGACACCGTTCTGTGGGTGGTTACAGAGCTTCTATTTACAACGCTATGCCTATCGAAAGTGTTCAGGTTTTAGTTGATGTAATGAAAGCACTTGAAACTAAAGTTTAGTTTTTTTTCGGTTAATCGTTAATTTGTTTAACTGTTTAATCGTCAAAAAATGCTTCCTTTAAAATATCAAAAAAGAAAAATCAAATAGCTGGTTTATCGATTAAACAATTAAACGATTAACCAAATAAACAATAAATGCAATGAAAGTATTAGCAAATGACGGAATTTCTAAAAGTGGAATTCTAGCCTTAGAAAAAGGTGGATTTGAAGTTATAACTACAAAAGTAGCTCAGGAACAAGTAGCTAACTTTATTAATGAAAATAATGTAGACGTAATTTTAGTGCGCAGCGCCACTAAAGTTCGTAAAGATATTATCGATTCTTGTCCTGGAATCAAAATCATCGGTCGTGGTGGTGTTGGTATGGATAATATCGATGTTGAATATGCTAAAAGCAAAGGAATTCATGTAATTAATACACCGGCTTCATCTTCAGAATCTGTTGCTGAATTGGTATTTGGACACTTATTTTCTGGTGTTCGTTTCTTACATGACTCTAACAGAAATATGCCTCTTGAAGGAGATTCTAACTTTGACGGCTTGAAAAAAGCGTATGCAAACGGAATCGAATTAAGAGGAAAAACGCTTGGAATTGTGGGTATTGGACGTATTGGACAAGCTACTGCAAAAATGGCGCTTGGTTTAGGTATGAAAGTTATCGCTGCTGATAGTTTTATTCCGCAGGTAGATATAAAAGTAGAATTTTTCGACGGACAATCTATCACGACTACAATCGTTTCTCAATCTTTGGAATCATTGTTTAAAGAATCTGATTTCATTACCTTACACGTTCCTGCTCAGGATGGTTACATCATTGGAGAAAAAGAATTGGCAATCATGAAAGACGGTGTGGGAATCGTAAACTGTGCTCGTGGTGGTGTTATTGACGAAGTTGCTTTAGTAAAAGCTTTAGATTCTGGAAAAGTTGCTTTTGCAGGTTTAGACGTTTTTGAAAGCGAACCAAAACCAGAAATGGCAATCTTAATGCACTCTAAAATCTCATTGACTCCGCACATTGGAGCTGCTACTGGTGAGGCACAAGACAGAATTGGTACAGAATTAGCTTCACAAATTATTACTTTGTTAAGCTAAGTAATAAAAAAATAGATTATCTTTAGAGGGATTTACTACTTATTTGTAGTAAATCCCTTTCTTTTTTATTAATTTTGGCGTATAATTTTAAACCTTAAATATTATGTTTGAACAATTAACCCAGTTAGTACAACAATACGGAGGCGCTGCTGTTGTAAACAATAACGCTGTCCCAAATGAACATAACGAAGCCGTAATAAGCGAAACCAGCAATTCTATTTTTGCAGGTTTACAAAAAATTGCTTCAGAAGGCGGAGGCGAGCAGCTTGCCGGCTTATTCAGCGGAAAAACTCCTATAGACAGTTCTAATCCTGTTGTGCAGCAAATTACGCAGCAATTATCAGGAAACTTGGGACAAAAATTTGGTTTAAGCAGTGAGGCTTCTTCTGGTGTGGCTTCAGGTATGATTCCGCAGATTTTAAATTCCCTAGTAAACAAAGCAAAAGATCCAAACGACAGTAGTTTTCAAATTTCGGATATAATCAGTTCGATTACAGGAAACAGCGGACAAGCATCAGGAATTATGGATACGATCTCAAAATACGGTATGCAATTTGGCCTTGACCAAAACAACGACGGAAAAGTTGACGTTGCAGATGTATTAGTAGTTACTAAAAGTAAAGGCGGTATAGCTGGTTTTATTGGTAAATTGTTTGGAAGCAAGTAAAGGTGCTAAGTTGCTGAGGCGCTAAGGTACTGAGGCTTTAGGATTCTAAGTAAAATATTAAAAAGTCGTTTATTTTCATAAACGACTTTTTTTGTTCATTTTAAAATCTCAGTAACTTAGCAACTTAGTACCTCAGAACCTTAGCAACTTAGAAAAACTTAGTACCTCAGAACCTTAGCCACTTAAAAAAACTTAGCACCTCAGAACCTTAGCAGCTCAAAAAAAATCCGTACATTTAAGTCTCGAAGAAAAGTTATGAAAAAGTGTATTTCCATATTGATCCTTTTACTTATTATCGTGGCTTGTTCTACAACTTCGAAACAGCTTGCGAGTACAGATTTACCTAAAAAAGGAGGTGATACCGTGCGAATTGCCAACGATTCTTTAGAATACGAAGTTATTATAATTGATAACGGATTTAATACCTGGCTTGCTTCAAGAGCTCTACCAAGAAACTATCATTCGCTGGCTTTTCTGGAAAACAAAAACTACTTGTATGTAACAGAATGGAATAATCGTGTGTTACAACCGCAGCGTTACAACCCAAATTTATACGAAATGACAATAGATTACCGCCCAAATATTCATTATGGCTACGAAGTAAATTACTTAATTTACAATTACATGATTTATTTTCAAAATACTTACAAACAAAAGCTTTGGGGTAATGTTCCTTCAAGATAATGTTACTATATTTGTAATCATTACAAATAGCAATGAATAGATTAAAGAAACGTTGGGGAATTACCTCAAATCTACAAGCCATAATAATACTTACCGTTTTTGCCATTACAGGATCGGCATCTGCGTGGCTGTCTAAACCATTTTGCATTTGGTTAGGCATCACAAAAGAAGATTTTGGAGGATGGTTTACCTTAATCCGTCTAATTATAATATTCCCTATTTATCAGGTTTTATTAGTTGCAATTGGAACCATCTTTGGCCAGTTCAGATTCTTTTGGAACTTCGAAAAGAAAATGCTCAAAAATATGGGATTAGGATTTTTATTCAAAGATTAAATCTTCGTGCGTTCTCCCGAAAAGAAATACGTATAAATCCAGGTAAGCGTAAAAGACGGAATTATATCTGTAAACGGAATTATCTCCTCAATAAAAGTCAAAACACTGGCTACTTTCCCTACTCTGCCTTTGTACATTCTGGTCATAATAATAGCAGCTATAGGTGCCCAGATTACATCCGAAAATTCGCCCAGAAGCGGGATCGAAAAAGAAATCATACCAATTCCGTCCAAAATTAAACCAATAATTAATTTTGACATCATATTATCTTTTTTCTCTACAATATTCAATTCCTGCATTTTAAGATAGATTTAGTTAAATTCAAAAATAAAAATAATTCAATTAACTGATTTATTTATTCAATAAAAAAACTTTCAAAATTCCCATATCAAGAAACGTACCCCTTTTTAAATTTTAGATTTTTGATTGTTGATTTTAGATTTATTTGATATTCTTTTCTAACCAAATCAGGAATTGGAATTTCTTTTTTAAAACTATCAATTTAACAAAGAATGTCTTCCTGAGCGAAGTCGAAGGATTTGGAATTTGGAATTTTCAAAATTTTAGATTTTTTGTAATTTGATTCTAACCATAATCTTTGTTTCTTTGTAAAAACAGTTTCGCTAAATGATACACGCAAAAAATATTCATAAATTCTACGATAAACTTGAAGTTTTAAAAGGAGTTGATCTTCATATTAAAAAAGGAGAAATTGTTTCTATTGTTGGAGCTTCGGGTGCCGGAAAAACAACTTTATTGCAGATATTAGGAACTTTAGATAAGCCCGAAATCAATTCGGAATCTTCATTAACAATCAACGGAAAAAATATTCTAAAACTTCAGAATGTTGAAACTGACAACTCAAAAGAAGAAAAAACATTTAAAATCATAAGCTGGGCAGGATCTGTTTATATTATAATTCTGGCGGTTTATTTGTTGTTTTTTAGAACCAAAATCTTCGACGAAACATTACGATTAGTAGTTCTTGGCGTTTTATTTTTACCCATAATTTCCATGCTTGTTTATTATAACCGATATTTCAAAAGAAAAAGCAAACAAGACAAAATATTATCTGATTTCAGAAATTTAAACCTTGGGTTTATTTTTCAGTTTCATCAATTATTACCAGAGTTTACCGCTTTAGAAAACGTTTGTATTCCAGCTTTTATGGCCAACAAACCAAAAGCCGAAACTGAAAAAGAAGCTAAAAAAATCCTGGAGTATTTAGGATTATCACATAGAATTAATCATAAACCAAGCGAACTTTCGGGCGGAGAACAGCAGCGCGTTGCCGTTGCGAGAGCTTTAATTAACAAACCCGATGTTATTTTTGCCGATGAACCGTCTGGAAATCTCGACACGCATTCTGCCGAAAACCTGCATCAATTGTTTTTCCAGCTTCGTGACGAATTCGGGCAGACCTTTGTAATTGTAACCCACAACGAAGAATTAGCCAATATGGCCGACAGAAAACTGGTTATGGTCGACGGTCAGATTAGTAATTAGAAGCTAATCCTGCTGTCCGCTATATTCCCGATAAACAAAAACTACGGCTAAAAAGCCTTGTTTTTCTAAATCGGGAGATGTCGCTTCCATCAGGGCTAGGACTCTCGAATAACAAGAACATTTCATTTCAGCATGAATCAAAAAGAACTAAAAGAATTTCTCGACGAGAAAGTCATTCAATATAACAATCAGGACTTTATCGAAAGTGATCCTGTTCAGATTCCGCATTTGTTTTCTCAAAAAGAAGACATTGAAATTGCCGGTTTCTTAAGCGCTTCAATCGCTTGGGGAAATCGTAAAATGATTATCAAGAATTCGCATAAAATGATGGAATTAATGGGCAATACACCTTACGATTTCGTCATGTCACATTCTGAAGACAACTTAGCCGATTTAGAAACTTTTGTTCACCGCACTTTCAACGGAAAAGATTTTGGCGGATTCATTAAAGGTTTACAGCACATCTACAAAAACCATAACGGACTCGAAGCGGTTTTTGCTAAAAACCAAGAAAAAGACAGTTTACAGAAAAGCATCAGCGAATTTAAAAAAATATTTTTTGAGATCGATCATTTAGCACGAACTCAAAAACACATTTCAGATCCGTTGAATAATTCGGCTGCAAAACGAATTAATATGTATTTGCGCTGGATGGTTCGTCAGGACACAAAAGGTGTCGATTTAGGAATCTGGAAAACCATTTCCCCAGCTGTATTGTCTTGTCCGCTTGATGTACATTCCGGTAACGTTGCCAGAAAACTGGGTATTTTAGAACGAAAACAAAACGATGCAAAAGCCTTAGCCGAATTAGATAAAAAACTCCGCATAATGGACGCGCAAGATCCTGTAAAATACGATTTTGCCTTATTTGGATTAGGTGTTTTTGAAGGGTTTTAAATTTGAAAATCAAAAAAATATTTGATTTTTTAATTGTCAGGCTGAGCGATCCCGAGGCTTCGGGAGAAGCCCTCACGCTCCAATTGGAACGCCCCTTCGACTTCGCTCAGGGTGACACTTTAGTATCAAAAAAACAAAATCAGCAAAAAAACCATCATTTTAACGTACATTTGCACAAAATTTAATGCAAATGAGCACTTTCGAAAAATTCAATCTTCCAAAATCATTACAAAAAGCTATTGACGAACTGGGATTTGTTACACCAACTCCTATTCAGGAAAAATCTTTCTCTGTAATCATGTCTGGACGCGATATGATGGGAATTGCACAAACTGGAACTGGTAAAACATTTGCCTATTTACTACCTCTTTTAAAGCTTTACAAGTTTACTAATACCAATACGCCAAAAATCGTTGTACTTGTTCCAACACGTGAATTAGTAGTTCAGGTGGTAGAAGAAGTTGAAAAACTGACTAAATACATGTCGGTTAAAACACTTGGTATTTACGGAGGTGTAAACATCAATACACAAAAAAAAGCGGTTTACGAAGGTGTCGATATTTTAGTTGGAACTCCGGGCCGTACAATGGACTTAGCTTTAGACGCAGTTGTACGTTTTGATGAAACTCAAAAACTGGTAATCGATGAGTTTGACGAAATGCTGAATCTTGGTTTCCGTACCCAATTGACAGCACTTTTGGCTATGATGAAAGCGAAACGTCAAAATATATTGTTCTCTGCAACCATGACAGACGAAGTAGATGCTGTATTGAATGACTTTTTTGATTTTCCGGAAGAAGTAACTCTTGCTGCCTCTGGAACTCCGCTTGAAAAAATCACTCAAATTACCTATAACGTTCCAAATTTTAATACCAAAGTAAATCTTCTAAAACATTTATTGCAGAATGACGAAAACATGAGTCGTGTTTTGGTTTTCGTAAACAATAAAAAGATTTCAGATATGCTGCATACCCGAATTGAAGAAGAATTTGAAGGTCAATTTGGTGTAATTCACTCTAATAAATCTCAAAATTACCGTTTGAGTACAATGGCTGAATTTCAGGAAGGAAATCTTCGTGGTTTGATCACGACAGATATTATGGCAAGAGGTTTAGATATTTCTGATATTACACACGTAATAAATTTCGAACTTCCGGAAGAACCTGAATTGTACATGCACAGAATTGGTCGTACAGGTCGTGCAGATGCTACGGGAACAGCAATTAGTTTTGTAACACCAAGAGAAGAAGAATTTAAAATTGAAGTGGAAGTTTTAATGAATCAGGAACTGGATGTGACTGATTTCCCTGAAGAAGTGGAAGTTTCATCTAAACTAATTGAACCTGAAAAAGACAAACAGCCAATTAAGTTTTTAATGAAAAAAGTAAAACTTGAAGGCGAAGGAGCTTTTCACGAAAAATCTAAAAAGAACAAAAAAGTCAATTTAGGAGGCCCTTCAAAAACAAAAAAGAAAACCCATGGTTCTGTCAATCGAAATATGTTGAAAACGAGAGATAAGAAGAGGAAAGATAATAATAAGTAATTTTTAGGAGCAAAGGTTCAAAGGAACAAAGCGACAAAGTATAAAAAAGGCTCAAAAACGAAAAACATTTTTTTCGCTTTTGAGCCTTTTTACGTGACTACATTCAAATCTTTGCATCTCTGAACCTTTGCCTCTTTGAACCTTTGCCTCTTTGAACCTTAAAATTACATTTTCGTAAAAACCAGTCCCACAGGTGAACACAGCTGAATTCTTTTTCCTGTATCGGTTATTTTTCCGGTTGCGATGTCTCTTTTAAAGATTACAATATCATTGGTATATTGATGTCCAACTAATAAGTAATTTCCTGTTGGATCAATAGCAAAATCTCTTGGGCCTTTTCCTAAAGTACTCACCTGCTCTACCAGTTCAATATTTCCGGTTTTAAGAATCTTATAAACCGAAATCGAATTAGCATCTACACGATCAGAAACGTATAAAAAGTTTCCGTCAGACGAAATTTTAATCGCTGCCGCTCCAGTTCCGCCTTTAAATCCTTTTGGTAAAATACTCGTTTCGGCGATTACTTTTAAGGTTCCGGCTTTATCGTAACTAAAAGTAGTCAGCGTACCATCTAATTCCTGAACCAAATAAACGAATTTACCATCTTTACTGAATGTTAAATGTCTCGGACCACTTCCTGGTTTAACATCAACACTTCCCTTTAGAGTCAGAATTTCATTTTTAGAATTCGGATTGTATTTATAAATAAACACTTTATCCAGACCTAAATCATTCGACAATACAAACTTTTTATCCGGAGAAAAAACAACCATGTGCACGTGTGCTTTTTCCTGACGTGCTGCGTTTGGTCCTTTTCCTTCATGCTGAATCAATTGCTGTACTTCAGATATACTTCCATCCGTATTCTTTTTATACACCACAATATTACCACCCGAATAATTTGCCACAATTACATTTTTGTCATCGTTTATTAAATGGCACGGATCAGCTCCTAAAGCATCATTTTTATTCAAAAAATTAATTTTACCCGAAGCCGCATCATAACCAAATGCACTTACAGTACTATGTGTTCCGTTTTCGTTTACGGCATAAATAAATTTATTATCTGCCGAAACCGATAAATAACTCGGGCTTACCACATTTTCTGAAGAACTTTTCATTTTAAAATCACCCGAACCAGCATCGAATTCATACACATAGATTCCGTTGCTTTGGCACGTATTGGTATAAGTTCCAACCAATAGGTTAAATTTATTTTGGGCGCTTGCAGTTGTGACTGCCAGAGCGGAAAATAAAACTAGATATATTCTTTTCATAGTTTGTTTTTTTGAATACGCTAAAATAAGCAATAATATCTTTTTTGGCATTACAAATCAAACCAGAAAAGTTACATTTCTAAAAAAGAATATCCACCATATAAACCATATAAGTTCATTTTACAGCACTTAAATATTTTTTTACTTATAATCTCTTACATGAACTTATATGGTTCAAACAAAAAATTTGTATTTTTGACGAGCATCTTCGCGAAAAATAAAACGTAGTGAAGTAAATCGAAGCCAGAATGCACTTTAAACACCCCGAAATTCTATACTTTCTTTTTTTATTGATTGTTCCAATTTTGGTTCACTTATTTCAATTACGACGTTTTAAAACCTCTTATTTTACCAATGTTCGTTTTTTAAAAGAACTGGCCGTTCAGACTCGCAAAAGCTCCAAAATCAAAAAACGATTATTGCTTGCAACTCGTCTTTTACTGCTTACCTGCATTATTTTAGCTTTTGCCCAGCCTTTTTTTGAAGCCAAAGACAGCAAGAATGCATCAAACGAAATGTATATCATTTTAGACAATTCTTTTAGTATGCAGGCAAAAGGCAAAAAAGGAGAATTACTAAAACGTGCCGTTCAGGAATTACTGGAAAACACGCCCGAAACTGCTCAATTTTCTTTATTGACTAATACTGAGAATTATTGGAATACAGATATCAAATCGGTTAAAAGTGCTTTACAAAACTTAAACTACAGCGCGACGCCATTTGAACTTTCGTCGATTATGGCAAAAGTAAAAGCACATAAATCGGCTCATAATAAAGATATTGTGATTATTTCGGATGCAGTAGGTTTAACCGAAAACGATATTAAAAACATCGATTCAGAAGAAAAACCGTATTTCATAATTCCGGAAGCCGAACAAAAAAACAACATTTCAATAGACAGCGTTTACATTAATCAGACTTTAGAGAATTTCTATGAAATAAGTGTGAATTTATCCGGTTATGGAGAAGATTTCAAACCTATTTCAACTGCTTTGTACAATCAAAACAAACTGATTGCCAAAACGATTATCAATTTTGATACAAAGAAAAAGAAAATCAACTTCACGATTCCCAAAGAAGCTTTTCATGGTTATGTTTCTATCGAAGACAATGGCCTGACTTACGATAACAAATTGTTTTTCAGCATTTCTAAAAACAAAAAAACAAACGTAATCAGCATTGGTGAGCCTGAAAAAAGTAATTTCTTATCGAGAATTTATACTTCTGCTGAATTCAATTACAACAATTACTCTATTGGTTCTTTAGATTATAATAGCTTAGAAAAACAAAACACCATAATCTTAAACGAATTAGTTGAAATTCCGCAGGCTTTACAAACTACATTAAAAGCCTTTGTTTCTAAAGGCGGTAACTTAGTTGTGATTCCTTCTGAAAAAAGCTCCATTTCAAATTTAAATTCTTTTTTAGGAAATTTTGGAAAAGTTCAGTTTAACAATCTTAAAACAGAAAGTAAACTCATTACCAAAATCAATTTCGATCATCCTTTATTTTCTGGAGTTTTCGAAAATAAAATCACAAATTTCCAATACCCAAAAACAAACAGTTCATTTGATCTCTCAAGCCCATATCCGGCAGTTTTATCTTATGAAGATCAAAGCACGTTTGTAACTGCCATTCAAAATCCAACTGCCGGAATTACCGTATTCTCGGCACCAATAAATGCATCAAATTCAAATTTCCAGCAGTCGCCGTTAATTGTTCCGTTGTTTTATAAAATGGCGCAAAACAATCAAAAAACAGGAGTGAATGCTTTAACAATTGGAAATAATCAGCCTTATTTTGTTGATGTTTTATTGACAAAAGATGCTATTCTGGAAGTAAAAGGAACAGAAGATTCGTTTATTCCGATTCAACAGATTTTGAATAACAAAGTCAAATTAACGTTTAATGATTTCCCTGAAACAGCTGGAAATTACAGCATTTTTGACAAAAAAGAATGGGTTGAAAATTTGAGTTTCAATTACAAAAGAACCGAAAGCGATTTAAGTCAGGTAAACACCAACGTGGTTTCTGATTTTAAAACTGCCGATACGATTTCGACCATTTTTAACACCTTGCAAACGGAACGGACTGACAGCCAAATTTGGAAATGGTTTGTTATCTTTGCACTGTTATTTTTAGCATTAGAAATGGCAATAATCAAATTTGTAAAATAGATTTAAACGATTATTTCTAAAACGTTTTACTTTTTACAAAAAACATTTTACGACAAAAAATCTCTACATATGAAAATAATCATCAAAAGCGCCAAAATTATCGACTCAAAAAGTCCGTTTCATAACCAGACTGTTGATCTTTTAATTGCAGATGGTTTAATAGAAAAAATAGGCGTTTCACTTCCAAATGACGATGCAGAAGAAGTACGATTCGATAATCTTCATGTTTCTCAAGGATGGTTTGACAGCAGTGTTTCGCTGGGCGAACCAGGTTACGAAGACAGGGAAACCATTGCAAACGGATTAAATGTTGCCGCAAAAAGCGGTTTTACGGCAATTGCGCTGCAGCCTAACTCCTTCCCTATTATCGACAATCAGTCTCAGGTAAATTTTGTAAAAAATAAAGCAAATGGATTTGCTACAGAAATTTTCCCAATTGGCGCTTTAACAAAAGCCAGTGAAGGAAAAGATATGGCAGAACTTTATGACATGAAAAAATCCGGAGCTGTAGCTTTTGGAGATTACAACAAAAGTATCGACAATGCTAATTTGCTGAAAATTGCCTTGCAATACGTACAGGATTTTGATGGTTTGGTTATTGCCTACTCGCAAGATCCAAATATAAAAGGAAATGGTGTTGTCAACGAAGGAATCGTTTCGACAAGATTAGGTTTAAAAGGAATTCCGAATTTAGCAGAAGAATTACAAATTTCAAGAAACTTGTTTTTACTGGAATATACTGGCGGAAAACTTCATATTACAACTATTTCTACAGCAAAATCAGTTCAGTTAATTAGAGAAGCTAAAGCAAAAGGTTTAAACGTAACCGCGAGTGCATCTGTACATCATTTGGTTTTAACCGATGAAAAACTAGACGGTTTTGATACTCGTTTTAAAGTGACTCCGCCGTTACGAACTGAAGTTGACAGACAGGCTTTGCTAAACGGAATCGCTGATGGAACAATCGACATGATTACGTCTGACCATAACCCAATTGATATTGAATTCAAAAAAATGGAATTTGATACCGCTAAAAACGGAACTATTGGTTTAGAAAGTGCTTTTAGTGCCTTATTAACGGTTTTACCTTTAGAAACCGTGGTTGCAAAACTAACTTCGGGAAAAGCTGTTTTTGGTTTGGAAAGCAACATAATCGAAGAAGGCGCAAAAGCTAATTTCACCTTCTTTACACCAGAAGGAAAATCGACTTTTACAAAAGAAAATATTCTTTCAAAATCTAAAAATTCTGCTTTCTTAGGAACTGAGGTTAAAGGTTCTGTGTACGGAATTTTAAATCAAAATCAACTTGTTACAAAATAATATAATGAAGAATACAATCGAAGAAGGAAAATCAATCGCCATTACCAGTTACATTTTAATTATTGGTGTTTTGATTGCCATGTCTATGAATTCTGAAAATAAAAATAGTTTTGCGTCTTTTCATATTCGTCAGGCTTTAGGTTTATCGCTCACTTTTATTTCTTTTGGGGCTATTATCAGCAATTTCGACAGCTTTTTTATCACTTTCCCAATGTGGATTTGTATTTCAATTCTGTGGACTTATGGTATTTTTAGCGCTATTCAAGGGCAGGCAAGACCAATTCCTTTAGTTGGCGGACTTTTTCAAAAATGGTTTAAATCTATTGGTTAATTTAAATTCCAATTTTTAAATTCCAAATTCCAAGAACTTTGTCAAAGTTTCAAACTTTGACAAAGTTAAAGACTGAGACTGAGAACTAACAATTCACAACTTACAATTAACAATTAAAAATGAATCTATCTTTAGAATATAAAATACAAGAACCAAAAGTAATTTTAGATAAAAATCCATTATTGCTTTTATTACACGGATACGGCAGCAACGAAGCCGATTTATTTTCGTTTGCTACAGAACTTCCGGATAATTATTATATCATTTCGGCTCGAGCGCCTTATGATTTACAATACGGAGCTTACGCTTGGTACGCTATCAATTTTGATGCAGATCAGAATAAATTTTCAGATAATGAGCAAGCTAAAACTTCAAGAGACACAATCGCTGCTTTTATAGACGAATTAGTAGCCAATTACCCTATTGATGCTAATAATGTAACTTTAGTCGGTTTTAGTCAGGGTTCTATTTTGAGTTATGCTGCTGCACTTTCCTATCCTGAAAAAATTCAGAGAGTTGTGGCGATGAGCGGTTATTTTAATGAAGAAATTATCAAAGAAGGTTTTGAGAAAAACGACTTTAAAAACCTAAAAATATTCGCTTCACACGGAACTGTAGATCAGGTTATCCCGATTGAATGGGCTAGAAAAACACCTGCAATTTTAGAAAAATTAAATATTCCGCTTACTTACAAAGAGTATCCTGTTGGTCACGGTGTTGCACCGCAGAATTTCTTTGATTTTAAGAATTGGCTTGCTTTGTAAGTTTACAGTATTCAGTATTCAGTCGCAGTTTTCAGTTTTCAGTTTTCAGTTTTGATCTGTAAATTACAACTTAAAAAACTTTGTCAAAGTTTGAAACTTTGACAAAGTTCTAAACTGTAAACGGCAACTAAATACTGTAAACTGAGACTGAATACTAAATTATTCCCCTGTATAAATAATCTTCCCGGCTTTTTTTAGCACATATCCTTTCCACGGAATTAACTGGTAGTCGTCTTTATTCCAAGAATCCCCTTCGGATTTTCTTTCTAAAATGATGGATTCTTTTTGCGTGTCCAGAAAAAGTTCTGCTTTATTGCCGTCAAAAATCACATAAGCTGCTGTAGTATATGTTTTTCCATCTTCGGCATGGTTTAACCTTGTACCTTCAAAAATTCGGATACATTCTTTTTTTAATGTAGACCAGATATAACCGGCAGAGGCTTTACATCCGTGCGCATCAGCATCTCCTCCTACTACAACTTCTTTTTTTGGCTCTTTTGTTGCTGCATTTTCCTGAGAAACTTTTTTCCCGCAAGAAAAGGCCGAAGCCACGATAATTGTGAACAAAAACATCTTTTTCATAATCCTGAATTTTTAATATTAGACAAAAAAAATAGGATTATAAAATCCTATTTTTGATATAACCAAGTTTGATTTACTTCAAAAGTAATATTATCATCGTTATCAACAAAATATTTTAACAAGACTTCTCCCCATAATTCACCATTACTGTAATCTGCAATGATCCATCTATGATTTAAAAGTTTTACTTTATTGATGATAAATTTATTTGGACCTATTTGATCTTGTCCTGTATAAGGATTTCCTTTTGGGCTTGCATTGAAGTCTAATAATTTCTCTGTTACAACCGGAATTAGTTTTTCAAATAAAATTACTTTTCCTCCAGAAGCGCTGTTGTCAAAATAATTTTGTGCATTTTCATTGTGTTCTAAAGAAAAATAATCTGCTTCGGCTAATTTAGTTGTTACTAAATTGATACTGTCTCTTAGCTTTTTTGTTGTTTTCTCGTATCTTTCTTCACCAAATTTTACTTCACGGCTGTAAAACATATAAGTAAAAACATTCATTAATATCGCAAGGATAAAAAGGTAAAGCATTAAGGATTTTTTCATTTCTTTGTTATAATTAAATTGTAATTTCTAAGTTGTCATAGGCCAGAAAAACATTTTCCGGAAGTTGTTTCTGTACTTCTTCGTGAAAACCCAAAACGTGGCTGATGTGCGTTAAATAAGCTTTTTCCGGTTTTACCAGATTGATAAAATCCAGCGCTTCCTGCAGGTTAAAATGTGTATCGTGCGGTTCAACGCGCAATGCGTTTACCACTAATACTTTTAAGCCTTTAAGTTTATCAATTTCTTTTTGTTCGATTGTTTTTACATCGGTTAAATAGGCAAAATCTTCAATTCTATATCCAAAAACCTGCAAATCACCGTGCATGGCATTTATTGGAACTGCCATTTTATCGCCAACAGCAAATGATTCATCGTTTTTTACTTCGATTGTTTTTACGCTCGGCGCTCCCGGATATTTGTTTACGGTTTCGAAAACATAATCAAAACGGCGTCTTAAGTTATCGAGAACGCGTTTGTGCCCGTAAATTGGAATTTCTCCCTGACGGAAGTTAAACGGACGTATATCATCTAAACCTGCAGTATGGTCTGCGTGTTCATGAGTAAATAAAATAGCGTCGAGTTTACGGCATCCGCAGGAAAGCATTTGCTGTCTAAAATCAGGACCGCAATCGATTACAAATGAGTGCTCGTCCCACGTGATCCAAATGGATACACGGAGCCTTTTATCCTTAACATCAGTGCTTTTACAAACGGGATGATCGATTCCGATAATCGGAATGCCTTGAGAAGTACCAGTACCTAAAAAATAGACCTTCAATTGAACTTAATTTTTTTACAAAAATAGGATTATTTCTCTTTCATTAGAAGCCTAATTTACTAACTTTGTAACAAATCTATTTAAAATAAAATGGGTACAGAAATAAAACTCAAAGGTGACAAGGTCATCGAACAGATTCCTTCTATAAAAGACAAAGCGTTACGCATTAATTTAAACGAGAATATTTACGGAACATTTGCTGAAATTGGTGCTGGACAAGAGACTGTTAGGCATTTTTTTAGATCCGGAGGTTCTTCAGGAACTATTGCAAAAGCGATGTCAGCTTACGATAAAGATTTTAGTGACGCTGTTTACGGGATTGAAAGTGACGGAAGATACGTGACCGAAAACCGACTAAAAAAAATGCTTACGTTTGAAGGGGAATTGATCGAGGAACGATTAAGCAGAGAAAAACACCCAAATAAACTTTTCTTCAGCTACGCTAATACGGTAGCAACAATAGATTTTGCCAAACAATTTAAAGGACACGGCTGGGTTGGAATTCGATACCAGATTGAACCAGACGAAGCTTACAACGAAATTATTCTTCACATTCGTTTTAAGGAAACCGATGCCAGATTACAACAAGAAACACTAGGAATTTTAGGTGTAAACTTAATTTACGGTGCTTTCTACAAATATAATGACCCAAAACGTTTACTGCGTTATTTATACGATCACTTAGACAAGGATCAATTAGAGATCGATACGATTAACTTTTCGGGACCTCGTTTTGCTGATGTAGACAATCGTTTGATGAGTTTACAGTTGGTTAAAAACGGAATGACGGATGCCGTAATGTTTAACCCTGAAGGGAAAAACATTTTACCGGCTGCCATTTTATACAAAAAGAACCTTTTGGCTTTAAGAGGAAGTTTCCGCCCTGTTACGAAAGTAAATATGGACATGTACGAGAAATCGCTGAAAATGTTCCTTGAAGAAAACAAAGTTGATAAAGACAATACATTAGTTGTTTTTGAAATTACACTTTCGAATTTACGTTCTGATGGTGAAATCGACGAACGCGACTTTATGGACAGAGCCGAATTACTTTGTTCGCTTGGCCAGACGGTTATGATTTCGAATTTCCAGGAATATTATAAAGTGGTTGAATATTTCGCTAATTATACCAAAGCCCGTATGGGATTGGCAATGGGTGTAAACAACCTTGTTGATATTTTTGATGAGAAATATTACCGTCATTTAAGCGGTGGAATTTTGGAAGCATTTGGTAAATTATTCTACCGAGACATGAAAGTTTTCCTTTACCCAATGCTGGACGAAAATGGTGTATTGATGAACTCAACAAACTTAAAAGTTCATCCAAGAATGAAAGAGCTTTACAAGTTCTTTAAATTTAACGGAAAAGTGGTCGATGTTACCGATTACGATCCGCATAACTTGGAGGTTTTCTCTCGCGAGGTTTTAAAAATGATCAACCAAGGCAAAAAAGGCTGGGAACCAATGCTTCCGCCGGGTATTGCAGAAATTATAAAAGAGCACCACCTTTTTGGATATCATCCGCAGAAAGAACTGGAGCAGAATACTTAAAAAAAAGTCCCTTTGTTGGGACTTTTTTTTGTTTCAGGTTTCTGGTTTCAGGTTTTGAACTGAGCGAAATTTAACCGCAAAGCACGCTAAGCTTTTTTGATATACTGGTTTTTATAAAAATGCAAAGCTCGCAAAGCTTTGTGTTGATTAAGCTTTGAGAACTTTGTGTTTTTAAAAACCTTGCTTAGTAAAAAAATCTTAGCGTGCTTTGCGGTAAAATTATGTTCAAAGTAAAAATAGGGCTTCGACTTTGCTCAGCCTGACAACGTGAAACTTGAAACAAGAAACTACTTCAAAATCTGCGAAGCATGTTCTTTTGTTTTTACTTTTTCGATTACTTCTTCGATGATTCCTTTTTCGTCGATTACAAAAGTGGTTCTATGGATTCCGTCGTATTCTTTTCCCATGAATTTCTTTGGTCCCCAAACGCCAAATGCATTGATAACCGATTTATCTTCATCTGCCAATAATGGAAAAGGGAATTCGTATTTGTCTTTGAATTTTAACTGTGCTTTTTGACTGTCGGCGCTTACACCCAAGAGTTCGTAGTTATTGGCTTTAAATCGTTCAAAATTATCTCTTAAGTCGCAGGCTTCTGCTGTACATCCCGGCGTACTTGCTTTTGGATAAAAGAATACTACTAGTTTTTTTCCGGCGTAATCTGCCAGTTTATGTGATTTTCCGTCTTGGTCTACTCCTGAAAAGTTTGGCGCTTTATCACCGGCTTTTAATGTTGTCATATATTTTTTGATTTTAGATTTTAGATGCAAGATAATAGATAATAGATGTTAGACTTTAGATTTTAGATTTTAGATTGACTTGGTCTAACTTTAAAATAATTCATAATTCATAATTCATAATTCATAATTCATAATTCATAATTAACAATTAATAATTATTCTGCCCCAGATTGCAGTGGAAACCCCGGAGTTGGAACGGCTTGCATTTTTTGCATTAAGAAAGCGACCAGCGGAAGCTTTATTAAGGCTTAAAAATGCTGCTGTTACAACGAGGAGTTGAAACGGAAAGCTGGATTAGGCACATCATAAAAATTATGCTATTTTTACGGGATTAAAATTACGGAAATGAATAAAGAAGCCCGAGTACAATTTGTTATAAATACGTTAAAAGAACTCTACCCTACTATACCTGTACCGCTTGACCATAAAGATCCTTATACTCTGTTAATTGCTGTTTTGCTTTCGGCGCAATGTACTGATGTTCGTGTGAACCAAATTACGCCTTTGTTGTTTGCAAAAGCGGATAATCCGTATGATATGGTGAAGATGTCTATTGAGGAAATTAAGGAAATTATTCGTCCGTGTGGTTTGTCGCCAATGAAATCTAAGGGAATTCATGGTTTGTCTGAAATTTTGATCGCCAAACATAACGGACAAGTTCCGCAGAGTTTTGAAGCACTAGAAGAGTTACCGGCTGTTGGCCATAAAACGGCGAGTGTGGTAATGTCTCAGGCTTTTGGAGTTCCGGCTTTTCCGGTTGATACTCATATTCATAGATTGATGTACCGATGGAATCTTTCGAATGGAAAAAACGTAGCGCAGACTGAAAAGGATGCTAAACGATTATTTCCGAGGGATTTGTGGAACGACCTGCATTTGCAGATTATTTGGTACGGACGTGAATATTCGCCTGCCCGCGGATGGAGTCTTGAAAAGGATATTATTACAAGGACTGTTGGAAAAAAATCGGTTATAGAAGAAGCTGCTAAAAAATAAGTTTAGCAGCTTCTTTTTTTATTTACATACTGCTTTTTAGGGCGTTGTATTCATTTGTCATATCGAGCGATCTATATACTCCTAAAAGTATTTTTGTAGCATCGGTATTTTTGGGTTCGATAGTCAATACTTTTTTAAGATACGGTATTGCACTGCGGGTAATATCGTCTTTTCTGGCATTTAATTTATCGTATTTTTTCATTTCTGCCGGCGAAGTTCCTAAAGATGCTATTTCTTCTGACAGGTCTTTTTTCAATTGTAATTTTAAATAGGCCATATTGATATAAGCATCAACATAATTAGGATTGAGCTCTAAAACATAATTGTAAATAACTTCGGCTTTTGAGTAGTCTTTTTTCTCTAAATAGGCATAAGCTAAATTATTGTTTACTTCTACTTTTTTAGATTGAACGGTTTCTGTTCTCGGTTTTTCGTAAAGTCCTTGCTGAATGGCAGATTCTCTGGCTTTTGTTGAAACGAAAGCATCTTCTTCTTTTGTCTTTTTGTTTGTCGCATAAAACAAAACTCCTTTTCCTGAGAAATTGATCTTTTTTAAGAGTTCGTAATATTTAATTGCCGAGTCGTAATCTTTGGCATTTATAGAAGATGAGGCGGCGTTGTATAAGTTTAAGGTGTCTTTTTTATCGAACAAATACACTTTATAACTTTTCTCTGCACTTTCTTTAAAATTACCGGCTTTAAAATCTGACATCGCACCGTTTACAAGACTGGATTTCATGTCTTTAAGCGCAGCATTTGCTTTAACAGTGAATTTGAATTTTCCTGATTCGTTTTCATACAAAAATACGTCCTGATACGCTTGTGATGCCAACGTGAAATTATTGGCTGCGTCGATATTTTTTACAGCCAAATCTTTTAAAACATTCCCTTTTAGGAAATAATAATCTGATTTTTCTTCATCAGAGGCGTTAAGAATAAGATATTCTGTTTTGTTTAAAATTGCCAAAGCTTCCTGGCTTTTTCCTTTATCATACAAAGAAAGGGCTTCTTTGATTTGTTCTTTTTGGGCAAATGCGCCTATACTCATCAATAAAAAACATGATAGTATTCTAATGTTCTCTTTCATTTGGGGTTAAGTTTTGGTGGTTAGCTGATTCTTTTGGTATTCCTGAGGCATAGCAAAAAAGACAACACAGGTTACTTTTTACTACTTGCATAATATTTTCTGGTCCAAATATTTATGCTAAAAATCAAATGGGGCAAACTTAACTAAATAAAGCAGGGTAGTTTTTCTTCATAAATTATCTGGTTTTAGTTTATAAGTATTTAATTATTAATTTATTATCGTTATTTATCCCTAAAAAAGTCAATCTTCTTACAATATGAAAAATACTCCTTTAAAGCATTTTTAGTAAACAAAAATTTACTTTTTAACTAAAATAAAATTAAATATTAAATAAACATACAAAATTGAGTCAAAATATTAAATTTTAACAAAACACAGAAAAAGCAGCATAAAAACCTTATAAAATTTTATAATGCAGATTTATTTTTTTAATCATTAAAGTGCAATATATCAAAATACGTTTCCCGTGGTTGAAACCACGGGCTGTGTTTAAAATAAAAAAAACTCACTACTTGTATTTTCATACAAATAGTGAGCTTTTAACCAAAACGACCATTTGGTTTTTCTTTCGAAATAAACATCCGGCTAAAGCGGCGGGCTGTTTAATTAGCTATAATTTCAAAACTTTTATCTTCAATTTTCACAACTTTTAAAGCTTGTGAGTAACTTAGTAAAAAAGAAACTACTTCTTTTTTAGGTTTTAAATCTTTCGAAGCTAATGCTTTTTTTGAGTAAATTTTCGCCATACTATGCAAATGTTTTATATTAGTATAACGGGCTAATTTTCAAAATAGTATTAGTTGGTCAAAATAATTTGATGTTTGTCGATAATTTTTCTCAAATTCATCAACGCATAACGCATTCTTCCTAATGCGGTATTAATACTTACGTCAGTTAATTCTGATATTTCTTTAAAACTCATGTCCTGGTACATTCTCATTACCAAAACTTCTTTTTGATCTTCAGGAAGTTCTTCAATAAGTTTTTTCAAATCTACCTCAACCTGATCTACAATCATTCTGCTTTCGATGTTTAACGAATCGTCAGACATGATCGAGAAGATTGAAAACTCTTCGGTTTCTCTGTACATTGGCATTTTTTTGGTTTTGCGAAAGTGATCCACAATTAAGTTGTGTGAAATACGCATTACCCACGGAAGAAATTTACCTTCTTCGTTATAGGAATTACTTTTTAAAGTTTTGATTACTTTAATAAAAGTGTCTTGAAAAATATCATTTGAAATATCTCTATCAGCAATCTTAGAATATATAAAACCATATATTTTAGATTCGTGCCTTTTAATTAATGTTTCCAGAGCAGATTCGCTGCCCTCAACATAATTTTTTACTAATAAAGCGTCTGGAATATGCAGATCAGCCATAATACTATTTTTTAGTTTTAATAATTTGGAGTAATTTTTCTAAAAAGTAGTTTTATTTAATAGGCGTCTCTAGTTTTGAGTTATGTTAATATTGTGACCAAATTTAACAAATTATTATTTTAAAAAGCAAACAAATGCAATAATAATTAACATTAAATCGTTAAGTTTTTTACTGCAAAGTTTCTTTTTGGTAAAAATCGTTAAAAAAATGCGATTTTTAAGTATTGTTTCTGCGATTAAAAAACAGTCGTAAATAACTTACAATTAACGTTTTAAGCTATTTACAACTGCTTTCGCTCTTTGTTTTTTAACTGCTTTAGTTTTATTGGTAAACTCTTACATAATCTACATAATATTTTTGTGGAAAAACAGAATCATCTACTTCTGGTCCTCCAAAATTACCTCCAATTGCTAAATTTACAATAATATAAAATGGCTTATCGAAAGGCCAGGTATCTTCATTTTTAACTTCAGGGTTGAAAGTATAGACTAAAGTTGTATCGACAAAAAAATCGATTTTATCTTTATTCCATTCAATTGCGTATACGTGATATCCTTGTTCAATATTTAGAAATTCTGTTCGTTTTGTATTTATGGTATTTCCGTGGCTGTCTTGTGTATGCAGGGTTGTATACACCATGTGAGGATCTCTTCCGATATATTCTAAAATATCAATTTCGCCTGTTTTTGGCCATTTTACTTCATCAATATTAGCGCCCAGCATCCAGAAAGCCGGCCATAAACCGTGGCCAATTGGCAGTTTTGCTCTGGCTTCTATTCGGCCGTATTTAAACTCTTTTTTGCCTTTTGTGGTAATCTTTGTCGAAGTGTATTTGTTTCCTTCTTTTCTGGCTTCGATTATTAGGTTTCCGTCTTTAATTTCGTGGTTTGTTTTGGTATAAATTTGTCGTTCGTTATTACCGTAACCACAAAGATTAGGACAGCCGTCGCCAAGTTCGAAATTCCAGTCTTTTTCGTTTATACTTTTTTTGCTGAAATTTTCTTCCCAGACTAATTTTCTTTTTGTTTCCTGTGCATACGAAAAACTGCAGACTAACAATAGTAAAACTATTTTATTCATATTCTGTTTTTAAGATTACAAAATTAAGAAGGCCAGCCGAAACTGACCTTCTCTAATTACTAATTAATTAACTTAAACTCTATTGATATACTTTTACATAGTCAATCTCCAGGGTAGATTGTGTGAAAGAACTATCAATATTACCGCCAAAGTTACCTCCCATTGCTACATTTAAAATCAGGAAAAAATCGCTGTTAAAAGGTAATGTAGCATCGTTTGGCACTGTATGTATTAAGGTATCGTCTACATATATTGCTACAGATGCAGGACTCCAGATTGTTTTATAGATATGAAATTCTGTCGAAACATTAGGAATTGTTTTTGAGCCTGAATTGGCATTTCCGCCCGAATGTCCAGGGTAATGCAGTGTTCCATGAATCAGGTTCTGACTGTTTCCAACGTGTTCCATTATGTCAATTTCTCCGCAGGCAGGCCATGTTTTTGTTGCATAGTTTTGGCCCAGCATCCAAATTGCCGGCCAGGTACCGCCGCCAATTGGTAATTTTGCACGAACCTCAACTTTTCCATACGTAAATTTGAATTTAGCATCGGTTTTTATTCTTGCAGAAGAATAATCTGCTCCTCCAGAAGCTTCTTTTTTGGCTGTAATTTTTAAAAATCCTCCCTGAACGATAATGTTAGAAGCTGAATTGGTATAATTTTGTTTTTCGTTATTTCCCCATCCATTATCTCCTCTTCCTAAATCATAAGACCATTTTGCGGCATCTGGCGCTCCATCAACATTAAAATCGTCTGACCAGATTAAGTTTGTATAATCTGTCGTTGGATTTTGATTTGGAGGAGTTGTAGTAAAGGTATGATACCAGGCTAATGCCGGATTTCCGCCCATTACTGCTCTAACAACCATACGGTTAGCTGTAAGTGATAGAATCTCGTAAGAACTTTGACCAATGTAGTAGCCCATAAATCCGTTGTCAGAGAAGTTCATTGTAGTTCCTCTAGTCTGCTCTGCATGTTTAGGATTGCCCATGATAACTGATTCTGATGGACTTAACGAAACATTTTTCACAGCACCTGTATTATAAGCCAGACACATATCTTCAGATAATGTTGCTCCTGCAACGCTTCCAAAATCTTTGTTGAAGAAAGTTGCGCCTCCATTATCTAATTTGAATTTAAGCTGATCTCCGTCAACAGAGAAAGTCAATACGTTATCGTATAAACAGCTGCTGTTTGGCGACGCTGCTTTTTCAAATGCTCCTGCGCTGTAATAATTAGGGAAATAGTTTTTGGTCGCATCGCCATCGTTTTGACCTACACCAAGATGACCTGGCTCTGATGCTGCCCAATACCATTTTTTAGAAGTTCCTCCCGAAAGTAATTGTACAGCTTCGTCATCGCTGAAATCACTTTGCACCTCAACATCAACCGTTATATTGGTTGCTGATCCTCCTTTTCCTGAAGCTACTACCGCTACAGTATAAGTGTTTACTCCGGTTTTAGTAAATCTTTTAGAGATTTTTCCGTTTGGAGCGTTATCAGAACTTCCGTCGCTGTAAACGTATTTAAACGAAATAGCATTATCCGCAGTTGCTGCAAATTTTACTATACCAGATCCGTCTCCATAAGGAGCATCGGCTGTTTTACCTACAATTTCGTAAGTTACCTTTAGATTTGTTGGTGTATTTATTGATCCGAATGTAAAATCATCTTTCTGACAACCCGTCATCAAGAGAATCGTAAATAGGGATACTATCTTTATAATTAATTTCTTGCTCATGATTTCTTGTTTTAATTGGATTGTTTTATATCATCAAAATAATATGTTTCTCCTGCTCCTGTAGTTCCAAAGTCCGGAAACAAAATTACTCTGTCGTATTTAATAGTACTGCCAAAAGCCGGTACACTTGTAAGGTCGAATGTTAAAACTTCCCATGCATTTGCCACCGTTGTTTTAGCCTGTACCTCTACATTTACACTTGGATTTCCGTTTCCGTCTTTAGGCGAAGTCGAAAGTTCCATTTTGTATAATATAACCGCTCCGGCTTTTGGAGACCAGACTGCCACTTTTACTTTGGTTCCTTTTGTGGCATCAAATGGGTTTTCAAGGTTTAAACTTGCTCCTCCCCAGGTTTCTGCTCCGGTTTTTTTATCTACTTTAACTACTTTATTAGAAACATTTAATCCTGTTTTATTAGGGTTTGTTACTACAGCAGCATCTACGTTTCCAAATCCGCCCCAAGCATAAGTTAAGCTTGTAGACTCAAAATCAATTGGTAAAGATATTGATTCGCCGGCTGCTTTATAGAAGTAAATATTGTCTACATATATAGTTCCTCCAGCGTTTGGTTTTGCAACAAGTTTTAACTGGAATATATTATTTACGGTTAATCCCTGACTTGTAAATGCCGAAATTGGAATATCAATACTTGTCCATTGATTGGCTGTAAGGTCTTTTGTTACAGCTCTTTCGTCTGGTCCCGGTTTAATTAAAGAGGTTTCTAATTTCTCTAAATCTGCCGTCCAAACATCCATGTGTAAGTATTCCATACCCGAAACATCAATTGTTACATTGTCTGCCAATGCAATTCCCTGATAGCTTAGTTTGATATAGTTAAGCATTTTATCTCCATTCAGGTCAAATTCAGCAAAAGTTCCTGATTGTCCCCAATTTGGGTTAAAGTTAGTTCCTGCTACATCTGTATATTTAGAACTGTAAATAGAAATTACATCTCCCGCTTGTCTGCTTGGCGGCGCTGGTGCCGATGTTGTTGGGTTCAATACTAATTTCGCCGTAATTTGCGCTGTATATTCAGTTGTTTTAACCGCTGCACTTTTAGCCACTACTCTAATGGTGTAAACTCCTGCCTCTTTATAAGTATAAGAAGCCGTTTCTCCATTATTAGCCGAAACCGGATCTGGTTTTCCTGTTTCTCCAAAATAAACATCATAGAAAAGGGCAAAATCAGCAGTTGCTTTAATATTTACCTTTTTAGAAACAGATAAATCGTTTGTAACTTCCACTACCAAATTTTCCGGAGCTCTAAAAGAAACTATTACTTCTTTCTCAACTTCGGTTGTTTTTCCGTTCAATCCAACTGCAATAATTTTAGATTTATAAACTCCTTCTTTATAAACGTGAGAAACCGTTGCTCCCACTGCTATATAATCTGATTCCGGACTTCCGTCTCCAAAATTAATTTTATACTGTGTTGCTCCTTCGCCTTTTGGCAAAAAGGTCACTTTTCCGGTATTGTCTTGTGTAACGGTTGCTAAAGCCGAAATATTTGCTGGAACAGGAATTCCGTCCAAATCAATATCCAAGTCATCGTTTGCACAGCCTATCAAAATGGCTAAAACGAAAAGATTTATAATAAAATGTATTTTTTTCATGATCGATGTTTTTTAATATCCAGGATTTTGTTTCCAGTTTCCGTTTGCAAACTGAATTTCTTCAATAGGAAGTGGAAATAATTCGTTTTTATCTGCTTTAAAGCCAGGTATTTTTGCAGCCGCCTGTCCAGTTCTTACTAAGTCGAAGAAACGATGTCCTTCGCCAAAAAGCTCTAATCTTCTTTCGGTTAAAATATTATCTGTTAAAGCAGCTCCCGAAGTCGTAACATCATGATTGTCATCGCCAAAAGCACGTTTTCTAACCAAATTAAGGTATGTTCTTGCTTTTGCGTCATCGATTCCTCCTTTATTATAAGCTTCTGCCGCCATTAACAACACATCGGCATAACGTATTGCTCTGTAATTGTTTGGATTTGTTAGGTTCAAATCTCCTGCAGCATCTTTGCTTCTTTTTCTTGGTAAATATTTTCTATTGAAGAAACCTGTATCTTCATTTCCTTTTCCAAAAGTTACTCCTTTTCCGTTATCATAAGATGCATTTGCCGCAGCAAAAGCCGCGATATCAAGAATTGCTACATCTTTACGTTTATCACCGCTTTGAAATGCATTTGCAGACTCAGCAGTTGGAATATTAAAACTAAAACCTGAAGAAAATAAAGGGCCTGAAAAATTACGTACACCGCTAAAACCAACAGCAACGTTTCCTTCGCTGCATTGCAGACATCCAAATCCTGCTCCTTCTATATCTGTATACTGAACTTCAAAAACAGATTCCGAACCGTTTTCTCCAGCCGCTTCAAAAATGGAATTATAATCTGTTACTAAAGAATATTTTCCAGAGGTAATGACAGCATCTAAAACAGTGGCTGCCTGAGCGTATTTCTTTTCAAACAAATAAGCTTTTCCTAATAATGCCTGAGCAGCGCCTTTAGTAATACGTCCTTGCTGTGCCGCATTTGGAGATAAATTAGCCGATGCAAAAATCAAATCGGCTTCAATAGATGCGTATACTTCCTGAACTGATGAACGAGGGATTATTTTTTCGTCTCCAATTTTAAATCTCGCATCTCCTTTCATTGGGATTCCTCCAAACCATTTAACTAATTCAAATTGATAGTACGCTCTTAAAAAACGTGCTTCTGCAATGATTTGGTTTTTCCCCGGGAAATCGGTTTTATCCTTAAACTCCAAGATATAATTTGCTCTTTGCACTCCAGCAAACATCCAATTCCAGATGTCTCTTAAATTGCTGTTTGTGGGTGTATGGATCATATCGTCGATTTGCTGAAAACCAATAACGTCTGTTGGGCTTTCTCCTCCGCAAAGTGTATTATCTGAAGCAATTTCTCCTAATAAAACATTTACATAAGTAGATTGAAGTAAATCGTAAGCTGCGATTAATGCGTTGTCATATTCTTCTTTAGAATTAAAATAATTCTCAGAGTCAATAGAATATTCAGGTTTTGGATCTACAAACTCATCCGAACATGAAGTTAGTGCGGTCGAGAACAAAACCAGTGTTATAGTGGAAATAATTAAATACTTTTTCATTTTAATTGAAATTAAAAATTAATGTTTAAGCCCAATAAATAAGTTCTTGGGATTGGATAGAAACCGTAATCGATTCCTCCTCCAATTGGAGCTCCGTTTGAAGCGCCCGGATCAAAACCTTTGTATTTTGTAAATGTGTAAAGGTTATTTACTCCTGCATAAAGTCTTAATTTAGAAACTCCTGCTTTTTGAGATATAGCCGGATTAAGTGTGTAACCAAGCTGTACATTTTGGATTCTTAAGTACGAAGCATCTTCAACAAAATAATCTGAGAAAACATTGTTTGATGTTGCTCCTGTTGTTACTCTTGGCGTAGAATTGCTTGTACCCGGTCCTGTCCATCTGTCTAAAACATAATTGATACGATTGGCATCAGAAAGTGTTCTTTCGTAGTTACGTACCATATCGTTTCCTACTGAAGCAAATGTATATACTGCGAAATCTAGTGCTTTATAATTTAATTGTAAATTGAAACCCATAGTAGCATCTGGAATTGGATCTCCAATATTGGTTTTGTCTTTGGTATCGATTACACCATCGCCGTTTAAATCAACATAGCGAATATCTCCTGGTGCTGCAGCTGCTCCTAACGCTACCTGAGATGGATGTGCATCTATTTCTGCCTGATTTTGGAAAATACCGTCTGTTTTATATCCGTAGAAATATCCCATTGGCTTACCAATTTCCATTCTTGAAGGCGCCGGTTGTCCTACACCAAAAGCACCGCCTTCGATAAAGCCTGTTCCGTTGTTTACTTCGGTTACTTTATTTTTAAGGAAAGTTACGTTGTAGCCTACGCTGAAAGTAAAGGCATCTGAAAATTTATCTTTATAGTCTATTGCAAATTCAAAACCTGAATTTTTAACTGTTCCTGCATTTAAAGTTGGGGCACTAGAACCTGGCGCACCAGTACCGTTAATACCTGAAACCGGAATATTCGGGATCAATAAATCTTTTCTGGTATCCACAAAATAATCGGCTACAACAAATATTTTATCGTTTAATATTTTAAAGTCCAAACCAACATCAAACTTCTGCGCTTCTTCCCATTTCAAATCAGGATTTGGCACTTGTCCGTTTGCAGTTCCGTTAACTAAAGTTCCGTTAAAAACATAAGTTGCTTCACCATTTAATAATCCTAAATAACCAAAATTCGGAATCTGGTCATTTCCTAAAGTTCCGTAACTCGCTCTAAGTTTTAAGAAATTAATAAATTTAGGCTGCCCAAAGAAACTTTCGTCAGACACTACCCATCCTGCAGTTAAAGAAGGGAAATAACCTACTTTATGGCCCGGACCAAACTTTGTAGAAGCATCACGTCTTATTAATGCAGAAAATAAATATCTCCCTTTAAAATCGTATTGAGCTCTTGCAAAATAAGAAAGTCTTCTTTGATCGTAAACATAAGAACTATTTGTAAGTGTTTCTGATGTTCCTTTTGTTAAAGAGATATCCGCATTTTCCCAAGTATTATTTGGTACATCAAAACCTGTAGCAGTAAGACCATTACCCCATTCTTTAAAAATTGTTGTTCCTAAAGTTCCGGTAATATTATGAGCATCTGCAATTTTAGTATTGTAGGTTGCAAAAAGGTCAAACGAATAATTATTGTCGTTTACAGTTCCTTGCGTAACAGAACTTCTTTGTACGTCAAAAACTTTTCCGCCATAACTAATCAGCTTGTTAAATGTTTTTGATTCGCTGTTTGATGTATTAAAACCTATAGATGATGATAAGGTAAATCCTTTAAAGATTTTATAATCTAAACCAAAATTTCCATTTAGTTTCTTGTAATTATAGTCGTTGTATGTATTAGCAATTTGTGCCAATGGGTTAATAATCTCGTTTCCTAAACCTGTTGTGCTTGGTACCAAAGTAAATTCTCCATTTGCATCGTAAGGGCTTAATGTTGCCGGAACGTTTAAGGCATTAAAAAGAACCGAACCAAGACCGTTTTCGTTTAATGTGTTTCTGGTAAAATAAGTATAAATTACATTGGTTTTCAATTTGATTTTATCACTTAAATCAGCACCAAGAGCAATTCTGGCAGTGTTTCTTAAAAATCCTGATTTATCTCCGCCTACAATTCCTTCCTGATCTAAGTGCGAACCACTTATAGAATACGTAATTTTATCAGATCCTCCGGAAATTGTCAAATCATTATTGATTATAGGAGCAGTTTGAAAAACTTCATCCTGCCAGTTGGTTCCTTTACCAAGTGCACTTACATTAGGGTAAGGCAGTGGTTTACCACTATTTGCATAGCTTTCATTTAAAAGCATTGCATATTCTGTTGCGTTTAAAGTAGGCAGTTTTCTTGAAGTCTGCTGATAACCTGTATAACTATTAAAAGAAACTCGGGTTTTAGAGTTCTTTTTTCCTGTTTTAGTTGTTACCAATATAATACCATTTGCTCCAAGTACTCCATAGATAGCGGCCTGAGAATCTTTTAAAACCGTAATAGTTTCTATATCGTTAGGATTCAAAAGTCCTAAATCTCCAACATATCCGTCAATAATCGTTGCTGGTTTATTTTCACCATTTGTGGCTATACCACGTATACGAATATCAAGCGGTGCACCCGGCGCTCCGGATTGTGTTGTTACGTTAACTCCCGAAATAGTTCCTTGTAATGCCTGTTCGATTCTTGCTGGTTTCAAGATATCCAGTGTTTTACTGTCTAAAACGGCTACAGCTCCTGTAACTTCTCTTTTCTTTTGGCTTCCGTAACCAATAACCACGACTTCTTCTAATGATTTAGCATCGTCGCTCATTTTTACAGTCATTTTAGTTCCAGTTACAGCAACTTCTTGTGTTCTGTAACCTATATAACTGAAAACAATTGGAGTTCCTTTTGGAACATCGGTTAGTTTAAAAGATCCGTCAAAATCGGTGGTTGTACTCTTAGACGAATTTTTAACTTTTACATTTACACCTGGCAATGATAAACCAGAAGCATCTAATACTGTTCCTGATACATCTAAGTTCTGCGAAAACGCAAAAGATGTAAACAGTAATAGTACCGTTAGTAATAATTTAGATTTCATAATTAGTTAGTTTTTATTGAAAGCTAAATTTATCTGTTCCGTTTATCAAAACGTTAAAATTAACCTCAACAAAAAACATACATCATAAAAAAACCAATGCTAAAATCAAAATATCATAAAATAGAGTGCCGTATTACTATAATTCATGAATGTTAATTTCCTTAACATTTACCTCGCAATTTCCCAACAAAACCATAATGTTGTGGTAATGTATAGTTTTTTTGAGCCAATTTTTGAACTACTATACAGCCAGAATATATTCAACTAAACCGATTTCGTGCTCTAATTCCATTTTTTTACGCAAACGGTATCGTTTTATCTCCACACTTCGAACCGAAATATTAAACATAGGCGCGATTTCCTTTGAAGACAAATTCAATCGAAGATAAGCGCAAAGTCTAAGATCATTAGGCGTTAAAGCCGGATGCATTTGTTTTATTCTTTTTAGGAAATCTTTATCGGCGCTGTCAAAAGCTTCTTTAAAAACCTTCCAGGAATCTTCTTCGGTAATATTTTTATTAATTGTGCTAATTACAGATTTGATGTTTAAACTGTCCGTTTGGGCCGTTTTTTTCAAATCATCCTTGATAAAGGCCAGCAATTCGTTTTTACTGTTCAAACTCATCGTCGAAACTGCCAATTCACGATTTTTATTATCCACGTCCTGCGAAAGCTGTTCGTTTCGAAGTTTCATTAACTGTTGTTCGTTTTCAAGCTCTTTAATTTCTAATAAAAGGTTATTCTCCTCAATTAGTTTTTCTTTTTGCTTTTGATAATAATTTCGATACGCCTTATTGATAAAATAAGCCATCGTAAGAATTAAAAGGAAATAAATAAAATACGCCAGATTGGTTAAATACCACGGTTTTAAAACAACAAATGTATACGAAGCTGCATTTTGTAAAATAGTATTAGCATATTTGGCCCTGACTCTAAAAGTATATTTTCCCGGTGGAAGATTTTTAAAGTTCACCGTTGCTTTTGTACTCCATTCGCTCCATTCGTTCTGAAAGCCTTCTAATAGATACTGATATTCAGAATTAATATATTTATTGTATTCCGGAACAGTATAATTGAGCGTAATGTTGTTTTCTGTCGATTTAAAACTTCCTTCGTTCCAGATTCCGACATTTTTAAACGTTTCATTTTGTTTGTTTATGGTAATATCGGTAATAAAAACATTGTAATTCTTAAACGTTAAATCGTCGATATTAAGCGTATAATATCCGTCTGTAGTTCCTATTAAATAGGTCGATTTAGAAATTTGAGTAATATTTTCATATCCTAACATCGAATTGGTTAACGACGACGGAATCGGGATTATATTTTCCTTTAATTGATTGCTCAATTTACTGGCTGAGAAATAATGAATGTAATTTTTAGAGAAAAGCCAAATTTTGCTTGAATTATCAACGATTAATTTACCCGAAGTATATTCGTCTTTCTCAAAAATTGAACTCAGCAGATTGTCTTTCTCAAATTGTTTTGTTTTGTTATTCAGCTTAAAAATACCGCCTTTAAAAGCGTAATAAATAGAATTATTGAATTTAGTTAAACTGGCATATTTTCCTTTATCAGGATATTTATAAGCATAAAAACCCTGGGTTTTAAGCAGTGAATGATCTAGTTTTAATCGAAATATACCTTTGTATTCATGGCTGACATAGACATCGAGATTGTCTCCAATTTCAAAATAACGGGACGAATAATCAAATCCCTGAATTTTATTTTTAAAAACCCATTGATTGTTTATTTTTTCTAAAACCGAAATACCATAATAATTTCCCTGAAGCAATTGGTTCTTATTATTCGGAACAGCTTCAAATTTCCAGGTTCCCGAAGCCGAAAATATGTTTTTGGCGGTATCATTTACCACAACAAAAGTCCCCGAATCGTGTGCGCAGAAAAGCGTATTATCGTATACAAACAAAGACCAAACCTGCCCTTTTGTTCCGTTTATAAATTTAAATTCCTGATTACTTTGATTCGCTTTACAAAACAATCCCTGATTAGTTCCTATATACAGCATTCCGTTATAAATCGCCGATGCGTAAACCGTTCCCAAAACTCCGGAATCATCAGTAAAACTATGTACTGGCGACTGCATATTTACACAGTTAATTCCGTTATCGAGACCTGTCCATAGGTTTTGGTCTTTATCCTCAAAAAGAGACAAGGCTGTGTTATTGCTCAATCCTTTGCTTTGTGTAAGATGATATTTCAGTTTTCCTTTATCGGATAAAATAAAAATTCCGTTCGAAACTGTTCCCAATGCAAAACTTCCGTCCTGCAGACGCTGACTGCTGTAAACAAAACTCGATTTTAATTCGGCATCCACATCAGTAGAAACTGGCGTTAATACATTCCCTGCTAATTTGTAAATTCCGTCTAACTGCGTTGGAATCAGCAATCCTTCATCTGTAGTAAAAACATTGGCAATCGTAAATTTTTTAAGAGTAGTATGATCTGATACTAATTTGGCTTTACCGCTTTCAATTTCAAAAAGTCCTTCTTTTAAAGTCTGAAAATAAATCGCATTTTTTGTCGCAAACGACTTTACAACACCATTTTGAGGCGCAATTATTTTAAACTGTTTCGTTTTTGTATCATAAATATAAATTCGGTTTAGGGACTGAAACAAAATCCATTGATCGTATTTTAGAATATTCCAAAATTGCTCATCGTCTAAAATCTTATTTTTTATCGTATCGCTCAGCGAAGAATATTTCAATTTTCCGTCTGGTTGTCTGGTCCAGTAACCAAAATTCATATAACTGCCCGTGTAGACTTTGTTCCCAATTACTTTTACAGATCGAATAATAGTTTCGTTTGGCCCCGGATACAACTGCCAGCTGGTTCCGTTATATTCCAGAAGTCCATCGTTATTGGCGAAATACAAATAATTATTAGCGTCCTGCGAAATCATCCAGCTTTGATTTCCGGCACCATATACAGAAGGCGAATATTTTACAATTGGCGGAAATTCCTGCGAGAACAACAGGAAATTCGTTAAAAACAACAGGATAGAAAGTTTAGTTTTCAAAATTTGGTCAGGATATTAAAATAGTACTAAAACAGTCCTAAAATAGAATATTTTATAGTTGAAACAATACTTTTTTTAGTAAAAAAAGATTTCGCGGAATTACGACAAATTTTAACATAGCCCGTGGTTTCAACCACGAGGAACAATTTCAGGGCATTATTATATTTCAATCACGGGAAGCCAATTGCGATCATACATTGCGTCCCAGCGGTTGAAACCGCTGGCAATGTTTTAAATAGATGGTGTTTTATTTTATCGCTTTGTTATTGAATATCAAAAAATCGACATGGTAATTCTGTTAAGATTTGGAACAATCTCCTTAACAAAACTCTGTTCAAAATTGATTACTTTTGTAAAAATTGACTTTTTTTATGCAAATTGATCTTTCTACACTCGACCCGAAGCAAAATATTATAATAAAAGGCGCACAAGTACATAATTTAAAAAATGTAGATGTGGCTATTCCGCGAAACAAACTTGTAGTCATTACAGGACTTTCAGGATCAGGAAAATCAAGTTTGGCTTTTGACACTTTATATGCCGAAGGACAACGTCGTTATGTTGAAAGTTTATCTTCATACGCACGCCAGTTTTTGGGTCGTTTAGACAAACCAAAAGTTGAATATATAAAAGGAATTGCGCCTGCCATAGCAATTGAGCAAAAAGTAAACACGACCAATGCCCGATCAACCGTAGGAACTTCAACAGAAATCTACGATTATATAAAACTTTTATTCGCCAGAATTGGAAGAACTTATTCTCCTATTTCGGGACAGGAAGTCAAAAAAAATACAGTAACCGATGTTGTTTCTGATGTAAAAACACTTGAGATTGACAGCAGATGGCTGCTTCTTGCTCCTATTCATTTAGAGCAGGGACGTCAGCTTGAAGACAAACTTAAAGTGCTTTTGCAGCAAGGTTTTGCCCGTATTTTAGTCGATAACGAAATGATTCGTTTAGATGAGTTTACACCGACAGAAATACATAAATTAGACAATAAAGACATCTTATTGATTATTGACCGTATTGTAGTTAAGGAAGAAGAAGAATTTTACAATCGTCTTTCTGATGCCGTACAAACTGCTTTTTTTGAAGGTAAAGGAATTTGTTACCTGCAGGAAGTCGGTTCAAATAAAAGATTTTCGTATTCTAATAATTTTGAATTAGACGGCATTACATTTTTAGAACCAAACGTTCATTTGTTTAGTTTTAATAATCCTTACGGAGCTTGTCCGGTTTGCGAAGGCTACGGAAACATTATCGGCATCGATGCTGATCTTGTGGTTCCAAATACCTCTTTATCGGTTTTTGAAAGTGCCATTTATCCTTGGCGCGGTGACAGCATGAGCTGGTACAAAGACGAATTGGTAAAACATGCCTACAAATTCGATTTCCCAATTCATAAACCTTATTTTGAACTTTCAGACGATCAAAAAGATTTGCTTTGGAAAGGAAATCAGTATTTTCAAGGTCTGAATGATTTCTTTAGAGAATTAGAAGAGAAAAATTATAAAATCCAAAATCGTGTAATGCTTTCGCGTTACCGCGGAAAAACTAAATGTCATGCTTGCCGCGGCAAACGCTTACGCGAAGAAGCTTCGTATGTAAAAATTGGCGGAAAAACGGTTTCAGACTTAGTTGATCTTCCTATTAAACATTTGGTTACTTTTTTCAAAAACCTTGAATTAAATCCATACGAACAGCAAATTGCAAAACGTTTGATGGTCGAAATCAACAATCGTTTGTCTTTTTTAACCGAAGTTGGTTTAGACTATTTAACCTTAAATAGAAACTCTTCTACTCTTTCGGGAGGAGAATCGCAGCGTATTAACCTGGCGACTTCTCTTGGAAGCAGTTTGGTTGGTTCGATGTACATTCTCGATGAACCAAGTATTGGTCTTCATCCAAAAGATTCAGAACGATTGATAAAAGTATTGCTTTCTCTTCGTGATTTAGGAAATACTGTAATTGTGGTAGAACACGACGAAGATATCATGAAAGCCGCCGATATGATTATCGATATTGGGCCGGAAGCAGGTACTTTTGGAGGAAATCTTGTGGCGCAGGGAACGTACCAGGAGATTTTAAAATCAGATTCTCTTACTTCTAAATATTTAAATGGTGATTTAGAGATTTCTGTTCCTAAGAAAAGGCGAAAATTCAAAAATCATATTGATATTATCGGCGCGCGAGAAAATAACCTTAAAAATATTAATGTTACTTTCCCTCTTGACATTTTAACGGTTGTAACCGGAGTTTCAGGAAGCGGAAAAAGTACTTTGATTAAGAAAATTTTATTTCCTGCCATGCAGAAAAAACTGGAAAATGCGGCCGAAAAAGCGGGGCAATTCAGTGAAATATCAGGATCTTTTTCTCAGATAAAACATATTGAATATGTAGATCAAAACCCTATTGGAAGAAGCTCGAGATCAAATCCTGTTACGTATATAAAAGCGTATGATGACATTCGTGATTTGTATGCAAAAGAAAAACTATCTAAAATAAGAGGTTATCAGGCCAAACATTTTTCTTTTAATGTTGATGGAGGGCGATGCGAAACTTGTAAAGGAGAAGGCTCTATAAACGTTGAAATGGTCTTTATGGCCGATGTTTCTCTTCCATGTGAAACTTGCGGCGGTAAACGATTTAAAAAAGAGATTCTGGAAGTAACTTTTGACGACCAGAACATCAACGATATTTTAACCATGACCATTGATGATGCCATTGCTTTCTTTGAAAAAAACAAGCAGTCTAAAATCACGCAGAAATTACAGCCTTTGCAAGATGTTGGTTTAGGATATGTTCAGTTAGGACAATCTTCTTCTACTCTTTCAGGTGGTGAAGCACAGCGTATTAAACTGGCTTCATTTTTAGTAAAAGGAGCAACAAAAGACAAAGCTTTATTTGTTTTTGATGAACCTACAACGGGTCTGCATTTTCATGACATTAAAAAACTATTAGCTTCATTCGATGCCTTAATCGAAAAAGGGCATTCGATAATTGTTATTGAGCATAATCTTGATTTAATAAAATGTGCGGACTGGATTATAGATCTGGGTCCGGAAGGCGGTGAAAATGGCGGACATTTATTAGCGGCCGGAACGCCTGAAGATATTGTGAAGGTTAAAGAATCGGTTACTGGGGTTTATTTAAAGGATAAGCTATAAGGTTCTGAGGTTCTAAGTTGCTGAGATGCTAAGGTTCTTTTTTTTTTAGAGCTTTAACTGACAATAAATAAAAATTCCAAATTCCAATGACTTGATTCATCATGTTTGGAATTTGGAATTTTTTAATTTTGTGCTTTAAGCTGCTAAGCAACTAAACATTTTTCTTCAAAAGGAAAACCATCCTCGTCGATGGCAACTAACACCTTTTTTTGTTTGGAGGCCTCGAAGGTAAGATACAGCCACGCAAATGACCATAATCCGAGGGTTAAACAAAAAATCATGAAATTTAAACTGTGGTTGACTACTTTTCCGCCTTTAGAAAGAACTGCAAAAAGTAATTCATCATTTCTTTCTTCTAATGTAAATCCGTTATGAACTTTGTTTGATATCATATTGGAAAACACCTGTACACTTTGTTCCTGACTTAGCTTACTGCCTTTCATAATCATTTGTTTGGGTTTGTCTGCTACGTGATACTACTTTAAATTTCAATGGTTATAATAAAGCATCCTATCTTAGTAAACACTTACAAATCTCTTTTTATTGTATTTTGAAAGATATTTTTTGCATCTTTAGATCGAAAACAATATTAAAACGAAACATAAAATTAATTTTAATAAATTGAATTTCAAAGAAATGAGCAGAAAAATTTAAGATTATTTTCACATTTTTAATTTCTTACAAAAAGAAGCTAGCTTTTGTTCTTAATATTAAAAAATGGAGGCTCATAATCGTTTTTTAAATAATTCTCCGGAATAGTCGTGGTATTTCCGTCTCTAAGGGCACTGTAATGAGGTGACATTATCTCAATTCCCGCTGCATTAAATGAATCCTGAATATTTTGATGCAGGGAAGAATAAATTAAAGGCTGTTTGGTTGGATGTTTTGTGTAAACATTAATTTGGTACGAAACATAAAAATCATCTAAACTGGTTTGTAAAACAAAAGGTGTCGGCGTTGTTTCTATCGAATCTGTTTTCAATGCCGCTTCAATCAAAGCTTTATGAATAGATGCCCAAGGTACATCATAGCCAATTGTAACAGTAGTATGAATTAATAAACCATTATTGGTATTCTTTGTATTCGAAGAATAATTTGTCGAAGTACTCGATAAAACTGTAGAATTAGGAATAGTAATATCTTCAAATTTTGTCGTCCTGATTCGGGTTACCAAAGCTGTTTTTTCTATGACCTCGCCGCTTACATCCGCAATTTTTATAAAATCGCCAATCTTAAACGGTCGCATATAAGTGATAACTAATCCTGCTACCATATTAGCAATCGCATTTGAAGAACCTAATGAAAACAGGATACCCACAAATACCGAAACACCTTTAAAAATAGGAGAATCTGAACCCGGCAGATAAGGAAAAATGACTACGACCATAAATGCCAAAAGCAGAAATCTGATAATATTAAATGTCGGCATTGCCCAATCGCTGTAAAAACCATCAATTTTAATATTCTCTTTTTTTATTTCATCAAAAAAGAATCGGATTACTTTTATAGTATATTTAAAAATAAAGATAATCACGATTATAGTCACTAAACTAGGCAGGAAATGAACAAAGCCCATTACGGCTAATTTTGCCGGAGAAAGAATCCAATGCAGTAAAGTTGTCGTGTAAGCTTCTGTAGCCGGAAAAATGCTGAATAATGCAGGCAGCGAAAGATAAACAATCAAAATCAGTGTAATCCCTTTTATTAAACTATACAACCGCATTAATAACGATTGCTGTTTTTGAGGCGAAAGGATATTTATATTATTATAACTAAAACCTTTAAAATACCGATCGCTGTTTTTTAAGATATAAAGTTTTATTCTGTTAAAAATCTTCCCTGTAAAATACAAAACAAGCCCTATAATCAGTACCAGCAATGCCGTATAACCAAGCCTTTTTGGCAACATCGAATAGTTTTCATTCTGATAAATAACGGCACGTTTTATAAGGTTGCTATTCCGTTTTGCAATAAAGTCAATAGTCTGGTTTTCTGCTTTTGCATCGACTTCCAAAATAGACATAATAATAAAATCATTTTTATATATAATGTCCTGAGAGATATCAGATGGAACCACCAATAAAGAATCTTTTTCGAAAAAAGAATCTTCATACAACTTTCTGATTTTTTCTGTAATGGCGTGCGCTCTGTTTTCGGCAGAAAACGACCCCACTTTATTGTAAACATAAAAAAGCGTATCCTTAAAGGGAACAACCGGGTAAGCTTTTAATTTCACCTTGAGATCACTTTTATTTAAAGTGTCCCGAGTATTTTGAGCAAATGAAACCGAATAAAATGAAACAACTAAAAGGACTAAAAACCATAGTAATTTATTTCTCATATTCATTTTATATAAAGTTAGTGGTACTTACTAACAAATATAAAAACAAAATAGATTCAAAAATAAATTAGTTCTCAGTTTCTAAATAAAATCGTACTAAATTTTAATTCCAATTTTTCGCAGCAGCATATCTATCACTTTATTAATATCCGGAGAGATATTAAATCTGTAATTTAAATAAACATACACAATCGTTACCAATATTGATTTTAAAGCAATACTGATAAGCTGGAAAAACGGAAACTCCCAAAAGTAAAACACCAGAAACAAGATAAACGTTAATACCATCGAGGAGATTGTTTCTTTGGTAAACGGATATAAATTAAGCTTTTTAACCACGAAAAGAAGTTTTGCCAAACTGTATAAAGTAATCGACAATAAAGTAGCAAAAGCAGATCCGAATATTCCAAAAATTGGAATAAAAATCATGTTTAAAACTACTGTCAGTACAACCAGCATTAATCCTAAATACAATACCATTCGGTAATATTTAGTATTAAAAATGATTGCGTTATTGTTTCCTAAAATTAAATCGAAATATTTAGACAAACCTATCATAAATACAACTGCAATTCCGCCGCTGTATTCTTTTGGAACTAACTCGTATAATTGATTAATATTTACGAATATACAAAGCATTACAAAACCACCCACAATCTGCAGGTTTATAGACGTTTTTTTATAAAGCTGATTCAACTCATCGTGTTTATTCTCGTGCATTAATTTTGCTGTAATTGGATACACAATTTGATGCATGGCACGGCTTGGAACAGAAATTACCAAAGCAATATAGGTAGCAACAGAATAGAAGGCGATATTTTCAATCTGCATATATTGGTTTAATATCATCTTATCTCCATCTAAAAGTAAGTTTGCAACGCTTCCAGATAAAATAATATAAAAAGTATAGACTAATATATCTTTTGTATTTGTTGGTATTGTAAATTGAAAAGTTGGTTTCTGGATACTAAATGCATATAACATGGTTACCAAAAATGCTAAAAAGTATAAAACTGCTGTTGCGTATACAAAGCCTTCTACACTAAGCCAACCGTAGTAAACGCCTATTAACAGAAATAATGAAAATAATCGTAAACCTACTTCCTTAATAAAGTTTCCAAAAACGGAATGCATATTTACTCGGAGCCAGGCATAAAAAATTTCAAAATAAGCCATACACAATCCTATAAATGGGATTAACCAGATATAACTTTTTACAATCGCATTCTTTTTAGACACAAAGAATATAATCTCATCATAAAAAACAAGACCAATTAGTAAAAGCGGGATTATTAAGAGTAATGGGAATAAAACGGTAAAGGATAAAAAACGGGATTTTTCTTCGTCTGTTTGGTATTGCGAATAAAATTTAACCAAAGTGTTCTGCATTCCAATAGCAAACAAAGGCATAATCACATTTGCCGCAGACGTAATATAATTTGTTAAACCATAAAAAGTAGCGCCCAAAAAAACAGGATATAAATAAAGTGTATTGATCGCCCCAATTCCAAAGCCAATGTATGTTATAATAGTGTTTTTAAAAGACTGGTTTAAGACAATACCCATTTTTTGATTGCAGAGTTTAAATTGTAGCCCCGATAGCTATCGGGGTAGATTTTTTGTTAACTTTTGAAACTATTGTTTTTAATTAATCAGCTGTACTAATTGTTTAGTCAGGTTTTTTCTTGAATATTGTTGCAAACCAACACCATTAGCTTGTAATTTCCCTTCTAAGAATTGATTATAAAAGTCCAAAATTACACTTTTTAATTTCGCTTTTTCTGAATAATCAAAAAATACTCCTGTATTGGTTTCTTTTATGATATCGGCAAAATCAGAACCTTCAGGTCCAATGGCAATAATTGGACGGTTTGATACCATATATTCAAACAATTTCCCCGGAATAATACTTTTTGTATCTTCAGAATTAATCTCAATTAAAAGTAAAACCTGAGATTTTTTTTGGTGGGCAATCGCTTCATTATGCGAAACATATCCTAAAAGATTCAAATAATCATTCAGTTTAAAATCTTCTATAGCATCTAAAACTTCCTGACTTACGGCTCCAATTAACTTAATTTCTAAATGAGATTTAAAATCAGGGATTTCCTGAAGCAGTTCAACCAGACATTCCCATAAAAACTTAGGATTTCTGTCTGACAAAAATGATCCAATATGAGCAAGGGTAAACTTTGTATCCAAAGGCTGTTTTTCGACCTTTTCAATATCGTAACCGTTTGTAATTACTGCTATTGGTTTATTGGTAATGGCCTCAAATTCTACTTTTGTAGTTTTACTTGTTACAATAATAGTATCGGCAGCATTCAGCACTTTATGTTCTAAATTTTTATGTTTTTTGGCAGCGTAACCAGACAAACGAAGTGCTTTATGATACCCAATCGTTGTCCATGGATCACGGAAATCAGCGAACCATTTTACATTTAGTTTTTCTTTTAATTCTAAACCAATTAAATGCAGACTATGCGGAGGCCCGGAAGTAACTATCGTATCAATATTGTTTTCTTTGATGTATTTTTCAAGATAAGCGACAGAAGGTTTTACCCAAAAAACGCGGGCATCCGGAATAAATAAATTACCGCGTACCCAAAGAAAAGCTTTGTCTAAAAAAGTCTGCTTTTTTTTATGTGGAAAAATTCCGGAACTGATTTTCTTGGTTTTATTTTTTGAAAAAACAGAAGCCAATTGGTAAGGCTCCCAAATTTTGTTTTTAAGAACAATTACTTTATCTGATATTTCGCTTACCAAACCTTCATCAACAATTGGATATGTTGGGTTTTCTGGAACATAAACAATGGGCTGAACGCCAAAATCAGGCAGGTATTTTGTAAATTTCAGCCAGCGCTGTACTCCCGGTCCGCCAGCTGGAGGAAAGTAATACGTTATAATTAAGAGCTTTTTTTGTTCCAATGAAAATCGATTATTGTTTTAAAATGTAAACTGAGACTGATTACTGAGACTGCTCACTAAACTTCTTTCTCTCGAAATAAACTCCTCCAATTAAAAGCAGGAACATTCCAATTGAACTAACCAAATTAATTGTTCCTCCGGTTTTTACAACTTTTGGTTCAAACTTAAATTCGATTGTATGTTTTCCGCCGGGAACTTCCATTGCTCTTAAAACATAATCTACAGGAAAATGATCCGTTAATTGTCCGTCAATATAAGCGTTCCATCCGTTTTCATAATACATTTCAGAGAAAACAGCTAAACCATCTTTTCCGTTATCTGATTGATATTTGATGTAGTTTGGCTTATATTGAACTAATTTTATTGTTCCGGTTGTATCCCATTGTTTTTTCATTCGGGCATTTTTAAATTTACCTTCATGATCGTGAACATTAAAAACTGCTACTTCTTTAGTATCCAGATGATCTAATGCTTTCATAACATCATCTGGTTTATTAACCAGTTTTAATGCGCTTACAAACCAAGCATTTCCATTTGCATCCGGATTTATGGTTGGAATTTCTTTTCCTTCTTTATCTGTCTGAATTACATACTTAACATTTAACATATTAAGCACTTCCAGATTGTTTTTAGCAATTTGATAATCAAATAACTGCTGCATTCTTCTTGGTTTCGCAGCGTGATAACCACCTATAGAATGATGAAAATAAGAAGCTCTTGCGCTTGACATATTTCCGTTTACTTCAAAAACTCTATAATGAGTCGTATCTTCTAAAATTTTAGCATCGGCAGGTGTTTCCTGAAATGGAGCCGCAATTTGAACCGGACTAACAAAATCTTTAGCCGAAACATATTTTTTGTCTACAAAAAACAAATCAAAAATCATTAAAACAGCCACAATAACCAATGCTGTAGTTTGTGAAAATTTCTTTTTAATAAACAGCCATAATACACCAAAAGTAACTACTATAAAGAATCCTGAGCGAAGTAAATCGGCAGAATATAAAGACATTCTGTCTTCTTTTAAAGCATCTACAAATGCTGGTCCGTAACTTTGTAAGAAATAATTATCGCTGCTTCCTGTAAAGTGGAAAAATCCTTTTGCAAATACTAGAATTAAAATAACTCCCAAACCAAAAACTCCGGTTTGTATAAGTGCTTTTTGCTGTAATTTAGGTTCTTCTTTTGCTTTAAAAAAGGATTGAATTCCCATTACTGCCAATACTGGAAAACATAATTCTAAAATGACCTGAATAGACGATACAGCTCTAAACTTATCATACATCGGAACATAATCAATAAAGAAATCTGTTAACAGAGAAAAGTTTTTACCCCAAGAAAGCACCAATGAGAATAATGCTCCTGAAAGAAATACATATTTTATTTTTCTATCATCAATAAACAATGCCAAAACTGCGAGGAAAAACACCACAACACCAATATATGCCGGTGCTGCCACAATTGGCTGATCTCCCCAATAAGTAGGCATTCCTGAAACGAAATCTTCTGCCTGACTTGCCGGTACTCCCTGCTCTAACATAAAAGAATACATACGGCTGTCTACTCCTACATTTTCATGATTTGAACCTCCAAAAATTCTAGGAGCAATAAGGTTGAAACTTTCGGCAATTCCGTAACTGTATTCAGTAATATATTCACGGCTTAATGCATTTTCGTTTGCTTTTTTTGTTCCGTCAGGATTAAAAGTTAATTCGCTGTTGCTTCGTGTACTAAATTTAGCATATTCACTTGTTGCTAATAAATTGGCCGCATTGGCACCAATGGCAAAAATACCTGCCACGGCAAGGGTTCCAATTGCAATTAAAAGCGGTTTGTATTCTTTATCTTTTATAAAATTGAAGGCATAATAACCTGAAAGTATCAATAAGAATATCAATAAATAATAGGTCATTTGAAAGTGATTGGCATTAACTTCTAATGCAACCGCAAACATGGTGAGCAAGCCTCCCCAAATGTATTTTTTCTGAAAAACGAGTATAAATCCGGCTATAACCAATGGCATATAAGCAATGGCATGCGCTTTTGCATTGTGCCCAACACCCAGAATAATAATTAAATAGGTCGAAAAACCAAACGCAAGTGCGCCTATAAAAGCTTTTAAAGGGTCTGTTTTTAAAACCAATAACAAACCATAAAAGCCTAAAAAATATAGAAATAAATAATCAGCCGGACGTGGTAAGAAACGTAAAACATCATCTATTTTCCCCACAACATCATTAGGATAATTGGCTCCTAACTGATACGTTGGCATTCCGCCAAAAGCCGAATTTGTCCAATAAGGCTCTGCATGTTCTGCGGCTCTAAAGTCATTTTGCTCTTTGGCCATTCCGGTGTATTGAGCAATATCAGACTGGAAAATTTGTTTTCCCTGTAGAACCGGATAAAAATAAATTAAAGAAACGAGAATAAAGCCCAGTACTACAAGGGCGTGCGGATAGAATTTATTTACTATTTTCAATTTTGGCTGGTTTGGTTAAATGATGAATCCTGCTTATTAAGGATGCAAACTTAATCTATTTCTTCGTAATCAACATAATCGCCCACTTTTTTGGTTTCGCGCGGCTTTTTTGCATTAGCAGTATCGATGATTATCTCATCATTATTGTTAGTGCGTGTTTGCTGCCATGTGTTATTCTGGCCGTATTGTTGTTGTCTTTGAAAATTCTCTCCTGCTTTTTCAACTGCTTTTTTTACCAATACCGGTAAAAAGATTCTAGCCAAAAATTTAAAAATATAATAAAACGCAATAATCCACATTATCGTTTTAAACAAATTTGTAAAAGATGCTTCTTGCATGATCATATAATTTTTTTCCAAAATTAGTAAATCCGTTGTTTAAAATTAAAATATCAATCTTAAATAAATAATAAAATATAGTACATTTGAATTGCGTTATTATTTTTCTAATCCCCAAATAATTATGTTGAAAATTAAAAAATTACTTTTTACCGCTCTTTTTTTAACACCGCAAATTTTCTTTGCTCAATACACTGATGTAATTAATTCCAACCGTCCGGGCGAAACCATGTCTGCTTATGCAGTTGGAAAATCAGTTATTCAAGGCGAAATTGGCGTGTATGCAATTAAAGAAAAACACGATTTATTAGATTACGACGCTTCTGGTTTTGGTACCGATTTAAGCATTAGATACGGTGCTTTTCTTGAAAAGCTGGAGTTTGTTTTGGATGTTCAATATCAAAGGGAAAACTTCGACACACCTTATACCAGCTATAAAAAGAACAATTTCAGACAAACCGTTTTAGGAGCAAAATACCTAATTTACGATCCTTACAAAAACTATACAAGAGAAGCTAATATTTACAGCTACAAAGCCAATCGAAACTTTCAATGGCGCGAATTGATTCCGGCTGTTTCGATTTTTGCAGGAGCTAATTTTGTGGGTGCTGATAATCCGTATTATTTTTCTCCGGACGGTGCCATTTCTCCTAAGATTTCCCTTATTACTCAAAACATGTTAGGAGGCGGATCATGGGTTTTTGTAACGAATATTATTGCCGATTATATAAGTACGGATTATCCAAGTTATGGTTATATTTTAACTCTTACTCACGGATTTAACGACAGATGGTCTGGTTTTGTAGAAAATCAAGGATATAAAAGCGATTTTTACAGCGATGCCATCGTGCGCGGCGGTGCAGCTTTTCTTTTGTCTCGAAATATGCAAATTGATGCTTCTATAAGCACCAACTTTAAAAACACACCTTCTGTTTTATATGGCGGCGTTGGTTTTTCATGGCGTTATGATGGCTGGTATAAAACCAAACAAATTGAACTAAAAAACAGAGATAGAGCGAAAAAGAACCCTGACAACAAAAAAGAAATTGATTATCAGGAAAAAGAACGAAAACGTAAAGCCAAATACGAATAAATAAACAATAAAAATATCTCTTAATCAAGAGCAAACAACAAGTTAATGATTACAATTAAAGAAGCCATAACCAAAAAGGAATTAACAGATTATATCAAATTTCCGTTTTCACTTTATAAAGACAATCCGTATTGGGTACCGCCCATTATTGCAGATGAATTAGAGTCATTTGATAAAACTAAAAATCCTGCTTTTGATAATGCCGAAGCTTATTTTTACCTGGCTTATAAAGACAATGAAATTGTTGGAAGAATTACAGCTATCATTAATTGGGCAGAAGTGAATAACCAGCATAAACGAAAAGTTCGTTTTGGATGGTTTGATGTTATTGATGATATTGAAGTTACCAAAGCGCTTCTTGAAAAAGTATATGAACTAGGCCGAAAACATAATCTTGAACATACCGAAGGTCCAATGGGTTTTTCAAACCTAGACAAAGTAGGTGTTCTTACCGAAGGTTACGATCAGATGGGAACTATGATTACATGGTACAATAATCCTTATTATGTAACTCATTTTGAACAATTAGGCTTTCAGGTCGAGAAAGAATATATCGAAAGTATTTTCCCTTTTTCTAATGTAAAACCTGAATTTTTCTTAAAAGCGCAGGAGTTAATTAAAAAACGCTACGGACTTCGCTCCTTGACATTTACCAAAACAAAAGACATTATGCCTCATGTAGACAAAATGTTTGATTTGTTTAATGAATCGTATGCAAAACTAGCTTCATTTGTAGCTATTTCAGATGTTCAGAAAGAATATTTTAAGAAGAAATACATCAGCTTTATTAATCCGGAATACATAAAATTTGTAGTCGATAAAGATGATAATCTGGTTGCTTTCAGCATTGTAATGCCAAGTTTTAGCGAAGCATTGCAAAAAGCAAAAGGAAAACTTTTTCCGTTTGGTTTTCTTCATCTGCTTAAAGCAAGAAAGAAAAGTAAAGATGTCGTTTTTTATCTTATCGGTGTTCATCCTGATTACCAAAATAAAGGCGTTACCGCGATTATTTTTGATGAATATTACAAAACTTTTTCAGAGAAAGGAATTCAAAATTGTATTAGAACTCCAGAATTAGCAGAGAATACGGCAATTCATTTACTGTGGAAAAACTTTGATCCTAAAATTCACTGTCAAAGAAAAACGTATTTGAAAAATCTCTAGAAGAGTTTTCAGTTTTCGGTCTCAGTTTTCAGCTTTTCCCGAGATTATATAAAAACATAAAAAATCCATTCGCCCCCAAACGAATGGATTTTTTGCATTCATAACAATTCATTATTCCACTTTGCAATCTACTTTGACCAATGTGTTTTTCTGGTCAAATTTTAGTTTTGTTTTATCTTTAAAAGTTACTTTATCATTGGCTTGTACAACATCTCCATATCCTTCAATAAAGGTATTTTCTCTTTGTAAAAAAGCAACTTCTCTTACTGATGAAACTCCTTCAGAATTAAAAGTATAATCGGCAATTAAAGTATCGCCTTTCATGTTTCCGATTAAAGTTCCTTCGTTTTTATCTTTCCCTACTAAGTTATAGCTTAATTTTCCGTTTACTTCCTGATGAGAGTTTACATTAAAGCTCATCTCAATAGTACTTCCATTCGATTTCCACGTATAACACTGATCTCCTGCCGGTTCCGCAATTTCAGCTTCTTTTGGCGGACTTGGAGTAATTTGTACCGGCTCTGTCGTTGTAGTTTCTTTTTTACAGGAAATAAAAACCGTTAAAATAAGAGTTGATATTGCTAATACTTTTTTCATAATAGTTATTTTTATTTTGTGATTATGATATAAAGTTAACTTAAATAAAAAAAAATCCATTCGTTCTACGAATGGATTTTTTTACATAATTTCCACTTAAGGAAATCTATTTTTAAATTAATTACGAAACGTCTACTGTAGTACGTTCTGCAATATCTTTATAAGTTCCGTTTACTAATTTCTCGCGAATCGCTTCGAAAGCCGTTAACGTTTCATCAATATCAGCTAAAGTATGAGAAGCTGTTGGAATCATTCTTAACAAAATAATTCCTTTAGGTATAACCGGATAAACAACAATAGAAAGGAAAATACCGTAGTTTTCTCTTAAATCGTTAACCATTACCATTGCCTCAGGAATACTTCCTTCAAGGTAAACCGGAGTAATACAAGTATTTGTATCTCCAATATTGAATCCTTTTTCTCTTAAACCGCTTTGTAATGCATTTACATTCTCCCAAAGTTTGTCTTTAATTTCAGAAGAATTACGCAATAACTCTAAACGTTTTAATGAACCAATTGTCTGGATCATTGGTAACGCTTTAGCAAACATCTGCGAACGTAAGTTGTATTTTAAATAGTCAATAACTGTTTTATCTGCTGCTACAAAAGCACCAATATTAGCCATAGATTTAGCAAAAGTAGAGAAGTAAACATCAATATCTGCCTGAACTCCCTGCTCCTCACCTGCTCCGGCACCTGTTTTACCAAGTGTTCCAAAACCGTGTGCATCATCTACTAACAAACGGAAATTGTATTTTTGCTTCAAAGCAACAATTTCTTTTAGTTTACCCTGCTGTCCGCGCATTCCAAAAACACCTTCGGTAATAAATAAAATACCTCCGCCTGTTTCTTCTGCCATTTTAGTAGCACGCTGCAGGTTTTTTTCCATACTTTCAAGATCGTTGTGCTTGTAAGTAAAACGTTTACCCATGTGCAAACGAACACCATCAATGATACAAGCATGCGAATCTACATCGTAAACAATGATATCATTTTTAGTAACCAAAGCATCAATAATAGACACCATTCCCTGGTAACCAAAATTCAATAAATAAGCTGATTCTTTCATTACAAAAGCAGCTAATTCATTTTCTAATTGCTCATGATAAGTCGTGTGTCCAGACATCATACGAGCACCCATAGGGTAAGCTGCACCATACTGAGCCGCAGCATCTGTATCGGCTTTACGAACTTCAGGATGATTTGCTAAACCTAAATAATCATTTAAACTCCAGTTTAGAATATTTTTTCCATGAAATGTCATTCTAGGACCCAACTCTCCTTCTAACTTTGGGAAAACATAATAGCCTTCTGCCTGCGAAGCCCATTTTCCTAAAGGTCCTTTATTGTCCTGAATTCTTTCGAATAAATCTTTTACCATAATATAGTGTAGTAATTTTTTAACTTAATCAGCGAGCAAAAATAATCATTATTATTCTAAAATTCAGAGAGTCATTTATTTTTATTAAAAAATATTCAACATTCCGCTCTATCCCTCTAAACTAGAACTTTTAGTTCACAATATAAATAAAAAGCAGTAAGTAAATCATGACTTTTATCACAATAAAAGACAGATCTATCTTTTACTTTTGCTTAGAAATTAAACCAAATTCAAGATGGTTTAGCAGAAAAAAAACAATAATAAACCTTGAAACAGGAAAAATATAAAGATTATTCATTTTGATTTAGTAGAAAAACAAGGGGAGATTTTGTAGGAATGGATCGACTCTTGTTTTTTGTTTTTTAACTAGGTTCTATTTTTAGCTCCAGCGGAGCTTAAATATTTATAGCTAAAATTTGCAATTGATTCAAAGCTCCAGCGGAGCGATATATATGCTTTTACAATCCTATAAACATGTCGCCCCGATGGGGCTTTTAATATATTAATTGATATTCTATAAATATTTTGTCCCTCTGGGACTTATTTAGCAAAATTATTTGATTGTAAATCTATTACAGATAACATCATCAAAACTAATCCAAAAACCAAAATCAAGCTGCAAACAAAAATACTCTCATAATATCCTGAAAGCATCCCGCTGCCAAAATAAAGAAGCACACCTTGAAAAAACAGCAGGATTTCGGTTGCTAAATAACCTAATATAAAACTTTTTACTCCTATTTTTAAGACAGAAGAATGAGCAGAAAGTATTTTATTCTGAAGCAAAATTCCAAACAAAAATCCGGTTATAATTCCCAAAGTTGTCAGGTGAATAAAACCAATTACAAAATTCCTTATTTGATGCGAAACCTGAGTGATATTTGGAAAAATGGTCAATAACTGAATTCCTATTTTCAAAAATAACGAACATAAAGCCAGACCATAAACGAGTTTAGCACTTTCATCTAAACCTTTTTTAAAATCCTTTATTTGAGGTTGCAGCATTTGATAGAAATATACAAAAGCGCCTAATTGCAAGATTACCCCAAAAGCATTGATCCAGTTTAAAATATTGATTGCTGCAAACCATCGAATTGGAAATGCCAGCGTTAAAAAGGTCGAAACGATTAAAAGAAAATAAAATTTCTCAAACTTTCTTTCTTCCATTTTATGCTGAAATTGTTTTAAAAACAAGGCCAAAACAGCAAACATAAACCAGCCGTTAAACTGAAAATGCAGAAAAAACTGAATGGCGATTTGATAAAATACGCTTTGTTTACCCAGCGTACTCACAGCCGGTCCTAAACACCAAACTCCCAAAGTCGACAAGATCATAAACAAAACAGAAACACGCAAAAGTTTTTGCTGCGGTGTTTTTTCTTTAAAAATGTCTTTCCAAACCAATCGGCAGAAAGCATAGCTCAGCAAAATATGAAGCGTTGAAAAAATAATCGAAAACAAAGCATATCCCTGAAGAGGAAAAGTAATCATCATTCCGATAACCGAAAATTCAGTCAGCCAGAATAATCGGTTATAAATTCGTTTCTGGCTTTTTTCTTTCGGAATAAAAAACCGAACCACTAAAACATAAATCATCAGATAAACCCAGCCCAGCATGGCCACATGCGAATGTGAGTGAAGTAAAAAGCCGTAGTTTATCCAATTTATAGGATAAAGATATACCAACCGCATTATCAACCCAAATAGGCAGGCAATTAAGAAATTTAAAAAACAGCAGATAATCCAGGTTTTTTGAGAATTCATTTTAGAAAATTGTTTATTTAAACACATAGAAACATAGATTTTAAACATTACAAAAGATAATTTTTAAAAAATCTATATTTTCACACCTAGCTATGTTTGTTAATGAAAGTGAAACGCCTTTCTAAGTTTACAAAACTATGTATCTATGTGTTTAATCTTGTCAAATTAAACTCAATCATTAAAAGTAATAAACTAGGAAGTAAATTATAAGAACAAAAACACCGACAATACTTTTCTAACTTAGTATTCATCGGTGTTTTTTCATTATCAAAATTTATTTTTATTCTACTTCAACAAAATCTTTTTCCAATGCAACTGCTTTTGGAAACAAGATATTATTCTCTAAGTGAATGTGTTTATGCAAATCTTCTTCAAACTCTTTAAGCATTGCAAAAGTTACTCTGTAAGTTGTACAAGCATCTGCCGGAGGTGTATAATTATCTGTAAGAGCTGCAATTTCTCTAAAACGCTCGCCTTCGTTGTTGTGCTCGTGCATCATCATAGCAATAGGATTGGATACACTTCCAAAAGACGGCTGCAATAAAACGCCGTCAGAATCTTTTGTTTTTACCATTCTTTTTACGAAAGGAAACAAAATCAATTCTTCTTTTTTCATGTGTTGAGACAATTCGGCAGCACATCCTATAAACAATTCATTTATTTTGAATAATTCAGGATGGCGTCCGCCGTGAACTTTACATAATTTATCTAAAAAAGGAAGAAGCGTCTGCGTTTTATCCTCCACATAACGATGATGTGTTTTTTCAATATAATCTGCCAGTAAATCCAAAGGCCATGAATTAAAATCGATTGAACCGTTATTTTCTGATTGCACTACTTCATCTATACTTTGCAGCAAAGCATCAGAATTTATATTTTGTTTGTCACATACTTCATTTACAGTTCGGTCGCCTTTACAGCAAAAATCAATTTTGTATTTAGAAAATACCGCTGCAGTTCTATAGTCCTGAGCCACAAATGATCCTATTGTTCTGTTTTTTAAATTTTCCATGATAATCTATTTTTTATTTATTTTTATTTTTTAAAGTCAAGTCAAATACAAACCACGCCATTGTAATAAATCCGATTCCAAAAATAGAATCTCCTATCGCACGAAGCCATTTTAAGGTAATCATGGCGGGTTGCTGCATTAATTCTGATGAACGGGCGTACCACATTCCGTGATCGATACTTTCTACAGCCTGCCAGATTCCTATTGGGAGCAGACTTAATATTGCCATTAAAAACAGCCCAATATTCAGCGACCAAAAAGTAATTTTAAGCAGCTTGGTATTCCAGTTTACATTTCGGTACAAACTTCTTAGAACGAACAACACCAAACCAATTCCTAACATTCCGTATACTCCAAACAAAGCCGTATGCCCATGCAGCGGTGTTGTATTTAAACCTTGTACATAATAAAGTGCAATTGGCGGGTTGATGATGAATCCGAAAACGCCGGCGCCGAGGAAATTCCAGAATGCTACTGAAATCATAAAATAAATAGGCCATTTATAATCGGTAATCCATTGTGTCGATTTTGAGATTTTATAGTTTTGATAAGCTTCAAATCCTATTAAGGTTAAAGGCACAACTTCGAGCGCGCTGAAAGTTGCTCCCAACGCCATAATTGCGGTTGGAGTTCCAGAGAAATACAAGTGATGGAATGTTCCTAAAATACCACCCGACATGAAAATAATTGTCGCAAATAAAACATTTAAAGTCGCTGTTTTGGTTTTCAATAATCCTAATCGAACAAATAAAAATGCCATAACAACGGTTGCAAATACTTCGAAGAAACCTTCAACCCAAAGATGACCCACCCACCATCTCCAGTATTCGGCTATAGCTAAGTTGGTTTGTCTTCCCCACATTAATCCTGCTCCGTAAAACATGGCAATTGCGGCGCAAGAAATCAGGAATAAAATGATTAGATTTTTTTCTTGTGTTTTTTTCTTTAAAATTGGAATTAACGGTCGAACCATTAAAGCCAGCCATAAAAACAGTCCCACTAAAAGGAAAATCTGCCAAAAACGTCCTAAATCGACATATTCATAACCCTGATGACCAAACCAGAAATTTTGTACCAAATCTAATTTCTGCATAACGCCAAACCATTGTCCGGCCATTGAACCCAAAACAATAATGAGTAAAGCAACAAACAGGAAATTTATTCCGAAACATTGAAATTTAGGATCTTTACCCGAAACTGCCGGAGCAATATACAATCCTGTTGCCAGCCAAGCCGTTGCTATCCAGAAAATCGCCAGCTGTGTATGCCAGGTACGAGTCACGGCGTAAGGTAAAATCTGATCGATTGGAATTCCGTAAAGCCCGTTTCCTTCAACGCCGTAATGTGCTGTAATGATTCCAAAAGTCATTTGTAAAATCATCAATAAACTTACAATCCAGAAATATTTCACAACCAATTTCATCGATGGCGTTTTACCCTGATTGATAATTGGGTCTTCTTTTGGAAGCGGAAATTCTTCTTCTTCACCAGATTTTGCATGATAGAAAACTAAAATTCCAATACTGAAAATCAGCAGAATAATACTTACTCCAGACCAAGCCAAAAGTTCTTTGGTTGCTTTATTTCCCACTAATTCATCTGAAGGCCAGTTGTGCGTATACGAAATATCAGAATCAGGACGATTGGTGACCGTTGCCCAGGTTGACCAAAAGAAAAATGCATTCATTTTGTGCATTCGTGCTTCATCTTTAATCGAATTTTTCGGGATAGCATATTCTTCTCTCAATTTATCAAACTGAGGATCATTTGTAAACAGTCCTCTATAATATTCGCTTAGACTTTGAATTGCTTCAACACGATTTTCAGATATCGTAAGAACTCCCGAAGTCGCATCGTATCGATTGGTTCGCAGGTCTTTTTGCAAACGAATTTTTAGCGCTGCCTGCTTCTCCGCATCAAGCTCATCAAATTTTTTATTAAAATCTTCTTTTGCAAATTTATTCAGTATAAAAAGCGCTTCACGATGCAGCCAGTCAGCTGTCCAGTCCGGAGCAACATAAGATCCGTGCCCCCAGATAGATCCTACTTCCTGACCTCCTATACTCTGCCAGATATTTTGCCCGTCTTTAATTTCGGCTTCAGAAAAAATATTTTTTTCGCTGTCTGAAACTATTTGTTTTGGCATTGGCGGTGCCTGCTGGTAAATTTCATAACCATAATAACCCAGTACTGCAAATGATACACTCATCACCAATGCAAATACGATCCATAATTTTTTTTCTCTTTTCATCTTTTTTTAATTCAATAAAAGACAATTTCATCCTTTATTAGTTCTTAAAAAAACTCCAAACTTTTACTTGGAGTTTTTTACTATTTACTCAACAATTAATACACCTTTCATCATAGCCACGTGGCCAGGGAAAGAACAAATAAACGGGTAAGATCCTTTTTTATCAATTGTAAATTCGATCGTATCTTCTTCGCCTCCTCCTAATAATTTAGTGTGAGCAATAATCGAAGCTTTTTCAGATTCCGGAATATAATCGGTTGCTTTAGCATCATTTGCTTTTAAAGCAAAAGATGCTTCGTCTGTTCCTTCCTGAAGAATAACCAGATTATGCCCCATTGCTTCTTTAGGAATTTTACCAACATGTTTCAAAGTCAGTTTAATTGGCTTACCTGCAACCGCTTTTAATTCATTTGTATTAAACTGCATTTGGTCATTTCCTTCAATAACCAATACATTTTCGGCAGTTGAAGTTACCGGAGCAGCTTCTCCTTCGGCAGTAGTTTCTGTTTGTTCTTCAACCGGAGCTGTTTCTTTTTTACCGCAGGAAGTTATAGTTAAAAATCCCATTAGGATTAATAGTGAAATTTTGGTTTTTGTATTCATTGTTAAAATAATTTATTAAAATTTAATCGTTGATATTTAATGTTTTAAGAAAGAAATCGCCTGATTTTACATCTGTAGCCAGCTGTTCTAAAGTGGTTTTAGTCAGCATTTCTAAAAGCAGCCCTCTAATTTTTTTAAATTCATGATGAACCGGACAAGGATGTTCCTCTGAGCATTCTTTAAGTCCAATGCCGCATCCACTGTAAATTTTATTACCGTCGATTGCATCTACAATCTGGATTAATCTAATTGATTTTACAGCTTCATTCGAAACTTCAAAACCTCCTCCTACTCCTTTTGCCGAATGTATGATTCCGTTTTTGGTCAAAATCTGCATAATCTTGGCCGTAAAGGGTTCCGGAGAATCAATTTCTTTTGCTACATCTTTTATTCCAACTCTAATTCCTTTAGAAGATTTGGTTGCAATAAATATTGAAGCCCTAATTCCGTATTCACACGCTTTTGAAAACATACTTTCCTGATTAATTCTTTACAAAGATATACACATTGAATATAAAAGACAAATTTATCTTTAATTAATTTTATATCACAAAAAGTTATTTATAACCAAAATAATTTAGACTAGATAAAGCATATATTCAGCAGCAAATTCGTATAAAAACCAATTTTAATTTTAACTTTGAGATTACATAATTTCTAATATCTAAAAAATGCCATTAAGCAACTCAAAAGATTTAAAATTAGCTGTTCTGATTGATGCCGATAATGTGCCTTACAGTAATGTAAAAGGGATGATGGAAGAAATTGCAAAGTTTGGAACACCTACTACCAAACGTATTTATGCTGACTGGACAAAGCCTAATGCTAATGGCTGGAAAGCTGTTTTACTTGAACATGCCATTACTCCTATTCAACAATACAGTTATACGGTTGGAAAAAACTCATCAGATTCTGCCTTAATTATCGATGCAATGGATTTGCTTTATTCCGGTAAGTTAGACGGTTTTTGCATCGTTTCCAGCGACAGCGATTTTACACGTCTGGCAGTCAGACTTCGCGAATCTGGCATGAAAGTAATTGGTATTGGAGAAAAGAAAACCCCAAGTTCGTTTATTGTAGCCTGCGACAGATTTATTTATATTGAGGTTTTAGATGGAGCAATCCAGAAGAAAAAACCAAAAGCAACCGCAGCCGACACCAAAAAACCAATCGAAAAACCAACAGAAAAAGCGCTTCATAAAATTGATAAACAAACCATCGAACTTATCGAAGCCACTATTGAAGATATTGAAGATGATGACGGATGGGCATTTCTAGGCGATGTTGGAAACCTGATTGTAAAGAAAAAACCAGAATTTGATCCTAGAAATTATGGTTATTCTAAGCTTACGCCAATGCTGAAATCATTGACAGATATTCTCGAAATCGACGAAAGAGAATCTGATAAAAAGGGCATTAAACACGTTTATGTCCGATTAAGATTCAACTAATTAAATTATTCCTTATTACTTAAAAACATGAGAAAAAAATTCTTCATTTACGGATTCTTATTGTTTCTAATTGTTCTTGCAATTTACTATTACACCGGGCGAGCTTATTTACTCGTTTTTATTATTCCAATTTTATTGGTTATTGGAGTTTATAATGCTACTCAAAAAAAGCATGCTATTTTAAGGAACTTTCCGGTTTTGGGTTATTTCAGATATTTATTTGAAATGATTGCGCCCGAAATTCAACAGTATTTTATTGAAAGATCTACAGACGGAAAACCTTTCTCCAGAAATCAGCGTTCTTTAGTTTATCAAAGAGCTAAAAATATCGATTCGAGCACGCCTTTCGGTACGCAGCAAAACCTAAATACGGAAACTTATGAAGGAATAAAACATTCTATTTTTCCGGCAAAGGTAAACGAAGAACTTCCAAGAGTTTTAGTGGGCGGAAAAGATTGCAGACAGCCTTATTCTGCTTCTTTATTTAATGTTTCGGCAATGAGTTTTGGTTCATTGAGCGAAAATGCTGTTCGTGCCATTAATATTGGTGCCAAAAAAGGAAACTTCTACCAAAACACAGGTGAAGGAGGTTTAACCGATTATCATCTTGAAGGCGGAGGTGATATTACCTGGCAGATTGGTACGGGTTATTTTGGATGCCGTGATGCCGAAGGAAATTTCAGTCCTGAAAAATTCTCGGAAAAAGCCAATCTTCCAAATGTAAAAATGATCGAAATTAAGCTTTCTCAAGGTGCAAAACCAGGTCACGGAGGTGTGCTTCCGGCGGCTAAAAACACAGAACAGATTGCCAAAATTAGAGGAGTTGTACCGCATACCATGATTCTTTCTCCTCCTGGCCATACTTCTTTTTCTGATACAAAAGGACTGCTTCAATTTGTGAAACAATTACGCGAATTATCAAACGGAAAACCAGTTGGCTTTAAATTATGTATTGGAAATACTGCTGAATTTGAAGCGATCTGCCATGACATGATTTCCGAAGATATCTATCCGGATTTTATTACCATTGATGGTGCCGAAGGCGGAACCGGAGCTGCACCGCTGGAATTTGCAGACGGAGTTGGTATGCCATTTGAACCGGCATTGATTTTCGTAAACAAAACTTTAATTGGATTGAATATTCGTGACAAAATAAGAATTATAGGAAGCGGTAAAATCATTTCCGGATATTCTATTCTGCATGCCGTTGCTTTAGGTGCAGATATGTGCAACAGCGCGAGGGGGTTTATGTTCTCTTTGGGATGTATTCAGGCATTGCGCTGCCATAATAACGAATGTCCAACGGGAGTTGCCACTCAAAACAAAATGCTTATGAAAGGTTTGGTTGTTACCGATAAATCAGATCGTGTGTATCATTTTCATAAAAACACGCTTCATGCTGCAAATGAGCTTTTGGCCGCAGCCGGAAAAACGTCTTTTGCAGATGTTGACATCAATATCTTTATGCGTGGTGACGAATTTACGAATCTATCAGAACTATATTTCCCTGATAATTTAACGAATGTTACTAAACGAAATTAAAAAGCAAAAGCCTCTTTGATATTTACAAAGAGGCTTTTGCTTTTTTATGTAAAGGTAGTTTTAGAGTTTAGCAGTTTCTTTACTTCCTGTGGCAGCTCCGTTTTCTAAAACAGCTAATTCTTCTTTATCTACCAACTGCTGTGCTAATATGGCATTATTGTAAGCTAAGAAATAAACATCAAATTTTACTCCTTCGTTAATTAATTCTGTAGATATTTGATCGTTCTTGATCATCTCTTTTAACAAATCCGGAAATGAATCTTTGTAAGCTAATTTATTTTCGTCATTTTCTTCTAAATTAGTTTCAATTCTAATCTCGATTTTATTGTCGTTCAAAAAGGCTTTAGCAGTTGTGCTGGTAATTCCGTGGCCTTTAATTGACGATGAATTGTTGTAGGTGCTTACATGTTCCTGAATTTTTTGTTTGGTATTTTTACAACTTATCAGTACTAATGCAAGAGCAAAAGCAAATGCGATTTGGGTAATTTTTTTCATAATTTTTTGGTTTATTAGTTAATTTTTAACTCAAACATAACGAAATTTAAACGAAAAAGCAAAACCAAATCATAAATTTTAAAAATGTAATTATTTGACTACAAATCAATTACGCAAACATAAAAATCAAAAGATTAACCTTAGATAAATTAAAAAAGCCTCTTTAAAAACTAATTTTAAAGAGACTTTTTTTAGGTTGTTTATTCCTGAATTAATCTTTCAATAGTTCTGCAAGTGATTCTTTAGTTATCACTTCTTTTACAAAAACAGTATTATCATCGGCTAAATAATAGGCATCAAACTGAATTCCTTCTTTTACCAATTCTTCCGGAATTTGATTTTTGTCGAACATATCTTTTAACAGCTTAGGAAAAGTTGTATTCGCCGCTGTTTTATTGGCTGCATTTTGCTCTAAATCGGTTTCAAATCGCAATTCGATTTTATTATCATTAATATAACCTCGGGCAGTTGTAAGATTAACGTTTTCGGCTCTAAAACTAGAAGCTGTTGCGTTGTAATTAACAACAAATTCCTGCAGTTTCTGTTTGGTATTTTTACAGCTTACAAGCATCAACACCATCATAATCGCAAATGAGATTTGGCTTATTTTCTTAATCATAGTTCTAAATTTACTTTGTTTTTTGAAGTCTTAAAAGTGCTTCAAGATAGTAATAATCTGCGTAATTTATAGAACAATCTATTTCGCTTCCTGCAGGTTTGTGTCCTGTTGAATGCAATAAGAAGGCTGAATTGACATCTCGGCTTTGGTAATGATCTGAAAGTGAGACGATCATTTTTTTAGATTTAGTTAAATATTCATTTTTCAAAGTCTTATCTTTTGTATAAGTACTTAACTCTAAAAGTGCCGAAGAAACAATCGCAGCTGCCGAAGCATCTCTAGGCGCATTTGGAATATCCGGTGCATTAAAATCCCAATACGGTATTAAATCTTCTGTGGTTAATTTATCTAAATAAACACGAGTTAATTTGTGTGCAAAATCTAAAAATTTAGGATCTTTAGTTTCTCTGTACACCATCGTATATCCGTAAATTGCCCAAGCCTGGCCGCGCGCCCACATACTGTCGTCGCTATATCCCTGAGCAGTTCTGCCTTTTATTTTTTTCCCGGTTTCATAATCATAAATAATCACGTGATAAGAAGTATTATCTGGTCTAAAATGATTTGCCATTGTAGTTTCGGCATGTTTAACAGCAATATCATATAGTTTTTTGTTTCCTCCATTTTTTGAAGCCCAAAAAAGAAGTTCCAAATTCATCATATTATCAATAATCGTATTATGTCCGCCCATTTTATTATGAGGCCAAGACTGTATAGTTCCCACTTTCGGATTAAAAAGTGTCGCCAGAGTATCGGCTGTTTTTAGGATAATTTCTTTGTATTCCGGATTTTTAGTCAATCGATATCCATTTCCGAAACTATTAAAAATCTGAAAACCTAAATCATGGTCTGCCGCTTTGCTAACAGACAAAGGCGTTAAGAAACGTGAAAATTTATCGGCTTCTTTTTCCCATTTTTTATCTTTTGTTGCTTCATACAAATACCATAATTCACCAGGCCAAAAACCGCTTGTCCAGTCTTTGTAGCTAACAAATTTCCAATCTTTGCTTCCATTAGGAACTGTTCTTGGAGAAGTGCCGTCATTCGGAATTACTTTTAAGGTTTTTGAGGCCTGTTCTGCGCAATAATCCAATTGTTTTTGAACGTTAAACGAATTGTTCTTTTGCGCATACGTTTGATTTCCTAAAAGAAACAAAGCCGCAATCAGGGTAAAAAATTTTGAATTCATGTGGTTATTTTTGATAGATAATTTTTGTTGAACCGATAAATTTATAAAATAAACTAAACTTATCTAAGCGTTTGTATTTTTCATTCCCTAAAAATGTACTATTAAAGTACTGTTTTGTGCTGGTTTCTTTTGGTTTGTCATTCATCAAACAATAAAAATCTGTTTAAATCTGCGTCATCTGTGTGCCATTACACACAGCTTTGCAACCTTTGTTAGTGTGGTTGCTTCGTTCCTCGCAATGACAAACTTTATCTACAAATGAAAGATTTAGTCTAAATTTGCCCCTAACTAAACCAATCTAAACTTGAAAAAAATCCGAATCTATTATTTCTTACTTTTTGTCTTTATAATTTTTCTAGGGATTCTTTCTCGGAAAATATCTTTTATTCCGTTGTGGATTGGGGATTTTCTTTACGCAGTAATGATTTATGCTTTGGTTCGGATATTCTTTCCTGTTAAGAAAGCTTCATTAATAGTTTTGCTTTCTCTTTTAATATGTTACAGCATTGAGTTTTTACAGCTTTATCAAGGCGAATGGATGATTGAACTTAGAAAAACACTTTTTGGAAGATATGTTTTAGGTCAGGGATTTCTTTGGTCAGATATTTTGGCTTATACATTTGGGATTATTACAGCTTTCATTATTGAAAAACTGATTTTGAAGTACATCAATCAAAAGTCTGCGTGATTTTTTCAATATTTAAACTGTTGGCCATTGCCATAAATATTTGGTAATAGGTTCCTTTATTATCATACAATTGATCGTGAGTTCCTTTTTCGACGCATCTTCCTTTTTCTAAAACTATAATATTTGATGCATCTATAATTTGAGAAATACTATGCGATATTATAATTACAGTTCGGTCTTTTTTAATTGCGTCAAGAGATTTTTTAATTTGTTGTGTAGCAATCGCATCTAAACTGGCTGTGGGTTCATCCAGAAAAATAATAGGCGGATTTTTGAGAAAAAGCCTTGCAATAGCAATTCGCTGCTGTTGTCCGCCCGAAAGTAAATGTGCATCAGAATCGTATCCTTTTGGCAATTGCATAACCTGATCGTGAATATAAGCCTGCTTTGCCGCTTCAATAATCTCTGACTGCGAAGCTTCGGGATTTCCGTATAAGATATTTTCTCCAACAGTACCTTTAAAAATATGGTTCTTCTGCAAAACCAATCCGATATTTTTGCGGAGAAAATCTGTATCATAATCTACCAGATCAACTCCATCTAAAAAAATATGACCTGACGATGGGAGATAAAATTTATCCAATAAATTAATGACAGTGCTTTTTCCTGCCCCGCTTAATCCAACCAAAGCCGTTGTTTCATTCGGCTTGACCGTAAAATTAATATCATAAAGTGCCTGTGTTCCGTTTGGATAAACAAAATCTACGTTCTTCACTTCTATCAATCCCGTAACTTTTGCCGGAATATAAGTACCGCTGTTTTCTATTTCTTTATCAGCTTCTAAAATATCGAAAAAACCTTCAGAATAAATTAAAGCATCGTTTACCTCGTCATAAATACGATGCAGTTGTCTTATTGGCGACGAAACATTATTAAACAACATAATATGAAACATGATCGCACCAATTGTCATGACATTATTTAAAACAAAATAAGCCGTCAGGATTATAATAATCACCACTCCTATCTGCTCGACAAAACTTTTAATGCTTTCGAAAATAAAACTGGTTTTTCTGGTTTCCAGTTGATTTTCGGTCATTTCAAACTGAATTTTTTCATGTCGGTCTGCTTCTGTAGATTCGCGTACAAAAGATTTAATCACCGTTATAGATTCAATTAAACTAATGATTCCGTTGTTTTTGGTTTCACGGTAATTACGCATTCTTCTTCTAAATCCGCTTAACTTTGTAGCTTGCAGCTGACTGATATAAAAGTAAATAGGAATAATACACAAACTCACCAATCCCACATAAACATTGGCATAAAACATAATAACCAAAGCCACAAAAGCATTGGCAAACAAAGGCAGAATATCAATAAAAAAGTTCTGGACCAATCGTGTTAAACTGCTTATGCCGAGATCAATTCTAGTTTGAAGTTTCCCGCTTTCATTTTCATCAGAAGTATAAAATTCCATTCTGTAACTCAGAATTTTTTCGACTATGGTTTGAGAAATATCGCGGGTAATAAAAATACGCAGTTTTTCTCCGTAAAATTTTTGCCCAAATTGCACCACAGAGTTTACCAGTTCTTTGGTAAGCAGTACAACACTAATTATACCCAATAAATGAAATCCTTTAGACAAAGGTTCGTGCGCCACCATTAAGTTATTGATGGTATCTACAGTATATTTTAGTATTAGAGCATTGACCTGAGCTGCAAATGATCCTAAAAATGTAAGCAGTAAAGTCGCAATTACCATTTTCCTGTATGGCTTTACAAAAGGCATTATTTTTTGATAAAGTAGGGATAATTGCATTTATTTTGAATTTTAGGTAATATATCAAATATAAGAATTCTAAATTTGTCATTAAAATTAATACACCTCTAAAAACAAAACCTATGAAACTCGTTTTCGCTTCAAATAACTTAAACAAAATCAAGGAAATACAAAGTATATTAAACGGATCTATACAATTATTAAGTTTAGAAGATATTGGCTGTCATGAAGAAATCCCGGAAACTGCCGATACCATAGAAGGCAACGCAATTTTAAAAGCCAATTATGTAACCGAAAAATACGGTTATGATTGTTTTGCCGATGATACAGGATTGGAAGTAAAAGCTTTAAATGGAGAACCAGGCGTTTATTCTGCCCGATATGCCGGAGAGCAAAAAAATGCCGATGATAATATGAATAAGCTTCTGGAAGCTTTAAAAAATGAAGAAAACCGCAGTGCACAGTTCAAGACCGTTATTGCCTTAAATTTAGAAGGAAAGCAACACCTTTTTACTGGTTTGGCAAAAGGAAATATTACTTTGAATAAAACTGGAAATCATGGTTTTGGTTATGATCCGATATTTCAGCCGGAAAATTATACAGAAACTTTCGCCGAATTAGCATCCGAAATTAAAAATAAAATCAGCCATCGTGCAAAAGCAACTGAGCAACTTATTGATTTTCTGAATTCAGGAAAATAATTGTTTAAAATCCAACATTTTAGTGCTCAAAATTGATATTTCACGACGTATTTTTTGTATGATTTCTTGAATTTCTTTGAAAAATCATTTTACACCAAACATAACTTTTTGATAATCAAATCATAACAAATCCATAAATCTTAAAATTGCATTAGTATATCTGAATAATTAACAGTAATTTTGCACCCTATTTTAAAAACACATATGAATAAATTTGAACAATTAGGATTGAATGAATCGTTACTGAAGGCGATTTTAGATCTAGGATTTGAAAATCCGTCAGAGGTACAGGAAAAGGCGATTCCCCTATTATTGGAAAAAGACACGGATATGGTTGCGTTGGCTCAGACAGGGACAGGGAAAACGGCAGCTTTCGGTTTTCCGCTAATTCAAAAGATTGATGCTGACAACAGAAATACACAAGCATTAGTTTTATCGCCAACACGCGAACTTTGTTTACAGATTACTAACGAACTTAAAAACTACTCAAAATACGAGAAAGGTATTAATGTGGTAGCAGTTTACGGCGGGGCTAGTATTACAGAGCAGGCAAGAGAAATAAAAAGAGGAGCACAAATTATCGTAGCTACTCCAGGAAGAATGCAAGACATGATTAACAGAGGTCTGGTAAACATTAAAAATATAGATTACTGTATTCTTGATGAGGCTGACGAAATGTTAAACATGGGATTCTATGAGGATATCGTATCTATTTTATCCGATACTCCAGACGAAAAAAGCACATGGTTGTTCTCTGCAACAATGCCGCAGGAGGTTGCCAGAATTGCAAAACAATTCATGAGCGAACCAGTTGAAATTACTGTTGGAACTAAAAACTCTGGTTCATCTACAGTTTCTCACGAATTTTATTTAGTTAATGCTCGTGATCGTTACGAAGCTCTAAAACGTTTGGCAGATGCTAACCCGGATATTTTCTCTGTGGTTTTCTGTCGTACAAAAAGAGATACTCAGGCTATTGCCGAGAAATTAATTGAAGATGGATACAGTGCTGCTGCATTGCACGGAGATTTATCTCAGGCACAGCGTGACGGTGTAATGAAATCTTTCCGTGGAAGACAAATTCAGATGCTTGTTGCTACTGACGTTGCTGCACGTGGTATTGACGTTGATAACGTAACTCACGTTGTTAACTACCAATTACCAGACGAAATCGAAACTTACAATCACCGTTCTGGACGTACTGGTAGAGCTGGAAAATTAGGAACTTCTATTGTAATCGTTACAAAAAGTGAGTTACGTAAAATTTCTTCTATCGAGAGAATCATCAAACAAAAGTTTGAAGAAAAAACTATTCCATCTGGAATCGAAATCTGCGAAATTCAATTATTGCACTTAGCAAACAAAATTAAAGATACTGAGGTTGATCACGAAATTGACAACTATTTACCAGCAATTAACAATGTTTTAGAAGATTTATCTAAAGAAGAATTGATTAAGAAAATGGTTTCGGTAGAATTTAACCGTTTTATTGCTTACTACAAAAAGAATAGAGATATCTCTACTCAATCTTCTGGAGAAAGACGTGAAAGAAACGATTCTGAACCAAGAGAATTCAACAATAACGGGGCAGTTCGTTACTTTGTAAACATTGGTTCTAGAGACAATTTCGACTGGATGTCTTTAAAAGATTACCTGAAAGAAACTTTAGATTTAGGTCGTGATGACGTTTTCAAGGTTGATGTTAAAGAAGGCTTCTCTTTCTTCAACACTGATCCTGAGCATACTGACAAAGTAATGGAAATATTAAACAACGTTCAATTAGAAGGACGTCGTATTAATGTTGAAATTTCTAAAAATGACGGAGGCGGAAGACGCGATCATAATGGGCGTAACGGTGGCGGACGTAGTTCTGGACCAAGAAGAGAAGGAAACTTCGCTCCAAGACGTGAAGGTTCTGGTGGAGGATTTAGAAGCGATAGAAACTCTGCTCCAAGACGTGAAGGTTCTGGTGGAGGTTTTAGAAGCGACAGAAACGCAGCTCCAAGAGAAGGTGGTTTCAGAAGAAACGAAGGAGGTTCTGACAGAGCTCCAAGACGTTCTGAAAGTTTTGGTGATTCACCAAGACCAAGAAGACCAAGAAGAGATTAATGATTTAATATCTTAAAATACAAAATCCCAGGTTCCAGACATAATTGGAATCTGGGATTTTTTTTGCATTAAGAATCTTACGCTCTATAAATGAGTTTTGTAATTCAAAATCAATACAATTTAATCTTCCTTATCCCTTTTTATTTAAATACTAAAAGCAAACTGCTGCCTTTGTTAATTTTCTTATAATTATATTCCAAGACTGCAAAATATTTAATCTCGATTTACTACTTTTAGTGCTTTAAATCAGGATATGAAATATTTCGCAGTTTTCTTTTTTTTACTATTCTCCGCCGTTAGTTTTGCGCAAGATGTTGAATCAACAACCCCGCAAAGAGTTTCAGGTTACATTATAAACGATGATAGTAAACAACCTCTTTCTAACGTAAATATCATTAACACAAACAAAGTACGCGGTGCAAAATCAGATGCAAAAGGGTATTTTGAAATTGATGTACAGCCTAACGACACCATTCACTTCTCTCTTTTAGGATTTCAATCTTTAAGAATCAGAGTAACAAATGACTGGATAAAAAATAAAGTAACCCGAATTCAGCTTACTGAAAAAGCTATCGCACTTGAAGAAGTTGTTATTGCTCCTTTCAGCCTAACAGGTTATCTTGAAATTGACTCGAAATTAATTCCAACAAAAGAAAACTACCGTTACAGTATTTCGGGGCTTACGCAAGGTTATGAAGCAGGTGAATATTCTCCAAATGCTTTTGGAAAAGTATTGGGATCTATTTTTAATCCGGCCGATATGCTTTATAATTTCTTTGGGAAAAACGGACGAGAACTCAAAAAACTCAAGGACATGAAAAAAGACGATACGATTAGAAATCTCCTTGAAACTAAATACGATCGCGAAACCATAGCGGTTCTTTTAGGAATAAGCAAAGACGAAATCCCTGAAATCATGCATCGTTGTAATTACTCTGATGCTTTTATCCAGACAGCAAATGATCTTCAAATTTTAGACGCCATAAGCGGTTGTTATGAACAATATAAAGTACTTAAAAGGAATTAAAACTTTACTCTTACCATAAAATACAAATCCTCAATTTAAAAATTGGGGATTTTTTATTTTATAAAATCTCCTTTACTTTTATCCTTTCATTCTTCTTCACCCTTATAAAGATAGGTTTTAGCACTTTTTTTGATTAAATTAGACTTCTCATTTTTATAAGAAACACCGCTTTCAATCCTAATTTCATTAAACATTCATGACAGATATAACTAAAAAAGTTTTAAACTTCATTGACCTTCATAAAGGCGAAGAAAACAAAAAATCAGTTATCGAAAACATAACAAGCACCATATCATTTAGAGGTTCAAACATCTGGATTTTGGCTTGCGCTATCATTATTGCTTCTGTAGGTTTAAATGTTAATTCAACAGCGGTAATTATTGGAGCAATGTTAATTTCTCCATTAATGGGACCAATTGTTGGTGCTGGTTTTGGCTTAGGAATGTATGATTTTGAGCTCTTAAAGAAATCTATAAAAAATTTACTTATTGCTACAATTGTCAGCCTGACAACTTCGACAATCTATTTTTATTTAAGCCCTTTTAAAGAAGCCCAATCCGAATTACTAGCCAGAACATCACCAAACATTTACGATGTTTTAATTGCGTTCTTTGGAGGCTTAGTTGGTGTAATTGCCGTGACACGCGTAGAGAAAGGAAATCCAATTCCCGGAGTTGCAATTGCTACTGCATTAATGCCACCGCTTTGTACTGCCGGATACGGTCTGGCACTTGGAAATTATATTTATTTTTTTGGTGCCTTATACCTTTATATGATCAACTGTGTGTTTATTTGCATTGCCACTTTTGCCATTGTAAAATACTTAAACTATCCCATCGCAAAGCAATTAGACCTACAACATCAAAAACGCGTAAAGTATATTGTTTCAATTTTGATATTACTTTTAATTGTACCCAGTATTTATTTTGCCTACCAATTATACATACAAAAAAACTACAATTCAAAAACAGAAATCTTTATTCAAAAAGAATTTTTAGACAAGGATTACCCTATCATCTATAAAAAAATTAAATACAACACTGATCCTAAAAAAATCGAATTGGCCTTTTTAGCTAAAAAATTCAACGACACTGAGATTATCGATCTTAATAAAAAATTATCCAATTACGATTTACCAAACACAAAGTTGATCATCCGGCAAGACACTGTCAATTTAAGAAAGGATATCATGAATCAGATTAACAGCAACCAGAGTGCAATAGATCAAAAAGATATTATCATTAACGACTTGAGAAATCAATTAGCACAATATCAATTCAATAATATCCAAATCAGCAATGAAGCCAAAATACTTTTCCCTGCTATAACTTCGCTCAAAATAGGAAATTACAATACCGAAAACGAAGAAAACAAATCTAAAGTCATTCCTGTAATTCTTTTTGAAAGCAAGAAAAAAATGGATCTGGAAACAAAAAATAAAATGAAAATGTGGCTAAAGGAAAGACTTAAGAAAGATTCGATCGAAGTATATCAGCAAAATGATAAATAAACCCAAATGATCTGATCTATCAATAAAATACTCATTACCTTTACTTTATAATTCAATTATTAATACTGAAAAGCCATGTCAAAAAGCCACGATGCTAAAAAAACAGCAAAAAAAGAACCGCTAAAAACGGCTAAAGAAAAGAAAGAAGAAAAAAGAGAGAAGAAAAATTCTCCTAAGAGAGATTAAATTTTCAGTCTCAGTTTACAGTCTCAGTTTACAGTTCTTAAAACTGCATACTGAGACTGGACTGAATACTGTGACTATTTCACCGGAATATTAGAAAGAATTTCTAAAACAAATTTCCAATATTTTTGTGCAGATGAGATACTAGCTCTTTCGTCTGGAGAGTGCGCTCCGTGAATTGTTGGTCCAAAAGAAATCATATCCATATCTGGATAATTTGTACCTAAGATGCCGCATTCTAAACCAGCGTGACAGGCTACAACTTTAGGTTTTTCTCCATTTTGTTTTTCGTAGATTCCAACCAAAGTATCTAATATTTCAGAATTTACGTTTGGAGTCCAACCCGGATAAGAACCAGAAAGTTCAACCTCGCATCCTACTAATTCAAAAGCTGAACGTAAAGAATTAGCCAAATCGAATTTAGAAGATTCTACAGAAGAACGAGTTAAACATCCAACCAAAATCTCTCCGTCTTTTACAATAACACGAGCAATATTGTTTGAAGTTTCTACCAAGTCAGCCATATCAGCACTCATTCTGTAAACTCCGTTATGAGCAGCGTAAATTGCTCTTATAATTCCTTCCTGAACACCTAAATCCATTATTTTCTCCGGCAAATCGGTTTTCACGATTTCGATAGATAAATTTGGTTCAGTTGTTTTATATTCTGCTTTGATATCAGTAATAATTTCCTGCATATCATACACATAAGCTTCATCAAACATTTGAGAAATAATTACCTTAGCCACACTTTCTCTAGGAATTGCATTTCTAAGACTTCCTCCGTTAATTTCAGAAACCTGCAATCCAAAGTTTTCAAAACCATCAAATAATAAACGGTTCATGATTTTATTTGCGTTTCCTAAACCTTTATGAATATCCATTCCTGAATGACCTCCATTTAAGCCTTTTACGGTAATAGTATACCCAACAGAGCTTTCCGGAACTTCTTCTTCATTATATGTTCTTGTAGCCGTTACATCGATTCCACCAGCACATCCAATATCAATTTCATCATCTTCTTCAGTATCTAAATTCAATAAAATCTGACCTTGAAGAATGCCGCCTTTTAAATTTAAAGCACCTGTCATTCCGGTTTCTTCGTCAATTGTAAACAAAGCTTCAATTGCCGGATGCGGAATATCTTTACTTTCTAAAATTGCCATAATTGTAGCTACTCCTAACCCATTGTCAGCACCAAGCGTTGTACCGCGGGCACGAACCCAGTCACCGTCAACGTACATATCGATTCCCTGAGTATCAAAATCAAAAACAGTGTCAGCATTTTTTTGGTGCACCATATCAAGGTGTCCCTGCATTACAATTGCTTTTCGATTTTCCATTCCCGGAGTTGCCGGTTTTCTGATGATTACATTTCGGATTTCATCTTCAAAAGTTTCTAAACCTAAGCTGTTTCCAAAGTTTTTCATAAACTCGATTACACGTTCTTCCTTCTTTGACGGACGCGGAACGGCATTCAAATCTGCGAATTTATTCCAAAGTGCTTTTGGCTCCAGATTTCTTATTTCCTGACTCATTATATTTTGTTTGAAGTTTAACAATTAAGAATGTCAAAGTTACAAAGTTTATATTTTTTTTCGCCACAAATTTCACGAATTAGCACTAATTATAACAACTATAAAATGAGACTGCATAAAAACTGGAAACTTCAAAAGAAAGTCTTAGGTTGTTATATAGGGTATTTTGAAGGATTCAACGAAGTATTAAAAACAGACAAAATGTGTACTGTTTTCAGCTCTTCATCAATAAAATAAAAGATAATAAATGGGAATTTTTTAACAGGAAGGCCGCGATAATCCTTATATCTGATTTCAAAAAAAGGATTTCTAGATATAGTGTCTAAGTGCTCATCAATCATTTGATAAAAATATTCACCTAAACCAGACTTTTTGGAATCATAATAATCAATCGCATCTTGTATATCAACAAGTGCTCTTGGCTCAATTACAACATTAAAAATCATTTCTCAGATTTAAATCGTAACTGTTTTTTTGCTTCATTCCAAGGCAGAAAATCATCCGCTTTTGAAGTTGCTCTTCTTTCATCCAACAAATTTTTCATTTCTTCAGTCACAGAAAACTCATTAATTACAGTTTCGTAATTGAATTTTTCAATTAACTGCATAAAGAAAGACAATTCGTTATCCGGAATATTTAAAGTGATTTGTGTCATTTTCCTTGTTGTTGAATAACAAATTTACAAAAAAGAAAACGAACTACTATTTTAATTATTATTTTTAACCAAAAAGTAAAACCGTGACGCGAAAATATATACTTCCCTTATTTCTTTTAGTTCAAATCCTCTTTTTAAGAATCCTGAGATATTTTCCAGATTTTGTCGAAGGTTTTTACAGCAACAATTTATATGTTAGAATATCGCACTTTTCCAGAACTGTTTTAGGTAAAATTCCATTTTCTGTTGGCGATTGTATTTACGCTATTCTGATTTTATCTATAATAAGCTGGTTTTGGAAAATACGAAAAACATGGAGAACGGATTGGAAAGATCACTTACTAAAAATGTTAGGAAAAATTTCTGTCTTTTACTTTCTTTTCCATCTTCTCTGGGCATTCAATTATTATCGTGAACCTCTTTTTGAAAAAATGGAAATCAAAAGAGAATATAACGATGTTGATCTTTTAACTTTTACAAAAAGATTAATTGTAAAAACGAATGAAATTCAATTGGCAATCACCAAGAATAAAAACAAAAAAATTGTTTTTCCTTATTCGCAAAAAGAATCATTTCGAATGATTTTAAACGGTTATGACAATTTAGCAAAAGAACATCCTTATTTTAAATATGAAATCTTAAGCGTTAAAAAATCACTATTCAGCGTTCCGCTAACCTATATGGGATTTGGCGGTTATTTAAATCCGTTTACCAACGAAGCTCAGGTAAATGATTTATTGCCAATGTATAATTTTCCAGTTACAACTTCGCATGAAATGGCACATCAAATTGGTTTTGCAAGTGAAAGTGAATGCAACTTTATTGGTGTTTTGGCTTCGGTTAAAAATGAAAATCTATATTACCAATATTCCGGATATAGCTTTGTTTTGCGTTATTGTCTTGGAATTTGGAAATTCAAAAATGAGAAGATTTTCGATGTTTTGAAGAAACAAGTAAACCCTGGAATTTTAAAAAACTATCAGGAAAGCCAGGATTTTTGGAAAAAGTATGATACTTTTATAGACAAAGGTTTTCATTTTTTATATGATAATTTCCTGAAATCAAACAATCAGAAAGACGGAATAGATAGCTACAGTAAGTTTATCGATTTGATGATTAATTATTATAAAACAAAAGAATTATAGTTTTGCCACTGATTACACAGATTTAAATGATTTTTATTTTTAATCATTCAATCTGTGGCAAAAAAAACAAATCCAACTGTAACAAAAGTGATTTCAACACTACTAATACTTTTATGAGCGAAAATCTAGAACAGTCATTTGTTGCGCAATTGCAGGCAAATCAGAATATAATCCACAAGATTTGTAGGTTATATACTGCCGGCGAAGACGCTCATAAAGACTTGTTTCAGGAAATCACTATACAGCTCTGGAAAGCGTATCCAAAATTTAGAGGCGACAGTAAGTTTTCTACCTGGACTTATCGTGTTGCTTTAAATACCGCAATTACCTTATACCGAAAAACCAAAAGAACCATATCGACCGTAGATTATGAAAGTCATCAGCATTTTGTAAAAGATGTAGATTACAATTATGAAGAGGAAGAACAGATTAAATTGATGTACAAGGCAGTTTACCAGCTTAACGACATCGAAAAAGCATTAGTTTTTATGTATTTAGAAGACAAAGATTATCAAGAAATAGCTGAAACCTTAGGGATCAGCGAAGTGAATGCGCGCGTGAAAATGAACAGAATTAAAGGGAAACTTAAAAAAATACTAAATCCTTAAAAATTATTATGAAAGAACTGGATTTACTAAAAAAAGACTGGAAAAAGAACTCTGATTCTTTTGAACAAATTTCTGAAAAAGAAATCTATAAAATGATTCACAAAAAATCATCTTCAATTGTGAAATGGATTTTGATTATCAGTATTTTGGAGATTTCGTTTTGGACTTTTTCAAACTTATTTATTAATACCGATGATGTTTTACGAAAAATAAATCATCCGGAAATTGTGGTTACGCTTGAATATTTAACATACTTAAATTACTTAGTAGGCTTAATTTTTGTGTTTATCTTCTACAAAAACTACACTACGATTTCGACCACAGTGGCCACAAAATCTTTAATGAGCGCTATTTTAAGAACCAGAAAAACGGTTCAGTATTATGTGTGGTATAATTTAGGAATGATTGTAATTACATCTATTTTAAGCTTCTTCATTGCTTTTGTTTACAATCCTGATATGGCTTTCTTAAGAGAAAAATTAGCTGTAAACGGAAAAGCAATGTTTACCACAATAGGTATTTTAACCTTGGTTATATTAGGCTTCTTTGGGTTATTCTGGTGTTTTTACAGACTATTGTACGGAACTCTATTACGCAGACTGTACGTGAATTATAAGGAGTTGAAGAAAATTGATTTCTAATGAAGGGGCTAAGGTTCTAAGGAACTAAGGTGCTGAGTTTTGAAACTTGAAACCTGAAACAAAAAATTCTAACTTTCGTTTTCTGAGGCTTTGTAACTCCATCTTCTCATTTCGTTAAGTTCTTCTTCCACTTTGATTACTTCGGCTGGAATAACTTTTAAAAATGAAGGATGTTGTTCGATTGCATATTCTACTTTTTCAACGATTTCGTCGATTGTGTCATTTTCATAATCAATTTCAAGAGGTTCTTTGATGATGAAAGACTGCAGGATATTTTTCTTTTTCATACGAAGTCCTTTTTTATCAAAAGAACGACGGAAACCGTCTATTACAATAGGAATTACAATAGGTTTATGCTGTTTTATAATATGTGCTGTTCCTTTACGAACGGGTTTAAAAGATTTTGTTGTTCCCTGCGGAAATGTAATAACCCAGCCATCTTCAAGCGCAATTCTGATATTTTCTGTATCGTTTGGGTTTACTTCGCGTTTTTCGGTTACGTCTACCCCTTTTGCACGCCAGGTTCTTTCAACGGTTATAGCTCCAACGTAGGCTAAAATTCTAGGTAATAATCCTGCCTGCATGGTTTCTTTTGCAGCAACATAATAGATATTCATTTTTGGCTGCCATAAATAACCAATGTTCTTAATAGTATCTTGACGTCCGCTTAAACTTGCGTTAAACACATGAAACATTGCCACAACATCGGCAAAATAAGTCTGGTGATTGGATATAAACAAAACATTTGTATCAGGAAGTGTTTTAATAATTTCAGATCCTTCAATCTGCAATTCGTTAAAACCCCTGTATCTTCTATGAGTCATGGCACCCAAAACACGGATTAACCATTTCTTGATGAATAATATATGTCCAAAAGGATTTCGTTTAAACAATCCCATAGCTTTGTTTTGTATTTTTCAGTTAAGTCGCAAACATACAAAAATTATTCTTTTAGCAATAGATTTATAAATTTACGTAAATAAATCACTACCGCGATGAATATCAAATTGTTAATTTTATTCTATTACGAATTTTCTGCAAAAGTAAATTTTAAAACATCACGCAGTTCGCTTAAAATCATTGCCGTTGCTCCCCAAACAATATGATTTTGAATATTAAACGCAGGAACTAAAGCATTATTTGCATAAGAAGTTGACAATGTGGCTTCGATAATAATTTCGTCGTCTAAGAAAACAGACAAGGGCAGTTCAATGATGGAGGCAACTTCTCTAATATCCGGATAAAATGAAAGTTCTTCTTTGGCAATTCCTAAATAGGGATGAACTAAAAAATTACTTGGCGGAATATACATGGGCGTAAAATGCTTTATTACCTCAATTTTTTCAGGAAGGATTCCAATTTCTTCGTTGGTTTCGCGTAAAGCTGTTTCCTGAAAATCAGCATCTGTAGTTTCATATTTACCACCCGGAAATGCTATTTGTGAGGAATGTACGCCGTTATAAGCATTGCGGACAATCAAAACTATATGTGTTTTTTCTTTTTTAGGATAAAACAACATCATAACCGCAGCAATCCTCGGATTTTTTGCTTCGATATTTAAGTTTTTCAACTCCTGAATACGTTCTTTCGGGGCCATTTTTGCGTGCGCAGTTTCTGCCGGCAGTTCAACCGGAATTAAATTAGGAACATATTGCAAAAAATCTTGAAAATCCATATTCAAAGTTTATTTTTGTACTTTCAAATAAAATATAAATATACTCTAGAAAATGCGGTTCTACAAGTTTTCTAAAACAAAGCCATAAAAATGTACAGCAGAGAAGAATCACAAAGAATAAAAAGGGAATTTTGGGTTGCTTTTGCAGAAAAGTATCCAAGAAAATGGGTTCTTTATGATACCAAGATTAAAGATTTCTCTTTTAAATTTTTTGTAGACAATAAAAAAGCCCAGGTTTTAATTGACATTGAACACCGAAGCGATGAAAAACGAAATGCTTATTATGAAAAAATTGAAGCTTTAAAAAATATTCTGGAAGAGGAATTCATCAAAGATTTGGTTTTCGAAAAAAACTACACTTTAGAAAGCGGTAAAACCATAAGCCGAATCTGGGTCGAAAAAACGGGAGTCGGTTTTAGCAATCGCAATAACTGGGATTCAATTTTTGATTTCTTCAACGAAAACATGCACGCTCTCGAAATGTTCTATCTGGAGTATGATGAGTTTATTAAGGATATTGATTCTTTATAGCTTCTAAGGTTCTGAGGTGCTAAGATACAGAGGTTTTTTATACTTCTGAAAAATAGGAAACGCTTATTGAAATAGATTTATTTCAATAAGCGTTTGTTTATTTCATGCAGTTTAATTTGAATATCTAATATCTCAAAATCATTTCTGATTTTGCAGCTTCAACATAGCTTTAATCTCCATTATATCTTTATTTTGATTTTCTAAACTTATAATTTTGCTGTTTTGAAGTTCTAGTTTTTTATTCTGTTCAATTACATATAAAGTCAATTCTTCAATCTTTTGCAATAATTTAGCATTCATTTCGCTAAGATTTATGCCTTCACTTTCCATTTTAGCAGCAGGATCGATCTCAGGAAGATGTTTATTAAGTTTTATATAATTTTCCAATTCATTAAGAGGTAACAAATCGTAATCATTTTCAAAAACAAAATCACATCCTCGGTTCAAACATACTTTAACTTCTTCGGCTCTTAAAGTTCCAAAAACATCAATTATACCTGTATTTGATATCCTCATACGTTCACCGCCAGCAATAAAAAATTTATGAGAAGTATAATGATGAAATTGAAGGGCATCATTCCATGCAGGATTACTGATTCTATAGTGTTCCCTATTTATTGATCGATCAAAATATATACTTTTAAAATCTAAGGTGATATCTCCTCCTACTTCAAATTTTGTTTGAGGATCTGATACTCCAATTCCAACATTACCATTTTGCTGAATCCTAAGCCTTTCATTTCCCATTGTAAAAAACTTATGAGAAGTATAATGATGAAATTGGAATCCATCATCCCAAGCAGGATTACTAATTTTATATTGTTCCCTATTTAATGAACGATCAAAATAAATCGTTTTAAAATCCAAAGTAACATCTCCTCCCACTTCAAATTTTGTCACAGGATCTGATACTCCAATTCCAACATTATTATTACTTGAATTAGATACTCCGTTTGTACCATTAGGTATAAATAAATCTTGCGAAAAAGATTTTGCTGCAATAAAAAAAATCAAAAAGGAGAAAGTAGTTTTTAATTTCATAGGTTTTTATTATTCAATTAAAAGTACTTAGCATCTTAGAAACTCAGTACCTTAGAAACTTATTTTAAACATTAAAAATATTATAAACTATAATATGATCGTCATAGTTTATGTAAAGCTGTTTGCGGTAATCTTGTTTTTTGCGGGTAATAATTGAAAGTTTGCATTCTTTACCGTCGTTGTCTTTGCAGATAAAAGAATATACAATATCGGTATCGTTTTCTTCGCGTTCTATATAATCTAAAATGCTAAAAAGCTGAATTTCCTGAGAATACACTACAATTCTATGTTTGTCAGTATCTAAAACAACCGAAAGATTCACTAAATCAAGGTTCGACCATTCTCCCCACTTACCTCTTTCATTTTTTTCTAAAACACTAAATCCCGAAGTTTTAAAATGATAAGACTGACTTTGAACCTGTTGCAATCCAAACCCTAAAAACAATAATAGTATATAAGTGCGTATAGAAGTCATAAAATATTTCTTGCAGATAATTAAAACTCAAATGTAGCTTTTTCTTTGCGAGCGGCTTTAAAATCGGCGATCATTTCTTGAATAATTTGTTCGACAGGCAAAATTTCATGAATCAATCCGGCAATTTGTCCTATTTCGAGTTCACCCTCTTCCAGATCGCCTTCAAACATTCCTTTTTTGGCTCTTGCTCTTCCTAAAAGCTGGATTAAATCTTCCTTTGAAGGGCACTTTTCATACAGCGCCTGAACGTCATTATAAAATTTATTCTTAACCAATCGAACAGGAGCTAATTCTTTTAAAGTCAACTGCGTATCTCCTTCTTTTATATTAACTATTGTTTGCTTAAAATTATTGTGGGCAGAAGATTCTATAGAGGCTGCAAAACGACTTCCTACCTGAACACCATCGGCACCTAAAACCATAGCAGCCAGCATTCCTCTTCCGGTGGCTATTCCTCCTGCTGCTAAAATTGGAATTTGAATTTTTTTCTTCACCATCGGAATCAAAGTTAAAGTTGTCGTTTCATCACGGCCGTTGTGTCCTCCGGCTTCAAAACCTTCGGCAACAATAGCATCAACACCAGCTTCTTGTGCTTTTAAAGCAAAAACACTACTGCTTACCACATGAACCACTGTAATTCCTTTTTCTTTTAAAAATGAAGTCCATGTTTTGGGATTTCCTGCCGAAGTAAAAACGATCTTAACGCCTTCTTCGACAACGATATTCATGATTTCCTCAATATTAGGATATAACATCGGAATATTAACCCCAAAAGGTTTATCTGTAGCTTTTTTACATTTCTGAATATGTTCTCTTAAAACATCCGGGTACATTGATCCTGCACCAATTAAACCTAATCCGCCGGCATTGCTTACTGCCGATGCTAATTTATAACCACTATTCCAGATCATACCGCCTTGAATAATTGGATATTTTATATTGAAAAGCTGTGTAATTCTATTCATTAAAACTTTTATTGCTTTATTATTTTTCCTGTTTTATGTAATTCTCCTGCATCGAAAGTATAAAAATAAAGACCGTTTGTTAAACCTTCAACAGAAAGAACAGGATTTTGATTTGTTATTTGTTTCTCGATCAGTTTTTGTCCTAATAACGAATAAATAGAAACTGAAGCCGTTTCATTTTGGAACAAAAAAGAAATATCTGATTTTACGGGATTTGGATAAACCAGAAAATCTACATAAGTCTTGAAATTTTCTACACCCAGATTAGCGCCAAAATTTGGGATTCCATATCCATAATTATTATCAGGATTAGTAAATCTATCTGAAGAAGTCAAAATCATTTGTCTGATTTCTTTATTAGTTTTAGTTGGAAAAGCCTGCCATAAAGATGCTGCCATTCCGGCCATAATAGGGCACGAAAAAGAAGTTCCATCAGCTGCGCCTATAGTTCCATTTACATTAGCAACTACCGCAGAAGATCCTTGTGCCATAACATCCGGTTTAATTCTTCCATCAAAACTTGGCCCTATCGAACTAAAACCAGACTTTATTCTAGAAGCCGTAACCGAGCCAATGGCTAATACAGAAACCGCATCGGCCGGAGAACCAATATGATTTTCCGCTTTTGCACCCTCATTTCCAGCAGAAGCTAGAACTAAGATTCCTTTACTAAAGGCGATTTCAGCACCACGCGAAACGAAATTAGTTGTTCCGTTCATATCGCTGTAAGTATGATTATAACGTGGTTCATCTCTTTGATTAAAATACCCCAATGAACTCGTTATAATATCTACTCCTAAAGCATCGGCTTTTTCAGCAGCTTCAACCCAAAGTGATTCTTCAACAGGGTTTTCTATGGGTCCAATTTCTGTAATAAAAAGATAATAAGATGCATTTGGAGCTGTTCCCACCAAAGCGTTTTCTTTGTAACCTCCCATAGTTGAGAGTACTAAAGTTCCGTGACTATCTCCAGTATAAAAATTGGCGTTTCTAGTCGTATAGTCGTAACCGCCCAGAATTCGGTTATTATTTCTAAGATTTTCAAATGGCTGCGCGGTATTTACACCCGGAAATCCTCCATCTAAAACGGCAATAATTTTTCCCTCTCCGGTAAAATTCTGCTTATGCAAAGCCTGCCCGTTCAGCATCTGAATTTGATTGGCCGAATTACCGTAAGAATAATCAATTGTTGTTTTTAGCTTATCAAGTGTTTGGACAGTATTTGTTTGAGAAACTTTTTTTCCGGTAACATTTAAGCTTTTATCAGCAAAATCTACTTTTTGAACAAAAGATAATGATTTCAAAGCATTGATATTAGCCTGTGTACCACGAATATGCAACGCATTCAGCCATTTAGACTGCGCCATCACTGTTATTCCTGTACTGGCTTTTATTTGATTTACATAGGAAGTTTCTACAGGAGCATCTGTTGCATCTAAAGCTATGCCTTGATTCGTTCGCCTGTCTAAAGCTCTTTGAGAAAGCTCCGACAGCGGATTATTAAAGAATGCCTGAGCATTTGGTTTCGCATTAAAATAAACCCAGGCTTCTTCCTGAGAAAATGCAGTAAACGAAAGAAGTAATACTAGTAAAGTAAAGCTGTATCTCATATTATACTTTTTAGCGGAATTTCTTCCTAAGAAAGTATAAAGCTAAGAAATTACTCCCGAACCAACTAATTCATTTTCTAAATACCAGGCTACGAACTGACCTTCTGTTATAGCAGACTGCGGCTCTTCAAAACGAACGTACATACCGCCTTCAAATTGATGTAAAGTTGCTTTTTGCAATGGCTGACGATAGCGAATTCTCGCCATTACTTCCATTTTTTCGCCTTCATTCAATTTCAAATCTTCGCGAACCCAGTGCACTTCGGAGTTTCCCACAAACAAAGCTTTTTTAAACAATCCAGGATGATTGCTTGTTAAACCTGTATAAATCGTATTACTATCTACATCGGTAGCAATTACAAATAACGGATCTGTAGTACCTCCAACGTTCAGTCCTTTTCTTTGTCCGTTAGTAAAATAATGCGCTCCCTGATGTTTCCCCATGAATTTCCCCATTGTTGGAAGATAATTCAGTTTTTGAGATTCAATTTTTAATTCGTCTTCTAAAGATATTCCAGCTGGTTTTTCAATTGTATAAATTGGATCATTTTTATCAATTTGAACAATTTTACCTTCTTTTGGCTGTAATTTTTGCTGCAAAAATTCAGGCAAACGTACTTTTCCAATAAAGCAAAGTCCTTGAGAATCTTTCTTTTCGGCCGTAACCAATTCCATTTCAGCAGCGATTTCGCGAACTTCAGGTTTTGTCAACGCCCCAATTGGAAACAAAGCTTTAGACAATTGTTCCTGAGATAACTGGCATAAGAAATACGACTGATCTTTATTAACATCGTTTCCTGCAATTAATTGATAAACCGTTTTTCCGTCCACTTCAATTTCGCTTTTTTGGCAGTAATGTCCAGTCGCAACATAATCGGCCCCAAGACTTAGGGCGATTTTCATAAAAACATCAAATTTGATTTCGCGGTTACAAAGCACGTCAGGATTTGGAGTTCGTCCTTTTTCGTATTCATTGAACATATAATCAACGATTTTTTCTTTGTATTCTTCGCTTAAATCAACAGTTTGAAACGGTATTCCAAGTTTTTCTGCAACCAATAAAGCATCGTTACTATCTTCTAACCAAGGACATTCGTTAGAAATAGTAACCGAATCATCGTGCCAATTTTTCATAAAAAGCCCAATAACTTCGTATCCTTGCTGCTGCAATAAATAAGCTGCAACACTAGAATCTACTCCACCAGAAAGACCAACTACTACTCGTTTCATTTTAAAATTTTTATTTTTACAAGGGTGCAAAGATACGCCATATTTTAGAAAATTACAGTGGTTTTGATTGGTTTATATAATTCGACAGTAGATAAAACTTATGGTTTAAATACTTACTTTTAATATTCAATAAAATTGTCATGAAAAAATACATCTACAGCTTATTTTTCTTTTTCATTTTTATGTCTTTAAGCGCACAAAGATATTCTTCATCATTAGCCAATTATGAAACTTACAAGGCATTTAGAGGAAAACCTTTATCGGATAAATTCTCGAATATCGAATCGGTAAAAGTGATTTATGATTTAAGGAAACAAAAAATGTATTATTTCAACAGTACATTGATTCCGCTTCATTACGATTTTGTGATTAATTACCTGTATTACAATCAGGATTTAGAAGTTTTTAATAATAACAACTACAGCAATACTCAAAAAAACCGTGATTTTTTACTAGGAAATCTAAATCATATTAAAGGAACTGAGAAATGGATTTTCGAGTTGGCCGCGTCAGATCACATGCCTATTGATCTTATTGAACGTTTTTTCAACCTGGTCAAAAAATCAACTTTTATTGGCGAAAATTTAAAGTTTTATTTGAATAATCCGGAACAGATGGAATGGTTTCGTCTGGAACAATTTAAAATTCCATGTGTAAAATCAGATTATATTTTTAATGAAATAAAATATCAGGAAGTCGTTTCCGGAACTAATATTGGCATTTTAAAACAATACAAAATCAAGGATTTAGACAAAACAAAACCTAAACCGGATGAGATTATAGTTTTAGACGGAACACCGGATATTCTGCCAAATGTAAAGGGAATTATTGTAACCGATTTACAAACGCCGTTGAGCCATTTAGTTCTTTTAGGAAAAAACAGAAAAATTCCTATCATGGCTTATACATTGGCTTTGAAAGATGAAAACATACAGAAACTGCTTTCTAAAAAAGTAGAACTTAAAATTAAAGTCGATACTTTTTTTATCAAAGAAACCGATAAAAAAATAGTGGTTAAAACCAGTTCCAAAACCAAAAAGCTAACCATTGACACCACAGTTACAGATTTAGTCGATTTATCAAAAATTCCTAAAAAAGGCGTCAATTATATTGGATCGAAAGCTCAAAACATGGCATATTTAATTGCTATTGCTAAAGAAATTCCGTTTAAAACTCCGGAAGATGCGCACGCTATTCCGTTTTATTATTATTCTAAACACATTCAGAAAGAGTCTATTTCTCCTTTGATAAAGGAACTTTTGGCTTTTCCGAAGAAAGATTCGACGGTTTGGGTAAATCAGCAATTGAAAAAAATACGCGATGCGATAAAAAAAGAACCTGTTGATCCTGAATTAATTTCAAAATTAAACTTGGCTTTTAAAAATGCGAAGTTTAAAAATTTTAGATTTCGATCTTCTACAAATGCCGAAGATCTCGACGATTTTAATGGCGCTGGATTATATGATTCTAAAACCGGAATTTTAGGCGACAGCATTAAAACATTTGAAAAAGCGATTAAACAAGTTTGGGCAAGTGTCTGGAATGAAGCTTCGTACAACGAAAGAGAACTTTTTGGAATCGATCAGCAAAATATTGCGATGGGTGTTTTGGTTCATCGTTCTTTTCCGGATGAACTGGCCAATGGCGTTGTAATTACAAAGAACATTTTTAGGCAAAACTTTCCAGGAATTACAGTCAATGTTCAAAAAGGAGAAAACTCGGTTGTAAAGCCCGAAAAAGGAGAAATCTGCGAGCAATTTGTTGCTTATCATTTTAACTCCGGAACTAACGATGATGATTTTGATGTCGATTATACTTCAAATTCAAATCTCAACAACAATGAACCGCTGTTAAGCAGAAAAGAAATGAGCCGGCTTTTTATGGTGAGTAAAAAAATCGAGGAAAGAATGTACCGTTATTGGAGAAAAAGTCAGTTTCACCCTGTTGATATGGAATTTAAGATCGTGGGAGAAAACAGGGATTTATATATAAAACAAGTTCGTCCTTTTAATGATTAGCCACAGATTAGGGAATTAAAATGATTTATAAAATGTGCTGGTAAAACTCTCGCAGATTTGGCAGATTAATAATACACCAAAAGATCTATTTCGTTTGTAACGGTATTGACCAAGACAATTTTAAAATCGAAATCCTGAATGTTTATTTTTTCCTGAACGGCTTTGCGGATGTTTCCGTTTTCTAAAGAAAAATCGCTTATAAGCGGGATTTTTACATCGACAACATTTAAATAATTTGAAGCTTTTTTATTGACAATTATGGATGCCACAATATAAAAACCGATGATGATTACTTGAAAAAAGAGAAGAATTTCTATTTTTTCAAACGGATACATGATGTCTAAAATAGAAAGGGTAATTGTGGCAAAAAGAAATATTATGGCGTTTACGGTAAACGATTGTGTCCTGAATCTTAGAATAGAAAAAATGGCAAATAAGCCAAAACCAATTCCAACTCCAATTTCGATTTTTGTAAACAAATAACAAAGCGAAAAGGTACAAAGCCCCACAATGACCATTAATGGATTTATGGTTTCATTATCTTTTCTGTTAGAGAAAAAATACAAAACTAAAATCGAAAAAAACAACAATAAAAATCGTCCGGCAAGTTCGTTTAAATCCATTGAATCAAAATATTAGCAAATCAAATTTAAACAATTGGGAAAAATTCAGCCACGAATTCATGAATTTATTTTAAACAAAAATGGTTTGCCACGAATTACACGAATTTGCACTAATTTTATTAAACAAAGAGCGAAAAAATTAATTCGTGTAAATTAGTGTAATTCGCGGCAAAAAAAATGCCCGCATGGCGGGCAATAATTGTATTATTCATTTTTAGCTTTAGAATCGGCTTTATAACTCGCTTTTGGATCGCTCATATTCACTTCTTTGGTTAATTTTCCTCTGACGTAAAACTGCCACATTCCGGCTTTTTTTCCGTTTAAAAATTTCCCTTTAGAAGCAATAGCCCCATCTGAATCATAAAAAACAGCATCGCCGTTAAACTCATTATTTTTATACATTGCGTCTTCTAAAAGAATGCCGTTTTGTCCATATCTTTTATAATTTCCTTCTCTTAAACCGTTTTTGTAAGCCATTTCCTCAGCAACCTTAGCATTTGGATAATACACCGTTCTTTGTCCGTCTAGTTTACCTTTTTTATAGTTTTCAGAAGTCATTAAAACCTTTGAAGCTTTGTGGTAATATTTCCACTCTCCTTCTCTGTCTTTTCCTATTTCTTTTCCTTCGCTTACTTTATTCTTTTTCTGGTCGTAAAAAATAGTGTACGAGCTTCCGTCATTGGCAGTAAAATCGCGTGTAGCAATTACATCGCCTTTTTGAGTATCATCAAAAAAGTTGAAAATTCCAGTTTCTTTTCCGTGGCTGAAAGTTCCTTCATATCGAGGACGTTTCGACTCATAAGTGCCTTTCCAGATGCCGTCTTTTTTTCCGTTGGCATCTAATTTATTAAATTCGGTTTGAGCGCTTAGAAACAAAACATTCAATAATGCCAGTCCAATTAGTATTCTTTTAGAAATCATTTGTTATTCAATTTAAAACTTAAACGAAAATTCGCTTCATAAAGTATATTTTAATTCTTCTCAAAGTTAAAATTTTCATTTTTCTTTTCGAAAAGAAACTTCCCTCACAAAATAAAAAAATCCCGATTAAATCGGGATTTTAAAAACTTATTTATTTTTTGCCTTGAGCTTTCTTAGCTGCCTCTTGCTGCTCCATTACATCCTGAAGACGCTGCTGGAACTTACTTGGCTTTTTAGGTTCTCTCAATTTATTTTCCTGAATTTGAGCGTGAATCTTATCGCTGTCAACAATATAATTTTTGATAACGAACATGATTCCAATTGTAATTAAGTTTGAAATAAAGTTATACAAACTTAATCCGGCACCATAACTATTAAAGAAAATTAACATCATTAATGGCGAAACGTAAATCATGATTTTCATCATCTTCGCCATGTCCGGCATACCTTCTTGCTGAGGAGCTGCCATTTGTTGATCTCCTGATGTCATTTTCATGTAGAAGAAAATCGCAATTGCTGCCAAAATTGGAAACAAACTGATATGATCTCCGTACAATGGAATATTGAAAGGTAATTTTACAACCGCATCAAAAGATGATAAATCGTCTGCCCAAAGGAAACCTTTTTGTCTTAACTCAAAAGCTGATGGGAAGAACTGGAATGACGCATACATAAACGGAAGCTGAATCAAAGCCGGAATACATCCTGCCATTGGGTTTACTCCTGCTTTATTGTACAGTTTCATCGTTTCTTGCTGTTTCTTCATTGGGTCTTTTTTGAATTTTTCTCCCAACTCAGCAATATCAGGACGTAAAACTTTCATTTTAGCCTGCGACAAGAATGATTTATATGTAATTGGCGACATGGCCAATTTAATAATAATAGTAAAAATGATAATGGCAATTCCTAATGACAATCCAATTGTTGAACTTAAGAATCCGAATAATGGAATAAAAATCAATCTGTTAATCCATCCAAAAATCCCCCATCCTAATGGAATGATTTTTTGGAAATTTTTGTCATACGATTTTAAAACCTTATAATCTGCTGGTCCAAAATACCATTGCATTTTATAATCAATCTCTCCATTTGAAAATGCCAAAGGAACATTTGTTTTAAACTGTTTCGTAAAAACAGTATCGATTTTTTCGTCATTTACTAAATTAGTCGATTCTAATTTAGAAGTTGCAAACGGTTTGTCTGTTACTAATATAGAAGTAAAGAAGTGTTGTTTATAAGCTATAAAACTAACTTTTTCAACTGTTTCTTCTTCATGTTTCCCTAAACCTGCATAGTTTATTTTTCCATCTTCATGCTCATAATAAATTTCGGCATAACGGTTTTCATAAGAAATACTTTTTTCGTTTCTAAACGTTTTTAAATCCCATTGTAAATCTAATGGTTTAGAAGAATTTAAAACTCTGTTTAATCCTTGAGAACGAATATCGAAACCAACTAAATAATCGTTTGGTTTTAAGATGTATTTATATTCTAAAAATTCATTAGCTCCAGCTTTCAAACGCATTGATAAAACCTGATCTGCACCAATTTTTTCCAAAGTCGGCTCGAAATACAAATCTTTAGAGTTTAAAGTTCTGTTGTCAACTGTTTGTAATTGAATGTTTAAATGAGAATTATTGTCTTTAATTAATTCAACTAATTGTCCTGAATTTTTCTCAAACTTTTTGAATTCCTTTAAAGTAGCTTCAACTATATAACCACCTTTATTAGCGATTGTAAGTTTGATCTTTTCGTTTTCAATTGTAGTAAAAGATTCTTTTGCAGAAGGAAGCGTAGCAGAATATGCGAACCCGCCTAAAGTTTTTTGCAATTGTGCTAATTGAGCAGTATCACCAGGAGTTGCAGCAACGATTGGTGCAATTGCAGTTTTAGCTTTTTCAGCTTTTGCCTGAGCTTCTTGTTTAGCTACTAATTCTTTCTTGGCTTTTTCAGCAGCAATTTCTTTCTCAGAAGGTTGATTTTGATAAAAAATCCAAATCAAAATTCCGAATATCAATACAAAACCAATGATTGAATTAAGGTCTAATTTTTTTTCTTCCATTATTAATTTAAAAAAAGTTATTCGTTGATGCTTATTAGTAATGAGTCGATCTCAAAAGTTACAGCTTCTTAGAATATTAATTATTATTTTTTATGCGCATTTACGGCAGCTGCCACAAAGTTTACAAATATTGGGTGCGGATTTGCCACTGTACTTTTGTATTCCGGATGGTATTGAACACCTATAAAGAATGGATGGTTTTCAAGTTCCACAATTTCTACTAATCCAGTATCAGGGTTTACTCCAGAAGCTTTTAAACCAGCTTTTTGCAATTCGTCAGCATATTTGTTATTGTACTCATAACGGTGACGGTGACGCTCTGAAATTGTTGTTTCACCGTAAATTTTGTGTGCCAGCGTATTTGGTTTAATATCACATTTCCAAGCTCCTAAACGCATTGTTCCGCCTTTATCTGTAACATTTTTTTGTTCTTCCATTAAATTCACAACCGGATGAGGCGTTTTCTCGTTCATCTCTGTTGAATTGGCATCAGCATAACCTAAAATATTTCTAGAATATTCGATAACAGACATCTGCATTCCTAAACAAATTCCGAAAAATGGAATATTGTTTTCACGTGCATAACGAACTGCTTCGATTTTTCCTTCAATACCTCTTTCTCCAAATCCAGGTGCAACTAAAACTCCATCAAGAACGCTTAATTTTTCTTCTACATTGTCAATATTAATGTGTTCTGAGTGAATAGAAATTACATTAACTTTAGTTTCGTTTGCAGCACCAGCATGAATGAACGCCTCTAAAATAGATTTGTAGCAATCCTGCATTTCTACATATTTACCAATCAAACCAATATTTACAGTCTGCTTTGGATTTTTTAATCTTTTTAAGAAAGTATTCCAGTTTTTAAGGTCCGGAGATGCTTTTTTAGGCAAATCTAATTTTTTCAAAGCCACAACATCTAATCCTTCTTCAAGCATTAAATTTGGAACTTCGTATATTGTTGAAGCATCAATTGACTGAATAACTGCTTCTTTTTTAACATTACAAAACAAAGCTAGTTTTTGACGTAATTCCTGAGACAATTCATGCTCAGTTCTACAAACCAAAATATCTGCTTTGATTCCGCTTTCCATCAACGTTTTTACAGAGTGCTGTGTAGGTTTTGTTTTCAATTCACCCGCAGCTGCCAAAAATGGAACTAATGTTAAATGAATAACAATTCCGTTATTTTCTCCTAATTCCCAAACTAACTGACGAACAGATTCTATATAAGGTAATGATTCAATATCACCAACAGTTCCACCAATTTCAGTAATTACAATATCGTAATCGCCAGATTTACCCAGCAATTGCATTCTGTCTTTGATTTCGTTTGTAATATGAGGAACAACCTGAACTGTTTTTCCTAAAAATTCTCCTCTTCTTTCTTTTTCAATAACTGAAAGGTATACTCTTCCTGTTGTAACGTTATTTGCCTGAGAAGTAGGAACGTTAAGAAAACGCTCGTAATGACCTAAATCTAAATCTGTTTCTGCACCATCATCTGTTACATAACATTCTCCGTGCTCGTACGGGTTTAACGTTCCCGGATCCACATTGATATACGGATCAAATTTTTGAATAGTTGTACGGTATCCTCTTCCTTGTAACAATTTTGCTAAAGATGCCGCGATAATCCCTTTTCCTAATGAAGAAGTCACACCGCCTGTAACAAAAATATATTTTGTTTGATTCATTCTGTTGTAGTTTGTATTGTAGTTGTGTAAAAAACTTGGCAAAAGTACAAATTTAATTAGATAATTTATCAATTAGAGAATGAGATAATTTGCAAATTTTTAAACAGATCGATTACTTGGTTTTGTAATCGATAATTTTAACTTTTAATTAGAGATTTTTTTTGCAGAATGTCTTTAATTCTGAGTCTAAAATTTTTTTAAGGATGCTTTGAAAGAAAATAAATGTAAAAAATGAAGAAGTACTGCGTCTGTTTTCTACAGTAATAATTATTGTATACTTTTCTGGCAGGTTTTTAAACAAAAAAAATATTATAATTTAAAAACACTGACTTGTACACATTTATGAATTCAGTCTTGAATTCTGTGGTATCATTTTGTTTTTAGAAATTATAATATTTTTGTATTTCAAACTTAAATAAAAAATTCGAAACTTCCAAAGATTTTTCTTACTATTTATATCGATTTAGGATATTGTTTCTTGATATTTCGTATTAATTCTTCTAAACCGTTAAGTTTTAACTCGTAAATAAGCTGTAATTGCTGACCCAATTCTCCTTTTGGAAAACCTTTATTATGATACCAAACAACATAATATTCTGGTAAATCGATTAAAAAACGTCCTTCGTATTTCCCGAAAGGCATTTTGGTATGAGCTAATTTTATGAGAAGTTTTTTGTCTTGTTCCATTTTTTTTAAAGAAGAAAGAAGCAAGAGAAGAGAATATAGATTCATTCTCTTTCTTGCTTCTAGTTGGTACAAAGCTATTATTTTTTTTTTCTTATGCCACAGATTAAAAGATAGTTTTCAGTCTCAGTATACAGTCTCAGTTTTAAACTTACTGTTCACTGAGACTGAAAACTGAGACTGAAAACTGAAAACTTAGAATCTTAGTCCCTCAGAACCTCAGCATCTTAATAATGCCATCTCACAAAAGCTTCCATTGCAGCATAAGTTGCTAAACCTAATTGTTGATACAAGGCTGCAGTTTCGCTGTTTCTGTCTTCGGCTCTCTGCCAAAATTCTCTGGCATCAGTTCCCTGGAAAACAACACCGTCTTTTTGCGACTGATGTTTGAAGATTCCGTGACGTTTTGCCAAAACCTGGTCCGGGCTCATTGGCACAGCCATTTCGACTTCGTCAATTCCCCATTCCTGCCAAGCACCACGGTATAACCATAACCAACAATCGTCCATAAATGGTTTTGGTTTTAAAGCTTTTACAGCTTCAAAAATAGCATCAAGACAAACTTTGTGTGTTCCGTGCGGATCTGCCAAATCTCCTGCAGCGTATATTTGGTGCGGTTTAATTTTCTCAATTAAATCCATTGTAAGCTGAATATCTTCTGGTCCAATTGGTTTCTTTTCAATTGTTCCTGTTTCATAAAATGGTAATTCCATAAAATGAATCTGATCATCGGTTAAACCAACAAAATGACTTGTTGCTCTCGCCTCACCTTTTCTGATTAATCCTTTAATGTAACGAACTTCCGGAATATCAATTTCGCTGTTCTTTTTATTCTCTAAAAAGGTTTGCGCTTTTTTGTAAATGTTATCGGCTTCCTCGCTTTTGATTCCGAATTTTTCGTTGTAATCAATCACGAATCTTGCAAAACGCAGTGCTTCATCATCCGCGACAGCGATATTTCCTGAAGTCTGGTACGCCACATGCACCTCATGCCCTTGTTCCTGCAAACGCATGAAAGTTCCTCCCATACTAATAATATCATCATCAGGGTGCGGACTGAAAATCAATACACGTTTTTTAGCAGGCTCTGCTCTTTCAGGACGATTTGCATCTTCGGCATTTGGTTTTCCGCCCGGCCAGCCGGTAATGGTATTTTGAAGTTTATTGAATATTTTAATGTTGATGTCGTATGCCGGACCAGAATCTGCCAATAAATCGCTCATTCCGTTTTCGATATAATCTGCATCAGTAAGCATTAAAATTGGTTTTTTAAGATCTAATGCTAATCCTAAAACTGCTTTACGAGTTAATTTATCTGTCCATACGATTTTCTCAACCAGCCAAGGTTTGTTAATTCTGGTTAGTTTTGAAGAAGCTTCTTTATCTAAAATAAAAACTGCATTGTTGTGCTCTTGCAAAAACGAAGCTGGAACTCGGTTAGTTACTTCATCTTCTACCGATTTTTTTACAATATTTGCTTTTCCTTCACCCCAAGCTAATAAGATAACTCTTTTGGCTTCCATGATTTTTTTAACTCCAAGCGTAATAGCTGTTCTTGGTGTATTATTTAATCCGAAGAAATCTTTACTAGCCGCAACTCTTGTAATATGGTCTAATGCAACTAAACGCGTCTTAGAGTTTTGAAGCGATCCAGATTCATTAAAACCAATATGTCCGTTTCCTCCAATTCCAAGAATCTGAAGATCGATTCCGCCTAAAGCTTCGATTTTAGCTTCATATTCGTGGCAGTAATCGGCAATTTGTTCTTTTGTTAAAAGTCCGTCTGGAACATGAGCGTTTTCAGGTAAAATATCGACATGATCAAACAGTAATTCTTTCATAAAACGAACATAACTGTTAATAGAGTTTGGCTCCATTGGGTAATATTCGTCCAGGTTAAAACTGATTACGTTTTTAAAACTCAATCCCTCTTCTTTATGCAGGCGAACTAATTCAGCGTACAATCCTTTTGGAGAAGAACCTGTTGCCAGACCTAAAATACATGGCTGATTTTCTTTTTGTTTGGATTGAATTAAAGCTGCAATTTCCTGAGCAACTGCTTTTGAAGCTTCTGAAGAATTTTCAAAAACAACCGTATTGATGTTTTCGAATCGTTTTTCGAATCCTGTTGCTTTGTCGATTTTACTTTTTAACATGATATAGTTTTTTTAATTTACTCTTTTCAAATTACCATTTTCGATATTTATGACCTTTAACTGCATAAAAAAGAATCATTAAATAAGATGGCAATAACATTAAATAGGCAATTTGATTGCCGCTTTTTGAAACTTCGTGCGTTCCTGCCGCTACATTTAATGTATTTATATGTTCTGTTATGAAGCCATAAAATAAAGGAAAAACAGCACCGCCAATAATTCCCATAATTAAAATGGCACTTCCTATTTTAGTATAACCGCCCAAATCCTCTAAAGCCATTGGCCAAATTGCCGGCCAGCAAAGTGCATTTGCCAAACCTAATAATGCTACTAAAAGAATTACTACGGGCAGATTTGGAATTCCCGGCAGCTGGATCATGATTTTTGGAGAAATCCATACAATCACCAAAACCAAAATGACACCTAAAATTCCTGAAGCTTTTAAGGCTGTTACCTGCGATACATATTTTGGAATCAGTGTAATTCCTAATACATACCCCACCACCATTGCCGACATAGTGAAAGAAGTTAATTTTAAATAAAAATTTCCTTCGCTTCCATATACTCCAAGCTGTTTTCCAAAGGCTCCAATAGAATCCCCGGCTAAAACTTCGGCAGACAGATACAACATTAAGGTTATCACTCCCAAAACAAGCTGCGGACGTCTAAAAGCATTTTTTATTTGTTTAAAAATGCTCAAATGCGCTACATTTCCTTCTTCATCTAAATCAATTTCCGGCAGCGGAGATAATTTTACCAATAGTGCTAAAACCGTAATAATCAATCCCATATAAAGGTAAGGTCTTTGCAATTGTAATGCAAGAATATTTAAGGCATTTGTTTTTGAAGCAGTATCCAAAAGGGCGATTTTATCTGCCGTAAAGTCCTGCATATTAGACAAAACCAATGCTGTCAATATCAAGGGAGCAACGAATCCCGCTACTTTATTTGCGATTCCTAATACACTGATTCGGGCAGCTGCACTTTCTCTGGGACCAATCACCACCACATACGGATTTGATGCTGTCTGAAGAATCGCCAAACCAGTTCCCATAACAAATAATGCGATCAGGAAAAATATAAAAGTGCGGCTTTCTGCAGCCGGATAAAACATAAAGGCACCTAATGCGATAATGAGCAGTCCTAATGAAATACCATTTTTATAACCTACTTTTTCAATGATCCACGATGACGGAACCGCCATTACAAAATAGGCAATATAAAAGGCAAAAGTCACAAAATAAGCCTGAGACGATGTAAGCTCACATGCTAATTGAAAAAAGGGAATTAAAGGTCCGTTGAGCCAGGTTACAAATCCAAGAATGAAAAACAATGCTGTTAAAATCATCATAGGAATAACAGTACTCTTTTTATCTACTTGTATGGCACTTTCAATGTTCGACATAATAATTGGGTTGATTTGGTTAATAGATTAGTTACTCAATCTAAAATGAAAATCAACACTTTTATATTATTTTGCGTTTTTTACGCAATTATTTGCGTTTTTTTTGCATTGCAAAAGTAATGTAATAAGTTACAATTTCCACTAATTTAGATATGAAATTTTTGTTAATTTTTAAAAATCCCAGTTTAGTACAGGATAATTTTTCTTCAGATATTCTTTTACATCGGCAATATCTTCCTTGGCGGTTAAGTCCGGAACATGCTCGGAAAATGGAATTCCGATAGTGGTATTTGGATTTTCTTTTACTGAATTTAAAAGTACGGTTGGCAGTTCTTTTTCGTCTCTTTCGGGGTTTACAGGACAGTTTTTAAGATGTGTGTACAACGTTTTTCCGGTAAATTTAAAAGCATTCATGCTTACTCTTATTTTTCCTTCTACATCTTTATAATGTTCTAAATCATCGGCTGTAGGCTTTTCCAAAATATCCAGCAATTGATTGTTTTGATCTAATTTAGCGATAGCAAAACGCGAAATTCTTTCTGATGGAAATTCCAAAGCATCGCGATCATAACTTATAAAAGCATTTGGACTTTCTGTTTCCCTCAACGCAAGCAAAGCTTCGGCAGAATATAAATTATCGCTGTTGCAAACAGAGTATTCCTGCGAGTTTAATTCCGGGAATTGTTCTACCGCCTGAAACAAAGCATCGGCTGTGCCAAAAGGTTTTACGCGTCCTTCGGGAATATACTGCACAGCAAATGAAATGCTGAGTCCGTAAAAATTATTATTTGTATTCTGGCTTCCGTAAAATTCCTTAAACAATTCTCCCTGCTCGCCTATAATTATATAAATGTTTTGATATCCGGCTTTTTTAGCATTCAATAAAAGATAATCTAATAGAGGTCTTCCGCTTGATCCAACACCTATTAAACCTTTGCTTCTTTCGTTGGCCTGAGCGATTTCTTCTTGAGATAAATTATCTAAAACAGCTTCTTTTTTCATGCGGGACGATGCGCCGCCAGCAAGAATAACTAAATTATTGTGCATACTCATTTTTTCTAAATTTCTAAATTTTCAATAATTCTTGCGCCCGGATCAACGCTTACGGCATACGCTTCTTCGGCTCCGGCTTTTAAAATGGCATCGATAACCAAATTTACTTTAGCAGGATCTGCAATAACCACAATACTGCCTCCTCCGCCCGATCCTACGATTTTAGCACCATAAGCTCCGGCACGCAAGGCCGCATTAATCATATCGTCGATTCTGGGAACGGTAATTTTGAGCAGGTCTCGCAAAACAGCATGATGATCGTTCATCAGTGAACCAATCTTTTTTAAATCCAGCGTTGGCTTTTCAAATTCTTTTAAAGCCTCTTTGGTATAATGGTAATTTTTTAGAGCTGCTTCAAAAAATGGAATTAACCGATCCGGAAGGCAGTTTCGGTACAAATCTAAATCTTCTATTTTTGAAGCATTTAGATCAAAATTGGGATAGTTTTGTTTCACGATATCAATTGCCATCAGCGCATTTCCTTTTAACTCCCCAATTAAACCAATAGTTTCTTTAGGAACGCCGGAAACTCCAGTTATGAGTCCGTTTAGTTCTGTGCCGATAATTTGATACGAAAAAGGATCTTTTGTATTGATGTACACAATATTTCCAACGCCAATGCTGAAATGATCCATCATACCGCCCGGTTCTCCATGTTCGAGAACTTCAGATTCGTATCCTATTTTAGCAATAAATTCAGGCGTAACTTCATTATCAACTCCAAAAGCAGTTATTAAAAAATAAATCCAGGCCATTAGCAAAGCTGACGAACTTGAAGTTCCGGAATTAATGGGAATATCTCCCACAATTGTAATATTATAACCTGTATTTGGCACACAGCCATATCGTCGAAGTACACGCAATGATGATGCGAAATAATCACGCGGTTCCAGCGTGTCGAAAACGGCATTAATATCGATCGTGCGGACTTCATTAATATCAATCATATTCAGCACAAACAAATTTGAGTCATTTTGCTTTGCAGTTAGTTTTATATTCCGATTTATAGCACAGGCAATAACAGGCAGCCCTAAATAATCCTGATGGTCTCCAAAAAGGCAGGTTCGGCCGGGAGCAAGCGAAGTAATTTTTTTCATTTAAAAAAGACTTTAAACCACTAAAATTCAATGAATTAAAATAGGCTTATGGTTAGATTTATTTTTTGGTATTTTTGGTTTTATTTCACGAAACTATATATTATATTTTTATAAAACAAGAAAAAACAATAAAATGTGCTCGAACACACTATAAAAATGTTCTCGAGCACACAATTGAAATCTTATAACTATTTTACCATAATTAAATCAAAGTTTCTATATTTGTTTATATGGAAAAAAAATATACAATTAAGGATATCGCAAATATGGCAGGAGTTTCTAAAGGAACTGTTGACAGAGTATTGCATAATAGAGGAAAGGTTTCTCCTACAGCTCTTGACAAAATAAACGAAGTTTTAAATGTCATCAACTACGAGCCCAACTTAATTGCGAGAAATTTAAAAAACAATAAGGTTTACCGTATTTGTGTTTTACTTCCCGATCCTGAAATTGATCCCTACTGGCTTCCGTGTGTAACCGGAATTCAGGATGCCATAAAAGAATTTAAGGCTTATAGCGTAGTTATTGAAACGCATTATTTTAATCCCGAAAGTACCAAATCGTTTTTAAGCACAAATGAAACGATCATCAAACAATCTCCGGATGCTGTTTTAATTGCGCCGCTTTTCCATAAAGAAACTTTAGAAATTGTAAAACAATACGATGAACTGGAGGTTATCGTCAATACGTTTAACAATCAGGTAGAATCGGCTTCGATAAAAAGTTTTGTCGGACAGGATTTACATAAAAGCGGACGCGTAGCAGCAAGTTTAATAAACCTGGTTTTAACTGAAGGCCAAATTGCCATAATCCATATCGATGAAAGCCTTAAAAACGCCGTGCACATGCAGGAAAAGGAAAAGGGTTTTAGAAATTATTTTGATGAAAAGAAACTTTCTAACTTCTCCTTAACCACCTTAAAACTAAAACATTCGAATATTGAGGCTAAGTTTTCGGCTTTCTTAGAAGAAAATCCAAACTTAAGCGGCATTTTTATTACGACTTCAAAAGCATATCAAATCGCTTCGCATTTAGATGCGCTTAAAAACAAGAAAATTGCCATTATTGGTTATGACTTAATAGAGAAAAATGTTAGTTATTTAAATCAGGGACTGGTACATTTTCTAATTCACCAAAATCAAAAAAGACAGGCTTATTTGGGCGTAAGTACTTTAGTAGAGCATTTTTTATTTGGAAAAGAAATTCAGGAAACTATTTTACTGCCAATTGATATTATCAATGCTGAAAATGCGGCATTTTATATCTAAAGGTGCTAAGGTTCTAAGATACTGAGGTGCTGAGTTTTTTTAGTGATTGTAAAATGACATGGCGCACAGATTGTGCGGGTTGAACGGGTTTTCGCAGGTATTATTTTTATCTGCTGAATAATTAAATTTTAACATATAGAGACATAGATTTAGCAATCTCAAAAAAGGCGTTTCACTTATTAAAACAAACATAGAGCTATGTGTTAGAAACTTGTTTCTTTTTGTATTCTTTTATACATACAAAAACCTATGTCTCTATGTGTTAAATCATTTTTTTATTTTTTGCGTATAAAAAATATTTTAATAAAACTCCGCGAAAACCCTTTTAATCAGTAAAATCCGCGGGCTAAAAAAATGGCTCACAGATTTAGCAGATTTGGCAGATTTACACAGAGATTTTTTTATTTTTTGCGCATAAAAAGACGCACTGCAGTGCGCCTCTACGATTATATCTTTAATAAAACTCTGCGTAAACCCGTTTAATCAGTAAAACCCGCGGGCTAAAAAAAATGGCTCGCAGATTTAGCAGATCTAGCAGATTTACACAGAGATTATTTTATTTTTTGCGCATAAAAAGACGCACTGCAGTGCGCCTCTACGATTATATCTTTAATAAAACTCCGCGAAAACCCTTTTAATCAGTAAAACCTGTGGGCAAAAACCTTTGTCCCTTTGTCCCTTAGAACCTTAGCACCTAAGAACCTTTGAAAAAAACTAATTTTCCAAAAGAAGATGCGATATGAAAATTTGGGGTTTCTGTATTTGGGTTTACCCATGAAATCCATGTGGGTTCATACGCTTGTTTTTCATTTTTAGAAAACTTAGCTCTGTAAATTCCCGTTTCAATACTGTTATTCTGAATTAGATTTAAATCCTTCAAAGACGAAATACTAATACGTCCTTCAACTCTAAAACCTTCTTCGTTTTTTGATTTTGTAAGTTCTAAATGCTCTTTGGGCCAGTTCCAGTTAAAATCAAAATTCCAGTCCGGATATGCTTCAAAGTCCATTAATCTGGTTTCAGAATCCATTTCTAAACAATAATATGGGCTGAGATTTTCATCTTTTCTAAAAAAAAGCTCTACCCTGTCCGAGTTTCCAATGCTGTCGATGCTGTCATCTTTTTTATCAATATATATTTCAGTATCAAAAACTTTAAATTGAAAATACAGATTTTCAAAATCCCAAAGTGCTCTAAATTCAATTTTAGAAAAAGAATTCTTTTTCCAGGGCGAACAAAAATCGGTTAAACAATTTGCTTTTTCCCAATCGGAAAAATCTAAAATCGCATTCGTTTTTTTTTGAGTTTTTTGGATTAAAATGACTTGATATTCTTTCACTTTTTTGAAATGCTAAATTTTGTTAATTTTTTATTTTTTGAAATTGAAAAACTACAATTCTAAATTTTGTTTTTGGGCTTTTTTAGAAGCTGCAAATTTACTTCAAAATCAGCGGATAAAAAGTGTGCATTTTTTTAAAGACACATTGTTATAAAAACTTCTTTTTTTATGATAAATAATCAATAAAAGAAACACAGCTAAATACTATTCATTTTATTCTATCATTGTATAATTAATAAGAATTTTCAAAATCTTTGCACATTATCTACTTAAACATTGATTTGATCAAAAAAATGCTCAAATTATAGTATCAGCGAATTTCCAAAATATTTTATAATAATCATAGCATTTTATATTAAAAAAAACGTTTTGCATAATTTTATGTGCTCGAGAACATAAATTTTGTGTGTTCGAGCACATTTTTCCTGTTTTTTCTTGTTTAATAAAAATATAATCAATAGTTTCGTCAGGAATTAATCTTAAAACTAAGTTAATAAAGCGATTTTTTTGATCGGTTTTTCATTAAAAAAACCAGAGAAATAACATCAAATAACCCATAAAATAAGATTAACGGCAGATGCTTGATTTGAAGAAAAAGAAACTCACTCTTAAAACCAAATAAACAATGAAGATCATTTTTTTAGTAAAAAAAGAAGTCTAAAACCTACAAACAAAAAAAGCAATTAAACATTAACCAAAACCTATTCAAGTATGAAATTATTAACCCAAAAAAAACCAAGGGATTTTCGGATTAACAATCTATCCAGTAAAGAAATCAAACTAACGATTCTTTCGTTATTAGTTTTTACATTTCACGCTTCGGCATCTTCATCAATAAACAACGCTGACAAAAACAATATTTCAATTTATTTTGAAAAAACAGTAAAAGGTACAGTAACAGATCAAAATGGTTTACCTCTTCCGGGCGCCAATGTAGTGGTAAAAGGCTCAACCAAAGGTGTTCAAACGGATGTTGACGGAAGTTTTGCCATTACTGTTGCCGATAACGTAACCAAACTTGTTGTGAGCTACATTGGTATGGAAGATCAGGAAGTTTCGGTTAGCAGTTCTCCTCTAAAAATTGTAATGAAAGAGGTAGGACAAAAATTAGAAGAAATTGTTATTGGATACGGAAAAGCGAAGAAAAAAGACCTTACCGGTTCTGTAAGTTCTATTGGAAAAGAAAACCTAAATCTTGGCGGAACTATTGCCAATGTTGGACAGGCACTTCAGGGACGTGCTTCGGGAGTTCAGGTACAGCAAAATAGTTATGCGCCCGGAAGTACTCCATCTGTAGTAATTAGAGGAGGAAACTCTATTAATACTTCTAATGCTCCTTTGTATGTTGTAGATGGATTTATTACCAGTACAGGTGCTTCTATCAGCCCAAATGACATCGAAAACATTCAAATTTTAAAAGATGCTTCTTCTACTGCTATTTATGGTGCAAGAGGAGGAAATGGTGTTATCATTATTACGACTAAAAAAGGAAAATCAGGAAAAATGCAGGTTGAGGCCGAAATCTCAGATGGTTTTCAAAATATCATTAAAGAACCGTCTTTACTAACAGGACAGCAATATGCTGATATTCAAAATGCAATTGCAAAAGAAAACGGAAGACCACCCGTTTTTCCGTCAAGTTTTCCTATTGCTAATACCAATTGGTTTGAAGCAGCGACTCGTCCGGGTGAGGTTTTAAACAGAACGATCACCTTTAGCGGAAGCGATAAAACATCTAAATTCTTTCTTTCAGGAAACTATTTAAAACAAACCGGATCAATCGAAAATACTGATTTTAAAAGGTATACAGTGAGAATGGGCGGTGAGAAAAGATTTAATGAAAGATTAAATATGGGTACCAACGTGTACGGCGCTGCAAGTGAAGGAAATAACAGCGATTTTGGAGATAATATTCTGTCACCAATGTTTTCTATACAAACCGCTATTCCTAGTATTCCAATTTACAATCCTGATGGTTCTTTCTATAAATACCAAGGAAAAGACAATGCTTTGGCACTTTTAGTAGAGCCAACTGACCACACTATTAACAGAGTCGTAAACGGTAATATGTTTTTAGATTATGAAATTATCAAAGGGCTTACTTACCATTTTGGTGCCGGTGCTGAATGGCAGGAAAATATTCAGGGAAAATATACTCCAAGTACTTTAGTGGCCGGAGCAGCCTTAAAAGGATCTGGATCTGAAGAAAACAAAACTTATTTTAGATGGAGTACAGAACAATATTTAACGTATAAATTCAATATAAAAGAACATTCTGTAAGTGCCATGATTGGAACTTCTAATCAAAAAGATACTTTTGAAAGAGTTAGAGCGGCCGGAACTGGTTTTTCTAATGACATATTAACGTATTATAAACTTGAAGCAGCAAAAGTTTATCTGAGACCGGAAACAGAAAAAACAGAAACCAAACTGACTTCCTACTTCGGAAGGTTAAATTATTCATTTAATGATAAATACTTAGCTTCTTTCACAATCAGAAAAGACGGTTCTTCTCGTTTTGGTCCAAACAATAAATTTGGTATTTTCCCTTCTGGGGCGATTGCCTGGAAGATGTCTAACGAATCGTTTATTCAAAATTTAAATACTTTTTCTGATCTTAAATTAAGAGTTAGTTACGGTATTACCGGAAATGACGGTATTGGAGATTATCAATACATGCCAAGATTAAAACCTTGGGGAGTTACCATTTCAGACGTTTTTGCCGGAGGTAATGAACCTGAAAATTTAGCAAACCCTGACTTAAAATGGGAAGAAACTGCGCAAACCGATATTGGTTTAGACATGGGATTCTTTAACGATAAACTTACGGCTACAATTGATGTGTACAAAAAAAGAACGACTGATGCTCTTTTAAACATTCCTGTTGGAGGATGGTGGGGATTTGGCACACAAAGAATTAACTCAGGTGTTATTGACAATCAAGGTATTGAATTAGGAATCAGCACTACCAATTTTAGAACAGATAAATTTACATGGACGACTTCATTAAACGTGGCTTACAATAAACAAAAAATTGTATCACTTGCTGATAATGTAAAAATCATCAGTACCAATACTTCTAATCCAAGCGGTACAGTTTCTGGTCAGGAATTTACGAGACTGGAACCAGGCCGAGAAATGGGCGTTTTATTTGGATATAAATATGCTGGAGTTATCAAAACGGGCGAAACTTATGCGGCTCAGCCTCTTTCTGTTCCAGGAGATCCAAAATATGAAGATGTTAACGGAGATGGTAAAATCACAGCTGATGACAGAACGTATTTAGGAAATTCTACTCCTCATTACACTGCTGGTTTTAATAACGATTTTAAATACGGAAATTTCGATTTAAATATCTTCTTCCAGGGCGCTTTTGATTATTCTGTTTACAACATGACCAAAATGGTAGGCGAATCTACAACAAGTACAGATGCATTAAACCGCTGGGTGGCTGGTACAAATGAAAATACCAACATTCCAAGAGACGGTTACTACAAAAGCACTTACGGAAGTTATGTAAACTCAAAATTTGTTGAAGAAGCCTCTTACCTGCGTTTAAAAAATGTTTCTATTGGATACTCTATTCCGGAAAGCGTTTTAAAAACAGCTAAATTCATAGACAGCATCAGGTTATATGCTATTGGTCAAAACTTACTGACAATTACGAATTATTCTGGAAATGATCCTGAGGTAAACGGACATTACACTACCGATGCGACAAAACAAAACTTAGGCGGTGGAATTGATTTTAATTCATTCCCGGCTTCAAGAACGTTTATCTTAGGTATCAAGGTTGCCATTCACTAGTCTAACGTTTTTTAGTAACATTTAAATTTATTAAAATGAAAAAATATACAATTCTATTACTCTTACTTACCGCTGGTGCACAGTTTTCGTGCAATCAGGATCTTGATCCTACGGTGTATAGTAATTTGACCAATACCAACGGATTTCAAACCAAGTCAGATGCCATCGCTTCTATCAATTCAATTTACGGAAGATTAAAAGGCCCGTCTGTTGGAGATAACTTTTCTTATTGGGCAACAAGACACTTCGCCTTAACAGATATTGCTACAGATCTTGGACATTGCCAATATGGCGGCGATCCGGGACAATTATCTCTGGGAACCTGGAATTCCAGCAACGGTTTGCTTCTTGAAGATTGGAATGCGATGTACAAATTGATTGCCAATGCCAATTTTTCGATTTTCAATATTGCAAAAATGGGCGGTATTTCAAGTGCCGAAAAAGCGCAGTTTATAGCCGAAGCTAAATTCTTAAGAGCTTCTTCTTATATGGATTTAACAGATGCCTGGGGACCTGTCATTTTAATAACAGAAGCTAATTTAGAAAATCCGAAATATTTAGAGCAGACTCCGCCTTCATCTGTTGAAGAAATTGATGCGTTTATGATCAAAGAACTAACAGAAGCTGCAGATGTTTTACCGGTTAATTACAAACAAAATCCAATTTATGAAACTAATGATGTAGCACGTGCTACAAAAGGTGCAGCGCTTACTTTATTAGCAAAACTATACCTGCGCAGACACGACTGGCAAAAAGTAGCTGCACTTACGCAGCAAGTAATGAACTTAGGCGAATACAGCCTTTACCCTACTTACCTTGGTTTATTTAAAGAAAGTAATAAATGGTGCAGTGAAAATATCTTTTCGTCTTTAAGTGACGCCAATGTAAACGGAACAGAATTATTAAATCACTTTGGTCCTATCGATCATCCTGTTGTAGAAAACAGATGGCAGTATTATACTGTAAACTGGGATTTCTACAACACTTTTGGAGACGAAGACGAAAGAAAACAATGTTTCTTCCCGGAATTTATGGGTACTGACAAATTATTGCACAAACAAGCTCCGTCATTAGGTGCTGAACCGCCTGCAGGTGTATTTTATATGCCAGACGTTTCTACCAGAAAATATGCCGATGATGAAACTACGACCTATTACGATGGTCATAGTGTAAACATCCTTCGTTATGCCGATGTATTATTAAGCAGAGCCGAAGCCTTAAACGAAATAAGCGGTCCAACCAGTGAAGCTATCGGGTTGATCAATCAGGTCAAAGGAAGATCACACGCCAAACTTCTGGTTTTAGGAGAACATACTCAGGCTAGTTTAAGAGATGCTATTTTGCAAGAAAGAGGATGGGAACTTTTCTACGAAGGAAAGCGTCGTCAGGATTTAATTAGAATGAACAAATATGATGTTCTGGTAAACGCTTATCATCTTAGAGTTGGAGAAGCTGCACTTATAAAAATGCCGCAAAATAAGTATTACACTTATCCGCAGAGTCAGGTAAACCTTAATCCAAATTTAAGCAACGCCGACAGACAATAAAAGTATTACAATCAGGAACAGGCAATTTTAAAACGTCTGTTCCTGATTATATTCAAAACAAGTATTTTTCTGTTTCATTAAAGATAGCTTTCAAATGATCAAAAAATTAATTTTAAAAGGGAGTTTTATTTTAGTATTTCTTGCTTTGGCAGGTTGTTCTAAAAAACAGGTTCGTATTACAAATATCAATATTGGGACTCATGGCAACAACGAATTGAAAATTCAGCTCGATGTTACCACGAATGAAAATGCACAGGTATATGCTGTCTATTGGGCTGACAAAAACGGAACAAAAAATAAAATAACTTCTCCCATTTCAAAAACAGGTCTCTCCCATTCTTTGGTACTCTGCAACATAACTCCCGAAACGAATTATAGTTTTCAATTGATTACCGTAAATGGCAAAGAAAAAGATTCAAGCAAAGTCTATACTTTTAAATCCAGAAAATTACCAGAATGGCTTCAAAATCAGTTTAAGGCAAATTGTCCAAAACCGGAACTTCTGCCGCAAAACTTCAAAAAAGGTTTTATGCTTTTGGCCAAAAGAGAAACTCCCGGAACGGCTTATATAGTAGATTACAAAGGAAACTTAAGATGGTATCATACCGTTGAAGGAAAAGGTTTTAAAGTAACCCATTTTACTAAAGACCAAACGATTTTGTCTATTCTTGGAAAAAATGACGAACCTACAAGTTACGGAAGCGAAATTCTGGAAATCAACCTTCAGGGCGATACTTTAACTCATATTAAAAAAGGACAAGGCGATTTAAAACAAGTCATCCACCATGAAATTATAAAAAAATCAACCAATGAAATTGTTACTTTATTTGTTGATGTAAAAATAACCGATCTAACTTCTATTGGAGGAAAAAAGAAAGATACTATCAACGGAGACGGGATTTTGATTTTGGATAAAAAAGGAAAACAAATCTGGAAATGGAGTGTTTTTGACGATTTAGATCCAATGAAAGACAAAGCACTTTTAAAAACCAAAAAAGACTGGATGCATGCCAACAGCCTTAATTATGATAAAGACGGAAATTTTCTAATCTCTTTTTATAACAACGGCCAGATTTGGAAAATCGATTCTAAAACCGGAAAAGTAATCTGGAAATTAGGAAAAGGAGGTACTTTTAAAATGGATGCCAATATTGATTTTACTCAGGCGCATGCTGCACACATTAATGAGGAAGGAAGTTTAATGTTTTTTGATAATGGTGTAGACAAAAAACAATCATCGGTTTTTGCCTTAAAAGTAAACGAAAAAGCAAACACCGTAAATCTGGATTTCCAGACAAAATTACCAAAGGATATTTATAATGACAGAATGGGAAGCGCTTATATGATCGACAAAGATGCCATATTATGCTGCTGTTCTAAAAGACATATAACGGTTTTAACCAACAGAAAAGGAGTTTTGCTTTGGGCTTTAGAATCTGAAATTCCGCCGTATCGCACTCAGTTTATTCCCGAAGAAAAAGTAAAACCCTTTCTTTTAAATTAGAAAGTAACGCTCCTGCAAGGTTTTGCAAACCTTGTAGGTATAATTATACCATCAGATTAAAAATTTACAACATGAAAAAAATAATTCTTATTGGTCTATTTTCAGCATTGCCAATGGTTGTTTTCAATTCCTGCACCAAATCTAATTCTCAAACTTTAACAGCAAAAACTGCTGATGAAGAAGAGGAAGGTTACATTACCATTGATACTTCACAAATTCCAGACGATCAATTTGGTGAATCGGTTCGTTATGGACGAGAATTGATGCTGAAAACGGCTTATTATATTGGCCCAAACGGAATCAACGGAAAATATTTAGGCAATAAAATGAATTGTACCAACTGTCATCAGGATGCCGGTACAAAAGCTCACGCTTTCAATTTAATGTCCTCACACGATAATTATCCGCAATACCGCGGACGCGAAAATAAAGTCTTAACACTTGCTGAACGTGTTAACAACTGCATTATGAGACCTCACTCCGGCAAACCCCTTCCGCTTGACGGAAAAGAAATGGTGGCTTTTTTATCTTATTTTAAATGGATAAGCAAGTTTGTGCCAAAAGACGGTAATTTTAAAGGAGCAAAAAATTTAGAAATAGAATTCCCAGATGTTGCTGCAAGCCCGGAAAGAGGAAAAACACTTTTCATAGAAAATTGTGCACGCTGTCACGGAAATGACGGAGAAGGACAATACAACGCCGATAAATCGGGTTACACCTATCCGCCGCTTTGGGGACAATATGGCTACCAGCCAGGTTCAAGCATGCACAGAGTTATCAAACAGGCACAATGGTTAAAAAACAATATGCCGTATGACAAAGTAACTCCGGGCAAACCTTATCTTACAGACAAAGAAGCACTTGATATTGCAGCTTATGTAAACGACGATGCCATTCACACCAGACCCAATCCTAAAACATTCGATTATCCAAACAAAATGGGCAAACCAATCGATTATGCGCACAGTCCGTTTAGTGATAATTTTTCTGAAGAACAGCACAAATATGGCCCATATAAACCTATTATTGCATATTGGAAGAAAAATGGATGGAAAGCCGTTTACTAAATTTCAAACTAACTACACCCTTTTAACTTGAACATACAACAAATGAAACTAAACCTAAAAAACACAAAAATCTTAAATAGAATCTTGATCATGTGTCTTTTCATGATCAGTATTCCAATTACGGCACAAATAAAATACGCAGACGGAAACGACAGCTGGAATCCTAATTTACTAGGAAATCATCGTGCTGTTATTCTTTTTTCGGGAACAGGAAATACAGCAAAAGCGACTATCGAATGGCGAAGAAGAGATGAAAATCCGCAGTTGAAAAAAATTATTGTTCAAGATGCATCAGGCAAGGAAGTTTTAAATTTAAAAACAGAAAATATTAACCGCGAAAACGGTACCATTATCTTCGAACCAATTTCGGGCAAAGGAACTTATTATGTGTATTACATGCCGTATATTGACGAAGGCGATGCCAATTATCCTAAAGGAATTTACGCAAAACCAGAAAATAAAGCCGACGCGCAATGGCTTTCTAAAATAAAAACAGACCTAAAAGACAATTGCACCGTAACCGAAATCGAAAGTGTAAATACTTTCAATAGTTTCTACCCGATGGAAGTAATTGCAACGGCAGCAGAAACAAAAGATATTATCGCAAAAAATAGCGGCAGTTCTTTTTTGGTTTTCCCGGAAGACAGAGAACATTCTATCAAAATGAAAACCGATTTACCACAAAGATGGATTCAGAAAGGCGCTCAAAACACTTTTTCTGATACCGCAAAGAAAGGTGAATATTTAGCTTTTCAATTAGGAGTTTACGCCCTTGAAGATTTAAAAAATGTAAAAGTATCTTTTACCAATTTAGTAAGCACAAACGGAGCAACTATTGAGGGTAAAGATATCAGCTGTATTAATACTGACGGAACAAAATATGATGGTACTCCTTTTACCAATACCGTTTCCGTATCAAAAGGAAAAATTCAGGCCATGTGGTGCGGCATCGATGTACCACAGACTGCAGCAACGGGAACATACAGCGGAAAAGCAACTGTTATTGCTGACGGAAAATCGAAAGAAATCACACTTCAAATAACCGTTTCAAACGAAGTAACTAAAAACGGCGGTATCGACAGTCCGGAAAAAATGACGCGTTTAAAATGGTTAAACTCAACTTTAGCACAGGAAAATACCGTTATTCCGCCTTATACACCATTAACTGTAAAAGATACTGAAATCTCTTTATTAGGGAGAAAATTGACTTTGGCTCCAAATGGATTTCCGGCACAAATTCAGACGTTCTTTACGCCGGAAATGACATCGGTTACAACAAAACCAAATGATATTTTAAGTTCTCCTATTGCATTTCATTTTAAAGATGCGTCAGGAAAAGAAACTTTGCAATGGAAAAATAACGGTTTAAAATTTACTAAAAAAGAAGCCGGAACAGTTTCTTGGGAAAGCACTTCGACTTCACAATCGGTACAAATGGATGTAAACGCTTCTGTTGAATTTGATGGTTTTGTACATTATACTGTAAAAGTTATAGCTCTTGAAGATGCTTCTTTCAGCGATATTAATTTTGAATTGCCTATGCAGCCTGCATCTGCAAAATACATGATGGGATTGGGTCAAAAAGGAGGCGATCGTCCTGCTTCTTTTGACTGGAAATGGGATGTAGCGCATAAAAACCAAGATGGTGCCTGGATTGGCGCTGTAAACTCCGGATTGCAGTTTTCTTTAAGAGACGAAAAATACAGCCGTCCGTTAAATACGAATTTCTATTTACAAAAACCATTGTTATTGCCAGCTTCTTGGGGTAACGAAAATAAAGGTGGAATTACCATAACGCCAAATCCAAAATCAGTTTTAGTAAACGCTTACAGTGGTGCCAGAACAATTAAAAAAGGTGATGTTTTGTATTATAATTTCAACTTGTTAATTACTCCATTCCACAGCATAAATACTGATTTTCAATGGGACAGTAAATTTTATCACAAATACAGTCCAATCGATTCTATTGCTAAAACTGGGGCAACGGTAATTAATATTCACCACGCAAACGCGATTAATCCTTATATCAATTATCCTTTTATTGAATTTAAAAAGATGAAAACCTATATCGATGAGGCACATGAAAAAGGATTAAAAGTAAAAATTTACAATACCGTAAGAGAGGTTTCGAACAAAGCTTATGAAACTTTCGCTTTAAGAAGTTTAGGACACGAAATTTATTCTCCGGGAAAAGGAGGAGGATTCTCCTGGCTGCAAGAACACGTTGGCGACGATTATATCGCGGCTTGGTTTGTACCTGAAATTAAAGATGCGGCAATTGTAAACAGCGGTATGAACCGTTGGCATAATTATTACGTTGAAGGAATGAACTGGTTAACTCAAAACGTAGGTATAGACGGAATTTATCTCGATGATGTAGCTTTTGACAGAATCACGATGAAACGTATTAAAAGAGTTTTAACTCAGGACAATCACCCGGGAATTATCGATTTGCACAGCGCGAATCAGTACAATAAAAGTGATGGATTTAATAATAGTGCCAATTTATACATGGAACACTTTCCGTACATCAACAAATTATGGTTTGGAGAATATTTTGATTACGAAAAAAATCAGCCTGATTTTTTCTTAACCGAAGTAAGTGGAATCCCGTTTGGATTAATGGGAGAAATGCTTCAGGATGGCGGAAATCCGTGGAGAGGAATGGTTTACGGAATGACAAACAGACTTCCGTGGAGCAATAATGCCGATCCAAGAAACATTTGGAAATTGTGGGATACTTTCGGAATTAAAGGTTCTGAAATGATTGGATACTGGAGCGAAAACTGTCCGGTAAAAACCAACAACGAAAAAGTTCTGGCAACAGTTTACAAAAAGAACGGAACAGCTTTAATCTCGATTGCAAGCTGGGCTGATACTGATGTAAATGTAAAACTGAACATCGACTGGAAAAAACTAGGAATTAATCCATCAAAAGCAACTATTACAGCACCCGAAATTATAAATTTCCAACCAGCAAAAACCTTTACAGCAAAAGATGAAATTCCGGTTTCAAAAGGAAAAGGCTGGCTGTTGATTGTTAAGTAACATTGCTACACCGTCTCGTTTGTCTTTGCGAGGAACGAAGCAATCTCATTTGCTAAATCAAACTTTGCGTCTTATTGTTAGTGAGATTGCTTCGTTCCTCGCAATGACAAAATACAGGAAAACAACCTAATTATCAGGCAAAAAAATAACCACAAATTAACCAGCTCTCCATCATGAAATTTAGACCATTACTATCCCTTTTGCTCTTTGGAAGCCTCTTTGTCACAGGACAAAATAAACCCACTATAAAAGAATACAAAAAAATATTCACCACCTACCCTTTTTCAGATCCCGATCCAATTCCGAAACCGGATACCAAGTTTTATCCGTATTTCCGTTTTGATGGTTTTACCGATAAACCCGTTCAGAAAGAATGGAAAGTTATTGAAATAGAAAACGATTATATCAAACTGATGATTCTGCCGGAAATAGGCGGAAAAGTCTGGTCGGCTATAGAAAAATCAACCGGAAAAGACTTTGTTTACAACAATCACGTCATCAAATTTAGAGACATTGCGATGCGCGGTCCGTGGACAAGCGGCGGTGTCGAAGGAAATTATGGAATCATCGGTCACACTCCAAACTGTGCCACCCCTGTAGATTATACGATTATAAACCGAGAAGACGGGAGCATAAGCTGTGTAATTGGCGTTTTAGATTTACTAACCAGAACATCGTGGAAACTGGATATCAATGTACCAAAAGACAAAGCTTATTTTACAACAAACTCCTTTTGGTTCAATTCAACGGAATTAGAACAGCCCTATTATACGTGGATGAATACCGGAATTAAAGCCGCAGGAAATCTGCAGTTTATCTATCCGGGACAAACTTACATTGGCCACAATGGCGATTTTCATTCCTGGCCAATAGACAAAGAAAATGGTAAAGATTTATCGTTTTACAAAAACAACGATTTTGGCGGTTACAAATCGTATCATGTCTTTGGGAAATACAATGATTTCTTTGGAGGATATTGGCATGACGAAGATTTTGGAATGGGAAGATATGGAAACCACGACGACAAACCAGGGAAAAAAATCTGGATTTGGGGATTGTCGCAGCAAGGTATGATTTGGGAAAAATTATTAACCGATACTGACGGACAATATGTAGAAGTACAAAGCGGCAGATTGTTTAATCAGGCGAGCGAAAGCAGCAGTTTAACCCCTTTTAAACAGCGCTCTTTTGCACCTTACCAAACAGATTCATGGACCGAATATTGGTTTCCGGTAAAAGAAACCAAAGGTTTTGTAAAAGCAAACAATTATGGTTCTGTCAATGTTAAAAACGAAAACGGCTGGCTGAAAATTTATTTTTCTCCGCTTCAAAACTTAAATGAAAAAATTGAAGTTTTTGAAGGCGATAAAAAAATCTATTCTAAAGATATTGCCGTTAAAACTTTAGAAATATTCAAAGATTCTGTTCGCACAGCTGTCGATCAAAATAAAATACGATTAACTATTGGCGAAAATAAATTAGTCTGGAACGCAGCTCCCGAAGATGGAAATATAGCACGCCCGGTAGAACTTCCAAAAGATTTCGATCACAATTCGGTTTACGGATTATATCTGCAGGGTAAAAATTACATCAGTTTTAAAGATTATATTTTAGCCGAAGAAAAACTGAATGCCTGTCTGCAAAAAGATCCAAACTTTGCTCCTGCCCTTTCTGATCTTGCTCAATTACAAATAAGAAAGTTTCAGTATAAAGAAGCCATTGCAACAGCAGAAAAAGCATTAGCAATAAATACTTACGATCCTGCGGCCAATTATTACTATGCTTTGGCAAATCTTCATTTAGGAAAAAGTACAGATGCCAAAGACGGTTTTGATATCGCCGCAGCAAGTGTCGAATTTCGCAGTCCGGCTTACACAGCCTTAAGCAAAATTTATTTTACCGAAAATGATCTGGCAAAAGCAGCAGAATATGCCGAAAAAAGTCTCACATACAATCAAAACAATTTAGAAGGTTTACAGCTTTTGGCTGTGATTTACCGTTTGCAAAGTAATTCTGCTAAAGCAAATGAAATGCTAAATAAAATCAATCTCGTTGATCCTTTAAATCATTTTGCTGGTTTTGAAAAATTCCTTTCGGAAAAATCAGAAACATCAAAATCGCATTTCACCTCGACAATTCAAAACGAAATGCCGGAGCAAACGTATTTAGAACTAGGAATATGGTATCAGCATCTGGGCCGTAAAGACGAAGCTTTAAAAGTCTTTGCTTTGGCGGCTCCAAGTGCTGAAATTATATATTGGCAGTCCTTTTTAGAAAACAAGCCAGCAGACATCAGCAAAATTAAGCCCGGAACAAGTTTTCCTTTCCGTCCGGAAACCGCTGCTATTCTGGAGCGTTTAATTCAGAAAAATGAACAATATCAGCTAAAATATCATTTAGGATTAATTGAATGGAATCGTAACAACATTTCAAAAGCAAAAGAATTGTTCCTGCAATGCGGTACAAAACCTGTTGATCCTGCATTTTACGCATCAAAAGCTTCTTTATTTAAAGATGATTCACAAGTTGTAATTACAAGTCTGCAGCAAGCCATTAAATTAGACAATCAAAGCTGGAGATATCCAAAACTATTAGCAGAGCACTACATTGCTCAAAAACAATTTGATAAAGCACTTGCTATTACAGAACCGTTTTACAAAAAACATCAGGAAAATTACCTTATCGGGATGTTGTATGCCAAAACTTTGCTGCTTAATAAAAAATACAAAGAAGCCGATACCTTTTTAACCAAACTGGAAATTCTTCCGTTTGAAGGCGCAACTGCCGGAAGACAATTGTATCACGAAGCCAAACTGATGCAGGCTTTGGCAGAAATGAAAAACAAACAGTACAAAAAAGCATTACAATTTATTGCCGACGCCAAACTGTTTCCTGAAAATTTAGGCGTAGGAAAACCATACGAAGAAGATATCGACGAAAGATTAGAAAATTGGTTAGATTATCAATGTTATACCAATTTAGGCAGTAAAGAAACGGCAGATAAATCGCTGCAAAAAATCGTGGCATTTAATCCAAAAGTAGACAATACAGTAATGAACTTTCTGCCGGCAAATCAATTGGTTTCGGCTTGGGCGATAGAAAAAACTTCTTCGGCACAAGAAGCAGAAAAATGGCTTAAAACTCAGGCCAATTTATATCCGGCAAATAAAATAGTGCAGTGGACTTTATTGTCTTACACCAAAAAACAATCGAATATTTTAAGTGAAGATGAAAAAGACGGTGAAGTTAGAATCATCGAAAAACTATAAAGAACTTTCTAAAACAATAAAAATGAAAAACCATTTTTTTAAATATACTTTTTTGGGTCTTGTCCTTTTGGTGAGTCCAAAAATAGAAGCACAAAACAAAACAGAAAAGGTCGATGAATTATCTATTTATCGCACAACTCCTTTAAAAATGCATGATTTAATTCATACCAAACTGGAAGTTTCGTTCGATTACGGAAAACGTTATTTGTACGGAAAAGAATGGATTACTTTAAAGCCTCATTTCTACGAAACCGATTCGCTTAAGCTCGATGCAAAAGGAATGGATTTTAAAGAAATTGCTATTATTGACGGAAAAAAAAGTATTCCGCTTCAATACAAATACGATAACGAGGAACTTTCAATCGCTTTAAACAGAAAATACAAAAGAACTGAAAAGTACACGATTTTCATTAATTACACGGCAAAACCAGCAGAACTGAAAAGCAAAGCCGGCGAATCGATTACCAATTCAAACGGATTGTATTTTATTAATCCTGACGGAAAGGGAGACAAACCAATACAAATATGGACGCAGGGCGAGACTGAAGCTTCGTCTTGCTGGTTCCCGACAATTGACAAACCAAACCAGAAAACAACTTCTGAAATTGCAATGACAGTTGAGGCGAAATATACCACACTTTCAAACGGTAAATTAGCTTCTCAAAAAGTAAATAAAGACGGGACCAGAACGGATATCTGGAAAATGGAACAGCCAAATGCGCCTTATTTGTTTATGATGGCTGTTGGTGATTTTAAAATCTATAAAGATTCCTATAATGGCAAAGAAGTAAGCTATTATTTAGAGCCTAAATATGCGCCGTATGCCAAACAGATTTTTTACAAAACGCCGGATATGATGAATTTTTACGGCAAAATGCTTGGCGTAGAATATCCCTGGGCAAAATATGCACAAATTGTCGTGAAAGATTATTTTGGAGGCGCAATGGAAAATACTTCTGCGACTGTTCATGGCGAATATGTACAAAAAACCGAACGAGAATTGTTAGATGATAATCAGGAAAGTACCATTGCTCACGAACTTTTTCATCAATGGTTTGGAGATTATGTAACGGCTGAGTCGTGGTCAAACTTAACAATGAACGAATCTTTTGCCACTTTTGGAGAAGTACTTTGGCACGGTCACGATGCCGGACAAGATGCAGAAGACAGATCGCGTTATGAAAAATTGCAGAATTATTTACGTTCTCAAAAAAATGGCGATAGTCCTATTTTAGCACGTTTTCATTACAAAAACGCAGACGATATGTTTGATAATATCAGCTATTCTAAAGGCTCGATTATTTTGTATGCCATGAAAAACCAAATGGGTGACGAAGCCTTTTTTAAAGGACTAAATCATTATTTAACAACAAATGCTTACAAATCCGGCGAACCGCATCAACTGCGTTTATCGATGGAAGAAGTAACAGGAAAAGACTGGCTGCCTTATTTTGATCAGTGGTATTATAATGCCGGAAGTCCAATTCTGGATGTGGCTTACAAATATGCTAACGGAAAAATGATCATTACGATAAGTCAATCTCAGGATAGTGCAGTGCAAACCTTTACGCTGCCTTTAAAAGTTGATTTTTACGTAAACGGAACTAAAATTAGAAAAGACATTTTAATTAATACAAGAACGCAAAGTTTCAGTTTCGATCTTTCTGCAAAACCTGATTTTATAGACTTAGATCCAGATAAAATCTTAGTCGGTGAAGTGAATGTAGATAAAAAAACGGCAGCTGATTATCTTTTTCAATATAAAAATGCGCCATCGTATTACAACCGAATCGAAGCTATAAAATTTGCTTCAAAAGACAGAAGTCAGGAATCACAGCTTATTTTACTGGAAGGTTTAAAAGATCAGCAGGAAGATTTAAGAGTTCTCAGCATAAAAGCAATTGATCTAAATGAAAAACAAACCAAAGATCAGGTTTTAAAAACGCTTCTTGATATGGCTAAAAATGATAAAAAGACCATTGCCAGAGCAAATGCCATTGTTAAATTAGCTTCTACTGGCGATACTTCTTATAAAAGTTTAATGGAAGAAAGTACTAAAGAGCAATCGTACAACGTGATTGCAGCAGGATTAGCAGGAATTGCAAAATATGCGCCAGCCGAAGCTGATAAAGCATTGGCTTCATTAGATGACGATACCCAAAAACATGTAACGCCATTAATGAAAAGATTTAGCAGTCAAAAGTAGTAAAGTATATTCTATAATTAGTGATTTAAGTACGTTCTGAACGCAGAAAAAATCAAGGTGATTTAGAATTGTTTGTTTTTTGAAGCCTCTCTAATTTGGTTCATTAGAGAGGTTCAAAAAAACACTTCATTTTCGAAACCATTTCAAAACCCATTTTACCATGAAATCCAGTTTATCAAAATTTATATTAGCGGCTTTTATCTTGTTTGGATGCACATTATCGGCACAAATAATCAAAACCAAAACTCCGTCTCGTGCCAAAGGCCAGCAAGATGTTTTACGTTTGGCTGCACCGGCAATTCCAACAGTTCGCGTTGCTTTCATCGGACTCGGAATGCGCGGTCCGGGAGCGGTAGAACGCATGACGCATATTCCGGGTGTCGAAATTGTTGCGCTTTGCGATATGTTAGAGAAAAACACACAATCGGCAAACGAAATTTTAACCAAACAAGGACTGCCGAAAGCGCAGGAATTTTTTGGAGATGAAAATGCCTGGAGAAAAGTCACCGCTCTTCCAAATGTCGATTTAGTGTATGTTGCCACAGATTGGTTACATCATGCCGTAATTGGAGTTCAGGCCATGAAAGATGGAAAACATGTTGCGATTGAAGTTCCGGGCGCTTTAACCATGAAAGAAATCTGGGAATTAATCGATACTTCAGAAAAAACCCGAAAACACTGCATGCAGCTCGAAAATTGCGTTTATGACTTTTTCGAACTTACGACTTTAAATATGGCACAGCAAGGTTTGTTTGGAGAAATTCTTCACGCTGAAGGATCGTATATTCACGGTTTACAGCCTTTTTGGGGAGAATACTGGAACAACTGGAGAATGGATTATAACATTAAACATCGCGGCGATGTTTATGCCACACACGGAATGGGTCCTGCCTGTCAGGCTTTGAATATTCATCGTGGAGATAAAATGAATTTCTTAGTTTCTATGGATACAAAAGCGGTTGGAAATCCGGCTTATATTAAAGAAAAATCAGGTCAGGAAATTAAAGACTTTAGAAATGGAGATCACACCATGACCATGATTCGTACCGAAAATGGAAAAACAATACAAATTCAGCATGATGTTACCTCTCCTCGTCCGTACAGCAGAATGTATCAGTTGAGCGGTACCAAAGGTTTTGCAAACAAATATCCGTTAGAAGGTTATGCCTTAGACGGAAAAGAATTAAGCGATGATGTAAAACCAAATCACGAAAAATTAAGCGCTCATTCTTTTGTTCCGGAAGATGTCAAAAAAGCATTAATGGCAAAATACAAACACCCTATCGTAAAAGGAATTGAGGAACAGGCCAAAAAAGTAGGCGGTCACGGCGGTATGGATTTTATTATGGATTATCGCTTGATTTATTGTTTACAAAAAGGGCTTCCGCTAGACATGGATGTATACGATTTAGCCGAATGGTCTTGTTTAGGTCCGTTAACCGAAATTTCTCTGGATCACAATTCATCTCCTGTAGAAATCCCAGATTTTACCCGAGGAGGCTGGAATAAATTAAAAAAATTAGAGTTCTCAGAATAATAAATATTTTTGGTGGTTAGTTATTGCAGAAAAGGGTGCTCTTTGTTAAGAGCACCCTTTTCTATTTAATGTATAATGATGTATTACTTCCAGTTAAACGTTACGTTTTTTTCAATTTCGCTGCTTAAGCTTAAAAATACCGGGCAGGTCATTGCGGCACGTTCTAAAATGGTTTTGTTTTTTTCATCGGCAACACCTTTCATTTCAAATACAATTTCAATTGCACCAATTCGGCGTGGTTCAGCATTCATTATTTTAGTTACTTCTGCAGTCGAATCAACTAAATCAACTTCTAAATCACGGGCTTTAATTCCCATAATGGTCATCATACAGCTTGCTAAAGCATTGGCAACAGTATCTGTTGGAGAAAAAGCCTCACCTTTTCCGTTATTATCTAAAGGTGCATCAGAAATGATTTCGCTTCCAGATTGCACATGAATTGATTTTGTTCTTAAATCGCCTAAATAGGTTACTTTTGATGTCATTAATTTGCTGCTTTTATAGTTAAGTCTGTATCGTAATATAAAATGTAGACACCTTTATTTGCGTGTCCGCCATCTTCTTTTTTATAAAATTGAAATTTATTGTCAACCTGTTGTGTTGTCATTAAATCTGCTGTTTCCTGATATGTTTTTCCTTGTACCAAACGCATCATGGTATCAAAAGTTACATCAAAACCTCTGGTTGCATACGTATTTGGATAGGCTTTGTTTTTCAGTTTGTATTCTTTTTTGAAAATTGAAACTGCCTGATCATCGCTGTCACGCGTAACAGATGGATACATTAATTTCAATTGTATCAAATTTTCATAATTAATCTCATCTGTATCCAATGTGCTGTTTGTCTCTAAAATTACCAACTGCACCTGACATGTTTTTTGAGCATCCATTAAAGCTTTAATAGTCGTTTTAATCATGGCCGTGTTTCCGGTTTCCATTACTACGTAATTCATTCGGTTTGGCAGCAATAAGCTTTTCAAATTGGCAACATCTAAACCGCCCGTTTCTGTTAAAGCGGCAAAAACAACTCCTTTTTGATTTTGTTTAATATAACTGATAACCGATTCTTTTTTCTTGTCTACAACCGCTACAATATTTCCATTTTTAGCGCGCATGTAATCAAAAACCGTATTTCTAACCACATCATTTGAAGGGATTGTCTGGTACAAATTATCGATAGGATTTGCCGCATCTTTTGACAATGGCGAAATAACAGGAACATTATATGAATGAAGTGCATTTGCAGTAGACTCTGCATTACTTTGGTAAAAAGGCCCTACAACAGCATCAGCATCCTGTAATTTATTTTGTGCAATTAAAGCCGAAATATTAGATGCTGTTTTGGTTTCCTGCGAATCGTAAATCGAAACATCAATAGGAAGTTTCAAAGTCTTAGCCGAATCGATTGCCATCATGGCTCCTGAATAAAAATCCAGCGTCATATTTAAAAACTTATCTGTTTTTAAACGTGCAGCCGTTCCGGTTGTATCGCTTTGTAATTTTGCCAGATTAAACGGAAGCAGTAAAACGACTTTTTTACGTTCGCTTTGTCCTCTCTTTTTAGTCAGTTCTACAATTTCAGGATCTGCAGAAACCGTTTCAGATTTTACTTTATCTACAATTTTAATACCGCCTCCGCCTGTATTTTCTACAGTTTTTTCAATTACGGCAGGTGTTGTTTTTTCCGCTGGCTGCGCTTGTGCGATAATTGGTGCAGGCGCTATATATCCGGCAGGAACTTTTAAAACCATTCCTTCTTTTACCCCTTCAGATAATGACGGATTTAAAGCCACTAATTCTTCCTGAGATAAATGAAAAACCTTTCCTAAACTATAGAAAGTCTCTTTTGGTTTTACCTGATATTCCATATAAGAAACCGCTTTTTTAGATTCAGCAGGTTTTTTATGTTCTTCAGTTTTTACTGTCGCTGCAGGAGCTGCATTTTCCGTTTTTGGAGCAGTTCCTTTTATTGTCACTCTATATCCAACCGGAAGGCTTGCCACAATTTCAGGATTTCTTTTTTCTAAATCTTCAACCGTTGTATTGTATTGTTTTGCAATAGAATACTTCGTTTCTTTTGCCTGAACATCGTGATAAACATACTTTTCAGGTCCTTTTTCTTTCGGCTTTTTATCTGCTGCCAATGTATTTTTTGCAGCCGCGCCTTTTGCCGGAATTACCAGTTTCTGACCAATCTGCACTCCGGTTTTTTCAAGAAACGGATTTGCCGCTTTTAAAGCTTCGTCCGAAATGCCATATTTTTTTTCAATGCTGTAAAAAGTTTCCTTTGGCTGGACTTCATGAATAATTTCCTTTGAATTTCCAGCTGGTTTTACCGCTGCTGTTTCACTTTTATCTGCATTTTTATTTGTTGCAGCCGGAATTAACAAAACGGTATTTGGCACTAATCCTCTTCTTGCGTCAGGATTTAACTCATAAATATCAAAAGGCGTAACCTTAAATTTTTGAGCAATTTGGTTAATCGTTTCTCCACTTGAAACCGTGTATTTTACCACTTTTCCTTGCGAAAAAGCAGAACAGGTTATAAAAAAAACAAGTAAAAATAATGTCGAATAATATTTCATAAATAAGGCTTAAAACAATTTTAATTTTTAATTCAAAAACAAGATACTAATTTCTCTCATACAAGATTCACGCCAGTTGTCAATTCCTGCCAAAATTATCGAAGATCAACTTCTAATTTAGCAATAACTACATTCTTATATAACTCATCTTCCTCTTTTTTCTTGCATTGATATAGCACTTCTTCCATATTTTGGAACTTATCTGAGTAAACATAATACGAAAGACTGTTTATATTAAAGAAGAAACTAGCGTTAAAGTCGCCTGAATCAATAAGTTTCATAATTAACTTATCTCTCAGTGTTGCGTCTGTAAATATACCTAAAACTAAGTAATAGCCGTTTGAAACTTCTTTAAGATTATCATAAACTTCAATCTTTACATTTTTTTCATTCTTAAACGGGTTTTCCTTAAGCTCACGGCGCATTTCTTCTACTGAAACGGCTTTTGAAGTTTGGTCAGAATTTGATTTTTTTATCGCTTCATCCTGATATTTTTTCAGTTTAACCAAAGCCAGTTTGTCATCAAATTTTCTCGCTTCCATACTATAATAAGAAGCTTTACTGATGTGGCGTTTTACCTCAATTTGTTTTTGAGTATCGAGCGAGTCAATTTTAGAAATCAACAATTGGTTTTTGGCATCGCCTTGCTCCTGTTCGATTTTATAACGTTTAATTTCGTCTAAAGAAAGTCTTTGCTGTATAGAAGCAGCATTACTGTTTTTTTCGCTTTCGCGGATTTTCTTCTTGTATTCCTGATTTTCTTCAACAGCAATTTTCTCTACCTTATTCATTAAGCCCGCATACGCTTTTCTGTTTTCGGCCAGTTCTTTTTTTAATTGAGAAGATAATTCACTTGTCTTCCCAATACTTTCATACGATTTCTTTTCCAGTCGTTTCGATTCATCCACATTTAAAATATCCATTCTTTTTAATTCTTTTAAATCAGAATTCATTGTACTAACCAGCGAATCTAATTTTGCCATTAAAACATCCTGCACATTTTTATTGGCTTCAAGAACCAGACGTAATTTCTCAACCGAATTTTCAGGAGAACCGTTCATGTCATTCAAATTCACTTTTAAATCGTTGATTTTTATAATCTTCTGATTCATTTCTTTCTGAATAACAAGACGATCTTTTAAGTCATCAATTTCAACCGTTTTGGCTTTTGTTTTCTCCACCACCACTTGTTTTTCGGCAAGAGCCAGCATCAATTCTTCACTTTCGTTTGCCGGTTTAATTTCTTTTGTATTGATGGCTAATTTATTTCCTACGATCAATCCGTTTACAATTTCCGGATTTTGAGATTCCAGCTGATCGATTGAAATTCCGTATTTTTTGGCAATCGAAAATTTGGTTTCCTTTGGTTCAACCACATGAAAAATAGTTTCCTGATTAATTACACGAACTCTGCCATCAAGGGTTTTTCGCTTGTTTGGAATGGCAATTGTCTGACCAATCTGTAAACCGTTTTGAAGTAATTCTTTGTTGAGATTTTCTAAATCCTGAACCGAAACATTGTATTGTCTGGCAATGCTGAATAAAGATTCTTTCGCCGCAACCAGATGTGTTACTTTTGATGAAGCTGGAATTTCAGTTTTAGGAAGATTTGAAGCATTTGGAATAATTAATTCCTGGCCAATCTGAAGTCCGCTGGCAAGAATTGGGTTGGCATTTTGAATTGCCTCTACCGAAACATGATATTGTTTTGACAAACCATAAAGCGTTTCTTTTTCGCCGACAACATGTGTAATTTGCTGATTTGAATTTTGCTTTTCTGCAGCATGAACCGGAATCTTAATAATTTGGTTGTCTTTAATTCCGTTTTGCGACTCGGGGTTGAGTTTGTAAATCTCATCTACAGAAACCTTATACTTTTGGGCAATAAAATAAGCAGTTTCTCCTTTTTGAATCTTGTGCTCAATAATTGAATCTTGTGCAGCTATTTTGTTAAAAGACAAAACAAACACAAGAGAAATCGTTAAAAGTTCTCTCATAAATAGTAGGTTATAAAAAATTAAGGCCTTACAAATGTAAGACCTTAATTTTAAAATACGCTGCTATTCCCACTCAATTGTTGCTGGTGGTTTTGAACTAATATCGTAAACTACACGATTCACGCCTTTTACCTTATTGATAATATCGTTAGATACTTTCATCAGGAAATCGTAAGGTAAATGAACCCAGTCAGCCGTCATTCCATCTGTTGATTCTACTGCTCTAAGTGCTACTACTTTTTCATAAGTACGCTCATCGCCCATAACTCCAACACTGTTTACCGGAAGCAAAATCGCTCCAGCCTGCCAAACTTTGTCGTATAATCCCCAAGATTTTAATCCTTCGATAAAAACAGAATCAACATCTTGTAAAATTTGTACTTTCTCCGGCGTAATATCTCCTAAAATTCTAATTGATAATCCTGGTCCCGGGAAAGGGTGTCTTCCTAATAATTCAGGATCTATTCCTAAAGTAGCTCCAACTCTGCGAACCTCGTCTTTAAACAACATTCTAAGCGGTTCTACAATTTTTAATTTCATATAATCCGGCAATCCACCTACGTTATGGTGCGATTTAATAGTTGCCGATGGTCCTTTTACCGAAACAGATTCAATTACATCTGGGTAAATTGTTCCTTGTGCTAACCATTTTACGTCTTCGATTAAATGCGATTCATCATCAAAAACTTCGATAAATACACGCCCAATCGTTTTACGTTTTGTTTCAGGATCGCTGATTCCGGCAAGTTCAGAAAGAAAACGATCTCCTGCATCAACACCTTTTACATTTAATCCCATTCCTTTGTATTGATCTAATACATTTTGGAATTCGTTTTTACGAAGTAATCCGTTGTTTACGAAAATACAGTACAGGTTTTTACCAATTGCCTGGTTTAACAAAACCGCTGCTACAGTAGAATCTACTCCGCCTGATAATCCTAAAACTACTTTATCGTTTCCTAATTTCTCTTTTAATTCTCCCACCATTTCTTCTACGAAAGCATTTGGTGTAAAATTTTGAGGAACTTCGGCAATTTTCACTAAAAAGTTCTCCAGCATTTTTGATCCATCTGTAGAATGGAAAACTTCTGGATGATATTGAATTCCGTATGTTGTTTCGCCTTCAATTTTATAAGCGGCAAATTCTACGTCATGTGTGCTTGCTAATTTTACAGCATTTGTTGGAAGTGCTTTGATACTATCGCTGTGGCTCATCCAAACCTGACTGTTTTCTGAAACTCCTTCGAAGAAAACTTCATTATCTTTAATATAAGATAAATTCGCTCTACCGTATTCTCTAGTATTAGAAGCTGCAACTTCGCCCCCGCTAAAATGAGCTAAATATTGCGCTCCGTAACAAACGGCAAGCATTGGAAGTTTACCTCTAATTTGAGATAAATCAGGATGCGGAGCATCTTCTGCACGAACAGAAAAAGGGCTTCCGCCTAAAATTACTGCTTTGTAAGCTGATAAATCACTAGGAAAGTGATTGTAAGGAAAAATTTCGCAGAATATATTTAATTCGCGAACTCTACGCGCAATAAGCTGAGTATATTGCGATCCGAAATCTAAAATAAGTACGTTGTGTTGCATGCGCAAAAATACTTTTTATATTCGAAATTGAAAAATCGGAACAATGAAAATTTTTTTTTTTTTTCATTGCAGTTTCTAAGGTGCTAAGATGCTAAGATTCTGAGCTTTTTTTAAAACCTCAAAAAATAAAAACTTAGCTCCTTAGAATCTTAGCAACTTAGTATCTTCGCAAAAAATCCAAAAACCAAAATATTTCGTATTTACTCAAAAACCCCCTTAAATTTAACTATGAAATCAAAATTTATTGCCATTGCCTTTTTATTATCGCTGTCGCTGACTTCTTGCGATGCTGTAGATGATTTATTAACTTTTACAATTTCGAATGAAGCTTCGATAAAAATTAAAAGCTCATCGCCTATTAATCTGCCTTCGGAAATTATCACTCCGGATGTAACCACCAATTCTTCAGCCGAATTTCAGAACAACAAAACCAAAGCCAGTCTGGTAAAAGATGTAAAAATCAAATCGCTTAAACTGACTATTTCTGATCCGTCTGACAAAACATTTACGTTTTTAAAATCGATTCATTTGTACATTTCTACAACAGATTCTGATGAAATAGAACTGGCGTCTCAGGATAATATCAATTCATCCAGCAATACAATTGATTTGGTTTGCACCGATGCCAGATTAGATCAATACATAAAAGCCGACAGTTATAAAATAAGAACTCAGGTTACTTTAAAAGAAACATTAACTAAAGATGTAACTGTTAAAGCAAAAATGAACTTTAGAGTTACTGCGGATCCGTTTTAGTCTAAGCTGCTAAGGCTCTAAGGGACTAAGATGCTAAGATTATGAACTAAAAGGTTCAGAGGAATAAGGTATAAAAACTTTGTTTCTCTGAACCTTTTCTAATTTAATTAAAAACCTTAGAATCTTAAATCCTTAGTATCTCAGTAACTTCAAAATAAAAAAACTTAGCATCTTAGAACCTTAGTAACTCAGAACCTCTAAAAAAACCAAATCTTTTCCTTAATTTTATAAAACCCTTTTACATCATTGCCCCAGATATATTAAAATCTAATCATTAAGAAAGTAAACCATAACCAATGTGAACTTCTAAATATTAATTTTAAAAATAGAACACATGAGTAAAATAGTTGCGGAACAATTAGTTGACATGTTGGTAGAGGCCGGTGTAAAACGCGTTTATGCGGTTACGGGAGATAGTTTAAATCATTTTAATGATGCGATACGCAGAAACGGAAAAATAAAATGGATTCATGTTCGGCATGAGGAAGTTGGAGCGTATGCCGCTGCTGCAGAAGCAGAACTGGACGGATTTGCGGTTTGTGCCGGAAGCTGCGGTCCGGGGCACGTTCACTTAATTAACGGTTTGTATGATGCACATCGTTCACATGTACCTTTACTAGCCATTGCTTCTACAATTAATACGGGCGAAATGGGTATGGATTATTTTCAGGAAACCAATACCATTAAACTTTTTGACGATTGCAGTTATTACAATCAAATGATTATGACGGCTGAGCAAGCGCCCCGAATTATACAAACTGCCATACAGCATGCTTTAGGTAAAAAAGGCGTTGCCGTAATTGGTTTACCAGGCGATGTTTCTCAATTAAAAGCGGTTGAAAGCAATATTTCAACACAGTATTTTCATTGCAATCCTGTTATCAGGCCTTCTGATACTGAATTAAAGCACTTAGCAAAAGTCATTAACGAAAGTTCCAAAATAACTTTGTTCTGCGGTATTGGAGCAGAAAAAGCGCACGACCAGGTAGTACAATTATCCCATCATATCAAAGCTCCCGTAGGATATTCTTTTAGAGGAAAAATGAGCATTCAGCCCAACAATCCAAACGAAATAGGAATGACAGGTTTATTGGGACAGCCTTCTGCTTATCATAGTATGCACGAATCTCATCTGGTTTTATTGCTGGGAACTGATTTTCCGTATGATAAATTCATGCCTGCCGATAATAAAATTATTCAAATTGATACGAGTTCTGAACGTTTAGGCCGTAGAGCCAATCTTTATATGGGATTGTGCGGCGATGTTGCCGATACTATTGAGGCTTTGCTTCCGCTCCTTGAAACCAAAACCGACGATAGTTTTTTAGAAGCACAGCTAAAATTCTACAACAGCGTAAAAGAAAACATGAATACCTATATTAATGATAACGGCGGAGAAGACACGATTCAACCCGAATATGTGGCACATATCATTGATAGATTAGCCAGTAAAGACGCCATTTTTACCGTTGATACCGGAATGACCTGCGTTTGGGGAGCTCGTTTTATTAAAGGAACCGGCGAACGAAAAATGCTGGGTTCTTTTAACCACGGATCGATGGCAAATGCAATGCCTATGGCAATTGGAGCTGCTTTATCGCATCCTGAAAGGCAAGTTATTGCCATGTGCGGCGACGGAGGTTTGTCTATGTTATTGGGGGATTTGGCTACGATTCATCAATATAATATTCCTGTAAAAATTATCGTATTCAACAATCGCGCTTTGGGAATGGTAAAACTCGAAATGGAAGTTAACGGACTGCCGGATAACGAAACCGATATGGTTAATCCGGACTTTGGTCTAATTGCTCAAGCAATGGGATTCCAAGGAATAAATGTTCATAAACCCGAAGAAGTTCAAGGAGCAATTGAAAACGCATTTAGACACAATGGTCCGGTTTTACTAAATATTTTCACCAATCCAAACGCTTTGGCAATGCCTCCAAAAGTAGAATGGGAACAAGTTGTGGGTATGGCAAAATCCATGACCAGATTAATGCTTGGAGGCAAAATGGAAGAAGTTTTAGACACCATCAAATCAAATTATAAACATCTAAAAGAAGGTTTATAAATTGGCTATTCAAAAAAGCAATCTTATGGATATAAATAGTACTAAATCGTATACCAAATATTACATCATTGCATGGGTATTTGGCCTCGTTTTTTATTTTTTAGATTATGTAATACGTTCTGCTCCGGCGGTAATGCTGCCGGAACTTTCGCAGAATTTCTCGGTAAATGAGATTCGATTAGTCACTATTATTGGAACTTATTATTATACCTATTCAACCTGCAGTTTAATTGCCGGAATCGCTTTAGACCGATTTGGAGCCAAATATTCGCTTTTTGCCGGAGCGTTGATTTTAGGAATTGGCTGTTTACTGTTTATGATTTCCAGTCAGTTTAGCGGTGTTACAGGCAGGTTATTTCAAGGTGCCGGATGTGCTTTTGCTTTTCCGGGATGTGTATATTTGGCCAGTAAAGGATTTTCGGCAAAATCGCTCGCAACAGCCATTGGATTTACACAATGCCTCGGAATGCTTGGAGGATCGGCAGGCCAGTTTGTTGTTGGTCCGTTAATTGAAGAAGGAATGCATATCGATACCTTTTGGCTTTCCATTGGAATTTTCACCATAATTGTTGCATTCGGGCTTTGGTTTATAACTCCTGCAAACTATCCGGAAAAAACAACAGAAAGCACGCAAAAGAAACAAAGTCTGCTGGATCCTTATAAAATCGTTTTTAGTAATCCGCAATCCTGGTTTTGCGGTATAATCTCCGGATTGTTGTTTGCCCCAACCACTATATTTTCGATGACATGGGCTGTTGACTTTTTTCAAAAAGACCGCGCCTTAGACTTTCATACTGCGACAATATCAAGTGCAATGGTTGCTTTTGGATGGGTATTTGGATGCCCGCTCCTAGGATATATTACAGATAAACTAAAAAAACGAAAACCCGTTTTAGTATTTGGCGCCGCATTGATGATTGCTGCGTTAATTCAGTTATTGTATTTCCCAGATGTACTTACCGCTAAATACAGTATGTTTTTGCTAGGCGTTGCTTCGGGAGCGGCTATGATTCCTTATTCTATTATTAAAGAAGCCAATCCTGATAATGTAAAAGGAAGTGCAACAGGAGCCATTAACTTCATCACTTTTGGAGTAACCACACTTTTAAGTCCGTTATTCAGCCGTTTATTTGGCCGAACGCTCGAAGATACTCTTGATAAAACAGTACATTTTCAGCAAGCAGGTTTATTCTGGATTGTCGGCATTGCGATCGCGATTTTAGTAAGTTTTCTGTTGAAGGAAACCGGAGAAGGAAAAACAACAAACTCTGGAAGAGTTATTATATAAGAAGAAATAACAATCTCAAATAAGGTAAGATCACGAAATATTGATCTTATCTTATTCTTCTTTTGTTACTATAATCGAAGCTTTAAAACCAGCTGCAAGATTATCCCAATAATCATTGGTAATCAATTGGCCTTTATCGTCATAAACCCTGATTTCAGCCGTATTTCCGCCCAAAGAACCAATATTTAAGGCTTCAAAATCTAATTTATTAAAACCATTGGCCAGAATGATTTTAACATCTTTAAAATTAGAATCTAAAAGTAAGTGATCCTGAATTACTTTATCATTAGAAGAAACTTTTACCAAGTCGCCGTCGATTGCTCCAAAATCACGGAATTTTACAATAAAATATTCTGATTTGGTTTTAAAATCTCCAAGAGAGATATTTTTCTTAACCAATGTACCTCGGCCTTCTTTTAAACCTGCATCACGAAGCGCTTTATCTAAATCTTTTTCCATTTTGGCCACATATTGATCGCCTGGATTGGCAAAATCATTTTCTGTAGACATGCTGAATTTACTTTTCTCCTGCCCGATCTGAAATTGAGATTTTTGAGTTATAGTCGTATTATCAAAAACATTAGGCGTTTTTATACTGGGAATATCGGCAGTTTCTGCCTGCGGATTTTTTATCTGAGGAATTGGTGTTTTTTTCTTTGCGCTAAACTTTGGGGCCGGAATTGGTTTGAATTTGGTACCAAATTCCGTTTGCGCTGAAACACTAACAGCGGTAAAAAATAGTATGAATAATAAGATATGCTTCATTGAATATAGATTATCGAATCGGCTTTAAAATTTTTTATAGAACTCAAGTATAGCATCACAAAAATAACATAAATTAGTTTGGCGCGACAACTTTAAGACTATTATAACAATATATTAGGCTAATTTTTGGAATCAAAAAACCTGCCAAAAAATACTGATTCTGTAAAAATAAATTCCAATTAAAAAATTACAAATTCTAAAAGCAATTGAGATTTTATTTTAAACACAGACATTACTTTGATAGTTAACAACTTATTATTAACTTCAATACCTCAATTTTTCTTATCCTAAAAATTAAAAAAGATGGATTATATCGACTATTATAAAGTATTAGACATAACAAAATCAGCTACTGAAGCCGAGATCAAAAAGGCATATCGAAAACTGGCCAGAAAATATCATCCAGATTTGAATCCGAATGATAAAGAAGCTGAGAAAAAATTCAAAGAAATCAACGAAGCAAACGAAGTTTTGAGTAATCCCGAAAATCGTAAAAAATACGATAAATACGGAAAAGACTGGAAACACGCTGATGAATTTGAAAAAGCCGGTTACGATCCAAACCAACAGCAATATTCCAGACAACAAAGCGGCGGGCAACAGGATTTTTCTGGTTTTGGCGGAGGAGATTTTTCTGGAAGTGATTTCTCTGATTTTTTCAACTCTATGTATGGTTCATCGGGACGAAGCAGCCGAGGCCAATCTAAATACAGAGGACAGGATTTTAATGCCGAACTGCAATTGGATCTTGCTGCAGCCTACACAACGCATAAACAAAGTTTAACCGTAAACGGCAAAAATATCCGAATTACAATTCCGGCCGGAGTCGAAAACGGTCAGGTTATAAAAATTCCCGGACATGGCGGTCCTGGTGCAAACGGCGGGCCAAATGGCGATTTATATATTACGTTTCTAATTGAAAACAATTCTGATTTTAAAAGAGAAGGTAACAATTTATACTCCAATGTCGATTTGGATCTTTACACCGCTGTTTTAGGCGGTGAAGTCAACATCAATACTTTTGATGGAAAAGTAAAAATTAAAGTATCGCCCGAAACACAAACCGGAACAAAAGTTAAATTAAAAGGAAAAGGTTTTCCTGTTTATAAAAAAGACAATCAGTTTGGGGATTTATATGTAACGTATAACCTAAAAATCCCAACCAAATTATCTGAAAAAGAAAAAGAATTGTTTACAGAATTATCTAAACTTAGAAATCATGAGTAACAGGAACTTAATACAAATAAAACAGTTTTGCGTTTATCACGAAATTGAAAACACTTTTATAAAAGAACTCAGCAATTACGGTTTAGTTGAAATTGTTATTGAAAAAAATGACGAATATCTGCAGCCGGAACAACTTCCTGTAATCGAAAAAATGATTCGTATGCATTATGATCTTAACATCAATCTGGAAGGAATTGACGCTATTTATCATCTATTGAATAAAATTGAAGTTTTACAGCAGCATTTAACAAGCACTCAAAACAAACTCCGACTTTACGAAGAAAATCAACCAGAATAATGCTGAATTTTTCTTTTTAAAATATCACAAAAAAGAAAGATTTTCGGTGTGATTTCAATCGAATAATTCTCTTTTAAAAGGCATATTTCATAAATTGCAGCGCATTAATTAACCTGAATTTGTTTTTAAAAACCGTAAAAAAACAATTCAAAAAAACTCATAAAATGAAAAGAGAAAACATCTTAACAGGATCGCCGTGGGAAGACAAAATGGGATACTGCCGCGCTGTAAGAATTGGCAATATCATTGAAGTTTCGGGCACGGTAGCCATTGTCGACGGCGATAAAGTAAAGGCCGATGACGCTTATGCACAGACGTATAATATAATTGAGCGCGTTGAAAAGGTTTTAGAAGATTTAAATGTTGGAATAAAAGACGTGATCAGAACCCGCATTTTTACAACCGATGTTTCTACTTTTGAAGAAGTTGCCAGAGCACATTCGGCTTTCTTTAAAGATGTAAAACCAACAACAGGTTTTTACGGAATCAGTAAACTAGTTGCTCCGGAATATCTAGTTGAAATAGAATTTACAGCTGTTGTACAGTAAAAGTTTTTGCCACGAATTTCACGAATTTCCACTAATTTATTTTTAAAGAATTTTAAAATGCTGTTTTACTTTCTTTAATTAAAAACACATTAATTCGTGGAAATTCATGAAATTCGTGGCAGAAAAATATCATACACAATTAATGACTTCCCAAAACCTGAAACAATTACTAATTTCCATTCCAAAATGGATTATAATTTGTGTCTTAATAGGCATACTTTCAGGATCTGCATCGGCATTTTTCCTAGTCTCTTTAGAATGGGTAACACAGTTTAGAATTCATCACGACTGGATTATCTGGCTTTTGCCTTTCGGCGGATTTTTGGTTGGATTGAGTTATTATTATTGGGGAGAATCTGTTGCAAAAGGAAACAATTTACTGCTCGAAGAATACGAAAAACCTAAAAAAACAATTCCGTTTAAAATGGCGCCTTTGGTTCTTTTAGGAACTTTACTAACCCATTTATTTGGAGGTTCTGCCGGACGCGAAGGCACAGCAGTACAAATGGGAGGCGCTATCGCCGATCAATTCACGAAGATTTTCAAACTAGACAATTCAGAACGCAGAATTTTAATCATTCTGGGAATCAGTGCTGGTTTTGCTTCCGTTTTTGGAACACCTTTAGCTGGTGCTGTTTTTGCGTTGGAAGTGCTCTATTTCAGTAAAATCAATTTCAAAAGTATTGTTCTTTCTTTTATAGTGGCTTATGCTGCTTATTTTACGGTAGAATTTTGGGAAATCAAACATACGCATTACAGCATTCCAATTGTTCCGGAACTTAGTATAGACAACCTATTTTATACTGTTTTAGTTGGGCTTCTTTCAGGATTTGCTGCTTTATTATTTTCAAGAAGTACTCATTTCTGGGGTTCACTTTTTTCAAAAAACATTAAATATCCGCCGCTTCGTCCCGTTATTGGCGGTGTAGCTTTAGCCATTGCCATTGCCGGTTTGGGATTTACTAAATTCTCCGGACTTGGCGTTCCTGTTATTGTCGATTCCTTTTCAAGTCAAAGTGAATGGTACGATTTCCTGCTTAAAATTTTATTTACCGGATTTACTCTGGGAGCCGGTTTTAAAGGTGGAGAAGTAACTCCTTTGTTTTTTGTAGGCGCCACTCTAGGAAGCGCATTATCTTTATTTATTCCGATGCCCATTGCACTTTTAGCCGGAATTGGATTCGTTGCCGTTTTCTCAGGCGCAACCCACACTCCTATCGCCTGCACTATTATGGGATTAGAATTATTCGGCCTCCAGCCTGGAATTTTCATTGCTATTGGATGCATTATTGCCTATTTTTCATCAGGTTCTGTGGGTATTTACAAATCACAAATCGTGAAAGGTGCCAAACATAAATTGTATCAAAAATTTCAGAAAAAAGAATTGGAACATTTGTAAAATAAATTTCAAATTTTAAAATCCCAAATCCCAGATTTATATATCCCGTTCCTACGGAATTCTAACATCAAAAAAAATCCGTCAAAATCAGCCTTTTCGCGAAAGCGAATCCGCGTCATCCGTGTGCCAATTTCACACACCACAATTTAATCTCAAAACAAAAATAACCCCAAATAAACTGAAAACTGACACTGCGACTGAAAACTAAAAATCGAGACTAAAATATTTTCAGCATTACATTAAAAAAATGTAAATTCGCACACTATGAAAATACAAGATATTCAGGCAATTCAATTATTGCTTGCTGCTCCAAAGAAAATCGTAATAATTCCGCACAGAGGACCAGATGGCGACGCTATGGGTTCTACTTTGGCATTATACCATTTTCTATTAAAAAACAATCATCAGCCAACGGTGATTGCTCCAAATGATTTTCCTGATTTTTTAGCTTGGTTACCAGGTTCTGAAACCGTAAAAATCTTTGAAAAAGACACTGAAAACTGTACCAAAATATTAGAAGAAGCCGAGTTAATCTTTACACTAGACTTTAATGCTTTTCATCGCACAGGCGAAATGGAACATACTTTAGTAAAGCTTACTGCTCCGTTTATCATGATCGATCATCACGAAAAACCTCATGATTACGCCGCTTACACTTATTCTGATACTTCATACGGATCGACTTGCGAGATGGTTTACAACTTTATTTCTTTCTTAAACAAAAAAGAAGATATCGACAAAACCATTGCCACTTGCATTTATACCGGCATTTTAACTGATTCTGGTTCATTTCGTTTTCCGGGAACAACTGGAAACACACATAGAATTATTGCCGAGTTAATTGATCTTGGGGTTGAGAATACTCAAATTCCGGTTTTATTATACGATAACAGTTCTTACAGCCGTTTGCAATTGTTAGGACGTGCACTTCAAAACATGAAAGTTTTTGAAGATCATAAAACATCTTACACCTCTCTTACGCAGGAAGAATTAGATTCTTTTCATTATGTAAAAGGTGATACTGAGGGAATTGTAAATTATGGTTTAAGCATACGCGGAATTGTATTTACTGCTATCTTTATCGAAAATAAAGACGAAAAAATCATTAAAATTTCATTCCGTTCGCAAGGAGGATTTGATGTAAATCAGTTTGCACGCGATCATTTTAACGGAGGCGGACATGTGAATGCAGCCGGCGGAAGATCTGAAACTTCAATGGAAGAAACGCTTAAAAAGTTTGAAGATTTAGTAACGAAACTAAAATTATAAAACCAATATGAACTACTTAAAACTTAGCATTTACTCACTGCTTTTTGCAGTTTTATTGGCAGGCTGTAAGCACCATGAAGAAGCGCGAAGACCTATTTCCAGAGCTTCGGGTACTTTTATGAAAAAATCAGCAGACAGAAACAAAAAGTTAGTGGCAAGCGAAGAAGAGGTTATTAAAAAAATCATCAAAAGCAATCCTAAAGTAAAATATTACGCTACAAAAAAAGGATATTGGTTTAGTTATGATGAAAAAAGCACTACAGAAACCACTGCACCGCGCAAAGGAGATATTGCTTACTTTAATTTAGAAGTTAAAGACATTACAGGCAAAATAATTTATTCTGAAGCCGATCTTGGTCCGCAAACGTATTACGTAGACAAACAAGACATCATGATGGGATTGCGTGACGGAATCAAATACATGAAAAAAAATGAAACGGTTACTTTTTTGTTTCCGTCTCACATGGCTTATGGCTATCATGGAGATAACAAAAAGATTGGACCAAATCAATCCTTAATCTGCACGGTTACACTACGTAATTTTGTTCCGGATCCGGCTGCACAAAAAACACCGGCTGCAACATCGGCACAAACTCCAAAACCTGCAGCTGCAAAACCTGCAACGGTTAAACCAGCCGCTCCAACTAAAAAAGATACATTAAACCCATAAAAACATTTTAAAAAATGAAAAAAAGTATTTTAGTATTACTACTTGCCACTAGCTCATTTTATTCTTGTAAAGACGACCACAGCAACCTGCCTGATGGCTTATATGCTGATATCGAAACTAATAAAGGACATATTATTGTTGAATTAGATTATAAAAAAGCACCCGTTACTGTTGCAAACTTTGTAACATTAGCAGAAGGCAAAAACGAATTTGTATCTGAAAACCTAAAAAAGAAACCTTTTTTTGACGGATTAAAATTTCACAGAGTTATCGAAGATTTCATGATTCAGTCAGGAGATCCGCTTGGAACTGGTTCTGGAGATACAGGATATAAATTTAAAGATGAATTCTCAGATTTAAAATTCGATAAAGCTGGTGTTTTAGCAATGGCTAACAACGGACCAGGAACAAACAGCAGCCAATTTTTTATTACACACGTTGAAACTCCTTGGTTAGATAACAAACACACCATTTTTGGTCATGTTGTTGATGCTAAAGATCAGGAAGTGGTAAATAAAGTAATTCAAGGTGATAATATCGTTTCTGTAACAATTATCAGAAATGGTGAAGCAGCTAAAAAGTTTGATGCCGTAAAAGTATTTCACGATTACTTCGCTGAAATCGCTAAAGAAAAAAGCAAATTTGCTGGTGTTCAAAAAGAAAAAGTAGAATATTATGCTTCATTAAAACCAAAAGCAACTAAAACACCAAGTGGTTTAGAATATGTAATAACTGAAAAAGGTGCTGGTAAAAAACCTGCAACAGGTACTCAGCTTTACATTCACTACGCAGGTTTCTTAGAAGACGGAACATTGTTTGATTCAAGCATTGAAGACGTTAATAAGGCTTTTGGAAAATTCGATGCAGCCAGAGCTGAGCAGCACGGTTATCAGCCAATTCCTTTTCAGGCAGGAAAAAAAGACGGTTTAATCCCAGGATTCATAGAAGGTATTGAGAAACTTTCTTTTGGAGACAAAGCAGTTCTTTTCATTCCATCTCACCTAGCATACGGAGAAGCTGGTGCAGGAGGAGTTATTCCGCCAAATGCAAATATTATTTTTGAAGTTCAATTGTTAGAGAAACCATAATTATTTTTATAATTAATTTCTTATAATTACTTTTACCGACTAAAATTCAAAATACAATGAAATTTAAATTTCTATTTTTATTCTGTCTGGCTGTTGTAAACATTCAGGCGCAAGTTAGAAAACCTTCACCGGTAAAACCCGCAGCTGCAAAAACTACAGCTTCTAAAACAGCTGTTGCAGCAAATCCAAACGAAGGAATTTTTGCTACTATTTCTACAACTAAAGGAGATATCGTACTATCATTAGAATATGTAAAAGCTCCTGTAACAGTTGCAAACTTTATCACTTTGGCAGAAGGAACAAACCCTAATGTAAAAGCATCTCTAAAAGGAAAACCATTTTATAATGGTTTAAAATTCCACAGAGTTATAAATGATTTTATGATTCAGGGAGGTGATCCGGACGGAAATGGTTCTGGCGGTCCGGGATTCTCTTTTAAAGATGAATTTGTAGACAATTTAAAATTTGAAAAAGGCGGTGTTTTAGCTATGGCAAATTCAGGTCCGGCAACAAACGGAAGCCAATTTTTCATTACACATAAAGATACACCTTGGTTAAACGGAAAACATACTATTTTTGGACATGTAGTTTCTGGAATGGACGTTGTAAATAAAATTGTTCAGGATGATGTCATGAACAAAATTACGATTACACGCAAAGGTGTTGCAGCTAAAAAATTTGATGCTTTAAAAGTTTTAAGCGATGACGTAAAAAAAGAGCAGGCTAAAAAAGAAGAATCTAAAAAAGTAACAGGAGCAAAAGCAGCTTATTTTACAGCAGAAAAAGCCAAAGCAACTACAACTCCATCTAATTTAAAATATGTAATTACGAAAAAAGGAACTGGCGTAAAAGGTGCCGAAGGTTCTAATATCTTTTTTCATTATGCAGGATATTTTGAAGATGGAACTCTTTTTGACAGCAGTATGGCAGAAGTTGCAAAAGCATACGGAAAATACGATGCAAACAGGGATGCACAAGGTGGTTACAAAGCCTTTCCTTTTACAGTTGGTAAAAAAGACGGCATGATTCCTGGTTTTATCGAAGCGCTGGATATGATGACAGACGGAGAAAAAGCAATTTTCTTCATACCTTCAAATTTAGCTTACGGAGATAAAGGTGCCGGAGGCGTAATTCCGCCAAACGCTACTTTGATTTTTGAAATTGAAACGTATCAAAACCAGCCAGCGAAATAATATTTAAACTCTTTTTTTAAATATAGTAAAGCCGTTAAAATGTATTTTTTAACGGCTTTTTCATTTATTCTATTCTGCTGAATCTTCAAATTTCAATTCAATAAAACGCAGCAAACAAGTACAATGATAACGTTTGCGCATATTTTCTATTAATTCCTAAACAAAATAGCTTACCTTTGCCGGCTTGAATTTTTAAAAACAAACAATCAAAATGTCACAAAACAACGTATTAAAAGGAGTATTTTTAGTTGCTTTAGGAGCTACAAGTTACGGAATGTTAGCTACTTTCGTAAAAATGGCTTACACCGAAGGATATACAACAGCAGAAGTAACAACTTCTCAATTTATACTGGGTATAATTGGTATTTTGATTACTAACGCATTCCAAAAAGCAAAAAACAAAGAAAAGGTTGTAAAAGCATCTCCAAAAAATATATTCAACTTAATGCTTGCCGGAACTTCCTTAGGAATGACAAGTTTGTTTTATTATTTAGCAGTAAAATACATTCCGGTTTCTATTGGAATCGTTTTATTAATGCAAACCGTTTGGATGGGGGTTTTACTGGAAATGATTATAGAAAAGAAACTGCCTTCAAAACAAAAAGTTATAGCCGTTGTAATTGTACTTGTTGGAACCGCTTTGGCAACAAACATTATCAATAACGACATTCAGCTGGATTGGCGCGGTATGGTTTGGGGAGTTTTAGCAGCTGCTTCGTTTACAACTACCATGTTTACTGCAAATAGTGTCGCTACCGAAATTTCTTCGGCACAACGAAGCTTATACATGCTTCTTGGCGGTGCGGTAATTGTATTTACTTTTGGCTTTATTACTCAGGTTACACCTTTCAACTTATCGATTTTCTTAAAATGGGGAATTATTCTATCCTTATTTGGAACTATCATCCCTCCTATGCTTATGAATTTAGGTTTTCCGTTAACCGGGATTGGATTAGGAAGTATCGTTTCTGCTTTAGAACTTCCGGTTTCTGTTATGATGGCCTTTGTTTTATTGAATGAAAAAGTAATTCTTTTACAATGGATTGGAATTATTTTAATCATTCTTGCGATCGTTATTATGAATGTCAATTTTAAACGTAAAATTTAAGATTTTTTTACATCATCTTAAAATAAATAGCCTTGTAGCGTAATAAGTGTTAATTTTTTTTATAAATTCGTGATAAATAATTAATTATCATGAACTTACCCTGGCATTTATATTTAATGGCGATACTTTATATACTTGCCGGTTTAAATCATTTTCGAAATCCCGGAATGTACATTAGGATCATTCCTCCTTTTTTTAAAAACCCTAAATTATTAAATACTGTAAGCGGACTCGCCGAAGTGATTTTAGGCATTTTGCTAATGCTTTCGTTTACAACCAAATATGCAGCATGGGGAATTATTGCATTACTAATTGCCATATTTCCTGCCAATTTTTATATGTTTCAAAATAAAAAAGCAAGTTTTGGTTTACCAAAATGGATTTTATTTGTACGTTTGCCCTTACAAATCGTTTTGATTGTTTGGGCATTCCAATATACCCTTTAACAATCAAATCTATTAATCTAAAATTATTTTATTATGAAAAAATTGTTTGCAGAGTTCTTTGGAACTTATTGGCTTGTTTTTGGAGGTTGCGGGAGCGCTATTTTTGCAGCAGGATATCCTGATTTAGGGATTGGGTTTGCTGGTGTTGCACTTGCATTTGGTTTAACTGTTTTAACAATGGCTTATGCTGTCGGGCATATTTCGGGAGGGCATTTTAACCCTGCTGTTTCCTTTGGTTTATGGGCCGGCGGAAGATTTCCTGCCAAAGACCTTGTTTCGTACATTATTGCCCAATGTATTGGTGCAATTGCTGCAGCAGGTACTTTGTATACTATAGCTTCAGGAAAAGCCGGATTTGTTATCGATAATACGAAAGCCGGGGCTTTTGCTTCAAATGGTTTTGGAGCGTTTTCTCCAGACGGTTATTCGCTTCAATCTGCCTTTATCGCAGAGTTTGTCCTGACTTTATTCTTCTTATTAATAATTTTAGGTGCAACAGATAAATTTGCAAACGGTAGATTTGCCGGAATTGCAATTGGTCTTGGCTTAACGCTTATACATTTAATAAGCATTCCTATTACAAATACATCTGTGAACCCTGCAAGATCTTTATCTCAGGCTATTTTTGCCGGAGGAGAACCTCTTTCTCAGGTTTGGCTGTTTTGGGTTGCTCCAATTTTAGGCGCTATTGTTGCCGGATTTATTTACAAATCATTGTTACAAAACCACGCAGAAGCTTAAAAATATTTTGCTTTTTATAAAATTTAAAGAGAAAATCAGATATATTTATATCAGGTTTTCTCTTTTTCTTTGAATAAAACCGAAAAGAAAAAATTCATTTCAACTCCAATCTTAATTTGTTATGAACGAAATTATTTCTTACTTCAGCACGATCCCGTCTTCTCATAGAAGTTTAATTTTAGTGGGCGGTATTACGATTTTCTGGCTAATCGAAAATACTTTTCCGTTGTTTCAAATGCAATACAAAAAATGGCATCATGCCGGAATCAATATTTTCTTTACCATAACTACCATAATTGTCAATTTTATTCTGGCTTTTATTTTAATAAAAACAGCAGAATGGACAACCAAAAATGATTTCGGAATTCTGCAATGGATACCGCAGATTCCAATTTGGCTTTACACCATTATTGGGTTACTTCTGCTTGATCTAATTGGCGCTTATCTTGCCCACTTTGTACAGCATAAAACAAAGTTTTTATGGCGTTTTCACCTCATTCATCATACCGATACCTGGATCGATACAACAACCGCAAACAGACACCATCCTGGCGAAAGTGTAATTCGTTTTATTTTTACCACACTTGGTGTTTTAATTGTTGGAAGCCCTATGTGGATGGTTTTTCTGTACCAGTCTTTATCAGTCGTAGCTTCACAGTTTAATCATGCTAATATTTCATTGCCTAATAAGCTGGATGTTTTTTTGAGCTATTTTATTGTATCTCCTAATATGCATAAAGTACACCATCACTACATGTTACCTTACACTGACAGCAATTATGGGAATATTTTTTCGGTTTGGGACAGATTGTTTGGCACTTTTACCAGTCTTCCTAAAGAAGAAATAATTTATGGCGTAGACACTCACATGGCGGCCGAAGAAAACAATAAACTGAAGAATTTATTAAAAATTCCGTTTCAAAAATCGAGATCTGCAAAAAACACTAAAAATCAATAAAAAAAATATACCTGAGCGAACCAACTAATTATTTTTTTTATTAATATTGATATACAAAATGAAAATCAATCTATTAATCATTAACCCTCTATTTGAATTAATTTTCACGAGATGAAAAAGAGTAACCGCAAAGAATTGAATTGGGAACAAACGGAAAAATTAGTTTCGTTGGCCTTAGAAGAAAGAAATCCATTTGAAATTATAAAAAAAGAATTTGGATTGGCAGAAAAAGAAGTTCTTGAGATCATGAAAAAGAAAATGCCTCTTGAAAAATTTGAGATGTGGAAAAAGAAGGCTATTGCGAATAAACCAAAACCTAAACCCGTTAAAATTGACGATTTTGACGAAGATTTGGACGGCAAATATTACATAAAAAATAAGTTTGACTAAGATCTAAAACTCCTGTTTTTCGGGAGTTTTTTTTATATTTTAAATTCTCTTGTAACTTTTATATATTTTTGAAGTCAAATGCATATAACTAAACGTAAACAAATGAAAAAAATACTTTACACCCTGGCTCTTGCGGTAACGCTTTGGAGTTGTAAAACAGGTACTTCTTCTGGGAAAGCAAATTTCGTAGGAGTTAACATTAATCTAGTTGATGTAAAAGACGACAAAGTTTTGGTAACGGTAACTCCTCCGCAGATTAAAACGGATGAAATCGTCTACAGCATTCCAAAAACAGTTCCGGGAACTTATTCTACGGATAACTACGGAAAATATTCAGAAGATTTTAAAGCTTTTGATGCCAAAGGAAATGCTTTGACTGTAAAAAGAATTGACGACAACTCCTGGTCTATTTCTAATGCTAAAGCGTTAAAGAAAATCACGTATTTAGTTAATGATACTTTTGATACTGAAAAAGGAACCGGATTTGGTAATGACGACGTTTTCTCTCCGGCAGGAACCAATATCAATGCAGGTGTAAATTTCATGGTAAATACACATGGTTTTGTAGGGTATTTTAAAGACAATTTAGAAATTCCGTACAAAGTTACGATTACACATCCTGAAACACTTTGGGGTGCAACTTCTATGACCGATGAAGATGCAAGCAAAACAAGCGATGTTTTTACAACGCCTCGTTACGCTGTTTTGGTTGAAAATCCAATTATGTACTCTAAACCAGATTACACTACTTTCAACGTAAACGGAATGGATATTTTAATTGCTGTTTATTCTCCAACAGGGAAATTTACTGCCGAAAGTATCACACCGGAAATGAAAACCATGATGACCGCTCAAAAGAACTTTTTGGGTAAAGTAAATGCGACTAAAAAATATACCGTTTTATTGTATTTATCGAGCATGGCAAAAGATGATGCACACGGATTTGGAGCTTTAGAGCACCCTACTGCCACTACAGTTGTACTTCCTGAATCTATGCCAAAAGAAAAATTGGTAGAATCAATGAAAGATGTGGTTTCGCACGAGTTTTTCCATATTGTAACTCCTTTGACAATTCACTCAAAAGAAATCCAGTATTTTGACTATAACGCACCAAAAATGTCTGAGCATTTATGGATGTATGAAGGTGTAACAGAATATTTCGCAAATCTTTTCCAAATCAATCAGGGTTTAATTGATGAAGCAGAATTTTACACTCGTATTGCTGATAAAATCGAACAGGCAAAAGGCTTAAATGATACTATGTCATTTACTTTAATGAGTAAAAATGTATTAGAGCAGCCATACAAAGACCAATACTTAAACGTATATCAAAAAGGGGCGCTAATTGGTATGTGCATCGATATTATCATTAGAGAAAAAAGCAACGGCGAAAGAGGAATTCTTGATTTAATGCATAAATTATCATCTGAATATGGGGTTGAAAAACCTTTTAATGACGACGAATTATTTGCAAAAATCACGCAGCTTACTTATCCTGAAGTTGGTGAATTTCTAACTAAATATGTTCAGGGAACAACTCCAATTCCTTACGATTTTTATTTAGCAAAAGTTGGTGTGGCAAAAGCATCAGAGAAAAAAGCAGGTCCTGTTTTCTTAAAAGGACAAACTCCGTATATTACGATTGACAAACAGACAAAAGAAATCATTGTTCGTTCTGATATTGAGCCAAATGACTTCTTTAAAAACCTTAATTTAAAAGGCGGCGATAAAATCTTAGCTGTAAACAACAAACCGTATTCTTTAGACAACATTTACGACCTTATTGGTGAAAGTGAAAACTGGAAAGAAAACGATCCTATCACGTTAAAAATTAAACGTGGTACTAAAGAAGAAACAATAAAAGGAACTGTAAAATTACCATTCGAAGAGTCTGAAACTTTTAAAGCAACTGATGCTTCAAAAGACAAACTTAGAAATGCATGGTTAAAAGGATAATTCTTTTAAACTCATAAAAAAAACCGACAAGTGATTGTCGGTTTTTTTTATTTTGTCATTGCGAGGAACGAAGCAATCGAGCGTCAGCGAACTGAGCGTTAGCTAATCTCATCTTGGATAGTATTTTATTTCTGATTGGAACTTATTTTAGTGTGGTTGCTTCGTTCCTCGCAATGACTATGCGTGTGTTATTTTTATTTCTTCACTGGAAATTTCCAGTCAAACTCGTCTTTACTATTGATAATGGCTCCAATTTCGAATTTTACAACCTCATCAAATTCGGTTTGAAGAATAAACCAATTGTCTTCGTTGAAGTAATTTTCGAAAGTATCAAAAGTTTCCTGATTGTATTTTGTAATTCCTTTTGCAGCAAAATCTTTCTTTACATCAGCAATTTTTCTTCCGATTATTTTGAATCCGAAAACTTCTAAATCGCTGCTTGAAGCAACAATATAACCTAGTTTCGAATCTTCTTCTTCATAAAATGTCAATCTGATTTTGTGTGCATTATATACAAAAATCACATTATCATCTTCGTCTTTATAATTTTTATCAGGTTTTCCTAAAACAGCTGTAACATCGTTCTGCTTCATTCCGAAAAGCAGTTTATCAATTCCTGATTTTAAATTTATTTTCATATTTGATTGTCTTTATTTGAAATGCAAATTTCGGAAAGTTTTTTTGTTATTCGCCGCGAATTCACGAATTATACTAATTTAATCTTGGCTCTCTTGTCAATTTGAGTCATCTTTGCTGTCAGGCTGAGCGATCTCAAGGCGTCGGGAGAAGCCATTTTTCGTTGTGAAAGCCCTTCGACTTCGCTCAGAATGACACCGCAAAATAAACTAATGTAAATCCGTTTTACCAGTATAATCTGTGGTCTAACTAATTTTGATTTTGCCACGAATTCCACTAATTTTCACGAATTTAATCTTGGCTCTCTTGTCAGGTTGAGTCATCTTTGCTGTCAGGCTGAACGATCTCAAGGCGTCGGGAGAAGCCTTTTTCGTTGTGAAACCCCTTCGACTTCGCTCAGGGTGACACCGCAAAATAAACTAATGTAAATCCGTTTTACCAGTATAATCAGTGGTCCATCTTAATTTTAATAACTCTTTTTGTTTGGTTTTGAACTCATATAAAATGTAATTTTCCCGCCATTGATAACATCTGAATGCTTTAAGAAAGGCTTGTTCAATTGTTTTCCGTTCAGCAAAACTTTACTCACAAATACATTTTTATCAGATTGATTTACGGTTTCTACTTCAAAGTTTTTTCCGCTTTCTAAATTAAAAACGGCTTTTTTAACCAGCGGACTTCCCAATGCATATTCATCAGAACCCGGTGCAACGGGATAGAATCCTAAACTGCTGAAAATATACCAGGCACTCATTTGTCCGAAATCGTCATTTCCGCCCAAACCATCGGCACCATTTCGGTACATTTTCTTCAAAATCATTCTAATTTTGTCCTGCGATTTCCAAGGCGAATCGGTCCAATTGTATAAATATACCACGTGATGCGAAGGCTCGTTTCCGTGAACATAATTCCCGATGATTCCGTCTCTTGTAATATCTTCGGTATTTTCGAAATATTTATCCGGTAAATGCATATTAAATAATGAATCTAAACGGACTTTAAACTTCTCGTTTCCTCCCATCATTTTAATCATATCTGCGGGATCTTGCGGCACATACAAACTGTAATTCCACGAATTTCCTTCAATAAATCCCTGTCCGTGTGTATCCAGCGGATCAAATTCTTTTTTGAAAGTTCCGTCGTTTAATTTCGGGCGCATAAAACCTGTTTTCTCATCGTAAACATTTTTATAATTCTTAGCTCTTTCGATGAATTCAGTATAAATATCCGTTTTTCCTAATTTCTTTGCAGCCTGCGCAATTGCCCAGTCGTCATAAGCATATTCTAAAGTTTTAGAAACCGATGCTCCGTTTTTATCCTCGGGAACATATCCTTTTTTCATATAATATTCTAATCCGTCAAAATAAGGCACTTTGGCCGTATTTACACAAGCCTGAAGTGCTTTTTCAGCATCAAAATTGGTATTTCCTTTCACAATAGCATCGGCAATGACAGAAACGGAATGATACCCAATCATACACCAGTTTTCGTTGGCATAATGAGACCAAATAGGCAGCATTTTATGAACGCTTTGATCTGAATGCACCAGCATCGAATTGATCATATCTGAGTTTCTGGAAGGCTGTACAATATTAAATAGAGGATGCAAAGCTCTATAGGTATCCCAAAGCGAATAACTGGTGTAATTTTTAAAGTTTTCGGCTTTGTGAACATTCATGTCCAAACCTTTGTAATTTCCGTCTAAGTCCATATATTCTGTTGGACCCAAAAAGGCGTGATACATGGCGGTATAAAAATTCACTAAATCTTCTTTTTGAATGGTTTCAACCTGAATTTTATTAAGCTCTTTATTCCAAGTTTCCTGACTTTGCTTTTTAACGCGTTCAAAATCCCAATGCGGAATTTCTTTTTTCATATTTTCTAATGCGCCGGCAGAACTTACAGGCGATAAAGCCATTTTAATTTTGATTTTTTCTCCTTCATTGGTATCAAAATCAAAGAACAGTTTTAGGTTTTGTCCTGCCATTTCGGGAAAGTTTTTCGTTTGATCGAATCTTCCCCAAAAACCTCTGTAAACGCTTTTTTCCTGTGCAGCTTGTCCGTAACTTTTAATGGGTTTATTGAAAGACATGGCAAAATAAACGATTCTGGTTCTTGCCCAGCCATTGGTCTGACGATATCCTGTAATTAAAGTATCGTTTTCTATACGTACAAAAGTCCAGACATTCTTTTTATCGTAATTGTAAATACCTGAGGTTAAATCCAAAATAATATGTGCTTCATCTGATTTTGGAAAGGTATATTGATGCATCCCGACTCTGGTTGTTGCCGTAAGTTCTGCTTTAATATTATGATCTTCCAGAAGAACGCTGTAATATGCTGGTTCGGCTTTTTCTGTTGAATGAGAAAATGCTGATCTGTAACCTGATAATGGTTTTGAGGCAACGCCTGGATTCAATTGCAATTTTCCGGTTGTGGGCATGATTAGAAAATCGCCTAAATCTGAATGACCGGTTCCGCTAAAATGGGTATGGCTGAAACCTACAATGGTTTTGTCTTCATATTGATATCCGGCGCAGTATTTATAAACGTCGCCATTATATTTTCCGTTTAAACTGTAGGCAATAGTATCAGTTTCGGGACTTAACTGTACGCTTCCAAAAGGCACAGTTGCACCGGGATAGGTGTGTCCCATTTTTGCTGTTCCAATTATTGGATCAACATATTGAATTAAATTTTTAAGATTGTCTGTTTTTTTCTGCGCATTACTGTTTTCAGCAAAAGCAAATAGGAAGATTCCAATTAAAAAATGAAAACCTGTTTTTGGTATACGATTCATGAGGCGTTGTTAATTGTTTTCAGTTTAGAAAATTACAATAAAATTACTCTTTTAAAAAATTTAAATTTTAAACTAATCTGCATTTGAATATCTTTGGTTTTCTAAACACAACTGCCAAAATGAAAAAAATTGCGATACTGATCTTTCTATTAAATACTGCATTTGGTTTTTCGCAAAAAGTGGAAAGCTATAAATTAACTAAAGAACAAATCGTTCAAAGGGAACTTAACGGAATTTCAGATTTTCCTATTTATCGTGCTTTTGAATACAGCGATAAAGGCGGTGTTACGAATTTGGTTTTGGCCGAAAATCAAAAGAATATTTCGAAAAAAGATACTTTGAATACTAAGATTCAGGCGATCTGCGTCATGAACGATCATGGTGGTTTTCTGGAAAAATGGGGAATTAACGATGTACTGGAAGATTATGAACCGAAAGAAACTACACTTTGGTTCTGGACAAAATATTGCAGCACCAAAGATCTTGATGGTGATGGCTACATTGATCCTGTAATTGTGTACGGATCAAAAACGGAATATGGCGAAATAAGACGTGTAAAAATTATTACGGTTTACAAAAACAAAAAGTACGTAATACGAGCGGTTGAATGCGATCTGGATTATTGCAGAAGTTTTAAAAAAGATGCCAGCTGGAATTCTTTACCTCAAAAGATAAAAACTCACATTGATCAATTGGTGGTAAAGCTTAGAAAAGAACAGAATTTGCTTTTGAAAGATGGGTAGGGGTTGATTGTTAATGGTTAATGGTTGATGGTTAATTATGAATTGTGAATGGTGAATGGTGAATGGTTAATTATGAATTCCAATTCAAGAATTCCGTAGGAATGGAATGGTAAATATTGTAGCAACTCCCGATAGCTATCGGGATTAATCCGTTGAAAAATTATACGTTGTATTCATGAGTTCCGTAGGAACGGTACAATTGTAGCAACTCCCGATAGCTATCGGGATTAATCCGTTGAAAAAAAATGGTTTACACATCGCGGAGTTCCGTAGGAACGGTCCATATTGTTGCCTTGTAAAATGGGTCGAACCTATGGTTCTTTTTTCCTTTTTGTCTCTTTAGACTGGATTAAAATCCAGCCCTACAATATGGGCGAGCCTAACGGCTCTTTTAAAGCTTATTTTTTAGATTTTCTTTTACTTCGTTGAACCATTCGTTTTTTAGGATGCTTAAAACGATCGAATCACGACGGACATCGCTGTTTGCAGTTGGCATGTGGCTTCTTAAAACGCCTTCTACTTTACAGCCAATGCTTTTCATTGCGGCAATGCTGCGTTCGTTATTATTATCTGCGCGGAATTCTACTCGTTCCATTCCAAGGGTTTCGAAGGCAAATTGTAGTAATAGATATTTGCAGTGTTTGTTTAGTCCGGTTCCTCTAAAAGCAGATCCGTACCACGTATAACCTAATTGTAAGGTTTTGAATTCAAGGCTGATATCATAAAATCGTGTTGAACCGGCGTATTTTTGGGATTTTTTATCGAAAACTATAAACGGAAATTCTTTTTGGTTTTCTCTTGCCTTGATTGCCAATTGAATATAATGAATCAGATTTTCTTTTCCGTCTGCACCTACTAAGGAATATTTCCAGGTTTCTGGTTCGTTGATCGAAATTTCAAGTAAATTTTCTACGTCTGATTCTTGAAGTGAACGTAGTAAAACAGCATCGTCTTCTAAAATTATTTGGTCTAAGAAATTAAAAATCATTATAAAAATATTTTAATTGTAGAGATTATTACAAATTATAATTTAATTATGAAAAAGCAAAAACAACCTTAATTATTTAAGATATTTATCAATTTCCTTAGCTTTATACTTCTGAATATCGTACAATCTTTCAAAATAATTTTGAAAAATTGATTCAAAATTATCTAAACTTTCATTTGCAAATTTCCCACTATTAAACATATGAATCTGAGTAAACAAGTAGCATTTATATAGTTCATTCAAAAGTGATATTAACTCCGCCTCAAGTAGCATAGAATTTTTAAAAATTAGATCTATTTCTTTTTGAGCTGTTTGAGTTAAATATAATAAATATTTATACCAATTAATTCTTCCAATTACAATATCAACAAAATCCGGAAAGTTAGTATTAGGATCAATTTTTTGTAAAACCTTTTTTAAATCTTCAAGTTTCAAATTGTCAAATACTTCTTCTTGAGAGATTTTTTTCAAGGTGCTAGATAAAGAAGTACCTTGATTCAATAATACACTTAAATTTCTATCTAGTACTTTATAATAATTCCTTTTCTCATTCTGTCTTTTAAAATGAACTACTAAAAAATAGAAAATTAGTGCCGAAATATAAGAATAACATAATTTTAAAACCACGTTACCAATAATACTTGCTTTTGGAAATAATTCAGTTATGTCAGATAAAATGAATTCTATTAAAAATATGAAAAATATACATATATACAAGATATTTTTTAATTCAAGTCTTAACGTTTTATAATTCTCTAAATAAACTTTCATATAGATTATCTTGATTTACATTGAATTAATTAGCTTTTTATTCGCTCATTTCATCATAACGTTCCGGAATCTGCGGATCGTAAAGCGGACATTTGAATTCTTCCATTATATCTACTAACTGATTCATGGTTTTGCCTTCGGTTCCATAACAGTCAATTTGTACGCTTTGTGGTGTTGTAATAACCTGGAATGCACCTTTACCGCTGTTGTTTTTCCAGCTGTTTTCGTCTACTCGTTCCCATTTTGAAAAAACAGAATTAATACGATTGATGATTACCTCAACAGGAAGTTCTGCAAGACCTTCTACTTCTTCTTTTTCAACAAGAGCTTCGTAAACCTCTTGATGGTTTAGGTAAATTTCGTCTAAATATCTCCAAAAAAGCAGTTCGTACATAATGTGTGTTTTAGCCCCGATAGAAGTGAAAATCCTTTTGTTTTTTTCTTTAAAAAATAAAAGATTGTAACGGATAGCGGGATTAGCTCCTAAAAAAGCTGATTATTAATAAAAAAGGTTCTGTTGTAAACTCCAGTAAAAAAACCTTAGCAACTCAGAACCTTTGTGACTTTGTAACTCAAAAATATTAATATTCAAATGTTCCGTACTCGCTGGTAATGGTTAGTTTTTTAGCATCGGCTGCTTCTACTCTACCTACGATTTGTGCGTCGACATTGAATGATTTTGAAATTTCGATGATATCTTGTGCGATGTTCTCAGGAACGTAAATTTCCATACGGTGACCGCAGTTGAAAACCTGATACATTTCTTTCCAGTCTGTTTTTGATTGTTCCTGAATTAACTTGAACAATGGCGGAACTGGAAATAAATTGTCTTTTATGATGTGTAAATTTTGAACAAAATGTAAAATTTTAGTCTGCGCTCCACCGCTGCAATGCACCATTCCGTGAATGTCGTTTGGAGTGTATTTATCTAAAATTTTCTTGATAATTGGCGCATACGTTCTGGTTGGAGAAAGTACTAGTTGACCTGCGTTTATTGGACTGTTTTCTACGGCATCGGTTAAATTTACCTGACCTGAATAAATTAATTCTTCCGGAACTGCTGCATCATAACTTTCCGGGTATTTTTTAGCTAAATATTTTCCGAAAACGTCGTGACGGGCAGAAGTTAATCCGTTGCTTCCCATTCCGCCGTTGTATCCTTTTTCATAGCTAGCCTGACCAAAAGAAGCCAAACCAACAATTACATCTCCAGCTTTAATATTGGCATTGTCTACTACATCTGCGCGTTTCATACGAGCTGTTACTGTAGAATCTACAATAATGGTACGAACTACATCTCCAACATCCGCGGTTTCACCTCCAGTTGAATGAATGGTTACGCCAAATGATTTTAATTCGTTGATTAATTCTTCGGTTCCGTTAATGATTGCTGAGATAACCTCAGCCGGAATTAAATTTTTGTTTCTTCCAATGGTGGATGAAAGCAAAATATTATCGGTTGCGCCAACACATAATAAATCGTCAATATTCATGATTAAAGCATCCTGAGCGATTCCTTTCCAAACCGAAAGATCTCCGGTTTCTTTCCAGTACATGTATGCCAAAGACGATTTTGTACCCGCTCCGTCAGCATGCATAATTAAGCAGTGGTCGTTGTCCTGAGTTAAATAATCCGGAACAATTTTACAGAATGCTTGCGGAAATAAACCTTTGTCAATATTTTTTATAGCGTTATGTACGTCTTCTTTTGATGCCGAAACACCTCTTTGTGCATATCTTTTGCTAGAATCTGAACTCATGAAAATTAGTTTGTGTTGATGTGGTGCAAAGATAATGGCTTTTTTTTAATTCTTTTGTTGATTCCTGTGCCTGTTTCACAAAAAAAATCGGCAGATTTGGATACCGCCGATTTTCTCAGATTAAATTATGTTGGTTATTTTGGCATTTCTACATTATTCCCAATCGGGCATTGAACTTCCGGTGAACAGAACGGCTCTTGAATTGGCAACTCCAATGCTGGTTTTTACAATATTTTTTATTGAAATACCATCGTTTGAAGTATTGGTAAAGATAAGTTCTGACTCGTTTGGCGAATATCGAACATCTAAATCATTCGTTCCCGAAGTTTTTTCGGTTGCAATTTGATACGAAGAAGCGGTTACGAAATTGTATTCGAAAATTCTGGAATCTAACTGGCGATAAGTTGAGTTTTCAAAACCCGAAATGTCTCTGGTGTAAACCAATCTTAATCCGGTAACGGAGAAATGAAGACCGCCAACTGCTCCGGTTTGTCCGGCAATTATAGAGGTTATAATCGCGCCTGAAGTATTGATAACATAAATTTCGGCATTGTATCCGGTTGCGTCGTTTACTTTTAGGGCAATCTTGGTTCCATCGGTACTCCAATCGCATTCGGATATAAATTTACCATTTGGCGTTTGGAAAATTTTGGTTAATCCGCTTCCGTCACTGCTTATTCGGTACAGTTTATCAAAATTCGGATACACAAATTCACTTCCAACGGCGTTCCAGGAATAGCCTATATAATCTGAATTAAAACCTGCAATTGGAACTGAATTTGTCACTCGTTTAATTTCGGTTCCATCAAAATTCATGGTATAAATATCGTTCTGAGAACCGTTTGTTGCTATAAAAGCTATTTTTTTCGACTGCTGGTTTCTTCTCGGACGCCATGAGTTTTTATCTGAACTGGTTAACTGATATTGTTTTCCGGCATCGTCTGAGGTAAAAATTACGTTATTGTCGCCTATTTTCTTCACAAATAAATATCTTGTAGTAGGGAATGCTATGGTTGTAAAAGTACTTACATTACTTAAAACCGGTGTGTTTATTCCGTCGCTAACCTCAATCTGCCAGTAATATTTTGTTCCAAATGAAAGATCTGTCAGTGTTAGTTTTTTGTCTTTTATATTTTCAAAAGTTTTTACATCGCTGTTGCTGTCATTTCTCAGTATTATTTTAAAAGTCAGTACATCGTTATTAGGATCTGTGGCTGTCCAGGTTAAATCCAGCGAAACGGCCTGTGCGGTGCTGTTATCAGCCGGACTTACTAAAACCGGAGCTGTTGGCGGTTTATTATTTGCTGTCGATTTACTAAGTTCGAATACAATTTCTGATGTGTTGTTTGCGGTTACGCTTATGGCTTCAAATTTGGCTACATATCCTTCTTTTTGTGCCTGAAAAGAATATTCACCTACTTTTACGTTCGAAACGGTAAATTTTCCGGTTTCATCTGTAAATACGGTGCTTGATGTTGGACTTGACAATATTTTTACGTTTTCCATCGGCTCAAAAGTATCTGCCGAAACTACTTTTCCGGTCACAGTTCCATACTCTGATTCGCCTATTTTTTCTTCGCTGCAAGAAACCAAAAACAATAAAAAAAGTACGCTTGCTATTTTGTATAAATACTTCATTACTACTATGTTTTTAAATTTAAATTTCATTTTTTTACTTTGAAATATGCTCTTTTACTTTTTCTTTTTTGCGAAATAATAAGTAAGTCCAAAACCAAATTTATAATAGTAATCGTCTCTGGTTCCTGCTTTTATATAATCGACATTATCACTAAAATTGATGTTTTGTTCTGCAAACAATTTTATTCCAATTTTATCAGATGCCATATATTCTAACCCTAAGCCATATTGAACTTTACCGTATGTATTCTCGAATTTCCTGTTCATTGCTAATCCGCCGCCGCCGTATAAATAAGGCGTTAATTTATCTTTGGGAAGCAAAATCCATTCGAGATTAAGATCGTAAGTGATGTAACCTACATCGAGTAAATTTTTATTGGCAAGATTTACAACGTTTGTCGAAGCGCTGATATTAAATCCGGGTGTTATAAAGTATTTTAAAGCACCGCGTCCAAAAGGTCTTAAAAGCGGATCTTTGTAATCGCCGTCCATCAAGGTGGCACCGCCCGAAATCTCGATTGCAAATTTGCTTCTTCTGTTTTCAAGTTCTCTTCCGTATAAAGCAGTTGCATCGGCAGTTTTGGTTTCTTCATTATAAGCTTTCAGCAAATTATCAACCTGCCATTTTGGTGCATCAGCTTCCCAGATATTATCTTGTAAACCTTCGAGAACCAGCGATTCTACTGCTTTTTCTATGGCTTCGGTTACGGCCATGTGTACCGGTTCATTTGTAGTATAACCTGTTTCAACTTCTAAAAGTCTTTTAAAGTTTACATATCGAAACAAACTTTCATCGATTGCCTGAGATAATATGGTTTTGGAGATATAAACTGATTTTAAAATTTTTCCGTTTGATGTTGAAATCATTCTTAAATAAATCGTTACACGATCCTGACGGTATTTTACAGATGCTCCGGCTCCAAAATACCGCGCTCCAAAACCTCCGGTTATAATATTAGAATCGTATGAAACGATACCGCCTTCTAATAAAACTCCTGCATATAATAAAGGAGTTAACTGTGGTTCGTTTGGATTGGCATTTTTTACATATTCCTGTCTTGTGGCACGAATCAAATTTCGTTCCTGAAGCAGGTTGCCTATATTTTCACGTTCAATAGGTATAAACCATTTTGAATCTTCTAAAGCCTTTATTAAAATTGAAGTTGCTCCTTGTGTTACGGCCGTACTAAAACTGCTTCCGTTGTCCTGTGGTTTATATTGTCCCGTTAAATCCCTGAATTTATAAACCCCAACCACAACCTGTTCTTTTGGTTTTGGCAGTTCTTTTAATAAAGATGTCGCAGGAGTATTTTCTCCTAAAATTGCTTTTTGAACTCCTGTAGGCTGATTATAGTAAGCCCCGCAGCCCGCAAAAAGTAATGCGATCAGTGTAGATAAGTAGTAATGTAATCTCATGGTTATTTATTTGGGATAATTACCTGAGTTTGTTCGCCGGTATTGGTGTCTAAGATATTAAGAGTAAGTCCATCTGCTGATGGATAAACGTCAATAGAATAACTTCCGAAGGTGTAAGATCCTTCTTTAATTCCATCAGTACCAAACTGTTGTTTGTAGAGTGTGCTCGAAATCTGACTTAACAGCTGGGAATTTAAATTGGCTTTAAATCGCTCTAAGTCTGTCTGCGGTTTTGTTTCGGCTGTTTTATCTTTTTGCTTATTCTGAGCTTCTGCACTGCTCAAAAGCCATTGATAATTAAAAGTGTCTCCGCCAAATGCAGGGTTTACAGGTTTATAAACTAAAGCCTGCGCATTTATAAAGGGAGAAATAAGCAGGAATACTGCGAGGGTGGTTATAAATTTCATGTCGTTAATAATAAAATTAATACTGAGTGAAATATTTGCGCTCTTTTTCTTTTTCTTTCAAATAGGTAAAAGTTGCATTTACAGATTCTTCTGCAACAGCGTCTAAAAATTCGTCGTCTGGTCTGGCCAAAAACTCGTATATAACCTCATTGTCGATAGACACGGTTATAGCAGTGTTTCTTGCAAAACTATATTCTTCACCTATTGTAACTATTTTGTCAGCGTTTATTCCAATATCATTGTACTTGTAATAATACCTGTCATAAAAATCTTTACCCATTTTGGTTTTGGTATCATCCGTAATAATTCCTCTTAACACAAATCCGTCAACGGGAAGAATTATTGGATCATCTTTTTTTTTTCTTCACCCAAAACCACGCGGTCTTTTGAGATGATCTGCTTGTTTTCATCGTAAAATAAAAGCAGTACCACTACTTCATCATCTTCGAGAAGGTTTATCTGCGATGTAGACAATTTTTGTATTTCATTTGGCTGCAGGGTAAAAATTCCAACTTGGTCATTATTTGACTGATTATTACTTTTATTATTATTTTTTATTACAGACAATCTGTACGCAGCGCTTCTTATAACATCTGTTAAGTTTTCTGCTGTACCGGTAATTTTCACGTTACCTTCGACCTTTTCAATTTCTAATTTTGCTTTTATTTTATCCTGCGGCACCTGACCGTAAAAAACCAGTGTAAAAAGCAGCATTAAAAGGGTAATATGTCTGTTTAAAAAACGCATGTTTTAATTTATTTGTTGATAAGAATTATTGAAGCTCCATTTCCTGTCTGGGTAATTTTCATGTTTTTTGACAGTGAATTGGTTCCAATATTTTGAATGTTTTGATTATCGCCTTTTTGAATCATTTCCATATTTACATTATAGTTTGTGTTTAATGTAAAATCATTGATCTTATTGTTGTTTCCTTGCTGTACAACATTTTGCGTAATCGTTTTGGCTTTTTTGTCTAAAAGCAATTCGTTTATATTGCCTTTTTGGTCAACAGAAACTTTGGTTTCATTTGATTGTAAATTGGCTCTGACTTTATTTAAATCTCCAATCTGCTGGATCTGAATTCCGGGCTGGATTTTTGAGTTTAAATCGTTCACCGCTTTTTTATCCAAAACCGAAACTACACTCATGGCACTTTCTTTGGAATTGAAAAGAGAGGAACTATAATTATTAAATAATGAATTGTTGTCGTCTTTATTATTCTGCCCGTAAAATGCAGGGCAATAAAGAATTAACAATAGTATAATTAGAATGAAAGTTTTCATCTTGATACATTTTAAATTAATAAAATGTGATAGTCGTTCTACGACTATCACATTTTTATTTTAAGCCCTTAGTTGCTTTGAGTAACGGTAATTGTGTTCAAATTACCTTTAGAGAAAGCAATACTGTTGTGGCCTGCACCAGTTTGAGTTACAGTAGCAGTATTTTTGTTTCCTATTTGTAAAGTGTTTTCAGTTAACTTAGTACCGTTTTGTACAGATGTAGCTTTGTTTTCATCACCATATTGGTAGTGGTTTGATTTGTTTCCATCTGCAGCAGAAGTTCCTCCAGGAGAAGTTTGAGTTTGTGTAGACTCATTTTTAACACCACCTTGGCTTGCATAAGCTGTGTTGTTGTCTCCAGTTTGAGTTTGCCATGCTTTATTGTTGTTGTGAGGTGCAAAAGGAACATTAACCGCAGCTACGTGTCCTAATTGAGTGGCATTGAAAGGAAGCCCTGTTGGTTTTTCGTTTCCAGTAGTTCCCTGGTCTACAGTAGCTGTATTGCTTTTACCAGTTTGAGTCTGCCATGCTTTGTCGTTTCCTCCAAGTGCAGATGCTGGTCCTGCAATTTGATCTTGCCAGATAGTCGCTTTGTTAAGATCTCCTTTTTGAGTTTGGTAAGCTTCATTTTTCTCGTTACTTTGTGAGATAAATGCTCCATTGTTGTTTCCGTCTTGTTTTACATCTGCTTTGTTGTTTTTAGCTGCATATAAACCTGGTTGAATTCCTTGATAAACCTCAGATTTGTTATCATTTCCTAATTGGTCAATTTTAGAATCATTTGTTAAACCATTTTGATTCACAATACCAGTGTCAGAATTTCCAACTTGGTTTACTGAAGAGGTGTTTCCTTGGGCAAACGCCGCTACTCCCACAAACAGCATCGCTGAGATGCTTAAAATTACTTTTTTCATAATAAATATATTTAATTGGTTATTAATACAACTTATTATGCAGGTTTTGATTTGGGGGGAAAGTCTTGGGGGCTTTACATCTTCATTTGAAAATAAAAATTGAAATCTTATTTTCTTTTCTCTTGACCAAAATTAGAAAACTTATCCATATCCAAATCAACTAAAAATAGCTATTTTTCAATTACTTAACCTCTTTTCGATGAACTGTAAAACTATCTCGATGAACTACTAAATTCTTAAAAAACATAAGTAGGAAAATACTCTCTTATTACAATTTCTTTACATTTAACCCCAAACATTTGTTAAAAACGATATTCATTATGTGTTATTTTAACATAACAATAAAAAAAGCCCATCTTTAATTAGATGGGCTTTATAGAAATGTGATGGATTTATTTTACTTCGTAAATAACAATTCTCTGTATTTAGTCAAGGTCCAGCTTTCGTCATCAACTAAAAGTTCTAATTTGTCGCAGTGGTTACGAATATCTTCAAAATAAGGTTTTACTTTATTGCAATAAGCTTCGGCCATTTTTTGAGCATCTGTCAATTGATTGGCTTTTTTTCTTTCATTAGTCATCGCTAATACTTTAGTATTGATGCCTTCAATATGTCCTGAAATTTCTTTAATTAAAGTAATTTGTTCTTTTGCAATCGTTTCAAACTCTTTCCCGAAGATTTCTTTTAAACCTTTTACATTTTCAATTAAGGTATTTTGGTAACGAATCGCAGTAGGAATTACGTGGTTTCTTGCAATATCTCCTAAAACACGTCCTTCAATTTGAATTTTCTTAGTGTATTCTTCTAATTCAATTTCGTAACGCGCCTCGGCTTCAACGTGATTAAAGATTCCCAATTCGGCAAATAAATCCAAAGCTTGTTTAGAAACTTTCGCTTTAATCGCTTCCGGAGTTGTTTTAAAGTTACTTAAACCTCTTTTTCCTGCTTCTTTTTCCCATGCTTCGCTGTAACCGTCGCCTTCAAAAAGGATTTTTTTAGATTGTTTAATGTATTCTCTTAAAACATTAAAAATAGCATCGTCCTTTTTCATGTCTTTCGACTCGATTAAGTTCTCTACTTCATTTTTAAAATCTTTTAATTGTTTTGCTACAATGGCATTAAGCGTTGTCATGGCATTAGAACAGTTTGAATTTGAACCAACGGCTCTAAATTCCCATTTGTTTCCTGTAAAAGCAAAAGGCGAAGTTCTGTTACGATCTGTATTGTCTAATAATACATCAGGAATTTTACCCACTACGTTTAGTTTAAGATCTGTTTTTTCTTCTGGAGATAATTTTCCGGTTGTTACGCTTTCTAATTCAGATAATACTTTTGTTAACTGCGCTCCAATAAATACAGACATAATAGCCGGAGGCGCTTCGTTTGCCCCTAACCTATGATCGTTGCTTGCTGTTGCGATAGAAGCTCTTAATAAAGTTTCGTTATCGTTTACCGCTTTTATAGTATTAATAAAGAAAGTTAAGAATTGTAAGTTGCTCATTGGCGTTTTACTCGGACTCAATAAATTAACTCCAGTGTCTGTTGCCAATGACCAGTTGTTGTGTTTTCCTGAACCGTTTACTCCTTTAAATGGTTTTTCGTGAAATAATACTTTAAAATCATGACGCTCTGCTACTCTTTGCATTACATCCATTAATAAAGAGTTATGATCTACGGCAAGATTGGTTTCTTCAAAAATTGGTGCCAGCTCAAACTGATTTGGTGCCACTTCGTTATGACGTGTTTTTACCGGAATTCCTAATAACATACATTCCTGTTCCAAATCTCTCATATAAGTAAGTGCGCGAGTTGGGATCGATCCGAAATAATGATCGTCTAACTGCTGTCCTTTTGCAGATGTATGTCCTAATAAGGTTCTTCCTGTCATCATTAAGTCAGGACGAGAATTTGCCAAAGCTTTGTCGATCAAAAAGTATTCCTGTTCCCATCCTAAAGTTGCGGTTACCTTTTTTACGTTTTTGTCAAAATATTTACAAACCTCTGTTGCGGCTTCATCAATTGCAGATAATGCTCTTAATAATGGTATCTTATTATCTAAAGCTTCTCCTGTGTATGCAATAAAAACAGTCGGAATACATAAAGTTGTACCATATATAAAGGCTGGCGAAGTTGGATCCCAGGCTGTGTAACCTCTTGCTTCAAATGTGTTTCTGATACCGCCGTTAGGAAAACTTGATGCATCTGGTTCCTGTTGTACTAATTGTGCGCCGCCAAATTTTTCTACAGGATCGCTTCCGTCGTATGAAACTTCAAAAAAAGCGTCGTGTTTTTCTGCCGTTGTTCCTGTAAGAGGCTGAAACCAGTGTGTATAATGTGTAACACCTTTAGATAATGCCCATTCTTTCATTCCCATGGCGATATAATCGGCCAGTTTTCGTTCTATCTTAGTTCCATGCTGAATGGCATCTCTTACTCCTTTTAAAGCATCTGAAGTCAAAAACTGCTTCATGGCTTTTTCATTAAAAACATTTGAACCAAAAAGATTAGACTTTCTATCAATTTCTTCAAAATGCACCGGCTTTCTTGTAGAAGCTTCTTTTAAAGCTTGGAAACGTAATGTTGACATGTATATAATTTTAAATATTCGTAATAATTTTCACTAAAAAATGATCGACAAATATAAACAATAAATGGCCCTGTTTTACAGCTATATTTTAGAATTTTAGGAAACAATTTTTCAACAGAAGAAGCTTTTTACAAAGAATAATGATTACCTTATAAAGAAATATAACAAAAAACCTTAGTAATATTCATTAAATAAACATTTTTTCATAATTCCTTAACCCTAAAATCCAAAAACTTCCCTTTATTTTTACGAATTTATTTTTTTATGGTGTTAAAAATTACTTTTTTAAAAATATACCCCTTAGAAAATTGCGCTTCTAAAAAAAATAGTAGTCAGTTAAACAAAATAGCCCCCTAATTTTTAGGACTAAAAAAATAAATCTATATTTGACCCAGCGAAAAAACAAAAAAAATAAATTTATATTATTATGGCTAAAATTAAGTTAGAGTACATTTGGTTAGATGGATACGAACCAACTCAAAATCTAAGAAGTAAAACTAAAGTTGAAGAGCACGAAAATTTCAAAGGAACATTAGAAGAACTTGGAAATTGGTCATTTGATGGTTCGTCAACAAAACAAGCTGAAGGTGGATCTTCTGACTGTTTATTAGTTCCTGTTGCAATTTATCCAGATCCAACTCGTATTAATGGATGGCTAGTAATGTCTGAAGTTATGTACGCTGATGGAACACCACACCCTTCTAACGGTAGAGCTACAATTGATGATGATAATGATGATTTTTGGTTTGGTTTCGAACAAGAGTATTTCATTATGGATACTAAAACACAACTTCCACTTGGGTTTCCAGTTGGAGGGTACCCTGCGCCACAAGGTATGTACTACTGTTCTGTAGGTGGAAAAAACACTCACGGAAGAAAATTAGTAGAAGAACACGCTGATTTATGTATCGCTGCAGGAATCAACTTTGAAGGTATCAACCAAGAGGTTGCCTGCGGACAATGGGAGTTCCAATTATTCGCTAAAGGTGCTAAAAAAGCGGGAGACGAAATCTGGGTTGCTCGTTACTTATTAGACCGTTTGACTGAGAAATATGGTTACTATATTGAATATCACCCTAAACCACTTGGTGACACAGACTGGAATGGTTCTGGAATGCACGCTAACTTCTCTAACGAGGTGTTAAGAACATGTGGAGACCAAGCTACTTACGAAAGAATTTGTGAAGCTTTCCGTCCTGTTACTGCTGAGCACATCGCAGTTTACGGAGCTTACAACGACCAACGTTTAACTGGTAAACATGAAACAGCTTCTATTCACGATTTCTCTTATGGAGTTTCAGACAGAGGATGTTCAATCAGAATTCCTTTAATGACAGTTCAAAAAGGATGGAAAGGTTGGTTAGAAGACAGAAGACCAGCTTCAAACGGAGATCCATACAAAATCGCTGCTAGAATTATCAAAACTGTTAAATCAGCGATATAATTTAAAGCTTAGAATATATCTTAAAAGTGCCGTCTTCAATGATGGCACTTTTTTTATTCTTGTTTGTCATTGCGAGGAACGAAGCAATCACACTACTGATATAGCGCAAAGCTATGTGTAATGGCACGCAGATGACACGAATTAAACGGGTTTGTTTTTTATTTTATCTTTTCCAAACACCTAGTTTGTCATTTCGATATTTATATTTTTTTTTCAGGGGCTAATACGCTCCCGAAGTTTAGACTCCGCTCAGCCTGACAAAAAAAACAATTAAAATCTGCACAAATCCGTGTTTTCGCGATAGCGAATCCGTATCATCCGCGTGCTATTTACCACAATCTTCTCATCATACATAAAACTAGTATCGTTAACTTAGAAAATCTTTAAGCTTTATTCAGAATTTAAACACAACTTTTTAATAATTAATTTTTAAGTTAAACATCATAACTTATCTTTGTGTAAATCATTTAAAAAAATCATCATGATAGTCTGGACTTTGTTTTTGCTGGCCGTAGTTTTTATTCTTGCTTTAGATTTAGGTGTATTCAACAAAACACCGCACATCATTAGTACCAAAGAAGCCAGCAAATGGACTTTGATCTGGGTTACTTTGTCTTTTCTTTTCTCGGGCGTAATCTATTGGCTTTACAGCACTAATTATATCGAAAACCCTGACGGACTCAAACCTGCAGTAGCTTCGATGAAGTTTATTACCGGTTATTTAATTGAGCTGTCTTTAAGTGTCGATAACATTTTTGTTATTGCCATTATATTTGCTTCCTTTAAAATTCCGCAAAAATACCAGCACCGCGTTTTATTCTGGGGAATTTTGGGCGCCATTGTTTTCCGTGGTTTAATGATTTTCTTTGGGGTAATGTTAATCAATAAATTTACCTGGACCACTTATGTATTTGGACTATTCTTATTGTTTACTGCAGTAAAAATGCTTTTTTCGGGAGAAGAAGAAGATTTTCACCCAAAAGATTCTTTCGTTTACAAAACACTTGGGAAAGTTATGCCTATTACATCTGAAATGGATGGAGAGAAATTTTTCATTTCAACCAAAACGGCAAAAAAAGCAGCAACTCCATTATTTGTAGCTTTAATTGTTATTGAAGTAATGGACGTTTTGTTTGCGGTAGACAGCGTTCCAGCCATTTTAGCTATTACCAAAGACCCATTTTTAGTATTCAGCTCTAATATTTTTGCCATTCTTGGATTGCGTTCTATGTATTTCTTCCTGGCTAATATGCTGACAAAATTCAGTTATTTAGAATACAGTTTAGTCGCTATTTTAGCTTTTGTAGGATTAAAAATGCTTTTACACGATTTCTTTCACGTTCCGGAATGGGCGTCTTTAGGATTCATCGCGCTTTCGCTTTTAGTGGGAATTTTAGTTTCTCTTAAATTTGGAAAAGAAAAAGTATTAACGGATTCTGATTTAGATCATCATTGATACTTTTAGTCGATATTCTAACACATAGAAATATAGGATTAGAATACTTACAAAGGCGTTTCACTTATTTTAATAAACATAGCCTAATGTTATAGATAAAAAAAAGGAAATCTTACGGTTTCCTTTTTTTTATGCAGGCACATCTTTTACAAACAACACTTCCTTCCTTATTTCTAAATCTGTCTTTTATTAATAATCCCAGAGGGATTAAATATTTATAACATAGAGATAACACACATATAGTAAGAGCCCCAGCGGGGTGATATAAATCAAGACTCTTGACAATGTCGCTCCTCCGGAGCTTTATTTGGTGCGCGTAATTGCTTTTCTATAAATATTATGCTCCTCTGGAGCTGTAACCATAATCAACTTTCTTTGCGCATAAGACGCACTGCTGTGTATCTCTACGATATACTTTGTGTTGATTTTTTGTTTTTTATAATAATTACGCCTGTTCTGATTTGTAGAGGCGCACTGCAGTGCGTCTACGCAACGTTAATAAAAATTTCATAATCAATTGTATCCTCTTTCAGTTCAAAAGTTAAATTGTAAGATAAGTAATATATTTTAACATATAAAAATAAGATATTACATATTTTATATATACATTTATCTCATTATAAACCTTTAAAAATTTTATATTATGAGAAAAATTTATGCCTATTTATTTTTAACTGCTGCTTTTTTAAGTTGCGACAACAAAGAAGAGTTACCATCGAAAAGCCAAACAATTAATAATAAACAACTATATATTATTAATGGTGACATTGAATATTACGCTGATATCACTGATGGCTCAAAACCTAAAAAACCTATATTTATATATGACATTCCAGTTCAACAAACAGAAACAAATAAAGACATAACCACCAAAACTTCCGAACAATCTACTGTCTTAGATTTTAACCATGGAATGTACGACCGTACAAATAGTGGATGCACAGTTAAAAGATATAACGGAAATAAAGAATATTACACAGATGCAGGAGTATATGGTGCTAACCCATATCCTCAAAATAATGGATATTTAGTAAGAGGTTATGGTAAACCGCATCATAACATATATTATAATTCATTAGTTTTATTTGTAAGCAATAAAGAAGAAAAAAGAACTGATGTAAGAGGCAGAGTTACAAGCCGTAATGACAAACAAGGTTCTGCTATTTCAATTGAATATCCTTTTAAAGCAAATGTTAGCTATGAAATAAATCTTACAGTCATATTCTACGACAATAGATACTTAATATATAAAAAATTCAGCGATGGTTTCCCAACATTATATGCCCAATTAAAAGATGATGGAATAATTAGTCCAGAAAATCTTAGAAACGTAAATCTTGACCCATGTATCAAAGATGGAGTGATTAACCTAGCTGCTACTGATTATGTAAATAACACTAGATCTTTTACTTTAGACAGCCGAGGACAAGTAGAAAAGTATATTAATTTCAAATTCTCTCCTACAGAAGAAAAAAGAGCTTTATTAATCTCACTTCATCCAAAAATTTCAGACGGATCAACAGCTATCCCACTTAATGATTACACAATGGCATTGCCAATAATTAAGATTACAGAAAAACCGTTTGACCCTTCCCTTAACGTAGAAATTAAACCAAGTGAAGGAGGACGTAGATAAAACAATAAAAAAAGGAAATCTCACGATTTCCTTTTTAATTATTTTATCAAATTATTTAACTAATTTAATCTTTTTACATTGCTATCATCAATATTATATCTCTTAATTACAGCATTATAATCTGAGTAATCAGGTTTATTAACAGACTTATTATAAACCGCTCCTGGTATTATAACCACTCTAAAAACTTTTCCATTTGTAAATGAAGCAGGTAATGAAGTCAATGGCAAATTAGAGTCGATAAAAATTGAAAACTGATCAAATGAGAAATCAAAATTATATTGTGCTGTACCATTTGGAAAATAGTAAACTTGTGGCAGAAGCGCCCAAGTATCGATTCCCCCACTTACACCAGTTAATTCATAAACCAAAATGTTATCACTTTTAGCTATGACTGGATTTAATGGAAACGTCATTCCAAAATTGTTACCCGTATTAAAATTAACTGTAACTTCGAAAATCTCATTAATATAACCTGGAGGCCCTGCTGGTCCCTGAGGCCCTTCATCTCCTTCACAACTAGAAAATGCAAATAGACCAACAACTGCGAATAGTGTAAGTATCTTTTTCATAATATTTGTTTTTAAAAATTTATAGTGGTATTCCAAAAACCAAACCAAAAATTTTGTTAAGCTGGTTTTTAATTAAAATTAGTGATTATTTTTTTGTAACAACCTGATTTTTAAGCAGAATTTTATTAAAAAATAACACATGGAAAGGTAGTGAATTTTCCCAATATTCCCAAGTATGTGCGCCCGGACGTTCGGTATAATCGTGTTCTATTTTATCGTATACCATTCGGCGGTGTAATTCTCTGTTGGGTTCAATTAAAAAATCATCAACGCCACAGTCAATAATTAAAGGTAATTTGTTGGCTTTTATTTGGTCGAGCATTCCCATAACGGCGTGCTGTGCGTATAAGTCTGAGTTGTCACTTTTATCTCCAAAAACGGGCTGCATTAATTTTACAACCTGAGCCGAAGATTCGCGATTAAGCATCGTACTCATATCTACTGCCCCGCTCATACTGCCGGCTGCGCAAAATAAATCCGGATGTTTGGTCGATAGATAAAGCGCGCCGTGTCCGCCCATAGAAAGTCCTGTAATTACACGTCCGTTTCTATTGTTTATGGTTCTGTATGTTTTATCGACTTTCTGGATTACTTCCTGCGTAATAAAAGTTTCAAACTGACTTCCTTTATTTACCGGACTGTCCAGATAAAAACTAAAGGTTTCGCCTTCGGGCATTACGATAATCAGATTATATTGATCAGATAAGTTTTGAACTAGTTTTTTGTTTGGAGTATTTTTTAACCAATCGCTAAAATGCCCGTAAGCTCCGTGTAATAAATACATAACCGGAAACGCTGTTTTGCTTTTGGCATAAGAATTTGGCAAAACTACAGCCGCTTTATAGGTTTTACTCATGGCTGTACTTGCAATTTGTAAAGTATCTACTTTTGCAGCGTATGACATGGACGAAATACAAAGAAAAAAGAAGAATACTAAAATTTTAAGCTTTTTCATTTTGATAGTTTTTTTCGATTAAAGGAATGTAAATATACTTTTTTCCGACTAAACTATATGAAAAATCCGACCAGCTTTATGCTAATCGGATTTATTTTTTTTTTGCCACAGATTAAAAATGATTCTGAGGATTATTTTCTCTTAAAGCTGATCTGCCACTCCCGATAGCTATCGGGATACACAAATTTCCACGAATTTATTTTTTGTTTGACTTATATCAAAGATTCTAACAATCCTTTAATCAGTGGCAAAAAATATCACGCATTCTTCACAAACTAATTTGTGGAAATTCGTGTAATTAGTGGCAGAAAAAAAATCCCTTTAATCAGTATAATCTGTGGCAAAAAAATAAAACTAATTAGCTGATTATAATTTTATGTTCATGACGGTATTGCGATGCGCTTTTACCTGTATATTGTTTAAACGATTTACTAAAGTGGCTAAAGTTATTAAAACCGCTTTCGTAGCAGACTTCATTAATACTCATTGGTTTTTCGGCCAAAAGCTTTGAAGCGTGTACCAAACGATATTCGTTTACAAACTCGGTAAATGTTTTATTGGATATTTTTTTAAAATAACGACAGAACGAAGGAGTCGTCATACTTACCAGACTCGAAACCTCATCGATCGCGATTGACTGCTGAAAATTATCTTTAACAAAATTAAAAACCACATTCATACGATCGCTGTCCTGCGTTTGGAGCTCCATTGCAAAACCATCTGCATTGAGCATGGTGTATTCTTCAGACGAATCCAATTCATCTAAAATACTCAAAAGCGTAAGCAGACGCTCGAACGGAAGCTGGCGCTCCATCATTTCGATTTTTTTTCCAATCTGTTTTTTCGTTTCACCTCCAAAAGCGATTCCGCCTTTGGACTGACTCAAAACATTTTGAATTTTTCTCATTTCCGGTACTGCAAAAAAGTCATTCCCTAAAAATTCAGGTTTAATATGAATAACAATCTCGTTTACATTTCCCGTTTGTTCGTTCGTAAAACCGCAATGCGGTAAATTAGAGCCTATCAAGATCAAACTACCATTTGTATAATAGGAAACATGGCTTCCTATTTGTCTTTTTCCTGCCCCGCCATTTATATAAACCAACTCAATCTCTGGATGATAATGCCATAAATGAGCTTTGCTATTGGTCTTTTCGGCGTGTTTAGTGTAGGTAAAAGAACTTCCGTATGAGTTAGTTATCACTTCAAGAGCTGGGGCAATTGTCTTCATGATAAAACCTTTTAAAAAATAATAGCAAATTTAACAAAATCACCTAATATAATGCAAAAATTAACCTATAACGGTTTCGTAAATGAGAATTTTTTATCAAAACAGCTAAAATACTAATTTCGAAATCCGTTAAAAACGGCTATTTTTTAAACGACCAATATTTTTATCAAGGATTTTTTTAAGATATCGTATTAAATCGACCTGTTTTATAGACATTCATCATTTCTGTAAGAATATTAGATCTTTTAAAAAAACATTAACAAATACAAATACTTGAAAAATAATAGCTGAATTAACAAAAACACCTAAAATAATTCAAATTTTAACCTATAACGGTTTCGTAAATGAGAATATAGCACATAAATTGGAAAATAGAGTTGATATAAAAATGATACAGCCTGAGTAATTTTACATCAGAGAATTAGAGATATAATTTCAAAAACAAATACTATGAAAAAGATTATCAAATTAAGTTTAGTATGTGCAGTGCTTTTATCAGGATTCAGCACTTATGCAATTGATGGGAATGAGGACTTTAATCTTCATGTATTAAAAAACGGTAAATTAATCACTTTTGGTCTTAACCAATTGCAAAAAGCAAAATTGGCTATATACGATCAAGATGGTACTTTATTCTATTCTGAAAATGCTTCAGGTAAAGATGGAATTTTAAGAACTTTTAGTTTGCAGGATTTCCCTAACGGAACTTACTTTTTAGAAGTTGAAGACAACGCTAAAAAATCAAGATACGAGATTAAAGTAAATAATGAAGTTACTACTTTGTCTCCAAAAGCTATATCATCTGTTTACAAAACAACAGCTGAAAAAAATACAAGCGTAGCAGTACGCTAAACAAGTTATACTTCTCATAAGTATAAAACTAAGGTTAGATAGTTAGTAAAGTAAAAACGTAAGTTTTAAAAACAGCTCTTTGTGGTTATTGGGCTGTTTTTTTTTGCTCTAAACTTTTTGTGGATTTTAGATTTTAGATTGCAGATTTTAGATTGCAGATTTTAGATTGCAGATTTTAGATTGCAGATTTTAGATTGCAGATTTTAGATTGCGGATTTTAGATTGCGGATTTTAGATTGCAGATAATCTTTGTGGTGAATTTTAGTTTCTCGCAGATTTAGCAGATATAGCAGATTTACTATGCTTTTTTGATTTCTTTAATCTCAATTTAATTAAAACATAGCCCGTGGTTTCAACCACGGGGATAAATATTGAAATACCACATTATTTATATTGCGTTCCAGCGGTTGAAACCGCTGGCTATATTTCTTTAGATTTTTCTAAATTAAATCTACATCATTCTACAAAGTCTTATTCAATATCAGCCTCTCTGCACCTTTGTCTCTTTAAACCTTTGAACCTCTGAAACTTTGAACCTCTGAAACTTTGTCCCTATAAACATTTGAACCTTTGAACCTTTGAACCTCTGAACCTCTGCACCTTTGAAACCTTTGTCCCTTTGAACCTCTGAATCTTTGTCCCTTTGCAAAAAACCTTGAAAAATAACCACTGAATTAACGAAAACGATAGATATAATTCAAATTTTAACCTATATCGGTTTCGTAAATGAGAATACAGCATCGAAATTGGAAAATAGAGTTGATATAAAATAGATATGTCCACAGTAATTTTACATCAGAGAATTAGAGATATAATTTCAAAAACAAAATACTATGAAAAAGAATTTAAAATTGAGTTTAGTATGTGCTGTACTTTTATCAGGGTTAAGTACTTATGCAATTGATGGTGGTAACGCTTTTAACTTACACGTATTAAAAGCTAATGGAAAATTGATAACTTTTGCTTTAAACCAGGTTCAAAAAGCAAACATTAGTATATATGACAAAAACGGCAGTTTAATCTACTCTGAAAATGCATCTGGTAAAGAAGGTATTTTAAGAACTTTCAGTTTAGAAGAATTTCCGGCAGGAACTTATTTCTTAGAAATCGAAGATAATTACAAAAAAGCAAGACACGAAATTACGATTACAAACGAAACTTCTGTTTTGTCTTCAAAACCGCTTTCGGCATTTTAATTCGCAGTTTTTCTGCTAAAAATATAAATGCAGCAATGCATTGAAAAATTTATACTCGCATACAGTATAAAAATGAGGTTAGATAGTTAGTAAAGTTTAAAAACGTAAGTTTTAGAAACAGCTCTTTGTGGTTATTGGGCTGTTTTTTTTGTGCTTTACTTTTTAGTAAAACAGGATTAACATCAAGTTTGTTATTTCGGATCGATTATTACTAAATTGTAAGATAAAGGTAAATTCAATAAATTGCAAAAACGTTGAAAAATAATAACCGAATTAACCAAAACAATAAATATAATTCAAATTTTAACCTATAACGGTTTCGTAAATGAGAATACAGCATCGAAATTGGAAAATAGAGCAGATACTTTTTTTGTAGTCCTTAAGTAATTTTACATCAGAGAATTAAACTAATAATTTAAAAACTAAGAACTATGAAAAAGATTTTAAAATTGAGTTTAGTATGTGCAGTACTATTCACAGGAATGAGTACATATGCAATTGATGGCAACGAAGATTTTAATCTTCATGTAATTAAAGCTAACGGAAAGCTTATAACATTTGCACTTAACAGAGTACAAAAAGCAAACTTGGCAATTTACGACAAAGACGGATCTCTAATTTATTCTGAAACTGCTTCGGGTAAAGATGGAATTTTGAGAACATTCAGCTTAGAAGAATTTCCAGAAGGAACTTATTTCTTAGAAGCCGAAGATAATGTAAAAAAAGTGAGACATGAAATTACAATTACTGATGATACAACTGTATTATCTTCAAAAGCAGTTTCATCAGTTTATAAAGCAGGATTTTCTGCTAAAAATACAAGCGTAGCAGTGCGCTAAAAAAGTTATACTTCTCATAAAGTATAAAATAAGGTTAGATAGTTAGTAAAGTTAAAACTGTGATTGTTTTAAAAACAGCTCTTTGTGGTTATTGGGCTGTTTTTTTTTTGCTCTAAACTGAGCTAAAATTTCTTCTTTAATTTTTTTTGAAAAATTATTCTTAATAAATCTAGATAGCTGATTTATACCACATTAAAAAATATCAAAAAAAATAAATCCGCAAGCCCCGTATTTACGTACATAGCGTAGGCAAAACACAGAAATAGTTTTAATTCAGCATTTTATGTATCAAAAAAGGTGATATTTTTGCAGAAAATTAAATTTCTATTTGTAGTTTTGACCGTTCCACATTTAGTAATAAACATTAAAAAAAACATGACAAAATTTACCAAAACAGGTTTAGTTGCTGCCTTTTTTTTAGCAACATTATTCACTTACGCCATTGATGGAAAAGGAGATTACATTTTACACATTCAAACCGGAAACGGAAAAGTAGTTAGCTTTACTTTAGACACGGTTGAAAAATCATCTTTTTCTATCTACGACGAAAATCACAATTTACTTTATGCGGGAGAATCTGCAGCAAACAAATTGGAAGTTTCAAAAACAATAAGCCTGGAAAGTTTTCCTGCCGGAACTTATGTTCTTGAAGTAAAAGCAAACGATAAAATTGCTAAACACGAAATTAAAGTTGCTGCTAAAAAAATGAAGACTGTAAAGTTAGACCAGTCAGTTAATGAAAGTCCATCTTTCCGTCGTTAATTTTTTGCCCCAAGAAAAATTAGAAAAAGCAGCTTCTGAATAAAGAAGCTGCTTTTTTATTTGTTGATCAAATTAAATACTAACTGTTTAAGAGTTTACTCTTTTTAAACGCAATACCTTTTCTAATCAAATAAGCATGATACGAACTTGGAATATCATGCTGCCATTTTGGTAAAATTAAAATGATCATAATAACATCTAAATGCGATATCAATCCCATTATAATTGCTATAGCAAATGGAAATCCGGTATGACCAAATCCAAAAATAGAAGTAAAAGCAGCAAGCAGGGTTAATCCCCAAATTTTTGAAAGAAAAGCATGTGTAAAGGTTTCTTTTCCAAATTTAATAAAGCTGATTATATAGCATAGAATTTCCATACCAAAAACCAAACCTACATAATAAATATTTGAATTAATTAGTTCCGGATATATAAACCATGAACTAATTCCTATTGAAACCCAAAACAGCATATCGACCTGACTATCCAATCGGCGTAGTTTTTCAGTTGAAATATTTTGTTTCCTGGCAATTATTCCATCAAAAATATCACTAAATAAACCGATATACATAAGAATCAAAATTGCCAAAGCGCCATCTACACCAAATTTCCAGCCAATAAATAAAATTACAGGCGACATTAAAAGCCTTAAAAGAATGAGTAACTGCGGAATATTCATGCGTATTTTTTATAAATAAATTCGTTCAAATATAATACTTTTTTAATATTATCTATAAAACAAAAACCTCCCATTTCCGGGAGGTTTTCTATATGCTTAAAGGTCTATTATTTACCTTTTAATAATTGCTCTAAATATTCTATTTTGTCTTTTTCTGCCTGAAGCAAACGTTCGTAAAGTTTTTTATTTTCTTCTACCGTTTCCATTAATTTGTCTAATGGATTGAAAGTGCAATGATTATTATTCCCAAAGTGACTATTATGTACAGCTTCATTAAAACTATTGAAATAATTAATTGCAGCTTCTTCCGAAAAATTCTTAATTGCATCAACAGTTACTCCGAGTGCTTTTGCAACTTCAACAAGTCTTTCTTCTTCTACGGTTTCGCTGTTTTCAATTGCCGATATTGTCTGCTGACTTATTCCCAAAGCCTGCGCCAAAGCTTCCTGTTTCATATCACGAAGTTCACGAATACGGCTTATTTTTCGCCCTATATGATTTGGTTTTGATAATGTGCTCATAATTCAAAGATAATAATTAAGTGTGAAAATCTTCAACTGGTAAAAAACTTATTTAGGCGGTAGAATACCAGCCAAATCGGTTTGGTAAAATACAATGTATTTCTTCCTTCGTCGAACCAAACAAAAGTACAATTTTTCTTATAATAAATTTATAAAAGTCAAATTGTAAAGTAATTAAACACAACAAAATTATATGCCTTATGGAAACAAATGAAATTGAAATTGTAAAAAACCTAAAACGTTTAACTTCTATGCATTTTAGCACTCTAAAACCTGATTCCGACAATTCAAAAGATTATACCGTTCAAATCAAGATTTTAAATTATTTGGAGTTGGGATGCATTATCAGTGATATGCTAAAATTATGTATTCTCGCACTCGATCACGATATGCACAATGTTAAAGAAAAGAAAAACCAATCTATTAATGTGGGCCTTATTCTGGAAACTATCTTGCAATTGTTTCCTTTAAACGAAATGGAGTTTTTGGGTTATGTAGAGGAAATGGTTGGGGAATGATTTTTATTTTACTATTCTAAAACGTATAAACATAGCCCGTGGTTTCAACCACGGGAACGTAATATTGTCTTGCTCGTATTGTAGTCCCGTGGTTGAAACCACGGGCTATATTTGACAATTGGATTTTTTGCTGTTTTGCTGGCGCTAATGGATTTTGATTACGGAATTTCTTTGCTCTGGACGGATTAAAATCCGTCCCTACAATATGTTTTGTTCCTTCGGAACTTTTATAGAACTTCATAGAAATAACCGCAATCTTGTCTGCTGTGACCGGAACACTATCTGATTTTTTTAGTTGACTATAAAATAAAGTCAACTGAAAATTTTTCAATCGCTGGTGTGAGCGTCTCGCTCGTGCATTACTTTGCGTTCACTAGCGAGACGCACGCGTTAGGAGTTATCGTAAATATTTATTTGAGAAGTTTAAATCCAAATTGAAAAGCACAAATTGGGCATTCAGGTGGTGGTGGAAAAGGATGAAACTTTATTTTAACATTCGATAGTATATCTTTTAAAACCGCATCACTTATTTGATTAGTTGTAATTAATTTATTAAAAGATTCTTCTGACATATTTTCTATATCAATTTGCACTTTATATTTTTTGATTACTTCGTCAATAAAACCTTCATATCTAGCTGAATTTTCAGGATCATAGCCTTTAACTATTTTGGTTATTTTCTCTCTTATCAAATTTTCTGCTTTTTCATTTGCAATTGCAATCATTTGCTCTTTCTCTGCTTGAGCTAAATTATCATTGTATGTGGCATTATGTTCTTCTTTGACAGCATTTATGCGTTCTAAGCTTTTACCTTGTTTATTAAAACAGTAAAAAGTCTTTAATTTATTAAACATTTTGGTTTTATTTCCAAACACTTTAACTACATCAATAATCTTTGGTACAAAGCACTCTTTGCATTTTTCTATTGCTAAAAATGAAGCAATTGATTTAGGCAGTTCTAATTTTTCAATGCCAAAATATTTAGCCGTTTTATTAAAAATTTCTTCAACGAGATAGTCAACAAGGTTCTCAACAACGTTCTCAACAATTATACGAACTTCGCTTTCAGTTTTGCCAGTAAAATATTTATGTGATTTTAATTCCTCGATTGATTTTGTAAAACTCAAACCAGTAGCTTTATTCCAATTATTTTGGTTTGTCCAATAATCTTGAACTGTTGAATTCTTATTTGATTGAGAGTTATTAAAATGCTCTTTTATAAAATGTGAAAACACAAATTTATTTTCCATATTATTTTTAACATCGTCTTTTTTATTAACTTCAAGTGAAATTAACTTATCATACTCTTCTTTCTGTGTATTAAACTTCTCAGAAAGCTTGTTTTTGATTTCTTGGCGAGTAATTATCTCAAATGCTTTGTTATACAAAGAATCTAGCCGTTGGCTCTCCTTTTCATTATTTTTGATATCTTCTTTAATTGCCTGTGATAAATCTTCATAAACTACAGCTTTAGCTACATCACGATAGATGTTTTCATGTATCTCTCTAACTTTCAAATCTAAGTCACCTAGTTTTTGAAGATTATCATTTTTTGTTTTACTTAAATCGGAACCAAAAAAACTTAGACCTGATAAAATGGAAAGTATTGTAAAACATGTATAAATTATTGACTTAGACCGATTAATTTTTGCTTCATTTTTTTTGACTACCCCAAAAATTCCGCAAAAAATAACAATCAAAATAAATAAGAAAACTTTATAATGGTCAAAAAACTCAAGACCTTTTAGCGATTTTAGATAAGAAATGACTATTTGAATTTGACCAAGTGAGATCTGTAATTCATCAAAAGCAATATGCTTTAAAATTAAAAACTTTAGGATAGCCCATAGTATTGCTATTATCAAAAAAGGTTTTAACATTACAGTAATAGTATTTAGAAAATTGTAGTAGAAATTTATTTTTTTGTTTCCAACAAGCTTCCAAGTACTCTTTCCGCCCTTATTGATTAAATAATTTATTGTACATTGGTGCAGCATCACATTCCCAATAAACTCTTTTATGTATTTGGGAAAAAGTTTTTCAATGCTTAATTCGGGTACCTCAGAGTGAAACAATTGTGATTGTACTTTGACAAGTAAAAAAACTTTGATCGTTGATAGAACATAGTATAAAACTAATCCAGTTAAAAGCCATACACTGCTTTTAAAAATTAATTGAGTTATATCAGACATATTATTAAGTTTTTATCTTAACCATTCTCAACTTTTAAACCTCTACTATGCTTGCCATCAACTTATTTAAATCCGCCAGAAAACAGCAACTATAAATCTAACACGACATATCATTTTGAATCCCGTTTAAAATACAAGTATTTAAATATTCAATAAAATTAAACATTTACACTAAAGGCAAAAAGAGTACAAATACCTGATTTTCAATAAAATAACTTGATAAAGTTTTTAAATTAGAAGTAAATTTAACTTAAGTTTTTTGTTAAGAAAAAAACTAAAACATCCCGTTTTATTAGGCATTTCAACTTTCGTAAAACAAAAAAAACCTCCCAAAAATCTTGAGAGGTTTTTCCATATCATTAAAAATCAAAAAGATTACATATTCCTTCTATACTGCCCTCCTACTTCAAACAAAGCCGAAGTAATCTGACCTAAAGAACAAACCTTTGTCGCTTCCATTAAATGGTCGAATAAGTTTTCGTTTTTAATAGCCGCTTGTTGCAGATTATTTAAATGCTCGTTTACTTTTGCTTCGTGGAATTTATGCAGGTTGTCCAGCATTGTAATTTGATATTGTTTTTCTTCTTCGGTGGCGCGAATCACTTCGGCCGGAATTACCGTTGGTGAACCTTTTGAACTCAGGAACGTGTTTACACCCACAATTGGGAAATCGCCGTTGTGTTTTAAGGTTTCATAATACAAACTTTCTTCCTGAATTTTAGATCTTTGGTACATGGTTTCCATTGCACCTAAAACTCCTCCACGTTCTGTAATTCTATCGAATTCCTGTAGAACCGCAGCTTCAACTAAATCGGTTAATTCTTCTATGATGAACGAACCTTGAATTGGGTTTTCGTTTTTGGCTAAACCTAATTCTTTATTAATAATTAACTGAATTGCCATCGCACGACGTACAGATTCTTCTGTTGGCGTTGTAATCGCTTCGTCGTACGCATTGGTGTGTAGCGAATTACAGTTGTCATAAATAGCGTATAAAGCCTGTAAAGTCGTTCTGATATCGTTGAAATCAATTTCCTGAGCGTGTAACGAACGTCCAGATGTTTGAATATGATATTTCAGCATTTGCGCTCTTTCGTTGGCTCCGTATTTGTTTTTCATGGCTTTTGCCCAAATTTTGCGCGCCACACGTCCAATAACCGAATATTCCGGATCAACTCCGTTAGAGAAGAAGAAAGATAAATTCGGACCAAAATCGTTGATGTTCATTCCGCGGCTCAAATAATATTCCACATAAGTGAAACCATTTGAAAGCGTAAAGGCCAATTGCGTAATTGGATTTGCTCCTGCCTCGGCAATATGATATCCTGAAATCGAAACCGAATAGAAATTACGAACGTTTTTAGTAATAAAATATTCCTGAACGTCGCCCATTAAACGCAAAGCAAATTCGGTTGAGAAAATACAAGTATTCTGTGCCTGATCTTCTTTTAAAATATCGGCCTGAACCGTTCCACGAACCTGCGATAAGGTTTTAACTTTTATTTCATTATATACTTCCAGAGGCAAAACCTGATCTCCGGTAACGCCCAAAAGCATTAATCCTAAACCGTTGTTTCCTTCTGGTAAATCGCCTTGGTATTTTGGTCTTTCGATACCTTTGGCTGCGTATATTTTTTTGATTTTAGCTTCAACGTCTTTTTCTAATTCGTTGGCTTTAATGTACAATTCGCATTGTTGATCGATTGCAGCATTCATAAAGAAACCAAGCAGCATTGGCGCAGGCCCGTTTATCGTCATACTTACTGATGTTAAAGCATGAACTAAATCGAAACCTGAATACAGTTTTTTAGCATCGTCTAAACAGCAGATTGAAACTCCGGCATTACCAATTTTCCCGTAAATATCCGGACGCAAATCTGGATCGTTTCCGTATAAAGTAACGCTGTCAAAAGCAGTTGAAAGTCGTTTTGCCGGCAAGCCCGCACTTACATAATGAAAACGTTTATTGGTTCTCTCTGGTCCGCCCTCGCCCGCAAACATTCTAGACGGATCTTCGCCTTCACGTTTAAACGGATATAATCCTGATGCAAACGGAAATTCTCCGGGAACATTTTCCTGTAAATTCCAACGCAGGATATCGCCCCAGCCTTCGTATTTAGGCAAAGCAATTTTTGGGATTTGTAAATGCGATAAACTTTCAGAATGCGTTGCAATCTTGATTTCTTTATCACGAACTTTAAACGAGTAAACCGGATTTTTATATTTGGCTACTTTTTCATCCCAATTCAGAATAATTTCCCAATTGTACGGATCTAAATCCATTTTTACTTTATCAAACTGATTCAGCAATAGATTTAAAAAGATTCTGTTTTCGTCGTGTGGTTCGGCTGCGCTTGGTAAAACAGTCGAATCATCGATTCCTGCTTTATTAATTTGAGGCACTTTTCCTGAAACCGATTCTATGGTTTTGAAAATTCCGTATAATTTCTGTGCTACTTTTTGCTGCGAAACCGCGATTTCGTCATAACTGCGGTTATTTTCGGCAATTTCAGATAAATAACGTGTTCTGTGTGGCGGAATTACGAAGATTTTCTCACTCATTTCTTTCGTAATCTCAAAAGTCGATTTCAATTCAGAATCGGTTTTTTCGACCACTTTATCCATAATCGCTTTATAAAGCGTGTTCATTCCCGGATCATTAAACTGCGAAGCAATGGTCCCGAAAACCGGCATTTCGTCTGGATTTCTATCCCATAAATTATGGTTACGCTGATATTGTTTTTTTACATCGCGCAAAGCATCAAGTGCGCCGCGTTTATCAAATTTGTTTAAAGCCACTAAATCAGCAAAATCAAGCATGTCAATTTTTTCTAATTGTGTTGCGGCTCCAAATTCTGGTGTCATTACATATAAGGATACATCAGAATGATCCATAATCTCGGTATCAGACTGCCCGATTCCCGAAGTTTCCAGAATAATCAAATCGTATTTTGCTGCTTTTAAAACCTGAATCGCTTCGGCTACATATTTAGATAAAGCCAAATTCGACTGACGTGTTGCCAGCGAGCGCATATATACACGAGGATTATTAATCGCATTCATACGGATTCTGTCTCCTAAAAGCGCTCCTCCTGTTTTTCTTTTTGAAGGATCAACAGAAATTAATCCGATTGTTTTCTCTGGGAAATCAATTAAAAATCGACGAACCAATTCGTCTACCAAAGACGATTTTCCTGCTCCTCCCGTTCCTGTAATTCCCAAAACAGGAATTTTAGAACTTTCGTTGCTTTCGTGAATTTTATCGAAAACTGGTTTTGCAATTTCAGGGAAATTCTCAGCTGCCGAAATTAAACGCGCAATTGCGGTTGGCACTTTATTTTCGATATGATCGATTTCTCCGTTTAGTTTATCTCCAATAGGAAAATCTGACTGCTGAACCAAATCATTAATCATTCCCTGAAGTCCCAGCGAACGGCCGTCATCTGGAGCATAAATTCTCGTAATACCATATTCATGTAATTCTGAAATCTCGCTTGGCAGAATTACACCGCCTCCGCCTCCAAAAATTTTAATATGTCCTGCTCCTTTTTCGCGAAGCAAATCATACATATATTTAAAGTATTCATTATGTCCTCCCTGGTAAGAAGTCATCGCAATTGCATTAGCATCTTCCTGGATTGCGGTATTTACCACTTCTTCTACACTTCTATCATGACCAAGGTGAATTACCTCAACTCCCGTTGACTGTATAATACGGCGCATAATATTTATGGCTGCGTCATGTCCGTCAAAAAGCGAAGCAGCGGTAACAATTCTTACTTTATTTTTAGGAATATATGGTATTTGTTGTTCCATTTTATGAATATGATAATTTTATGAGGGCAATTTACAAAATATTTTAATATTTGTTTACTCCCGAAGCTTTATGTTTTTAAAAAATATATCGATTTCGTGATTTAATAGGGTAACAATTTTACTAACTATTTGATTTATACTATATAAACCTACAACATGGCAATTTTGAAAAATCTAAATTGAATAAAGCAACTCATTCTCAGCATCCTAAAGTAATTTAGCAATGTAGAAAAGGCCCCAAATTTTTACCAAAACTTTCGAATCTAAGTAGTAACGTAAAAATTAAAATGAAAATGAAAACATTATATCCACTAAGCTTAATTTTAGCTCTTAGCTTTAGTATTGTATCTTTTAGTAAGTATGAAAATATTGAATCTAAAGAGCGCACCACTCCAAACACCCTGACATTTTACACCAACGATAATGATGATGTAAAAAACAATGTTTCAAATGAATTCTTCAGAAAATATACTGATTTAAAGAAGTACAAATCTGATGTAATGTCATTATACAAAAATAGATCTCTGGGAACTATTTGGTACGACGAAGACCAGATTAATGAATTTGGTACTGTATTGTACGAAAAAGCAAAAAAAACAAATGATTTGGTTATTCCTTATCAAAAAGAAATAGAGCAGCTTATTAATTCTTCAGAAACCAATCTTTCGAGAACGGATGCGGATATGCTTTTAAGCTCTCTATATATTGTATACGCCAAAAAAACCAATTCAGATTCTAATAAAAAATTGTCTTATGATGCTATGTTGAAAGATTTCTTAAACTATAGCACAATCGAAGAAGCAACTGCCTCAACATCTGCAGATGTAAAAGTAGAATACGATCAATATTATAAATTGCAGGACGTTCTAAAAAAATACAAAAAATTAGACCGTTCTAACAAATGGAAACCTATTATTCCAGAAGAAACGCCTTATAAAGATTTACGCCCAGATGCTGTTTCCAGCACGATTGCCCAGGTTAGAACTCGTTTATATTTATTAGGGGATTTAAAAAATGATTCTAAAAGTAATGTTTACGACCGCGAATTGATGGATGCGGTTATGAAATACAAAGTTCGTAATGGTTTTAAACCCAACTATATTTTATCTGAAGAACATATTAAAGAAATGAATGTGCCTCTTGCTGATAAAATGGAAACATTAAAACTTAATATGGAAAGATGTCGTGCGATTTCGGCTCAAATTGCCAATAGCGATGAGTATGTATTAGTAAATGTTCCTTCTTATGAATTGATTTACGTTAAGAACGGAAAAATCGCGCTGACATCAAATGTATTTGTTGGAGCGCCTTTAACTAAAACAACTATTTTTAACGGCGAAATTGACCGAATCGTTTTCAGCCCGTACTGGACCGTTCCTCAAAGTATTGTAAACAATGAATTGAAATCTAAAATTGCCGCTGATCCAAATTATCTTGCAGAAAAAAATATGGAAATCGTAAATGGTCAGGTAAGACAAAAACCGGGTCCGGGAAATTCATTAGGATTGGTTAAATTCATGTTCCCTAATCCAGATGATATTTACATGCACGATACGCCGTCTAAAACTTTATTCGATTTTGAAAAAAGAACTTTCAGCCACGGTTGTATCAACGTAAAAATGGCCAAAGAATTAGCCGTTGCAATGCTAAAAGATTATCCGGAATGGACTCAGGCTAAAATTGATAAAGCGATGGAAGGTAAAACCGAAAACAGTTTTAAATTAGCCAAAAAAGTACCTATTTATATTACCTATTTTACTTCATTAGTAAATGAAAACGGAGAAATTGGTTTCTTTCAGGATGTTTATGAAAAAGATACTGATTTAACTAATACTGAAAAATCTGTTACTGTAAATTAATTTATTTAAAATCAAGTATAAATCGGGAACTCATTCAGTTGGGTTCCCGATTTTTTTTGTACCAAAAAAAACCTTAATATATTATTCTTTAAACTTTTAAGTCTAAAAAAACATTCAAATCCTGCCGACCTTTGCTTCATAATTAATACCACTAATTTTTATTATCATGAAAACTGAGAATATTGAGGGATTAACCCTTTTCGAAATTAATTTATTGATACAACAAGGCGGAAAATTTGTAATGTTTCCTAATATAATGTCTAAACTTAAAAGTATTTATTTTGTACGTCCCGAAGAAAAAACATTCAAATATGCCTTAAAACATTTCTTAAAAAATTTATCGCAAGGATGGCGAAATTTCCCTTTAAGACCTTTTTATGTTTCTAAATCTTTATTTTATCTGGCAATAGGCGGTAAAGATTACACACACAATATATTGGCCGATTTAAATCGAATTAATCCAATTTACAACCCAAATTTATATTGCCTGCAATACGTTTAAAGCCTTTTTTGTCCCAAACAAAAATTATAATACTTCAAGGCAAAAGAGCAATTTAACACCTACAACTCTAACAAAAAAAATTGCTCTTTGCGCTTGTCATCGCTTAATCTAAATCATCTTATATCTTTTATAAGGTGATTTTTTTTATTTTAATAAATGTCTTACATAAAAAACACAAAGAGTTTCTGTTTGATTAGAAAATTAATATCTTTCTGCAAATTAACCGAATCAAAAAATATCCCTCTTTTATGCATGACGATCATTATCAACCTAAACAAAATTGGTGGGACAGAAACTGGAAATGGTTTGTTCCAACGGGCTGTTTAAGCCTTATTATTATTTTTGGCCTTTTCGTTGGCGGCATTTTTTTGGGCATTACTTCTATGATGAAAGATTCAGATGCTTATAAAGAATCTATGACAACGGTACAAAACAATAAATTAGTTGTTGAAAAACTCGGAAATCCAATTGAAACCGACGGAATGATCTCTGGCAGCATCAGCACAAGCAATAATACCGGCGAATGCGATTTGCAAATTCCGCTGAAAGGCCCAAAAGGAAAAGGAACTTTATTTGTAATTGGTTCCAAAAGAGGAAAATGGAAATACGAACAAATGTCGGTTTACATTGATAAAACGGATGAAGAAATAGATTTACTTCAAAAACGATAATCTATTAAACCAATACTATTTTTAAATGAAATTTACTTTCTTTTTGTTCGCAGGATTTTTTCTGTTTACTTCTTCATTTGCCCAAACTGCGGGAAACTATCAAATTTATGCCGATAAAATTAAGCAGTTCTCCAAACCTGCGAGAATACTGCATAGTAATGTTGATGCGCAGGGAAATGGTTATATTGAATTTACAAACCCAAAAAATCACGTGCTTCGTTTTCGATTAAATCATAACAAACCTCAAAAAGGATCTTGCAATATTGTTTTTGAAATCTATTATTATGAAAATAATTATCTGAGAAAAATTGAATCGCTTGACAGTAACGGAAATTTAATTGGATGTAATCTAAAGTTAAACGGAGAAGCGGTTACAGAATACACAATTGAAAAGCCGGATTTGTACTTGAAAAAGAAAAAAATAATCGATGATGCCGAAGGAAATATTGATATGAAGGATGATAGCAAAGAAAAAATCATCCGCGTTCAATACTTCGATATAAATAATAAGCCAATAATACAGTCGCAGCCTGCTTACATTTCGAGCAAAACGTATTACGATTATACTGTTCGAATGGCGTGGCCGTAATATTTGAGACGAAAAGTTTTTAAGATACTAAGCCGCTAAGTTCCCTTATGTTAAGTTTACAACAAAATGTTATGTGTGCTTAAATAAAATTGTGGCTTTATTTTTGAATATGTAGTATTTTTGAAACTTAATAAAACCTACTAATGAAAAAGATTTTAATTTTATTGCTTATGTTTTCTCTTAGCTCTCATGCTCAGGTAAAAGAAACTCTAGCTCAAAAACTTGCAAAACTATCAACCAAAATTACAGGTTCTAGCGGCGTAGATATTGCTTCCGGATTAAAAGAAGCTCTTAATAAAGGAATTACTGACCAAGTGAGTAAATTAACCGCAGTAGATGGTTTTTATAAAAATGAAGCCGTAAAAATTTTAATGCCCGAAGAATTACAAAAAGTAGACGCAACGTTACGTAAAGTAGGTTTAGGTTCTCTTGCTGATGAAGGTATAAAAGTATTAAACCGTGCAGCTGAAGATGCTGTGAAAGAAGCAACCCCAATATTTGTTACGGCAGTAAAAAATATGTCGTTTACAGATGCTAAAAATATTTTATTAGGCAGTGAAAATGCAGCAACTACTTATTTACAAAATGGTACTAATACGGCTTTGTACGCTAAGTTTAATCCGGTAATTAAAAGCTCTTTCGAAAAAGTGGGCGCCGATGTAGTTTGGAAAAATATCATCAATAAATACAACACGATTCCGTTAGTGCGAAAAGTAAATCCAGATTTAACAGATTATACTACGAATCAGGCTTTATCAGGAGTTTTTAAAATGATTGCTGTTGAAGAAAAAGATATCCGTACTAACATTAATGCAAGAACAACTCCTTTATTGCAAAAAGTATTTGCTATGCAGGATAAAAAATAATTTTTCTGCTAAGGTTCAAAGGTTCAGAGCAACAAAGGGACAAAGTATCCTTTGCTCCTATGAACCTTTGAACCTTTGTCACTAACCCAAAACCAATTAACCAAAATGCAAAAAATAACCATTCTGATTCACTGTAAAGACCAAAAAGGTATTATTGCCGCAGTGACTACTTTTATTGCAAAAGTAGAAGGAAACATTACTTACATTGACCAGCATGTTGATGTAGAGCAAAACGTATTTTTTATGCGATTGGAATGTGAATTTACCAATCCGAAAGTTACAATTGAATCCCTAAAAGAAGAATTCGACAAAACACTCGCCACCGATTTTAATATGTCATGGGATTTGTACAATCAGGAGCAAAAACCAAAAATGGCTTTGTTTGTTTCTAAGTACGATCACTGTTTGTTTGATATTTTAGGACGATACAGCGCCGATGAATTAAATGTTGAAATTCCAGTAATTATCAGCAATCACAACGAATTAAGATCGATTGCAGAACGCTTTGATATTCCGTTTCATTGTGTGCCTTTTACAAAAGATAATAAAGAAGAAGGCGAAGCCAAACAAATCGAATTGTTAAAACGATACGAAATCAATTTTATCGTTCTGGCGCGCTATATGCAGATTATTACACCTAAATTAATTTCGCTTTACGAAAATAAAATCATCAATATCCATCATTCGTTTTTACCGGCTTTTCCGGGTGCAAAACCGTATCATTCGGCTTTTAAACGAGGGGTAAAGATTATTGGTGCAACAAGCCATTATGTTACCGAAGAATTAGACGAAGGACCAATTATCGAGCAGGATATTGCCAGAGTTTCTCACATCCACTCTGTTGAAGATTTTATCATGAAAGGACGAGATCTAGAGAGAATTGTTTTAGCAAGAGCTATAAAACTGCATGCAGAACGCAAAACAATGGTTTACAGCAATAAGACAGTTGTTTTTTCTTAGTCGCTAAGGGACTAAGATACTGAGGTACTAAGGTTTTGCCCACGAATAAAACGGATTAAACGGGTATTCGCTGGTTTATTTTTAATTTGAATGCCTTTTAAATCTGAAACTAACAAAACGATTGTCATCCTGAGCGAAGTCGAAGGCTTGCTTTACGCAAAAGGGCTTCGACTTCGCTCAGCCTGACACCATAAAATAGCAAACCCGACAGGCTTTTACCTGTCGGGTTTAATTTTAAGTTATAATAAAGGCCTTTGTCGCTTTGAACCTTAGTCTCTCAGCAACTTAGCATCTCAGAACCTTTTTAACGAACTACTATGTTCAATCTAGGATCTTCAAAGGCATCTACTTCAGCCATTGTTAGACCTAAAGCGTTTGCAACTCCTTCTCCGTAAGCAGGATCAGCTTTGAAACAGTTTCTAATGTGACGAATCTGAATGAATTTTTGCGCGCCGCCTACTTGTGCTGCCGTATTTTTAAACAACAATTGTTTTTTCTCCGGAGTTAATAAACGGAATAATAAACCTGGCTGCGTAAAGTAGTCATTGTCATCATCTCTAAAATTATGTGCCCAGGCATCACCATGAAGTTTTAAAGGTGGTTCTTTAAATTCTGGCTGTTCTTGTAATTCTCCAAAACTATTTGGTTCGTAGTGTTTCTTTGATCCATTATTTCCATCAACACGCATGGCTCCGTCTCTATGGAAAGTGTTATAAGGACATCTTGATGAGTTTACCGGAATCTGGAAATTATTCACTCCCAAACGGTATCTGTGTGCATCTCCATAAGAGAACAAACGAGCCTGAAGCATTTTATCTGGTGAGAAACTAATTCCAGGAACAACATGCGCCGGATTAAACGCAGCTTGTTCTACTTCGGCAAAATAGTTTTCAGGGTTTTTGTTTAATTCAAATTCTCCAACCGGAATTAATGGGAAGTCGCTTTTTAACCAAACTTTGGTCAAATCAAAAGGATGGAAACGATAATTATCAGCTTGTTCTTCGGTCATGATTTGAACGAATAATTTCCATTTTGGGAAGTTTCCTTCTTCAATAGCATCAAATAAATCTCTTTGGTGGCTTTCTCTGTCTCCTCCTACTAATTGAGCCGCTTCTTCATCAGAAAGGTTATCGATTCCTTGTTGGGTTACAAAGTGAAATTTCACATAATGTCTTTCGTTTTGATGATTGATGAAACTAAAAGTGTGACTTCCAAATCCGTGCATTTGTCTGTATGATCTCGGAATTCCTCTGTCGCTCATTACAATCGTAACCTGATGCAGCGCTTCGGGTAATAATGTCCAAAAATCCCAATTGTTATCAGCACTTCTTAAATTGGTTTTTGGATCGCGTTTTACAGCGTGATTTAAATCAGGAAACTTCATTGGGTCTCTAAAAAAGAATACAGGCGTATTATTTCCTACCAAATCCCAGTTTCCTTCGTTAGTATAGAATTTTAAAGCAAAACCTCGAATATCTCTTTCGGCGTCGGCTGCACCTCTTTCTCCTGCAACAGTAGAAAAACGCGCAAACATTTCCGTTTTTTTACCAATTTCCGAAAACAAATCGGCTCTTGTATATTTTGTAATGTCATGAGTTACAGTAAAAGTACCATAAGCACCAGACCCTTTAGCGTGCATTCTTCGTTCCGGAATTACCTCACGATCAAAATGAGCCATTTTTTCTAAAAACCAAAAATCTTGTAATAAAACAGGTCCGCGAGGCCCGGCTGTTTGAATGTTTTGATTGTCTGGAACTGGAGTTCCCGTTGCAGTTGTTAATTTTTTGTTCGAATCCATATCGCTGATTTTTAATGTTTTATCAAATATACAAACTTATTCGCAGCATATTCATAAACAAAATTGATTGTTATTATATTTTGATAGCCAAAAATTATTTAACGCTGCAGAAAGCTCAAAAACAGGTTTCAACAAATCTTAACTTATGGTCAACAAAGTAATAACAAAACCTTAACAGCTTAAGATTGATATATGTCGGACATTTGTAATGTAATAAACTGGTTATTTATTATTTTGGTTTTGGTTAGTTAAATGATGCCGGCGTCTTCGAGATGCCGGCATTCTTTTTTTATAGAATTTAGAGACATTAACTTATATCCAACAAAGTAATAACAAGATCTTAACAGCATAACATTGATATATGTCGGATCTTTGTAATGTAATAAACTGGTTATTTATTATTTTGGTTTTGGTTAGTTAAATAATGCCGGCGTCTTCGAGATGTCGGCATTCTTTTTTTATATTAACTTCCTTTCCTTTAAACATAATTTAACCGCAAAGAGCGCAAAGATTTGCGCAAAGTTCGCTAAGTTTTTTTGCCACGAATTACACTGATTTCACTAATTCAATTCGTGGTAATTCGTGCAATTCGTGGCAAATAAATAAACAACAAAAGTTCGCAAAGCTTTATGAAAAAAAACTTTGCGAACTTTGCGTTCCCGATAGCAATCGGGATAGCGCTCTTTGCGGTTAAACTATGTTATATTAATTCTTCAATCTTTCGTGAAGTAATTTAAAATAAGGAAAAGCCTTTAATAATCGGGTGCCGTGCCAGGAGAACATTTCGCCGTCGACGAAAATGGTTTTGGCGTGATGTGTAAACCTTCCTATTTCAAAAGCATCTTCTTCTTTAAAAGGATAAGGTTCTGACGAAAGAAATACGATATCCGGATCGCCCTCTAAGCGCATTTTTTTAAGTTCGATTTCAGGATAGTGGCCTTTATCTTCGTAGATATTTTCAAAATGATTCAGCTTTAGTAATTCATTTATATAAGTATCTTTTCCGGCGACCATGTAGGGATTTTTCCAGATGAAATAAGCTGCCTTCTTTATTTCAATATCCTGAATGTATTTTTTGAAATCGCTCAAGGCGAAAGTTAATTTGTCATTCCACTTTTGCGATTCGGTTCTGCAATTGAACAATTGACCAAAATCTGAAATCATCTGAAAATTATCTTCAACAGAAACAATGTTCGTAACCCAAACCGGACAGATTTCCTTTAATTGGTTTACGATTTCTTCTGTATTTTCTTCTTTGTTGCAAATAATAATGTCCGGCTGGAGCAGTTTTATTTTTTCGAAATGAATTTTCTTTGTACCGCCTACAACTTTTTTGGTCGATTTTAAGTGATACGGATGTACACAAAACTTTGTAATCCCAATAATCTTATCTTCTAAACCCAAATCATATAATAATTCGGTTTGAGAAGGAACCAAAGAAATAATACGCTTCGGAGTCATCTCAAAAGAATGTAAAGTTCCTAATTGGTCTTTAAATTGTTTCATATTTTTTAGTCGCAGTATTCAGTATTCAGTCGCAGTTTACAGTCGCAATGATTATTGCAGTTTTTAGTCTCAGTTTTCAGTCTAACTTGAAGCTGTAAACTGAGACTGCGACTGAAACTGAAAACTTTATTTATTAGCGATAATCTCCTCCATTTCCTGTTGTACTTTCAAAGCTTCTTCCCTTGCCTTTTCTGCAAAATCAGTTCCTTTGGAAGCGTAGATAATAGCTCTTGCCGAGTTTACTAATAAACCAATTTTATCGTTCATTCCGTATTTACAAACTTCTGATAAGCTTCCGCCTTGAGCGCCAATTCCAGGAACCAATAAAAAACTGTCTGGAACAATTTTTCTTATGTCGGCAAAATATTCTGCTTTTGTAGCGCCCACAACATACATTAAGTTTTGGCTGTTTTTCCATGTTTTAGAAGTTTCTAAAACTTGTTTGTATAATTCTGTTCCGTTGGTGTTTAAAGTCTGAAAATCGAACGCTCCTTCATTTGACGTTAAAGCCAGCATAATCGTATGTTTGTTTTCGAAAGCCAGAAAAGGTTCAACTGAATCTTTTCCCATATAAGGAGCAACGGTTACACTATCAAAATTTAAATCTTCAAAAAAAGCTTTGGCATACATGCTCGAAGTATTCCCTATATCGCCGCGTTTAGCATCGGCAATGGTAAAGATATCCGGATAATTTTCGTTGATGTAATTAATTGTTTTTTGCAGCGACATCCATCCTTTTATTCCGTATGCCTCAAAAAAAGCCGTGTTAGGCTTATATCCTACCGTTAAATCGTGAGTAGCATCGATTATGGCTTTATTAAATTCGAAAATAGGGTCTTCGGTTTCTAATAAATGCGCCGGAATTTTATCTAAATCAGGATCTAAGCCTACGCATAAGAATGATTTTTTTTGAAGAATTTGTTCGTGTAGTTGTTGTGTTGTCATATTGTGTTTTACTTGTGCGGCAAAATTACAAATAATATTAATGGATTTTTACCGCAAAGCACGCAAAGTTTTTCTGCCTAGATTATGTTCAAAAACACAAAGTTCGCAAAGCTAAATGTACACAAAGCTTTGCGAACTTTTCCATTTCATAAAGCTGTAGAAAAGCATTGCGCTCTTTGCGGTTAATTTTTTATATATAGTTCTAGACTACATTGAATTCATATAACAACTTAGAAAAATTGTGTAAGAAAAAAAGTCATGTACTTTTCTAATTTTGGAATAAACCCTTAATCAGACAATTATGACTCCAAATATCGGAATATCACAAGCCAACTTAAAAAAGAGCTCCTCTATATTAGCCACGATTTTATCTAACGAAATGACTCTTTATGTAAAAACCAGAAAGTTTCACTGGAATATTTCAGGAAATAGTTTTATGGAACTGCATAAATTATTTGAAGAACAATACCGAATTCTGGAAGCCCAAATTGACGAGGTTGCAGAAAGAATCAGCCAGCTTGGCGAAAAAACGATTGGAACCATGAAAGAGTTTATCGAAAACTCTACTCTTAAAGAATCTCCAAAAGAATATACTTCGCAAAAACACATGCTCGAAGAACTTTTAGAAAACCACGAACAATTGGTTACAGAGTTTAGAAACTACATTCCAATTTTTGAGGACGAAACCAAAGATGCGGGTTCAGCAGATTTCGTTACCGGACTATTACAGGAACACGAAAAAATGGCCTGGGTTCTTAGACGATATCAAGCATAAAAAAAACAAAATGTGAATTATGCAGCGTTCTTCGAAATTGATGTAACAACAAACAGCCACAGAAAATGCAACTTTACATAACTATTAATACAAACAAAAAAACACGATCATGAATACTACAGAGATAAAAGGAAACTGGAATGAGTTAAAAGGAAAATTAAAGCAAAAATATGCTGAATTAACAGACGACGATTTGATGTTTGCTGAAGGTAAGGAAGACGAAATGTACGGAAAACTACAGCAAAAACTGGGAAAAACTAAAGAAGAATTTCATCAAATGCTGTCAGATCTGTAAACCTTCTGACTCAATCAGGAAATACCGTCTAGTAACAAAATATTAGACGGTATTTTTTTGAGAATTGTATTTAACAGTATTGATGTTTACTAATTCTAAAAAAACATTAAACGCTGTAAGCCCGAATAAATTAATTATCTTTAACCAAAATTTTCTATAAAATGAAACTATTTATAAAGTTCGACATTAACACCATTTGTTCACTTTATCTAAAACAAAATCTGGAACAAAATAATATTAATTTTACCAGTTTAGGTTTTGGAGAAATTGAAATTGATGATAATATTGACGCTCAGGCGCTCGAAACTTTAAAAAATAATTTGAGTCCGTGTGGCTTTGAAGTTGTTGAAAATCAGAAAAGTGTTTTAGTTCAAAAAATAAAGGATGCTATAATTGAGCTTGTCTTTATGGAAGACAGCAACAATTATAAAAGTTCTGTATTTTTGGCTGAGAAACTTAACCATAGTTATGGTTATTTATCTAATGTTTTCTCGGAAGTGACGTATTCGTCTATCGAAAACTTCATCATTTTACAAAAAATTGAAAGAGCAAAACAATTAATTATTATCAACGAAATGAGTTTGACTGAAATCGCATTCTTACTAAATTATTCTAGTGTTGCGCATTTAAGTACACAATTTAAAAATACGACCGGAATTACCCCGTCGGCATTTCAGAGAATAATTAAGAAACGTAGAGAAAATTTAAAATAAAAACCCAAATACCACACTAAAATGCAAAAAAACGCATTATATATTTTATTGGCGGATGATGATGAAGATGATCGTCTTTTCTTTAAAGATGCTTTTGAAGAAATAAAAATACAAACTAATGTAGAATTTGTTCACGATGGAATGCAGTTAATGGATCATTTAATGGATCCCGAAACTAAACTTCCGGATATTTTGTTTCTGGATTTAAATATGCCGAAAAAGACTGGTAAAGAGTGTTTGATTGAAATTAAAAAAACAGAACATCTTAAAAATATTATTATCGCTATTTACTCTACTTCGTCATCTGAAGAAGATATTGAAGATACTTTTATTCAGGGCGCAAACATTTACATCAAGAAACCAAGTGATTTTAATACGCTGAAAAAAATAATTAATGAAGTCGTGACCGTAAACTGGCACTATCATACCTCAGGGTTAAACCGTGATAATTTCTTGCTGCGACTAAAATAAAAATAATAGTATACCACGATGAAATGGATACCAAATTTTAATTCTTCAAACTCTTTGAGAGTTATTTTTGTAATCGCAGTTTTCATTCTGTTATTTCTTTCCTCAATTGCTTACAAACATAACCAGGACTTGAACGAATCAAGTAAAGTGGTTATGCATACGTATGAAATAAACATTCAGCTCGAACGCTTAATGTCGGCCATAAAAGATGCCGAAACAGGACAAAGAGGATATATTATTACCAGAAATGCACGTTTTTTAACTCCGTATATTTATTCGAGAGACAAAGTAAATACGTCATTCATTACATTAAAAAAACTAACTGCAGACAATCCCGTACAGCAGGAAAACCTTCGAAAGTTGTTTAAGCTTATTATTCAGCGTTTTGTTTCTTTCGAAAATTGTTTAAAATACAGCGATCCCAAAACATATGATAAACGAAAACTCGACAATCATATGTTTGGGGGACGAATCTTGATGGAAAACATTCGTTTTAAGGTAGACGAAATGAACGACATCGAGAAAACGTATCTTAAAAACAGACTTAAAATTTACGACGACGAAATTTCGTTAAGTCCGCTTTTCTCTATTTCTTTATTCTTAACGGCTTTATTTTTTATCCTGTTAGCTTACAGACAAATCAGTAAAGATTTTCAGCGTTTGAAAATTTTCAACAAAAAACTTTTAATTTCAAACGGATTAATTGCAGAATCTGAATCGATTGGTAAATTCAGCACCTGGCAATGGGATTTAGATGCTAATAAAATCGATTATTCAGACAATCAATATCGTTTACTGGGTCACGAACCGGGTTCATTTGTTCCGGTAAAAGAAACCTTTTTAGATTTTGTGCATCCGGATGATAAAGAAAATGTAGCTAATTCTATTGAAGGTATTTTAAAACACAGACAATTACCTTTTGTTTATTATAAAGTACTCCTTCCGACCCAGGAAATAAGATATTTTAAATCTACAGGAAAATTAGTAACAGATCAGCAGGGAAGTAAAATTTTACTGGGAATTAATTTTGATATTACCGATGAGCATCTGCTAAATATAGAATTACAGGAACGTAATAAAGAATTAGAAAAAAGCAATAAAGAACTAGCCTCGTTTAATCACGTTGCGAGTCATGATTTGCAGGAACCGCTTAGAAAAATCCAGACTTTTATTTCCAGAGTTTCAGATGCCGATAAAGCGGTTATGTCTCAAAGTGCACGAGATTATATTTCCAAAATCGAAGTTTCGGCAAAAAGAATGCGCGTTTTAATTGATGATCTTCTTTTATTCTCCAGAACAAATACAACCAAAAAAGAATTCATAAAATCGAATTTAAATGAATTGCTGGAAAGTGCCGAATCTGAACTAACTGAAATTATCGAAGAAAAAAGTGCCGTGATTATGGCTACAAAACTTCCAAAACTTTTGGTTATTCCTTATCAGATTGAACAGCTTTTCATCAACTTAATTGGAAACTCTTTAAAATACAGCAGACCAAATACAATTCCTGCTATTACAATTGACTGTACAAAAGTAAACTCATCTGATTATCCTGAATTGGACCAAAATATCAAAAAGTTTCATAAAATAACTTTTACAGATAACGGAATGGGATTTGACCCTCAGTTTAAAGAAACGATCTTTATTTTGTTTCAACGTCTGCATTCAAAAACAGATTATCCGGGAACCGGAATTGGCTTGGCCATTTGTAAGAAAATCGTCGACAATCATAAGGGTTATATTATGGCCGACAGTGAACCTGATAAGGGATCTGTTTTTACCATATTTCTTCCGGACTAACTCTCGCAACACCTTAAAACACTACATCTTAAACGTTATATAAATTCATTATGGGAATTATATAACGTTTCTTTTTTATGCTGTAAAGCAAAACGTTGTATTCGTTAGCATCTTTGTAATGTAATACTTCAAGAAGTAATAATGAAAGAAATTCCCGTACTAAAAGCTGCGATTTTTAGAGTAGTTATTTTATCATTTATAATGTGTGCATCATCATGCAAAAAAAATAATTCGATAGAAAATACATTCAAAAAAAATGAAGCTTTTACAAAAAATGAAGAAGAAGAAAAAGTAGCCTTTTTTTTTATTGAAACGGCAAATCTTGGAAAAACAATTATTTCGAAAAGTCAAATTGCACAAAAACAAAGTTCAGAAAATTCAATAGTCATTTTAGGTAAAAAAATCGAAAATAATCAAAATCGACTGCTGCAGGAAATAACAGAATTGGCCAATAAGAAACTTATTATAATATCTGAAATTAATGCCGCACACAGAAGAGATACTTACGAATTGATTACCGCAAATCCGGCGAAATTCAACAGAGTTTATTTGAATTCTATGAAAGAATGCCTCGAAGAGCAAATTAAATTATTAGAAAACGTCTCGAAAGACACCAACGATAAAATAATTTTAAAATTAGTATTGAAGTATTTGCCTGAACAATTTGATCTCTTAAGAGAAACGGAGAGAACGATTAAAGAAAGAAATTAAAAAACGATTATTAAAAGCCCAGATTACTAACTAAATTATTTTATTATGAAAATGCAAACCAATTTTTTATGCGCCTTAACCCTTTTTATTTCAGCTTCATTTGGAATGCTGCACGCTCAGGACAATAATGTAAATACCGAGTTTGGTGTAAAAGGAGGATTCAACATGTCTAACCTTTACAATAGCGGAGACGATGTAGACGACAACAACATTTTATACGGTTTTAATGCCGGTGTTTATGCCACATTGCCTATTTCAGATTTTATTGCCATTCAGCCGGAGGTTTTATTTACAACAAAAGGTGCTGAATTAGAATACAACAACGCTCTTGTTTCAGGAAATGCGAAGTTTAAATTAAACTATATCGAAGTTCCTTTATTAGTGAGAGTAAATATTACAAAAAACTTTAATGTTCATGCCGGTGGATATGCATCGTACCTGGTAAGTTCTAAAGTAAAAGGAAATGGTGATTTTGATTTTGATGAAGATATCGACACAAACGATTTAAACAAATTTGATGCAGGTCTTTCTGCTGGTGTAGGTGTAGATTTTAGTCCGTTAAGCATTGGTGTACGTTACAATTACGGTCTTACTACAGTTGGAAAAGAAAGAACAGTTGCAGGAACAACTTATACGTTTCCAGATGCAAAAAACAGCAATTTGTCTATATACTTATCGTATAAGTTGAACTAACTGATTTATTAACCATTAAATAAAAAACCATGTCAAACCTATTATATACCATCGCAGTAATACTTGTTATTCTGTGGGCTCTTGGGTTCTTTGTTTACAGTTTTGGAAGTATTATTCATATACTGCTTGTAATTGCAATTATTGCAGTACTGCTAAGACTTATTAAAGGCCGGGAGGTTTAAAATTAATCAACATTAAATAAATATATTAATCTATTAAAAATCAATATTATGAAAGCAAGTAACACAATTTTAGGAATCGTAGGAGCTGCAGCGGCAGGAGCATTATTAGGAGTTTTATTTGCTCCGGACAAAGGTTCAAATACTAGAAAAAAAATCAAAGATAAATCAAAAGATTACGGAGATAATATCAAAACAAAATTTGATGGTATTGTAAGCACAATCTCTTCAAACGGTAAAGACATCATCGAGGAAGGAAAAGCAAAATTCAACCAGGTAAAAGATGATTTCAATGCAGTTAAAGATGAAGCTAAAACTGTAAAATCGAACTACTAAAAAAAGTGATTTTTTCAAACCATAAATACCAAATATCATGGAACCAAATGCAACAACAAACGAAGATTTAAATCTATACGAAAAAGCTGAAAACTATACAAAAACGAGTTTAGAACTACTAAAACTTAAAACTGTATGTTCAGTTGCCGATGGTGTATCATCATTAGCGTCTAAGATCGCAGTTGGCGTTGTTGTTGCATTTTTTACCTTGTTCCTTAATGTTGGCCTTAGTTTATGGATTGGGAAAGAACTTGGAGAGTATTATTTTGGATTTTTTATCATGGCACTTTTCTATTTAATTGTTGCCATTATAATACACAAATCACATCATAGACTTATTAAAACTCCTATTGGAAACTCGATTATTTCGAGTATTCTAAAAGAGAAATAAAAACTGATTTAAAAATTAATAACTAAAAAAGACTAATCATGGAGCCTATTTACACTATTGATCAATTAAATCAGAAAATAAAATTGTTAGAAGATCGACAAGATACAGAATGGTGTGCAATTAAAGATCATATTGAAGATCTTAAAGATAATTTAAAACCCATTAACCTGATTCGGAATACGGTTGAAGAAATCAACGAAACTGTAGGTTTTAAAAGTCATCTGGCACAATCTGCAATCAGCATTGGAATTGGATACATAGCCAAAAGGTTTATAGTAGGAAAAGGCGATTCTATGTTTAAAGGAATTTTAGGCTCAATCGTACAGCTTATTGTAACGAATCTGGTTTCTAAACCAAGCGAATCTTCTCATGAGACTTCACCAGAAGAATCATCACAATATGAACCATCTAGAGAGTAATTTGTTTAACAGAAATTTTAAACATTATGGAAAAATTAAGCCACATAGTATTAAAAAATGGTGTATACATGTACTCTAATCTATATAAATGTTTTGAATACACACGAGTATTTTTCGGTATCTAACTCGTTTATACGTTTCAACTAAAACAAACGGTTAAACAGTTAATACTTCACTATATTTTTAAGGTTCTGAGCTGCTGAGGAACTAAGGTTCTAAGTTTTTAGATACTGTGTATCTAAGCAAAAGGTTCAGAATCGAAAAAGAGATTGTCTCACACAAGTGAAACAATCTCTTTTTTTTTAGCTTCTATTTTTTTAGATGCTAAGCTATTAAAAGCACCACAAAAAACCTTAGCTCCTTAGCATCTTAGTCCCTCAGAACCTCTACCTATAATTTTGATAAATCGGTAATTTCAAACCTACGTACAAATTACTCGCTTTTGATTTATTCGAAAACAAATTAGAAACCAAAGATCCGGAACCAATAAACAACGGACCGGCTCTAAAACCAGCACCAAGCTGCGTACCGCTATACTCCATATACGTTACCGGAAGGTAAAAACTAAACTGCCTTGTTTCGTATCTTGGCGTAAAGGTAACTGAATTTGCAATCGCAGTTCCGTTTACTTTTTTGGCATCAACTAATCCAAAATCTGTACTTAAATTTAAATAAAACCTTTGGTTGATATTCCAGTCAAAATTGGTGTGCAAAGCCGTTGGCAAGTTTGCCTTTACTCCTTTTCTCGAAGCTATTTTTGTATAATTGTTATTAAAAAATTCGAAAATATCACTCGCATCGTCAATATCATTCTGAGAAACACTTCCAGTTAAATTATAGGTGTTTTCGGTAACATCTTTATAATTAATTTTACCAATATCTGTAACCGAAGCTGCTACTTTAAACTTATATCTGTTTCCCATACAAGTATGACAATTGGTACGATATTCATAAGTAAATCCCAAATCAACGCCGACACCAGCCGAAGTCATATCGAACTTAGGATCTTTCCCATTTTCATAATCATAACTCGCCGCTGTTTTTACCGTTCCTGTCGAAGTATATTGACTCAAAGCTGGATTAGCCTCATTTTTAGTAAAAGCAACGCTCAAATTACTTCCGTTAATATAGCCGTTTACGCCCGCCATTAAATATTTAACCGTAATACCGCCTTTAATAAAATGCTCATCGCGATCTAACAAAACCGTTCCGTAGCTCGCTCCTATTTCTGCCCAGGAATTTGTAACTCCATTTGGGTTTCCGCCAGTAATTAAAAAACTCTTTGAAGCACTTATATCCTTATTAACCTCATCTACAAGTTCACCGTTTACACCTACCATATTTGTTACGCTGCGTACACGAGTAAAAATTCCAATACTATTCACCGGGTCAATATTCAGCATAAACGAAGGGCCTAAAATATCGGCATTAAAATTCCCTCTGTTATTCGATTTAAAATTTTTACTTGCATCTTTGTCTAAATCGTAGTCTCCGCTTAAAACTTCGGCAAAATTAACTCCATATAGATCATTTTGGGCTGTTCCGCTTGCCGAAAAAATAGTAACATCGGCTCTGTATTTAGAATCAACAATCGCAGACGGATTAAACAACACGCCCTGAATTCCGGCATAATTATCGTCCCGAAACCCAAAATACGACTGCCCGCTGGCATAAAAAAAGCTTCCAAAGAAGCTGCATAATAGTAAAGTTTTCTTCATAGAATTAATTTGAATTGGTTGATTAGCATTTTTGCCTTTTCCTGATAAAGGCACACAAATATTAGACAAAAAATATCAAAAAAAAACTTTTTTTTAAGGTTCTTAGAAGCTAAGATACTGAGGTTCTGAGTTTTTAAGAAAAGCTTTATAGTTGGTAGAGGAATGTGGGTAAAAAGGGTACAAAGGGGGTAAAGGTTCAAAGGGACAAAGGCTCAAAGGGACAGAGGTTCACAGGGACAGAGGTTCACAGGGACAGAACCTTACCTAAATAAAAAAGCCGAACATAAGTTCGGCTTTTTCATCTATTATCGTCCAAAATAAAACCTTTGAACCTTTGTATCTATGTCCCTTTGAACCTGTACGATTAGTACACCTCCGAAGCTTCTTTCAATTTCTCCATATTGTTTACCAATTGTAATTCGGCAACAATTTTTTGGATATCACCATTCATGATGTTTCCTAGATCATAAAGAGTTAAACCAACTCTATGATCGGTTACACGACCTTGAGCATAGTTATAAGTACGAATTTTAGCCGAACGGTCACCAGAACTAACCTGAGAAGTACGTTTTGTAGCATCTTCAGCTTCTTTCTTAGCCAATTCCATTTCGTATAAACGAGAACGTAAAACCGTTAACGCCTTATCTTTGTTTTTATGCTGCGATTTCTGATCCTGGCATTGTGCTACTAATCCGGTTGGAATGTGCGTTAAACGTACTGCCGATTTCGTAGTATTTACAGATTGTCCTCCAGGTCCAGACGAACAGAAGAAATCTACACGAACATCGTTCATATCGATTTGTACATCAAACTCTTCTGCTTCTGGTAAAACCATAACAGTAGCAGCCGATGTATGCACACGACCTTGTGTTTCTGTCTGAGGAACACGCTGTACACGGTGAACTCCAGCTTCAAACTTCAAAGTACCGTAAACATCCTCTCCCGAAACCTCAAAGATAACCTCTTTGAAACCGCCGGAAGTTCCTTCGTTCATATCCACAACAGATGTTCTCCATCCTTGTGCTTCGCAGTATTTCGTATACATTCTAAATAAATCCCCTGCAAAAATACTAGCTTCATCCCCACCCGTTCCGGCACGAATCTCCACCATTACATTTTTAGCATCTTCAGGATCTTTAGGAATCAACATAAATTTGATTTCCTCCTCCAGTTGAGGCAAGCGTTCCTTTGCTTCGTCCAGCTGCATTTTGGCCATTTCCACCATATCAGCATCGCTTCCGTCAGCAATAATTTCGTTTGCTTCGTCAATATTTGCTAAAACAAGAATGTATTCTTCTCTCTTTTCAACCAGTGCTTTTATGCTTTTATATTCCTGGTTAAGCTGCACATAACGTTTTTGATCAGCAATAACATCCGGCTGAATAATCAAATCCGAAATCTCATCAAAACGCTGCTTTACATATTGAAGTCTATCTAACATTTTCTAATTCCTTTTATTGGACTGCAAAATTACGAAATTTTTGTGGAAAATTCTACTGTTGTTTTTTTGGGAAATTTAAAGAGAAAATTTAGTGGAATTAGGATCGTTTTAGGATCCCGATAATTATCGGGACTGCCTATCCGCTATATCTTTTCCTGGCTAAAGAAGCCAGAAAAAGGATACCGCTTCTATCAGGGCTAGGGCTTTTGGGGTTTTAATTTGCTTTTATGGATTTCCGTAAAATCATTCAATTAAAGGGATTTATTTTTGACAAAAGCTATTTAAAACAAAAATCAGGGGTTTTTACGTGGTTGTAAATTTAAATTTAATGCGATGTTTGTTTTTTAAATATCAAATTAAAGCTTTATTAAATAAGGATGTTACCATTAACATTCAAAAAAGACTCGAAAATTTGTTTTCAACATCTTTTTTTATGGTTTCTCGTAAGTTTTTTTAGATAATTATGTTTTGAAGAATTCTTCAGTTCTGAAAATTAACTGCTAAGATTTCTTTTATAGAATATTTAGAAATACGCAAATTTATTAGTGTATTTTTTAAAAAAAAATCGAATCTAAACGAATTTAATGAGTTTTAATGCGATCTTTAACTTAAACATATGATTGAAAATTTAAAAAAAATACTCCAACAAGAAGACACTGTTTTATTCATTGGGTCTGGAGTTTCCCTTTGGTCTGGTCTACCAACTTGGTCCGGTTTAATTCAAGAATTAATAGATTTTATCAAGGAAAATGGTTTAGACGCAAACTTAACAGAGCAAGAATTAAGAAGAGGTGATCTTTTACAGGCAGCTAGTTATGGTTTTGATAGATTAACCAAACAATATTTCGCACAATTTATCAGGAAAGCATGTCGTATTGAAACTTCTCAACCTCATGATATTCACAATAAAATTATTGCTTTGGGACCAACTTGTTTTATAACCACGAATTATGATAAGTTGCTTGAAATGGGGTTTCAAAAATGGAAATCTAACACATATTTTCGAACTGTTGTAAATACGCAACTTACAGAAACTGCTGAAATTGTCGGGGCACGAGCAATCAAATTTTTATTTAAACTTCATGGTGATGTAGAAAATTCTGATAGCATAATTCTAACCAGAGAACAATACAGAGCTTTAAATAATGGAGGAGAACTTAATCATGCGCTAGAAACTGCAAAAACATTGATGTTAAGTAGACCAATAGTTTATATTGGATTTGGATTAAGAGATCCTGATTTCTTATATTTAAAAGATTTAATAATAAATACATATAAAGGAGGAGCGAGAGACCATTATGCAATCATGGCCGATGTTAATGAGCAAGAAAAAGATTATTGGCGAAGAAATTTTGGTATTCACTTAATAGATTATCAAACTATCATTAATGCTGACGGAAAAAGGGATCATTCTCCAATTTTAAATCTATTAGATAGTTTAAAAACTATTCAAATTGAACCGATTGCCTCTACATTTGTTTTAAGTTCTGAATTTATTTTAAATTTAAATAGGCATTCAGCAAAGTATTCTGGCTTTGAAACTTCAAAATTACATTTTCCTTTAATTGTACAATCAATTATAAACAATAAAATCCAAAAACAGAATTTTCAGTTTTATAAATCTGCAATTGAAGAACTACTTGATAACGGAAATGAAAAAATAATATTAATAGGTCTTCCAGGAGGGGGAAAAAGTTATTCACTTAAAGCAAGTGTTGCAAGATTATCAAAAATATTAAGTAAGGCCTGTATTGAAGATTCTATAAAAATAAACCAGACCATTGTTCCAGTATATGTAGATTTAAAACTATATGAAGGAAATCTTGTCGAATTGATTGAGCAAAATATTCCTGTTGGAATAAATTTATCTCTTTTATGTTCAAATTTTAAAGTTAAATTGTATCTAGATGCCTTTAATGAAATTCCTAAAGAATACATTGAGTCAAAGAATTGGAATTCTGATTTTTCATATCTTTTAGAAAACTATAGCTTATCTCTAATAATTTCATCACGTAGTATTGATGGCTTGGAAGAATTGGAATTTCCTGCATTTAATTTGGACTCTATTGATGAAGAATTTATCAAAACAAGTTTATCGCAAAATGAAATCGAACTAAAAGGTATATTTAGAGATGAAATAATAACACTATTACAAAAACCTTTTTTCTACAAACTCATATTTGAAAATAAATTCAAAATTGAGCCTGAAACGAGTCCTCAAAAAATCTATCATAATTTAATTAGCCTAATAAATAAAAGGCTTAATGATCGATTTGACATCAACATAAATTTAATAGATCCATTAGCAAGTGTAGCGATGAATGCACTAGATAACGGAGAAGAAGCTTTTAAGCTTGAATTATTAAAAAAACAAATAGATTTAGAGTTTAAGAAAACTAGCGCAGCATACGTCTCAAACACAGACGTAATAAACTGGCTCGTGAGTCAAAATTTTATTACTCCTTTAATTAATGAAAGAATTAGTTTCTTTCACCAATCTATTACCGAATATTTAGCTGCAACAAAACTTGCTATAGATTTTATAAAAAACAATGAAATTTTAAAAGAAAAACTGAGTTTCAGACGTTGGGATCAAGCTTTATTTCTATGTTTAAGCTTATTAAAAAAAGAAGATGCTGATAAATTTTTGGAAACTGTAATAAAAATTGATTTTGGTCTGGCTATGTCAGCAGTAAAGTATTTAGAAGAGGATTCTAGTAAAATTGTAGAGCGACTTTTAAGAGAAATTAACAACACTACATACAGAGATTTTGATTCAGAGAGCCGAATTGCCTATAAAATAAGATATAGTTTACCTATCCAATATTTGCATATAGATATATTAAAGCAAATAATAAAAAAAGGTAACTTATTAGGAGGTGCTGCAGCGGGTTGTTTAATAGATCTATATGGAGGCGATGTTAAAAATGAAATTTTTAATCTTTTAGTAGATCATTATGATGATTATAATTTTTGTTCTGAAATAGCTCGTAACATTAAAAAATATGTAAACGAAGATGATCTTCCGATTCTTTTAACTATGTGTAAGAACGTACAAGAAAAAACTAAAGTTTTAAAAATTGATAAATTTGATGGCTTTGATTCAGCATTAGGCAAGATAATGACAAGCTTGAAACCGAAAATAGTTTTTACTACATTTTACGATAAGAAATTAAATCATAAAGAACAATATATACAAATTAAAGTTTTATGTCAATTTTTACGTAATTCCAGAAATAATAAATCTCTTAAAATTTGTACTAAACTTTTACTATTAGATATTGATAAAGCTGCAGTAGAAATGTACTTTATCTTACGTTTCATTAAAAAAGAAAAAAAAATAAACTATTTAATTTTTGAATCAAGTCATATTAATTCTCTCTTAGATATCGTTTCAAAAAAGGATAGTATGAATGCAGGTTGGGCATTAGGTTCATTAAACAAAATTTTTGAAAAAAGAGAAGATTTAAAATATCTTGCTGAGAAAAATATAGACAAAAAAACTGGAATTTTAAAAGTTGCTTTATGCTACTTAGTTTCTAAATCAAAAGAATACGATTTAGTATTTCAGGCATTCAAAGATTTATTAAATGTAGATTCTAAAAATCTACAAAAAGAAAATTTTGATCTTATATCGCATATGAATGATTTAAATTGGATTGGTAATGAACAATTATTCGTAAAGCTTTTAAAACTACAAAATATAAAATTAGCATATAATTTATGTGATAAATTAGCTCTTTATCACGAAAATGATAATAGCCCTATTTTTGATATTGGATCAATAAATTGGTGGCTTGAATGGTTTAAAGAGTTCTTAGAATCAAAAAGTAAAGATTGGATGTTTACAGATCGAGTATCAACAGTAATTACTAATTGCACATCCAAAGACAAGCGACAAGAATTTATTAGTGAATTTAACAATCCAAAATCGAAATACCGTAAAATAATAAATCAATTAATTCTTTCAAAAATGAATGACTTGAAATTAGATTATTTTACAGAAGAGACAATAACTTATTTACTTGAAGAACTTAAAACAAATCATCCTATTGGTAGTACATTAGCTGATATTGCAACTGAAAAATTTGTTTCAGAGCGTATGTTACCCTTGTTTAAAGAAGCCAAAGGTGTTGAAAAAAAGAATTATAAAAAAATAATTGAACTAATTGGTCGAAAACACAAACGGAGATATATACTATAACTCTCGTTAACGCGAGCGCGATTGTATCGCCAAATAGACCGTTGTATCATTTTTTTTTGATCCCTGTCTCATCCTGAAAAAAGTTTACATATTTATCAACTTGAATTTTAAATCTGTCCTTTGTTAAAAAACAAATTCTATTAGTAATATACAAGCCAAATTTTTAGCGAAAAACATAATCTTTTTACTTACTTTGTGACTGTATGAAAAGATACTCATACTAAAACTCCACTATTCCATTAAAAATAAACACCAACCATTACAGGTGTAAAAATGGATCTTCCAAAATAAAATTTAATCCTCAATTTGCTTCAAAGAAATTGACTTATCTGTTATTCTTTAATTAGAAAATTAATTTAAGAAATAACTAAGTCAATTAGAAATTTTATGCCTAAGCTGAATACGAAGCAATTAAATTGTATTAACTCTAATCTTAATAATAATGAAAAGAATTAAATTTATTTTACTGCTAGTAATTTCAACAAATGTTTTATTTGTGGGTTGTTCAAAAGAACAGGATTCCAAAGATTCCTCTTTATCAAAAGAAAAATCTGAGATTCCTTTAACTGACTATGGTTTTTACCATAACGAGGCTTTAGATTTATACTACAAAAAGTATGATGGAATTGAAGGAAAAACAGCTGGGGTTATAATTGACGAAATGACAGCTGAACTTAAACTTAAATATCCTAACGAGTTTAAAGATATAAACGTCAATGATGTAAAACTGTTTTTTCAAAATGTTGATCCTAAAAGCTTTGATACAAATTCATTTTGGAATTCAAAAAAAGAGGAATTATATACTTCTAACAAAGTATCTAAACGAGTAGGGATTTTAGTCGATAACATGCTTGAAAATAATATGAGTTACAATGAATGTATTGCTCAAATTGAGAATTTCAAAAAGACTTATTATCAATCTAAAACAAATAACTCTTTAACAATCGATGAAACAAATGAGTTAGTTGTACTGGAAGATGTTTTAAAAAGTTCAAATCAATATTGGAACTCTAAAAGCAATACAACAAAAAACATGAGCAGTAAACCAGGTTCTAAAGCAATTGTTGCTGACATGATGGGATCGCTTATGTTTGTTTACAGCGGACCAATGGCTATAATTTCAGGAGGACTTTGCTCATTATTTGTCAATGAAGCTATACCATATATGGATGCTCCAACTGAGGATGAGTTTCCAATTTTTTAAGAAATAATAAATCAACTAACCACAATACAAAATATGGAACTAAATAAAATTATAGAAATATTAGAAAAATACGATTATAAATACAAATTGAAAAACGATAGTATTATTGTAACTCTTGAATTTTCTCAAAATGTGGTAATTGATTTATCAAATCCTTCAAAAATTATTGTTTCGGATTATCTGGAAAGTTGGAATTTTTTAACCGGCGGAATTAAAATGAGTTTGAAAAATGCGATTTTGTATAATTTTTTTCTGCTTTTATTCTTCGGCTTTTTATGTCAATATTTACAGTTTACAGGAAACTCATTAACCAATTTATTTTTAACTTTTATAGGTTGGGTTTTGTTATTTTCTACATTCTATTTAATTAAACTTGAAGGTTTTAAATTACAACTCAAAACAATTATAAAATAATATAATCATCCAAAATGCGCAAAATCCTTTTAAAAGGCCTTTGCGCATTTCTATTTTATAAAAAAGAGAAAACCTTACTTCCCTCCCAACATTCTTTCTAAATATTCATTCTTATCTTTTTCTGCTTGAACTAGACGCTCATAAAGTTCAACAACCTTATCTAAAGGATTAAAAGTGCATTCACTATTATAAGCTCCGTTTCCATTATGCACGATACTACTATCATTATAAGTATTCCCAATAATATTTAAAACAGCTTCTTCCGAAAAATTCTTAATTACTTCAACACTTACGTCAAGTGCTTTAGCAATTTCAATTAGTTTGTTTTCCTCTACATTTTCACTTGCTTCAATGTTTGAAACTGTCTGCTGACTAACACCAATAGCAATTGCAAGCGCTTCTTGCTTCATGCCTTTTAATTCTCGAATTCGGCTGATATTTCTGCCTATATGTTTTGGTTTTGCTGTTGTACTCATGAATCAAAGATATTTAAAATTTGTAAAGAAAAATAGGTTTTGGGTAAAAAACCAACTCTGTTTGTGTGATACTAAGCATTTTGTTTTTTTATAGCAAAAATTGTGAGTTACTTGCCGGCTGTTTTACAAAAGTAAGATTTTTACATTAATTTTCAACTACACATCATGACCGAAAACCGTAAACAACTAGCTCATTTTTTAGAAACCGCTGGTAAAAAACATTATTTTACAAAATTAGAACCAGATTATACAATCGATACTTCGCTTACAGCTCGTTTTAAAATAGACACTTATACTGACTTAATGCTTACCATTACTTCACTTATTAGAACCAGTATAGCTATTCTTAGAAATGAAGAATACAATTCTGGACACGATGCGGCGCTTTTACTCGAAATGGCAAAAAAACTCCTTCCTGATGATGAAATGGAACTTCTCGATGAATTATATACGATTTTATAAAAACAAGTTTTCACGATTATAATTTTAATTAAATCATTTAAGTGTCATAGGCGAGGCGTTCTCGCAAGCTTATAAAACACAATAAAAAAACATCAAAAAAAGCTGCAAAAAATCATGCAGCTTTTTTTTATATTTACACCAAAACAAACCAAAAAAATGATGACACTAATTGCTATTTTCTTTCCCTTTGTTTCTTTCTTTTTGAGAGGAAGAATATTAACTTCAATTATTTGTCTTATCCTGCAGATAACATTAATAGGTTGGATTCCTGCTGCAATTTGGGCTGTAATTTCTTTACAAAATTCAAGAGCCGATAAACGCAATGAGAAACTAATAAAAGTGATGAAAACAAGATCTTAAAAAATCGAGATAAACAAAATCATGCCGCAACACATTCCACATTATTTTGTTCGGCAATTTGCATGTCGATTATTTTTTGAGCGATACTTCCTCGTTCGAATAAGCGAATGATTTTAAAAACAGCACTCACAAAATATCCCGGGTTCGAAACTAATCGGGCGATTTCGGTTATTCTTTGATCTCTTAGGTTTTTACAGGATTCTCTTTCGTTTTCTGGAACGGCTACAAATTCGTTGGCAAATTTCCAGGCTCCGTTTCTTGCTGTTTCCATGCTGAAATCAATAAAGAAGGTGTCTATTTTACCTGTAACTTTTAGTATCCACGTAAGTGTAGGCCAAATTTTAATTAAGCATTTTTCGACACCGCCCACCAAATTGCTTAGAATAAAGTTTATTTTATCAAAATCAGCTTTTAAATCCTCAATATCTTCTACCGTACTGACTTCGGCCGAGGCTATTCCTAAATCGAGGTTAATATGCGCATTGATCCCGAGAAGTAAATGCTGTAAAACTATTGGCCAAAACTTTTCGGCTTGTTCAAAGGCAAATCCCCAGCATTCCGATGGTTTTTCTTTGGCTTGATATTGATAATAGGCCTTTAAATATCGATTGGCAAAAATAACATCCAGCTTTTCCATTCGTTCACCATTCTGAAAAGAACCATCCTGAATACCCAGTTTTACTCTTACCGTAACTTCACGGTACAGGGTCGCAAATAAACCGATATTGCTTTGATCTATTTTTGACTTTTCTATTATTTCATCCAAAAACTGAATTACTTCGTCTATAGTATTAGCTTGTTTCATACTCATTTATAATTGGTTATGGTTAGTTTGAGAAGAACGAATTTAATTATTTTAATCTTTCAATGAACATTTTTTTGAGGTAATTATCTTATTATTTTACTTTCATTTTTGATATAAAAAAAACATCCCAAAAGAAAACTCTTTTGGGATGTTACTATACTTAAATCGAAAACTATAAGGCTCTTAAGCTTCCTCTTCTACTTTTAAAATTTCAAGTTTTAAATTACCTTTTTTTGCAGGCCATTCTACCAGATCTCCAACTTTGTAGCCAATCATGGCGATACCTTCATCAGAAAGAACCGAAATTTTATTCTTACTTGTTTTTGCCTTTTCAGGACCAACAAGCAGAATCGTTTTTTCTTCGTTGTTGAGATGGTCTTTATAAGTAACTCTTCGGTTTACCGAAACAATATCTTCAGGCAGGTTTCTTCTCAATACCTGAGTTGCATGTTTTAATTGTCCTAATAACAACTCTTCTTCTTGCGGTGTTACCTTTTTTCTTCTTACGTGATCCTTAATTAAATCGTATGTTCCTGTTGTTAAAATAATATTTTGTGACATAACTTTCTTGTTTGCTTCATTTTATATAGGGCATAACAACAACTCTTCACCAAATAGCGCATTGCTTTCAGTGATATCATATCCTAAAAAATGAAGATTAAATAAATAAACTTAAAAAATGGAGGTTCCCTGCCTAGAGTTGCGACAGGGCACAATGAATAAACTCTTTTGAGCTTTTCAAGAAAGTATCATCATGCAAATACAATAATGTGCACATTAAGCACATTAAACAGCTATTTACTAAATAAGATTTTGCAGTTACCATAATGATATTATAATCAGGCTGCAAGATACATTCTTTTCTTACAAAAAACAAATATAACAGCTTTTAAAGGCTGGTTTTCTAGTGCTTCTATTCTTTTTATTGAAACGAAATTAAAAATTCACAATGAAAGCTCCGGAGGAGCTGCATATTTATAGCAAAATTTATTTCCAAACAGATAAAGCTCCAGTGGAGCGATATTTTTTACACAATACATATTTCGCTCCGCTGGAGCTTGAAATCACGGTGTATGTAATGCTATAAATGCTCCGCTGGAGCATTTTTACTAAATAGTCTTTACGGCTTCACGTAAGGATCTAAATTTTAAACACACTACTTTTGGGAAAAGCTTTTAACTTAAACCAAACCAATGAAACTAATACTTAGTATCTTACTTTTTATTTTCAACTCTATTTTATTTGCACAATCGAATCAATTTGCAGGCGATTATACGCGTTCACTTTCTGAAGAAGGAAAACATATAATTGAATATAAACTGACTTTAAATCAAGACGAAACATTTGAATTTCACTCGTATTCAAAAATGCAGGGCGGAACTCCGCCAGAAGTAAATAAATACGGAAAAGGAAAATGGACTTCAAAAGACAATATGATCACTTTTTATACAGACAAAAAAGAAGATTTAAACGAAAAATATACGTTGGATTTTAATAATTCAACAGCAAGATTTATAACCAAAAACCCAAGAGATAAAAGCGATAAAATAGTGAAGACCAAACTTCAGTTTTTAGCATCAGGAATTAGCTGGATGAAAAGAATTGATGTTTTTAAGGTTTAAATATTTTTAAAACGGTCAACAAAACCAAATAAGATTACTTTCGTTCCTCGCAATGACAAAAGTCCACGTATTTACGCCTTCACGAAAACCAAAACAACAGCATAAAAAACTTAGCGTCCTAGTGTCTTTGTGGCAAACCCAAAAAAAAATCTTAATTTCGCCTTTAAATAAGAAAGGATAAATGAAGGTCTGTATTGCTGAGAAACCAAGTGTAGCACGCGAAATAGCATCCGTTTTGGGCGCCAATACCAAACATGACGGATATTATGAAGGAAATGGTTATGCCGTAACCTACACTTTTGGGCATTTATGTACCTTAAAAGAACCTAACGATTACAAACCGCACTGGAAAAGCTGGGATTTAAACAATCTGCCCATGCTTCCTGAAAAATTCGAAACTAAAGTTGTTGAGAATTCGGGAATCCAGAAGCAGTTTAAAATCATTAAAAGTCTCTTTGATAAAGCCGAATTAGTTATAAACTGTGGGGATGCCGGACAGGAAGGAGAATTAATTCAGCGCTGGGTAATGAACGAAGCGCATTACAAAGGAGAAATAAAACGTCTTTGGATTTCGTCCCTAACTACCGAAGCCATAAAAGAAGGTTTTGACAACTTAAAACCTTCTGAAAACTACGATAATTTATTCTACGCCGGATTTTCAAGAGCGATTGGCGACTGGCTTCTGGGGATGAATGCTACACGTTTGTATACCGTAAAACATGGCGGTTATAAACAAGTATTGTCTATTGGACGCGTGCAAACGCCAACATTGGCAATGGTGGTAGATCGATTTAAAGAAATTGAAAACTTTAAACCACAGCCGTATTGGGAATTACAGACTTTATACAGAGAAACTCTTTTTAGTTATGAAGAAGGGCGTTTTCTAAAAAAAGAAGATGGAGAAATTCTGGCTGAAAAAGTAAAAGAAAGTGATTTCGAAATTGTTTCTGTCGATAAAAAGAACGGAAACGAATACGCTCCAAAACTGTTTGATTTAACGGGATTACAAGTTTATTCGAATCAAAAATTTGGATTTTCGGCAGAAGAAACGCTTAAAATTGCACAGACTTTGTACGAACAAAAAGCCATTACGTATCCCAGAGTTGATACGACTTTCCTTCCTGGAGATATTTACCCAAAAGTACCTGGTATTTTACAAAAACTGACAAATTACAGCCATTTAACAGAACCGCTTTTAGGAAAGAAAATAAAAAAATCGCCTAAGGTTTTCAATGACAAAAAAGTAACCGATCACCACGCGATTATTCCAACAGGAATCGAAATTAATCTGCCGCACAATCAACAGCAGGTTTATGATATAATTGTAAAACGTTTTATTGCCGTATTTTACGACGATTGTCTTGTTGCCAACACTACCGTAATTGGAAAAGCAGCAGACGTAACTTTTAAAACGACAGGAAAAGAAATCCTTAAAAAAGGTTTCCGTGTTGTTTTTGAAGATCCAAACGCCAAAGAAAAAGAACCCGATTTATTGCCGAGTTTCGTTGTGGGCGAAAAAGGTCCGCACGAACCTTCGTTCCTTCAAAAAGAAACCAAACCGCCCAATCATTTTACCGAAGCCACTTTACTGCGCGCCATGGAAACCGCAGGAAAACAAGTTGACGACGAAGATTTACGCGAATTGATGAAAGAAAACGGAATCGGACGTCCGTCTACGCGTGCGAATATAATCGAAACACTTTTTAAACGTCAATATATCGTTCGAAACAAAAAACAGGTTTTGCCCACTATAACCGGAATTCAGTTAATTGATACGATTCAGAATGAGTTAATAAAATCGGCTGAACTTACAGGTTCTTGGGAGAAACAGCTGAAAGATATCGAAAAAGGTTCTTTTACCGCTGCAGCCTTTATTAAAAACATGAAACGCATGGTCGAAGCTTTGGTTTATGAAGTCCGAAGCGAAACGAAACATGCCAATATTTCGCATGCGGCAACGATTCAAAAACCAGTTGTAAAAGCAGAGAAAAAGAAAGTCGCCGGAGGAATTTTGGCCGAAACCTGTCCGAAATGTCAAAAAGGAAACCTTATTAAAGGAAAATCTGCATTTGGATGCAGTGAATATAAATCGGGCTGCGATTTTGTACTGCCTTATGTTTTCTCGGATAAAAAAATTACTGAAAGCCAATATTTACGACTAGTTCAAAAAGGATCAACCGTAAACATAAAAGGTTTTAAAACCGAATCTGGAACGGTGGAAGGTTTAATTCGTTTTGAAGAAAATTACAAGCTTAAATTAGAGCCAAAGAAAACAGAACCGAAAAAAGCTAAAGAAGAAACATCCGATTCATTAATGTGCCCGAAATGTAAAAAAGGAACCATCCTAAAAGGAAAAACCGCTTACGGATGCTCCGAATATAAATCAGGCTGTGATTTTAAAGTCACATTTGATGAAGTCAGAACCAAACTAAAAGATCAAAAACCAACGAAGGAACTAGTCTACTCTATTTTAGAGGAAAGCGTTTAGTTTTTTTGCCACAGATTATATGGATTAGCAAAGATTTTTTTATTTGTTTTGCCACGAATTACACGAATTTACACTAATTTTTTCTCGCAGATTTAGTAGATTTAATTTTGATACTGAATTATATAATCTGCGGTTATCTGCTAAATCTGCGTGAAAAAAATCTTTTTAATCCTTCAATCTGTGGCAAATATTACATTACTATATTCAGAAATTAATTTGTGGAAATTAGTGTAATTTGTGGCAACATTTTTTTTCATACTTTAGTACTATCAAAACCTATAAATTATGTTTCAGAAAATTACTCTTTTAGCACTTGTATTAGCTGTTGTTTCTTGTCAGAAGAAAGAATCTGCAGAGAAAGATAAAATCAAAATTGCCGACTGGCTTATCGGAAACTGGGAAAATAAAACGGATGAAGGTGTTTTAACTGAAAACTGGGAAAAATTAAATGACAGTACTTTCAATGCATCTTCTTATTATATAAAAGGGAAAGATACCCTGCATTTTGAAACCATAGTCCTGGCTCAAAAAGGCGAAACCCTTACCTATTTTGCAACTGTAAAAGGACAAAATGAAGACAAAGCGGTTGCTTTTGCCTCAACTTCTGAATCCGACAAACAATTGGTTTTTGAAAACGCAAAACACGATTACCCGCAAAAAATCACCTATACAAAAGGCGCAAACAATACGCTTACCGCTGAGATTTCAGGAAATTTAAACGGAAAACCGAGTTCGGAAAAGTTTGTAATGACGAAAAAATAGCAGACTTAAAATGTTCCGTTCCTACGGAACTCTAAATTTCTTGCGAATTCAATTTCCAACGGATTAATCCCGATAGCTATCGGGAGTTGCTACAATATGATCCATTCCTTCGGAATTACTAAACTTTGCGTCTTAGCGCCTTCGTGGCAAAAACCGTTAAAAAACCTTAGCCCCTCAGCCCCTTAGAATCTTAGCAGCTTTAAAAAAATCTACTCATTCTCCCCTATCTTATTCACCATAAAAATCATGAGAATCCCTAGAAGCGCCATAATTAAAAACGCCCATTTCATACTTAGATATTCAGAGATAAAACCAACCATTGGCGGTACCAATAAAAACCCAAGGTAACCAATTGTAGAAATAGAAGTTAATGCCGAACCGCTGCTTAATTTTGAAGATCTTCCGGCAATACTAAACACTAATGGAACCACGCAGGAAACCCCAAATCCAATTAAAACATAACCAAAAATAGTGGGATAAGCATACGGCAGAATAAAACAAATTCCAAAACCTGTAGTGATTAATATACCGCTGTAAAGCAGGATTTTTTTAGTTCCAAATTTCATTACGCCATAATCTCCAAACAAACGCCCGAGGGTTACTGCCGTGGCAAAAAACACAAAAGCAGCACTGGTAAGTTTTGGCGAAGCTTTTAGAATATTTTCAAAATAAATACCGCTCCAGTCGTACATCGTATTTTCGCAAGCCATAGAGACAAAACAGATCAAGGCAAACTTGACCAGATTCTTTTCCGGCATTGAAAAGAACTTCTTTTTAACCGGAACAGGCTCATTATGAATACTCATAGGATAAAAACAAGCCGTCAGAGCAAGCATAAAAACACTTACGCCCAATAAATGGTGAGAAGGCGCTATCTTTTGTGTCACCATTACATATCCCAAACCAGCACCTGAAAAAACGGCAATACTCCAAACTGCATGAAAACGGGTTATAATAGATTTTGGATATAATTTTTGCACCTCCAGAGATTGTGCATTAATTGATAAATTGAAAATATTACGAGAAGCTCCAAAAATTAAAAGAACAATAACCAGCTGCCAAACAAAAGCAACTAAACCAGGCAAAGACAAAACGATATTAAACATAATAGCTCCTAAAAGCATAATATACCGACTGCTGTATTTGTTTAACAGCTTTCCTGTAAACGGCATTGTTAGCATTAAACCTATTGGAAAAGCAAATAAAACAGCCCCAAACTGAGCTTCGGACAAATGCAATTGTGCTTGTATATGCGGAATTCTCGATACCCAGGAAGAATATCCAAATCCGGAAAGGAAGAAAAATACCGTGTTTGCTATACGATAACCTCGGGGTGTATTTTGAATTTTTTTGAAGAAAGGTAAAATCATGAAGTCTTATTTTCAGATTGCAAAATTAAACCTTTTAAAACGAATTATTGTTCGTTTTACACTTTAATATATACGTACAAATTTTCAGTTTTATTTCACTCAAAACAAAAGACTTTTCTTTCTTATTCAGCTATATAAAGCCTCGATTATAAATCCGTTTAAATAATATTTGTTAAGGAAATTATAATTTTTACATTTGTGTTGTTTTTATTTATTCTAAATAAAATTAATTATAAACCAATTAAAAAGAAACAATGAATTACCTTAATTTGAAAACATCTCGTTTTCTACTTACAATCGGTTTTCTATTTACATTTCTTGCGGCGTTTTCTCAGCAAAACAACGGAAAAATAAAAGGAACCATTACCACCTCAGACGGCGAAGAAGCAGCCGGCGTTAACATAGTTTTAAAAAAATCAAAATACTGGACAATCTCAGATGATAATGGAAATTTTGATTTTAACCGAGTAAAACCAAATACTTATATTTTACAAGTTTCACTAGCAGGATACGAAACTCTTGAAAGCGAAGTAATTGTTGCCGAAAGTGAAACCACAGAAATTAATTTAAAACTAAAGGTTTCAAACAAAGAATTGAAAGAAGTTGTGGTTAACGGCAAGAAAAGCAATCTATCTAAAAAGACTGATTACGTTGCGAGAATGCCTCTTAAGAATTTAGAAAATCCGCAAGTTTACAATGTTATCCATAAAGAACTTTTGCAGGAACAAGTTGCGGTAGATATTAGAAGTGCAGTTCAAAATGCGCCTGGTGTAACGTCAAAAATTTATCCTTCGGGCGGACTTGAAATTAGCTTTAGAGGATTCAGCACCGGAGTTAACGCCAGAAATGGTATGGAAACGCTTTCCGGAAGAAGTTCGCTTTCTATAGATAACGCAGAACGAATTGAAGTATTAAAAGGACCTTCGGGAACCTTATTTGGTTCTTCTGTTTCTTCTTTTGGAGGAGTTGTAAATTTAGTTACCAAAAAACCTTTTGAAAGTAAAAAAACAGAAATCTCATATACAGGAGGAAGTTTCGGATTGCAGCGTATTGCAGTAGATTTCAATATGCCTCTTACTCAGGACAAAAAAGTTTTGTTTAGACTGAATACTTCTGCCAATACCGAAAACAGTTTCTTAGATTATGGTTTTAATAAAACAGTTTTGTTTGCACCAAGTGTTATTTATAAAGCAACAGACAAATTAACGTTTAGCTTAGACACCGAGATTTTCAACACAAACAATACCCGCCCTACTTACGGCCGTTCGTACGCAGCCGGAATTACAAACCCAACAGATCTAAAAATAGATTATAGAAAAAGTTTGTTTGCAGATGATGCCGATGCCAGAACATCATCTCCTAAAATATATTTTCAGGGAGAATATAAGTTATCTGAAAACTGGAAATCTACCACTCTATTTTCTTGGGTAGACGAAAGAGTAAGCCATAGTTATCAATATTATACGTCATGGAAATCGCCAACGCAAGTAGAAAGAATGGTATCTCGTTTTGGACCAATTCACAACACTTTCACCAACATACAGCAAAATATTAATGGTGAATTTTCTACCGGAAGTATCAAACATAAATTATTAACCGGTATTAACTACAGATTTACAAAAGGAACTTTTAAATACGCAACAACGCCGGTTCTGGATGTAGTAGATGTAACAAAAGATTTTACGCCTATTAGAAAAGATCAGGTTGATCCTGCTTTAAAAGGTATGGAATTTGGCGTGCCAGATGAGCAGACTTTCAGCGTATATGCTTCAGATGTTATTAGTTTTACAGATCGTTTGTCGGCAATGCTGAGTCTTCGTTTTGATAATTTTGTTCAGAAAAAATTAGAAGATACTCCGGGTTACAATCAAACTGCTTTATCTCCAAAATTAGGTTTAGTGTATGAAGTTGTAAAAGATCAGGTTTCGTTATTTGGAAATTACATGAACGGTTTTCAAAATTCTGGACCTGTAAGTCAGCCTGACCAAACGTTATTGATCTTAAAACCAATTTATGCAAATCAATACGAAGGTGGTATAAAAGTAGAAGGATTTGATAAAAAAATAAGCACAACACTTAGCTATTACAACATTACAATTGATAATGCTACAAGAACAACTCCAACCGGATTTAATATTCAGGATGGAAAACAAGTAAGTAAAGGGATTGATTTTGAATTTATTGCCAATCCTTTTGCCGGTTTAAATATTATAGCAGGTTATGCGTATAATGACAATCGTATAGTAAAATCATCTGATGTTTCTATTGAAGGAAACAAAGCCAGCGGTGCGCCGGAAAATGTGGTGAACTTTTGGTTGTCTTATAAATTTCAAAACAAACTAAAAGATTTAGGTTTTGGTTTTGGAGGTAATTATGTAGACAAACAATATAAGTTTGAAAACGAAAGCTTTTACGCACCATCTTATTCAACCTACAGCGCAACGGTATTTTATGACAGACCAGTATGGAGAATTGGCGTTAAATTCAATAATATTACCGATACTAAATATTGGGATTCCTACGGAATGGCTCAAAATCCGGCTAACTTCCTGGTTAACTTAACCCTAAGACTTTAACCACATTTATACAAAAACCATTCGTTAACACGAATGGTTTTTGCTTTATAACCCCTTTGTTTTATAACAAAAAAATAATAAAAGCATCACATATAAAATCTGCCTTTTCGTTGTTGAAAAAATTATAATTTTTACATTTGCTTTGTTTATATTTATTCTAAATAATTGCGCTAACCAAAAAAAAGAAAAAGAATCATGAATTATTTTAACCAAATTACAAAGCAGTTCCTCTATACCATCTGCTTGTTCTTTATTTGCATTGGTACTATAACTGCCCAGCAAAACCATGGTAAAATCAAAGGAAACATCACAACATCTGACGGAGAAAATGCTGTTGGCGTAAATATCATACTTAAAAACTCAAAGTACGGAACTGTTTCTGATGAAAATGGTGATTTTGAATTTGGCCGATTAAAAGCAAATACATATACACTTCAGGTCTCATTATCAGGTTATGAGACATTAGAAAAACAAATAATCGTAACTCCTAATGAAACAACTGGTCTAAATCTAAAATTAACGGTTTCTAACAAACAATTAAAAGAAGTTGTTATTACTAATAATAGAGGAAAAGCTTTCCCGAAACAAAGTAATTATGTATCAAAACTGCCTCTTAAAAACATTGAAAATCCTCAGGTTTACAATGTAGTTTCATCTGAATTGATGAAAGAACAAGTAATTACCAATTATGAAGATGCTTTAAAAAATGTTCCCGGAATCCAGAAATTATGGGAATCTACAGGACGTGGCGGCGACGGAGGTTCTTATTATTCGCTTCGTGGTTTTGAAGTTCAGGCGAATATCGTAAACGGATTACCTGGTTTAACAAGCGGAACATTAGATCCTTCAAATATCGAACGCATTGAAGTGATAAAAGGGCCGTCTGGGACTTTATTTGGAAGCAGTTTGGTTAGCTATGGCGGGCTTATTAATACCGTTACCAAAAAGCCTTACAGTGGTTTTGGAGGAGAGATTTCGTATATTGTTGGAAGCTTTGGTTTGAACCGAGCTACAGCAGACATCAATACACCGCTGGATGATAATAAGAATATTTTATTTAGAGTAAATTCTTCTTTCCAGACAGAAAATAGTTTTCAGGATGCTGGATTTAGAACTTCTTATTTTATAGCTCCATCTTTGTCTTATAAAGTAAACGAAAAGCTTTCGTTTTTACTTAATACAGAATTTATGGAAGAAGAAAAAACAACACCGTCAATGTTATTCTTAGGGCGAGATAAGCCTTTACAATTTGCTAATTTGGCCGAGTTAAACTATAATACTAATTTATCATTTTACAGTGACGACTTATCTATAAAAAATCCCCGATTCAATTTGCAGGCCCACATGAATTATAAAATTTCATCTAAATGGACTTCGCAGACTGTATTTTCAAGAGGAACTACTAAATCAAACGGTTACTACTCTTACATCTATGATAATGAAGATGGCAACAAAGATTTCGCCTTATGGATTACCAAAGAAAAATCACAAACCTCAACTACAGATATTCAGCAAAACTTTATAGGCGATTTTAAAATTGGTCCTATGAGAAACCGTATCGTAATAGGTTTCGATTACTTTAAAAGAGATGTAACTTTTAGAGGTACCGGTTATGGAAAAATTTATAATGTTACAGCACAAGGAGAAGTAAGACAATTTGATGATCTTAATCCAAATTATCTAACTGTAGAATCTGTAGATAATATTCTTTCTGGAGAAGCCGGGCCTGATTATCATTCTAAAGATGCTACTTACAGCGCTTACGTATCTGATGTATTAAATATAACGCCAACTTTGTTAGCTATGGCAAGTCTAAGAGTCGATTATTTTGATACTGAAGGAAACGTTAAAACAACCGACGACAATTATAATCAAACCGCTTTATCTCCAAAATTTGGAGTTGTCTATCAGCCAATAAAAGATCAATTATCTTTATTTGCCAATTACATGAACGGCTTTAAAAACATCGCTCCGGCAGTAAAATACGATAATGACGGAAAATTTGTTGGATCTCAAACTTTTGAACCTGAACATGCCAACCAGTTCGAAACTGGAGTAAAAACAGATTTGTTTTCAGATAAATTAACAGCAACCGCCAGTTTTTATATTATTAACGTTGCCAATTTAGTAACAAGCAATCCAATGTACAGTGCACAAGGCGGTAAAGCCAGAAGCAAAGGTTTTGAATTTGATTTGAATGCATCGCCAATAAAAGGTTTAAGCATTATTGCCGGATTCAGTCATAACGATAGTAAAATTACTAAAGGAGACGAAAACAACGTTTGGTTAGATCAAGGAAAAAGACCTTTCTGGGCTGGACCAAAAAACTTAGTAAACCTTTGGGCAACTTATAAGTTTACAGAAGGATTGTTAGAAAATTTCGGTCTTGGTTTTGGAGGAAATTATGCAAGCGACAATGCCATTTTAGACAGCGAAGTTACCGGAAAATTCATTTTACCTGCTTATACTGTTATCAACGGTTCTGTATTTTACAATTCAAATAAATTCCGTGTAAGCTTAAACGTTAACAACATTACCAATAAAGATTATTTTAACGGAGGCTGGTCTACAGTAAATCCGCAAAAACCTAGAAATGTTGTGGCAAGTTTTGCTTATAAATTCTAAAAACAAGCTGTCTTAAAAGGCAGCTTGTTTGCTCACTGGAATATTCATTTTATCTATAAAACCCCGGCGGGGTAAAATATTTATAGAATTACAATTAGACAATTAAAAAAGCTCCGCAGGAGCGGCATATATAATAACTATAGAAAAATATGTCGCTCTTACGGAGCTTCATGTTCTAAAACATTCCTTTGCTATAAATATTTAGCTTCTCTGAAGCTTACAAACAGAAATCCATTCTAAACTAATCACTAGAAATTTCATTGTTTTTATTGATAATTAGTCTAAATAAGCATTGTTTAACTAATATTAAATCTTACATTTGTAAACAACAAAAAATAACCAATGAATTAAAAATCTGAGCATTTAAGCGGGATTTTTTTAATATTAATTTTAAATCATACCTCATGAAATCAAAAACTTTTAAGTTAATAACGTTTGCATTTTTAATGCTTTTTGCAGCACCGCAGCTTTTTGCCCACGCACTTTGGATCGAAACTAAAGCGACAGGAACAAAAGGAAAAGCTCAGGAAATTTCTGTTTACTTTGGAGAATTCTCTGATAACGACATTACAAAAGCAGATAAATGGTTTTCTGATTTAAAAGATTTCACTTTAATCGTAATTTCTCCTTCAAAAAAAGAAACTAAACTTACTTCAAAAGCGTTGGATAATAAATACCAGGCTTTCTTTACACCAACAGAAGACGGCGTTTACACTATTGTAATGCAGCATACAGTTAAAGATGTTTACGGTACAATGAAACTGGATTACAACTCAAGTGCAAATGTAGTTGTGGGCAACAAAGCAGCAGGAAATACCATTGCATCAAACACTAACAAAATTGCTGTATTCTCAGAAAATGCAGATGCTGCAAAAAAAGATACCAAAATTACCGGAGTTGCTTCTTATGACGGCGCTATCGCAAAAGAAACAAAAATTAAAGTAATTGCTCCTAACGGATGGGAAAAAGAATTATGGACAAACGATAAAGGCGAGTTCTCTTTTACACCAATCTGGTCTGGAAACTATATGGTAGAATATGCTCACACAGATAAAGCTTCTGGCGAACATAACGGAAAAAAATACGATGAAATTTGGAAAATGGCGACTTACCAAATTACCGTTAAATAGTTTATAAACTATTTTAGATTTAATTTTCAATTAAACCTTGTTCTTGGGCAAGGTTTTTTTTGTACGACTAATACAAAATTAGAATAACATTATAAAATTCTTAAGCTAATCTTAAGACAAAACTAATTAAATATTAAGAAAGAAAAGGACATCATAATTTTCTGTTAAGGTATTTGTGTCTTTATATTTGCATTCGATAATTTTTATTGAATCTAAATAAATACCATGAGACATTATTTACTATTGCTTTTATCTTTAATAAGCTTTGCATCTTATAGTCAAAACTATACAAGTATAGAAAACAGTACAGCCTCTGATACCGTAAAAGGTAAAAAAGGAGAAATTTTAAACGAAGTAATTGTTACCAAAGGTAAAGAGCCAAAACCGGTAACTGCTGTTCGTTCCGGATTAAAACCTATGGATAATCCGCAGGCCATACAAGTTATTGGTGCTGAAGTAATCGAACAGCAACAAGCCATCAGATTAAGCGAAGTACTTAAAAATGCTAACGGTGTTTATGTTGGTTCGGCACGTGGAGGCGCTCAGGAATCTTTTTTCTCAAGAGGATACGACATGTCGGCTAACAATATGTTTAAAAACGGATTTCGCTATAATGCAGGTTCTATTCCGGATGTTTCAGGTTTAGATAAAGTGGAGTTTCTTAAAGGAGGATCGGCTTTAATGTTTGGAAACGTAGCTCCGGGAGGAATTGTAAATTTGGTTACAAAAACTCCGCAGTTTAAAAGAGGAGGCGAAATTTCTATGCAAATGGGAAGTTTTGCTTACTATAAACCCTCTATCGATTTTTACGGTCCGTTAAGCAAATCAATCGCTTTTAGAATTAATGGTTCTTACGAAAACTCAGAAAGTTTTAGAGATGTAGTTAAAAACGAACGTTTATACATCAACCCATCGTTTCTTTTTGATGTAAGCCCAAAAACACAAATTACAGTACAGGGAGATTATTTAACTGCCGACTGGACTCCAGATTTTGGAACCGGAATTATTGGAAAACAAATTTTAAACTTACCTCGTAATGCTTTTTACGGATCACTTTGGTCAAATGGTAATACAAAATCAGCAAGTGCATCGGTATTGGTAAATCACGATTTTAACAGAAACTGGAAATTGAATTTTAATTCTTCTTTCCAAACCTACAATAGAGGAAGTTATTCTACTGCACAATTATCAGGATTAGAAACCTATGCAACTCCGGGTGAATGGAACAGAGGTTTATCAAAAAATAAAAACTTAGAACAAATACTTGGAGACCAATTGAGCTTGCAAGGAAACTTTAATACTGGATCTGTAAAACATCAAATCTTTACAGGTGTAGACTGGGAAAATTCTTTTGCAACCGCTTATACATATACATTTGATGAAAAATATGTCCAAACAGGTGTAAAAGATGGTAAACCAGTTTATGGTCCAACACTTTATGACACAATAAACTTATTCGCTTTTGACCCGAGCAAGCAAAGAACAGATATCCCAACTACAGACAGAGCGACTCAAATAGCAAAAACAGAAACAAATCGTTTTGGGGTTTACTTTCAGGATTTAATTTCTGTTACAGATAAATTTAAAGTATTAGCTGGTATTCGCTGGTCTTGGCAGGAAGCCGAAGTAAGCACATACAAAGAAACACTTGTAGGATCAAAACAAACTGTTGCGCCGGAAAATGCCGTGCCAACTATTACTCCAAAACGTTTAGATAATGCATTTTCTCCAAAAGTTGGATTAGTATATCAGCCTTTAAAAGACATGTCATTATTTGCTAGTTATTCTAGTTCATTTACACCAAATACAGGAACAACAGTTGATTTAAAACCACTAGAAGCTTCAATTATAAATCAATATGAAGCCGGAATCAAAAAAGATTTCTGGGATGGTGCTTTAAGTACAAACGTAACAGTATATCAAATTACAAATAGCAACTTAGCACAAACTGCTGAATTAAATCCTGATGGATCCCTTAATACCGATACAACTAAAAAGACTTTAGGCGGCGGAACAAAAAGTAAAGGAGTTGAAATTGATATTACCGCAAGACCTGTTGAAGGCTTAAGTATTATTGGAGGTTACAGCTACAATGATATGCGTTATACCAATACATCTGGAACTAGCGGAAGTTTTGTAACAGGCGACCGTGTAGCAAGAACTCCTGCAACTACAGCTAATTTAAGTTTCTTTTACACGGTACCAGAAGGATTCTTTAAAGGTGTTTCGGTTGGAGCAATTGGAAATTATATCGGAAACCGTTTAGGCGGATGGAATGATGATTATTTATGGACAGCTGTTAAACCTACACCTGCAAATCCTAAACCAGATCCTGCTTATATTGTAACCATTAGAGATCGTGATATTCCGTTAGAAGCTTATACCACAATCGATGTTTCGGCTGGATATACCTGGAGAAAAATTTCGATTCTTTGCAAATTATCTAATATTACAAACGAGTTGAATTATACAGTACACGAAAATTACAGTGTAAACCCAATAGCACCCCGTCAGATAATGACAAGTTTACGTTATAAATTCTAAATTTTGAATTAGATTTTTACTTTCGGAATCTTTTCTGATTATCAGAAATAAAAATGTTTTCGGAAAATTTAAACCTCATCTTTAAAAAAGGTGAGGTTTTTTATTTGGTATACATAGACAATAATAAGCATCGTTGTTGACGTTAAAGTTATTTCTCATTTTTTTAGTTTTAAGAAAGAAGCAAAACATAATACAAAGACTACAAAAACGATATAGCGTTTGACATTACAAATAAAATGTGGTACTTTTACATTTTATTATCTGAAATATGAATTACAACTTATCATTTCAGGAAAGAGCAAAGTTAAGCATGGAACAATTATCCAAGCAGCAGCCTGTTACCTTAGAAGAAGCCAAAGCTCAAGTGCAATGGCTGAAGGATTCAAGCATTTCAAAAAACAAGAAAAAGAGACCTTAGAAAAATTATTGATATAAATAACCTTTGGATTTTAGATATTAATCTTGATAATTATGTTTCCGAAGGGGCAGAACAAAAAGTTTTTCTAAAAGATGGTAAAAATGTTATCAAACTTAATGACTCTATTTACTATAACTCATGGATTGATTACTTTAATAACTTACTATTAAATAACTTCTTTTTTCCTGATACAGCATATAATTTACTAGGCTTTTTTAAAAATGCAGATACAATATTTGCAGTCGTCGAACAACCTTTTGTAAAAGCAACAGAACCAACAGATCTAGAAACTGTGAGAAAATTTATGCTTGCAAATGGATTTTTAAATACTAAGAATAATGATTATTATAATCCTGATTTAGGAATTATACTAGAAGATCTTCACGACGAAAACGTATTAACAGAAAATGGTATACTTCAATTTATAGACACTGTTTTCTATATTAAAGATAATTTCTACGAAAATTAAAATTTGCGATTCACAGTTATTCAGAATAATACAAGATAAAAAAGCTGTCCACTTTGGACAGCTTTTCTATTTTAAATCAATCTGATTTTTATTTCAAACCAGCAATACTTTGCTCGATTGTAGCAATTTTTGCTAAAGCATCCGCTTCTTTTTGTTTTTCGTTTGCTAATACTTTCTCTGGTGCTCCGGCAACGAATTTCTCGTTTGATAATTTTGCCTGAACTGATTTTAAAAATCCTTGCGTATAAACCAACTCTGCGGTTAGTTTTGCAATTTCAGCCTCAACATCAATGTTTCCTCCAGAAATCGGGATGAAATATTCATTTGATTTTACACGGAAAGATAACGCTCCATCAACTTTAGCCGAAACATATTCGAAAGCCGTAATGTTTCCTAATTTCGATACAATAGTATCAAAATAAGTAGAGATATTTTCGCTGTTGATTGCTTTTAATTCGATAGCATCTTTAAACGGAATATTTTTATCTTTTCTAATCGTTCTGATTCCAGAAATTACTTCGATTGTACTTTCAAAATCAGTAATTAAACCTGCATTAAAAGGTTTTAATTCTGGCCAGGTTGAAACAATTAAAGCTTCTTCCGGAGTTCTGTCAGCAATTAAGTGCCAAATTTCCTCTGTTAAGAAAGGCATAAATGGGTGAAGTAATTTTAAGTTACTTTCTAACATTTCGATTGCTTTGTCGAACGTTGCTTTATCAACTGGCTGTTGATACGCTGGTTTGATCATTTCAAGAAACCAAGAACAGAAATCATCCCAAACCAATTTGTAGATTGCCATTAATGAATCTGAAATTCTGTATTTCTCGAAATTATCTTCAATGTCAACCAACGTTTGCTGCAACTTCGCTTCGTACCATTCGATTGCTACTTTTGATGATTCCGGCTGCGGAATTGTTTCAGAAACTTCCCAGCCTTTAATCAATTTAAAAGCATTCCATATTTTGTTTGTGAATGATTTTCCCTGCAGGCATAATTCTTCATCAAACATAATATCATTTCCTGCAGAAGCACTTAAAAGCAATCCTACACGAACACCATCGGCACCAAATTTTTCTATCAAGTCTAAAGGATCAGGAGAATTTCCTAATGATTTAGACATTTTACGACGTTGTTTATCACGTACTAAACCTGTTAAGTATACATTTTTAAACGGTTTTTCGCCTGTATATTCGTAACCAGCAATGATCATTCTGGCAACCCAGAAAAATAAAATATCCGGACCTGTAACCAAGTCATTTGTTGGATAATAATATTTAAAATCTTCGTTTTCAGGATTCACAACACCATCAAAAACTGACATTGGCCATAACCAAGCAGAAAACCAAGTATCTAAAGCATCAACATCCTGCCTTAAATTGTTAATGGTTAATTGTGAATTGTTAGTTCTTTCTTGTGCTAATTTTAATGCATCTTCGATGTTTTCAGCAACTACAAAATCTTCTTTTCCGTCTCCGTAATAAAAAGCAGGAATTCTGTGTCCCCACCATAACTGACGAGAGATATTCCAATCGCGAATATTGTTTAACCAATGCGCGTAAGTGTTTTCGAAACGTTTTGGATGTAATTTAATATCACCCGTTTCTAAAACCGACTTAATTGCAGGTTTTACCAATTCATCCATCTTTAAAAACCATTGATCTGATAATCTTGGCTCGATTACCGCTTTGGTTCTTTCAGATGTTCCTACTTTATTCAAATGGATTTCGGTTTTTGCCAAAGCTCCAATTTCTTCTAATTCTTTTGCTATTTCAGTACGAACTACAAAACGATCTTTTCCTTGATAATGTAATCCGAAACTGTTTAATGTAGCATCTTCATTAAAAATATCAACGATTTCAAGATCATGTTTCTCTCTTAGCGTTTTATCGTTCATATCGTGAGCAGGAGTTACTTTTAAACATCCTGTTCCGAATTCTACATCTACATACTCGTCTTCGATAATTGGAATTACTCTGCCGCAAATAGGAACGATAGCTTTTTTACCTTTTAAATGTGTAAAACGCTCATCGTTCGGGTTGATACAGATGGCAGTATCTCCAAAAATAGTTTCCGGACGTGTTGTTGCGATAGTCAGGAAATCTTCTGAACCTTCGATTTTATATTTTAAGAAAAATAATTTTCCTTGTTGTTCTTCGTAAATTACTTCTTCGTCAGATAAAGTAGTTTTAGCTTCCGGATCCCAGTTTACCATTCGGTATCCTCTGTAGATTAATCCTTTGTTGTATAAATCTACAAACGATTTAATAACAGCTGCCGACATGTCAGGATCCATCGTAAATTTGGTACGTTCCCAATCGCATGAAGCACCTAATTTCTTAAGTTGTTCAAGGATTGTGCCGCCATATTTATGTGTCCATTCCCAGGCATGTGCCAAAAATTCTTCGCGGGACAAATCATTTTTATTGATTCCTTCTGCTTTTAGTTTCGCTACGACTTTTGCCTCAGTTGCAATAGAAGCATGGTCCGTTCCAGGAACCCAGCAGGCATTGAAACCTTTAAGACGGGCTCTACGAATTAAAACATCCTGAATAGTATTATTCAGCATATGTCCCATATGCAAGACACCAGTGACGTTTGGAGGAGGAATTACAATAGTATACGGCGTTCTATGATCTGGCTCTGAATGAAAATAATTGTTTTTCATCCAATACTCATACCATTTGTTCTCAATCGTCTTAGCGTCAAATTGTGCTGGAATTGTCATTTATTAGGTTGTTTAATCGTTTATTTTTTTTGTTGATTCGTTTAATTGTTAATTCGTTTAATCGTTATTTTTTGAAATTTTAGCAATGTAAACTCAATCCCAATCAATTAAACGATTAAACAGAAAAACAAATAAACGAAACTTTGGTTCAATTTTTGTAATTATATCTGACAGCAAAAGTAAATAATTAAGTAGACTATAAAAAACGAATTAATAATTTGTGTGTTAATTAAAAGAATGTATATTTACTTACAACTTAAAAACAATTTCAAAATGAAAAATGCAGCCTCTTTTATTGCAGTCTTATTGTTTAGCGCAATAGGTTATGCACAAAACGGCCCAAAAATTGAATTTGCAGCCCCGGACAATACCATTGATTATGGTAAAATTTCAAAGACTGACAATGGAGTACGCTCCTTTGAGTTTACTAATACAGGCGATGCGCCGCTTTTAATTATTGGTGCAGAATCTACAGTTAGTTCTATAGTTGTTACTAAACCCGCAGCAGCTGTAATGCCTGGTAAAAAAGGCAAAATAGATGTAAAATATAATATGGCTGCCGGACCTATTCGTAAAACAATTACTGTAGAAACAAATGCCGTAAACTATCCTGATGGCCGAGTTGCCCTTAAAATTAAGGGAGAAGTTTTATAAAAAAATAAATCCTAAAAATAGTAAAAGCCGTTTCTTTAATTAGAAACGGCTTTTTTATTTGGATTCTAAAATTAAACCCGACAAGTTTTTGAAACCTGTCGGGTTTGTTTGGAGAGATTATTATTTTTTCTCAGCGCATTCTGCGGTTTCGAATTTATATTTTACGCGATCAAAATCGATTGGTTTATCTTTAACCAAATAGGTTACTCCCATTGTAGTCTGCATGGTTCCGTTTCCTAAAATAAGCTGTTTGTCACGTTTTAAAAGCGCCATTGGGTTTTTAAAAATTTTGTCTTTACTGGCTGAATCCTTAAACGTATAATCTATAAATAAGGTATCTCCGTGAAATTCTCCTGCAACTTCACCCGTTCTTACTGTCGAAGGAGCTACTTTCATTACCATATCTCCGGTTAATTTTCCGTTTTTTAAAGTATTCAATTTTAAATCTATTGTATCCTTTTCGTATATCGCTTTAAAGCAATCTGTGCTTACAATCTTTTCTCCCTCCGCTTTTGCAGCTTCGGCTTCTTTTTGTTTTTCATCATTTTTACAACTTTGGAATCCTAAACAGATTACAAGCAGACAAGGTAAAACTAGATTTTTCATATTTCAATATTTTGTTCAAGGTTATTCTATAAAATTAAATAAAAAAGAAGCTAAAAAAAAGAGTTTTAAAAAATATTGACTTCAAAATAAAACCCAACAGGTTTTATCCCGAGGCTTCGGGACTGTCGGGTTGGTATAGTGCAGTAAAAAAACTATAAATTCTTAATTACAAATTCAGATCTTCTGTTTAATTCGTGTTCTTCTTCGGAGCAGGCTTCATCGGGTTTGCATTTTATAATGGGCACCGATTCTCCATAACCTTTTGCCGAAACGCGTTTAGCATCGATTCCGGATTGAATGATAAATTCTCTGGTAGAATTGGCTCTTTTTTGAGATAAATCGGCGTTGAATTTTTCATTTCCGCGCGAATCGGTATGCGATCCAATTTCGATTACCATTCCAGGATATTTATTCATTAACTCAACAACACGGCCTAAAATAACTTTAGATTCTTTACGGATGTACCACAAATTGTAATCGAAATAAATAGGATCTGTTTTAATAATCAAACGATCTTTATCTCTTATAACGTCTTTTTCCTTCTCTAAAATCTCTTTTACTTTCTCATTCTTTTTGACTTCGGCAGCAACGATTTCAGCTTCTTTAGCTTTCTTCTCTTTTTGCTTTAATTCTATGGCGGCAAGTGCTTCTTTTTTCTTGTTTTCTTCTTCTATAATAAGTTCCTGCTTTCTTTTCTTTTCGGCATTTTCCTTTTCTTCGAGTTTAATTGCATCTAAAGATCGTAATGCTAAAGAAGCATCGTTTACTTTGTCTCGGGTTTTATCCAAAGTCAAGATTACAGACTCATTCGTATATTTTTCCTTAAAAGCCGAAACTTTATAAGATGCTTCACAGGCAGCGGTAAAACTAAATTTTCCATCGGCCGAAGTCGTAATGATATTCAGGGTTTTATTTTCTGAATCCTGTAAAATTACGGTTGCATTTTCTAAAGCCAGTTTGGTATCAACATCTGTAATAATTCCGGCGATAAACTGTTTGCAGTCTTCTACAATTAAGTCTTTGATTTCTTTAAATTTATAAATATCATCGCTGCCCTTTCCTCCTTCTCTGTTAGAAGCAAAATACCCTTCTTTGGTTTCAGAATTAATATTGAAGGCAAAATCATCTAAATTTGAATTTAACGGCAAACCGATATTTACAGGTTTTGAATACGTATTTCCGTTTATTTCAGACACAAAAACATCCAAAGATCCGTAACCTAAATGTCCATCCGAAGAAAAATACAGTTTATCATCCGCGGAAGCGAAAGGAAATTGCTCTCTTTTACTGGTATTAATTTCCGGTCCTAAATTCTTTGGTGTATCAAATGCGCCTTTGTTTACGTTAACCGAATAAATATCAAAAGATCCTAAAGATCCCGGCATATCTGAAGCAAAATACAATACTTTTTCGTCAGCACTTAAAGCAGGATGTTCAACAGAATAATTAGGACTATTAAACGGAAGCGATGTAACATTGGTCCATTTTCCTTCAACCAATTCGGCTTTAAAAATCTGCAGGTTTGATACTTTTTTGTCGTCTTTCTTTTTTCTTCCGTTTTTAGAATTGTTTCGGGTAAAATACATTGTTTTGCCGTCTTTGGTAAAAATGGCATTCGATTCGTGCATTCCGGTTTTTAATTCTTTGGAAAAATAATGTACCGTAGAATCTGCCGTATTTATGTTTTGCAGCGGAATTGCAACCAAATTTAAATAGGTTTCGTTGTCCCATTTAAATTTTTTATCGAATATTCCAGGTTTTAATTTAACGCCTGCAAATACCAGATTACCTTTGTATTCAACCGCTCCAAACTCAGAATTTGGCGTATTTATCGGCAGATTTTTAATCTCAAATCGTTTTCCAATTGCCGATACGTTCTCTAAGGTTTTAAGGTCTTTTTCGAAATTAGAAATATCCTCAGGATTGGTTGATTTTGCATAATATTCTTTTAAAACTTCGTTTGCATCGTCATAACTATTGGTTGCTTTTAAAGTCTGGGCATATCTAAAATAGTATTCTCTGTCTAAATTATTATTGTAGCTTTTTACCAAAAGGCGGTAATAACGCTGGGCTTTGACCAAATTGTTGGTATAGAAATAAGAATCTGCCAGGTTTTTAATTACTTCCTGCGAAGGTTTTTCTTCGGCCAGTCTTTCGTATAAAATAATGGCTTCGCTGTAATAGGTTCTGTCGAAAAATTTCTTAGCTCTAGACAATTCCTGATTTTGGGCATTTATAAACTGTATTGAAAATACGAATATAATAACGAGTAGTTTTTTCATATTTTTCATTTTAAAAGAATCTAGGTGATTTATCATATCCTTTTCCTAATAAATCCAAATCAAAAAGCAGCATAATTTCGTGTGTTCCCGAATTGAACTGACCAAAATTAGTAGTGGTATAATCGTATGCATAGCCTACTCTAAGCGATGGCGTAACGTTGATATTGAACAACGCACTTACCGAATCGTCGATCCTGTAAGCAGCACCAAATTCAAATTTCTCGTTAAACAAAACATTGGCCGTAATGTCTAAAGTTATGGGAGCGCCTTTTACAAATTTTGACATAAAAGCAGGCTTTAACTTCCACATATCATTAAGCTGAAAAACATAACCCGCGGTTAAAAAAGTGTGTATTTGTTCCGATCCAAAAGCGTTTATCCCTGATTTTTCTTCGATATATTTTGATTTAAGTAAATTGGGAACTGATAATCCCACATATAGATTGTCTCTGAAATAATAAGCTCCTACTCCAATATTTGGTTTAGTGGCGTTTATATTTTCTGCGAAAGCAAAATCAGTTTGAGGATCTGTAAAACGAAATCCATTGAAATTACTTTGTATCGACGAAAATCCAGCTTTAAGCCCGAGTGAAAGTTTGTTTTGCCCGCCCAATTTCAGTACGTAGGCAAAATCAGCATACACATTATTTTCTTTTTTGGCGCCGTCTCCAATATCATCTGAAATGAATGACAAACCCACTTCGACTTTTTCTGTTATAGCGCTGTGTCCAAAAAAGGTGAATGTTTTTGGCGCGCCAACGGCACCCACCCATTGTGTTCTATACAATCCTCCAAAATTCATCATGGCCGGAACTCCTGTTGCATAAGCCGGATTTATCACACTCATATTGTACATATAATGCGTGTATTCTGGATCTTGCTGCGCAGAAACGGACAAATAAAAGAGGAAATTTATAAAGAGTATTATTTTTTTCATTTGAAAATTATATTAAATAATATAAAAAGAGATTTATCGGTTTAAATAAAGACGGCCTTGTTTTGGCGGTTTATTGTCTTTATTAAAATGCAGCACGTAAAAATAAACGCCGTTTGGTGCAATACCTCCCGCAATACCGCTCTTTTCATAATTCATCCCGTCCCAAGCCGGTTTATTTTTATCTCCTTTATACATTCCGTTTCCGTATCTGTTAAAAATTTCAAGGGTATAATTGGGGTATAAAAACTCGATATCTTTTATTACAAACGAATCGTTTACGCCGTCTCCGTTTGGCGAAAATCCATCGGGAATAAAAAAGTCATTTGGCACATCGTCGCAATCTGTTAATTTAACCGTGACTTTAATATGTTCCGAAGAAAAACAATCTGAACTCGGAAAATTGAATCCGTAATATTCTCCCTGTTCTGTTAAACGAGTGGATGCTGACAATAAATTTCCGTTGGTTTCTGCATCGTACCAAACTACAGTTGAAGGCACATTGGTATTATTTGATAAATCTGCAATCGTTGGATTATTTAAGCCGCAGAAATCTGCTCCATCTGTATTTAAAACCGGAGCAGGCGAATCGTTTACGGTAACCAAAACCATTGCCGCTTCTGATGTACAGCCAGCAGGCGAAGTTTCTTTAACATAATAATTTCCTGATTCTAAAATAGTAGTATCCAGAAGAGCTGTTGTCGCTGCTGCTGAATTATACCATTTATATTGAGGCCCTTTTGGAAATAAATTCGCAATCGAAGCTTCGTCAAATTTACAAAAAGACTGCGGCCTTGCAATTGGCGCAGCAGGAATTGGATTTATAATAAAACTGTCTAATACATTCGTTAAATCAACATCGCAATTGGTTATATTATTCTTTAAATTGGTTATTGAGATAATGGTAGATCCTGTATTTAAAAGTAAATCCGGCGGAATTTCGAAACTTGCTTTTCCGCCAGTAACAGGCAGTACAACTGTTTCTGAAGTGCTTAAATTACTATCTTGAAGCATATATGAAATCGTAACATCAGTCAAAGTTCCTAATCCGGAAATTGTTACCGGAACTGGATCATGAAGACAACGATCATTAACGACCACGCTTACTGTTGAAGCATTTGGCAGCGGATTTATAGTTACATCTCCTCTTATCGCAGCTGTGTTGGTACAGCCTGTTACTGTATTTGTGATATTCGTAATGGTGATAATTGACACACCACTCTTTATATTTAAACTTCCCGGAATAATAAAATTTGCATTGCCACCTGTAACCGTAATATTTGCCGTTTGTCCTAGTGCCGAATTGTCGCCAGAGATATTATAACGAATACTATATTTTCCATCTGGTAAACGCAAAGCATTTGTAAGATGTGCCAATGCATTTTTATTCTGGCATGTTGGTTCTAAAGTTAAAACCGCACCATCTAAACGCGGAATAGGATGTACTTCGAGTTCATCTGATAAATCATTTACAATATTATTACAAGCTCCTTCGCTTGCAACATCCACAATATTGATAATTGATACCGTAAACTTACCTACTTGTCTGAAATAAGAAGAAGAAATTGGAAAGTTTAAAACTCCGTTTACAAAGTTAGCCACAATGGTTTGAGAACCGCCATTGGGTCCTGAAACAGCAAATGTAACGCGATATTGCCCGTTAGGAATAGGCTGAGCACCTCTTGTTAATACAGCTGAATAAGTTGCCGTTGGAATATCTGGTTCACAAATATCTTTTATAACTTCAATTTTCGCTCCTGTAAAATCGAGTCTTTTTTCAATCGTAATTACTATAGGCTCTGTTTTATCAGGGCATACTTTATTATTTGGAGTTGCATAAACAGTATAGGTATACGTATAGGATCCCGGCCCGCCAGCATCATAGACTTCCTGCAGATTAACAAAATTATCGCTTAAAGATGTTAAACCGGGACCTCTCCACTCGCCTCCCTTATCCTGCCCTGTAAGTCTGGTGCTTAAATCTAAGTTGGTATAAAAAGCAAGATCAGTTTCTGCACAAAGCAATAAATTCCTTGCCTTTCCTACTTCCGGCGCTTTTCTAATCGTTACAATTACGGTAGAAGATGGCGAATTTGGAGAACACGCCAGCACAGGTGGTACTGTATAAGTAAATTGAAAAGTTCCTCCAATTCCTTTAATTGGAATAAGCTGGTCTACAATTTGTCCGGTACTATTTCTCCATGTTCCATTTGTATGCGGTGCCATTACAGTTCCATTGAATGCTGTAAAGAGGTTAAAAAACTCCTCATCACTGCACACCGTGGCATGCGGAGCTGGAACTCCGGCATAAGCGCCAATAGTAAGGGTTACTGTAGCTTTATTATCTGTGCATCCCGTAGCAGCAGGTACTGTATAAGTATATCGATAGTTTCCTCCCTGACTGATGAGCTGCGCATTTAAAGTTCCCAAAGCGGGGTTTAATCCTCGGGAAGTATCGTCTCCTGTCCATGTTCCGCCCGGTACAGGACTGCCTCCTAACAAAGAAAATAACGATATGTTTTGATTTACAGGATCTTCTATTGTACAAATATCAACATGTGCATCTGTACCAGCACATTGTGAATAAATTTTTGGAGAAAAAACTGTTAGAAAAGTAAAAAACAATAAGAATTGTAAGAAATTAATGTAGTTTTTGACCATATATTATTATTTTTGTTAAACATAATAAAATATGTGCTTACTTCCTAAAAAACTTAATTTTCTTATTAATTTTTAAAATACATACAAACTAAGCTGCAAATTTGAATATCGGAAAGAATTTAATAAAAAAGAAATTACAACTCGTCTTCAAGTCTGAACCTAAATTTTAAAATAAGGCTGTTTCTTTCTACATCAATAGTAATCCATCTGTCTTCTTCGGATTTTAAAAGCTGATTAATTTGCTGCAAAGAATACTTGTAAGGTCTTTCGTTATTAATACTGATAATGATATCGCCTTTTTGTAAGCCACATTTTTCAGCAGCTGAATGTTTTCTGATGTTTACAATTTCGTATACTGGTTTTAACAAAAACTTGTATCTAAAATTACTTCCGTTATTATTTTGATTTCTTTCCGTTTCACTCACACTCGAAACCACTTGAACTGTCTCTAAATGAACCGTTTCCTGAACCCATTGCAATCCATTATGCTGAATAGTTATACCACTTTTATTATACGTAAAAGGATCTGAGAATTTGTTGTTTTTTTTCAGATAAAGCTTTTGATCCCTGTAATCTAAAACAATATTGAATCGTTTTAAAACTTCTCCTCCAACTGAACCAATTCTATCTTTAACCATTTTAACATTCGCAATAGATAACGAATCAGGAAAAGCAACTATTGGTCTTTTAAAATCAAACTCATCGATTGAAAACATCTGAATTCGTGCACGATGCCCTTCGATATCGCCGCTAAATCCTTTTCCTAAAAAATCAGGAAAGTTCTTTTTAGGAAGTTTAATTTTTGAATTTTCGAAAATCCAGAAAGCATCGCTGTTACCAATATCAATTAGCAGTTTTGCATCAATTTCCATGCTGTCAACAACGGCTGTTGTATAAATATAAGGCTTGGATTTTTCTATTGTTATCGGGATTAGTTTAAACTTTTTATCCAGCTTTTTCTGGATTTCCTGTTTGTCTTCATACACGGTAATTTTTCGTTTTTCATAATTAATCTCCACTATATTGTTCTTGAAAAATTTGTATCCAATAATTCCATTTACCGGAATACCAATATGCGACGACAAATTAAAACTCTGATCTAAAATAACATACAGCATATGATTATTTGATCTAAGCCCATAAGTTTCAAAAGTATTGTTCGTTGATTTAAGTCCTTCTATTTCTTTTTCAGAACCCAGTCCTCTAAGTTTGATTTTCTCCACATTATTAAACTTAACCTCCTGCATTTCATCCATACTGAACAAAATAGTTTCCTCGACACCAGAGTCTAAAAGAAAATTCAGCTCTATTCCGTTTACTTTTATCGGAATAAAAATCAGGTTATTTATCAATTTAAAAGGGATGACGACCTTTTTTTTGTTGTTTGAGATAATGAAATTATCTTGAGCTTTTAAACAAAAAGGCAGCAATACCACAAAAAACAACACAATATATTTTTTCATTGACAATATTTTATTATAAAATTAGTAAATATATTTATTATTGTTAGATTTTTATAAGTCTATGCATTGTTTACGTTAAATTCGAAAAAAAAATGCAAATTTGCACTTCAATAAAAAATCTCATGCCAACAATTTCAAGCAAAGGCAGAAACATGCCCGAATCACCGATACGTAAGCTTGCTCCTTATGCGGATATCGCAAAGAAAAAAGGACACAAAGTGTATCACTTAAACATTGGTCAACCGGATATCAAGACACCCGAAGTGGCCATCGAGGCGGTAAAAAATATTGATTTAACTCTTATCGAGTACAGTCCGTCAGCCGGATATGAAAGTTACAGAAAAAAATTAGCTCAATTTTACCAACGCCAAAATGTAAATGTTAACTCAGAAGACATCATCGTTACGACTGGTGGCTCTGAAGCCCTTTTGTTTGCACTGGCCACGATTACAGACCCAGGAGATGAAATCATTATTCCTGAACCTTTTTATGCGAACTATCACGCCTTTGCCTCTTCTACAAGTGCAACTGTGGTGCCTCTTGTTTCGACTATCGAAACGGCATTTGCTTTGCCAAGTATCGAAGAAGTTGAAAAATTGATTACGCCAAAAACTAAAGCAATTTTAATTTGTAATCCTGGTAATCCAACCGGATATTTATATACTGAAGCCGAGATTAAACAATTAGCCGGTTTAATTAAAAAATACGATCTGTATTTAATTGCTGACGAAGTTTATCGTGAGTTTTTATATGATGGAGATGATGTGCATTTTTCTGTAATGAACTTAGAAGATGTACAGCAAAATGTAATCATGGTAGATTCAGTTTCTAAACGTTACAGTATGTGCGGCGCAAGAATTGGCTGCTTGATTACAAAAAACAAAGAAGTTCTGGCAACGGTTATGAAATTCGCTCAGGCGCGTTTAAGTCCGCCAACAATTGAGCAGATTGCATGCGAAGCTGCTATCGATACGCCGCAAAGTTATTTTGACGAAGTAATTTCAGAATACAAAGAACGCCGTAACACTTTAATTGCAGAGTTAAACAAAATTGAAGGTGTAATTGTAACGAAACCAAAAGGTGCATTTTACTGTATTGCACAATTACCAATCGACGATTCTGATGCTTTTGCGCAATGGCTTTTAGAAAGCTACAGCTTAAACGGAGAAACGGTAATGGTTGCTCCTGCAAAAGGATTTTATTCGACTCCGGGAATGGGGTTAAATCAGGTTCGAATTGCCTATGTTTTAAACAAAAAAGACCTAATAAGTGCTGTAAATATTTTAAAAGAAGCGCTTTTGGCTTACAATAACAAATAAAAAACAAACTAAACTTAACTTTCAAAAGACAATAACCGCTTGTGTTATTGTCTTTTGTATTTTTAAAAAGTCGTAATTAGACCAAATTTAGATTATATCCAAAAAGGATCGATTAAATAGTAAAAAGCATAGAAAAGGTTTCCTATTTATTAATTATCTTTACCGCCTTAAAAAGATATACCCATTATAATAGTAGTTTTTAATGATAAATAACGAAGATTTTTTAGACGAAATAGGTGACAATCACTTCAGCAGTAACGCAAAAAACCCTCTTAGAGAAGATGCTTTCGACTTAACTGATGATGAAAAAATAGAAAAAATTAAAAAAGATGTTGAAAACATTCTGCAGACTCTTGGAATGGATTTAACAGATGACAGCATAAAAGGTACTCCAAACCGAGTAGCTAAAATGTTTGTAAAGGAGATTTTTGGAGGTTTAAATCCTTCTAAACAACCAAAAGCTTCAACTTTCGACAATAATTACAAATATGGCGAAATGCTGGTGGAGAAAAACATTACGGTTTATTCTACCTGCGAACATCACTTACTGCCAATTATAGGACGCGCTCATGTTGCTTATATTTCAAGTGGAAGAGTTATTGGTTTATCTAAAATGAACCGTATTGTTGAATATTATGCAAAAAGACCTCAGGTTCAGGAGCGTTTAACGATGCAGATTGTTCAGGAACTTCAAAAAGCGTTAGGCACCGAAGATGTTGCCTGCGTTATCGATGCGAAACACCTTTGCGTAAACTCAAGAGGAATTAAAGACATCGAAAGCAGTACTGTAACATCTGAATTTGGCGGAAAATTCAAAGATCCTCAAACAAAAAGAGAATTTCTTGATTACATTAAACTAGAAACACAGTTTTAAATATTTGGTTAATCGTTTATTTGTTAAATCGTTTAATCGAAAACAGTTAAACAAATAAACGGTTAAACGATTAAACCCAAAAACATGTATGTTTTTTCATTTGAAAAGCTGGAAGTTTGGCAAAATGCAAGAATGTTTATTTTGGATATTTACAAATTAACTAGTAAATTTCCGTCAAATGAATTGTTCGGAATAACTTCTCAAATTAAAAGAAGTTCATCATCAATTGCTACTAATATTGCTGAAGGAACTTCAAGAAATACGAATAAAGACAAAGCTCATTTTTTAACGATTTCTTATTCATCAGCGATGGAAACTTTGAATCATTTAATTATTTCAAAAGATTTAAATTATGTTTCCGAGACAGAATATACAGCATCTCGTGAAAAAATTGAAAAAATCTGTAATCAGATAAATAGTTTAAAAAAGTATTATCTTTCAAAAGAATAATACGCAGTAAATTAAAAAACAAAAAAAACGTTTACACGATTAAACAAATCAACAATTAAACGGTTAAACAGCAAAAAAAAAATATGCCTTTATATACAACGCAGCCACTAAAAATATACAACTCGCTTTCGGGTGAAAAAGAAAATTTCAAACCAATCCATGAAGGAAATGTTGGAATGTATGTTTGCGGACCAACGGTTTATAGTAATGTGCATTTAGGAAACGTGAGAACTTTTATGTCTTTCGACGTAATTTTCAGATACTTTTTACATCTGGATTACAAAGTGCGTTATGTTCGTAACATTACCGATGTGGGGCACATTGTAGACGACGTTGATGAAGGTGAAGATAAAATTGCCAAAAAAGCACGTTTAGAGCAATTAGAACCAATGGAGGTCGTACAACGCTATACGGTAGATTTTCATGACATTCTAAAAGCTTTCAACTTTTTACCGCCAAGTATTGAGCCTACAGCTACAGGACATATTATTGAACAAATCGAAATCATCAAAAAAATCATTGATACCGGAATTGGTTATGTTGCCAACGGATCTGTTTATTTTGATGTGGTGAAATATAACGAAACCAACAATTACGGAATTTTAAGCGGCCGAAATATCGAAGATATGCTTGCCAATACCCGTGATCTTGATGGCCAATCAGACAAAAGAAATCCGCAGGATTTTGCACTTTGGAAAAAAGCAGAACCAGAACACATCATGAGATGGCCTTCTCCTTGGAGTGACGGTTTTCCAGGCTGGCACTTAGAATGTACTGCAATGAGTACTAAATATTTAGGAAATCATTTTGACATTCACGGAGGCGGAATGGATTTAAAATTCCCTCACCACGAATGCGAAATTGCTCAAAATGAAGCTTGCACAGGACAGTCGCCGGTAAATTACTGGATGCACGCCAACATGCTTACTCTTAACGGAAAGAAAATGGCTAAATCTACCGGAAATAATATTTTACCGGGAGAAATTTTAAGTGGCGACAATACTATTCTAAGTAAGGCATTTTCTGCTTCTGTAACTAGATTTTTCATGCTGCAGGCACATTACAGAAGTATTTTAGATTTCTCTGATGATGCTATTACAGCTGCCGAAAAAGGGTATAAAAGACTAATAGAAGCTATTGAAGCTTTGCCGGCAATTAACCCAAGTTCTTCTAGTTCTATTGATTTTTCTTCTTGGAAACAAGCTTGTTATGATGCTATGAACGACGATTTTAATACGCCAATTTTAATTGCGCAGTTATTTGAAGCCGTACGTTATATCAATTTATTAAAAGAAGGAAAAGAAACCATTTCTGCCGAAGATCTAAAATCATTCTCTGCAGCTATAAACGCTTTTGTTTTTGATGTTTTAGGTTTAAGTGACGAGAAAGCTGCCGATGGCAACAACGACAAATTAGAAGGTGTTGTAAACATGCTTATCGGAATGAGAAATCAGGCAAGAGCTGATAAGAATTTTGCACTTTCAGATCAAATTCGCGATCAGTTAATCGCCTTAGGAATTCAATTAAAAGACGGTAAAGAAGGAACTTCTTTTAGTATTTAAAAACGAAGTGTTCAGTAATCAGTTTAAAGTATTCAGATTTAAACTGATTACTAAATACTGATCACTGATGACTGAAAAAATATGTTTTCAAAAATTCTAATATATCCGTTTGTAATACTGGTGCGCTTTTATCAAACTGCGATTTCACCTTTTACGCCCGCTTCATGCAGGTTTGAGCCAACATGCTCAACTTATATGATTCAGGCATTACAAATACATGGATTATTCTATGGAGGATATTTAGGAATGAAGCGAATCTTAAGCTGTCACCCTTGGGGAAGGACAGGTTACGATCCGGTTCCCGAAAAGAAATGTTCACACAAACATTAACTTTTTCTAAAGATTTGCTCCATATTTAATCTCTATTTTTACAAAATATAATAAAACATTACACTATATGACACAGCCTTTAAACATCGTTTGGAATCCTTCGGAAGGAATAGATTTAGGATTTTTTATGATTCGTTATTACAGTTTAATGTTCGTAATTGCTTTTGGTTTAGGATGGTTCCTAATGAAAAAGATTTTCGAACGCGAACATGAACCAATTGATAAATTAGATTCTCTTTTTGTTTGGACTGTTTTATCAACGTTAGTTGGAGCTCGTTTAGGACATGTTTTATTTTACGATTGGGAGTATTTTAGAAATCATTTACTTGAAATATTTTTACCTTTTAGATTCGAACCAAAATTCGAATTCACAGGATTTCAAGGTTTAGCAAGTCACGGTGCTGCCATTGCCATTATCTTGGCGATGTATTTTTACAGCAAAATAATCCTAAAACGTCCTTTATTATGGATTTTAGACCGCGTTGTAATTCCTGTTGCCAGCGGTGCAATATTTGTTCGTATAGGAAACTTCATGAACTCAGAAATTATTGGTCACGAAACGACATCAGCATTTGGAATCCGATTTTTACACGATAAATTCAGCAAAGCCGAAGCGGTAAACGCAACACAAATTGCAAATCCAAAAGAGGCTTATAATGCCATTGCAACAGACCCTAAATTTGCTGATTTATTAGCACAAGTTCCTGCAAAACACCCAACGCAGTTGTACGAAGCATTTTGCTACATCTTTGTATTTGCCATCTTATATTTCTTGTACTGGAAAACTAACGCAAGACTTAGATCAGGATATTTATTCGGATTGTTTTTAGTACTTTTATTTGTAGTTCGCTTTATCGTTGAATTTGTAAAAGAAAGTCAGGGCGGCATCGAAGAAGAATTAGGTTTATTCTCAACAGGACAATGGTTAAGTATTCCTTTTATCATTATTGGTCTTTTCTTCATTATCAGAGCCAAAAGAAATCCATTATCTGCTTCTTAAGTTTAGAAGAATAATTCAAAAATATAAAGCCCGGTATTTTCATAATACCGGGCTTTATATTTATAACGAATACGAAACTCCAAATTCGATATTCTTTGTATTGTAACCTGCATTTTTACCGCCCAATCCTCCATTCGAAACGTGCCTTATTTCGGGCCGAATATCAAATTGTATCTTCTGCACCCTAAAAGAAAAACCAAGCGCTAAAACATCAGCAAAAGCGAATCCTTTTGACATCCTTTCGGTTTCGGTGTCATTTATCATCGGACCAATACTTCCCAAGACATAAAAAGAGCAGTTTTTATTGATTGGTTTCCGAACTAAAAACCCAAGATTCAACACATATTCCCTCACCTCTTTTAACTGCGTATATTCGTCTCTTTTTTGCTGATAATCTGGCTTTTCAGGCTTAACAAAATAGAAGTTAAGCAACTGATGTTCTGCAAAATTAATTTCGGGCTGTATTAATACTTCATACTGAAAATGTTTAGCTTCCTTCAGCTTATAATACAACTGGAGTTTATAAAAGTGATTGGTAAAAGTGTAATCTGTATTACTGAATTCGCTTCCGAATCCGTAATTAAATCCAATTGAAAGACGCGAATCCTTTTCTTGTGCCATTATATTTCCTGCACTCAAAAGAAACAACAAACTTAAAAGTAATTTTCCTGTCATAAACTATTTTAAAATTCCATTAAATATAGCACAAAAAAAAGATCCAGCTTTCACTGGATCTTTTTTAATATAATTTAAGCAATTAATTATGCTTTATTGTGTTTGTCTTCGATTGTATGTTTTTCATCTTTAGAAATCGTATCAACCAATACTGGCGTAGCGATAAATAAAGAAGAATAAGTACCTACGATAATACCAATTAACATAGCGAAGATAAATCCTCTAATTGATTCTCCACCGAAGATAAACATTGTTAATAATACAATGATCATCATTAATGAAGTATTCAATGTTCTTGATAAAGTAGTATTAATAGAAGCGTTTACGATATCTTCGAAACTACCTTTACGGTTTCCGATGATAAACTCTCTCACCCTGTCAAATACAATTACAGTATCATTCATTGAGTAACCAATTACAGTAAGAATCGCAGCGATAAAGTGCTGATCCATCTCCATGTGGAATGGCATAAATTTATAACATAAAGAGTAGATACCTAATACAAAGATTACGTCGTGCGCAACAGCTGCAATCGCACCTAATGAATACTGCCATTTACGGAAAGATACCATTAAGTATAAGAAAATAACTGCCATTGCTCCGAGAACTGCCCAGTAAGAGTTTGTTTTAATATCTTCTGAGATAGAAGCTCCAACTTTAGAAGCTTGTAAAACTCCAACTTTTTTACCGTCAAAAGAGTTGATGAATTTATCGTAAGAAGTATTTGGGTAATACTTTTGTAATGCTTTGTATAATTTTTGGTTTACTTCTTCGTCAACAGCAACACCGTCTTCTTTAATTTTATATTTAGTTGTGATTTTCAACTGATCGTCATCACCTAAAATTTTAGCTTCAACCGGAGTACCAAAAGCAGCAGATAATTCATCTGAAACTGTAGTTGCATCGATTGGTTTTTCGAATTTAACCTGAAAAGTTCTACCTCCAACAAAATCAACACCTTCATCTAATCCGTTAATAAAGAAGATCGAAGTTAAACTTACTATTGTTACAATAGAAGAGAAGATATAAGTGAATTTCTTCACTTTAATAAAGTCAAAGTGGAAGTTTGTAAACCAGTTTTTAGTAATACTTGTAGAGAAAGTTAAATCACCTTTTCCAGCAATATTTCTGTCAATGAAAATTCTAGCAATAAAGATAGAAGTAAACAATGAAGTTACGATACCAATAAGTAATGTTAAAGCGAAACCTTTAATTGGTCCTGTACCAAAGATAAATAAGATAGCTCCAGTTAAAACGTGAGTTACGTTAGCATCAATAATAGAACGCATTGCACCGTGCCATCCGTAAGATGCTGCTACAGCTTCTGACAATGATTTACCTTCACGTAATTCTTCTTTCGCTCTTTCATAAATAATAATGTTCGCATCTACCGCAGTACCTAATGTTAATACGATACCTGCAATACCTGGTAATGTTAATACAAAACCAAAACTTGCCATAATTCCGAATAAGAATAGTAAGTTTAATAATAAAGCAAGGTTAGCGTACCATCCAGCTTTACCATAATAGAATACCATCCAAACACAAACTAATAAGAATCCTAATACAGATGAAATAGTTCCTGCATCAATTGCAGCCTGACCTAAAGATGGTCCTACAACTGTAGATTGAATAATATCTGCAGAAGCTGGTAATTTACCTGCATTTAATACGTTAGCTAAATCTTTAGTTTCAGCAACATCAAAAGAACCTGTAATTTCAGATCTTCCTCCAGCAATTGGACCACTAGTAACACCTGGCGCAGAATATACGATGTTATCTAAAACAATAGCGATATAACCTTTTTGAGAGAAAGCTCTTCCTGTTAATTCTTCCCAAACTTTAGCTCCCTGACTGTTCATTTGCATAGAAACAGCTGGTTTACCCATTTGGTCAAAAGTATCTTTAGCATCAGTTACAACACCACCGCTCATAGCAGGTACGTTATCTCTGTTTCCTTTTAAAGCGTATAATTCTACTGCTTCAACATCTTTAGATTTAGCATCTTTTATAGTAGTTGGTTTGCTCCAAACAAATTTTGCATTGTGTTGGTCAGCGCCCAATAAAATTCTAATTTCTGGTCTCTTGAAATAACTGTTAACTGCTGCAGTATCTTTAGTAGCGAAGTATCCTAAAACTGGACCACCACCCTGAACAATCATTTTGTCGAATAAAGGATTATTCCCTTTTTTAGTATCAAGTGAATCTTTAGAATTGTCTGTTAATAAAGCATTCAATGAATCTTTAGCTACAGCTTTAGTTTCTGTTTTCTTAACTTCAGTCTTTTTTAAAGCTTCGTTAGCAGCAACTAAGAAGTTACCAACTTCTTCAATTTTATAAGTTTCCCAAAACTCTAATTGAGCTTTTCCACCTAATAATTTTTTAATTCTATCAACATCTTTAGCACCTGGAAGCTCCACTAAGATTCTTCCTGTTTCTCCTAATTTTTGAATGTTTGGTTGTGTTACACCAAATTTGTCGATACGCTCTCTTAATACTTTGTAAGCACTTTCGATAGACTCATCAACTTTTCTTTTAATTACTTTTTGAACTTGCGCATCAGACATTTGAAAATCGATACCACCATCTCCTTGTAAACTTCTGTTTGCAAAGATATCAGGTGAAGCTAATCTTACTTTTCCGTTTGAGTTTGCCTCAAATGCTTCAAAAAATTTATTTAAATAGGTCTTATTTCCTTCTAAGTTCGCAGTTGCATCAGCTAATGATTTATTAAATACTGGATTTTTAGAATTGTTTGCTAAACCTTTTAAAACATCTTTAACAGAGATTTGAAGAATAACGTTGATTCCTCCTTCTAAGTCAAGACCTTTGTTTAGCTGCTTGTTTTTAACTTCATTATAAGTGAAGTCTGTAAAACCAAGATTAAACACTTTTTCTTTACCAATAGAATCTAAATATTTTAGCTCTTTATCAGGATTGTCTCCTGCAAAAGCTTTTGCTTCACTTTTGACATTATTTGCCACAAAAGTGAAAGAAAGTTGGTAAATACTTACCAATGCAAATAGAATTGCGAAAAATTTAATAAGTCCTTTATTCTGCATTATTACTAAAAATTAATTATGTTTTATGTTTGTTTTTGGTTTTAAATCCCCTAAAAATAAGCCCTGACATGAGTTTTTAAAACTAAAAAATCGAGATCACGAATTACTACATTTTTTTTAAATCGAGCAAATATATAATTAACGAAAAGATTAACCAATTTATTTATTAATTAATCTCAAAAAAAAGACTGCAAAAGTGCAGCCTTTTCCTTTTTTTAGTGTTTTTATTATACTAAAATCGATTTTAGAGCATCATTCATGCTGCGAACAGCATCTGCACTTTTAGCAAAAAGAGCCTTTTCCTGATCGTTTAGATTAATATCTACAATCTCTTCCACTCCATTTTTACCAATTATACATGGTACTCCTATACATATATCGTTTTGACCATACTCTCCTTCTACAAAAACAGAGCACGCAATCATTTTCTTTTGATCGTTTAAGATACTATCTACCAAGTATGCAACAGAAGCTCCGGGAGCATACCAAGCAGAAGTTCCTAAAAGTCCGGTTAAAGTGGCACCGCCAACCATAGTATCAGCAGCTACTTTTTGCAATACCTCTTCTGAAAGGAATTGTGATACCGGAATTCCGTTATAAGATGCCAAACGTGTTAAAGGAATCATAGTTGTATCTCCATGACCTCCAATTACCATTGCTGAAACATCATTTGCAGGTTTATCTAAAGCCAAAGAAAGATAAGTTCTAAAACGAGAGCTGTCTAATGCACCTCCCATACCTATAATTCTGTTTTTTGGTAATCCTGTAGCTTTTAAAGCCAAGTAAGTCATAGTATCCATTGGGTTAGAAACTACAACTATTATAGTGTCAGGAGAATATTTAAGTACGTTTTCGGCAACTGTTTTCACAATTCCTGCATTTATACCTATTAATTCTTCTCTTGTCATTCCTGGTTTTCTTGGAATTCCTGATGTAATAACCACTACATCACTTCCGGCGGTTTTAGAATAATCGTTGGTAACACCAGACACTTTAGTATTAAAACCAGTATTTGTGGCACATTGTGTAATATCCAACGCTTTACCTTCAGCAAAGCCTTCTTTAATATCCAACAATACTACTTCACTTGCAATTCCTCTATAAGAAATAACGTCTGCACATGTAGCTCCAACATTTCCTGCTCCTACAATAGTAACTTTCATATTTTTAACTTTATCGGTTATTAATTAATTGTTTATTTTATAAATCAACAATTCGTTTAATCGTTTAAACAAATTTAAACAATTAAACGAATTATCGTGTTAAAATTTATTAAGCATCGATATTTGCGTAAACCGCATTTTTCTCGATAAACTCTCTACGAGGCGGTACTTCGTCTCCCATAAGCATTGAGAAAACTCTATCTGCTTCTGCTAAACTATCGATCGTTACCTGACGTAATGTTCTAAAGCTTGGATCCATTGTCGTTTCCCACAATTGTTCTGCGTTCATCTCTCCAAGACCTTTATAACGCTGGATTGCGGCACTTCCTCCCATTCTCTCATTCGCCTGATCGCGTTGTACATCATTCCACGCATATTCTTTTTTATTTCCTTTTTTAACTAAGTATAAAGGCGGTGCTGCGATGTAAACGTGTCCTTCTTCGATTAATTCTTTCATGAAACGGAAGAAGAACGTTAATATTAAGGTAGAAATGTGACTACCATCGACATCGGCATCACACATGATGATTACCTTATGGTAGCGAAGTTTTTCTATATTAAGTGCTTTACTATCTTCGGCTGTACCAACGGTAACCCCTAAAGCGGTAAAGATATTTCGAATTTCTTCGTTTTCAAACACTTTGTGGTGCATTGCTTTTTCAACGTTCAAAATCTTACCACGCAATGGCAAAATAGCCTGAAAGTTACGATCACGACCTTGTTTTGCTGTTCCACCAGCCGAATCTCCCTCGACTAGGTAAACCTCACATCTTGCAGGATCTTGTTCAGAACAATCAGATAATTTTCCTGGTAGTCCGCCACCGCCCATAACGGTTTTACGCTGTACCATTTCACGCGCTTTTTTCGCTGCGTGACGAGCCTGAGCTGCTAAAATTACTTTCTGAATAATTAATTTGGCATCATTTGGATTTTCTTCCAAATAATTTTCCAGCATCTCTCCTACTGCTTGAGAAACAGGAGAAACAACCTCTCTGTTTCCAAGCTTCGTTTTAGTTTGACCTTCGAATTGAGGCTCAGCTACTTTTACCGAAATAATCGCAGTTAATCCTTCACGGAAATCATCTCCCGCAATTTCGAATTTTAATTTGTCCAACAAACCAGAAGCATCGGCATATTTTTTAAGGGTTCTTGTTAAACCACTTCTAAAACCTTGTAAATGCGTTCCTCCTTCGTGAGTGTTGATATTATTTACATAAGAGAAAATATTCTCTGTATAACTTGTATTGTAAATTAAGGCAACCTCAACCGGAATTTCACCTTTATCATTATCCATACTGATAACGTGAGAAACAATTGGCTCACGGTTACCATCTAAGTAACGGATGTATTCTTTAAGTCCTTCATCAGAGTGAAAAACTTCAGTTCTGAATTCGCCTTTATCATCAACTTCTCTTTTATCTGTAAACGTAATTGTGATTCCTTTGTTTAAGAAAGAAAGCTCACGCATACGCGCTGATAATGTATCATAAGAGAACTCTGTAGTTTGTGTAAAGATCGTATTATCAGGATAAAAAGTCTGACGTGTACCTCTTTTATCTGTTTCTCCGATTTGTTTTACCGGATATAATGCTTTTCCTCTTTCGTATTCCTGTTCGTAGATTTTTCCTTCTCTAAAAACAGTCGATTTCATGTGAACCGAAAGTGCGTTTACTACAGAAACCCCAACACCGTGAAGTCCTCCTGAAACTTTATAAGAATCTTTATCAAATTTACCTCCGGCACCAATTTTAGTCATTACAACCTCTAGTGCAGAAACTCCTTCTTTTTTATGTAAATCAACTGGAATACCACGTCCGTTATCTTCAACTGTAATCGAACCATCTTCGTTTATTGCAACACCAATAGTATCACAATGTCCGCCCATCGCCTCATCAATAGAGTTATCTACAACTTCATAAACCAAATGATGCAGCCCTCGAACACCTACATCTCCAATATACATCGAAGGACGCATTCTTACGTGCTCCATTCCTTCTAATGCCTGAATACTATCTGCTGAATAATTGTTCTTCTTGATTTCTTCGCTCATATAATCTATTCTAAAAAATGTAATTATTGTCTAACACGCAAATATATAAAAACGCGGACTATATACCCATAAAATTCCGACTTAAAGCACTTAAGTTATCAACACAATTGTCTGAAAAACCTAAAAATATGCTTAAAAGAGGACTTAAATTCCAATTTTCATAAATTCCAAAATCCAAAAATAGGAAAAACATAAAAAAATATTAAATTTCAAATTCTTAAATTGAAATTCCAATATTAAAAAATCCAAATTCCAACGTTGAAACTGGAAAATAAAAAACCGAAATATCATTATAAAATGCATTTCGGTTTTATGATTTAAAAACTCCTTAAAATGGAATTTTTATATTGAATATATTTCTAAGCCTTATTGTTTTTTATTAAAATCTCCGGCATAAACAGATGTCATTTTATCTAAAGACAGATATTTTTTCAAAACTCTGTTTACCTCATCCACTTTTAAGGCTTTTACTTTTTCTTCCAGATTATCATAATCTTCTAATGGTATTCCGTACTGTAAATAAGTATTCGCCAATTCCATTAAAGTATTATCAACTCCTAATCTCGTTTTTCTTTCATTTTGCCAGCTTACTAAATTTGATTTTAATTCTTCGGCTGTAAATCCGTCTTTTAAGGCTTTTGCAATTTCTTCTTTTGCTGCAGTTTCAACAGCATTCTTTTTTGTTGGATTCAAAAATGCGTAGTATGACCAAGCCGCAACATCGTTCGTAATTGGCACATCGATAAACGAACCAGCACCATAACTAATTCCTTCTTTTTCTCTTAAACGCATTGGAATTCTGGCACTCAAAAATCCGCCGCTTCCAAGTATTTCATTTGCCATGATAAATGCAGGATAATCAGCACTTTTTCTATCCATTTTAAAACTTATTCTACCCAATGCAACTGCATTTTCTTTGTCCGGCGTAATAATATCTTTATCTGATTTTTGTGTTTCAAAATAAGTAGGCTGTGCAATTTCGTATTTCGATTTAGAATTCCATTTACCAAAAGTACTTTCTAAAATCTCTGCTGTAGATTTTGCATCAAGATCTCCTACAACACTTCCAACACCATTATTTCCTCCTAAAACATTTTTGTAGAAATCAACAATTTCTGATTGTTTTATCTTTTTAAAAGCATCTATTTGTTCCTGAATTGTTGGGGTGTAAAAAATACTGCCTTTAGGATATTTTGTAGTTTGTCTTGTAATTTCGGTAAACGCAACAGACTGTGGATCATTCAAACTAGACTCTAAATAAGTATTGTATTCGCTGATTGTTTTTGTAAGTTCATTTTCAGGAAAAGTAGAGTTTGCCAGCAAATCTGCTAAAATACCCATTACTTCTTTAAAATTCTCTTTATAAGTACTAATATTAACCGATAAAGTTTGTCTTGAGAAATTAAAATAGACAGACGATTTTAATTGATCTAATCGATCCTGAATTTGTTCTTTGGTCTGTGTTTTAGTTCCTGTTTTTAACAATTGTGCCAAAATTCCAGCCACATCTGTTTTTCCGTTTAAGTCTTTTTCATTACTTACCGGAAATTTAAAATTCGCCAGAACTTTACCGCCTTTTATTTCTTTTTTGATTAATCCGTATTTAGCACCGTTTGTTAGTTTTCCTTCTGCAAAATTTTGTTTTAAATTTTTAATCGAAGCTTCAAACGGAGCCGCTTCTTTTTCTAAAGCTTTTCCTTTGTAATCTTTAGTAAACGCAACCAATTGTTCATCTGTATATTCAATTGGTTTTACTCTAATTTCATCTTTAGAAGGAATAAATACTCCAACCGTTCTATTGTTTGATCTGAAATATTTCTCGGCCACTCTTTGAATATCTTCTTTCGTCAGCTTTTCAATAGCATCTCTATACAAGAAACCCAATCTATAATCGCCGGCTCCAATAATTTCAGTCATATTGATCGCGTATGAAATCGTATTGTTTTTTACGGCTTCTATTTGTTTTATGATTTTTGCTTTTGCTCTGCTTACATCCTGATCTGTATATTTTGTCCCGCCAATTTTATCCATCTCGTCTCTAACAGTTTGCTGTACTGCTTTAACATCTTTATCATTAGGAATGGCTACTCCAAAATAAATATACCCCGCATCTCTTACAGTTGGCTGCCAAAAATAGATGCTCGATACTTTTTGAGTTTCTACTAATGTTTTATACAAATATCCTGATGGATCTGCCGTTAAAATTTCACCTAAAGCATCGATCGCAGCATAATCTTTATCAGCATAAGATGCCGTGTGATATACTACTCCAACATTCTTGCTGTCTCCGGCTCTTTTAAGTTCTACAAACTTTTCTCCGTCCTGAGCTGGTTCAATAGTATAGGTCTTATCCAAAACTCTTTTAGGTCTCGGAATTGCTCCAAAATACTGCCCCACATATTGTAATGCTTTTTGTTCGTCAAATTTTCCTGCTATAATTACCGTTGCATTATCCGGCTGATAATATTTCTCGTAAAAAACACGCAGTGTATTTGCTTTTACCCTTTCAATATCTTCTTTACTTCCAATGGTGCTGTTTCCGTAATTGTGCCATAAATAAGCTGTTGAAAGAATTCTTTCCTGCAAAACTCCATCCGGATTATTTTCTCCTATTTCAAACTCATTTCTAACTACCGAAAATTCTTTCTCCAAATCCGTTTGTAGAATAGTCGCATTCACCATTCGGTCTGCTTCCATTTCGATACTCCATTTTAAATTTTCATCGCTTGATGGAAAAACTTCATAGTAATTTGTTCTGTCTAACCAAGTGGTTCCATTAGCGTTTCCTCCCTTATCCGAAAGCATCTTTTTAATATCGCCTAAATTCTTAGTGCTTTTAAAAAGCATGTGTTCTAATAAGTGCGCCATTCCTTTTTCGCCATAACCCTCATTTCTGGAACCAACATTGTAAACAATATTGACTACCATATTACTTTGAGACGCATCTGGAATTAAAAGAACTTTTAATCCGTTATTTAAAGAATATTCTTTGACACCCTCGACGTTGGTAATGTACTTGGGCGCCTCTGATTTTTGTGCATAAACCGAGCTCACTGAAACCAGCGAACAGCATAAAATTCCACTTAGAAATAAGTTTTTCATAAATTGTGTTTAAGGGTTATTTAATTGTACTTGGTAATCAAATATAGTATTTTTCCGAAACACGATTTATTCTTATTAACTTAGTTTTAGCAATTTACGGGAAACCACAAAATAAAAAACCGAAACTACATTTTTAATGCATTTCGGCTTTTCGTATTTTTAAGTTCCAATTGGAATTTGAATTTTGGAATTTGGAATTTAGAATTTCTTTTATTGAAATTTACCTTAAACAGCAGCTTCAGACTTTACGCTTTCGAAGTTTCCTTGTAAATGCGCTGCATTGGCTCTTCCGCTTGGATCAAGGTTTTCCTGCCATTTCGGAATCCATTTACGAACTGTCTGTGCCGCGCTGACCTGCGGATAGTATTTATGAAAAATTGATCTATAGTAATAAGCCTCTTTTGTTGTTGGCGTATTGTATGGGAATTCTGCGCTTGCTCCGGCCAATTGTTCATCTGTAACCTGAGTTGCACAATATTCGATTAATTCATCAACCCACTTGTATCCAACTCCGTCTGAAAATTGTTCTTTTTGACGCCATAAAACCTCAGCCGGTAAATAAGCATCTTCTGGTGTATCAAAAGCTTTTCTTAAAATGTATTTTTCAACTCCCTCATACGTTTTAGGCTGTTTTTCTTCGGTTTTTACGCGAATGGTAACATCCAAAAATGAAGCATCCAAAAACGGAACTCTGGCTTCGATTCCGTTTGCCATTGTTGTTTTATCTACGCGAAGTAAATCGGCAGTAAATAGTTTTTGAACTCTTTCTATTGTTTCGTCCTGAAATTCTTCTGCCGAAGGCGCATTTCTAAAATACAAATGTCCTCCAAAAATTTCATCGGCACCTTCTCCGGAAAGCACCACTTTTATTCCTTTTTCGCTGATTGCTTTAGACAATAAATACATTGGAACTCCTGAACGCACCGAAATAATATCATAGGTTTCGATATGCGAAATCACTTTCTCCAATACCGATACTCCTTCTGCTACCGTAAAATGTACTTCATGATGGTCTGTTCCCAGAAATTCTGCTGCTTTTCGAGCCATAACATTATCTGGCGCATTTGCATCTAAACCAATAGAAAAAGTGGGTAACTTTTTACCGCTATCTTTTAGCAGTCTTGAAGCAATTGACGAAATCAACGAAGTATCTAAACCTCCTGATAAAACTGCTCCAACCGGAACTTCGCTCATTAAACGTTTACGCGTTGCCTCGATTAAACTTTCTCTAATTAAATTTAAATCAAGTGACTGCGTTGCGTTTTTATGATCTTCGTATTCTGGATGGTAATATTTTACAAAACCACTTTTTGCTGTATAATAATGTCCCGGAGGAAAAGTCGAAAATGATTTACATTGATCTGCAATTGATTTCATTTCTGAAGAAAAATAAATTCTTCCTCTTTCATCTAAACCATAATACAAAGGTTTTACTCCAATAGGATCACGTCCGGCGATGTATTTGTCTCCGTCGATAATGACGAAAGCAAAATCTCCGTCTAATTTATTACAAAAATCATATCCAAATTCTTCGTACAAATGCACAATAACTTCTGAATCCGATTTTGTTCTGAATGTATGGTCTTTTAAAACCGTATCTTTTAATTCCTGATAATTATAAATCTCACCATCGTGAACCATCCAGGCTTTGTTTGTTCCCTGAATAGGCTGTTTACCCGAATTTAAATCGATAATAGATAAACTTTCATGACAAAGCACACTTCCATTTTCCATAATATGTAAATCGCTCTCATCAGGGCCGCGGTGCGACATTCTTTCAGAAAGTTGTTTTACAAGCTGTGGGTCTTTTCCTTTACCTATAACGGCCAATAATCCAGACATACTATTCTATTTTTTATTTTTATTCTTTTATGTCGAGCCAAAATAAGCCAAACATTAAAAAATCATTAAAATTGATGTTAAAAGCAAAACTAAATATTATTTTTTGCTTTCCTACATTTTCAATGCTAAATATTATCGGTTAACTTTTTTCGGGCGAATGCCAAATATAAAAAAAGTAAGTTAAATAATTACCGAAAAAAAATTATAAACAACTGAAATATAGAATTTAACAATTTTAGACAAGAAAGACGTTCTCAAAAAAAGAACGCCTTTCTGCAATATATACACTAATTCTAAAAATTAACTTGTTTTAAGCTTTCACGTAAGCATCATCGTGAACACTTGCCACTGCTCTACCTGAAGGATCGTTCATGTTTTTGAACGCTTCATCCCATTCTAAAGCGATTTTTGTACTACAAGCCACACTTGCTTCCTGAGGTACACATAATGCCGCTGCATCACTTGGGAAATGCTCTGAGAAAATAGAACGATAGTAATATTCTTCTTTTGAAGTTGGTGTCTGCAATGGGAATTTGTATTTCGCGTTTGCTAATTGCTCATCCGAAACTTCTCTTCCAACTACTTCTTTCAAAGTATCGATCCAGCTGTAACCTACTCCATCAGAGAATTGTTCTTTTTGTCTCCATGCTACACTTTCCGGAAGCATATCTTCAAAAGCTTTACGAACAACCCATTTTTCCATTGGATGTTCTTTGTTGATCATTTTATCCTGCGGGTTAATACGCATCGCAACATCCATAAATTCTTTATCTAAAAAAGGAACACGACCTTCAATTCCCCACGCTGCCAAACTTTTGTTAGCACGTAAACAATCGTACATGTGAAGTTTTCCTAATTTACGAACGTTTTCTTCGTGAAACTCTCTAGCATTTGGCGCTTTATGAAAATATAAATATCCTCCAAATAACTCATCTGCACCTTCGCCAGACAACACCATTTTAATTCCCATTGATTTGATAACTCTTGCCATTAACCACATTGGAGTCGAAGCTCTAACTGTAGTTACATCATAAGTTTCAAGGTTGTAAATTACATCACGAACAGCATCTAAACCTTCCTGAATTGTAAATTTAATTTCGTGATGAATCGTTCCAATATGATCTGCCACTTTTCTTGCTGCAGCTAAATCCGGAGAACCTTCTAAACCTACAGAGAATGAATGCAATTGCGGATACCAGGCATCTGTAGTATCATCTGATTCAATACGTTTTTGCGCAAATTTTTTGGCTACAGCCGAAGTGATAGACGAATCTAATCCTCCAGAAAGTAAAACTCCATAAGGAACATCACTCATTAATTGTCTGTGAACCGCTGCTTCAAGTGCTTTTTTGATTTCAGGAATACTCGTTTCGTTGTCTTTAACCGCATCGTAATCAACCCAGTCTCTTTTGTACCACTGTACAAATTCACCATCTTTACTTGATAAATAATGTCCCGGAGGAAATAATTCGATTTTGGTGCAATATCCTTCCAAAGCTTTTAACTCAGAAGCAACGTAGAAAGTTCCGTGCTGATCCCATCCAATATACAATGGAATAATTCCCATGTGGTCACGAGCAACGAAATACTCATCTTTATCTACATCGTAAATTGCAAAACCAAAGATTCCGTTTAATTCATCAACAAAACTTACTCCTTTTTCTCTGTATAATGCCAGGATAACTTCGCAGTCACTTTCAGTCTGAAAGTTATATTTTCCTTCAAATTGTTTGCGCAGTTCTCTATGATTGTAAATTTCACCATTTGCAGCCAAAACCAATTTTTTATCTTCTGTAAATAAAGGTTGTTTTCCTGAAGCTGGATCTACAATTGCCAAACGCTCATGAGAAAGAATTGCTTTATCATTACTATAGATTCCGCTCCAGTCTGGTCCGCGGTGACGAATGATTTTAGACATTTCTAATACTTGAGGTCTTAAAGTCTCGGCTTTTTGCTTTAGATCAAAGGCACATACAATTCCACACATAATTTTATATTTTTATTTTTTAAAATTTCATTTTGATAGGGCAAAGATGCGGTATTGATTATAATTGAAAAACACAAAACCTTATTTCAGTTATAATTTAAAAGCATAAAATTGTTTTTACATATAAAATGTAAAATTTTAGCTTTAAAAATTGCCCTAAACTTATAAATTTCAATTTTGAAGACAAAACACGAGTAAAATTTAATGTTTTAAAGAAATCTTTGAATTAAATTTTGAGAATTTTAATTATTCATGAAAGATTCTCAAGTAGAATAGAAAAAGCTGTTAGGAAATTATTTTATATTTAATATCTACCTGCCATTTGATTCAATAAAAAAAAGCTCCATTGGAGCATAATATTTATAGCAAATTATCTACACCGTGATTTCAAGCTCCAGCGGAGCGATATATATATATCGCTCCGCTGGAGCTTTTGTGGATGGAAATAAATTATGCTATAAATATGCAGCTCCTCTGAAGCTTTCTCATAAAATAAAAAATTCAGAGTCTTCTTTCAGTGACAAACTTTGGGTTATTCAACTTTGTCAAAGTTTAAAACTTTGCCAAAGTTCTTAAAAACACTTGCTTGAAAATTCCGGAGAAATGATACATATTGTAGGGATGGATTTTAATCCATCATATGCAATCGAATGAAAAATCTATTCAACGCTTTGAATAGTATAATGCGTTTTGTTGATCTCGAATTCAAAACCAGCTTTATTACCCATTAAATGATTCCCTAAAGGTGATTGTGCAGAAAGTGCAATTACATTAATACCGTCAATTGCAATTTTAGGAAGCGCAACGCTTACATATAAATAGATTCCGTTTGCTTTTACCAAACTGCCGGAAATAATGTTTTCTGTTACTTTAGCTGGATCAATTTTATCTAAAACTGCTTTTTGAGCAATCGCTTCTTTGAGTTTATTGGTCAGTTTTTCCTGTTCGATATGCATCATCGATAAAGCGGTTTCGTGCTTATCGCCGGCTGAACCTTTGGCATCGTTTTTAGAATCTTCCGTTAATCCCGAAATCATGTCTTTAAAAACATCGATTCGGTCCTGAACCATTTGCGTGTAATGAGAATGTATTTTTTGTTTGAAGTTCATTTTTTTGAAGGTACTGAGGTTCTAAGCTGCAAAGATGCAAAGGTTTTTGACGATGTAAAAAAAATTAGCCACGAATTCACGAATTTACTCCAAAAAATTCACGAACTCATGGCTAAAAAAAAGGCACTTTTTATACTTTACATCATCTTAGTGCCTCTGTATTTTTCTTGCGAAACCTCTTTAAAAATCGAATTTATAATTTCCTCCCACTAAAACCTGGAATCCCTGAACCGGATAATTCAGCCATCTTTCGTAAGCTTGGTTTCCTATATTATTTAATTTTAAGAAGAAAGTTAAACGCTCGTTGTATTTATATCCTAAATGTGCATTGGCATCAAAATAACTTTTTAAAGTCGTGATAACCGGATCTACACCCGCATTTAAATTAGACTGCATGTCTTTACGTTCTCCCACATAGAAAATATTAAAACCAGCATACCACTGCTTAGTAATATTAACGTCTAAAGTCGAACTTAATTTCATCGAAGGTAAATTCCATGCTTCAATTCCGTTATCTGTGCTATAACTATTAAAAGTTCCGTTGATTCCAAAAGTAACATTCTGCGAAAAATCGGCTTTTAATTCTCCATAAAAACGGAAAGTTCTAATATCTTCATACACTACCCCAAACGAGTTTCCGAAAGCATAATTCTGGTTCGAAAAATCCTCTGTATAATCATTGCTTTTAAACAATGCTTTGTCTTTTTCGTTTAAGTACGAAGCTGTTACGTTATAATTGACATTGTTTGCTAATTTACCTTTTAATCCGGCAAAAACATTGTACTGCGTACTGCTTGGTCTCATATTTAAAGTTGGAGACAAAAACGGATTATCGGTTACAAAATCAGCATACGAATTCTGGTTTAAACCTCCATTTACTCCCGTATAGAAAATCATTAAATCGCCAACCAATTTGTACGATGCATTTACTTTTGGGTAGATATAAAATTTGTTTCCGCTGTTTTCAGAATCTAAAGCATAAAATAAACCAGCTCCTAATTCTAATGTCCAGTCATTTTCATGCACTACAAAACTAGGTTCAATACCAAAATTAGTTAAACTGTATTTTAAAGGCTCAACATTGTCCCAAGCATAATTATGTTTAAAAGAACCGCTTACATGGTCTATAATAATATTAGTGTTAATGGCCTGATCCATTACATCAACTTTAAAAGTAGGCTTTACATAAAAACGATTTTCCGAAGAAGAAAAGCTATCTGAAAAATGAGTAAACCTTGCCGAAACTTTACTGAAAATGCCTTCATTAAATTCGGCATTTCCGCCCAATGAAATCGTATTATAAGAATGGTTTGGATTAATTCCTCTAATTAAATCTTCCTGTGTTGCCGGCGGTAAAGTCATTCCAAAATCAGCCGGTAGTCCGTACCAGTTATAAACCTGATTTTGATATCCTGCATCAACTCCCCAAGACATATCACGGTTATTTTGTCCATAACCAATGTTCAGGCCTGTATCGTAAAATTCATCATTTAAATTCACATCTTTAATTCCTCCCTGCGAAGAATGATGACGCAGCATTCCAGCCAAATAATCGTTGTTTCCTAAATCCTGAGTTACGAATAATTCAGCATTTAATGTTCCGTAATTTCCAACTCCAAGCGTTGCATAATTATTGAACAATCTTTCTTTTTTAGATTTATCCACACCTTGTGCATTTCCTTTTGACGGTGTAAAAGTCGAAGCCACCGGAACAGATAAAATACTATACTTTATCGTTTCTTTCGGCTGATTTCCGGCATCGTCAAGCGAAGGCGTTTCTTTCACTTTAAAAGCGTCGGAAATTGTTGGCGAATAAGGTTTTACTACGTTTACTGTTTCGGTTCCAATGCTTTCATTTTTCTTAACCTGCGAAAACGATAGCTGGCAGACAAATAACACTAGTAAAACAATAATTTTATTTCGGCAGTTAATTTTCATATTTCTTCTTTTTAAGAGTATCGAGAAAAGAGTATAGAAAATAGACTTATGCCATTTCTTCATTCTTAAGCTCCAACTCTTGTTCTGTTCTATATTCTAAAATCTATTTTCTTTGTCTATTCTCTTTGTTCTATTTTCTTTGTTCTATTTTCTTAATCAAGCTTCCCACTCTCCTTTGGCTACAAACTGAGCTTTTCCGCCAATACTAATATCAAACTGATTCTCGGTTAATTTTCCTTTGAAATAAATCTCAGACGGACGGCCTATATAATCTCCCTGATAATTAATTAATTCAAATTCAGGTTTATGATATTTTAACAGAAACGCCTGCAGACACGTACTTGCGCTTCCTGTTGCAGCATCTTCTACCAATTGATTGTGTTCGATACAAAGCATTCGGCTAAACAATTTCGAGCCTTCCAAATAATAAAAATACAAGCCTCTGTGCGATGTTTTGCAATGCTTTTTCAGCCATTCATCTGTTTTATCTTTATCCAAAACCAAATTTTCCAGTGCTCTTTTACTGCTTAATCCAACCATTACAAAGGCGCTTCCGGTTGTAACCTCCTGAATTGGAAATTGATTTTCAAAATCTTCCTTGTTCAGATTACTAAAAGAAGGGAAATCTTCTTTTGAAAAAATATCCCAAAACTTTGGCTGCGCTGCTTTTAACCAAATCAATCCTTCTGACCGATTAATTTGAATTGGCCCAATCGGAACATTCAAAGTTATCTTTTCAGGCGAATTTTCGAATATCTTATTAATCAAAACCCAGGAAGTTCCAATTATCGGATGCCCCGCAAACTGCATTTCCTGAGAGGGCGTAAATATTTTAATTTCTGCTTTATTATTTTCCTTATCCAGTTTGGTAATGAAGGTGCTTTCGGCGAAATTAATCTCGCGCGCAATCTGCTGCATTTCTTCCGAACTTAAATTTTGGGCTTCTAAAAATACCGCCAGCTGATTTCCGGCATATTTTTTATCAGCAAAAACATCAACTATATAAAAGGGTAAGCTCATTGTTTTTATTTTTTTTTAAGAAAATAGAGAACAGAATAAAGAGAATAGACTTCAAATCTTTGTTTTTTTTAATCTATATTCTTTTTTCTATATTCTATACTCTCTTATTCTTATTTATTAATTGACGAATTCGTTTTAGACTCTTCTAATTTAATCGCGCTCAATTCTTTTTTAGCTTCTTCTACAACATCCGGATAATCTGTAAAATTGTTAATTACGTTATCTAAAATATAAGTCGCCTGATAGCTGTCTTTCAACCCGTAGAAGTTTTTCGCCATTAAAACCAAACCTTTTGCACCGTAATATTTGTAAGCAGAATAACTTTTTGCCAGTTTTTGAACGGCAGTATTCGAAGCTTCAAATTTTCCTTCTTTTGTTTTAAAATAAGCATCATAATACAACGCTTCGGCTGCTAATTCTCCTTTTGAAGTAGTAGACAGTTTTGCGTATGCTGCTTTTGCTTTATCTTCATTTCCTGTTTGAATCGCAGCACGAGCTACAATAATCTGCGCATCGGCTTTTACATTGGCATCGGCTTTTGGATTAGCCAATACTTTGTCTGCAGCAATAACCGAATTGTCATAATCCTTTTTGTCATAATAACATTTCATTAGGTTTGCCTGAGCAAAGTTTTTATTTTGAGGATAATCGGCTTCGCTTTCTAAACGAACTAAAACCGGAATCGATTTATCACAATCTTTTGCTTTTAAGTAAATCTGAGCCAGTCTGTTTAACGCCTGCTCTGTAAATTCGCTTCTTGGCTGATCGATTACATATTGGTAATTAGAAATTGATTTTGTTTCTGAACCCTCAGCATAATACAACTGCGCCAAATAGAAATTAGCCTCTAAAGCATGTAATCCTGCCGGGAATTTGCTCACATAACCTGCAAAACCAGTCATTGCCGCTTTGCTGTTGCTTTGCCCGTATTGTTTGAAAGCTGCATCGTAAGTATCGTTATCCAATTCCGCATCTGTAACCGAAACGAAATCTAAAGTTCTAACCCAGGCTGCATATTCATCTACTTTTCCTGAATCGACATAAATTAATCTTGCTGTAGAAACGGCTTCAAGCGCTTCTGGTGTTTTTGGGAACTCTGCTGCTACTTTTTTGAATTTTGCCAATGCTTGTTCATCACGATCTGAATTATAATAAATCAAACCTTGTTTTAAGATTGATTTTGAAGTAAACGAACCGTTTTTGTATTCAGAAATCAGCTGGTCAAAAGTTTTAATCGCCAAATCGTTCTTTTTATCAGCCACATACGTATTTCCTAATTCGTATAAAGCATCATCACGATATTCTGATTTTTTATACATTTTAAGGAAGTTATTCAACTCATTGATTTTCTGCTCATTTTTAGACATAAAACCGTATGAAAGCGCTTTTTGAAACTGAGCATAATCAGCATCGACGCTTTTTGCATCCATCGCTTTTCCATACGCTTCCATTGCCTGAGCGTATTTAGAATTCACAAAACGTGAATCTCCTAAACGCAGATACGAATCGTTTAAACGAACTTTATCTTCTTTATTAGTATCAATCTGCGCCTGAAATGAATTTGCAGCCTGATCGTATTCTTTCAGTTTAAAATACGTGTAACCAATATTGTAGTTGATGTTTTTGTATTCGTCTGTAGATTTTGCCGCTGCAAGTCCTGCAAATTGCTTGTAGGTTATCAAGGCGTTTTGCATATCGTCGTTAAGATATTCCGTTTCTGCTTTCCAGAATGTCGCACGTGCTGTAAACTCAGGTGTTTTTTGTTCGTTAATCGCGTTTTTAAACATTTTTCCGGCTTCGGTATAATTTGATTCATTATACAATTCCACTCCTCTGTAAAAAAGTACTTTTTGATAAGCTGCTTTATTTTCTGCCGATCTGTTTTTTTCTAATAAAACCAAAGCTTCCTTATAGTTTTTAGTCGAAATATAAGAGTCAACCAACAATTTTTCTACTTCTGCCCTGCTTGAATTGTTTGGGTATTTTTTTAAGAAATCAAGTAAAATTCCCGGAACGGTTTGGTAGGCGTTTCCAATATCATAACTCACTTTAGCGTAGTTTAAAGCCGCATCTTCCTGAATCTGCGCATTGAAATCCATTTCAGAAGCGTTCTTAAATGCGTTTAAAGCTTCTTGCTTTTTACCTGTATTTAAATAACTCAAACCTAAATGATAATAAGCATTTTGAGCTACAAAATCTTTTCCTTCAATGATTTTATTAAATTGAGAAATTGCTTTTTCATAGTTTTTCTGCTCATAATAAGCATAACCCAATTGATAGAAATCAGTATTATTCCACTTTCCTTTTTTACCGGCGTATTGCTCTAAATAAGGAATTGCTTTGTCGTATTGTTTTAAATTGAAATAACTTTCACCAATAATTTTATTCAATTCAGATTTCTCAATATCATTTGATTTCGCCATTGCTTTTTGGCCCAAATCGATTGCTTTTTGGAAATTTCCTAATTTAAAATTCATATCGGCCTGATAGTACGAAAGTTTTTCTTTGTACTTTTCTTCGCCCGAAACTTCATCAAAATATTTCGTTGCTTCTTTGTAATCATCTCCTTCATAGGCCATAAATCCTAAATAATATTTGGCTTGAGAACCATATTCAGGAGAGTTTACGACTTTATTAAAATAAGTCGTTGCTTCTTTTTTCTTTTTAGCGTTAAAGTAGCTGTATCCTTTTTGGAAATTAAATTTATCCGATTCTTTTTTGCTCATGTAGCCTTCATCTACCTTGTCAAACCACTGCAAAGCTTTTGGATAATTTCCTTGCTCGAAGAAATATTGTGCCACTTCAATGTAAGCTTGGTTTTGCTTGGTGCTTGTAGGGTAATCGTCAACGAATTTTTCCATCAAAGCATCGGCATTGGCCTGATTTGTTCTAATCGCACAATTGGCAATGTAATACGCACAGTCTGATTTTACTTCTTCAGTTGCTGCGTTATTTTTTACATATTCAAAAATATGTTGTGCCGAGGCGTATTGTTTATCGTTATATAAAGCCAGTGCTTTGTCAAAATCCTTTAAATCGTAAGTATAAATAGCTGATTTTTGTGCCGAAACTATGGTCGAAGTAAGGATAATTTGGAATAAAAAGAACCAGGAAAGTCTATGCATTTTAGTTATATTTAGTATTCAAATTTATCATTTTATACCGTTTATAACGAAACGTTTCTTGAATTTATTATGAACAAACATTGAATAACGAACATTTTAAAGGCTTTACAAAAATTTAAAATGAACCATATAAGTTACATAAGTAATTATAAGCTAGGAACTTTTAGCAGATTAACTAAAATGAACTTACATTACTTATATGGTTTATATTTTCAATTCTTTTTCGACAAATTTTCTTAAGAAATGATTGAAATTTATTTTGAATCCAAACGTTATCTTATTACTTTTACCATTCAAATCAATTTTATTATGTCACAAACCGTACTATCTCTTAAAGAAGTCACTATATATCAAGAAGGAAGAAAAATTTTATCTCATATTAATCTGGATGTTCAACACGGAGAATTTATCTACATCATTGGTAAAACCGGTTCCGGAAAAAGCAGCTTCTTAAAAACTTTGTACGCTGATCTGCCTTTAACTGAAGGTGAAGCTCATATTGTTGACTTTGATTTGGCAACTTTAAAAGAAAAAGATATTCCGTATTTGAGACGTAAAATTGGGATTGTTTTTCAAGACTTCAAATTGCTTCCGGACCGCTCTGTTAAAGACAATATGCTTTTTGTTTTAAAAGCAACCGGCTGGACCGAAAAAGAAGCAATGGAACATAAAATCGACGAGGTTTTAGACAAAGTAGGCATGAAAGATTTTCTAAACAAAATGCCTCACCAGCTTTCTGGTGGTGAACAGCAGCGTGTTGCGATTGCAAGAGCTTTGCTTAACGATCCGGAATTTATTCTTGCCGATGAACCTACAGGAAACCTTGATCCGCAGACCAGTTCTGAAGTTTTAGAAGTTTTAAAAACCATCAATGCCAATGGTAAAACTGTTATCATGGCTACTCACGATTATGCTTTATTGATGAAATTTCCATCGAAAACATTAAAATGTGAAGATGAAAGAATTTTTGAAGTAGTGCAAAGAAGCGTGTAATGCTTTCCATTTTAATTCCGGTTTACAATTATGATGCATTTTCATTAGTTGAAAAACTGCATAATCAAGCCGTGGAATTAAATATCACTTTTGAAATTATTTGTCTGGATGACGCCTCAGATCTTTTTAAAACTGAAAACCAAGAAATTAATCGTTTACAAAACTGTTCTTTTGTTGTTTTAGATAATAATATCGGACGCAGCGCAATTCGGAATTTATTGGCGGAAAAAGCCCTTTATGAAAATTTATTATTTCTTGATGCCGATACCTTTCCTGTTCACGAGAATTTTATTTCAAATTATATTTCGCTGATTAATAATAATGAAAAAATAGTTTATGGAGGCATTTTATACGAAAGTAATCAACCTTCAAAAAATAAACTTTTAAGATGGATTTATGGAAAAAAAAGAGAAGCTTTACTTGTTGCTGACCGAAATAAAAATCCTTATCTTTCCTTTTTAACTTTAAACTTTTTGACTAGTAAAAGTATTTTTCAGAAAGTCCGTTTTAATGAAAGCATTCCAAATCTCAGACACGAGGACACTTTATTTTCTTTTGAATTAAAGCAGAAACAAATTGAAATTCTTCATATCGAAAATCCTGTTTTTCATTTGGGAATTGAAGACAGTAAAACATTTCTGCAAAAATCTGAAGAAGCAGTTTTGGGTTTGAAAAATTTAGTCGATTCCAATTTAATCTCTACCGATTATGTGAAACTGTCGCATTATTTTCAAGTCATAAAAAAATATCATCTTACTGCTTTAATTGCTTTTGGTTTTAGAGTTTTAAAACCTTTATTTGTAAAGCAGTTATTATGCAAAAAACCATCTCTTTTTCTTTTTGATCTTTACCGTTTGGGTTATTATTGCACTTTAAAATAAACTAAAATGGCTTTTTTTTCTATCATAATTCCGTTGTACAACAAAGAAAAATTTATCGAGAATACGATACAAAGTGTATTGAAACAGACTTTTCAGGATTTCGAAATTATTATAGTAAATGACGGATCTACAGATAAAAGTGAAGAAAAGGTTTTACACTTTAAAGACGATCGAATTCGATATTTCAGCAAAAAAAATGAAGGTGTTTCTCAAACCCGAAATTTTGGTTTAGCCGAGGCAAATGCTGATTTCGTAACCTTTCTGGATGCCGATGATTATTGGTATCCTGATTTTTTAGAAACAATGCATCATTATGCTGTAATTTTTCCAGAACAAAAAGTATTTGCTGCAGCTATAGAAATCGAAACATCCAAAAAAACATTTCCTGCTGCATATTCAATACGCAAAACAGGAGATTTTGAATTTGTAAATTATTTTAGAGCAAGTACAAAAGAATCTGTAATCCTAACTTCGGGAACTGTTTTTAATAAAAGTATTTTTAAAAAAACAGGCGTTTTTGATCCTAACATAAAAAGCGGACAAGACACGGATTTATGGATTAGAATTGGGATTGTTTATCCTGTTTTATTTATCTGGAAAATATTGGTGCGCTACATTCATGATGAAAACAGCCTTTCTAAAAACTCCTCTTTAATGAATTCTAAAATGGATTTTTCTAAGTTTCTGGAACTTGAAAAATCCAATCCTGACCTTAAATATTTTTTGGATTTAAACCGGTTTTCGCTGGCTGTAAAGAGTAAACTTATCCATAATAAAACGCAGTTCAACTATTATTACCACGGAATTAATTTAAAAAATCTAAGCCTTAAAAAAAGAATATTGCTGACTCTTCCCTCAAGTTTATTGCAGATTTTAATTGGTTTAAAACTTAAACTGGCCGAACTCGGATTGGGTTCATCTGTTTTTAAATAGCTTAAAATCTTTGTATTCCCGGATATAATCGTTTTCGTCAAATTCGTCTGAAGCCAAAACCAAACATACGGCTCCCGATGAAAAATTCTTTAATTCTCTCCAAATTCCGTTTACAATCAGTAAACCAATATTGGGCTTGTTCAGCGTTTCTGTTTTTATTGTTTTACCATCTTTTAAAACAACATCAAAACTCCCGCTTAAAGCAATTAAAAGCTCGTGCTGTTCTTTATGAGCATGTCCGCCGCGTTTGCTTCCGCTTGGAACATCAAACAAATAATACACTCTTTTTGAAACAAACGGAATCGTATCTTTTTCAATAACAGCGAGATTCCCTCGTCGGTCTTGAATTTTTGGAATTTCAATTAATTGAATATCGGCATTTGTGGTCATAATTTGCTTTTGGTTACTTCTTTAAATTTTGAAATTCCGTTTATTCCTGCTTTAATTTTTTTAGGTATTTCCGAGATTTTAATGCTTTTTCTTCGAATTAAGAAAAAGACATATTTGATAAGCCAAACATAAGCAAAATTGTGGTACAGCTTATAAAATAAAGCCGATCTGGCGTAAATTATAGAATCTGAACCTTCATCTTTTCCTGATGAAAATTGCGGGTGTGAAACGATAATTTCAGGATTAAAACTAACTTTTAAATTTTGGCTTAAAGCCGATTTTAAAAACAAAAACTCTTCGGCGGTTTCGAAAAAAGAACCAAGCCCGAAGTTTTCATCAAAAGAAATATTGTTTTCTTTTATGTCGTTTAATTTAAAAGCAATTTCGATCGAACTTACATTCCAGATGCTTTTTTGGTCGTGAATAAAAGTTTTAATTGCCTTTTTTTGAGGTTCGGTATCTCCAATTCTGACATGATTAAAGGTAATAATGCTTGCTTTCGAATCTTTTTCGAAAGCAGAAAGAATCTTCGTTTTTAAATTTTCTGTAAAAACGACATCATCATCAGTAAAAAGGCAAATGTTTTTTGATGCGCTCTGAATCGCTTTATTTCTGCTTTTCGACAAGCCTTTTTCATTCACATTTAAAACCCTAACCGAATCAAAATCAGATTCTAAAAAAGTATTCTCGGTTTGATTTACAATCAATAAATTGAAAGTTGAAAAATGTTCAAACGGAAACATGGGCTGTAAAAAATCTAAATTGGACCTATCTTTGGTCGCAATTAGAATTTCAAAATCATTTTCAGAAAAAACATTTAACATTTTCATATATATTTACGTAAATATAAATATTTCCCGCAGAAATGAGAATACTCTTGGTAGGAGAATACAGCCGATTACATAATTCTTTAAAAGAAGGATTAGAAGCCTTACAACACGAAGTTTCGATTATTGCAACGGGCGATAATTTTAAAAAATTTCCTGTTGATTATTCTATTCACCCAAAGTATTTTCTGGACAATAAATTTTTAGTTTTTTGTAATAAAGTTTTCTTCCGAATTTTTAAGACTGATTTACAATTGGCCGAAAAAGGAATTCTGTTTTGGTTCTTTCTTCCAAAATTAAAAAACTACGATGTTGTACAATTAATCAACTCGAATGCGATTGAAACGTATCCGTTTTTTTCAAAATACCTTTTGAAAAAGCTTTTCAATCAAAACAAAAAAAGCTTTCTTTTGGTTTGCGGTGAAGATACTCCGGTTATCGATTTTTTATTGAAAGATGAAGTAAAGTATTCGATTTTGACACCTCTTTTACAAAACAAAAAATTAGCACCCAACTATCGTTTTTCATTAAAATATACGCGTAAAAATTATCGTGATTTATATGATTTTGTCAGTAAAAAAGTTTCCAAAATAATGGTTTCTGATTTGGATTATAAAATTGCATTACCCGAAAAAACATTAATTCCAAACCCTGTAAACACAGATAAAATTGCTTTTGAACCTATAACTGTTTCTGAGAAAGTAATCGTTTTTCTGGGTAAAAATAACAGCAGCGCCATTAAAAAAGGAACAGTATTTTTTGAAGATGCTGTTTCGATAATTCAAAAAAAATATGGTTCTAAAGTCGACATTATAAAGGTTGAAGATGTGCCGTATAACGAATATATCGCTTTATATAATCAGTCTCATATTTTACTGGATCAGGTTTACGGCTACGATCAGGGTTATAATGCCTTGGAAGCAATGGCAAAAGGAAAAGTGGTTTTTACCGGAGCAGAAAATGAATTTACAGCACATTACAATTTAACTGAAAGAGTTTGTATAAATGCAATTCCTGATGTTGGTTATCTAGTAAACGAATTGTCTTTTTTAATTGAAAATCCGGATGAAATTACGGCAATAGGAAAACGTGCCAGAGCTTTTATAGAGCAAGAACACGATTATATCAAAATTGCGCAAAAATACCTTAATGCCTGGAATTTGAAATAAACTAAACTTCAAGTTTTTTTCTCTTATTCAAAATATTTTCCCTGACGAATAAAATAACAACCAACATCATAATATATTCAAAAGGAAAGCTGAATCTAGCATTGCCTCCATACGTAACTAATGCCTGCAGCACAGAGGTTAGAAAAATAATTGTCGTAAAAAGAAGTTCTTTTGTAATGCTGCGATTCTTTAAAAACAAACCAAAATGATACGGAATTAAAAGCACAAAAAAGACTTTAAAAATCCAAATTAAAAGCGTCTGCAAATACCAGATTCCTAAAAATATTTTATTTACAAAAGGCAGTGAAAAACTGTTATAATCCCAATATATTTTTGGTTTCCAGAAATCAAACCAGGATCTAAAAACAACTTGTTTTACATATTCCAGCGGATTCTTTTTTATCGTCGCTTTAGCATAACCGCCAAGTTCTGCCGAAAGTAAAGCAAAATTTCCGGCTGTTTTGGGCAGTAATTCAGTTTGAGCATCCCAAATCGTCATCGCAATATCGGTTTGAAGATGTGGTTCTAATTGGTTATTTTCAGCTATTAATTTATCTCGGTGTTTGGCGTAAACAGATCCAATCCATTGGTATTCCGGTGTTGTTTTTTCGGCAAAATAAACACAGTTTTGCGATAAATTAAGTCCAAAAAATGTGGTCGAAACAAAATATCCGGTATTTATTTTATTGACATAAGACCATCCAAAATAAGAGATCAAAGGGAATAACAGAATAATGAGTTTAGAATTTATAATTTTTGAAATTTTAAAATTCTTCGCTACACTAAAGCCATAAATAACAAATGGAATAAAGGCATAAAATGGTTTAATCAAAACAAGTATACCAAGAACTAATGCGACGATAAAGTCTCTTTTAAAATTTTTATTTTCTAAATAATCAGCAGCTAAATAGTAAAATAATACCGAAACAAAAAAGAGAGTTACAGATTCTACCAATATTATTCTTTCGTAAAAATGAATCTGGAGAAAGCTTTGTAAAAAAAGCGTAATGTATAATGCTGTTTTTGAATCGAAATTTAGTTTTAAAATGGTTTTATACCAATAAACAGAAGTGAAAATCCCTAAAACAACCTGATACACAACGGTCAAGATTGTAGAACCTAATGCTAAAGCAATAAACAACGGATATCCCGGAGTTCTTTCTCCGTTATAAAAATTAAGATCAAAACTTAAGATTTTTTCAGCTAAAAATAAATATCCTTCCGAATCAGGAAACAGCGTTACGTGAAAATATAAAATGGATAATAAAGCACGAAAAAGGAATCCGGCGCAAATTAAAACTCTAATTTCTTTCGTGAAAAATGGATTCAAAAATTTAATATTTAGCATTTATAAAAATAGAATTGAAGGCGTTTTAATTTCATCCTGAGCAAATATAACTTCAATAAAAATAGTACAAATGATCGAAATATGGTTTTATTTAAATTAAGCTTTTTCTAAAATAAACCGCTAACACCACAAAATAAAGAAAGTTGTCTAAAGCCTGAGCCATAACCATTCCTTCTATTCCATAATAATTCACAAAAAGCAGACTCAAAAAATACAAAGTTCCAAGAGAAAACAATTCTGAAATAATGAAAGCTTTGGTTAGTTTTTTGGCAAAAAACTGATAACCCAAAATTAATGCAGCTACTTTAAAAACATCACCAATTAACTGCCAGAAAAAAAGCGATGCCACGGGTAAAAATTCTTTGGTAAACAATAATTGAATTATGAAATAGCGGCTAAAATAAATTACAAGTAAGCCAAGGCAGAAAACGGGTAAAATTGTTTTATAAAACTGCCAAAAAATAGATTTTGTTTGGTCATTATCCTGAGCTTTTGAAAGTTTGGGCAAAAAGTAAACGGTTAGAATTGTGCTTACAAAAAGTAAATAATAAGACGAGATCCTAGTCATGGTTTCCCAAAAACCGGCTTGATCTAATCCTAACTTTTCAATAAGATTATTTCGAACGGCTAATAAAACTATTGGGCCTAAAACAGAGGATACCAAAGCCATTAAGGAATAAGGCAGTAAGTTTTTTATAATGGTAAAATCATATAATTGCAGGCGAATAATTTTTAGAAATTGAATCTCTTTCTGTACAAAATAAAAAGTGACAAAAAACAAGAGCGAAGGCGTTATTACAATGGCCAATAAGGCGCCTAAAGTCTGGAATTTTAATATCATGATCAGAGAAACCAGCAAACCAATTAAGTTTCCTGTAATGTTTACCCAAATTACTTTGGTGAATTTACTTAAACCATTTAAAACAGAAAGCAGAAAAACAGAAACGGTATACCACGGTAAAGCGAGTGCCAGAACTCTAAATACTAAAGTATTATCTGTATTGTGTTCTAAAATTTTATCGTCCCAAAAGGAAGCAAAAAAATATAAAACACCGCTTAAAATAAGGGCAACGCAGATTAAACTAATAAAAACTGTTGCGATTATTTTTTTTAATTCTTCTTCATTCTTTTGATTTTCGGCAATATATTTTACTATTCCGTTCTGAAAACCCAATATTGAAATACTTTCTAAAGAAGTCAAGAAATTACGAAGATTACCCACCAAAGCCATTCCGCTGGGTCCCACAAAAATGGCCAGTATTTTTGAAGTTATTAATCCAATCCCTATTTTAAGTCCTACGCTAAAACTGTTTAACGAAGTGATCTTAAACAAAGTAGAATTGACTATTTTTTTTACTGCCCTCAAACTAATATGTATTTAAAACGGCAACAATAAAATCAACTTCAGAATCCGTTAAAACCGGACTCATTGGCAGACTTAAAACCTCATTATGGATTTTCTCTGTTATGGGAAAAGATAAAGTATTCCAATCCGAAAAAGCTTTCTGCTTATGTGGTGGTACTGGATAATGAATAACGGTTTGGATATTATTCTGGGTTAAATATTCTTGTAATTCTGCTCTGTTTTCTGTTCGGATAACAAACAAATGAAAAACATGATTATTGGATAAATCCCAAAATGGCAATTCAATTTTATCGTTTTTTATTTCATTTAAATATCGTTTTGCAATTGCTCTGCGTTTATCATTATCGGCATCTAAGTTTGGTAGTTTCAGATTCAAAAATCCAGCCTGTAATTCGTCTAGTCTAGAATTTACACCGATATAATCGTTATAATATTTCTTTTCAGAACCATAATTGCGAAGCGAAAAAAACACTTTTGCTAATTCAGAATCGTTTGTAGTAATAGCACCGCCATCACCAAGACATCCCAAGTTCTTTCCAGGGTAAAAACTAAATGCAGATGATGATTTTAGATTGTAGATTTTAGATTTTAGATTTTCGCCAGTTTGGAATTTGGAATTTAAATTTTGAGATTTTTTAATTCCATGCGATTGCGCACAATCTTCTACAACAATAAAATTATGTTCTTGCGCAATTTCATTTATTTTGTCCATTTCTGCGGATTGTCCGTATAAGTGAACGGCTAGAATCGCTTTTGTTTTTGATGTTATTTTCTCCCGAATCAAATTAGGATTTATGTTGTAGGTTTCTAATTTTGGTTCAACCAAAACCGGAATTAAATCGGCTTGGAGAATTGCCAGAATACTAGCGATATAAGTGTTTGCCGGTACTATAACTTCGTCTCCTTTATTGAGTTTTCCGAGTTCGATATAACCTTTAAAAATTAAAACCAAAGCATCGAAACCATTTCCTACTCCTATGCAGTATTGGGTTTGGCAATATTCGGCGAAAGCCTTTTCAAATGTTTCTAATTCCTTTCCTAAAATATACCAGCCATTGTCTAAAACAGTTTTCAGTTTTTCCTGAAAAGCAGTTTCATACGGTTCGTTCATTTTTTTAAGATCCAGAAATGGTATCATTTTATATTTAATTTATAAAAATCCTGATTGTAAACGGTACAGCCCAATTCTTCTTTTTGTTTTAAAAGTCCGGGATGATAACCCAATTCATTATCTTCATTTACAATTCCCATATCAAAAAAATGCTTGGCTTTGCGTTTGTATTTATGAATCAAATTAATGAATAAAAAATCAAGTGCTCTTACTTCTTCTCCGTTTTTAGTCGTAGCTCCGTATTGCGATTTTACAACATTTTTGGTTTCAAAAAGGGTTATTCCTGCAATAATTTTGTCATTTTGATAAACCGAATATTGTTTGATGTGCTGCGGAAATTTACTTTTTAAAAGTGCCATTTCTTCTTTTGAGTGAACGGGTTTTGCATTGAATTTTTCGGTTAATCTTGGTTCTAAAACCTCGGTCCAAAACGGCTCAAAAGTATCTTCTTCTATAATATCTAAATCCAGATTTTCAATTCTTCTAAAATGTTTCAGTTTGCTTTTTGAAATTTTTAAAGGCAGATTTAGATTTACAGCCAAATTCATTTCTTTTCGTTCTATAACGGCGCCTCTTTTCAATAAAAAAAAGTCAATTTCCTGATTTCCGTCGGGAAAATAAAAGTTGGGAATTGGTTTGTAATAAAAAGTCTCAATATCATTTTCTTTAAAAAACCCCAAGACTGAGTCCAGAATGAGTTCGGCTTTTTCTCCATTCAGTTTTCTTAAAAAAACCAATCCGCCATACGTAAGTCCCTGATGCGAATAAACAGCATTGCCGTTTTTATTAGCCGGAAGAATGGCTTTTAGTTTTTCTTCTTCAAAAATTAAAAGTGAAAAATCCTGAAAACGATCCTGGTGGTATTCCATAAAATCACGGTGGAATAAAAACGTAGCATTTTTGGCCTGACTCACAAAGTCATTCCAAATCTTGTAATCGTTTTGATCGTATTTCTTTACGGTAAGGTTTTTCATTTTTCTGCCACAGATTTTTATGAATACAATGATTTTTTCTTATTCTTTAGCCAAAAAAAATCCTTTAAATCTGTTTAATCTGTGGCTAATATTTCTTTTTAAAATCTTATTTATGCTCAAAAGCCGGAAGATACCATTTGAATTTTACGGCCAATAAACGCACTGAAATGATTACAACAGAGGTTACAAGATACAGCACATCATCTTCTAAATTTAATTTTTTAAGTCCAAAAAATACGATGCCTCCAAAAATGCAAATGGTTGCGTAGATTTCTCTTCTAAAAATAGTTGGAATCTCTGTACATAAAATATCACGGATTACACCTCCAAAACAAGCTGTCATGGTTCCTAATGCGACACAAATTACAGGATGAAGACCGGTTAAAATTCCTCTTTCGAGACCTATCAGCGTAAAAACACCTAAACCAATTGTATCAAACAAAAACAGCGAAGTTCGCAGTTTATCAAACTTTTTTCTGAATATAATAGCCAGAAAAAAACCTAAAATAATGACGTAAACATATTGCAGGTTCATCATCCATCCTACGGGTGTTCTGCCAATTAAAACATCACGAAGTGTTCCGCCTCCAACGGCTGTAACAAAGGCAATAATAAAAACCCCAAACGGATCTAATTTTTTATGCATTGCTGTTAAAGCGCCGGACATTGCAAACGCCATTGTGCCAATAATATCTAATAAATGAAACATTTTTTCTTAAGTTACAAAGATGCAAAGGTGCAGAGATTTTTAGTATTTCTCCTGTTTTTTTAGTACTATTTCTACTTCAATTAATTTATTATCTTTTAACGTAAATAGGACTTCTTTTTAATAGATAGGAAATCGAATCGATCCAGCTGTCTTTTACGGCCAGAAACGGTTTGCGGGTCTGCGAATATATTTTTGAGGTGTTTTTATACATATCAAAATAAACGGTGTAGTAATAATAAACCTGCGTATTGGCTGTAGTAGTCGACACATCATTGGTTTTTATTTTCTTATTATTGTCGCTGACTTTTGCATTGCCGCTGTCGTAAGTAGTCGAAGTTGTGCCTGAATTCATAGTATATGAAACCTTCGCTGCCACAATATTATCGACTCCCAGAATTTTTTCCAGATCTGAAATTGGCGTTTCGTCGATATTTTTATAATCAATTCCAGCTTTATGAAGCAGGCTGTTTGTGGTTCTTAAATCCTGAACCGTTAACGGAAAAATATTAGAAGATTTGTCCAGCAGTTTATTGTAAAGATCATTCTGCGCAAATTTTGCCATATCTTCTGAGCTTTCCTGAGTATCTGAATTTAAATACGGAACTGGAAGTACCGCTATGGTATTTTGTTTAATTTCCACTGCTTCTATCGGCGAAGAACCCGAAGAGGAAGAACTACTTCCCTGACTTACATCAAAAGTCTGCGAGCGTCCGCTGGCAAAATCAATTTTGGCAATCTGCGAAACATCCAAAGAAATTACTAAAGTTTCGCCCGGCAGAGAATATTCTACGGTTTTATCCGATATTTTAGAAATTGTACCTTCTATAATCTGATAATCTCTTTTGATAATTTTATCCAGCTTTTTTCCGCTTTGGGCAAAAGTAAAAGCAGAAACCAGAAACAGTATTAATACGGCAGTTATTTTTTTAATTATCATGATTTTACAATTTAGTTTCCTTAATAATTAGTTTACAGAACTTCTTTTTTAAACAAGTATGTTAAAATTATAAAAATTAAATGATAATTAGGTTAAGAAAAACAAATACAGCATTTTAACTTTGGTAAAAATTACATGTGCTGGGTGTAAAAATTGTAATCTTTTAAAACTACCCTGATAAAATCAGCATTATTTCCGGATTGGTTTTTAATTCCGGTTACGCTTTCGATTTTGGCAACCAATTTATAAATGATTTCGTGATCGTTTTTGGCCACCGCTTTATGATATGTTTCTTTAATAATTCGCATATCATTATCAGATAATTTGATAACCAAAGGATAAGTTGGTACATACGCCTCTCCTATTTCTTCCAAAATAGTATGGCTTATATTAATTTTATTTTTGAGTGTAATAACGGCTGTACCCGCGACCATGTCGCCCAAACGCTGTCCTTTTTTACTAGAAACAATGGCTATTACAGCAACAAGACCATAAAATGCAGTAAAGTCAATTATTCTAAAAAACCATCGCATTAAATAATCGCCAAAACCTGCCTGATATCCATCTATTTTTACGACTTTTATCTTCACAAGTTTTTTACCAATAGACTGCCCTTCAAAAATGCTTTCTAAGGTTATGGAGTAAATAATAAGCGGAAAATAAAGTATGATAAATATCGCGCCTCTGGACCACGGATCCAGGCCGTCTAGTACCTGCCCAAGATTAAGCCAGTAAAAAACAATTAGAGAAACAACAAGTATATAAGAAAGTTTAATACCCAAATCTATAAAATAAGCTCCTATACGCTCGCCTACTGTGGCGGCTATAAAATTTATTTTGACATTTTGTGTTGTATTAATAGATAATTCTGACATATTTTATATTTTAGCCCTCAATGAGAGAAGTTGCATTTATAAAACAAAATAAAGAAAAATGGCTGGAATTTGAGCTAGCTATTTTTGGTAAAGCTAAGAAAAATCCTGACGAATTAGCTAATTTGTACATTCAATTAATGAATGACTTATCGTATGCGCAGACTTATTATCCTAAGAGTAAGACTGTTATTTATTTAAATCATCTTGCATCGCAGATTTACCAAAAAATTTATAAAACCAAACGCACGGAAAAAAACAGATTTGTTGAATTTTTCAAGACCGAAGTACCGCTGCTGCTTTACGATTACAAAAGATATTTACTGTATGCTTTTGTCCTGTTTTTTGCCACAGTTGCCATGGGGGTAGTTTCGGCTCGTTACGATCAAAACTTTGTTCGTTTAATATTGGGCGATGATTACGTCAACATGACTTTAGAAAACATCAAAAAAGGAAATCCAATGGCCGTTTACGGATCCGGTTCAAACTGGGGAAGTTTTATAGGTATTACCATGAACAATCTTTTCGTGGGGGCAAGATGTTACTTATACGGTATTTTTGGCGGCATTGGCACGTTTTATATTTTCCTTCAAAACTCTTTAATGCTGGGGTCGTTTCAATACTTTTTTTACGAGCAGAATGTATTCTGGAAAAGTGTCCGCGGGATCTGGATTCACGGTTCTATGGAAATTTTCGCCATTGTAATTGAGTCGGCTGCAGGATTTATTTTAGGTGCTTCTATCCTGTTTCCTAAAACTTTTTCGAGAATGAACTCTTTTAAAATGGGCTTTAAAAACAGCTTTAAAATATTTTTAAGTACTTTCCCTTTTACAATTGGTGCCGGATTTCTAGAAGGTTTTATTACCCGATATTCGATTGATATGCCAAATTGGCTAAGCAGTTTTATTATATTAGTAACTCTTGGAATAATTTCATTTTATTACTTAGTTTATCCGTTCATTGTTCACAAGAAAATGCAAAACCTATCAGCCAAATCGAATTAATAAAACCAGTAATGAATAGAATTTTCTTTATTTTATATTTTCTTTTCTTCTGCGGCATTTCGAATGCGCAGGATTCTTTACTGACGGAAGAACCTCCAAAAATTAGTTCAGTAAAATACACCGAAAAAGACATTCAGATAGATTCAGAATCGGTTGACCCCAAAACGTTTTCCAAAGACTATCAAAAGAAATATACTGATGACGATTTCGTATACGAACACAAAGCTCCCGAAAAAAATCTTTGGGATCGTTTTAAAGATTGGCTGGCGGGTATTTTTAGAAAACTATTTTCTTTCAGCGACCCGCAGACTTCTTTAAATTTTGTTGCTATACTATTGCGTATCGTTGCTGTGATCGTAATTGTTATTGTTATTTATTTAATTGTAAAAGCGATAATTAATAAAGAAGGCCAATGGATTTTTGGAAAAAACGCCAATAAGAGAACCGTTTATTATTCAGACCTTGAAAAAAATATTCACCTTTTAGATTTTGAAAAACTAATTAAGGAAAGTCTTGAATCTGGTGAAAAACGTACTGCCATTCGATACTATTATTTATGGCTTTTAAAAACAATGGCACAGCATCATTATATTGAATGGGATATCGAAAAAACAAATTCAGATTATCTGTACGAGATTCAAAACCCAAAACATAAAGAAGAGTTTACCTATTTGTCTTATCTGTACAATTATATTTGGTATGGCGAATTTGAAATTGACGATACCACTTTCAATAAAGCCGAAAAACGATTTAAGAATGCTTTAAAAACCTTTAGCTAATGAGTAAAAGTATTAAAATATACATAGCTGTACTGGTTTTTATTCTAATCTTAATTTTAATTGGAGATTATAACCAGCAAAAACCAATTGACTGGCGGCCAACCTATTCTGTCAACGACAAAATCCCTTTTGGGTTATATGTTTTTGACAAAGAAATTGACGGTATTTTAAAGAAACAAAAAATCCAAAGAATTGCTGCTGTAACGCCGTATGAATTTTTAGATTCCAAGTATGATGACGATACTTTGGTTGAAACCTATAAAATAAAAGGAACATTTGTTAATATTTCGCAGCAAAATAACATCGACGATCAATCGATAAAAGAACTGATGTATTTTGTATCACACGGAAATAATGCTTTTTTAAGCATGGCAAATTTCCCAAAACCTTTATTAGACAGTTTAAAATTTGAATATACTTCGAATTTATTGCAAACCAAAAATGCTTCGGTTTGGCTGGCCAATAAAAAAGTAAGTCCAAAAGTATACAAATCTACAAGCGATATTGCCGATTATTTTTCTAAAATAGACACCTTAAACACAACCGTTTTGGGTTATCAGGGAAATCCTAAAATAAAGAAAAACATCAATTTTATAAAAGTGCCTTATAAAAATGGATACTTCTTTCTGCACATGCATCCTGTAGCTTTTACAAATTACAATCTGCTTAAAAAAGACCGTTACCAATATGCCGAAAATGTATTATCATACATCCCGAAAGGAGATATTTTTTGGTACACAAAAATGCAGCATGACGAAAATATTTCCGGATCTCCGCTTCGCTATATTTTCAGCCAGCCGGCTTTAAAATGGGCCTGGTATTTATTCTTAATCGGAATGTTGATTTTTATGATATTCAATGCCAAAAGAAAACAACGCGTTGTGCCTATTTTACAACCATTGTCTAATTCGACCATAGATTTTACCAAAACAATTGGAAACCTCTATTATCAGGAAGGCGATCATAAAAATATAATTGATAAAAAAATCATTTATTTCTTAGAAAAAATACGAACAGAATATTTAATTGATACCACAAAGTTAGATGATGATTTTGTAAAAAAATTGCAGCATAAAACCGGAAAAGACGAAAAAGATATTCAGGAACTTGTATTTTTAATCAACGAACACCGAAATAGTTACCATGCCAGTATTGAGGAAGATTTAATCCGAATTAATAATGCCATCGAAAAAATAATACACTAAATAGCACCTGCTAAAAATTAAAAAAAGCAGTAAAAGATAACCCATTCAAAGAAAAAATATAGATCATGGACGATATTAATACCCCAGAAGCAGAAATCACAAATGAAAATGTGAATTTTGAAACCCGAATAAACTTAGCGCCGCTTTTAGATCACGTTAATGCGATTAAAAAAGAATTAGAAACCGTAATTGTTGGGCAGCATAAAATGGTCGATCAGCTTTTGGTGGCGATTTTATCAAACGGGCATGTTTTGTTAGAAGGTGTTCCTGGTGTGGCAAAAACGATTACGGCAAAACTGCTTGCCAAAACGTTAAATGTTGGCTTTAGCCGAATTCAGTTTACGCCGGATTTAATGCCTTCGGATATTTTAGGAACGTCTATTTTCAACTTAAAAAATTCAGAATTTGAGTTCAAAAAAGGACCAATCTTTTCTAATTTAATTTTAATTGATGAGATCAACCGTGCTCCGGCAAAAACCCAGGCCGCTCTTTTTGAAGTTATGGAAGAACGCCAGATTACTATTGACGGTTCAGCTTATCAATTAGAAGCTCCGTTTTTGGTTATTGCAACACAAAACCCAATTGAACAGGAAGGAACGTATCGTTTACCTGAGGCACAATTAGACCGTTTCTTGTTTAAAATTACGATCGATTATCCAAAATTAAACGAAGAAATCCAGATTATACAAAGAGAACATTTGCTGCAGGATCATGGCAAATTAGAAGCCATAAAAACGATTCTTTCAGCCGCTGAAATAAATCAATATCAAGGATTAATCAAGCAGATTAGAGTCGAGCAAAACTTATTAGAATATATTGCCCGAATAGTAGTAAACACACGCGAAAATGCCTTTTTATATTTAGGAGCTTCGCCTCGTGCTTCGATCGCGATTTTAAATGCTTCTAAAGGTTTCGCCGCCATTCACGGACGCGATTTCGTAACTCCTGAAGATATTAAAGAAGCGGCAATTCCGGTTTTACAACACCGTGTTATCGTAGTACCGGAACGCGAAATGGAAGGGATTTCGAGCTCAGAAATTATTAAACAAATCATCGAAACGGTTGAGATACCTAGATAAGTGTTCAGTTTTTAGTTTTTAGTTTTTAGTTTACAGTATTCAGCCTCAGTATTCAGTCACAGTATTCAGTCGCAGTTTACAGTTAGACTGAACACTAAAAACTGAAAACTGAGACTGGAAACTGCGACTGAAAACTGAAAACTGAGACTGGAAAACCTTTAAACAATAAAAACATTGAATTACAATAAACTATTTTTCGTATTCTCACTTTGGATTCTGGCGGTCAGCTTTAAACCATCAGATAAACCTGCTTTAGAAAACGAAAAGAAAACATTTTATTTCGCAACTGACAAACAACAGCTTGAAAGTTTACTTCGTAAAACCTATGAATGGGTAGAAACTAAAAATTCAAACCAGGATTTTGATCCTGTTGAAAATAAAAAAGGAGATAAATATGTTGGCTTAAACCTAAATACGCATAAGAAAAGATTAGAAGAACTTAAAAAAACGAATTTCTTCTCGCAGCAATTTTTAGACAATTACAATAAAATTGCACTAAAACTTGATGCCAACCTTAAAAGTAAAAAGATAGAATGGCTTGTTGGAGATATGCCTCCATTTGGCGGCGATTCTAATGCGTGGTGCAACTGTCAGGATTATCCGGATGCGTATTGGAAAACAATGGCTATAAACAATGTCAAAATAGAAAACAATAAGGCTTCTTTTTACTGGACTTGGTCATGGAAGGGCGATTTTAAATATAAAGCTGAAGCAGTAAAAGAAAATGGCGTTTGGAAAATTTCTTATCTGCAAGGCTTTAATTTTGATGAGTTCACTAAAATATATTAGCAAAATATAAAAACTAAGAAACTTGAAATTTATAAAATCTTTATACCTGAATAATTTCTTCTTCTATGTGCTTTTAGGCATTATAGTATTATTTGTCTGTGCTTTTATATTTCCGAATTTATACAATGCGGTTTGGTTTGTGTTTTTGATTTTAATTACTTTTCTCGCGCTTGATATTCTGATTTTGTACTTAACAAAAACAGGAATTGAAGGCGAAAGAATCGCACCCGAAAAGCTTTCAAATGGAGATTTAAACCCAATAAGCATTCAAATTAAAAATCATTATACCTTTCCTATTTTAGTCAAGATTATTGATGAAATTCCGTTTCAGTTTCAAATTCGGAACTTTAAAATGGTAAAAACCATAAAAGCATCAGATCAAGGAGAATTTGGTTATGATCTTCGTCCAACACAACGCGGCGAATATCATTTTGGTTATTTAAATATTTACGTTTCTTCGCCTTTACGATTGATTTCGAGAAGATTTTCTTTTGCAAAAGATCAAATGGTGCCTACCTATCCGTCGTATATTCAGTTAAGAAAATACGATTTACTGGCATTTTCGAATAATTTATTTCAATACGGAATCAAGAAAATCCGCCGAATTGGACATACCATGGAATTCGAGCAAATTAAAGAATATGTTCAGGGCGACGATCTTCGAACTTTAAACTGGAAAGCTACTGCAAAGAAAAATGCCCTGATGGTCAATCAGTTTCAGGACGAAAAATCACAGTCGGTTTATATGGCGATTGATAAAGGACGTGTTATGCAAATGCCTTTTGACGGTTTAAGCTTATTAGATTATGCGATAAATTCGACTTTGGTTTTATCAAATGTGATTCTAAAAAAACAAGACAAAGCCGGTCTTTTCTCTTTCTCTAAAAAAGTAGAAAACCGAGTTTTTGCTGAAAGAAGAGGCTCACAGATGCAAAAAATCCTGGAGACTTTATACAACATTAGAACTGATTTTTTTGAAAGCGATTACAGCCGTTTGTATGTTGATATTAAGAAAAACATCAATCAAAGAAGTTTAATTATTCTGTATACCAATTTTGAAACCATGGACGGTTTAAATCGGCAGCTTCCTTATTTAAAAGGAATTGCAAAAAACCATTTATTGGTTGTCGTCTTTTTTCAGAATACAGAATTAAACGACATCATCAATACAAAAACCGATACCATTCAGGAAGTTTATGATAAAGTAATTGCTGAAAAATTCATGTTCGAAAAACGACTTATCGCTAATGAACTAAAGAAATACGGAATACACTCGGTTTTAACACAGCCTGAAAATCTAACTTTAGACGCAATTAATAAATATTTAGAAATTAAGTCGAGAGGGATTTTGTAAAGATGTGAAATGTATGTTGTGAAAATGTAAAATGAGTATTATTAAGACATCAAGTTCATAGCTTAAATTTAAGAATGATTAAAAATCTTTGAACCTTTGTTTCCATGAATCTTCGTAAATCAAAAAATATGAAAAAATCAATTTTAATTCTATTCATCTTAACAAGCTTTTTATCTTCTGCACAAAAAACAGAAAACATTATCATTATAACTACTGACGGTTTTAGATGGCAGGAAGTTTTTAAAGGATTAGATCCGGCGATTGCTAATGATAAAAAATTCAATCAGGGAGACAGTACTTATATCTATAAAAAATATTCGGCTTCAGATTTTGCAGCTTCACGCCAAAAAATCATGCCTTTCTTTTGGTCGGAAATTGTATCAAAAGGACAAATTTACGGTAATCGTGATCTTGGAAACAAAGTTGATGTGGCAAATCCGTATTGGTTTAGCTATCCCGGCTACAGCGAAATCATGACTGGAAACGTTGATGTTAAAGTAAACTCTAACGGTTACAAAGCGAATCCAAATGTAAATGTTTTAGAATTTTTGAATAAACAGTCCAAACTAAAAGGTAAAGTTGCCGCTTTTGGCGCATGGGACGCTTTTGACCGAATATTAAATGAAGAAAGAAGCGGGTTTCCTGTAATTTCTGCTTTTGATAATGTGGGCGGTAATAAACCAAATGCAACTCAAAAACTGCTAAACGAAATGCGAAATAACTCGTATAAGCCATTTCATGAAGATGAATGTCTGGATGTTTTTACGCATTATCAGGCAATGGATGAACTTAAAACCAAGAAACCAAAAGTATTATACATCGCTTACGGCGAAACCGACGAATGGGCGCATCATGGTCATTACAGATCTTATTTAGACGTTGCCAATCAGGTAGATAAATGGATTGGAGAAATCTGGAATTTTGTACAAAACGATCCTCAGTATAAAAACAAAACCACTTTACTTATTACCGTTGATCACGGACGCGGCGACAAAATAAAATCGCAATGGACAGACCACGGAGCTGATATTGCGGGTGCATCTCAAATTTGGTTTGCCGCAATGGGGCCGGAAATTGCGCCAAAAGGCGAAATCAAAACCGATTCTCAAGTCTACCAAAAACAATTTGCTCAAACCATTGCAAAAATCATGGGCTATAATTTCACAACAGATCATCCTGTAGACAGCGAGGTTAAAGAAGTTTTCGAAAAATAATTTTAGTTTTTTTTTCGCCGCGAATTACACGAATTTACACAAATTTATTTGGGTTACCCTCAATTATAATTCGTGTAAATTCGTGTAATTCGTGGCAGAAAACACTTCATCTCTAAACCTACAAGGTTTTAAAAACCTTGCAGGAAGAAAAAAACTCTGTACCTTTGGGCCTTTGCAACTTTGAGCCTTAAAAAAAATGAAACAAATCACTTCGGTACAAAATCCGTTTATAAAATCGCTTGCTTTATTACAGGAAAAAGCAAAAGCCAGAAAGCAGACCGGAACATTTTTGATTGAAGGACAGCGTGAAATTTCATTAGCGATAAAGGGCGGTTACGAAATTGAAACGATTCTATTTTTACCTGAATTAGTTACTGAAAATCAAATTAATAAATTGGTTGCTCAACCAGTGCAACTAATCGAAATCAATAAAGAAGTTTATCAAAAACTGGCTTACCGCGATACTACCGAAGGTATTTTGGCTGTAGCCAAAACCAAATCTTTAAAATTATCTGATTTAAAATTATCCGATAATCCATTAATTTTAGTAGCCGAATCTCTGGAAAAACCAGGAAATGTCGGCGCTGTTTTACGTACAGCAGATGCTGCAAACTTAGATGCTGTTTTAATCGCAGACCCAAAAAGCGATTTATACAATCCAAATATTGTGCGTTCCAGCGTTGGCTGCTTGTTTACCAACCAAATTGCTACCGGAACAACCGAAGAAATTATTGCTTTTTTAAAAGAAAAAAAGATCAGCTTTTATTCGGCAACTTTACAAAATTCAACTTCTTATCATACCCAAAATTTCACGACTCCAACTGCTTTGGTTGTGGGTACAGAAGCTACCGGCTTAACGCAGAAATGGCGTGACGCCGCAACTCAAAATATCATTATACCAATGCAGGGAGAAATCGACAGCATGAATGTTTCGGTTGCCGCTGCAATTTTAATTTTTGAAGCCAAAAGACAAAGAGGATTTTAGATTAATTGTTAATTGTTAATTGTTAATTGTTAATTGTTAATTGTTAATTGTTAATTGTTAATTGTTTAAAAAATCGCTCTGCTCTTTTTTTTGGAATTTGGAATTTTTAAAATTGGAATTTAATTTTAAGTCTCTTTTTCAATTGTCAGACTGAGCGAAGTCGAAGTCCTTTTCAATAACAAAAATTCTAAAATCACACCTCAAAAAATCTAAAATCTAAACTCTAAAATCAACAATCCATTCCCTTGCGTATGTTCGAACTTATTCTTATTTTTAGTACTTGAACTATGCCGTTATGATAGAAATAGATATTGAAAAAGAAAACAAAGCGATTGCGCAGGAATACAAGGAATTACTTCGAATTAGTTACCAGACTTTAACCCCTACTGACAAAAAATTAATTCGGAAAGCTTTTGACGTTGCCGTTGATGCTCACAAAGAGCAAAGACGTAAATCTGGCGAAGCGTATATCTTTCATCCTATTGCAGTTGCGAAAATTGTTGCCTCAGAAATTGGTCTGGGCGCGACCTCTATTGCCGCGGCTTTATTACACGATGTTGTCGAAGATACACCCATGACGGTGGAAGATATTGAGCGCTTATTTAACCCGAAAGTGGCTCAATTGGTCGAAGGTTTAACTAAGATTTCGTTAGTTCAAAAAGACTTAAATGCATCCATGCAGGCGGAGAATTTCAGGAAAATGATTCTGACTCTGAACGATGATGTACGCGTAATTTTGATAAAACTGGCCGATCGTCTTCATAATATGCAGACCATGGATTCGATGGCGGAATACAAACAAACCAAAATCGCATCTGAAACGCTTTATATTTATGCTCCTCTCGCCCATCGTTTAGGACTTTATAACATCAAAACCAAATTAGAAGATTTGGGATTGAAATATACAGAACCAGCCGTATACAATGATATTGTAAGCAAAATCAGAGAAACGAAAGAAGAACAGGATGCTTACATCAAAGATATTTCGGATGTTTTAAAGAAATCTTTAGATGTCGAAAATATCGATTATATCATAAAAGGCCGTCCGAAATCTATTTATTCGATTCGACGTAAAATGCGTGCGCAAAATGTAAGTTTTGACGAAGTATACGACAAATTTGCACTTCGAATTGTTTATAAATCAGATCCGCACGATGAAAAATTCATTGCCTGGAAAATCTATTCGATCGTAACAGATCATTACAGACCCAGCCCAAGTCGTTTGCGTGACTGGATTTCATCTCCAAAATCGACTGGATATGAAGCACTTCACATAACCGTTATGGGACCAAAAGGCCGTTGGGTTGAAGTTCAGGTTCGAAGCGAGCGTATGGATGAAATTGCCGAAAAAGGATATGCAGCGCATTACAAATACAAAAATGGCGCAACAGAAGAAAGCGGCTTAGATGTCTGGCTGAATTTACTTCGTGAAGCATTAGAGAATCCAGAAACCAATGCGGTAGATTTTGTTGAGGATTTTAAAATGAATTTATATTCAAAAGAAATCTTCATCTTTACTCCAAAAGGGGAAATAAAATCGCTGCCAAAAGGTGCGACTTCTCTTGATTTCGCCTTCAGCATACACTCTGAAATTGGAATAAAAACAAGAGGAACTCGTGTAAACGGCCGCCTTGTTCCTTTAAATCACGAATTAAAAAGCGGTGATCAGGTGGAAGTTATAACATCGGCCAACCAAAAACCAACCGTTAACTGGCTGGAATATGTAACAACTTCACGAGCCAAAAATAAAATTAAAAACGTTCTTAACGAGAACACCAAAAAAATTGGTGAAGAAGGAAAAGAACTGCTTACCAGAAAACTTAAACATTTAAAAATTACACTTAACGAACAAGTAACAAACGAATTAGTTAACTTTTTTAAATTAAAAACCAGTTTAGATTTATTTTACCGTGTTGGAATTGGTGCGATCGAAAATCAGCAGTTAAAAGATTACGCCGCCCAAAAAAGCAATACGTTTATCAATTTCTTTAAAAATAAAATTAAAAGAAATAAAGATACAACTGCTGCCGAGGATATCCACAGACCAGTTATCAGCAGTAATTACGACATGCTGGTTTTTGGAACAGAACATGATAAATTAGATTATAAACTTTCACAATGCTGTAATCCAATTCCGGGCGATGATGTTTTTGGTTTCGTAACCATAAACGAAGGCATTAAAGTGCACAAAAAAGATTGTCCAAACGCTATTGGAATGCAGTCTAATTATGCCTACCGTATCATGAGCGCCAAATGGATCGACTCATCGCAAGAAGAATTTAAAGCGATTATCAATATTACCGGAATGGATGTTTTAGGACTTACGAATCAATTAACCCGTGTAATTTCGAATAATATGAGCGTTAATATTCAAAGTATTTCTTTGAGTACCGATGCCGGAATTTTTCACGGACAGATTGCCGTTATTGTTCAAAACAATACCATTTTGAAAAAAATGATCAATGCTATTAAGAAAATTGACGGTGTTGATAAGGTTACAAGAGAGTACAGAACCTAACTTTTTAGGGAAACTATAAGTTTTTTGTAACGAAACTTTAAACCCGAAACTTTTATTCATTAAAAATAAAAAATTATCTTTGCAGGATATGACACTTATTTCAACTGACAACACTAAGAATCAAGAAATTGTAAAAAATGTTTTTACAATGTATCTTGAACAAAAAGGGCATCGCAAAACTCCTGAGCGTTATGCTATACTTCAGGAAATTTACGATAGCGAGGAACATTTTGACATAGAAAACCTATACATCAAAATGAAAAACAAAAACTACCGTGTGAGCAGGGCTACGCTTTACAACACGATTGAGTTATTGTTAGACTGCGCTTTGGTTAGAAAACATCAATTTGGACAAAATCAGGCTTACTACGAAAAATCATATTTCGACAAACAGCACGATCATATTATCATGACAGATTCGGGCGAAGTAATTGAATTTTGCGATCCAAGAATTCAAACCATCAAAAAAACGATCGAAGAAATTTTTGATATTGAAATCACAAATCACTCGCTTTATTTCTACGGAAACAAAAAGCAAAGTTCACAGTCTTAAGAAAAGACTTTTTCAAAAAAATTAAAAAAAGAAAATTAACTACATAATCAGTAGGACAACTTAGATTGTCCCAACGCAAATTAAAAACAGAATGACCGTAGATTTATTACTAGGATTACAATGGGGAGATGAAGGTAAAGGAAAAATTGTTGACGTTCTTACCTCAAATTATGATATTATTGCACGTTTTCAAGGAGGACCAAATGCAGGACATACATTAGAATTTGACGGAATTAAGCACGTACTTAGAACTATTCCTTCTGGAATTTTCCACAAAAATTCAGTAAATATCATCGGAAATGGTGTTGTAATTGATCCAGTAGTTTTTCAAAAAGAAATTGAAGGTTTAGAGAAATTTAACCTTGATATCAAAAAGAAATTAATCATTTCTAGAAAAGCACATTTAATTTTACCAACGCACCGTTTACTTGATGCTGCTTCTGAAGCATCAAAAGGAAAAGCAAAAATTGGTTCTACTCTTAAAGGAATTGGCCCTACTTACATGGACAAAACGGGTAGAAACGGTTTACGTGTGGGTGATATCGAATTAGAAGATTTTAAAGATCGTTACAGAGCTTTAGCTGACAAGCACGAAGCTATGATTGCTTTCTATGATGTTAATATCCAATACAATTTAGCTGAACTTGAAAAAGAATTTTTCGAAGCTATTGAAGAATTAAAAAAATTAGATTTTATTGACAGTGAAGAATACATGCACCAAGCTCAAAAAGCAGGTAAATCTATTCTTTGCGAAGGAGCTCAAGGTTCATTATTAGATGTTGACTTTGGAACTTATCCTTTTGTAACTTCATCAAATACTACTGCTGCAGGAGCTTGTACTGGTTTAGGAATTGCGCCTAACAAAATCAAAGAAGTATACGGAATTTTTAAAGCTTACGTTACTCGTGTAGGAAGCGGCCCTTTTCCAACTGAACTTTTTGACGAAGTTGGAGCTACAATGGCAAGAGTTGGTAACGAATTCGGATCTGTAACAGGAAGACAAAGACGCTGTGGATGGTTAGACCTTGTGGCTTTAAAATATGCTGTTCAGGTAAATGGAGTTACGCAGTTAATGATGATGAAAGGTGACGTTCTTTCTGGATTCGAAACTTTAAAAGTTTGTACAGAGTATAACTACAAAGGACAAAACATTTCTCACTTCCCTTACAACATTGAACCAGAAAACGTTACTCCGGTTTACAAAGAATTTAAAGGTTGGAAACAAGATTTAACTGGATTGACAACTTACGATCAGTTACCAAAAGAGCTAAAAGAATATATTGAGTTTATTGAAAAAGAAATCGAAGTGCCAATCAAAATTGTATCGGTTGGACCAGACAGAAAACAAACAATAACAAAATAATACATTTAAACGCTCTGAAAATCAGGGCGTTTTTTTATGAAACTATTTTCGAAATGAGAAAAAATCCAGAAATTGAAATAACCGAAACCAAGTTATTATCTGATAATTGGTACGTATTAAATAAAGTTACTTTTAACTACAAAAAAGAAAGCGAAAAAACAGAATCACATATTCGCGAAGTATACGACCGAGGTAATGGCGCTGGTATATTATTATATAATACTGCTAAAAAAACAGTTATCCTTACGAGACAATTTCGCTTACCAACCTACCTTAACGGAAACAAAACCGGAATGATGATTGAGGTTTGTGCCGGACTTTTAGATAAAGACAATGCTGAGCAGGCTATTATTCGCGAAACAGAAGAAGAAACGGGTTATCGCTTAAAAAAGGTTCAAAAAGTAATCGAAACTTATATGTCTCCGGGATCTGTAACCGAAATTCTGTATTTGTTTGTTGGAGAATATGACGAAAGCATGAAAGTAAGTGCCGGAGGCGGACTCGATGCTGAACAGGAAAATATCGAAGTTCTGGAATATACTTTTGATGAAGCTTACGCAATGATTGAATCTGGAGAGATTACAGACGCTAAAACTATTTTATTATTACAGCACGCAAAAATAAAAGGACTGATTTAGATTTTTTAAGTATTTTTAGAATCTAAAAATTCGTAAAATGCTCAAATTTAAAATATTCATTTTTCTATTTTTTCCTTTACTTCTAACTGCCCAAAACGAAAAAATACCCGCCGTAAAATTAAACCAGGATCTTACCCTTTTTAAAGAAATAAGAGAAAAAGCAAATTCTGGAATTTATAAGTACCGGACCAAAAAGCAAATTGACAGTATTTATTCGTGGGCATTTTCGAAAGTAAAACAACCGCAGACACTGCTGGATTTTTATAAAATCATTTTAAAAATCACAGATTTTGAAGGCAGTGTACACAACAATACTTCTCTTCCTGATGCATTTAAAAAACGTACATTAGGAAAAGTATTTTTTCCGTATCCGGTAAAATTAATCAACAGTAAAATTGTAATTAATTTAAAAAATACCGAAATCCCTCTTGGTTCCGAAATTATAAGCATTAACGGAATTAAAAGTGATAAAATGATACGCGATTTATCTAAATATTACACCACAGACGGTTTTAATAAGTCTGGGAAATCAATTGCAATTAATGGTTCTTTTTCAAGATATTTAGAACTGGAATATGGAGGTAAAGAAACGTTTTTAGTAGAATATTCCCTTCCCGGCGAAACACAAAAACAATCTAAAGGTATCGCCGGAGTTTCGGCTGATGAACGAAAAGAAAACTTTAAAAATCGTCATTCATTTCCCAGCGACAGCTTGCAATACGGCAGCAAAAGCAAGAACAAATATTCCTTTAAAACGATTTCTCCCAATACAGCTTTATTAGCCGTTCATTCTTTTAACATTGGAGGAAATGCCAAAGCCAAGGAACATCAGGTTTATAAAAAATATCTGGACAGCTGTTTTCAAATGCTTTCGGCACATCCGGAAATCAAGAATTTAATTGTAGATATTAGAAATAATGGCGGAGGGACGGATCCAAATGATCTTTTGACCTTTTCTTATCTGACTCAAAAAGCGTTTCGCGAAAATTCAGATGCTTTCATCAATTTTCAAAAAATTCCATTTCTTGATTACTTTGTTTACGAAGAAACAGATCCAGCAAAGAAACTGGAAGAAAAAAATGATTTTGAAGAAGAACTTAAAGAAGAATATCCCACATTAAAAGGTAAAATATATACTCAGGATCAAAAATTCAATCAGGTGTTGCAACCTGATCAAAACAATTTTAAAGGTCAGATTTATTTACTTATAAGTCCGCGTGTCGCCTCTGCAGGATCATTATTTGCCGCTTTGGTTGCTGGTAACACAAATGCCATAACAATTGGCGAAGAAAGCATGGGTGGTTATTATGGACATAACGGTCACACTCCTATCGAGTATGAATTGCCAAACACTAAAATAAAAACACAATTTTCTATAGTAAATTTAGAACAGGACGTACCCAAAAAAGCCAATCAGATTTTTGGACGCGGCATTATCCCAGATCGTGAAGTCAAACAAACTTTTGAAGATTTTATACAAAACAAAGACACGCAGTTTGAATATACTTTGAAATTAATTGAGGAGAAATAAAGTTAGACTCTTGATATCGTGTATTGAGAGCTTTGTCAAAGTTTAAAACTTTGACAAAGCTTTTTTTGTTACGTTTCGTATTCAAATTTCAAACAATGTTATAGCCCTAAAATGAAAATCAAGCAAACAATTCAAAAAATTGTGTAAGGCATATTACCTAGTATAGTTATAATTTTATTTTCATAAAAACACGACCTATGAAAAAGTTATATTATACAGCAAACGTAGTACTTATATTAATGTTGGCTTTGGTAGCTTCTTGCAAAAAAAGCGATACTATAAACCTGACCGACAATACCGATAAAGCGAAACCAAAGAAAAAAATAGAATACAAGAAACCGGAATCTTCTGTTTCTTATCAACTTGACAAAACAAAAGACTGGTTAAAAATAAATGAAGCAGACAGCAGTAAACTGGATATTGTTTACGCTTTAAACAGAACAGATAAAGCGAATCTTAAAAAGCTGGATTCTGTTGTAGTTCCAACAGACTTTAGCGGCGATTTGGTTTATTATCTTCCATTTCCGCTACATGTTTCGGCTTTAGAAGAAGTTGATAAGATTATTATTTTCTCTTATCCAACACAAACTTTTGCCGCTTACGAAAATGGAGAATTGGTTTATACGGGTCCAACAAATATGGGAAGAAAAAAAGATCCTACACCAACAGGATTATTTTTCACCAACTGGAAAGCCGAAAAAACAACCAGCACGTTTAACGACGAATGGGATTTAAAATGGAATTTCAACATCGAAAATAAACTTGGAGTTGGTTTTCACGAATATGCTTTACCAGGCTATCCGGCTTCGCATTCTTGTTTGAGATTATTAGAAAAAGATGCTAAATACCTTTACAAATTTGCCGACGAGTGGATTCTAAAAGACAAAGAAAATGTAAAAGTAAAAGGAACTCCGGTTATCGTTTTTGGAAGTTATGATTTTGACGGTCCAAAACCGTGGTTACAATTATCTTCTGATCCAAAAGCTTTGAATATTTCTGAAAATGAAATTGAAAATGAAGTAAAACCGTTTATTCAAAAGATTTTAGAGAATCAAAAATTGAGAGAAACGGAACAACATACCGCAGCGCTTTAAAATTTTGACCTTAGATTTTCAATTTCCTAAAAATTAAATCTAAACTCAATTTATAAAATCAAAAAAGGCATAAGAAACGATTTCTTATGCCTTTTTATATTTGAAAAGCTTTAAATTATCTAGAATAATTTGGCGCTTCTTTTGTAATTGTTACGTTATGAGGGTGACTTTCCGTGATTCCGCTTGACGTGATTCTAACAAAACGTCCCGTTTCTTGTAAAGTAGGAATATCTTTTGAACCACAGTATCCCATTCCGGCACGAAGACCTCCAATAAACTGAAGCATACTTTCGTTTAATTCTCCTTTATAAGGAACACGACCCACAATTCCTTCCGGAACTAATTTTTTAACGTCGTCTTCAACATCCTGGAAATAACGGTCTTTTGAACCTGTCTGCATCGCTTCAACAGAACCCATTCCTCGGTAAGACTTGAATTTTCTTCCTTCAAAAATGATCGTTTCTCCCGGAGATTCTTTTGTTCCTGCTAATAATGAACCTAACATTACACAGTCAGCACCTGCAGCGATTGCTTTAGGAATATCTCCAGTATAACGAATTCCACCATCGGCAATAACTGGAACTCCGGTTCCTTTAATTGCTGCAGCAACTTCTAATACTGCCGAGAATTGAGGAAAACCAACACCTGCAACGATACGTGTTGTACAGATTGAACCAGGTCCAATTCCTACTTTAACGCCATCAGCACCATTTTCTACTAAATATTTAGCAGCTTCCGGAGTTGCAATGTTTCCAACAATAACATCTATTTGAGGGAATTTTGATTTTACTTCTTTTAAGGTATTTACCACACCTTCAGTATGTCCGTGTGCAGTATCGATAATGATCGCATCTACACCTGCTGCTACTAAAGCTTCAGCTCTTAAAACTGCATCTCCGGTAACCCCAATTGCAGCTGCAACTCTCAATCGGCCAAAAGTATCTTTGTTTGCGATTGGTTTTTGAGTCAGTTTTGTAATATCTCTAAACGTAATTAAACCAACTAATTCGTTTTTAGCGTTTACAACCGGTAATTTTTCGATTTTATGACCTTGCAAAACTACTTCGGCCTGCTCTAATGAAGTTCCTTCTGCAACAGTAACCAAGTTTGCACTTGTCATTACCTCAACGATTGGTCTTGCTCCGTTTTTTTCGAAACGCAAGTCACGATTCGTAACGATTCCTTTAAGGATTTTGTTTTCGTCAACGATTGGAATACCGCCAATTCCGAATTCTTTCATGGCGTTTTTAGCGTCGGCGATAGTTGAATTCATTGGTAATGTTACCGGATCGATAATCATTCCTGCTTCGGCACGCTTCACTTTTCTAACCTTCGCCGCTTGCTGCTCGATGGTCATGTTTTTATGTAAAACTCCAATTCCACCTTCTTGTGCCATAGCGATTGCCATTGCACTTTCGGTCACTGTATCCATAGCAGCAGATACAATTGGAACGTTTAATGTTATGTTTCTTGAGAATTTTGATTTGATACTCACTTCGCGGGGAAGCACATTCGAGTAGTTAGGTACTAATAATACATCGTCGTAAGTTAAACCTTCGCCGATAATCTTGGAGTTGTGTGCTATCATGGTGCAATTTCTAGTTGAATTGCGTGCAAATATAGTGAATAAATTGCTAACTTAAATACTAACTTATTCATAAATTTAACTTTACAGGAAAATACCTATGATTTTAAATTCCAAAAATTAAATTCTAAATTCCAAAACAAAACCTCTAAAAGTTCTCGATTTTGCTTGAACTGACAGAAGAATTAAATGAGCTTATTTCACTTATAAAGTTGAGAAAAATTATTCTTTTGAGTTTTGAAAAATGAAATTAAATCCAAATTGAAAAGCAGCACTATTGGCTTTAGAAACATCTTTATATTCAAAAATATTATCTACTAAAGCATAAATATTAAATTTCCCGATTGTGCCCGAAACGCCTAAACCAACATTGGTATTAGAATAGGGATCGAATGTATAAGTAGCTTTTACATCGAGTTTTTCGAAAATACTTCGTTTGTAAAAAGCTGTTAAAGCAACGTAGGGTTCGTTAGGCATTGTCATCAGAAATAATTGTGCTCCAACTCCGTTTAAATATCTTTTTTCGTCTGAACCTTTGCAATTACAATCACCATCATATCTTGATTCTCCAAAAGAATATTGTACAGAAGAGTTGAATTTAACCGGACGCCAGGTAGTGTATTTTTTATAAATTTTCTCCTCTGGAATAGCGTCTTCAAAATCGTCGAAAATATTTCCCGGTTTATCAGTACTATCAAAAATTGGATTTACACCATTGTATATATAGTTCCCTTTATATCTTCTGGTTTCAACATCTTTTGACTGTCTTATAAAACCAACATCGAGTATACTGGCCGTAAGCTGCAGATTGTCTTTCATATTATAGGTAACTCCGGCATCAAAACCTAAACCCAGACTTCCGTTAAAAAAAGTATTATGAGCCATATCGCTTGCAACACTGCCCTCGTATTCGTCTTTTGTAAATTTCGCGATACCAGAAGTTTTAAGTTCTAAGTTCGATTCGACCATTTGGGTGTACATATTAACTCCCGTACCCGGACCGGTATAGATATATCCTGAATTTCGGGTTGAAGTCGCATTCGCACCGCTGGAATAAATTTTGGCACGTCCGCCTAAAACCAGTTTTTTACTGAGTTTTTTATGAAAACCGACATGAAAAACAGAAAGCACCTCGGCACGGACATTTAAGTCGCCTAAATTGAAGGATTTTCCAATATAATTCTGATTCCCGTCTACGGCCAAAATAGCAAGATCTTTTGGAAAATACATTAAGAAATCAAATTCCTGATAAACTCCAAATGAAATATAAGACTGACTTTCCCTGCCTCCTACTCTAAAGCCGCCCGAAAATATTTCAAGCTGTTCGTTGACCTGGGTTTTATCATTAGCCGATGATTTATTGATTATGTTTCGGACTTTATCATTAAAATCTACGCCATTGTTGGCAAATAAATCATAAGCCGAGAAACTGCTTGAACCTGTATTTACAGAAACTCCAGACAATAACGGAATACCAAAATAATATTTATACGAAACATCAGCACCCGGATTTACAAGTGAAGACTGCGGAATTGACGTAAAGTTGTACAGGATTTGTTTATTTTGGGCAAAAGAAAACTGCACAAGAAGTATCAAAATTAAAAGTGCCTTTCTCATTCGAATCTCATATAAGCGATTGCACCTGATTTTAATTTTAAATTGCCTGAGATATTCCCGGTTCCGGCTTCAACCGTAACCGTAAAGCCAACTTTCATCGTTTTCTTTAACAAAGCCAGCCTATCTCCTTCATAAACTTCGGCAGGATATTTTATAATATTAGAACCGCCTGTATAAGCAGGAACATCTAAATGAATTGTTTCCAGTATCTGATCGTTTGCATCGATGAGTGCCAATTCGACCTTAAAACCTCTATTCATCGTATTTTCGATTTCGAAATTGAGTTCAGCTTTTACTAGATCTTCGTTTAAATATTTATTTCTAAAAACATCAAATTCTTCTACATCCGGCGGTATTTGGTGCGCCTGTCCATCATCTGGAATTTGATTTGCCCTTAAATTAAAAAAAGCAAGGTTAGCAACCAGAACAGGCTCAATTTTAAAATCATCAACCTGATCAAAATCTAACTCACTCGAACAAGAGAGAAATAATACTGTCGAAAATAATATAATGGAGATTTTATTTATGAAATTTGACTTCATATAGATTTTTTATGAGATAAATTACAACGTTATTACTTTGCAATATATTATTTAAATGTACGAATAATTCCCTTTTTTAATGAAATTTTCCAAACAATTTCGATGCTTCGTTATAAGCACTTTCAAAGCTTAAAGAATTAAGTCCTGTTATTTTTTTATTGGCCGTAAAATAAGAGATTAACTTTTCTGTAGGCATATTTCCGGTTAGTTTATCCGTTGCCATTGGGCATCCGCCAAAACCCTGAATTGCGCCGTCAAAACGAATACAGCCTGCTTTTGCTGCAGCATCTATTTTTTCGAACCAGCTGTCGGGCGTTGTGTGCAAATGCGCTCCAAACTCAATTTCAGGATATTTCGGAATTAAATTCGAAAACAAATACGTAATAACATCCGGCGTAGAACTCCCAACAGTATCAGAAAGGGATAAAATTTTCACGCCCATTCCAGCGAGTTTTTCAGTCCATTCGGCTACAATTTCAACATTCCACGGATCTCCGTATGGATTTCCAAATCCCATTGAAAGATACGTTACTACTTCTTTATTTTTTTTATCGGCAATTTCCAGAATTTCTTCCAGCGTAATCAAAGATTCAGCGATTGTTTTATGCGTATTACGCATCTGAAAATTTTCAGAAATAGAAAAAGGAAACCCTAAATATTGAATTGCCTCGTGTTCTGCTGCTGAAGCTGCGCCTTGTGTATTAGCAATTATCGACAGCAGCTTACTACTCGTTTGAGACAAATCTAACTGCGCCAAAACTTCGGCCGTATCCTGCATTTGCGGAATCGCTTTTGGCGATACAAAACTTCCAAAATCAATTGTATCAAAGCCTACACGAAGCAGGGCTTGTATATAAGTAACTTTATTTTTTGTTGGAATAAAAGTCTTGATACCTTGCATGGCATCTCGTGGACATTCGATAATCTTGATCTCTTTATTCAAAACTTATGCATTTGTTAAGGCTAAGTTAGTTCCTTTTTTAAAGAAATAAAAATTAAGTATTTATTCTGCTTATTTTCAAAACCATATAAGTACTATCAGTCCATTTAATTTTCTGTTAGTTCAAATGAAGATGTCTTCATTCCTTAATTATTACACAATATTGTAATAGCTAAATTTATTACCTAAAAACGTAATATTGTAAAATATTACCAAAAAGTGTAATAATTAAAAATATTACTTATATTTGTAATACAAGTTTTATTATTTTTTAATTATATTTGATTGTTATGACTAGTGTAATTACAGGTGACATAATTGGTTCAAGACAACAGGAATCGCAGCATTGGGTGGAGGATTTAAAAAAAGTCCTGGCTCCGCTTGGCGAAACACCAAGTCAATGGGAAGTATACCGGGGTGATGAATTTCAAATAGAAGTTAAAAATCCTGAAGATGCTTTTTTGACTGCTGTTTTAGTAAAAGCACATTTAAGAGCCTTAAAATCTGATGCACGTATGAGTATTGGTTTTGGAGATAAAACACACAATGCTCAAAAAATATCCGAAAGCAACGGAACGGCTTTTATAAACTCGGGAGAACTTTTTGAGACTTTAAAAAAACAAAAAGTAACTTTAGCCCTGCGTACCGACGATATTGATATTGATGAAAAACTGAATTTAATGATCCAGCTGGCGTTGACTTTTATGGACAACTGGCTGGCGCAATCGGCAGAATTTGTCGCTGCGGCGATAGAAAACCCAACACTTTCGCAAGAAGAATTGGGACAAAAATTAGGCATTAATCAAGCTGCCGTGAGCCGAAGACAAAAACGTGCTCAGTTTGATTTGGTTATGAATTTAGATCGTTATTTTAGAACACAAATAAAACAACTTACAGCCCCATGATTTTATTTATAAAACTGCTTTTGGCACATTTATTAGGCGATTTTATCTGGCAGCCTAATTCCTGGGTTATCGATAAAGAAAGAAAAAAACATAAAAGTATTTACCTATATCTACATGTTTTACTACACGGTGTTTTGGCAGCAATTCTGGCTGGAGAAATCCGCTTTATTCCTTACGCACTTTTAATTGCCGTTACACACGGAATTATCGATTTGATTAAACTGAATTTCCAAAAAAACAAAACAAAACGCATCTGGTTTGTATTGGACCAAATTGCTCATGTTTTGGTTTTAACAGGCGTCGTTCTTTTATACGAAAACAAAAGCATGATCTATTTTTGGCAGAATAATGATTTCTGGATTTTGATAACGGGAATTTTATTGATTAGTAAACCTACGTCTATTTTCATTAAAACCATTATTTCAATCTGGGCTCCCGAAAGCCAAAACAGCCATCAGGATAATTCGCTGATAGCTGCCGGAAATTATATTGGTATATTAGAACGCTTATTTGTGTTCGGGTTTATTTTAACCGGACATTTTGAAGCAATTGGATTTTTATTAGCCGCAAAATCTATTTTTAGATTTGGGGATTTAAAAGAAGCCAAAGACCGAAAACTAACAGAATACGTTTTAATTGGCACCTTGATTAGTTTTGGAATCGCAATACTGACCGGATTAATTGTTCAGGCGCTGTTATTACTTCCCTAAAACTTTTTTGTTGATTGCTTTTATCAACGCTGGCCCTTCATAAATAAAACCTGTATACAACTGCACTAAACTTGCTCCTGCATTTAGTTTTTCGATGGCATCATCGGCAGAATGAATTCCTCCTACTCCAATAATCGGGAACGCTTTGTTGCTTTTTTCCGAAAGAAAACGGATTACTTCTGTAGAACGTTTCGTTAATGGTTTTCCAGACAAGCCTCCTGTTTCAGATTGGTTTTGAGATTCTAATCCGTCTCTTGAAATAGTTGTGTTCGTTGCAATAACACCTGCAATCTGGGTTATTTTTACAATATCAATAATATCTAATAATTGCTCGTCTGTAAGGTCCGGAGCAATTTTTAAAAGAATTGGTTTTACTTTTTGAGTGCTCTTTTTTTGCTTTTCGATGTTTCTGTTTTGCAAAGTCTGTAATAAAGCCGTTAAAGGTTCTTTATCCTGCAAAGCTCTTAGATTTGGCGTGTTTGGAGAACTCACATTTACCACAAAATAATCTACGTGATCGAACAAAGCATCAAAACAAATGATATAATCATCAACCGCATTTTCGTTTGGCGTAACTTTATTTTTACCAATATTTCCTCCAATTAAAACCCCCGAATTCTTTTTCAAACGTTCTACAGCTTCAAGAACACCGCCGTTATTAAAACCCATTCGGTTAATAATCGCCTGATCTTCTTTTAAACGAAACAAACGTTTTTTAGGATTCCCTTCCTGGCCAACCGGCGTTACGGTTCCAATTTCGATAAAACCAAAACCAAAATCAGAAAGCTCTTTATACAGCTTGGCATCTTTGTCAAATCCTGCGGCAAGTCCAACCGGATTTTTAAATTTAATTCCAAAAACTTCTCTTTCTAAACGAGTATCTTTTACTTCATAAATTGATCTTATAATCGACGAAACTCCAGGGATTTTTGAAATGAATTTTACAAATGAAAAAGTAAAGTAATGCACTTCTTCTGGATCAAACCAAAAAAGTATCGGACGAATTATCAATTTATACATAAGAGTTGTGTTGTTGTTATTTTGGCTGCAAATTTAAATATTATAGTTTAAAAAGGTGCTCTTTTACAGAAAACAAATTATAAGAGTTTTTGAGCTGGTTTTAATCTTAAAAAACGAAACATTTTACAAAACCAAAAAAATGAGAAGTAAAATTGTTACTATGATGTTGCAAGTTATAAAATGAAACGAGTTCAAATCCCCTGACAAGTTGTTTAGATTATTAATTATTTAATTTTAAGCCATTTAAACTTTAGGAATTTCAAAAAATAAGCAACGGGAATACTAATCTCTTTTCGATCAATGTTTTAAGATCTCAAACTATCCTAAAATACTTACTTTACTTTTTAATACAAGTTCTTTTTTTTAATAACTTTAACTAACTTAAAATCCTGAAAATGAAAACCATAAACAAAACAATAAGAAAAACAGCACTAGCATGTTTAGCCGGATCGTTTTTTTTGATTTCAATTGACAGTATGGCGCAGCGTCGTGGCGGCGGAGGTGGCGGGATTCACAGAGCCGGCGGCGGTCAATCCAGACCTGCAATATCAAGACCAGCTAATCAATCGCGTCCAGCGGTAAACAGACCTGCAACGACAAGACCCGGTTCTAACGGTTCCGGCACTAAAATAAACAGACCTTCCAGCGCATCAAACACAAACATTAACAATAGAAACGGAAATATAAATAGCAATAACATTAGAAATTCGGGTAACCGAAATACTAATATTAGCGGCAACACAGTAAATAGAAACAGAAACAATGTCAATATTAATGTGAACAACAGCATTCATGTACAAAATAATCGTAATACGATAGTGAGACCTGGTGTAAGACCTTATGTTCGTCCTCCTTATGTATATGGCGGTTATCGATACAATTGTTATCATCCTTATTATCCTCGTCCGTACACACCTTTTTATTGGGGACCAGTTTGGCACCCGTGGGGATTTTTTGTAGCTACTCTGGCCGTTACTGCAATCGTAGTAAGCGTAGAAAGTACTCAATACCATTATGATCAGGGAGTTTGGTACACCTCAACAAACGGAGGCTATACCGCTGTACCGGCGCCAGTTGGAGGAACGGTAAATAATATTCCAAGCGGCGCAGAAACTGTCAATACCGGAACCGTCAACAATTATTATTACGGAGGAACTTATTACGAAAAAGACGGAGGCAAATATACTGTCGTTGCACCAACTGCCGGAACCATAGTAGACAATTTACCCGAAGGCGGTGAAGAAGTTACGGTTGGTGATGTAAAATATGTGAAATTTGGAGAAACCTATTATCAACCTGTACAAATTGACGGTAAAAACAAATATGAAGTAGCTCAGGTTGAAAAAGACAAATAGTTTTACTAAATCTATAAAATTACTATACTATTAAAAGTTATTTTTATATTTTTGACTCAACCTATTGACACCCAATACCACTAAAAAAAACATTACAATGAAAAATAAAACCTTTTGGATTTTCGCAATACTTACAATTTCCATAATTTCAATAACGTATGGCGTTACAAAACTAATTACACCTAAAGAAAAAGTAACGGAAACCGCTATGGAATGTCACGAAGTTCCAAATACTTCGGAGGCTTCTGCTTTTAAACCAACTATTGAAAACAAAAATAAACCTGCTGGAAAAGCGCCAAAAGGAATGGTTTGGATTCCGGGCGGTGAATTCTCAATGGGAAGTAATGTTGAAGATGAAAGTCTGTGCAGTTTATCTGGTGTAACAAAAGATGCGGCTCCTATTCATCGCGTGTATGTTGATGGCTATTATATGGATGAAACCGAAGTGACCAATGAAGAATTCGAAAAATTTGTAAAAGCAACCGGTTATATTACCGTGGCAGAACAAAAACCAACTAAAGAAGAATTTCCAACGGCATCTGAAGAAGATTTAATTACAGGATCGGTAATATTTACCCCAACTCCATCTGCAGTAAATTTGAACAATTTTTTACAATGGTGGTCTTATGTGGGCGGAACTGACTGGAAACATCCGCTTGGACCTCAAAGCTCTATTAAAGGAAAAGAAAATTATCCTGTCGTACATATTACGTATGAAGATGCCGCAGCGTATGCAAAATGGGCTGGAAAAAGACTTCCAACCGAAGCCGAATGGGAATTTGCTGCTAGAGGAGGAAAAACAGGAGAAATTTATGCCTGGGGAAATACGCTTAAACCAAACGGAAAATTTCAGGCGAATATCTATCAGGGACATTTCCCAATTAAAGACGGCGATACCGGAGAAGATGGATTTAAAGGTATTGCACCCGTAAAACAATATCCGCCAAATGCTTACGGCTTGTATGATGTTGCTGGAAATGTTTGGGAATGGACAAACGACTGGTACAGCGTAGATTATTATAAATCATTAAGCGAAAGCGGAAAAGTAGCTAAAAATCCGCAAGGGCCAAATGCTTATAACGATCCTAATGATCCAACACAAATAAAACGAGTACATCGCGGCGGTTCCTTTTTATGTACAGACCAATATTGTACGCGATATATGGTGGGAACCAGAGGAAAAGGTGAAATCAGGTCTGCGGCGAATCATCTTGGTTTTAGATGCGTAAAAAGTATTTAAAAAGATAAAAACTACAAGAAGAAGGATTCTCTAAACAGAATCCTTTTTTGTTTTTTTGAAGATAAACCCCAAAAGATATCTGCTAAAAAAAATGTTTATATTTGCTAAAAATAAAAAGAAATGCAACATATCATAGATCGTTTTATCAGTTATGTAACAATTGATACTGAATCAGATCCGAATTCAAAAACAACCCCAAGTACAGAAAAACAATGGAATCTTGCTAATAAATTAGTCGAAGAACTAAAAACAATTGGTTTAACAGATGTTACGATAGACGATAAAGCCTATATTATGGCAACCCTGCCTAGTAATGTCGATCATGAAGTTCCTACAATTGGTTTTGTTTCTCATTTTGATACTTCTCCAGACTTTAGCGGCGCAAATGTAAAACCTCAGATTGTTGAAAATTACGACGGAAAAGACATTGTTTTAAACGCTGAAAAAAACATTATTTTATCTCCAGACTATTTCAAAGATTTATTACAATACAAAGGTCAGACGATTATTACCACCGACGGAACAACTTTGCTTGGTGCCGATGATAAAGCGGGAATTACCGAGATTGTTTCGGCAATGGAATACCTTATTCAGCATCCGGAAATTAAACACGGAAAAATTAGAATTGGTTTTACTCCCGATGAAGAAATTGGACGCGGTGCTCATCATTTTGATGTTGAAAAATTTGGTGCTCAATGGGCATACACCATGGACGGAAGCCAGATTGGCGAATTAGAATATGAAAATTTTAATGCAGCCGGAGCCAAAATTACTTTTAAAGGAAAAAGCGTTCACCCTGGTTATGCTAAGGGAAAAATGATTAACTCCATGTTACTTGCCAATGAGTTTATCAACGAACTTCCAAAAGGCGAAACGCCTCAGGAAACAAAAGGTTACGAAGGTTTTTTCCATGTTCACCATTTAACAGGAAGTATCGAAGAAACTGTTTTAGAATTAATTATCCGCGATCACAACAAAAAGAAATTCGAAAAACGCAAAGAGCTGATTGAAAAAATCGCCAAGAAATTCAATAAAAAATTTGCTAAGAAATTCGGAGAAGACATTGTAATTACCGAAATTAGAGATCAATATTACAATATGAAGGAAAAAGTACTTCCGGTTAAACATATTGTTGACATTGCCGAAAAAGCAATGCGCGAATTAAACATCAAACCAATCATTAAACCTATTCGCGGCGGAACCGATGGATCTCAGTTATCTTTTATGGGATTACCTTGTCCGAATATTTTTGCCGGAGGTCATAATTTCCACGGAAAATACGAATACGTTCCCGCAGAAAGCATCCAGAAAGCAACAGAAGTTATTGTAAAAATTGCAGAACTTACCGCAATTCCGGGTATTTTTGATACAAAAGAAAAACCTAAAACAAGAAGATAATTGGAAACCGCTTCCGAAAATAAAGGCATTTGGAAATATGGCAGCCAATGGGAAGAAGAACTCCTTCTTCTTAAGTCTATCATTGACAAAACCGAACTTAAAGAAACCACAAAATGGGGCGGTCCGGTTTATGTTTACGAGAAAAAGAATGTCCTTGGCCTTGGAGGCTTTAAAGATTATTTTACAATTTGGTTCTTTAATGGGGTTTTCCTGAAAGACGAGAAAAAGAAACTCATTAACGCTCAGGAAGACAAAACTAAATCACTGCGTCAATGGCGTTTTACTTCAAAAGAAGAAGTAAACGAAAGAGATATTCTAGAATATATCGCAGAAGCAATTGAAAATGAAAAGCAGGGTAAAATCATTAAACCTTCAAAGAAAGAAGCTATCGTTTCAGAACTTCTCGAAAAAGAAATGATTCAAAATCCCGCTTTAGCCGAAGCTTTTAAAAAGTTTGCTCCATACAAACAATATGAATTTCTGGAATATATTGAAAGCGCCAAACAGGAAAAAACGAAACTCGCGAGAATCGAAAAACTGATTCCTATGATTTTAGAAAATATCGGTCTGAATGATAAATACCGATAATTTTTTGGAAAACTTCAATTTTTAAAATCTAAATTCCAATCTATAGACCTTTGTCAAAGTTTAAAACTTTGACAAAGGTTTTTTTTCGTCCGTCATTGCGAGGAACGAAGCAATGACTCATTCCGTTTTAAACAAAAAAAATCCCAAACTCCATTTGGAATTTGGGATTTCGATATTGTAATTAAAAAAATTAAGCTTTTTTATTCAAAGCAGCACTCATTTCCATAGAAATAGCTGAACGCTCAATTTTTAATTTTCCAGACATTGTTTCGATAATAACTGAAGTTTCAGCAAGTTCTACAACTTTACCGTGGAAACCACTTTTAGTAATTATTTTGTCACCTACTTTTAGGCTGCTTTCAAATTCTTTTTCGTTTTTCGCTCTTTTTTGTTGTGGTCTAATCATGAAAAAATAGATTACCACAAACATTAATAGAAATGGCGCAAATTGAGTTAATTGTCCCATAATTTTAAATTCTGTTTTTTAATTTATATTAATATTTTCTTTGGAGTTAGCTCTTCTCCCGAAGCCTCGGGATCGCTCAGAGTGACACCTATAATTGGAATTTGTTATTTATTTTTCTGGAATTTTTCCTCTTTTACATTAACCCTCTTCCCACTTTCACCATTTTTTTATTGGCTTCAAGTTCTTTTACAAGATTATCTAAAATTCCGTTGATAAAAATACTACTTTTTGGTGTAGAATACTCTTTTGCAATTTCTAAATATTCGTTAAGAGTTACTTTTACTGGAATCGATGGGAATTTCAGGAATTCGCAAATTGCCATTTTCAAGATAATAGTATCAATTTCTGCAATCCTTTCGCTGTCCCAATTTGGCGTTTTATCATCGTATTCTTTAGCCAGAACTGACTCGTTTAAAACTGTTCTTCTAAATAAATCTTTAGCAAAATCTTTATCCTCAACATCTTTGTACAATTTAGGAACTCTAAAATCGTCCGGATCTTCGGTTTTAATTGCTTTCAATTGTTTGATAATATGTGTATTTACAACCGGAATATCATCAACCCAAGTCAATTTATCATCCTCTAAATACTCATATAATTTATCATTAGGAACAATAACCTCTGCAAATAAATCAGCAATAAATTGTTTGTCTTCTTCAAAAGTATTGACATTGTTGCTCATGTATTTTTTATACAAATCGCTTGCTTTAATATCATTTAAAAGTAAAATGATATAATCGTCGTTTAATGTCCAGTTGTTGATTTTGCGATTCTCTAAAGCAATACTAAGTGAGTTGCTTTCGGCAAGAAGCTGAAAAATTTTGTTTTTGATAAATTTTTCATTCGGATTACGTTCTGCTGCTGTGGCAAGATGTTTTTTACTTGAAAGATGTAAAAAAACAGATTCTTTTTTGCAAATTTCAATTAATGAAGAAAGCATTATAAGATATAAATCCTGAATATTGTCTATACTGTAAAAAAGAAACTTCTCTTCTTTTTCCATATTATCAGAACCGCTTTGATGCATTGCATAAATGGATTGCATTACTTTAACCCGTATGTGTCTTCTATTTACCACCTCGTAAGAACATTTAAAAATTAGTCTGCAAAATTAGGAATTTCAATCCTGATATTAAAATTAATTCGCAATTTTTAGTCACAGTTTTCAGTCACAGTTTTCAATACTGCAGAAAATAGTTAAAAAAGTCTCCGTTTTTAGTCTCAGTTTTCAGTTTACAGTCTCTGTCTCAGTTTTCAATAGCGGAGCATAAAAAAAATCTCAGTCTCAATTTTCAAACTGAAAACCGGGACTGAGACTGTAAACTGAAAACTGAGACTGAAAAACTCTAAAAATTACTTCTTAGCAGCGTTTTCAATTTTTCTTGCATCAATACGATTTTGAGCAATTGTAAGTGCAGCTTTATGAGTAGTGATTCCGTTTTTCACCGCGTAATCGATAATTTCTAAAGTTGTGTTGTAGATATTTTCGGTTTTAGCCATGATTTCAGCTTTACCATAATGCTCTAATTCAGCATAAACATTGATGATTCCACCAGCATTGATTAAGAAGTCCGGAGCATATAAAATTCCTCTTTCCTGTAATCTTGCACCGTGAACATTTTCATCAGCCAACTGGTTGTTTGCAGCACCTGCAATAACTTTAGCTTTAATTTTGTTTACTGTATCGTCATTAATTGTTGCTCCCATTGCACATGGCGCGTAGATATCGACATCTGCCGTGTATAAATCTTCACCAGTATAAATAGACGCATTATATTTTGAAGCAACCTGGTATAATTTTTCTTCGTTAATATCCGTAATTGTTACCTGAGCTCCTTCTTTAGTTAAATATTCAACTAAAGTTTCACCAACGTGTCCAATTCCCTGAACCAAAACTTTTTTACCGTCTAAAACATCAGAACCAAACTGACTTTTAGCAGCGGCTTTCATTCCTAAATAAACTCCGTAAGCTGTAACAGGAGAAGGATTTCCAGAACCGCCTCTTTCTTCAGAGATTCCCGTAACATAAGGCGTTACATCTCTTACAGTGTCCATGTCTTTAGTTTCCATTCCAACATCTTCAGCTGTAATATATCTTCCGCTTAAAGAGTGAACAAATTCACCAAACTTACGCATTAATTCAGGCGTTTTTTGTGTTTTTGCATCCCCAATAATTACGGCTTTACCACCACCAATATTCAAACCGGTAATAGCTGATTTGTAAGTCATACCTCTAGAAAGACGCAAAACATCATTTAACGCTTCCCACTCCGTATTATAATTCCACATTCTGGTACCACCCAAAGCTGGCCCCATAACCGAATTATGAATACCAATAATTGCTTTTAAACCTGTATCTTTGTCATTGCAAAATACAATTTGTTCGTGATCGTCAAAAGATAACTGACCAAAAACAGGATCCATTTTTTGAAGTTCCTTTCCAGTTGCGAAAGCTGCATCCATAGTATAAGTTTTAAATTTGTTTAGAAATTATGAATTCGTCAAAAAGACTTCTCAAACATAAACAAAAAATGAACTTGTCATAATTTTTTATCTATAAAATAACAATTATACAATATTTTTATTTTGATTAAATTGTAATTTATTATACTTTTAATTAAGAATAATTCATAAAATTAAATCAATACAATATTGAATCTCTTAAAAAAATGAAAGAATTAAGCTATTTAAACAAATATTTTATTAAATATAAATATAGTTTTTCACTCGGAATTTTAATCACCATAATCGCACAAATTTTTTCTTTATTTACTCCTAAACTAATCAGCAAGTCGTTAAACGCGATCGAAACGTTTGACAAATTACCGGCTGCTGAACAAATAAAACAGGTTGTAATTGACTCTTATCGTCAGGATTTAATTCATAACGTACTGTTAATCATTGCAACAACTATTGTTGCGGGGTTCCTGACTTTTTTAATGCGCCAGACTTTAATTGTAATGTCACGCCATATTGAGTTTGATTTAAAAAATGAAGTTTTTAGGCAATACGAAAATCTTTCTCAAAATTTCTATAAGCAGAACCGTACAGGAGATTTAATGAACAGAATTAGCGAAGACGTTTCTAAAGTCCGCATGTATGTTGGGCCGGCTGTAATGTATACCATCAATACATTTATTCGTTTTGCGATCGTTATACTATATATGTATAATGTTTCGCCTTTGCTTACTTTATATACTATTCTTCCCCTGCCTATTTTATCGTATTGTATTTTTAAACTGAGTTCAGAAATCAATAAACGAAGCACGACTTTTCAGCAGTATTTATCTAAAGTTTCGAGTTTTACCCAGGAAATATTTTCTGGAATAAGAGTCATAAAAGCGAATTCATTAGAAGATCAGCATCAAAATAACATGGTGAACCTTGCCGACGAAAGCAAACGCAAGAGTTTGGATTTAGCCAAAGTACAATCGTTGTTTGGTCCGTTGATGATTGCCCTTATTGGAATCAGTAATTTAGTTGTAATTTATTTTGGAGGTGTAATGTACATCAATGGTACGATTCCGAATATTGGTACAATTGCCGAATTCATTTTATATGTTAATATGTTAACCTGGCCGGTTGCGTCTCTAGGATGGGTATCGTCGATGGTTCAGGAAGCCGAAGCTTCGCAAAAGCGTTTGAATGAATTTTTGAAAATTGAACCGGAAATCAAAAACAACAATCCAAATTCTTCAGACATTCAGGGTTCCATTGCTTTCGAGAATGTAAGCTACACTTATGAAGATACCAATATCGAAGCTTTAAAAAATGTTACGTTTACCGTAAAAAAAGGCGAAACACTGGCTATTTTAGGAAAAACAGGTTCCGGAAAGTCCACAATATTATCATTGATTTCTCGTTTATATGATGTTACCGAAGGCCAGATTACAATTGATGGAAACGAGATTAGTACTCTGAACTTAAACGATCTTAGAAACAACATTGGAATTGTACCTCAAGACGCTTTCTTGTTTTCGGATACTATAAAAAATAACATCAAATTTGGGAATCAAAATGCGACGGATGAAGAAGTAATAGAAGCAGCCAAAAACGCTGTAGTTCATGATAATATCATTGCTTTTAACAAACAATATGACACCATTTTGGGCGAACGAGGTATTACACTTTCGGGCGGACAAAAGCAGCGCGTGTCTATTGCGAGGGCAATTATTAAAAATCCGGCTATTTTACTTTTTGATGATTGTTTGTCTGCCGTTGATACCGAAACTGAAGAAACAATCCTACATAATCTATTTGAAATTTGTAAAGATAAAACTACAATAATTGTCAGTCATCGAGTTTCATCGGCTAAAAATGCCGACAAAATCATCATTCTTGAAGATGGCAGAATCATTCAACAAGGGTCTCATAATCAATTAATAAATCAAGAAGGTTATTATGCATCGTTATATTTAAAACAACTTTCGGAAAAAGAATTACTTTAATTGTTGCGTAATAGATAATTTTTTATGATTTTTGAGTACTATTAATTCCAAAAATGATAGAACGTATTATGAGAGAAAATGACATGTTAGAAAAAGAAGAGATTTTTTCTAAAGTATTACGAGCAGGAAGAAGAACTTATTTCTTTGATGTGAGAGCTACTAAAGCTGACGATTATTATATCACGATTACCGAAAGCAAAAAATTTACCGAAGAAGACGGTTCTTTTCATTTTAAAAAACACAAAATTTACTTATACAAAGAAGATTTTAGTGCTTTTGCTGAAATATTAGAAGAAATGACTTCATACGTTTTGAACCACAAAGGCGAAGAAGTAATTTCTGAAAGACACCAAAAAGATTTCAAGAAAGAATACGGTTCTGATAAAGCTGAAACGCAAAGAACAAGCTTTACTGATATTGATTTTGACGATATTTAATCCGATATAACTTTTTTAAAAAGTACAAGTCCAATATGTCCCGCATTTTGGACTTTTTTTATATATTTAAGTTGTCGATTTTAGATTTTAGAATGCAGATTTTGGAATTTGGAATTTTAAAAATTTAAGATTTAAAACTATTAACTATTTAAAATGAAAAAAATAACTCTTTTACTTTGTTTCTTATTTATCGGGATTTCTTCCTTTTCACAGAATTTAGAATACGAAACAAAAACCAACATTCAGTATTATAACGCCGCAACAAACAAATCCGACAGCTACATTAACGAAAGATGTGTTCTGGATATTTATTACCCAAAAAACAAAAAAGGTTTTGCTACCATTGTTTGGTTTCATGGTGGCGGCTTAACCGGCGGCAATAAAGAAATTCCCGAAGCTTTAAAAAATAAAGGCTTTGCTATTATTGGCGTTAACTACAGATTGTCTCCAAAAGCAAAAGCAGCAAAAGCAATCGAAGACGCTGCAGCTGCCGTAAGCTGGGCTTTTAATAACATTTCTAATTATGGAGGCGATTCGTCTTTAGTATTTGTTTCCGGACATTCCGCTGGAGGATATTTAGGAATGATGATTGGTTTAGATAAAAAATATCTTCAAAAAGAAGGAATTGATGCGAATAAAATTGCGGGACTTATCCCGTTTAGCGGACAATGTATTACGCATTTTGAAATTAGACGTGAAAACGGAATTCCGGAAAAACAGCCTGTGATTGATGCTTTTGCGCCCTTATACCACGTTCGCGCCGATGCTCCGCCTCTTTTATTGATTACCGGCGACCGCGAATTGGAAATGTTAGGGCGTTATGAAGAAAACGCTTATATGGCCAGAATGATGAAACTGGTTGGACATACACAAACAAAGCTATACGAATTAGACGGTTATGGCCACGGAATGACTGAACCTGGTTTTCCGCTGCTGGTTAACGAAGTCAACCGAATTTTAAAAGAGAAACAAACTAAAAAATAATTATATAACTCCACGGCAATGGAAACTCAACTATTAATTTTACCCGGATTAGGAAATTCCGGAGAGAAACACTGGCAGACCTTCTGGCATGAAAAATTTAAAAATTCTATTCGCGTAGTTCAGGACAATTGGGACGAACCTGTTCGCGAAGACTGGATTGCTCGCCTAAACGAAGAAGTTGCTAAACTTGAAGCCCCAACCATTTTAGTAGCTCACAGTTTGGCTGTTTCATTAGTACTGCATTGGGCTGCAGCAAACAGTAATAAAAACATTATAGGTGCTTTACTTGTGGCTCCTGCCGATGTAGATTCACCTCAACATACGCCAGATATTATCCGAAATTTTTCGCCAATGCCAATTTACAAACTGCCATTTCCATCGATAGTGGTAGCAAGCGAAAATGATCCTTACGCCTCCTTTGAAAGAAAACAATATTTTGCAGCACAATGGGGAAGCGATTTCGTAAACGTAGGCAGACAAGGCCACATCAACTCTGACTCTGATTTAAAATATTGGGAAGAAGGACAGGTTATTTTGCAACAGTTAATTTCTAAAGTTAAATAGTTCGCAGTCTCAGTCTCAGTATTCAGTCTCAGTTTTCAGTTTACAGTTTTCAGTCTCAGTTTACAGTTTTACGCTGAGACTGAGACTGAATACTGAGACTGTAAACTACCCTATACGCAGTCCGTTTGGTATTTTAAAATCAGGTGCAAGTAAAATAACATCTCCCTCCTCGCCTACAGCGCCAAGGACAAGACATTCACTCATAAATTTTCCGATTTGTTTTCTTGGGAAATTAACAACCGCTACGATTTGACGGTTTACTAAATCTTCCTTTTGGTAGCGTTTTGTAATTTGTGCCGATGATTTTCTGATTCCGATTTCGGCACCAAAATCTATTGTAAGTTGAAATGCAGGTTTTCTTGCTTCAGGAAAATCATTTACTTCGATGATAGTTCCAATTCGCATATCTGTCCTTTCAAATTCGTTCCAGGTTAAATCCATTTTAAAAAATTGTTTATTTACAAACCTATAAATTTTGTAATTAATACAACTAATTCTATAACCCATTTTTTTACTCTCGTTTTAATTTTACGGTACAGGTTTTAGTAACTAATTAGTAAAAAATATAAAAAAATGGAAAATAGTGTAATTAATGCCAATCCATCTCTAAGAGATTTAGACTTTGATATCCATCAGCTTAACACAGATAAATATATCGAAACAGCCAAAAACGTAAAGCTTTATGTAAAAGATTACGGAAAAGGAAAACCCGTTATTTTAATTCACGGATGGCCGCTTTCTAATGAAATGTGGGAATATCAAATTGAATTTTTGGTTCAAAACAATTATAGAGTTATTGCTTATGACCGTCGTGGTTTTGGTAAATCTTCTCAACCTTGGGATGGCTACGATTACGATACTTTATCCGATGATTTAAGCGAAATTATAGAACAGCTTCAATTAGAAAATGTGACCTTGGTAGGTTTTTCAATGGGTGGCGGCGAAGTAGTTCGTTACTTTAGCAGACATCAGGGAAAAAATGTTGAAAAAGCAGCTTTAATTTCATCCATCATTCCATTCTTATTAAAAACTGATGATAACCCAGAAGGACGTCCAAAGGAGAAAAGTGAAGCAACAGCTGCGTCTATAAATGAAGACCGAATTGGCTTTTTGGATAATTTTGGGAAAATATTCTTTGGTGTCAACATCATCAATAAACCTTTAAGCACGCCCTTGTTAGAATATTACCGAAACTTATGTTCGGCAGCTTCACCACGAGCAACTTTGCAATGTGCCGAATCTTTAAACTTTACCGATTTTAGAGATGAACTTCATACGATCAAAGTTCCAACCTTAATAATTCACGGAAACGACGATAAAAACGTTCCTATTGAAGTCAGTTCAGAAAAAACAGCCAAAGCAATAAAAGACAATACTTTCATTGTTTACGAAGGTGCACCGCATGGTTTGTTTTATACTGAAAAAGACAAACTAAATAAAGACTTACTTGAATTTTTGAATTCATAAAATAAATTTAGCCACAGATTACACAGATTAAACGGATTTTTGCAGATTAAATTGATTTTTAAATTTTGCAATCATCTTAATCCGTTTAATCTGTGGCTAAAAAAATTACATCTCTGTTAAAGCAATATTTCTTATTACACTCTTTCATTTCCAGAATTTTAAAGCTATTTTTGAGAATTAATTCTCTATAAAAATGGCACGAACTCCTTCAAATATGATTCCGCTTGGAACAATCGCTCCAGAATTTAATCTACCGGATACAAATTCGAATAACATCTATTCGTTTGAGGATTTAAAAGGATCAAAAGGAACTCTTGTTATTTTTATGTGCAATCATTGTCCGTTTGTGCTTCATGTAATCAATGAAATCGTCATGATTGCCAATGATTACCGCGTGCAGGGACTTGGCGTAATTGCTATATCAAGCAATGATATTGTAAAATATCCCGAAGATGCCCCAGAATTAATGACTGATTTTGCTTTACAGCATAAAGTTGATTTTCCTTATTTGTTTGATGAAACTCAGGAAACGGCCAAAGCTTATGACGCTGCCTGTACGCCTGATTTTTATTTATTCGACAATCAGGACCACTTGTTTTACAGAGGTCAATTAGACGATTCAAGACCCGGAAACGGAATTCCGTTAAGCGGAACAGATTTAAGAAATGCCATCGACGCCCTGATTTATAACCGAATTTTAAACGAGATTCAGAAGCCGAGTATTGGCTGCAATATTAAATGGAAATAAAGATTGTTTGCATTTAAAAAACTTTACCTATCTTTGCAAATCAATTAACATTACTCATTGTGAGCACTATAACAATATTTACAGTTTCTGCCTTGCTGTTTTCTTTTACAAGAAAGCCGCTTTCTGCTGTATTTATTTCACATAGTAAGGCCTTTATTAATTAGGCCTCCGTCTATTTCAATTCTTCTTTCAGGCGGAGGATTTATACCACAATTTAAACTTTTAATTATTTGACAAAATTAAATTTTGGTCAGATATTTTTTTGTTTTTCAAATCAAACATTTTAAACGCATACCCTGTTTTTTGAAACAGGTGGCAAAACAACTCGCTTTACAAAGCATAAAAGAAGAAAAATCATTCAAATAGTATAACAATAAATTCAATATAGATATGAAACCAACACCCACTTTCTGTAAATCAGATTATCAATTTTTAAGAGAATTGATTTTAAAAAGTAAAAACTCAACTAATACCAAAGAAGCCAATCAGCTTTCGCAAGAACTGGATCGTGCTGTAATAAGCAAGGAAAGCGATTTAGACCATTCTGTGATCAGGATTAATTCTATGGTAACAATTGAAGATGTAAAGGCAAAAAAACAAATGAAAATTCAAATCGTTTTACCTTCATCTGCTGACGTAAAACAATCTAAAATCTCAATTCTCGCACCTTTAAGTGTTGCTATTATTGGTTTTAAAGAAAATGACGAAGTAGATTGGGAAATGCCGGCTGGAATCAAAACTTTAAAAATAGTAGCAGTAGACAATACGGCTGTACATCATTCATAACTTTTTAAACACCTCATTCTGTGAAGGTGTTTTTTTATATCTATTTGAAAATAAAAAAAGTGTTCAATATCTTGAACACTTTTTTTATGCTTTGTCTTAAAATATCCAATTACAATTGCGAATCGATATAGTTTGTAATTGATGCCATTTGGGTTTCATCCAGCTTTGCTTTTTTACCCATTTTCACCAAAATTGGCGTCCAATCTTCTTTAGTAAAACTCTTTGGCTCATACAATTTGTGGCATTTTGCACAATTGTTATCATATAGGTTTTTACCTGCTTCCAGATCAGCTGTTGATACTGTAGTTTTTGCAGGTTCAACTGGAGCTGAAGCAACAGCTGCAGTTTTCTGTGTTCCGCAGGAAACCACGAAAAATGCAAGTCCCGCAAGGATTAAAATGTTTTTCATTTACTTTGTTTTTGAAAGTAAATATAAAAAAAATCCCATTCGGCATGCGAATGGGATTACTATTTAAAACAATACTAAATTGCTTTTAAATTCTTATTTTACGTCCATTAATTCAACGTCAAAAATCAAAGTAGCGTTTGGCGGGATAACTCCTCCAGCTCCAGCTGGTCCGTAAGCTAAATCAGATGGAATTACAAAACGAGCTTTGTCTCCAACTTGCAATAAAGCAATACCTTCGTCCCATCCTTCGATAACCTGTCCAATTCCTAATTTGAATTCGATTGGTTTTTTACGTGGGTAAGACGAATCAAAAACTTTTCCGTTTTCTAAAGATCCTTCGTAGTGAACAGAAACAGTTTTTCCAGCTTCAGCTCTTTTACCTTCTCCTTTTTGAATCATTTTGTAACGTAAACCGCTTTCTGTTTTATCAAAACCAGCAGCTAATTGTTCCATTTTTGCTTCAGATTCTGCTTTTAAAGCTGCTTCACGTTTAAGACGAGCACCTTTTAAACCAATAAAAGCTTCGATAGCATTCCAATTTTGAGCTTCTTCTCCAACTCTAATAATTTCTAAAGTATCAAGATTATCACCTTGAGCTACAGCATCAACAATATCCTGCCCTTCTACTACGTGACCAAAAACACTGTGTTTTCCATCTAACCAAGGAGTTGGAACGTGTGTGATAAAAAATTGAGAACCGTTGCTTCCTGGACCAGAGTTTGCCATAGATAAAACTCCCGGACGATCGTGTTTTAAACTTGGTACAAATTCATCATCAAATTTATATCCCGGATCTCCAGTTCCAGTTCCTTTTGGGCATCCACCCTGAATCATAAAATCAGGAATAACTCTATGGAATGTTAATCCGTCATAGAATTTTTGTCCTTGAGGTTTTACTTTATTTTCCATATTTCCTTCTGCAAGAGCTACAAAATTCCCTACGGTTCCTGGTGTTAAATCGTGTGTAAGTTTTACTAAAATCGAACCTTTACTAGTGTTGAATTTAGCGTATATTCCGTTTTCCATTGTTGTTATTTTTAATTTGAACGCAAATTTACAAATTAATTTCTTAATCAATTTGCGCTTTTTGTTTTTTAGATTTCGATTTATAAGTAAGTCCGTAAACGGTTAATGACAGTAAGGCTAATACTATACAGCCAATTGTTACAGCGTGCCATCCGCCCAGTTTCCACAATAATAATCCATAAGCAGATCCGGCAGCAGTTCCTAAAAAGCTGAACGACATAAATACGGTATTTAATCTGTTTCTTGCTTCTGGCAATAACGAATAAACTCTGGTTTGGTTCGAAATATGAACTCCCTGAATTCCTATATCAATAAATACAATTCCTATTGCAATACCAATGACGCTTTCTATAGAAAAATAGAAAATCAGAAAGCTGATTAAGATCAATAAACATCCATAACCTACTGCAATTCTTGAGTTTCCTTTGTCGCCAATTTTCCCTACCAAAGGCGCTGCCAAAGCTCCAGATGCACCAACGATTCCGAATAAACCAATTGTAGCACTATTGAAATGAAACGGTTCTCCCGAAAGCAATAAAACCATTGTAGTCCAGAAAGCTCCAAACTGGGCAAAACTGAAAACATTAATTGCTGTAGCTTCACGCAAAACAGGCTGTGTTTTTATAAGTGTAAATAAAGATTGGATTAACTGACCGTAAGTTCCTTTAAACTGAGGTTTATTAACGGGGAATTTATTTTGAATGACAAAAAAGATTAAAAGACAAATACCGGCAGCGATATAAAACATCGATCTCCAGCCTAAAACCTGACCAATAAATCCGCTTAAGGTTCTGGAAAGCAAAATCCCGACAAGTAAACCACTCATGATTGTTCCAATAACTTTTCCGCGTTGTTCCGGCGTACTTAATGAAGCCGCCAAAGGCAAAATAAGCTGCGGCACAATCGAAGTGACTCCAATAAGTAAAGAGGCAATTTGTAAAATAAGAAAACTTTTTGCTGTCGCTGCAATTAATAAAGCAATTACCGAAGCAAAAGTGGTGACTAAAATCTGCTTTTTTCGTTCTAACTTATCACCAAGCGGTACCATAAAAAACAAACCAATTGCATAACCGGCTTGAGTTAAATAGGTTATCGTTCCAGCGCTGGCTTCCGGAATTTTAAATTCGTTGGCAATTAAAACAATCAAAGGCTGGCAGTAATAAAGATTTGCAACGATAAGACCAGTGCAAACTGCCATAAACAGGACGTTGGTTTTGGATAAATTCATTTTGCAAAAATACCATCAATATTTAATCTAAACTTATAATAAAAGTTATTTTTTTTATAAAATCTATTTCAAAAAATCTTCTCTTGCAGGGCCAAAAACATCTGTAAGCATTCCGCTTTCCAAGCATACAACTCCATGAATTGCATGAGGCGGAATGTAAAAACTATCTCCTTCTTTTAAAGTTTCTGTTACGCCATTTATCGTAACATCAAATTTTCCGCTTGCCACATAGGTAACCTGTGTATGATAGTGTTCGTGCAAAACGCCAATTCCTCCGGTTTCAAAATGTACGTTTACCAGCATCACTCTGTCATCAAAAGCCAAAATTTTGCGTTTGATGCCTTCGCCTACAACCTCCCATTCTATTTCGTCTCCTTTTATAAATTCTTTGCTTGTTCCTATATCCGACATAACTTTTAAAATTGATTTTTACAAAAATAAGACATTTTGCTGATTCTGTTTTAAATCAATTCTTTTGAAATAAAATCAGCGCTTGTTTTAATGGCCTGAAAAGAATTTCCAGCATAATTATTTTCCTGCTCTACAAAAAAGTGAACCATTCCGGATTGTTTTGCTTCTTTGAAAAAAGGTTTAAAATCAATTAATCCAGATCCAACTTCGGTATTTAAAGCCTGATTTTTCTTGTCCATATCCTTTACATGCCACATTTTAAAACGGCCGGGATTTGCTTTAAACAATTTAAGCGGATCATTTCCGGAACGAACTACCCAGTATAAATCTAATTCAAAATAGACTAGTTTTTTATCGGTTTCGTTCAATAAAATCTCATATCCTGTAACACCGTCATGTTTGTGAAATTCAAAATCGTGATTGTGGTAGGCTAATTTTAAACCCGCATCGGCACACATTTTAGCTGCCTGATTTAAGCGGGACGCAATCTTTTTATAATCTTCGATATTTTTTCTAAAAGGTTCATCGACCCAGGGAACGGTCAAAAACTCACTTTTTAAAATCTTTGCTGCTTCAATAGCTGCTATAAGTTCAGTTGTATTTCCGTCGTACAAAAAGCTCCCTAAATTATAATGTCCGCTTACTGCTTTTAAATTGTTTTCGTCTAAAATCTTTTTCAATTCAATTGGCGGCAATCCCCAAAACTGATCTTTTATCGAAAAACCATACGTTTCTACCGTTGTATATCCAGAAGCCGCGACTTTTTCCAGAGTCTGTTTTACATTTTTTGGAAGTTCATCGCGCAATGTATATAACTGTAACCCAATTTCTTTTTTATTCATAGAAAATGCTAATGATGGCAAAGCCAAAACCGCCGTAGCAGCCAGACTTGTATTGATTAAAAAATTTCTTCTTGTGATCATTTTTGCTTACTAATTCAAAAGGTGATTTATTTTTATTGAATAATGTCAATATCTTTTTTCATTAATTTATATTCTTCGACTAAATTATTCCTGTTAAAGTATTTTTCTAAATCTGCCAGTCGCTTTTTATTATCATATTTAATACACGAATACAATTTTTGCTGACAGACAGAACACAATCGTATCGAATGCCTGTCGGTTTCTTCCATGCTGTTAGTTCCGTTCATCACGCAATCTGCATTAATACAATGATGCAAACCAAACATGTGTCCAATTTCGTGAGAACTTATTTTTAGTAATCTGGATAAACATCGGTTAAAATTTTCAGAAGTTAATTCTCCGTCCTGAAGTCTATAAATAGAACTTACACCTACTTTATCTCTGATAAGATGCCAGGCCAAAAACATAATTCCATTCCGGTTTCGGGAACAAATCTACTTCTGTAAGTCCCATTAAGGCAATTCTATTTAAAGATTTTTCTTTTTTTAAAACGCTGTCTAAAAGATATCCGGCCAAAAACTGTTCGTGGTCTTCATAAAGCATTCTTCTGGCAGAAGCCGGAACGATATCATTTGAAATTGGTTCTAGAGTTTTTGTTTTTAATTGAAAGTAAATTTCTAAATACTCATTCAGTAATTCGATTTGTCGTTTTTGCAAAACATCAAAATTTCCAATTGGACGCAGATAAATAATATTCGATTTTTTTGACGGAACAACATGTTTAGATTTTTGATATTGCTCAAAAGTCTGTCCTTTTTCTTTATGAGAAAACAGCCAGTCTCCATAAACTGGTTCCGGCAGTTTAATATCATTCTTCTTGATATGCCCGAAATACGGGTCTTGATGTTCACTGCAAGAACAAAATATTATAAAAATGAGAATAGCTATTTTTTTCATATACTTTTTGCTAAATATATTCAAAAAACAGCTACTTTATATTTCAAATAAAAAATATTTTAACATTTTTTATGCAGTGTCAAAACATTTAGAATTATGGTTTTATTTGCAATTAACAAATCACTTTGCAGTCAATAAATTCATTCCTGTTATTTTTTGGGAATCAAGTGCCTGAGGCGGATAATTTTGTTTTTCTTGTCTTGTTGAAGTCACTTTTCCCTCTTTTCCAATATATACATAATTGTAGTTCCAGTAGTTTTGACCTGCCATTTTTGGCCCGTCAGAATGATCCTCATTCACAAAAACCTGATCTGCATAGACTAGAATTTCTCCTTCTTTATTATCAGCTAAAGTTCTTACGGGACTTCCCCAGGTTTTAATTAGTTTTGATTTACTTTCTCCAATTGTTGAGGCCATTGAAGTTTTAGTACTCGTGCATGAAACATGCAAAATTAGGATTGCGGCGGTTACTAGTATCTTTTTCATAAGAATGTTTTTGGATGGTTGTAGTTGGTATTTATATAATTAGGCACTGTAATAATACTGAAAATTAGTAAATAAATATTTACAGAATTGCTTTTTAATGTTACAGAATTATTATTTAACAATCTAATCTGCAATTGATTGAATTTTACACTTTTTTTGAAGAAAAGTTAATATTGCTGCACAACAAGATTTCGAGTTATTTGACTATTGTTTTTTTATGCCAAATATTAACTTGTATCTTTGCACCTTAGAATAAATTAGAGATAAAAAATGCGAATTGACATTATAACGATTTTGCCGGAATTACTAAAAAGTCCGTTTGAGGCTTCGATTATGAAACGTGCTATTGACAAAGGTTTAGTTGAAGTACATTTTCATAATTTGCGCGATTATACAACAAACAAACAAAAAAGCGTAGACGATTATCCGTTTGGCGGAGGCGCCGGAATGGTAATGACGGTACAGCCTATTGATGCTTGTATAACACACTTAAAAAGTGAACGCGAATACGACGAAATCATTTATATGTCGCCTGACGGTGAAACTTTAAATCAAAAAATGGCCAATACAATGTCGATGTATGAAAATATTATCATTTTATGCGGTCATTATAAAGGTGTAGATCAACGCGTTAGAGATCATTTTATTACCAAAGAAATTTCGATTGGTGATTATGTTTTATCTGGAGGAGAATTAGGCGCATTAGTTTTATCTGATGCCTTAATCAGACTTATTCCTGGAGTTTTAAGTGACGAAACTTCAGCTTTAACAGATAGTTTTCAGGACAATTTACTTTCTGGACCAATATATACAAGACCCGCAGATTACAAAGGATGGAAAGTACCTGAAGTTTTAACCAGCGGCCATTTTGCCAAAATCGATAAATGGCGCGAAGATATGGCGTATGAACATACAAAAAACAGACGCCCTGATTTGCTGGAAGGACATTAAGTATTCAGTGTTCAGTCGCAGTTTATAGTCGCAGTCACAGTATTCAGTTTTCAGTCTCAGTATTCAGCACGTTGAGACTGAAAACTGAATACTGTGACTGAAAACTAGAAAAAAAATGAATCTGAAACGCATTTACAATACCCGGAATCATATCGAGATACATTACAATCAGATTATCTCAATAAGTGCTCTTGAGGATATTTCCAGTTATTCTTATAGAAACCTGCAGCGCGTTTTTTATTCTTTATTTAAGGAAACAATCGGCGCTTACCAAACCCGTCTGAAAGTCGAAAACGGATATAAAAAACTTTTGTATTCGAACAAACAAATTTCAGACATTGCGCTCGAAGTAGGTTTTGCAGATGTGCAGTCTTTCTCGAAAACGTTCAAAAAACATTTTGGATTTTCTCCTTCTACAGCGCGAAATCAAAAAGAATTACTGCTAAATGATTTTCATCCGCAGGAATCTATTCCTTCTGTTTTAAAACCTGAAATTCTTTTTATTCCAGAAATAACGGCTTATTATTCGAGCTGTAAAACCTCTTATATCAATCCCGAAATTGAAACTCTTTGGGATACTTTATTAGAAAATGAAATACCAGCTCCTATTTCAGATTTCTTTGGCATTATTACAGATGATATCGTGATTACCGAAAAATCGAAATGTACTTATGAAGCTTGTATTGTTACCGAAGCCGTGCTTAAAAACCTTCCTGTAAAAAAACTTTTTGGAGGCCGATACGCTCGTTTTTTTCATCACGGATGCTACGAAACCTTAGAAGATACTTATCAGGAGATCTTTGGAGGATGGTTTCTTAATCATGATATCGAAATATCTCATTTACCCGTTATTGAACAGTATATTAAAAACGATTCAAATTGTGATACCTCAGCCGATTATCTTACGGCGATTTTTATTCCTCTTGTTTAATTTGTCCATTTTGGACAACTATCGAATTACGCTTTAGAAATACATTTGCATCGTCAAGTTATCGATACAAAATGACGCTAAACATTTAAAATTAAATCAACTAAGATGAAAAATTTATTTCTAACAGCATTATTTCTTCCTCTTCTTTCCTCTTGTCAGGGAGATGAAATAAACACGATTACAGACGAATTAAAAAATACCGAAGTTATGTATACAATGCCGGAAGAATCGGCTCCGCATGAAGGAACCTGGCTGCAATGGCCACATCAATATCAATATGGCGTTGATTACAGAAATGATTTAGATGCCACATGGATTGCTATGACCAAATCCTTAATACAAGGCGAAAAGGTTTTTATTATCGCTTATGATACCGTTGAAAAAAACAGAATTAAAGCTTTACTGCAACAATCAGGAGTTTCCTTATCTTCTATTGAGTTTAAAATATACAAAACCGATGACGTTTGGGTAAGAGATAATGGTCCTATTTATGTAAAAGACAAAAATAATAAGCTGGTAATTCAGGATTGGGGTTTTAATGGCTGGGGCGAAAAAGCAGATTTCCTAAATTGCAATACAATTCCATCCCAAATCGCGGCAGATCAAAAAATGACGGTTTTAGATTTAAATGCTGTTATGATTAACGAAGGCGGTGCTGTAGAAATAGACGGAAACGGCACTTTAATGGCAACCAAAAGTTCGATCTTAAATTCAAACCGTAATCCTTCGATGACGCAGCAACAAGCCGAAGCGATTTTTAAAAAATACCTCGGAACAACACATTTTATTTGGTTAGACGGCAAAGCCGGAAGAGAAATCACTGATATGCATATTGATGGTTTTGCCCGTTTTGGCAATACAAACACGATTGTAACCATGAACGAAGATGATTTATTGTATTGGGAAGTTCCGCAAAAAGACATTAATACGCTATACAATTCAAAAGACAAAAACGGAAAAGGTTATACGTTTCTAAAACTGCCTTTATCTAAAAATAATGTAGTTACAACTTATGGAAAAAAATTAGGCTACAAGGGTTCGTATGTAAACTTTTATATAGGAAATACGGTTGTACTGGTTCCTAATTATAATGACCCAAATGATGCTGTGGCTAATCAGCTTATTCAAAGTTTGTATCCATCCAGAAAAGTAATTGGAATTGATGTCCGCAATTTATACGCAAACGGAGGAATGATTCATTGCGTTACGCAGCAACAACCTAAGTGAGTTTACAGTGTTAAGTATTCAGTATTCAGTCGCAGTATTCAGTTTACAGTCGCGGTATTCAGTCGCAGTTTACGGTCTCAGTATTTAGTGTTCAGTCGCAGTCACAGTTTGCAGTATTATTACGACCGCGACTGTAAACTGAGACTGAATACTGAGACTGAATACTGATCACTAACACACAATCTATCAACAACTTAAAATAATTCACAATTTATAATTCATAATTTATAATTATTTTCTACATTTGCACCCGAATTGGACTAACCTCTGGCGAGATCCGTGAATGTTACTCTATATAAAACTATAATAATAAAATTATCATGGCAGATTTATTAAAATTCGTTCAAAACGAATTCGTTGCTAAAAAAGATTTCCCTGAATTTGGAGCTGGAGACACAATCACAGTTTACTACGAAATTAAAGAGGGTGAAAAAACAAGAACTCAGTTTTTTAAAGGAGTTGTTATTCAAAGAAGAGGTTCTGGTAACACAGAAACTTTCACGATTCGTAAAATGTCTGGAGCTATTGGAGTTGAGCGTATCTTCCCAGTAAACTTACCAGCTTTACAAAAAATCGAAATCAACAAAAAAGGTGCAGTTCGTAGAGCTAGAATTTTCTACTTCAGAGAACTTACTGGTAAAAAAGCTAAGATTAAAGATAAAAGAAGATAATCATTTATCTAATTGTTATAAAAAACTCGTTTCATATCGTTTGAAACGAGTTTTTTTTTGTGCTTATTTTTTAAAATTTTCAGGAGCTAATCCCGCTATCCGTTTCAATCTTTTGTGTCTCGTTAAAGAAACGAGACACAAAAGGATTTCCACTTCTATCGGGGCTAGGGCAATCATTTTCATAAAAAAGTTCTTGTTTCACGGTTTGCGTGAGGGATAGAAGTGGAAAGCCCACAGCCTGACGAAGGAAGTGCGAGGACTTGAAACGGATAGCCCGATTCGCCGCGGCGAAACCACGCCCAAAATAAAAAAACGACACTCATAAAGTATTAGTTTGTATTTTAATGAAAAATTGGGGTTTTATTTTTTCAATAGTTTTTCGAAATGTTCTCCTTTTCCTTATGATTCATCAAAACTGTAATTTTTTAATATCAAAATCACCAATTTGACAATTTAAAGAGCACGAAATAACAATCTGATAATTCAACCTTTTCTAGATAAAACTACACCGTTTTCGGACTGTTTTTATTATATTTGCTCCGCTCGTTTTTGAGCCGACTTTTACCATTTACATCGCCATCTTTTGACGACACGATTATAAAAAAAAAAAAAATGACACAGAATTCAAAAATTTTTTACACCTTAACTGATGAGGCGCCTTTATTAGCGACTTATTCTTTATTACCTATTGTTCAAGCTTTTACTTCTACTGCAGGTATTGCTATTGAAACTAGAGATATCTCGTTGGCAGGAAGAATTTTATCTAATTTTCCTGAGTCTTTAACAGATGCTCAAAAAACAGTAGATGCTCTTGCAGAATTGGGTCAATTAGCTACTAAACCAGAAGCTAACATCATTAAGTTACCAAACATCTCAGCATCGGTACCACAATTAAAAGCTGCTATTGCTGAATTGCAATCTCACGGTTACAATGTTCCTAATTTTCCGGAAGATCCTCAAAATGATGCTGAAAAGGAAATTAAAGCAAAATATGCAAAAGTTTTAGGTTCTGCGGTAAACCCAGTTTTACGTGAAGGAAACTCTGATCGTAGAGCTCCAAGAGCAGTTAAGAACTTTGCAAAAGCAAATCCGCACTCAATGGGTGCCTGGTCTGCTGACTCTAAAACTAAAGTGGCTTCTATGTCAAACGGTGATTTTTACGGAAGTGAAAAATCGCTTACTGTAGCAGATGCTAACGATGTAAAAATCGAATTTGTTGCAAAAGACGGAACTACAACAGTTTTAAAAGCAAGCACGCCGCTTAAAGCTGGAGAGATCATCGACAGCTCTGTTTTAAGTGTAAAAAAATTAAAAGAGTTTGCTGCTGAAGCAATCGCTGAAGCAAAAAAAGAAGGTGTGTTACTTTCTGTGCATTTAAAAGCTACAATGATGAAAGTTTCAGATCCAATTATCTTTGGCGCTATCGTTGAAGTATATTTTGCTGATCTTTTCAAAAAACACGAAACTTTATTTACAGAATTAAATATTGATACAAGAAACGGTTTAGGTGATATCTATGCTAAAATTGCCGGAAGACCTGAGCAGGCTGAAGTTGAAGCTGATATTACTAAAGCGATCGAAAACGGACCAGCTTTGGCAATGGTAAATTCTGATAAAGGAATTACAAACTTACACGTTCCTTCTGATGTTATTGTTGATGCTTCTATGCCGGCAATGATTCGTACATCTGGACAAATGTGGAACAAAGAAGGTAAGGCACAAGATACAATCGCTCTTATTCCAGACCGTTCTTATTCTGGTGTTTATACAGCAACTATTGATTTCTGTAAAAAACACGGTGCTTTTGATCCTAAAACAATGGGAAGTGTTCCTAACGTTGGATTAATGGCTCAAAAAGCAGAAGAATACGGATCTCACGATAAAACTTTCCAAATAAAAGGAGATGGTGTTGTTCGTGTTGTTGATGCAAACGGAACTGTTTTAATGGAACAAAACGTTGAAACAAACGATATCTTCAGAATGTGTCAGGCAAAAGATGCTCCTATTCAGGACTGGGTTAAACTAGCTGTAAACAGAGCTCGTTTATCTCATACTCCAGCTGTTTTCTGGTTAGACGAAAACAGAGCACACGATAGAGAATTAATCGTAAAAGTTCAAAAATACCTTAAAGATTACGATACTACAAACCTAGATATCCGTATTTTAAACCCAATTGCTGCTACTGAATTTACTTTAGACAGAATCATCAAAGGTTTAGATACAATTTCTGTAACAGGAAACGTTTTACGTGATTACCTTACAGATTTATTCCCAATTTTAGAATTAGGAACTTCTGCAAAAATGTTATCTATCGTTCCGTTAATGAACGGCGGTGGATTGTTCGAAACTGGTGCTGGAGGATCTGCTCCTAAACACGTTGAGCAATTTACAGAAGAAGGATATTTACGTTGGGATTCATTAGGAGAATTTTTAGCTCTTGGTGCTTCATTAGAGCATTTAGGACAAACTTTAGACAATTCTAAAGCTATTGTTTTAGCTGAAACTTTAGACGAAGCAAACGATAAATTCTTAGCAAACGATAAATCTCCGGCTCGTAAAGTGGGTCAGATTGATAACCGTGGGTCTCACTTTTACCTTGCATTCTATTGGGCTCAGGCTTTAGCTGCTCAAAATAAAGATGCAGAATTAAAAGCGATCTTTACTCCAATTGCTGCTCAATTTGAAGCAAACGAAGCTAAAATCAATACAGAATTAATTGGTGCACAAGGAAAAGCTCAGAATATTGGAGGTTACTACCAGCCAACTCCTGAGTTAGTAAGCAAAGCAATGCGTCCTAGTGAAACATTCAATGCTATTGTTGCTGAAATAAAATAATTCAAAAACGCTAAGCGTTTTTACAAATATCAAAAGGACAACTCCCAAAGTTGTCCTTTTTTTTATTCTTAACTTATCTTTAACAAAAGTCCGGACGTAATATTTAGTAAGAATGACTATCTATGTAGATCAAAACCAGAACAATGATTACAAAAAAAATCAATATTTTTCTAATTATTCTCTTTACGACTTTTACTTCTTTTTCTCAGGATAAATTCACGCTAAGCGGTACAATAAAAGATTCAAAAAACAACGAGACTTTAATTGGTGTAAACGTATATATTCCGGTTTTAAAAATTGGAACCACAACAAACGAATACGGCTTTTATTCTATTACAGTCCCAAAAGGCGAACATCAAATAGAAATTAGTTACTTAGGCTACCAAACCATTCAGCAGACCATTAATCTAAACCAAAATACCAAAAACAATTTTGCCATCAGCGAAAGCGGCGAAGAACTTCAGGAAGTAATTATTAAAGACAACAAAGGCAAACTAAATATTAAATCGCCGGAAATGAGCGTTAATAAACTCTCGATTTCGGCGATTAAAAAAATGCCTGTTGTAATGGGCGAAGTCGATGTTTTAAAATCTATTTTATTACTTCCCGGAGTTACCAATGCCGGAGAAGGCGCTTCTGGATTTAATGTTCGCGGCGGTGGTGCTGACCAAAATTTAATTCTATTAGACGAAGCTACTATTTTCAATTCCTCTCACGTTTTCGGATTTTTCTCGGTTTTTAATCCGGATGCGATCAAAGATTTAAAATTATACAAAGGCGGCATCCCGGCACGATTTGGCGGAAGAGCTTCTTCTGTTTTAGAAATTTATCAGAAAGACGGAAGCAGTAAAGAATTTCATGCAAACGGAGGAATTGGTTTAATCTCAAGCCGGCTTCTTGTAGAAGGTCCAATTGTAAAAGACAAGGGTTCTTTTTTAATTGGAGGACGCGCTTCGTATGCTCATTTATTTTTAAAACTTTCAGAAGAAAACAAAGACAATTCTGCTTATTTCTACGATCTAAATGCAAAATTCAGTTATAAACTAAACGATAATAACAGTTTATACTTATCTGGATATTTTGGCCGTGATGTTTTCAGCTTAAATAAAAGTTTTACCAATACTTACGGAAATTCAACTTTAAACCTGCGCTGGAATCATTTATATTCTAACAAACTGTTTTCTAATTTATCGTTAATCTACAGCGATTATTATTACGGACTTGACTTGGATTTTGTTGGTTTCAATTGGGATTCAGGAATTAAAAACTACAACATCAAATACGATTTCAAACACTATATTTCGGATAAATTCAAATTGAATTATGGCTTAAACGGAATTTACTATCAGTTTAATCCCGGAACAATTAAACCAAGCAGCATCGATTCTGGAATTAATCCGGATCAGCTGGATAAAAAATATGCCTTTGAACCTTCTATTTATTTAGATGCCGAAAATCAGCTTTCTAAACGAATCACCGTTGCTTACGGTTTGCGTTACAGTTTATTTTATCGTTTAGGCGCTTCTACTATAAACTACTACGACAATAATAATCCGGTAGTTTTCAACTCCGCCATGGGCATTTATGAAAAAGGAACACCCACTTCAACACAATATTTCGGAAAAAATAAAGTCATTAAAGATTACAACAATCTCGAGCCAAGACTTGCCGTTTCGTATCAATTAAATGACGATCAGTCCATAAAAGCGAGTTATAATCGTATGGCACAATATCTTCAATTAATTTCAAATACCTCATCACCTACTCCGCTTGATGTCTGGATGCCAAGCGATAATTACATCAAACCACAAATTGCAGATCAGGTGGCTTTGGGTTATTTTAGAAACATTAAAAATGGCGCTTATTCCTTAGAAGTAGAAACCTATTATAAAAAGATTCAAAACAGACTCGATTATATTGACGGTGCCGATTTAATTGCCAATAACGCGATAGAACAAGTAATCCTGAACGGAAGAATGCGGGCGTATGGTTTAGAAATTATGCTGAAGAAAAACGAAGGCAAATTCAACGGATGGATTTCGTATACGCTATCAAAATCAGAACAGCAGACACCGGGAAGAACTCCCGAAGAAACGGGCATCAATAACGGACAATGGTACAGCTCTGCTTATGATAAAAGACATAATTTAGCCATTACATCGGCCTATAACTTAAACGAAAAATGGTCTTTTGGTGCTAACTTTGCTTTACAGTCGGGACAGCCGGTTACGTATCCAAACGGGCAGTATGTATACCTCGGAATTACAGTTCCAAGTTACGGATTACGAAACGAAAACCGACTTCCTGCTTATCATCATTTAGATGTTTCGGCAACTTTAACGCCTAGAAAAAACAAAGACAGAAACTGGAAAGGCGAATGGGTTTTCAGCATTTACAATTTATACAACCGCCAGAATGCTGCCTCAATTAACTTCAGGCAAAATTCTGATACAGGTGTAAACGAGGCCGTTAAAACATCCATTTTTGGAATTGTACCCGCTGTGAGTTATAATTTTAAATTTTAAAAATTCATTTCTGTAAAAGGAAAATAAAAAATATACTATGAAAAAAACCATCTTACTAATCGTGTTTTTTATATCGCTTTTCTTCGCAAGCTGTGAGGAAGTTGTAGATGTAGATTTAGATACTGCACCTCCAAAATTAGTAATCGAAGCGGCTATCAATTGGGAGAAAGGCACAACTGGAAATGAGCAGACCATAAAACTGACTACAACAACCGGTTATTTTGAAAACGTAATTCCAACAGTTTCCGGTGCCCTTATCGATATAAAGAACAGTCGCGGTGACAAATTTAATTTTATAGAAGTTAAAAAAAGCGGTGTATATATCTGCAATAATTTCGTTCCTGTTATCGACGAGCAATATACCTTAACCGTAGTCAGCAGAGGAAGTAGATACATTGCAACTGAAACTTTAAAATCTGTAGCACCTATTATGCGAATCGAGCAAAACAACGAAGGCGGTTTTACAGGAAAAGATATTGAAATTAAAGCGTTTTATAATGATCCTGCCGATGCCGCTAATTTTTATTTGTACAAATATGTATACTCCAATAAAATAAAATCAACCTTTTATGTAGATGAAGATAAATTTTTTAATGGTAATGAATTTTTCAGTCTTTCTGATGACGAAGATTTAAAAATTGGAAATGAAATCGAAATCACACATTTTGGAATCTCAAAACAATACTACAATTATATGAGTATTTTAGTCAGCATTGCCGGAAACAATGTTGGAGGGCCGTTTCAATCTCCGCCTGCAACCGTAAAAGGAAATATTGTCAATGTAACCAATAAAGAAAATTATCCTTTAGGTTATTTCTCTCTTTGCGAAACTTCTACAGCTAAATATAAAATAAGTACAAAATAAAAAATGGAAGCACAAATTAAAACCGCAGCCGAAAAAAAGCTAATTGGAAAACATATCGATATGTCTTTCATCGAAAACAAAACATTTGAGTTATGGAGTAATTTTATGCCAAAACGAAAGGAAATTAAAAACGTTGTTGATGAGAACTTGTATTCTTTAGAAGTTTTCTCTCCAAATCATTTTGACAATTTTGATCCGGCTAAACCATTTCAAAAATGGGCTGCTGTAGAAGTCGAAAATTACGATCAAATTCCGGCAAACTTTGAAACACTGGTAATTCCTCATGGCTTATATGCTGTTTTTGTTCATTACGGACCTGCATCTGAAGGGCACAAAACCTATCATTCGATTTTTGCAGAATGGCTTCCAAATTCAGCATATACGGTAGACGACAGACCACATTTTGCTGTAATGGATCATAAATACAAAAAAGACGATCCGGAATCTGAAGAAGAAATCTGGATTCCGATAAAAAATAGAGATTGATTTCCCGGCTGTAAATTATTCTTCTTAACTTTCAGCTAAAAAACATGCTGCTCGAAACACTCAAAATACTTTTTAACAGAGATTTAAATAAGCTCAAATTTGAAATCGAATCGTATGAATTCGAAAATCAAATTTGGGCAGTAAACAACGATATTTCTAATTCTGGCGGTAACCTTTGCCTGCATTTAATTGGGAACATCAATACTTATATTGGAGCCGAAATTGGAAAAACAGATTACATTAGAAACCGTCCTTTAGAATTTTCTCTAAAAGATATTCCAAAATCAGAATTAATCGAGAAAATCGAAGACACTATTGTAGTGGTAAATAATGCTTTAGATTCTTTAACCGAAGCCGATTTACAAGACATTTATCCGCAGATTGTTTTCGAAAAAGAAATGACAACCGGATTTTTCCTCGTTCATCTTTCTACACATCTCGCCTATCATTTAGGACAAATAAATTACCACCGAAGGCTGATTTGATTGTAGATTGCAGATTGTAGATTTTAGATTATTTGAAATGCGCTGAAAAATCTAAAATCTAAAATCTGAATTCTAAAATACTAACAGTACCTTTGCACAACATTCAAAAAAAATCACATGTCATCACACCATATAGTTCGCGACGATCAGGAACCCGCTTTAATAATTGCAAATGGAGCCGCCTGCAATCCTGAACTATTAGGACAATTGCTGGAATGGTCACCGCTGGTTATCGTTTTAGATTCAGCAATGGAAAGGGTGGCTGAATTAGGAATTAAAGTCGATGTACTTTTAGGAGATTTTGATCGTGGTTTTGATCCCGAAATCTATAAAACATCGCAATATCCTATCGAAATTGTACACACACCGGATCAGGATAAAACCGATTTAGAAAAAGCTTTTGATTATCTCGTTAAAAGAAAAATTCCCGCCGTAAACGTAGTCTGGGCAACCGGAAGACGTGCAGATCATACCATTACCAATTTAACCAATATTGTTCGTTACCGCGATTTACTTAAAATTGTAATTCTCGACGATCATTCAAAAATATTTTTACTTCCAACAAAATTCGAAAAATGGTATACGGCTAAAACGCCAATTTCATTGATTCCTATTGGTGTTGTAAACGGAATTTATTCTACCAATTTACAGTATCCACTCCAAAATGATACCTTAACAATGGGCTACAGAACCGGAAGCAGTAATTCTGTCGAAAACGATGGTCTTGTAACGATTTCTCATACCAACGGCGATTTATTGTTAATGGAATGTTTTGATTAATATCATTTTAAGTCAAGAGAGAGCCATCGGCTCAATAAATTCTGTAGGGCCGGATTTTAATCCGGTTAAAAAAAATCCATATCAGAATTAAAGAACCGTAGGTTCAGTACATTTTTAAACACAATATGAATCGTACCGATGGAACTCATTTATACATCGTCAATTAATTTCAACGGATTAAAATCCGTTGCTACAATATTTATCATTCCTTCGGAATTCTCAATCCCAAAAAAGGAATACCTATCTTTGCACAGAAATAAATCAAAATGAAAGCAGAAAACAATTCACAAAAAGACAATTTACATCCAAGAAACCTTCATCGTTCACGATATGATTTCGAACTTCTTACTTCTAATTGTCCTGAATTAAAAGCTTTTGTTTCCATAAACAAATTCGGAATTGAAACTGTAGATTTCAGTAATCCGCTTGCTGTAAAAACATTAAACAAAGCTTTACTGCAAACGTATTATGATATTCAAAACTGGGATATTCCCAAAGATTATCTTTGCCCGCCTATTCCCGGTCGTGCCGATTATATTCACTACATAGCCGATTTATTGGCCGAAACGAATAACGGACAAATTCCAGAAGGTAATTCTGTTATGGGGCTTGATATCGGGACAGGTGCAAATTTAATCTATCCGATATTAGGAAATTCGATTTACAATTGGAGTTTTGTCGCAACCGATATTTACAAAACATCAATCGAAAACGCCAGTAAAATTATCGAAGTAAACCCAAGATTAATAGATGCGATAAGTTTACAGCAGCAGACAGAATCTCGTTTTATTTTCAAAAATATTATAATTCCGGAAGACCGTTTTACATTCACGATGTGCAATCCGCCTTTTCATGCATCGGCAGAAGAAGCAAACAAAAGCACTTCAAGAAAAGTCTCGAATTTAAATCCGAAGGACAAAAAAAACACAAATCCTGTTTTAAACTTTGGAGGTAAAAATGCCGAATTATGGTGTAATGGAGGCGAAATTGGTTTTGTAACCCAAATGATTTACGAAAGTGCTAAATATGCTTCGCAGGTTTTATGGTTTACAACCTTGGTTTCTAAAAAAGAAAATCTTTCTTCTATTTATAAAACCTTAAAAAAGGTAAACGCCGTTTCGGTTAAAACAATAGAAATGTCGCAAGGACAAAAAAATAGTCGTATTGTGGCGTGGAGCTTTTTAAATCATGCTGAACAAAAATCTTGGAAATTTTAAGAATTATGAAAGAAGTTGATGATACTATTTTTATTTTGGATTCTGAATTAAACCAATATAATAAAGAACTGGAGTTAGCCGAAGAAGAAATCACAAACGATTTTTACTACACTCATATTGAGATAAAAAACCAAATTGAACAGTGGAAAAATAAATCCTAAAAAACTATAATTTTATTTTTCACAAAAACGCTTCTAAAGCCAATCAAACATGTGATTTTCAAAATCAACCCTTGATTTTATAATTTGCTTTTGCTACATTTAGTACAAACTATTTAAAATCAATATTATGGCAGAATATATAGGTTATCTCGCTTCTGTTTTTATTGTTGGAGGTTTCTTGTTGAAAAACCTCAGAGCAATTAGATTCATTAATATGTTTGGCTGCATTTGTTTTGTAATCTATGGTATTTTCTTAAACGATTATCGGGATCTTAACCAATGGCTTTTGCCCGTAATTATTCCAAATGCCATTTTGGCTTTGGTTCAGGTGTATTATTTGACATCTAAAAAAGCATAACAGATTGTAATTATGATATTTTAAAATAAAATTTTGATACATCGTTGATTTGCTATAATCGTAACTTTAAGTTTCAAAATTAAATTTACTATGCCTAAATTATACTTCAGATTAGCAGTATTACTGCTTTTAGTTACAAGTTGCGCTTCAACCAAAAAAGCAAAATTTGATGATTATATTTTCGAAACCAAAACAGAAAAACAAACTTATCAAACCGCTTACGACAAAGCTTTAAAACTTTGGGACATTCCTTATACCGAAGAAAACGTAAAAACCAGTTTTGGAACAGCACACGTTATTATCGCCGGGTCAAAGCACGGAAAAGATTTGGTTTTACTTCACGGAATGGACGCCAGCTCAACCATGTGGTATCCAAATATTAAGGCTTTAGCCAAAAATCATCGTATTTATGCCATCGATTTTTTAATGGAACCCGGAAAATCAAACTTGACTTCAAAACCGCTTTCCTCTGAAGAAATTGTGGTTTGGTACAATGAAATTTTCACCTATTACAAACTAAAGAAATTTGATATTATTGGCGCATCAAGAGGCGGCTGGATGGCAACATTACTGGCCTCACAAAAAACAAATTCAATAGACAAAATAGTTTTATTGAGTCCGGCGCAGACCTTTAAATTTATCGATAAAGTCGGAAAAACAACTTCGGCATTAATGCTGAAACTTTTCCCGAGTGAAAAGAAATTCGGTAAAACATTGAACACGTTTTCTACACATCCAGAAAAGATAAGTCCGGTTTACAAAAGACAATTTTATCTGGCCAATAAATATGCAAAATCAAACTCGAGTATGTTTAAAATGCATCCGTTTTCAGACAAAGAATTAGAATCGATACAAAATCCTGTTTTGGTTTTAATTGGCGATAAAGACGTTATCAACTCCGAAGAAAGTCTGGAACGAGCAAAAAAATATTTAGTCAACAGCAAAACTCAAATCATAAAAGATGCGGGGCATTTCCTGACCATAGATCAGCCCAAAATTACAAATGATGCGATTATTAATTTTTTAGAATAGCATTGAAACTTTGTATCTTTACAAAACCAACTTTTCATCAATAAAAAATGAATTTCCAAGTAACTTCAGATTATAGTCCAAAAGGAGATCAGCCTCAAGCCATACAAAAATTGGCGCAAGGCGTTGTCGACGGAGAAAAATATCAAACTTTATTAGGGGTTACAGGGTCCGGTAAAACATTTACTGTGGCCAATGTTATTCAGGAAGTACAGCGTCCTACTTTGGTTTTGGCACACAACAAAACCTTGGCGGCACAGTTGTATTCTGAGTTCAAACAGTTTTTCCCAAATAATGCGGTTGAATATTTCGTTTCTTACTACGATTATTATCAGCCAGAAGCTTTTATGCCCGTAACGGGAGTTTTTATTGAAAAAGATTTATCTATCAACGAAGAGCTTGAAAAGATGCGTTTAAGCACCACTTCTTCCCTGCTTTCCGGGCGTCGTGATGTTTTGGTTGTAGCTTCCGTTTCTTGTTTATATGGTATTGGAAATCCCGTTGAGTTTAAGAAAAACGTAATCGAAGTTACCAGAGATCAGGTTATTTCGAGAACCAAACTCCTTCATAGTCTGGTGCAGAGTTTATACGCCAGAACCGAAGCCGATTTTAATCCGGGAACTTTCAGGATTAAAGGCGATACGGTTGAAGTATATCCAAGTTATGCTGATGACGCTTATCGAATTCACTTTTTTGGAGATGAAATCGAAGAAATAGAATCTTTTGATGTCAAAACTTCTCAGGTTATTGAGAAATTCAAACGACTTACCATCTATCCTGCCAATATGTTTGTGACTTCTCCAGAAGTTTTACAAGGCGCTATTTGGGAAATTCAACAAGATTTGGTTAAACAAGTTGATTATTTTAAAGAAATAGGCAAACATTTAGAAGCCAAACGTCTGGAAGAAAGAACCAATTTCGATTTAGAAATGATCCGCGAATTGGGTTATTGTTCCGGAATTGAGAATTATTCGCGTTATCTTGACGGAAGACAAGCTGGAACCCGACCTTTCTGTCTTTTAGATTATTTCCCGAATGATTTTTTAATGGTTGTTGACGAAAGCCACGTAACTGTTTCGCAGGTTCATGCCATGTACGGAGGCGACCGCAGCCGTAAAGAAAACCTGGTAGAATACGGTTTTAGATTACCGGCCGCAATGGATAACCGACCTTTGAAATTTGAAGAATTCGAAGCGCTGCAAAATCAAGTAATTTACGTTTCGGCTACTCCGGCCGATTATGAATTACAGAAATCAGATGGTATTTATGTAGAACAAATTATTCGTCCGACAGGATTATTAGATCCTGTTATTGAGGTTCGCCCAAGTTTAAATCAGATCGATGATTTAATCGAAGAAATTCAGGTTCGATGCGAATTAGACGAAAGAGTTTTAGTGACCACTTTAACCAAAAGAATGGCCGAAGAACTGGCAAAATACTTAACTAAAGTAAATATTCGCTGCCGTTACATTCATTCTGAAGTTGATACTTTGGAGCGTATCGAAATCATGCAGGATTTACGAAAAGGTATTTTTGATGTTTTAATTGGAGTAAACTTACTTCGTGAAGGTTTGGATTTACCCGAGGTTTCACTTGTTGCTATTTTAGATGCCGATAAAGAAGGTTTTTTAAGAAATCACAGATCTTTGACTCAAACTATTGGTCGTGCAGCGAGAAACTTAAATGGTAAAGCGATTATGTATGCCGATAAAATTACGGCAAGTATGCAGCGAACAATCGACGAAACTACTTATAGAAGAACAAAACAAATTAATTTTAATACCGAAAACGGAATTACGCCTCAGGCATTAAACAAAAAAATAGACAGCGCATTTACTAAAAATCCTTTGGTAGAATACGAATTAGGACATACTTTACCATCTGCCGCCGAACCTGAAACTGCTTATTTATCTAAAGCAGAATTAGAAAAAATGATTCGCGAAAAACGAAAATCAATGGAAAAAGCAGCTAAAGAACTTGACTTTATGCAGGCAGCCAAACTTCGTGACGATATTAAAAAACTACAGGAACAATTGGCTTAACCGCTTTGTTTTAAAAAAGTTAAAAAGAGTAAATAAAGAAATTCATTTTTTAAAAATTATCGAATCTAATATTTTTAAAATTATTAGATTTAACAAAATTTTTAAATTCTAAAATGAAATATTATTTACTCTTTTTTATTTTTTTAATTTTTAATCTCTTTTCCTCGGCACAGTCCAATCAGGATGATTTTTGGAATCATGAAATAGAGAATTCTTCAGATATTATAAAACCTTATACACTTTCTACACATCCTTTTGGAATTTTCATTTCCAGATTAAACCATAATTTTAATGTTCGTTCTCCGGATAAATATTCCTTTTCGTTTGAAGTTTCAAGCGGAAATGTGGTGCTTCCTTATGTAAAATCATACGAACTAACCGATCCTAATGATCGCGAAAAGTCTAAAAATTTGGTTTGGCACGTGCGTGAGTATGCATTCGATTTAGACAAATCACCTTCCAAAACCAAAGAATTTATAGCCGATGGTGTTATCCGCTCCTATCGATTCAATTTTATATTACCGCTGACGGTTAATCATGAACTTAATTTCAGTTTAAGAGCCAATTCACTTGATCGGGGGAAATATCCATTTTCTGTTTTTACTTCGGATGAATTTATTGAATGGTTTCATCGTAATATTGCCGGCGGAAAAGATCCGTTTTCAAGATATCATTACGGTATAAATAAGGCCGGAATAGTATATAAAGACGAAAACGATAAGGTTCTAAAAATGGATAATAATGATTTTATGATTTCGGGAATTGATCTGAATTATACCTATTATCCCAAATTAGAAATGAATAAAAAACATCATATTTATTTGAATTTTGGCGCACAACTGGGCATCAATACTTCCAGATACAATCCCGCTGCCGATTTTGGAGTTTCTTCTTCTATTCTAAAAAAAATGATCATCAAAAATAAAAACATTTTAAGTTTTGGCTTAAGCGCGGGAGTTTTACGTCAGCATGTTTTAGAATACGGAGACGGAGTAAACATAAGCAATCAGGATTTTTTCTGCAGTTTTGAAGGGCTGATTGATTACAAAGTAAGACTGAGAAACAACAACCGAATTTCTTATGGCATCAATTATAATTTTCAAAATTCTTATAACAAGAAAAAAGACTTGGATTATATGGTGTTAACCGGGGAAAGAATAAATACCCATTGGCAGAAAACAATTTCACACTTATACGAAGATGTAGAAGGATGGAGTTTTATTTGTACCTATTCTACGAAACGATTCTCATATTTTGTTTACCTTAGGGAAGATTTAAATTTAGATAATGCACCCGATTTACAAACTGGAATAGGCGTAAAAATGTCCATTAAAAAGAGCTGAAATTCTATTTTTTAAACCAAACAAAAAACTCAAAAACAAGTTTATTAACCATGAAATTAATTTTAAGAGAATATAATCTCAAGCTAAAACATACTTTTACCATTTCAAGAGAATCTATTGATTTCCAGCCTTCTTTGATTGTTGAATTGCAAAGCGAAGGATTTTCTGGTTTTGGAGAAGCCACTTCAAATCCGTATTACAATACGACTGTGCCCATGATGATGCAGGATTTGGAAAAAATAAGAAGCATTATCGAAAGCACAGAAAATGAAACTCCAGATGCATTTTGGGCCAAAATCTATCCGCATTTAAAAGACGATATGTTTGCTCTTTGCGCTTTAGATTTGGCTTATAATGATTTGTATGCCCGTAAAAAAGGCAAAAAGTTATACGAATTATGGAACTACACAACCGAAAAAAATCCGCTTACAGATTATACCATCGGAATTGCTTCTATAGATAAAATGGTTTCCAAAATGCAGGAACTTCCGTGGCCTATTTATAAAATTAAATTAGGAACTAAAGAAGATATCGAAATTGTAAAAGAGCTTAGAAAACACACCAATGCCATTTTTAGAATTGATGCCAACTGCGGCTGGGGAGTTGAACAAACCATTAATAATTCTATTGAACTAAAAAAACTGGGCGTTGAGTTTTTAGAACAGCCTATGAAAGCCGACAATTGGGAAGGTCACAAAGAAGTTTTTAAACATTCTGCTCTTCCTGTAATTGCCGATGAAAGCTGTATTATTGAAGAAGATGTAGCGAAATGTTTCAATCATTTTCATGGCGTAAATGTCAAATTGGTAAAATGCGGCGGTTTAACTCCAGGAAAACGAATGATTGAAGAAGCCAAAAAACTGGGCTTAAAAACAATGGTAGGCTGTATGACCGAATCTACTGTTGGAATTTCGGCAATTGCACATTTACTGCCTCAGCTTGATTATGTAGATATGGATGGTGCGCTTCTTCTGGCAGAAGATATTGCAACTGGAGTAACTATAAAAGATGGCGTTGTAAGCTATTCTAATCTTAACGGAACCGGAGTTACACTTCTATAAAAATGATAGTAGAAAAATTTCCCGATAGAGTTATTGAAATTAACCAGAAACAATATTTGTATTTTGGCGGCACCGCTTATTTAGGTTTGCCAACAAACAAACGTTTTCAGGATTTGGTTGTACAAAACATTCTAAATTGGGGAACTACTTACGGAAGTTCCAGAACGGCCAACATCAAATTAAGTGCTTATGATGCAGGCGAAAACTTTTTGGCATCACATATTGGATCAGAAAGTACTGTTACTGTTTCTTCTGGAATGCTGGCCGGGAAACTGGTTCTGGAAAAGCTGAAAAAGCAAAGCGATTGTTTTTATCATGTAAATGAAATTCATTCGGCTATACAGACTGAAAATAGTCTTCCTGTATTTGTAAACAATAAACTAAATGATCGTTTATTAGATTCAAAACCAGAAAAAATAACGATTCTTACGGACGGCGTTCCTTCATTTCAAACTCAGCCTGTTGATTTATCTTTTTTAAAGGAAATTTCAAATCAAAAAGAAATTACATTAGTTATTGACGAATCGCATTCGTTGGGAATTGTAAACGAAAATGGTTCTGGAATTTATGCTTCAATTCAATATCCCATTAAAAGAAAAATCCTGGTTTCGTCTCTCGGAAAAGCTTTTGGATTAACAGGTGGCGTTATTGCATCAGATTTTGAATTCATTAACGAAATAAAAGAAATCGAAACTTTCACAAGCGCAGCGGGAATGAATCCTGCTTTTGTACAAACGCTTTCGGAAGCTGCAGAAATTTATAAAATGCAGCATCAAAAATTAAAAGACAATTTAAGTTACTTAGATTCGATTTTAATTAAAAACAGTACTATCATATTCGACAAAAACTATCCTTTAATTTATTTATTATCAAATGAGTTAGTAGAAAAATTAAAGTCTGAAAAAATTATTATTGCCAGTTTTAAATACACAAAAGAAGCAAAACCTTTAAATCGAATTGTAATTACAGCAAACCATTTAAAAGAAGATTTAGATAAGTTAATTCAGGTTTTAAATCATAAAAAATAGCCACGAATTACACAAATTTTCACGAATTAAAATTTTAAAAATGAATTAGTGCAAATTTGTGTAATTTGTGGCAAAAAAAAGACTCCAAATCTTTGCTTTTAAAACGTACCTTTGTAAAAAATAAACGATGACAAATAACGATATACTTAAAAAACTTCGCGTGGCTTTGATGCTCCGTGATGACCAAATAGTTGAAATTTTAGAACTGGTAGATTTTAGAATTTCAAAATCAGAATTAGGCGCTTTTTTTAGAGCCGAAGATCATCCAAATTATATGGAATGCGGCGATCAGGTTTTAAGAAACTTCTTAAACGGATTGGTGATTCATTTAAGAGGAACGAAAGAAAATCCTAAAAATCCAACAGACGTTTTAGCGAAACATAAAGCGGAAATTCCAAAGAAAGAAACTTCTAAAGAAAGACCAGAATTTAAAGCGGCTCCAAAAGATTCAGAAAAGTACAGAGGTGATCAAAGTTCATCAAAGTCAGGTTCATCAGCAGGAAAACCTAAAAAGAAAACATTCCCAAAAGGAAATGGAAAACAATCTGTTGTAGAAAAAGTGGTTTTCAAAAACGGTAATAAGAAAAAATCGTAATTGAGGATTTAACCGCAAAGAACGCAAGGTTCTTACTTAAAAAACTAAATATAAACGCAAAGTTCGCAAAGTTATATAGATAAGCTTTGCGAACTTTGCGTTTGTATTCTCAATCCTAAGTAAAAAATCTTTGCGTGCTTTGCGGTTAAAAATCTACATCTTATTCTCCTCTATTTTATCAAAAAAAGCATCTTTAAAAGTCGCCCCAATTGGAAGTTCTTTTCCATTTATAAATACCGAAAAATTATCTGTTGATTCAATATGCTGTAAAGAAACAACATACGATTTTTGTATCTGGATAAAATCATTTTCGGGGAGTGACTCTGCTATATTTTTTAAAGAAGAATGCGTAATAACCTGTTGTTTTGAAGTATGAATGCAAACATAATTCTGCAGACTTTCGACATATAAAATATCACTCAGGAAAATCTTCTGAAACTTATTCTTTCCATCTGTTTTAACAAATAAAAAATCGGGAGCATTATTCTGACTTGAAACAACCGTTTTTGTTTCAGCATTGAGCTTAGAAATTGCCTGATAAAATCGTTCGAATGCAATTGGTTTTAATAAATAATCAACTGCGTTTAATTCGAAACCTTCTAAAGCAAAATCAGGGTAAGCTGTTGTAAAAATGACTTTTATATCTTTTGAAATGATTCTTGAAATCTGTAAACCTGTTAATTGAGGCATTTGAATATCTAAAAAAATAACATCGACAGTCTGCGTATTTAAAAACTCCAATGCTTTTAAGGAGTCATGAAAAACACCGGCTTTTTCGAGAAAATTAACTTTATCAATATAATTTTCAAGAATACGCGTTGCAGGCGGTTCATCATCCAGAATGATACATTTAAAAGCCATATATTATTTTTTTAGTGGTATTTTTAGGTAAGTTTTAAAGGTATTATTTTCTTCGGTTTTTTCAAGAACAAATTTGTCTTTATACGTATATTCGAGCCTTTTTATGAGGTTTTCGAAACCAATTCCGGTTGAAGAATAGTTCTCGCCGTTTACACAATAATTAAAGGTCGAAATCTCCAAAAAATCTTCTTTTATTTTTATAGCAATATTGGCCTTTTGTTCAGGATTATTCAGTTTTCCGTGTTTAAAAACATTTTCAATAAAATGAATTAAAGCCGAGGATAAAATCTTTTCTGTCCCGTAGTTTCCTTCAACAGAAAAATCAAGATAAAGCTGATCTTCAAAACGTTTTTTTTGTAAATGAATATAATTCTGAATAAACTGAATTTCTTTTGAAAGTATGGCTTCATCTTTCTCTGTTTCGGTAATTACATAACGAAGTAAATCCGAAAGTACCAAAACATCCGAAGCCATTTCGTCATCTTTTAAAATCAACTGACTGTAAAATGAATTCAGTGTATTAAACAAAAAATGCGGACTAACCTGCGCTTTCAGCATTTGAAATTCGGCTTTTTTATTCTCCAAAAGCAATTCCTGATTGTACTGCTGCGTAGTTTGAAACTGCCAAAACAAATAACTCAAGGCACTAAAAATAACAGCCGGAAGTCCAAAAAAGAAATTATCACGAATGTAATATCCCCATTCTAAATCGCGTACATCATAATTATGTATTCCGATAATATGATACACAATAACTTCCTGAATTACGTAGCGAACACCTGCAAAAATTAATAATGAAAAGGGGATACTTAAAAAGTAAAAATGAATTTTCTTTTTATGCAGGAACCAATCACAAAACGTATAAAAGTTTATGACGTAAACGATAAAAACAGAAAGAAAAAATGTTGATGTAATCCATAAATAAAGCCTGGTATGCTGTACTATTTTTGCTTTATCGTTAATGCCGTAATCCCAAAGTAAATAAGTTAAAAACAATCCAAGGAAAAGAACAATATGATAATAAAAAGGAATTTTGAGTTTCATAAATACGGGTTATAAGATCAAAAATACGATTATGGCTTTAAATGAAAATCGTGTTTATACAAAACCTCATTTTTTTAGTGACGAAACATGAAAAACTTTATATGAAAATTTTGAAAGAGGAATTTCCGGAGTTAATCATACAGAATCTGGTGTTCATCAAAAACAGAAAAAACGCTCTAAATCTGCCCATACATTTGCATTGAATTTAAAAACAAAAATACCATGCAAAAAATTATTCTATTATTAGCCCTTGTAACATTTAGTATCACTTCTGCGCAGCAAGCTAAGAAAAAACAAATATTACTAATTGGAACTTTTCATTACGCAAATCCAGGTCATGATGTCGCCAAGATAAATACTTTTGATATAATGTCTGAAAAGAGCCAAAAGGAACTCGAAGTAATAAGTAACAAAATCAAGAAATTTGGTCCGGATAAAATATTTGTAGAATGGAAATTTAGCAAACAAGCCGATTTAGATAAATATTACAATAAAAATACGGATAGTTTACTAAAAAAAGATGCAAATGAAATTACTCAATTAGCATTACGTACGGCTAAAAAACTGAATCACAAAAAGATGTATGGAATTGATTATCGTACTCGTTTTCCTTATGATAGTTTAATGATGTCAATGGAAAAAGCCAATCAGAAGGATTTAATAAAAAAAACTACGGAGTCAACAGAAAAGTTTGTAAAAGATAATAACGAAAGAATGACTAAAAGTTCTTTAACAGATCTTATGCTTTATTACAATGAAAAAGCGTCTAATGAAAATAACATTCAATGGTATTTAGAAGTAGCAAACAGAGCTGGAAATCCAGACGACTTTACAGGAGCTTCTTTGGTTTCAAATTGGTATAAAAGAAACTTATACATGTATTCTTTAGTTCAAAAATTAACCGAAAGCAAAGACAATAAAATTATGGTTTTACTTGGAGCTGGACACGCTGCAATGCTGAGAGAATTTCTAGCACATGACCCAGAATTTGAAATTGTGGAGTTATCTACTGTTTTGAAATAGTGTTTTTTAACCGCAAAGCACGCAAGGATTTTTACATATAAGAATCTACATAAACGCAAGGTTCGCAAAGCTATATGGATAAAGCTTTGCGAACCTTGCGTTTGTATTAAGTTTTGCAGATTAAAATCCTTGCGTGCTTTGCGGTTAAATCACAAAAAAAATCCACTCCTTTCGGAATGGATTTTCTATATAAATTGATTTCTTATTTAATTAAGAAAGAGCAGCTTTAACTTGGTCAGCAGCTTCTTGGAATTGAACAGCTGATAAGATTGGCATACCAGAATTGTCAATTAATTCTTTTGCAATTTCAGCATTTGTTCCTTGCAAACGAACGATGATTGGCACATTGATAGCGTCTCCCATGTTTTTGTAAGCATCAACAACACCTTGAGCAACACGGTCACAACGAACGATTCCTCCGAAGATATTAATTAAGATCGCTTTTACGTTTGGATCTTTCAAGATAATTCTGAAAGCAGTTTCAACACGTTTTGCATCAGCAGTTCCACCAACGTCTAAGAAGTTAGCAGGCTCAAAACCAGCGTATTTAATTAAGTCCATTGTTGCCATTGCAAGACCAGCTCCGTTTACCATACATCCTACAGTACCGTCAAGGTCAACATAGTTAAGACCAACTTCTTTAGCTTCAACTTCGATTGGATTCTCCTCACGGATATCTCTCATTTCAGCATATTTAGGTTGTCTGTATAAAGCGTTATCGTCGATGTTAACTTTAGCATCAACAGCTAAAATTTTGTTATCAGAAGTTTTTAAAACTGGGTTGATTTCGAACATAGAAGCATCAGAACCAATGTAAGCATTGTAAAGTGCATCGATGAATTTAACCATTTCTTTGAAAGCATTTCCAGAAAGACCTAAGTTAAAGGCAATTCTTCTAGCTTGGAAACCTTGTAATCCAACAGATGGATCGATTTCTTCAGTAAAGATTAAATGAGGAGTGTGCTCAGCAACTTCTTCAATATCCATTCCACCTTCAGTAGAATACATAATCATGTTGCGTCCTGTAGCTCTATTCAATAAAACAGAAACATAAAATTCAGAAGTTTCACTTTCACCAGGATAGTAAACATCTTCGGCAACTAAAACTTTGTTTACTTTTTTACCCTCAGCAGAAGTTTGAGGTGTAATTAATTGCATTCCGATAATTTGTCCTGCAATTTCTTCAACTTGTTGTAAATTTTTAGCAAGTTTAACTCCACCACCTTTTCCACGACCACCTGCGTGAATTTGTGCTTTAATTACGTGCCATCCTGTACCAGTCTCGGCAGTTAATTGTTTTGCAGCAGCCACAGCTTCAACTGCATTATTAGCCACAATTCCGCGTTGAATGCGTACTCCGTAACTCGCTAAAATTTCTTTTCCTTGATATTCGTGTATGTTCATAATATAGAATTTGTCTGGTTCTGAATTTATTTCAGAATAAAAGTGGGACAAAAGTAACAAAATACAACTTAATAGTAAAATCTTTTTCTATTAAAAAAACAGCACCTATAGGTATTAAACGTTTATTCTTTTTGAACGCAAAGAAATAGTTAACTAAACAATTTGTTAAAGTTAACGGAAAACCACTAAAACGTTTGATATTTAACAAAAACATCACCGTATTTATTAGCCCTACGGCGATTTTTCTTAATATATTTTAATCTGAATTGTCAATTTATCAATTCGCAATGGTTAATATAATATTATTATCAATTAAGAAGCCTTTTTCTAATATTACAACAAAAATGTAAGCGAATCCATTATTTCAATACATTATATTTAACGAAATCTTTATTTTTGTAGAAAAAATATCAAGAATGAAAGTTAAAGAACAAGGGCTTTATCTGCCTGAATTTGAACACGACAATTGTGGTGCAGGATTTATTTGTAATTTGAATGGTATTAAATCAAATGATATTATTCACAAAGCATTAGACATCTTAATTAAATTGGAACATCGTGGTGCCGTTAGTTCTGATGGACGAACTGGAGACGGGGCCGGAATTTTATTCGACATCCCTCACGATTTTTTTAAGAAAGTATGTGACTTTGAAATCCCGGAAACACGTGAGTATGCAGTAGGAATGGTTTTTTTACCAAAAAGCAAAAACCAGGTATCTTTTTGTATCAATGCATTTGAAGCAACTATTAAAGATCAAAACTTAAAGATCTTAGGTTGGAGAGATGTACCTGTTGACGTTGAAAATTTAGGACAGATTGCCGCAGAAAAAGAACCAACAATTAAACAAGTTTTCGTTTCTAAAAACGGACAGGATTTAACTGAACAAGAATTTAATGCAAAACTTTTTGCAGCTAGAAAAATTGCCGAACATGCCGTAAGAGGATCTAAAACCTCAGAAAGCCACATGTTTTATTTTACTAGTTTATCGACCACTACTATAATATATAAAGGTCTATTGATGCCGGAAGACATCAGCCGTTATTATATAGATTTGAAAGATCCGGACCTGGTAACTCGTCTTGCACTTGTACACCAGCGTTTCTCTACCAATACATTCCCTTCTTGGGACTTAGCGCAGCCATTTAGATACATGTGTCATAATGGTGAGATCAACACACTTCGTGGAAACGTAAGCCGTATGCGTGCTCGTGAAGAGCTTATGCAGAGCAAAGTTTTTGGCGATGATATTAAAAAACTATTCCCAATTATCTTAGAAGGAAAATCAGATTCTGCTTCTATGGATATGGTAGTAGAACTTTTATTAATGACAGGCCGTTCATTGCCGGAAGCAATGATGATGGTAGTTCCTGAAGCTTGGGAAAAACACCAGACAATGTCTCCGGAAAAAAGAGCTTTCTACGAGTTTAACGCTTGTATAATGGAGCCTTGGGATGGTCCAGCTTCTATTCCGTTTACAGATGGAAACGTAATTGGTGCTTTATTAGACAGAAACGGACTTCGTCCTTCTCGTTATACTTTAACACACAGCGGTTTCGTAATCATGTCATCAGAAATTGGTGTACTAGATATCGATCCGGAAGATGTAATTCAGCACGGTCGTTTAGAGCCAGGAAAAATGTTCTTGGTTGATATGAACGAAGGCCGTATTATTGAAGATGAAGAAGTTAAAAAAGCAATCGTTACAAAACGTCCTTACCAGCAATGGATTGACGAAAACTTATTGCCATTAGCCAGCGTTCCTTACACCAATAACCCTACTCCTGTTGAAAAACTAGATTTCTTAACAAGACAGCGTTTATTTGGCTATACAATTGAAGATTTAAAAACAATCATTAACCCAATGGGAGGTCAGGGAGCTGAAGCGATCAGTTCTATGGGTAACGATACGCCATTAGCAGTATTGTCAGATCAGCCTCAGTTATTGTACAACTATTTCAAACAATTATTTGCTCAGGTTACTAACCCGCCTTTGGATGGTATTCGTGAAGAAATCATTACGGATATCAGTTTAGCAATTGGAGGTGATTTCAATATTTTCGAAATTGAATCTAAACAATGTAAAAAGCTAAAAATCCAAAATCCGGTTATTTCGAATGAGGATTTAGATAAAATCAGAAATATCGACCACGCAGATTTCAAATCGGCTACCATTTCTACTTTATACAAAATAGAAAAAGGAGTTAACGGTTTAGAGCGTGCGCTTGAAAAATGTGTTCAGGCAACTTACAAAGCAGTTTCTGAAGGATGTAACATCATTATTTTATCAGATAGAGGTGTAAGCGAACAATTAGCTCCAATCCCAATGTTATTGGCTTGTTCTTACATTCACCACTCTTTAAATATTTTACAAGTTCGTTCTAAATTCGGAATCATAATCGAATCTGCAGAACCACGCGAGCCTCATCATTTTGCTTTATTGTTCGGATACGGTGCAAGTGCCATCAATCCTTACATGGTAAACGAAATTATTTACGATCAGGTAGAACAAGGTTTCATTACCGGAGTAAAAGCGGATTATGCAATTGTAAATTACAACAAAGCAATTGCAAAAGGAATCGTTAAAATCATGAACAAAATTGGTATCTCTACTTTACATTCATACAGAGCTGCTCAGATTTTCGAGATTTTAGGTTTAAACAAAACATTTACATCTAAATATTTCCCTTACACTCCATCAAGAATTGAAGGTATTGGTTTAATGGAAGTAGAAAAAGAAGTTAAAAAACGTTTCCAAAAAGCTTTCCCAAATTCAAAAGTAGCAAGTTTGCTTTCTCTTGAAATTGGAGGTATTTACAGATGGAGACGCGGTGGTGAAAAACACATGTTTAACCCAACTACTATTTCTAAATTACAACAAGCGGTTCGTTTAAACAGCCCGGAAAGTTATAAAGAATACTCAAATGCCGTTAACGAGCAAAGCTCAAACTTAATGACCATTAGAGGTTTATTTGAATTCAACAATTTAGATCCTATTTCTATTGACGAAGTAGAACCTTGGACAGAAATTGTAAAGAAATTCAAAACAGGTGCCATGTCTTACGGATCTATTTCTAGAGAAGCACACGAGAATTTAGCCATTGCAATGAACAGAATTGGCGGAAAAAGTAACTCTGGAGAAGGTGGAGAAGATCCTAAACGTTTCCAGAAAGAAATTAACGGAGATTCTAGAAACAGTGCGATCAAACAAGTTGCTTCGGGACGTTTTGGTGTATCGATCAACTATTTGACAAACGCTAAAGAAATCCAGATTAAAATGGCTCAGGGAGCAAAACCTGGTGAAGGTGGTCAGTTACCTGGAGAAAAAGTGGTGCCTTGGATTGCTGAAACCAGAAACTCTACACCTTATGTAGGTTTGATTTCGCCTCCTCCTCACCACGATATTTACTCAATTGAGGATTTATCTCAGTTGATTTACGATTTGAAAAATGCCAATCGTGAAGCACGTGTAAACGTAAAATTAGTTTCTGAAGTTGGAGTTGGAACCATCGCTGCCGGTGTTGCCAAAGCAAAAGCTGACGTTATCTTAATTTCTGGTTACGACGGAGGAACGGGAGCTGCACCATTAACATCTTTGCAGCACACAGGTATTCCGTGGGAACTTGGTTTAGCCGAGGCACAGCAAACTTTGATCTTAAATGATTTAAGAAGCCGTGTAGTTCTTGAGTGCGACGGACAATTGAAAACAGGTCGTGATGTAGCAATTGCAGCTTTATTAGGAGCTGAAGAATTTGGTTTTGCAACTGCACCACTTGTAGCTTCTGGATGTATCATGATGAGAGCTTGTCACTTAAATACTTGTCCGGTTGGTATTGCCACTCAGGATCCAGAATTGAGAAAAAATTTCAAAGGAACACCAGAGCACGTAATCAACTTTATGTATTTCATTGCTGAGGAGTTAAGAGAAATCATGGCACAGTTAGGTTTCAGAACTTTAAAAGAAATGGTGGGTCAGTCACAAAAATTAAATGTGAACAAAGCGATCAAACATTATAAAGCAAATGGTTTAGATTTATCACCAATTCTATACAAACCGGAAAAAGCGAAAACACAGCCAAATCACAATACAACTCAACAAGATCACCAACTTGAAAATGTATTAGATTTTGATATCATTAAAGAAGCGATTCCGTCTATTTATAGAAAAGAAAAAACAAGAGTAACATTTAAAATTAAAAATACAGACCGTTCTGTAGGTGCAATTTTGAGTAACGAAATCTCAAAAATCTACGGCGCACAAGGATTACCTGATGACACTATTTTAGTTGATTTTGAAGGTTCTGCCGGACAAAGTTTTGGTGCTTTTGCAACAAACGGATTGTCATTTAAAATTCACGGAAACTGTAATGATTACTTAGGAAAAGGACTTTCTGGAGGAAAACTAATTGTAAAAGTACCTCCTACTGCAACTTTTAAACCAGAAGACAATATCATTATTGGAAACGTTGCCCTTTACGGAGCTATTACCGGAGAGGCTTATATTAATGGAATGGCCGGAGAGCGTTTCTGTGTTAGAAATTCTGGAGCAACAGCTGTTGTTGAAGGAATTGGAGATCACGGATGCGAGTACATGACCGGTGGTACAGTGGTTGTTTTAGGAAAAACAGGCAGAAACTTCGCAGCTGGTATGAGCGGTGGTGTAGCTTATGTTTACGATCCGAATAAGAAATTCGACTCAACAGTTTGTAACATGGAAATGGTTGCATTCGATCCGTTGGAAGAAGAAGATCTTACAAAACTAAGACGATTGATTAAAAATCATTCATTGTACACCAGCAGTCCATTAGCAAAAAGAATTTTAGCAGACTGGGAAAACCAACAACAGCACTTCGTAAAAGTAATGCCAACTGATTACAAAAAAGCATTAAAACGAATTGCAGAAGAAAAACAAATAGAAGAACTAATAGCGGGATAAATGAGTTTAGATTTTAGAGTTTAGATTTTAGATTAATACTTAACCGCAAAGCTTTGCGAACTTAAACACTCAAAAAAGCAAAAAGCCTTTGCTCCCGATAGCTATCGGGATTGCGGTTAAAAAAATTAGAACTTTAGAATTATCATTTACATTTAATTAAAAATGTCATGGGTAAAATAGGCGGATTTAAAGAATATAACAGAGCCGACGAAAGTAATTTAGCAGTAGCAGAACGCGTTTCGAACTACAACGAGTTTACTATTCCGTTAGCAAAAGATAAAATAAAAGAACAAGGTTCGAGATGTATGGATTGTGGTATTCCTTTTTGCCACAGCGGTTGTCCGTTAGGAAATTTAATTCCGGACTTCAACGATATGGTACATCAGGAAGAATGGCAAAGTGCATTAGAGATTTTACAATCGACTAATAACTTTCCTGAATTTACAGGTCGTTTATGCCCTGCTCCATGCGAAAAAGCATGTGTATTAGGAATCATTAAAGATCCTGTATCTATCGAAAACATCGAAAAAAACATTGTTGAAAGAGGTTTTGCCGAAGGATGGATTAAACCACAAGCACCAAAAACGAGAACAGGAAAAACCGTTGCCGTTATTGGTTCCGGACCTGCAGGTCTTGCAGCAGCTCAGCAATTAAACAGAGCGGGACACACCGTTACTGTTTTTGAAAGAGACAATGCAATTGGAGGTTTATTACGTTACGGAATCCCGAATTTCAAATTAGAAAAACAAATCATCGACAGACGAGTTGCTATTCTTGAAGCAGAAGGAATTACTTTTAAAACCAATGTAAATGTTGGAGTTAACTTTAGCGTAGAAGAATTAAACGCATTCGATTCTATCGTTTTATGCGGAGGAGCAACAGAAAGAAGAAGTTTACCAACTAAAGGAATCGAAAGCAAAGGCGTTGTTCAGGCAATGGATTTCTTAACACAGCAGACTAAAGTTTTATTTGGAGAATCAATTCCAGATCAGGTTAAAGCAACTGGTAAAGATGTAATCGTTATTGGTGGTGGAGACACTGGTTCTGACTGTATTGGAACTTCAAACAGACACGGAGCAAAATCAGTAACCAACTTTGAGATTTTACCAAAACCTCCAGTTGGAAGAAGCGAAACAACTCCATGGCCTTTCTGGCCGTTACAGCTAAAAACATCATCTTCTCACGAAGAAGGCTGTAACAGAAACTGGTTAATCAATACTAAAGAATTCATTTCTAACGATAAAGGTGAATTAACCGGATTAAAAACCGTTGAAGTGCAATGGAAAATGACTCCGGGTCAACGTCCAGAATTGATCGAAAAAGAAGGTTCTGAGAAAATCTGGCCTTGCGATTTGGCTTTATTAGCTCTTGGATTTACAGGTCCAGAGAAAACATTAAGCGAGCAATTAGGAATCGAAACTGATTTTAGAAGCAATTATAAAGCACATAACTATCAGACAAACGTGCCTCACATTTTCACAGCAGGTGATATGAGAAGAGGACAATCATTAATCGTGTGGGCTATTTCAGAAGGTCGCGAAGCAGCAAGAGAGGTAGATTTGTTCTTAATGGGCTCTACCAACCTGCCTACTAAAGGAAAAGGAGATTTACCGAGCTTATAATTAAGGTACTGAGGTTCTAAGATGCTAAGGTTCTAAGATTTTTTTCCTTGCATTTTAATAATCTTTTCCGATAAACAACATAACTACTAACAAACCCTTGAATACATTCAGGGGTTTTGTTTTTTTGCCACAGATTAAAAGATTAAATAGATTTTATTCGCCAATCTTGTCAAAAAACAATTTCACCAGCATTCAAAAATTAATTAAATTCGTGAATTCGTGGCTAAAAAAACTTAGTACCTTAGTATCTCAGAACCTTAGCCTCTTCAAAAAGGTTATAAAATTCCAAAAACACGAACTTTTTGTTTAAAATTAAACAATTTGTTATAATTTGTTATTTTTCTACAAATTATTTGTCAGTAGATAAAAGTGTAATAACTTTGCCCAAAATGATTTAAAAATGCAAGCAAAAGATTTACTGCAGTTAGCAGACCAATTTGGAAGTCCATTATATGTATATGATGCCGAAAAAATCCAATCTCAGTATACTAGGTTAACTAAAGCTTTCTCTAAGGTAGAAAACTTAAGAGTTAATTATGCCATGAAGGCATTGTCTAACGTTGCGATTCTTCAGTTATTAAAGAACATGGGGTCTGGTTTAGATACTGTATCAATTCAAGAGGTTTTATTGGGACTTCATGCTGGCTATGATCCTGACAAGATTTTCTTTACACCAAACGGAGTTTCTTTAGAAGAAATCGAAGAAGTTGCTGCAATGGGTGTACAAATCAATATTGATAACTTATCTATTCTGGAGCAATTCGGAACAAAATATCCACAAATTCCGGTATGTATCCGTATCAATCCACACGTAATGGCAGGCGGAAATGCTAATATTTCTGTAGGACACATCGATAGTAAATTCGGAATCTCTGTACATCAAATTCCGCATATCTTGCGAATTGTAGAGAACACAAAAATGAGCATCGTGGGAATTCACATGCACACAGGATCTGATATTTTAGATATCGAAGTATTCTTGTATGCAGCCGAAATCTTGTTCGATACCGCAAAAAACTTCAAAGATCTGGAATTTTTAGATTTCGGAAGCGGATTCAAAGTTCCTTACAAAAAAGACGATATCGAAACCGACATCGAAGAATTAGGTAAAAAATTATCAAAAAGATTCAATGCATTCTGCGCAGAATATGGCAGAGATTTAACCTTGATTTTCGAACCAGGAAAATTCCTAGTGAGCGAAGCAGGTCATTTCTTAGTAAAAGTAAACGTCGTAAAACAAACAACTTCAACAGTTTTTGCTGGTGTCGACAGTGGTTTCAACCACTTAATTCGTCCAATGTTGTACGGATCTTCACACCATATCGAAAACATCTCTAACCCAAAAGGAAAAGAGCGTTTCTATTCTGTTGTAGGTTACATTTGCGAAACCGATACTTTTGCCAACAACCGCAGAATTTCTGAAATTACCGAAGGCGATATCCTTGCTTTCAGAAATGCCGGAGCATACTGTTTCTCAATGTCTTCGAACTACAATTCAAGATACAAACCAGCCGAAGTTTTATGGATGAATGGTCAGGGAATCTTGATTCGCCAAGCCGAAACATTCGAAGATTTACTTAAAAATCAAATTCCGTTACCACAAGAAATTGCAGCTACGGTTTAAAAATAGAAAAAAAGAGAATATCACTTTAGTCCCGTTTCTTAATTGAGGCGGGATTTTTTTATTTTAGATTTCTGACTTTAGATTTTAGATTAATGCTTTGTCAGGCTGAGCGATCCCGAGGTTTCGGGAGAAGCCTACGCAAAGCAAATCGCCGAGATAGAACACAGATGACGCTGATTCGCTTCGCGAAAACGCGGATTAAAACGGATTTTCTCTTATAACTTCCTTCTAATGCTAGTAAGGAAAAACTTTGTCAAAGTTTGAAACTTTGACAAAGTTATACGCAATCATATTTCATACTGGTGCGAACTTATTTTAAACGCCAAACCCAACAGGTTTTAAAAACCTGTCGGGTTTACTAAATAATTTAAAACTTAAAAAAAGCGGCTTTTATAATTCTCCGCTGCCACAAGTCAGGTATTAATATAAAACCAAATAATCTAAATTTTTATCCGTCCTATAAAGTGCGTAAGCAAAAGTATTCACTGGAATTATTTTTATTAACTTGCATCAATAAAAAAATTTCAAAATGAAACCACAAATACGCATTCTGCTTTACTCAATCCTATTCTTTTTATATCTTACTTCTACTTCTTTTTTTCTTTCGCTGGGAGAAATATTAAAAACCGATCCTTACATCACTTTAGGTTGTGGCTTTGCAGGATTGAATCTTATTTATGCCTTTTTAGGGTTAAAGTGGAAACCGCTGCTGAATGTATTATCTGCTGTCGTAATTGCTGCTTTGGCTTTATTTCTGGCTTTAAAATTCACCAATCTGCATTTCTTTATAGATTACGATCCGTATCAGGTTAAAACTGCCATATTTGCCAATGCTGTTTTCTCTATTATCTTTTGGGAAATTGTGTATCAGGTAAAAATTAGAAAATCATAAATCTAAATAGCAAAACTCCCCAAATCTAAAATACCAAAACCATGAAAATTTCGATTGCCCTGTCGGCGTTATTAATGTTACTTACTACTACTGCATTCAGTCAGACGCTTGCTGATTTAAAACTAAAACCCAAAGAAATTCCAAAAGGATATACTAATAACGACGGTCAGATTTGTGTTACGCCGCAGGCTTGTAATTTTTATACCGATATCGAAACCTACAGCAACATTGTTGGAACGGTAAAAAGCAAACAAATTCAAAGTTTTAAAAATAGAGCCGACAGCGGTTCTATTATGTATTTTGAATTTGAACACGTTTTTAAAGGTGATAGATTTCTGCAAGGATTATTATGGGGAAAAGCCGGCCAGCCAACTGATGAACATCCGGAAGAATATCTGGCGAAAGGAAAATTTCTAATTATTTGGAGTTTTCGTCCTGACAGTCCTGTTAAAGAAAAATCAGAAACCAAAATTGAAGCGATTTTGCAATAAACAGTAAATTTTCTATTTATTATGAAAGCTCCAGAGGAGCTGCATATTTATAGCACAATTTATTTCTATCTACAAAAGCTCCAGCGGAGCGGCATAATTTTCAATAACACATGTCGCTCCGCTGGAGCTTGAAATCTATTGTATATAATTTCTATAAAATATTATGCTCCTCTGGAGCATTTTTATAAGTGCGCGAACATCTCGTTCGTGAGCAAAATGAATTCAAAAAATACATTCTCAATAATGTAAAGATGTGCTGCGGTGCGTCTCTACAAATTTCATTTCCTGCAACTTTCTTGTAAACTTTTTTTTATATTTTAGCTATTTCAAATAGTAATAAATTGCAATCTTAAACATGAAATTTAAAATTTTACTTTTATCTGCCCTTATTTTTATCTCTTGCAAAAAAGAACAAAAAACCGAAATTGAAACAACGCCAGTTACAGTAAAAGACACTGCTCAAATATCAGAACAAAAAGAAATTACAAAAAAAGAATCTGATACGATTGTAATTTCGGCCAAACATAAAACGAACAAAATTGTATGCGATTTAGACGGAGACGGAAAAAACGAAATTGTTGAGATTGTAAGAAGTACAAAAAATGATAAAAGCGGACTGAGAATAGTTTTTGGAAACGGAAATCGGACAGATTATTTCGGAATGGGAAATACGGTTCTTAATCAAGGTTTTGACGAAATTGACTGGGCCGGAATATTTGAAAAAGCATCGAAAGGAGAAATTGTCTGGAACAATGTAAATGAAGACGGCGAAATTATGGGAGATGAAGAAATAAAAGAAGAAGATAAAATCAAATTGCCAAATGACGGTATATTTATTCATGCTGATGAAAGCTGCGGAGGCGGCATTATTTATCTGAACAATGGAAAATACAATTGGATTCAGCAGGAATAAGTTAAATGTTATTATAAATTCTAAAATATTGAAATATGAAAAACACTTCAGAAATTGCAAATCGTTTTAGAGAAACCATTTTAAACGGAACCTGGATTGCTAATACCAATTACAAGGATCAACTGGAAAATTTAGATTGGAAAATTGCCGTAACTCCGGTAAAAAACCTCAATACCATTTCGCTTTTGGCACAGCATATTCATTATTACATTAACGGAATAAATAATGTCTTTAAAGGCGGACTGCTGGACATTAAGGACAAATTTAGTTTTGACTTCCCTCCTATCAATTCGCAGCAGGAATGGCAGGATTTTTTAGCTAAATTCTGGAATGCCACAGAAGAATTTGCCTCGTTTGTAGAACAAATGCCCGACGAAAATCTGGATCAGGTTTTTATTGACGAGAAATACGGAACTTACAAAAGAAATATTGACGCCATGATCGAACACAGTTATTATCATTTGGGTCAGATTGTTTTAATTAAAAAACTATTAACGGAATAAAAGCCAGATTAAAAGTTTAATCCGCTATATTTCTTATGAAAAATATACGTGTACTCTAGCCCCGATAGAGCCAATATCCTCGCAGAGATAAAGGCGAAAGCGGGAGTAAACGTTCTTCTGAAATTGTCTATTCTGCTCCTTAAAATATTTTAAAAAAAGGCATGGTTGTTGAAAATTAAAAAAGATATATTTACACCTTCAAACAGAATGCCATGCAAAAAATTACTTTTTTATTTTCTATACTATTTTTAGCTCTTTCTTCGTGCGGAGTTAAAACCACACAGTCTCTTTTAAGCGACGGCGATTACGACGGTGCAATAAATCGTGCGGTTGAGGGACTTCGAACTAAAAAAGATTCTAAAGGAAAACAGGATTATGTGTATTTGCTCGAAGAAGCTTTTGCAAAAGCCAAAGACAGAGATTTACGCAGTCTTGATTTAATGATAAAAGAGGCAACGCCAAACAATGCCGAACGTGTTTATAATACGTATTTACAACTAAGTAACCGTCAGGAAAAAATAAGGCCTTTATTGCCTTTGCCTTTATTAAAACTAGGGAAAAATGCGACTTTTGCTTTTGATGATTATTCAAATCAAATTATAAGCAGCAAAATTGCACTTTCGAAATATCTATATGAAAATGCTTCGACGCTTTTAAAATCGAAAAATAAACTGGATTTTAGAAAAGCTTATGATGATCTGGCTTATCTGGAAAGTATAAGTCCGAATTACAAAAACGCCAAGAAATTAATGGACGACGCTCAGTTTAAAGGAACTGATTTTGTCGATGTTTATGCCAAAAACGAAACCGATATGGTGATTCCGAAATTGCTTCAGGACGATTTACTGGATTTTAAAACCTACGGATTAAATGATAAATGGACGGTTTACCACAATGCAAGACAAAAAAATGTGGTGTATGATTACAGTCTTATTATCAATTTCAGACAAATTATTATTTCGCCGGAACAAATAAAAGAGAAGGAATTTATTAAAGAAAGACAGATAAAAGATGGTGTAAAAACGCTTTTAGACAGTCGCGGAAGACCAGTAAGAGACAGCTTAGGCAGAGAAATAAAAGTTGACAACTATAGAATACTTCGTGCTAATGTTTACGAATTCAGACAATTTAAATCGTGTCAGGTAACGGCAAAAGTAGATTATGTTGATTTAAAAACGAATGAACTTATTCAGACTTTTCCGGTTAGCAGTGAGTTTATTTTCGAAAATGTTTATTCGACTTACAAAGGTGACAGAAATGCCTGCGACGATAATTATATCTCTTATTTTAATAAACGCGCCGTTCCGTTCCCAAATAACGAACAAATGGTGTTTGATACGGGCGAAGATTTAAAAGCAAGACTTAAAGATATTATCGTTCGGAATAAATTTAGAAGCTAAATATCAAGCATATAAAAGACGCATTTTGCGTCTTTTTTTATTTCTGCCAATAAAAAAATCACAAAAAAACAATTGCGCAACCAAAAAGTTGCTTATATTTGCAACTGATTAGTTGCGTAAATTATATTTAAAATGAAAAGAGATATTTTTCAAGCCATTGCCGATCCTACGCGAAGAGCAATTTTAGTTTTAATTTCGGCCAATGCATTAACTCCAAATGCCATTGCAGAACAATTCAATACTACAAGACAAGCGGTTTCTAAACATATTAAAATTCTAAATGAATGTGAATTGCTCGACGAAAAAAAAATGGGCAGGGAAATTTATTACCAGCTCAAAATCGAAAAAATGAAAGAAGTTGACCAATGGCTCGAGCAATTCAAAAAAATCTGGGAAAGCCGTTTTAGTCAGCTGGATCAAGTATTAATCAATCTAAAATCTAAAGAAAATGAAAGCTAATCTATTAATGAATTTTACTGTAGACAAGGAAAATAATACCGTAAACATAAAACGAGAATTCGAAGCTTCGCTTGCAAACGTTTGGTCGGCATGGACAGAAGCAGAAATTTTAGATCAATGGTGGGCGCCGGCTCCGTTTAAATCTGAAACCACAATTATGGATTTTAAAGAAGGCGGACGCAGATTATATGCCATGGTTGGTCCCGATGGTGAAAAACGCTGGAGTTCTTTTGAATATACTTCGATTTCTCCTAAAACAAACTTTAAGCATTCGTCTACTTTTTGTGATGCCGAAGGAAATCCAAATTCAATTTTTGGGAGTTCGTATTGGGATTTAACTTTTTCTGAACAAGGCGATTTGACCGTTGTAGATATCGCCATTAAACGAGACAGTCTGGAAGAATTAGAAAAAATAGTTGCAATGGGTTTTAAAGAAGGAATCACGGCTACTATGAAAACCTTGGATAAAATTTTTGAAGCACAAAAATAAAAACAGAGTCAACAAAATAGTAATCAACTTAAAAATCTAAAGAATATGAAATCAAATCTTTTAATGAATTTTACTGTAGACAAAGAAAATAGTACTGTAATTGTAAAACGTGAGTTTGATGCATCGTTAGCAAACGTTTGGTCAGCCTGGACAGAAGCTGAAATTTTAGATCAATGGTGGGCGCCGGCTCCGTGGAAATCCAAAACAAAAACCATGGAATTTAAAGAAGGCGGCAGAAGATTATATGCCATGGTTGGTCCGCAAGGCGAAGAACATTGGGCAATTGCCGATTTTACTTCGATTAATCCGAAAACCAATTTTAAATATCTGGATGCCTTTAGCGACAGCGAAGGGAATTTAAATACTGATTTTCCGCGTTCTGACTGGAATGTAAATTTTAGCGAACAAGGAAATTCAACCATCGTTGATATCACCATTAAACACGATAAATTATCTGATTTAGAAAAGATTATCGAAATGGGTTTCAAAGAAGGTTTTACTATTGCAATGGAAGGTCTGGACAAGATTTTTGCAGAGAAATAAGAAAATTAAATCCTCAAAAAATGCGCATTTGTCTAAGACATTGCGCATTTTTTTTATTGCATAAATTAAAATAACATTTTACGGTTTCCCGTAATTTATTCAAGTGTTCAACTCCTATATTTGCCGTTCAAAAAAATAATAACAAATGCATACTTTTTCATTGAACTCCATTAAAAAGAATATTGCTTCCTTAACTACTTATATAAACTAAAAACCAATAATAATTACCTATTAATTTCAATGAGAAAACAATTTTTATTTCTTGTCTTAGCACTAATTGTAAGTGTTAATTCTTTTTCGCAAGTCATTTTTGAAAATGGCTATTTCATAAGTGAAAACAATCAAAAAACAAGCTGCTTAATCGAAAATATGGACTGGAAAAATACTCCTGTCAATTTTCGTTACAAACTAGACGAAAGCGGAGAAATTAAAACTGCTGATATTAAAACCATAAAAGAATTTGCCGTTAGCGGACAGTTTAAATTTATTAGCTCTGTTGTAAAAATAGACCGTTCATCTAAGAGAATTGAGTTCATGACAAAAGACAAGAATCCTGTTTTTAGCACTGAAAAACTCTTTTTACAAGTTCTAATGGAAGGAAAAGCTAATTTATATTTGTACAATGACGGAACTGTAAGACGCTTTTTTTATAAAACAGATAATTCTGAAATAAAACAATTGGTTTATAAAACCTATCTGGCAGATGATGATCATACGGCTAAAAACAATCAATTTAGAGAACAATTATTTATTGACTTAAAATGCGATGGGGTTTTAATGAACGAATATGAAAAACTAACTTATACTAAAAAAGACTTGGAGCGATTTTTTGCAAAATACAACAAATGCAGCGATTCGAACTTTGTAGATCTTGATGTAAAGGAGAAAAAAGATTTATTTAATTTAACCCTTAGACCTAGATACACCATTAGTTCATTGTCTCTTGAAAATTCTGAATATAATGTACTAAGTTTTGATTTTGATAAAAAATCAAGTATCAGTTTAGGAATTGAGGCTGAATTTATTTTACCATTCAACAAAGACAGATGGTCGGTTATTGTAGAGCCTACTTATCAATCTTACAAAGGAGAACAAACCATACAAACCAATCAGGTTGTTGGAGGAACGCTGACAGGAAAAGTAGATTACAAATCTGTTGAATTACCTGTAGGTGTGAGACGCTACTTCTTCGTTAACGACGCTTTTAAAATCTTTGCAAATGCTTCAATGATTGTAGATTTCAGTACAAATTCATCAGTAACTGTAACAAGAAAAGACGGTTCTCCATTAAATGAATTAGAAATTAAATCTGGAATTAATTTTGGCCTTGGATTAGGCTGCAAATTTAAAGATAAAGTTAGTTTAGAAGTAAGATATCAAACTTCAAGAGGTCTTTTGGCGGATAATCCTGTTTGGACTTCATCTTACCAAACAACTGCTCTTATTTTAGGTTACTCGTTTTTTTAAAAGAACTTTTAATCCAGATATAAAATTATCCCGTTTCTGTTCGAAGCGGGATTTTTTTTATATCCTTTCGGTATTGCTTAAATTCGTATTTTCGGTAATCTGAAAATAACGAGATCAAGTTTATGAATAAAATAAGTTTATATCTAGGTTTTCTTTCACTTCTGTTTTTTACTTCCTGCAAAGAAAAAACAGCAAAAGATCTTGTTACAGAATATCATAATGCAGGAAACCTAAATGGTTCTGTACTTTTAATAAAAAATGACTCTATCATTTGCGATACTGCTCTTGGGTATAGTAATTTCAAAGAAAAAGTACTTTTAAATAAAAATACCCCTGTTTATATTGCTTCGTTAAGCAAACCTTTTACTGCAATCGCTATAATGCTTTTACAGCAAAAAGGAATGTTGAACTATAATGACAAAGCATCAAAATATATCAAAGAACTGCCTAGTTATGCACAGCAAATAACGATCTATCAGCTGCTAACACATACTTCTGGATTAAAAGATTATGAAGGCATTTTAAAGCAAAATAAAAACTTAACGAACGAATCGGTTTTAAAATGGCTGCAAGGTTTATCTTCTCTAAACTTTCCGTCGGGAACTAAATATGAATATACTAACAGCGGTTATATTCTTTTATCCTTAATTATTGAAAACAGCAGCGGTAAAAGCTTTAAAGATTTTATTGAAGAAAATGTTTTGACACCATTAAAAATGGAACACACATTTATCTATGATGAAACTAAACCTGAAATTCCCAATAAAGCAACGGGATATAATAACGAAAAACAAATTGACGATTATAACCAGCTTACTACCGGCGACGGTGGTATTTATTCGACACCTTTAGATCTCTATAAACTAGATAAAGCACTACGAAATGGCACATTAATTAACAAAGAAAACTCCAAATTAATGTATGAAACACCACTCTTAGAAAATAAAAAGAAAGGCGAGTACGGATTTGGATGGTTTATTTTTAATGAAAAAAACACCAAAATCGCAATGCATACAGGAGGATTAAATGGTTTTAGAAGTTTGTTTTGGAGAGATTTAGATCACAACATTACTTTGATTGCACTTACAAATCAAGGTGATTCTTTTCCTGTTTATGACTTTTTAAACGATGTAAAAAAAGTGATCGATAAGCCGAAATAAAACAAATTGCTTCATTGTTGTTTAAAATTTGTAATTTCACTTTACAGAAAAACACTTTTTAAAACCTCAACAAAACCACAACTTTCTGTGGATTATTAAATACATTACAATGAATCGATTTCTTACGCTTGCCTTCCTGTTTTTTACTTCAACGCTTATTTTCAGCCAAAACAATAAATCAAAATCAACCGAAACTAGTAAGCCTTTTGTACTTGGGGTTATAGATGAAATTCAGTCTAAAGAATTAGGCGAAAAAAGAATTTTAAACATTTATCTTCCTGAAGGCTACAATCCTAAAGATGAAGCAAAATATCCTGTAATTTATTTATTGGATGGTTCTGCCGATGAAGATTTTATTCATATTTCGGGATTGGTGCAATTTAACAGTTTTGAATGGATCAATCAGGTTCCAAAATCTATTGTAGTGGGTATTGCAACGGTAGACCGAAGACGCGATTTTACTTTTCCTACTACTGTAGAAAATGATAAAACGAGATTTCCAACTACAGGACATTCAGATAAATTTATTGCTTTTATCGAAAAAGAATTACAGCCTTTCATTGACAAAAAATACAAAACAACCGAGTCTAAAACCATCATTGGCCAATCGTTAGGAGGATTATTAGAAACCGAAATTCTATTTAAAAAACCGTCTCTTTTTAATAAATATGTAATCGTAAGTCCAAGTTTATGGTGGAATAACGGTTCTTTGTTAAATACGGATTCTGAAATTTTTCAGGAAAACTTTAAACAGCAAATCGAAATTTATGTTGCCGTTGGCAAAGAAGGCCTTACTCCAACTGAGATTCCGAGAGTGATGGAAGTTGATGCTAATTTATTGGCAGAAAAAATAAAAGCTTCAAAAAGCAAAAATATCAAAGTTTATTTTGATTATTTCCCAGAGGAAAACCACGGAACAATTTTACATCCGGCAGTTTCAAATTCTTTTAAATTCTTTTATCCTCAAACAAAAGAATAAATGATTACAGATGAAAATAAATTAGATAATCCGGTTTGGAATTCACTTTCTGAGAGTCATCAAAAATTTGCTTTAGATTACAACGGAGTCCAATTTTATAATCCGGATTATTGTCCGTTTGGAGGATTTGTAAAGCTTGAAGATACTTTAGAAGCCACAACTGTATATGCTTCATTGTGTGGCAATTTCTTTATTGTTGGCGAAAAACCAAATCTCCCTGATACTTTAAAAATTGTAAAAGAACTGGTTTGCCTTCAAATGATAATTCATGAAAAAGTTCAACTGTCTTTTGAGAATGAAATTATCAGACTAACCGAAGAGCATAAGGAAGAATTATTGGATTTGGTCAATTTAGTACAACCAGGATATTTTAAAAGCAATACCTTTTTGTTAGGCAGTTATTACGGAATTTTCACTAATGGAAAACTAGTTTCAATTGCCGGCGAACGTATGAAAATGAATAACTTTACAGAAGTGAGCGCGATTATAACGCATCCCGATCATACCGGAAAAGGATATGCCAAACAACTGACTTCGTATGTTGTAAATAACATTTTTGATGAAGGTAAAATTCCGTTTTTACATGTTGTAGAAAGCAATCTTGGAGCGATAAAACTTTATGAAAAATTAGGTTTTATTACACGAAGAAAAATGAGTTTCTGGAATATTTCTAAAAATTTATAATCAATTATATTCCTTAATTAATAAAGAAAAAGAGCAGAAATTGTAATATAATTTCTGCTCTTTTTTTAAGTATTTGAATAAGTATGAACACTTTGCGCCGCAGAAGGCATATAATTTACGCCGAACCAGCAAAGCAGCAATACAACAAATGCCAGCGCTAAGGATATTAAAACTGGTTTTATACTGTTTGGATAACGATAACGCATGTGTATATAAATTAAATATCCCAGCCAAGTCAGCATTGCCCAGGTTTCTTTAGGATCCCAAGTCCAGTAATGCCCCCACGCTTCTTTTGCCCATAATGCGCCAAACAATAAACCCAGCGAAAGGAAACCAAATCCAACATACACTAAATTATTAGCTAATTGTAATATCGTGTCTTTGTAATTTCCTCTATAATATTCGAATAGTCCATAACAGGCTACAATTGACGAAGCTGCAAGTAAGGCGTACGAAAAGATATAAACTAATACATGAGGTACAAACCATACACTCTGTAAAGCTGGCATTAAAGCCTTGTTATAAGTATCCGGATTACAGTAGTTAATAATTAAAAACATCACAGCCATTGCCAAGCTGTAATTCAAAAGCCATTTATATTTCCATCTTAAATAAGTAATTGTTCCAATTACAGGCAGGAAAAGCGCATACCAAAGTCTGGTTTCGCCCAATGTACGCATAGGCGGACGGCCTAAATTCTGCCATAAATTAAAGATAAATACGGCCATAGAAAAAGTTCCCAGCGCTGCAAACAACAACATTAGAAAGGATTTATGACGGGTACTTTTTAGTACTTGAAAAAATATACAAACCAGCCAGCAAATAATTGCTGTTATGGCGTAATTAGAAAAATAGATCCAGTAATTCATTTAAAATCTTTATTTAAATATCAACATTCATTTTAAGGAATAACATAACGGTTAAATCACAGTTCCTCTTCCTTTAAATATTAAATAGATAGCACCAATTATCATCATGAAAATTCCGGAATAAACAACCGGAAGCCAAGGATCTCGAACCAATTCGACAACGCTCAACTTAGACCATTTTCCGTATTTTTCATCATAACTCAGCTGATACACTTTCCATCCATCCACTTTATAAGGTTTATTAACTTCTATTACCGTTTTATCGTTCTTTCCGCCTTTTACAAACACATTTACGTGAGAACTGTATTTTTTTGCTTCAGGCTGCAACATCACAATTGCTTCCTTATCATTCAATTGCAGGTAAGAATACTGGGTTGCAAAACTTCCGCAGCTAATCCAGGCTGTAGTATCTATAACCGCCGATTTCACTTCGATTAAAGCAGATGGCGTTGCTCCTTCTTCATTTACATGAAAGTAGCTATTGCCTGTAAATTTGCTGTTCTCGATATAATCAACAACCTTAATTTTATAACCTTTATAATCATAACTATCTCCTTTTGCAATCATTCTAAGAGCGTTAACTCCTTTGGTCTCAATACTATTGTTTTTTATGTCTGCAAATGCCAATTTTGGAGCAAAAGTTTCCATATCAAAACTGGTAAGTTCAAAAGCTAAAGGCATTGGTATCATGACTCCTTTTTCAGTTTCTGCTCCCCATACCAATTGATTTTCGTACAATTTCATCGTATAGCGCTGTAAATCTCCGCTTCCTAAAATTCCTGCAGTCATTGCAATAAAAAGACCTAAATGATTTAAGACAAATCCCCAGTTTTTCCATTGCCAGGGCATCATTCTGTTAAGCGTTGCTAGCCCAAGTGTCGTAAGAAAATACAATTGCGCAATTAAAAACGGCCAGCTGTTTAGTACAAATGAAAAACCAAATGCGTCTGGTTTTACTCCTTCAACAAAATTTTGCTGTGGAAGCGTTCCCATAATTACTGCCTGAATTAAAACCAAAGCAATAGCACTAACCGAGGCAGGAACTGATCTGAGCCACTTTACCCACGGATGTGATCTACTGGTAAAATGAAGCAGCAACAGCATTCCAATAAACAATCCCGCAATTATATAATTTACAGGAGCACTTACTGCTTTAATATTGGTTCTTGTTGCGATCTGCAATAAATATCCTGTAATCAGTAATCCTGCAGCAATGATAAAGGACTCTTTGTAATCCCAGGGGAAATGCCAAAGCTTCTTTTTATGAAGATTGTTTTTTTCTAAATTAAATGTTCCCATTCTTGTTTCGAATTTGAAAGCTATAATCGGAAAAGGGGTTCTCACAAATTTTGAATAATTTGTTCGAACCCTTTTCAATATTCTTTACTATTGTTTAGCTGTACTTATTTTTTCTTTGCTTCTTCAAGCCATTTTGGTAAAACTGTTTTTTTGAATTCAGCTTTATTAGCTCTTTCTTTAGCCATATCCAGACCAATAAATTTCTGTGCTTTTTCTTTAGTTGAAATATCAGGATATTGTATCGGAGTATTTTGCCCTAATGATGCCAATACTTTACTCAAATCAATTCTTGCTTCAGCCGCTTTGTTTAAACCATTTGTGATAACACGTGCCGTTTCAAGTGGTGCGTGGAATGATCCTCCGTGAGATGCTGCTGTAAAATCCCATCTCCACTGTGCCTGACGAATTAATTTAAGAACATTCTTCATTTGCACCTCAGTTGCTCCTTTATCCCAGGCTAATTTTGCTTCTAAATGTGCTTTTACCAATTGATCTTCAAGCTCAATACGTATCTGCTGAATTTTATCCTGACGCTCATTTACGTTTGCTACTAGTTTACTTTCTTCTTCACGGTGACATACCTGACAAGAATTCGCTACGTTGTTAAGAGGAGATTGTATTTTATGATCTGTAAATTTTTGTCCCCCTTCGCTTTTATAAGGCATGTGGCAATCTGCACAAGAAACCCCTCTTTGTCCGTGAATACCCATTTGATGAATTTCGTAATCCGGATGCTGGGCCTTAAGAATTGGTGCTTTACTTAATGCATGCGTAAAGTCTGAGAATTCAATATCATCATAATATTTCTCCATATTTTCTACCGTCATACCATTTTTCCAAGGAAATTTAACTCTCGCGGCTCCTTCAACAGATTTCTTATCGAAATAGTATTCTACGTGACATTGGGCACAAACCAATGAACGCATTTCATTATGAGTTGCCTTTGTAATATCTTTTCCTTGTTCTTTATAAGCTTCAATTAAAGCAGGACGCGTAATTTTTAGATTCATTGTTTTAGAATCATGACAATCAGCACAACCAATTGGATTTACAATTTCTGGCACTAAAGATGCCCAGGTTTGTTTGTAAAATTCGTCTATCCCTAACTTATCCATCATACGAGGTACATCCGGAGATTTACAAACCCAGCAGCTTGATGGCTGTGGACCATCCTGAGGTTCTTTTGGAGCTCCGGTTCTTAAGGTATTATAGATATCTTCTAAAGCATAAAAGTGGCCTCTTCCTTGATTGTAATCTTTAGAAAAAGCATAACCAGCCCATAACACCACCATTCTAGGATCATCATGCAGCATATCTCTCATTTTGCTGCCTCCGTATTTACTCACGAAAGAAGTATCTGCAGTTTCATAATAAGTCTGAAATTCACGCGGATAATTAGCTCCCCACACTTCATTTTTAGATTCAAATTCACCTACAGGTGCTAATACCTTATTTACAAACAAAGCTTCTGTACGTCGTTCCATCACACTATTTACCAGTAAACCCAGTATGAACACAACCAGCATTGTAAGGCCAAACATGACCCATCCTAACCATGGTTTGCTTTTTATAATTTCTTTTAATGGTGCCATAATTATTCTGTATTTAATTTTTTAGTTTTTGTTTTGATTTATTCTCTTTTGCATTACTAATACTATCAGTCTGTTTTTGCAGCCATTCTGGAACTGGCGATTCCAACAACGGAACCTGGGCATTGGGTACAGATGACAAACTGTTAACCTTACCATGCGGTACTTCTCTATGGCAGTCCCAGCATAATTTTCCTTCACCATGCTGTTTACTTTCAAGCGTAACTCCCAGCGTGCTTACATTAGCATTAAGATCTCCATGGCAGCGCTGGCAGTTTTTCTGAACCACATCTGTACCAGCTTCTTTAATATGAATGACTTGTGGCTCTGCTCTCCACGTAAAAACTGTTGCGTGGTAGATACCGTCTTTTGCTTTAAAGAAGTATTTGTTTAATGCATTATTGTGTGGTACATGACAATCATTACAAGTGGTAACCCGTGCATGCGAACTATGCTGCCATGTAGCATAAAAAGGAGTCATTACATGGCAGTTAACACATGTTTTTGGATCATCTGAAAGATAGGATACTGCATTTGAGACATACAATAAGTAGGCAAATAAACCCATTCCTATTCCAACTGCCACTATAACAAAGGGTACCCATTTACGAGGTGGCAATACATAATTTAAAATCTTTACCATAATATTTCCCTTATTTTTTTATTTCAAATTTATGAGGTAAATTCTCGCAGTAATATGACAATTATCAGATTATGAATTTTATACTGTTTTTTTTATCATTTTCAAAAAAAAGAACATTCAAGATATTCAATTCACATTTTTTATCATTATTAACTCATAAAAATTTAAAAAAATCATAAAAAATTGCAGTTACAACATAAAAACGAATACCAAAAAAGAAGTAATTTTACAGTAAACATTATAAAATATGACACCAAATAAACAAACCGTAAGTGAATACATGGCCGCTTTTAGAGTAAGTGACCACAAAAGAATTTTGGCCTGCCTTACTGATGACGTAATTTGGGAAATGCCGGGAATTTATCAGCATGTTGGAAAAGAGGCATTTGATAAAGAGATTGAAAACGACAATTTTGTTGGCAGTCCAACAATTAAGATTATTAAATTAATTGAAGAAAATGACATTGTAATTGCCGAAGGCGCCGTACAAGGAAACATGAAAAATGGAAATAAACTAGATGCTGTTTTTTGCGATGTTTTTGAAATGAAAAATAGCAAAATAAAAAAGCTCACCTCCTATTTAATGTCTAAAAATGCGAATCTAAAATTTGAATAATTTGACATTCAAATCGTAAAAAATATTTTTTATATCTTTGCAATACTAAATAAACCGCACAATCTCTATGTGAATAAAAATTTCTTTCGGACAATTTTAAGGTAAGCTGTAAAAACGGCTTGCTCATTTGTTTATTCCTTAAAGAAAGAAATTATGGTTATTTTACAGAATATCTCATACTTACATTCAAACAAAGATTTGTTGTTTGATAAAATTACTTTTACAATTAATCAACACGAAAAGATTGCTTTAATTGGCAATAACGGCGTTGGAAAATCGACATTGTTAAAAATTATTGCAGGCGAATTACAACCTGCCGATGGTCTCTTAAAAACAGATTCTAAACCTTATTATCTGCCGCAGATTTTCGGGCAGTTTAATCATCTTACTATTGCCCAGGCTTTGCTGGTTGAAGATAAACTAAATGCACTTCAGGAAATCCTGAACGGAAATGTTTCTGAAGAAAATCTCAATACCCTAAACGACGACTGGACAATTGAGGATCGCTGTAATGAAGCACTGTACTATTGGCAGCTTCAGGATTTAGATTTGAATCAGAAATTGGAAACGCTGAGCGGCGGACAAAAAACAAAAGTTTTTCTGGCCGGTATTTCAATTCATCAGCCTGAACTTGTTTTGCTCGATGAACCCAGTAATCATTTGGATATTGCCGGAAGAGAATTATTGTACAATTTTATAAAAAGTACTGCTTCGACCTTAATTATAGTAAGTCATGATCGAAAATTATTGAACTTATTAAATGCTGTGTATGAATTATCGAAACACGGGATCACGGTTTATGGCGGTAATTATGAGTTTTATGCAGAACAAAAACAGATTGAAAATAATGCTTTGAGTCAGGATATTCAGAGTAAAGAAAAGGCTTTACGCAAAGCGAAAGAAAAAGAACGCGAGACTCTCGAACGTCAGAACAAACTGGATTCTCGTGGTGAAAAGAAACAGAAAAAAGCCGGAGTTTCGAGAATTATGATGAACACTTTACGCAACAGTGCCGAAAACAGTACCGCAAAAACGAAAGGGGTTCATGCCGAAAAGATTGGAGGAATTTCTAAAGATTTACAAGAATTGCGATCGTCTTTACCTGATATCGATCAAATGAAATTTGGCTTTGACAAAACAGATTTACACAAAGGAAAGACACTTTTTACAGCAGCCGAAATTAATCATAGTTATGAAAATCGATTATTGTGGAAAAAACCGCTTAGTTTTCAAATCTTAAGCGGTCAGCGTTTGGCATTGAAAGGTTTAAATGGCTCCGGAAAAACCACTTTGATTAAAATAATAATGGGTGAATTAATTCCAACAATTGGAACTTTTTACAAAGCTGAATCCAAATCGATATATATCGATCAGGATTATTCACTTATCGAAAACAGAATTTCGGTTTACGAGCAGGCTCAGAAATTTAATGTTTCGGGTTTACAGGAACATGATATAAAAATGAAACTGAATAAGTTTTTATTTTCACAAAACGACTGGAATAAGCCTTGTTCCGCTTTAAGCGGAGGAGAAAAAATGCGTCTGATGCTTTGTTGTTTAACCATCAATAATCAAGCGCCGGATATAATTATTTTAGACGAACCAACAAACAATCTCGACATTCAGAATATTGAAATTCTGACTGCTGCAATTAATGAATATCAGGGAACTTTAATTGTGGTTTCGCATGACGTTCATTTTTTGGAGGAGATAAAAGTGGAAGATTTTATTGAGTTGGATTAAAATTTCAGGTTTCAGGTTTCAGACTAATAAGCCTTCGACTTCTCTCAGGCTGACAGATGCATTGGCAATTAAATCTAAAATCTGAAACCTAAAATCTAAAATAAAACTACCCCAGCCATCCTTCACGATCCAGACTTCGATATTGAATAGCTTCGGCAATGTGATGGGAGACTACAGTTGGTGCATTATCCAGATCGGCTATGGTTCTGGAAACTTTTAAGATTCTGTCATAAGCTCTTGCTGAAAGATTAAGCCTTTCCATCGCATTTTTCAGCAGTTCTTTTGATTGTTCATCGAGAACACAAAACTCGCGGATTAGTTTGCTGCTCATTTGTGCATTGTAATGAATGTTTTCTATTTCTGCAAAACGTTTGGTTTGAATCTCACGCGCAGCAGTTACACGTTTCCGAATTTCAACGCTGCTTTCGGCTTTGCGATCATCGGCCAGTTTTTCAAACGGAACGGGCGTAACTTCAATATGAATATCAATTCGGTCTAAAAGCGGCCCCGAAATTTTGCTCATATAACGCTGCATTTCATGTGGAGATGTTGTATTAGGCATGCTCGGATCATTAAAAAATCCACTCGGACTTGGGTTCATGCTCGCCACCAGCATAAACGACGATGGATAAGTCACGGTAAATTTAGCACGCGAAATCGTGACTTCACGGTCTTCTAACGGCTGACGCATTACTTCTAAAACATCACGTTTAAATTCCGGCAATTCATCCAAAAACAAAACACCATTATGTGCCATCGAAATTTCTCCCGGCTGCGGATAACTTCCTCCTCCAACCAAAGCCACATTAGAAATCGTATGATGCGGACTTCTAAAAGGCCTTTGATTCATTAATCCTACTTCTTTTAATTTTCCGGCAACGCTATGAATTTTAGTAGTTTCAAGTGCTTCACGCAATGTCATGGGAGGTAAAATACTCGGAACACGTTTCGCCAGCATTGTTTTTCCAGCACCAGGCGGACCAATTAAAATAATATTATGCCCTCCGGCAGCGGCAATTTCCATACATCTCTTTATACTTTCCTGTCCGCGAACATCAGAAAAATCAAATTCAGGAAAATCTAAGGTTTTATAGAATTCGGCTCGAGTATCAATTACCGTTGGCTGTAATGTTCCTTTTCCGGCAAAAAAATCGATGATTTCCTGTAGATTAGAAACACCGTAAACCTCTAAATCAGATACAATTGCTGCTTCTTTTGCAAATGTAAACTTGTTGGAGTAGATTTGCCTTTATAAAATTAAAAATTATGGAAAGAGTTTGCTTGTACGCTCGTGTATCTACTATAGAACATCAACAATTTGACAGACAAATTAGTGACCTTGAAGCAGTTATCACTGCACAAGGTTACAATCTTAACCAAATAGATTACTATTCTGAAAACATATCAGGATTCAAAAAAACTTCAGACCGCCCCCAGTTGACCAAGCTACTAAATAAAATTGAAAGCGAACCAAATTTATACAAGTGTCTTTACGTTCAGGAAATTTCCAGAATCGGAAGAGACCCTCAAAGTACGAGATTATTTATTGATAGAGTATCAGAATTGGGTGTTCCGATTTACATTCAATCCATAAATCAGAAAACAATTGACGACAATGGACAACGAAATTATATCGTAAATATAGTGTTGCAGGTGCTTATGGAATTTTCGGGTCAAGAGGTACTTCAAATGAAGTCCAGAATGAGGTCTGGGAAACTGCAAAAAGTAACCAAAGAAGGTAAGGTTTCTGGTGCTAATCAAGCCTATGGTTATATGAACGTTGATAAAATGTTTGTCGTCAATCCTGATGAATCGGTTGTAGTTGAAAACATCTTCCAACTTTACAAAGAAGGTAACGGAACACAGGCAATTGCTCATACACTTAACCAAATGGGTATCAAAACAAGACTTGCAACAACACATAGTAACAAAAATATTTCATTCAAAAATACTAACAGTGTGAAATTAGGGTCAACCGTCACGTGGAGCGACGCCACAATAAGACAAATTTTAAAAAATACAACCTACAAAGGTAAACGTGTTTACAAACAAGTAACGTTTGATTGTCCAGCAATCATATCTGAAGACCTTTTCGATGAATGCACAGCCATCCGACTAGGAAAAACACACAGAAATTTTCTAACAACGTATGAATATCTTTTACGTGATATGATTTATTGCGGTTGTTGTGGTAAAAAATATATGGCGGTTTATTCAACGAGAGTTAAAGACAGTAAAATATACAAATGCACCTCAACATTAACAAGAGGTGGTGCTTGTGGAAACCTAGGGATTAATATTAGCCTTATTGAAAGTGTAATCTATGACCAGTTAATGAGTTCCGAAAGCCTACTAAAGCTATTAGAAAATCCAAATGATTTAATTAAGGATATTGAAGCTGATATTGTTAGACTTGAACAATCATTATTAAATGAAAAGGGTGCTCACGCAATAAAACTAAATGAAATTGAAAGACTTGTTAAATTATTTGCAAGTAGCAATACTTTTTTACTTGAAATATACGAAAAGCAGCAAAATGAAAAGCTTCAAGAACTAGAATCAATCAAAAGCAAAATTAATTTAATAGAGCGTGAATTATTTTCAAAGAAATTAATTCTGGCTAATCACGATAAGGAAACTGCTACAATTGAAATGTTGGTTAAAGCAAAATCAAATCGAAGTGAATTAAGAGCCATCTTTAAACAATTCATAGGTAAACTTATAATCAATACACTGGATAAGAAATATACGCTTGTAACTATGTTTATTAATTTAAATGGTGTTACTTTAAATAGTACAGTTAAAACGATAATTAATGTTGGCGGTATTAAAGCTGTTAGGTTTAAAGAAAATCGAAAGTATCAGTATATGCAAATTGTTAAGATGGAAAACGACCCAGTTTATGTTGATAATATTTTGAAAGTAGATAAAGAAGATATACTAAACGAATACCATCGCAAGGTTGAGCAATACCAACAGGAACTTGAACTATATAATTCAGCTGGCTTTACATTAACTAGTACACCTGCAATTATTGATGTTCCAAAAGAGAATTTAATTCTTATTGAAGATACATATCCATTAACAGAATAGGTATTAATACCTATTCTGTTAATGATGGTCTAAAAGTTTTTTAGCTTCTGAATATCTACGAAAATTTCTGATATTGATTCTTTCAATATATCGCCATTTAATTTTAAAAGCCTGTCAATTAAAACTTTTTTATTTTGAAAATCAATTTTATCTTCGTGAATTTCGTGTGTGATTTCTTCGAACTTTTGAGTTCCAATGTTTAAATATGATTTGATAGCCTGCTTGTTAAATTCATTTTCTGTTATTGAAATAATTTTCTGTTCGACTCCTCCTTTCAATGAAATGATGATTTTTAAGGACTCACTAAAGATGTTGTCAACACATTTTGCTAAATTGACTTCGTTATCACTATTTTCAAAGTATGCGCTATGTGATTTTTTAAGTCTATTTTCTAGACCGTCTATACAATTGAATACATCTTGATAATTCGAACAATCAAAATTATGCATAAGTTGGTTTCTAATATTCATCGCTGAATCTAAAATAACTTTTTCATCCTTTTCAATAGCACCATAGTCAAGAAGTAAGTTTATTTTTTGATTGAATGATAATGAAGTAGATTTATTACCAAAGCTTTTAGATTCTTTGTAATCCTTGATATCCAATATAAAACCAAGTATATGGCTGGCGGCTTTTTCTAATGATAAAGAATAATTCAAAACTTTTATTCTAATTTCGTCTGTGCTTTTCATTGTGTTTTAAATCCTAATTCAGTTAAAAAATGCATTCCTTCAGTCCATATTTTAAGTCCTTTTTCGACCTCAACCTCATCGTCAGTATGAAATCCTCTGCTCATATGCAGGGAGCCTACTTTTGTTTTCACTAGTGCAAATGAACCATCTAAAGCTAATATCTCATATAATGTTGAAACAATTTCTTCAATTCTACCCAAGTAAACTTCTTGAACCTTTTCCGTTTCATCGGGTAAAATCTTTAATACGTCAGACTTTAATAATAGAACTGCAATATTTGTAGAATCCAATGTTTTTAATTCTTCTTCTAAAAATTTTAGATGTTGCTGTTTTGTATCTTTTCTAATAACCTCAAGAAGTAACTTAGTGTTAAACTCAGAGTCTTTAGCTACTATAGTATTTGTAATTCTTGCTCTTATTGCATCAAAATCAGTTTCACCTTCAACTTCAACTTCCATCTCTTTAAATTTTGATTCGATACTATATGAGAGTTCTACACCGTACCGCTTTGTAAAATTTATTTTAAAAGTTTCATAATTAGAATAGGGATAATATGGATTTAATTTTATTGCATTTATAGTGTATGAAATTGCCCCCCTTAATTCGTCCTGCTCAATTAAAAGGATAGCCCGATATCTTAAAATATTTGATTTCCAGAAGGTATTAAATTCTGTAAACTCTTTTATTTCTGAATTTACATTTTGTTCAATTTGCTCTTTTATTTCTAGTAACAACTTTTCTGTATCATCAAGAATATCCTTCACAGTATTATAATCTTTTGTCACTAAGAATGAATCGAGATAAGTTTGCCCGAAAACCAAAACATACAGCTTCAAATTGATAACTGCAATTTCTTTAATATCAATTTTTTCATTTGAAATTTTATTTTGAAGTGCTATCAAATTTGGTGGTAAATCTCCATTAATAAAGTTACTTGGTTCTTCAACTATGATAGTCAAAATTTTTTGGTCTGATACATCCCTAAGAAAGTAGAGCGAACTTAAATGTTTCCTTTTTAAAACAAACTTTTCAAACAACCTAATTGTTCCTCTATAACCTAAAATAATAGGTGTGAATTTGGGTAATTCTATAAAATTAAGGTTAATAATATTTGACTTTAGAACAAAAGAATTTCGGTTTAGTTGTTCACATTCCCTTTTTAATCTATCATTTAGAAGTTCGGCATCCAAATCCAAAAAAAGATATTCCTTTTCCTTACTAGAATAACTACCATATATCACAAGGGAGTTATTTTTATTTAATTTTAGATAAATAGAAATTAGATGAAAAAAGGTGGAACAAATAAATATCAACGAAATTAAAGCAATGATTAGGTAGACAAAATCAACCCCATTAAACAAGACCGTTTTAAAGTAAAGGATTGCAATAAGAACAGATGTAAGAAAATTAACTATCCAGTATTTAACAATAGATTTAAATCCAAATAATACGAATTCTCTAAATGCAATAAATATTTGTTTTGGAAGAAAAACAACTATAAGTAATCCAACTATCGCTTTCCACGCATCTTTTAAAATTTCAATCATAAACATATATCTGTTTGAATTAATATTTGCTAATGTAAGCTTTTTCTATATCAGATTTGCTTAAGTAATTATTGTTAATTTTTATCCAAGATACCTTTAACTTTCTGAACTGTACCAAGCGACACGTCCGCAATGCTGGCAATCTTTCTATACGACAATTCAGGGTGTTGTTTTATCGCTTTTACGACACTCTTATATTTATTCAAGACTTCTTCGTCACTCGCAGAAGAACCTTTAGCCCTACCCTTGAATTTTCCTTGTGCAACAGCTATCTTAATACCTTGTGCCTGTGCTTCTCTAATGTTGTTACGAGTCAGTTCTGCCACGTTTGCAAGGATATCAGAAATCATCTTAAAGGTCATTGATACTTTACCATTGACTAATGACTCAACACCTAAGTTTTCAACCTTAAGGTTTACACCTTTACCGTTAAAGTATTGGATTGTGGATTGAATATTGAAGGCATCACGTCCAATTCTATCGATTGACTCGACCGTCAAATAATTAACTGTACCAGCTTCAATTGCTTGCATCAATAGTTGTGCCTGTGGTCTTTCGTTGAATGCAACAGCACCACTTATAACGTCTATAAAGACCTGTTCATCTGGATGTTGTTTAATCGTTTGTCTGATTGTATTCTGTGACCCGCTGGACACTCTGACGTAACGTGCTTTAAGTGCTTGTTTCATAATGCATCTTTATTAGTATATTAAGAAAACCACCTCAGCACCTATTCTTTCTGGTTATATATTATTTATAATCTTCAATGTATTCAATGTCCTTATCAAGCCTATCCTGAAGTTCATCAAAATAAACATCGGTCACTTCTTTCTTGATACTCTTTACATCCTCAATTAGATAGTAACTGTAAGTATCATTCCAACCTAACACGATAAAGACCCATCCTTTATGATGATGTCCATTAACCAATAAGAACAAACCTTTGTTCTTAACTCTAAGCACTTTCTCAACGCCCCAACTCCAAAATATGTTTTGGTTTTGTTGAAGTAGTTTTAGAGTTTCATCAACGTCGAATTCACGTTGTACCAATTCTTCGATATTCTCAAATCTTTTATTTAAATTTGCCATAGTCATATGTATTAAATTCGAAAGAATTTGGTGCTGATAAATTAAGGGTTGTTAGCGCAACCCTTTTTTATTTGGTAGTATTCTCAATATTTCAATTAACTTGTATCGTTCTTTATTTGAACAATTCAAAGGTATGCAATTACATTAATGTATGCAAATAAACTATACTCTATTTTAATACAAAATGCAAAATATTTTATAACGTATTCATTACTACATAAGTGTATATTTAAAACCACCCTAAATATATACAGTTATGTTACATTTACTCCAAGAATGTGCTTTTCTCATAGTTTATTCACGTATTTAGCCTATATCCTTTTAATTAGAATTTTATCTGTGACCAAAAATTACTTACACATTATGTGTAAGCAATACTTTTTTTAATTATTTTTGTAAAAAATAAAAGCCACTCTTTTGAAGTGGCTCTTACAACTAGTTTTTCATTGCTAAGATGATTGTTAGAATCAGCATTAGCACAATTATAACCTTATTCATTCGGTTTATTTATTTTAATTAGTAAATAAGCTATACCCAAAAAACCCTTTGCGAGAGGGTTTTTTTTGTCCCTTATAGTAATTGAATTCTCATTAATTACTACTCTACAAATTTACCAATAACATTATAATGTTGTGTATGAATTTTCTCAAAACCCCCAAACAATCGTTAAACTGCTAATATAGTCGATGAATTACATTCAAAAAATCTCCTGTTAATAGCATTTCTTACAAATTTCATATATAAAATGTAAGAATATATTTCTAGAAATCAGTTTTTATGTTCACATTCCTATATCTAATTGAATTATTTGAAAGCCTTTTAACTAAGGCATAATAATATTTAACAAAATTCTATCCAAGGATTTATTTTAATTCATAACTTTATCATTATCAATTAAATACATACGCAAATGATATTTAAGTACTTCGGAAATGATAAGCAGATACTGAGGGATTTTTTACTTGAGAACGATTTCCCACCTGAAACCACAACAGCTAAATTAGATTGTGCCTACTTTATTCGTACAGAAAATAATTTTGAATTAATCAACTGCGAAGTTCTGGTTAGTGTAGATGATGCAAAAGTAACCGTATTAAACAAATTGGATAATGAATATTATCCAACTGTTTTTAAACCAAAACATCGAACAATGTATGTTGAGTACGGTGCGCTTTTAATTACAGGTAAGCATCCAAATAAAACCATTGGAAAGTATTCTATTGAAATAGATGTGTATGGTAAAATCACTACTTGATTTCATTTAGCATATTGTATATTATTTGCTCTATCCTTTTCACTGACAGCTCATATTGTTCAGCAAGTATTATGTATTTCATTTCCTTAGTTATGTTTTCTTCAAGGGAATAATATTGTTCCATTATTTCAATATCTCTAATCATCATATAAGATAGAATTCCATTCTTTACAAATTGGAATATAATGTTTTCATTTGTTTTTAATAGTTCATATCTGTTCATTTATCGTTGATGTGTTTTTTTCTATTGTTATGTTAGTGAAGGCTGGGTTTAAAGCATTTTTCCTTTGAGTTTAATTAGTGCTCCATCTCTGATTTGTTTGATTCTCATTTTGGTTAAACCTAGTCTGATACCAATATCTTTAAGTACCATCTTTTTACCATTCTCAAATCCGTAATACAATTCTATAACGGTTCTTTCTTGTGGTGTTAAGCAATTCAAATGAAATCTAAGTTTTAGTTTTTCTTCTGAATCTTCAGTTTCTTCAACCTCTTTAAAATCATCTGTTTCTTCAAATCTGTTCACGTGAGGTTTAGAATAAAAGAAGTGATTTATTTCTGATTGGGTAAATTGGTTTAGTGCTTCAATATCACTTTGAAATATATCATATTGATTCTTTTGAAATAATTCATCAACCACTTTACCAATCTTACTATCCGACATTACCTTACATTGTGGGCTTCTGATTGTAAAACCTTCATTTATAAATAATTCATTAATTGCTTTCTTAATCCAGAATCCAGCATAATAAGAAAATTTAATATCCAAATCTGGATTATACATTTTAATTGCCTTAATCAATCCAATATTTCCTTCACTGATTAAATCATCAAGTTCAATTGCATTCGTTTTATGAAGCATTGACCTATAGTTTTTGGCGTAATAGATAACCAGCTTTAGGTTTGAAGTAATCAATTTATCTATTGCTTTTTTATCATCCTGTTTGATTAAGACATACAAATCTTTAATCTGTTCTTTAGTTAGTGTATCAAATTTTGATAAGTCTTGATAATACTTTTTGTTGATTGTTTGTTTTTCATATTTCATAATTTTCGTTTATTAATAAATATCGAGAAAAAGGAAAAAGAACATAGTTTAGTGAAAATAAATAGCCTACAATTCTTTTTTGCGTTGTAGGCTATTGATTATTGTAAGTTGGCATAGTTCTCAATGACCTGCACCCTATTTTGCTGACTTGTGATATCAGTTACATTTACAACTGGTGCTGGCAATGTTGAATTCGCTTGTGCTATTGAATTGGCAAGCTTTTCATAATCTATTGAATAACTTGCATTGGCTTGTGAATAGCTTGGTGAACCAATATATCCACCGTTTGCGAATGTTGGCACTCCAATTGATTGAAAGAACCTGTGACCACCTGCTCTTGCTTGTTGTTCTTCATTCAGAATCATTTCACCCTGACGAACATAAGCAAGCGTATCATCTCCATTTGATAGCGGTACTGATAAGTTTGAACCACTGTTTATTAGACCGCTCCTAAGAGTTGGAATTGCTCCACCTGATGCACGTGTTGGAACGCTTGCTTCTTTAGTTGAAGTAATCTTCTTTACATTTGCAATACCAGCAACAACTGCGGCACCTGCAGCAACAGCCCCTAGAACTGGACCAACTATTGGAATACCAGCCATCGCTGAATAAGCTGATGTTGCGGCCTTATATGTGTCCATTGTCGCTTGAGCAATAGCCATTGCTTTACCTGCTTTAGATTCCTTACCTAAAATTGTTGCAAGGTTTCCAAATGTATCAGATGCTAATTGAACTTTATTTTCTTGAACACTTCTTTCAATTCCTTTTTGGATTGTTGCGTGCTTCTGTTTTATTAAATCTGTATCAGCACCAGTCTTTTCAGCAGACGCAAGTTCGGCTTGGTATCTTAGGTTCTCTTGCTCAGTTTGCAATGCTAAATCAATAGCGAATGCCTCACCATCAGCAACTATCTTATTTTGTAAATCAAGTTCTTTCTTTTGTTTTGCTTCTTCTTCTCTCTGTAAATCAATTGATTTTTTATCAGCATAGAACTTGTCATCAATTGCTTTTATAGCTATAGCATATTCTTCAGCAGAAATTAAACCGTTCTGTAAGCGGGTTGTTTGAGCTGATGCTTCTGCTTCTGAAATCCTGTTTAGCCTATCTATTTCTTGTTGATATATTGCATCACTTATAAATTTGCTGTTGTCAAGTTTTGTTTGATTATTTGCAATAAATAATTCAAGCTCTTTATCGGCATTTGCAATAGCTATATCAATTTGTTTTTGAGCAAACTCATTTGTTATATTTAACTTATCAGTTTCATATTTTGTCTTTGAGATTTTCCCAGCATCAAATTCAGCTTTGAGATTGGCAAGTTTTTTATCTTTTAAAGATTCTTCAAATGCCAATTGCTCTGACATTGTTTTCTTTAACTTTCCTTCCTGTGCAACATATAAATCAAGTTCCTCTTTATTCTTTTGGATAACAGCATCTACTGCTTTCTGGTGGTCGGCAACTCTTTTATCATTAGCTTCTTTAGCTTTGTCTGAAGCTTCTTTTCTTAACGAATTCAAGTTTGCTAATTGCTCAGATTCTTGTCCAGTAATACGTTCTTGAATATCACTAATGTTTGTTTCAGCTTCCGCTTTAGCATCTAAGGCTTCTGTTGTTTTACCTTCTGCGGCTATTCTTAGATTGGCAACTTTTAATTGTTGATTTGCAATTTGCATCTCTGAAGCTGATTGTTTTTTTAAAACTGCACCAAGCTGTTCATTTATCTGCATTCTCTTTGCAATTGAATTAGTCTCATCATCACGTTGCTGTCTAAGCTTCTCAGCTTGCTTTTGATAATCCAGAACTATCTTTTGCGATTGACGTTGCATTGTTTGAAGTTTAGCTTCAGCAGTAGCTAAATCTGTGGCAGCTTTTGCTCCTTGCTTAACTGAGTTTGTGAACTTATCAATTCCAGCGGCAGCTGAATTTGCTCCAATCATTTTCAAACCAGCAGATATAATTCTTGCACCTTTCTCTGCAATCGCAATGGCTGTTTCGAAATACTTAACGAATGCATTTCCTAACCATTCACCAAAAGGTTTAATTACATTGAATAAGCCTCTGAAGATACCAGTGATAGTTGCTGTTACTTTAGCTAGCTTTTGTGAACCTGCTTCAGTTGAATTCATTGAAGCAGTCATAAACTTAAATGCTCCAACAACAAGACCAACAACAACAGCGATTGCAGCAATTGCGGCACCAAGTGGTGTAGCGATAAATGCAAGCGATGCTTTAATCATTCCACCAATAGCGGTTGTGATTGTTCCAAATCCATTTTTAAGTAATGGTGCGACACCGCCAGCTTCTTTAGCTCTATCAACAAAACCTAGTAGACCACCGTTGAAGATATTTATCTCAGCAAATGCTTCTTTAATTTGGTCTTTGTAAGCACCAATTTCCATCTTCTGCTTCTCTGCGGCACTTACGTTAGCTTTTATAAAAGCTGTGTTTTCATCAATTTTTTGGTTGATTTCAGCAAGAGCTTGTGCTCCTTCTTCCGTTGCTGTGTTAAGTTGATTTCTTATTGCCTTTAACTGTTTATTGTTTTCAGTTGCGGCATCAATTGAAACAATTTCTTTATCAAGTGCTTCAGTCAGTGCTTCAGTTCCATTTGCGAATGCGTTGGTTGATGTATTTAATTGTGTGACAACATTCTTTTGTTGTCCGTAAAGAGTTTGCAATCTTTTAAGCTCCACCTCATTCTTTGTGAATGCATCTGTTGACTGTTGATTTGCACTAGTTAGTTCTTTTTGGGACTGTTTAATTTTATCAATCTCAGCACGTGTTGCCGTCATTTTGGCAATAAGTGCTGATGTATTAATATCCAATTGTAGAACCTCTACTTGGTTTGCCATTCTAATTCATAGTATTTCTTTTTATGTTATTGTTTGTATTTGTTACTCGTAGATTGCTTCAAGTATCATTTCTTTTGGTGTATTTGCCGTCACTTGACTTGGTGAAAAATACAGTACTGCACTACTAGACATTACTTTGTTATAGACGTTGAAGAAATTAAATCTTGTTGCGTCTAACAATATACCGCCACCACTAGCTGTTGTTGCAACTCTTCCAGTTCTGAATTTGTATACGTTGCCAACATTAGTAATATTCTCAATCGTTGTCATTGTACCATTGATTCGCATAAATGTTGCTTCTAATTCAAGTTGAGTGTAGCCATCATTTATTGGTATTTCAAAAGTCAGATAAAAACCAGTGCTATCTTGATAAGGTGTTACAACTACACCGTTAAGTGATAAAGGGGGTTCAACAGTTGTATTACTTAGTGGATTATCTATTTGAATTAATTCAACGCTTGTAGTTTTATTTAGTTGAAAGTTGATTATTTTATTTACCAAGAAGTATGCACCCAATTGTTTAATGAAATACAATTTGCTAAAATCAAAATCAATCACATCAAGATAAGTCAACCATATATTAGCTGTAACTATTTTAGCATTATCAAGAATTTTATTAAACTCACCATAATATTTGGTAACACTATAATTAAATGATTGATTTACATTTGATTCTTCAGGAACAATATATGCTTTTGCTCTTGTTGCTTGAGATTGTGAACCAAACCATTTTCCAGCAGGATAATTTTTATTTGTATAGGACATCCAATAAAACCTACTTGATAAAGATTTGTAATTTACTTCACCTTCATCATTTATTTCCTTATCCCAATACTTATATAAGTTTGATTCATATCCCAGGTTCGATGTCTTTTCTTCTTCCTTTGCATATATTTTAGATTGAATAACAACTTTTGAATCATTTAAGTTTTTGTTGTTGACTGTTATATAACCGTCATCATAATTAACATTATCGGAATTATATTTTAGTGCTAATTGATTTGACTGTGCATAAGTACCATACAAGTATGATTCACTATTTACACTTTGGAATTTATCTGACCAGTCGATGACATTGTTTTCATTGATTATCTCAGACAAGTTTTTGAAAGTATAGTGATTTCTATACTTATCTTTATACATCGTCAATCCATACTTCCAAAGTATTTCATTCAAGAATTCTTTGACCTTGAATTCACCTAATGCTTTTCTGGAAGTTTCAGAACTTGTTGATACAAATTTGTATTGAAGATGAAACCATAAAGGGATTGGAATCATTGAATCACTGATTCCAAATCTTAATGGATATAAAATATTTCCAAGTGTAGTTGTAGCAACTATTTTAAATGAATCGCCAGCATTTAATGGAACTTGTGTACTTCCACTAATTGCACTATCACTAAAAGAAAGAGGATAATAGAATGTATCATTGACCAGCACTTTTGGAAGCAATCTTTGGTTTTGATAAAAATAACTTCCTGAATCAACATCTGCGAATATTGACCAGAAATAAGATATTTCATAAATACCTGATGAATCAACAGTAAATGCAATCGTATCAGCATCAAATGTACCTCCACCAGTGACACCGCTTATAACGTTATGTTTAACACTTACAACATTATTTTGGATTGCTCCACCGTATGAATAATTTTCACCAGAGCCATTATAAATTACCTGATTTACTTCTGTTCCATCATTCTTTCTAAGATAAGAAATATATGTGTTTTTAAAATCATCAGTATTAAATATACTTCCGTCATAAGTTGCATTAGCATATTCAAATGTTTTGTCTAGTAAATATCCAATCTTTGTTGACGGCACTAGATAATCAATATTTACTGTATCATTCACTGTACCACCGCTGGATGAATATTGAGATTGTCCATTATAATCAGCTACGATATACTTGTACTGTAAAACATCACCAAATGATGAAATAACATTTTCAATATTTTTGGTATGGTCAATTTCATCAATTGATAATTCAGCAAGAGTTACATTTTCAATTGCCTTATACAAATCAATTGCACCATCATAGATACTAATGTTATAAAAATCATCAGTTTGATTAATGATAGCCCAACCTTCATAGATTAAAAACTCATTACCAATCATATACTTTGCAGTATTCTTTTGGTAAGGAAATTGCGAAAGATTACCAGCTACACCAAGCCAGCCAAATGTTTGAATATTCTTTGGTGTTTTGGGAACTTTGATATTTTTTGTAAAATTGGTTTGACGGTTTTCGATGTTTACCAAATCATTTACTTGAAGTGTTCGAGCGAATGAACTTTCGTCTGTAGCGAGTTCAATTTCAATTTCGTTTATAAAAAGTCTTTCTCTTTCAATTAATGACATTATATTGTTTGTGTGTAAATAGCAGGGAGTGTTATTGTCAAATCCATTTTATTATTTGTGGATTTATTAGTGCTTGGTGTTGAGCCATCATTGATAGTCACACCGATAAATTTGTTGATATCGGTTTTGCTAAATGGTTTATCATCAACATACATTTCAACCAGTGGACTGGTTAGTATTGAACTGATATATGCTTTTTCTTGTAGAGTATAGCGAGTTGAAACTTTTAGCGTTTTGAAAGCAGATTTACCAGCGATGCGACTTGTTGCGCTAACATTCTGTAAGTTATCCCACTCTCCATTTAAATCATCAAGTGTTTTGGTTTGTACGGTTTCGTTATAAACTGGGTCAAACAACCAATAAGAGTATGAACCCGAATTATTAAACCATTTAAGATAAACACCACATCTGGAATTATTTCTTTTGATGGTTATATTAGAATTAAAACTTCCATTCACCCATAATTCGACAAGGTTATCTGTTGTAGATAATCCAAGGAAATTAGACTCGTATTCATTTTGCCCTCCATCAGAAAGATAAACTCGATGTGTTCCAAATGTTTCACCTGTAAAAGTTGGCGATTGGCTAATTGTCGTTATGTTTTTGAAATAATATGTCGCTCCTTCTGGAATACCATAAATGGCAAAGTCTGTTGGATATCCTTCAAAGTATGGAAGAAAATAATCTGTTTTATTATTGGTTGGTAATAGTACTCTTATAGATTTTTCAATTTCAGATTTTTCACGATATCCAGGTAGTTGTTCAACTGATTTAATAAACTGCCAACTTGGAATTATTTCTTCGTATGTACTGTTATTATATACTCTAATAACTGGTTGCAAATTGTAGTTTAATGTATTGTCTTCATATATGTAAGCATCTGTGAAATCAGGGACTATTGAATCTTTGAATTGATTTTTATTTATTAGAACAGATACAACTGGTTTGAAGTTATAACTGAAAACACCAGAAACTGGATATGTTTTAAATACATTAGTTCCCACATAAATATTAGAATATGTTACTCCCGTAAGTGTTGATGAATATTCTATTATCGAATCATTGTAAGCAGGATTTATCGTTAGTGGTTGTTTGGTAAAATTTATCATTGATTTTCTTCTAAACTGCTTAGCATTTGGTTAAGCTCCCAAACAAATAGTTGCACATTGATTTGGGTTATTTTTGTCATTATCTCTTGTATTCTCTGCGGTGTAATCACCTGCTTATAAATCTGTAGTTGCGATTCCTTTCGTGTTCCTTCTTGAGAAATCTTTCTTGCAATTAGAAAAGCAAGTGATGAAACTGTCATCTTATCTTCGATTGGTTTTATTCCTTTTGCATTTAACCAATCTTCAATTGCTTTTATTGGCGGCATCTTTCCTGCTTGTCTACCAGCTAAGTACTCGTAACCAAGCAAGGTTGTTTTATCAGACTCAATTTTTAGTTCCAAGCCTCTTTCAAATTCACCTGATGTTCTTTTGCCTGAAGCGTTATAAACTGTTAAAATATCAGCTTTAATCGCTTCCATTTCTTCAATAAGTATCTTCTGATTTTGTTCCTCAATATTGTTCATTAGTCGTTAACTGTAACACTATAATTCACAAGAACACCATCAAGATTGTAATCGAAAAGATTGATTACTTCAACCACTTGGAGTTTGTTAATTTGAAATTCACTACACAGTAAAACATCTTTAACTGATTGCATTCCATTATCAATTAATGGCTTGATGTAGATATTATATTTAGTTGAATAATCTTCATCAACATCAGACGAAAGCAATAACATAAACTTTCCAGAATATGTTTTGGTTTCATTTCCAGAATCCGAAAATGAGCTATCAATTACGATTGGGTCAACGAATAAATGAATTTTCCCGTTGTCCATCTCATCATATAGATTTTGATAGTCAGCACGTGAGTATTCAAATACCCAATCATTTAATAATGCGATATTATTTAAGAACTCATACATTAAGTTTTACTTTGTTTTTTTCTCTGTAATTCAGCAATCTCTTGTTGAATTTTATTCTTTTCATAATCCATAACCAGTTTTGAAAACACGGTCATATATGGTAATTTTTCTATTGCTTCCCATTGAAGAATATTTTCTTTTGCCAATGAGTCAATTACATTTAATGCTCCGAACCTTCCCATTCTTTGCTTGGCATTTACTGCTTCAACATTAATATCAAAAGTGTCATCTATCAGTTCGTTGTTTTCCATATTTGTAATTTCTAACAGCCCACTTTTGATATATGAAATAATACCATAAAATTTGAGTATTGTAAAGCGTAAAACCTGTTTATCTTCCAAATCAGTTACTGTTTTAATTGAATCAATTATTGACTGGATTGATGGATTATTAAAATTGTTTCTGATGTTAGTCACTTCACCAAATGATAATTCTTTAACTGACTTAATTCGAAGCGTTCTATCATTCCGTTTGTACCATTTATAGTTAGGACTCTTTATTTCTTTCAATGGATTAAGTAGTTCTAAAAGCATCAAATAATCACGAACTAAATTCTCATCTTGAAGTTGAAAGAAGTCTTTAATTTTATAGTTTATTATCTTTTCCATTTCAAGTTGAAGTGTGTGCTTTTCTTACTGAATTTCATCAAAAAGAAATATCTCAATGCGTCGATAATGTGATTGTAAGTATCAATTGGCACTGAAGTAGAATTTCCTTCTTTATCCTTCATCCAAGTATAATTTTGGAGTTCCTTTATCAAGTTTAAACTTCGTGAAGTAACTCTGAATGGTTGTTCTTGAATTAACTGAATTCCATAATTAATTGAATCTTTTCCTTTAACAACTGGCAGAACTGTTAAACCATAATACTTTAATTCTGCAATTGATTTTGGTTCAGCAGAATCGGCATATATAATTGCATTTCTAGAATTGCTTGAATTTATTAATGATGCTAATTGTGAATTGAGTAATCCTTTCTGATAAACAACCTCATCAACTATAACTTCTCCATTATAACGATAGATGCTTACAAGTGCTGACGGGTCATTTGTAAAACCGAAATCGAGACCTGAACCAAGTAGTTCAGCATTTTCTGGAACTGAATCAATTTCTTTCCAGTCAGTAAAGATTGCACCAGATTGAAGCCCAAGTTGACCCAATCCCATCACTTTCCAGCGGTTAGCCCAATAATCTGAAGTTAATGCTTTTGCTTCCCAGCTTTCAATTTCTTGTATAATCTTATCGTCAAGAAACTCGTTATCCTTATAAGTTAGAACTAAGAAATCAACTCCATCCTTATCAATCAATTCGGTATGAGCATAGAAGGGAGCAGATGGATTGTAATCTAAGAATGTGAATTTTCTTGTTCGGACATTAAGCTCCTGATATGCTTCAAATGAAATATTATTTGCTTCGTTAATAAATAGAATATCACGCCTTGAACCACGTAACTTTGTTGAATCATCGGCAGAAAAAAACTCAAATGTGCAATTGTTATTTGTGTATGTTCTGTCTGTTTTATTATGATTTGATTCATTATAGATACCCATCTGAATTAGGATATCTTGGAAATCTTTGTACGCTCCACGTTTAAGAACGGGAATTGATTCAGCTACAATTGAGATTAGAAAATTATTCTTTTTGTTTAGTGATAATAAAATCAGGTATTGAAGAATTGAATACGTTTTACCTGCTGATGTACCACCTTGCACAACTCGAATTGGTTGTGTCAGCTTTGCAATTTTTGTAAATGCAGTTGTTGGTGTAATCATTAAAACGGCAAATCATCTTCTTTTTCGTTATTTTGTTCAACATTCGTTTGTTTTACTTGAAGTGGTTTTACTTCTTCAAAGTCTGCATTGATAATATTGTCTATCAATGCTTTTTGCTCGTCAGTTCCTGCAGTAATATTTATAATAGTTGCCTGCTCATTCTTGTTGATATTCTCGGAGATATGTTTAAGATTCCATTCCGAAAACTTACGTTCCATAATCCAAGCGTATCTTGTCCATTGACCGTTATTATCTTCCATCATTTTTTTTGAAAGCAGTTGTTTTTGTCTTATCAATGCCAAATGAATACACCTTATAAACTCTCTTCCAATCTCTTCATTTGGTGCATATTTTCCAGCTTTCCATTTTTCAAAAGTTGAATCTGATATTTGATGTTCTGGTAGAAGTTCTCTATTTACTAGAAAGACTAAATCTTTATCTGACAGGAAAAGAATGTCTTCATCTTCAAGTACAATATTTAACTGATGAAGCCAAGATTCCATTTTAAATGGTCTTCCAGCAACTTTCTTTTCAATTTCATTTCGCATAGTATTATAGTTTATATCCTAATTATACTATTGTTACGGTTGTTAGTAAAGCCCAAAAAATAAAAACTACTCAATAAGAGTTTTCAAAAAAGTAATTCCATTTTCACTCCAAAACAAAATTTTGTTGTATAATTGCTACTAAATGGAAAATACAGGTACACTAGTTATACGTGTATTAGGTGAGACGAAAGGAGATAAATTAACCCCGTCTAACTACGATATAAAAGAGATAATTGGTCTTTTGACTAACATTGAAGATATATTGTACCCTAATCAAAAAAACCGCCCTCTCATAGCATATGAATTGGGTGAAGGTTCTGTATTGAATAAATTTAAAACTACTGTTCAAGCAGTAATATCATCTACTGCAATCTTTGCTAGTGTGCAAGAAGCACAATCTACTGAACATTTAGAACCACAGACTGCCAAAGCAATAGAGGTAATTCAAAAAGTAGCATATCAAAAAAATTATACGTTCGAAATAAGTTCTTCAGAATCTGATTCTGTTATATTAGAAATTAATCCTCAAACTAATTTTGTTATAACTAAAGATTATTTTGTTGAGACTGAATTATATGTATACGGAGAACTTACAGATGCCGGTGGTAGAACTAAACCAAATTTACATTTGGATACGGTAGAATATGGCGCATTAACTATACAAGTTTCTAAAGATATAATTAAGGAACTCGAAGGCAATCCTCTTTATCGTAATTTCGGTGCAAGAATTAAGACTAAACAGCATTCAACTACTGGTGAAATAGATAAATCGTCGATTGTATTTTTGGAACTAATATCCTATGATTCAAATTTTGATGAAGATTACCTCAATTCCTGTATAAATAAAGCTACACCAAAATGGCAAAATTTTGATAGTGATAAATGGCTAGATGAAATGAGAGGAGGCTACGATGCTTAAAGCTGTACTAATTGATACTTGTTTCTTAATTAAACTTTTGGATAAAACTAGTGACTTACATCAAAATGCATTGGGATATTTTCAATATTTTCTAAAAGAAAAAATTGTGATGAAGATATCTACTATTTCAATTGCTGAATATTGTGTAAGGGGAGATTTCGAAGATATACCGATAAGAAATTTACAGTTAATAAACTTCAATTTGCCACACGCCCATCTTGCGGGTACTTTTGCCGAAATCGTATTTAGACATAAAAAAAATGGTGCTGTCAGTACTGAGTTAAGAAGTATTATACCGAATGACACTAAACTGTTTGCTCAAGCATCAATTGAGGAAAGCATCAACTGCTTTGTAACGTGTGATTCTAAAGCTGAAACTATATATAAAACAATACATAGTGAGCATAAAATGGGTTTTGAATTTTGGGATATTAATACATCAGTTAATGATAAAATAGGTATTCTTCCTTTCTAATTACAAAAAGAAAAAATACAATAGAATAAATAAAAAACCACCTTATTAGGTGGTTTTTTATTTTAATCCTTTTTGTCTTTCTTGTCTTCAATTAATTCATTTAAATCTGATTTGATACCTTTCAACTTACTTATCATTTCTTTAATTAGAACCCAAAATGATTTATTCCCAAGCTTCATTGAACTCTCGTCGATTGATTTGATTTCTATGTAACACCAAAGTGCTGTAGTGATTTTTGGTATTAGAAATTGGATTCCAAAAAGTGTTTCTGGTAAAATATATTTGTTTATCAGAAACGACATTATAATTGTCATTAGATAAAAAAATAGTTTGATTACTATATTGAAAAGTTTATGACTTTTAAAAGATTTTATTCCTTCTAATTTAATACTGGAATAAATTCCAAATGCTGTATCAAGTACAACAAAGAACAGCATAAGCCAAAGTAAGCCAGCTATCGGAGTTAGGAACGTTGCGATTATCGAAACGCATAAAATAATAATTTTCAATTTTTTAAATCAATTAATTTATTCACTCATATTTTAGAGTTTTATGTTATTTTGGGCTATTAATTATCTAATTGTTTCCAATTTGTTCCATCAAAACCAAAGAAGTGACCACTTAAGAAAACCATTGTTCCAGCACCACCACTTGGTATTGGTGTGGTAGCACCATTAGTAATTGAAGTATAACCACCATCACCAATTTTAACTGCTCCTGCTATGTCTAATTTTTCGGTTGGTGATGTAACACCAATACCAATTTTACCATTAGTTTGAGCTGAATAAGATGTATCTCCATTAGCATCATTATATAAGCCAGTACCAAATAAAACACCACCAATATTTAAAGTGTTTGTAACACCTGATGTTAATGAGATATTTGTTCCAAGAATAATATTGTTTTCACCATAGCTTCTTGAACTGCTATCAACTGAACCAGCTCTACGACCAATTACAATTGAATTACTCGCACCTGAAGCACTTTGACCAGCGGAATACCCTGCAAAGAAAGAGTAATCAGTTTCCTTAACACTTGAACCAGCAAATGAACCAATAAATGTACAATACTCTGGATTAACCGAACTACTACCAGAATTATAACCAATAAAAATACAATCATTTGCAAAATTTGTTTGTGAACCAGCACTTTGTCCTAAGAATAAACCATTATTTGATTGACTATATTGACCAGCCGAATTACCAATCATCAATGCATTACTAGCATAACAGTCTTGACCAGCCCCAGCTCCAATAAGAACTGAATCGTTAAGACCATAATTATTTGCACTAGTACCAGCATTTCTTCCAATTATAATTGTATTATCAGTATAGGTATTTGTTCTACCAGCACCATCACCCATAACAATTTGTCCAGTTCCATAAGACTTAGCTCCGTCACCGAAAACTAAACTATATTTACCTGACTCAATAAATGGTGCAACAGCTGGTGGTGTTGGTGGTTCAGCATACCAATTAGTTGTTAATAATCTTGAGCTACCATCGGCTAATAAAACTTCACTTGAAGTTCCACCATATTTAATGAATTTAGCGGCTTTTACATCACCAGTATTGACAGTGACATTTGTAACTAAGAAATCATCAACATAAGCAATAGCATCATTGAAATAATCTGTCTGAAGAGTTATCTTCAACACATCATTATAACTCATATTGAATGTTGCTAATGTCCAGTTAACAGTACTGTTAACTGGCGTTATTACATTAACATCATTAATTGTTATTATAAATTCAGCATATGACATACTGGTTTTATAATACAATGAAACAGTTACAACACTATTACTTGTATTTATATATTGCATAGTAGATTTATCACTAACACTAGCTGTACCAGATTTAACGGCATAAGTACCAGTTCTTGTAACAGCACTTTGAACAATCCAAGATGGACTTGAAGTCGTAAATGGAGCTAAAACACCACCTTCAAAACCACTCGCAATTGTTTGACCTGTTATTACAGTACCAAAACTTACAGTGTTACCTGATTGTTTAGCGATAGAATCACCTAAATTACCACCAGCAAATGTTAATGGAATTGTTCCTGTTGTTCCAGAGTTTGTAATTCCTGAACCACCACCTGTTGAACCGCTTGTTCCTGCAACTATATTACCGCTTGCATCAATTCCTAGATTATTTACAGCAGTACCTGAAGCTAAACGTTTTACATTTAATCTATCAACATAGGTTGTATTATCAGTATTACCAGTAATATTTTGACCTAACACAATTGAGAAATCACCGTTAGCTGTCGAGCCAGTTCCGTGTACAAAAGAAGCATTACCATTTGCTTCTGTTACGTAACCTCCAGCGTGAGAAACATAACCATTAGCTTTGCTATAAGAACCTTGTGCGTGAGAACTTTCACCATTTGATTGTGTATGCGCTCCTTCTGCGTGTGAATATTGTCCATTTGCTTTTGAAGCCAAACCTTCTGCGTGAGCGCCTGTATTATTTGCTTCTGATTGAATTCCTTCAGCGTGTGAATATTCAGCTCTTGCAATTGTACCAATACCTTCTGAGTGAGCAGCAACTGACAAAGCTTGGGTTGTGTTACCTTCTGCGTGTGATGATTGACCAGATGTAATACATCCACCACCTTCAACGTGTGAAAAATCACCATTTGCTCTACCATTATAACCCTCAGCAAATGAGGCGTAACCTATAGCTCTGCCAGAAGTGCCAACTGCAACAGAAAACATTCCATTTGCCTGTGTACTAGCTCCAACTACTTTTACAGAATTAGCTCCAGAACCAGCTTCCCACAAAGAAGCAACTGTTGAACCACTCGCTCCAATAACAACATTTCCAGAAGCATCAACAGCTAAATTATTAACTGGTGTTCCTAGACCTAAATTTTTGATATTGAATTTATCGACATATGTCGTGTTAGCTGTATTACCAGTAATATTTGCTCCTAATACTATTGAGTTATCTCCATTTACTGTTGAACCACTACCGTGAACAAATGATGAAAATCCATTTGCTTTAGTTTGATAACCACCAGCGTGTGATGCTGAACCAGATGCAATTGAATAATTACCTTCAGCGTGTGATGAATAGCCTAATGCTTGAGTATTAAAACCTTCAGCGTGTGATGACGTACCCAATGCGAATGTGCTAGCTCCTTCAGCCAATGAGTAAGAACCACCTGCGTTTGTTTGTAAACCGATAGCTACTGCTGAATCGCCAGATGCTTTTGACCCTGAGCCAATTTGAACAATAGCGTTAATACCAGTTCCAGCTGACCAATATGATGATATACTGCCACCTGTTGTTCCTGTTACAACTAAACCATTTACATCTAAACCTAAGTTAAACAATGGTGTTCCATTATGAATAGTTTTGATGCTTAATTTATCAACGAAAGTTGTATTATCAAATCCACCAATGATATTCGCACCTAAAACAACTGAATTTACACCAGTGGCAGTTGAACCTGAACCGTGAACGAATGAGTTTACAGCTGATGCTTGTGAATCTCTACCACTTGCAAATGTTGCCTCACCTAACGCAATAGTATTAACACCCTGTGCGTGTGAATAAAATCCCAATGCTTGAGAACCATAACCTTGAGCGTGGCTGTATGAACCTGATGCTCTGGTGTAGTGTCCTTCTGCGTGAGATGATTGTGTAGTTGCAGAAGTTCCATAACCTTCTGCGTGTGATTGATTACCAGAAGCTAACGTATTAAGACCTTCAGAGTGTGCTTCACTTCCTGTTGCTCTTGTAGCTCCACCTTCAGCGTGAGAGTTATTACCTAATGCTTTAGTTGATGAACCTTCAGCGTGCGAGTCGTTACCACCAGCTAGTGTTTCAAAACCTTCAGCGTGTGAAGTATATCCAGTAGCTTTTGACCCATTACCAGTAGCGATTGAATAATCACCAGATGCAACAGAATTTGAATTTACAGTTACAAATGAATTCGTCCCAGTTGAAGCTGACCAATAATTTGTTCCAGTTCCACCAGAACCAGCTGAGCCGATAACGACTTTACCTGTTGAATCAATACCTAAATTATTTGCAACAATACCAGTACCAACTCTTTTAATATTTAACTGGTCTACAAATGTTGTATGAGCGGTATTACCAGTAATTCCAGCACCCAAAACAATTACGTGGTCATTATTAGCAGTTGAACCTGAACCGTGTACAAATGAAGCGTCACCCCAAGCAACACTTTCAACACCACCAGCGTGCGAACCAAATCCATTTGCTGTTGTATTTTTGTTTTGTGAGTGAGAATAAACTCCAAAAGCACTTGTATCATAACCTTCAGCGTGAGCATATTGTCCGTTTGCCTCTGAAGAATAACCTTCTGCGTGTGAATACTGACCAATAGCAACTGTTAAACCACCTTCTGTGTGAGTTCCTAAACCTCTAGCTTCAGTTGAATTGCCTTCAGCGTGACTGTAATTACCAATTGCTTGAGAAAATTGTCCCTCAGCGTGTGATGAATTACCACTTGCTACAGTATTTGTACCTTCAGAGTGTGATTGAGCCCCAATAGCTTGTGTAGCGGCACCTTCTGAATGTGAATTATTTCCGTTTGCCTGAGTGAAGTAACCTTCTGCGTGAGCATAAGTACCATCAGTTTTTGAACCAATACCTTCAACGTGAGAATAAATAGCATTGGTAGAAGTTGCACCAGATAGACCTTCAACGTGAGAACCTAATCCACCAGCAATACCTGAACGACCTTCAACGTGAGACCAATCACCTTGTGCAATACTTAATCTACCTTCTGCGTGAGAAGAATTTCCTAAAGCACGAGTAGTGTGACCTTCAGCGTGTGATGTTTCGCCCGAAGCGATAGTATCAGCACCTTGCGAGTGTGAACCATAACCGATAGCTTTTGTTTGATGTCCTTCTGCGTGTGCTGTATACGTAGTGGCAGATGTAGCCCAACCTTCAGCGTGTGAAGCTTGACCCATCGAGAATGTGTATTCACCTTCAGCGTGAGAAGAATTACCCGAAGCAGTCGTAAAATAACCCGTAGCATTAGAATAAGTTCCCGATGCAATATTTGAATTACCATAAGCTACTGAATAAGCACCTGAAGCAATATTACTTGCATTTTTTGACAATATTGCATCTAGTCCAGTGCCAACACTCCATAAAACTTTAGAGTCAGTATAGGCGTTTGCTGAATTGACAGCATTAGATTGTGCTGTATTAATAGCTGATGCTTGAGCTGTTGAAACTGGCTTATTAGCATCAGAAGTATTGTCAACATTAGATAATCCAAAATCATCTTTAGTAAGGATAACAACACCCGTTTTTCCGTTTACGCTTTCTACATCTCCACCACCAGAACCACCTTCTTTTACAAATAAAAGAGGCGACAAAACAGACATCAATTGGCTTTGACTTGTATAAATACTTCCATCAACCTGCACTTGGTTAAAAGGTGTGCTAGGCATTAATTGAAAGTTCGTATCAAAATAGTTATGTATGGCAATGTTGTTTGAACCTTGCTTTATTACAATAAAGTTTTTTACATATTTTAATCCATTAATTGTAAAAGTCGTTGAATTTACATTGTTAATTACTTGCATTTATATTTTTCTGAATCTAAATGTTCTGTTACCGTCTAATGATGATTCAGAACCGAAAATGTTATTTTTCCAGTTTGGAAACAAAGCTGGATTTGCATTAAGATATAAGTAGATGATTTCCCATCTAGCACCAGCCAATTGTAGGTGTTGGGTGCTTACATCTTTAAGCGAGTTTCTATCAGTTGCTTCGCTATCATTTGAAAGCTTTTGAGTCGCTCCGAAAGGTGTGAAGTTGATATTTATCTGAAGTACATATTTGGACATAAAGTAATCTGCCAATAATGAATTCAATCCATCTTGGTAATAGTTCACATTAAGATATGTGAATGCACAACCACTGAATAATGATGCGTAATCTGGATTATCTTTATTGGCTAAAACATCAAAATAAAAACGGTCACCAAGAGTAGATTTCAATTCCACAATTTGGGCTTGCTCAATAATTGGATTGATTTTATTATTATCAGTTTTGGTACCTATATCCTTATAATTTTTTATTTGCTCAGGAGTTAAGAGATTATTCATTTGTTGGCTCTGCTATTTGAATGATTGGCGTTATTGTCCAATTGTTATCTGGATTAATCGGTTGATGAAAGTTTGAAAACAATAGTTCAAAAGCATCTGTAATGATATTTCTTTCTTCTTCTTTGTTCTCCCAGTGCGTTTTTTTGGCTTCCTTTAAAAGTTCGCCAGATTGACCAAATATTGAATTATCTCCATCTTCAATTAAAATTGATGGTACACCAAAAGCTTTTCTAATATTTTTTGCTGAAGATTGTTCACTCGATTCAAATTGTTTATCATCGATATTTGAATCAATGTTTTGAATTATCATTTGGTCAGCTAAAATATCTGTAGCATTATTTGATTCTAGTAACAATACACCACTTGAATTTTCAGAACCTTTTAAATCGTTAATAGTTTTCTCAAAGTCTCTACGCTCAATATCATTTTCAAATGGCTTTGTAACAAATAATTTAGCTCCAAAAAAACCTTTTCTTAAACCTGAATTTTTAAATACAGATGCTTGAAATTCCGAATCTGAATCGTATAACACTGAATCAACATCACTTAAACTGTACAATTCGTTGAAGTCAGCGGTAATGTGTAATATTTGTCCTTTATATTTATTCCATCCACCAGCAGATTCAACTTGTGCTTCAATTATATTTGGTGATGAATTATATCTATCTATTAGATTAAATTCTTTTTTTTCAATTTTTTTACTTTTTGATTTGTCCCAGTTGTCATAGACCACGAACTTACCCGAATATCCTGTTGAATCAGATTTCCCAATTCGAACGTCCTCAGCAGTTAATAAATCAACTGATATAATTTCATATAAAGCATTATAATTTATGTGTAAGAACACATTATTTTGCTCTGAGAACTCTCGGCTAACAACTCTAAGTAATTGATTTATGTTTAAGCCACGCTTATTTACAATAAGACTATTCTTGTCAGTTGTATTTTTAGTGAATTCAAAACCTTTTCCATAAATGTATTTTGAATTTAGGTCAACACATTGTTTAGAGGTAACACTTGAATTGATAAGACTTTTAACCAGTTGAGGGTATGCATTATCAAGACCCCAATTAAAAATTCCATCTACACTGTTATATTTTATTGATAATCTATTATCAACATCAACTAGCTTTATCTTCACTATTCATCTTCATTTTCTTTTTCGTTATTTTTAATCAATTCCTGCCAGTTTTCTGGATATTTCTCAAACATTGATATTCTGCTTGGATTAGCTTTTAAGAAACCCATACAAGTTTCATCTGGTGCATCAGTTTGCGAAATTGATTGACCGTCATTAAATGTTATTCTTGTAACACCTAAATCACTTCTTAATTTGAAATTACTTTCTACAATCACTTCATTATTAATAGTTGATATAAGCGTTTCAACTTTGACCTTAGCAGTTTTTTTGCAACAAGTTTTATTTGTTTTTTCCATTGTTTTATAAATTAAAAAAGGTAGATAGCTCAACACCATCTACCTTAATTATACGATTGTCATCGCTCTTTGTAAAGTGATTTACGCACTAGCAAATAAATCTTCAAATTTTGCTTTTGAAGCAGCATAAGTTCCTTCTAAGTATATTTTGTAAGGATAAGATTCACCGAAGTTTTCTACACTTGAAAGTGTGAATAAGAATGAACCATCATTTTCTAAAGATGTAAATGAACCTTCTGACATTTTTAATCCGTTTTCAATTCCAAACACTTTATAACTATCCACATTTCCAGTTCCTTTATATTTTGTTTCAACAACAACCACAAATTCACCTTGAGATAATTCTTTAATTCTTTCAGCATCCGCTGAACCTTGACCAAAAACTCTACAAGCAAATGAGTGAGAGAAAGTATCTAATCCATCGTTAACTGCAAACTCACTAGCAGTTGAACCTAATTGTTTAATCCAACCAATTTCATAACCTGTTGCGCCAGCATTAAGCGTTAAGTTCGTTACTGTAGCACCTGATTGAGTAAGAGCTGTTAAATCAATGTCAACTGTATTAATTAGTACAGCTTTTGATTCTAAACCACCTTTTGCTCTGTTTGTAGCATTACAATCATAAGCGATATTGGCAGTTAATTTATTTATACAAGACATATTTTATTCCATCTTTTTTTCTTTTCGTTATTATTCAAAGATTTGGGTACTTACTAACAGCACCCAGTTCTTTAGGTAAATTATGCAGTTACTTTTAATACTGTTAATTCTTGTGGGAATGCGATTTGCGCACCATATTTGAAAGCGATTTTCATCTTAACTTTCTCGATTGCATCGATGTAAACAGTTGAAGCATTATCTTCTTCACCTTCTAAATCAGTTCCAATCCAGAAGTTTGATTTTCTACCAGCAACCACAGCTTTTGCACCGTTTAATCCGTTTAAAGCAATGATTTTAATTTGAGTGCCAGGAATCGTAATTTCTCCGTCAGTTGAATCAGCGTTGTAGTGGAATAAGTTTGCAGTTTTCAATGCAGTTGTGTATGTTCTGAAGTAATCTCTACCCATATAAACACACATATCTTCAGCATCAAGTACTTCAACTGGAATTAGAGCATATAATGAGTCAATTGATGCAATTGCATTTGCAGTTGTAAATGTTGCAGCTGTTGTTGAAGTTACACCAGTAGCACCATTGATAAGTTTTAAATATCCGTCGAAGTGTTTCAAATCCGAATTTGAAGTAAGTGTTACATCACCTTTCCAAAGTGCATTTTCCATTTTAGCGGCAACTTTATCAGTTACAGCGTCAACTATTTCTTTTTCAAATACAACTTCGTCATCAGCTGAACCAGCTTTCATTTGTGATTGAACGTACTTTTGGTTTAATACTTTTGGGTCAAAGAATTCACGTACAGCAATTGGAGCAACTGAAAGCATTCTTTGTGAAAATTTCACGTCACCACCACCAGCTACATCAGAACCAACTGAATCATTTTGTAATACAACATCAACATCCATTAAGTTGATAGCAGAGCTTGATTTAATTCCTGTCTGCAATTGGAATAAAGAGGCTGTTTTAGCTCCTAAGATTGAAGCTTTTAAAATTGGAAAATTTTGTTCTTCCGTATAGTTCGCCAATTGACTTACATTATATGCCATTTTTGTTTTTGTTTTTTTCCTTATGTTATTTTGTTTTTGAGGTTAATATTTGAAAGGCTCTGCTTGTGTTTTCGGCTGAAGCTTTCACGTTTGTTTTGTTTTCCTTTGTACTTTTTGTGTTGAAATCAGAACCAATATTTTTTGCCAAAACGTTGAATTTATTTTCCAATTCTGAATTCTTTTTTGCCATTGCTTCGATTACTTCAAGTAATTTTTCAACGTCTTCATTGTTACTCTCAACTGGCTCTTCTGTCTCAGTGTCATCAACCGCTGGTTCTGCAATAGCTGGTTTGATTTCAACAATTTTCCCATCAGCATCAGCAATTACTCTGCTACCGTCTGTTAGTTCATATTCTCCTGCTGACACACTGTACTCAACTTCTTCGTAGGTATATTTCAAAATCTCGCCAACCTCAAAACTTGTGTTGTTCACGTTGATTTCCCATTTTGCAACCTCTTTGATAATCTCAGCTTTTGCTAGTGGTTCTTCTGTTTCAGATTCAGTTTCTTCAATTGGTTCTTCACCCTCAGATGTTTTGATTTCAGTTACAATACCGTTATTAGCAATGATTGTTGAACCATCAGGCATTATAAACTCACCTTCAGCTGGCTTGCTATCAACCGTTACGGTTGCATCAGCAGTTGGTACTTCGGTTGAATCTAAATCTGGAAAGACCAATTCAACACCAGTTGCATCTTGAAGAATTAATTCAGCTTTTATTTTTCCTGATAACAAATTCATTATGCTATCAATTTTTCTGTTTAGTTTATTCATTAAACCTTCTTCTTTTTCTTCTTTGTTATTGTGTAATATTGCAACCGCTTTTTGTGCAACCTGTAGTTGTGTTGCAAAGCCTAATTCGATGGCTTGCGTTGCATTTAAGTATGTTTCACTCTTAAGCAGTGAATGAATTGTCTCTTTATCTAAATCAAGTGCTTCAGCATAGAATTTCACAAGCTTATCTTCAGTAGCTTTTAGTTCACCTAAATATTCATTCAGAGTTGAATAGTCTCCAGCAGCCTCAAGCCAAGGCAAGTGAATCATCAAAGCATTTTCAGCACCATCAGGAATGATTCTGTTGTCACCAGACATAAAAATTACACTGGCAATTGAGTATGCTCTTGTTGTGTAAGTTGTGATTGATTGAGGTAAGTTTTTTAAGTAGTTATAAATATCATTTCCAGCATCAACATAACCACCTTGCGAATCGATTTTTACTAAAAATGATTCTGATGTTGATTGTGCTTTAACTTGTTTGATAACATCTAAAAGTGTGGTATCTTCTCCAATTACTCCGTTTATATATATCGTTCCTATCATATACTGGAACTATACTATAGAGTGTTGGAGATGTAAAGAAGTACCTAATTATCATTAGGGATTACTGAAGTAATTTGTAAAATTCTTTTGTTTTGGCAATCCTATCTTGAAGACCAGTTTTACCACCATTTATTCTTTTACTCAAAGCAGTTATTGAAGAATCATCTACTTTTTTTGTTAAGTTCCACAATTTGTTTTTATCGAAAAAGAATTTGGCTGATTCAAAGAAGTACTTGGAATTTAATAATTCAGGATATTTAACAACATCTTCATCATCAACATATTTTGCAAATGCTAAGTAATTATCCTTGCCAGTAGTTTGCAATGCACCTCTTCCACGGTAGAAATATCCATCACGTGATTCTTCATTACCGTTACCCATACGATTTGCATAGACCTTTGAACCTATTTTTTCTGGTTCCCCTACATAACCAATTGTTGAATCTTCGGTTGGAAAGTATTTCTTGAAGGTCAATTGTAATCCTTTAGCTGAGTAATTTAGATTCTCAGTATCAAGTGTAAAGTTTCCCGTCTCGTGTGCAATTTGACCGAGAAAATGTGCGAGTGATTCATCACTTGATATCTTAAGCACTTCCTTAAGTTTTAAAACTGTCTTTTTACCAATGATACCATCAGCAGTTAGTCCATTTTGAAATTGAAATTGTTGTATATGATTCATAACCAAATGATACCATACAAGCCAAAAAAGTAAAGTTGAATTAGATAGTACTATTGCTCACGAACATTGCTTTAGCAAAACCCTGTGAACATAATGAACGGAAATCAGCATCATTTTTCACAAACGGCTTAAATGTTTCGAACTCTGGAATGTGCTTGATTGCGCTTTTGTGTAGAAATGCTAACGCTGGCTTTGGTCTGGTTGGTCTTACATAGAGATATTTATTCTTTGGCACATCATCCCAATTAGTATAAATTGGGTCTGGCATAACGAATTCGCCACCTGTCCATAGAGCCGTTTTTTTAGTCCAAGGAGACCCGTACTGCCAAGGCTGATACACGTAGTTCGGTTTACCGAGAACGTCTTTTAATCGACCGTTTGCGGGGTTCTCTATGACCCACCATTTAGGCATACATTCGGTAATTATTCTTATGCAGTGGTTGACAAGAAACATACCCTTATCAAGGTCATTTTGTTTATGAAATCCACTTGCTGTTGATAGTTGTGTACATACGGGATTAGCTACAACACCATATACATTCTTAGGCGGTGTATAATTTTCCACACCAATTTCTTCCCCAATCTTTATTACCTCAAAGTTTTTGCTTTCGTTGAAGTATCTCGTATCACTGCCAATATCGGCACATAGATGAAGTATTACATTTTTTTTTATCAAATCCATTACATCAACTATACTGTCGATATGGATTTTGTAAATTATAAAAACAAAAAAAGAGCTGTAAAAAGCTCCTTACTTTGTGTTCACGTCAATGTTGTTTTAATTTAATTAATCTTAAAGAAAGGCTTAAAATCCTTTTCTTCAATAAATTCTTCAAGTGGAAATTTTGTTTTACTAAAACAAAATACGGTTTCAGGCAGATACCCATTTATTGATTTCTCTATATTTTCGTTGTTCAAATTTTCAAAAAATTCTGCACCTACATATTGACGGACATAAAGATTTTTTCTATTTAAAATCGAGAACACACAAATGCAATTATCTATGTCGATTATATCTTTATTTACTGGAAATCTAATTACAAAATCTGGAATGTATTTAGTATCTCCTACCGTCACCTCATTCCCGTGAAAGTCATTTTCTGTTTTACTGTATATTGTCATTGTATTTATTTTATAGTTAATTTTTAGTAGTTAATTTAATTCATTTTTATCTGTCACATAATCTAATTTTTAAGGTTATTTGTTTTAAATGACGAATTATTCTAATTCGTCATTAAGTTCATCATCGTATTTTTTGTTATACTCTTTAAGTTCATCTTCGTGTTTAACCTTGTCATTTTCAATCTCTTCATTGTACTTTACGATGTCATCGTTGATTTCTTTTTTAATTTCTTTACCTAATCCCATAATTTTTTTAGTTTAAAATGTTAAATTTTCAAATAATATTATTTATTTCAATTTTTGTTCATATCTTTGTCGTGGTCGTAAACCATACTTACGATACTTTTAAAAACTTCACGGCACAAATGTACGATATTTATTCTATCCGTGCAACTACTTTGGCATATGTTTAACACATACCCCTTTTCCGACTTGCTTTTAACTATTAGATGCGTGAACACCAATTTACAATTTTAAAGGCTTAAAACATCTGATTTAATCCCTTACACCCATTGTAGTATCGGGCTGGGTCTCTCCCTGCGTTGGTGGTTGGTGGCGTTTTTAAGTTCATTAAAACCTGTTACCACATACCTGGTCTTTCGTTGAAGTGTAGTCCTATCTTTTTGTCTAGTTGAAGTATACCTTTATGCCCTATGCGTTGAGATATATTTCTAAGTTGAAGTATGGTTCTTTCTTTGGTTTGCGTTGAAGTATTGTTCCTGCAAAAAGGTGCAATCCCTTCTCATTACTTTATAATAACTAACGTTTTGCACTTTTTATTTATTAATAAGATTAGAATAAATTAATATTTTTTTAATTAGTTAAGCCTACGGCAATATGCGAAGGAATTGCATAGTGCAAGGCAATACCACTTCAACTGAATAATGAGAACGGATTGCACCTTTACGTTATATCTCATCTCAACGTAATAATGAGAAGGCATTGCACCTTTCATTCATAACAACTCTCAACTAAAAATTTCTGCACTTTTTTTCAAAATACAAACAACTGAATAACAGTTATTTAAAAATAATTCTTAAAAAAAGGTGCAATTTCTATTGACTTTTCCTGAATTTGTTAGTATTTATTGTCTATCCAACTAAGGTTATTTTCCTACAAGTTGGTTCTGGTTTCCCTTGGACTAATTACCCAAGGGTTGACCTACCAGAAAAAAAACGGTCAGCATAACATAAAAGGTCAATAATCAAGTAAATGCAAAAGCAAAACAAAACAGATGAAACATTACTTTCATTACTAAGAACAACAAACGCCAGTGATTTTGTCACTAATGGTTCGCAGTACCAAATATTTCCTGAAGGAATTATGGTCTGCCAAATAAATCTTCCAAGAAACATTGAATATGGTAAAAGAGAAAAGTTCCTCTTCTCAATTGGAAAGACATTCTTAAGTCTTAACCCTGAATTAAATTTCAATTTACTATACAGCTACTTATCAAGCATAAACGCACTACAGGCAATCATATCAACACCGTTGACAATCACCTCAATTACCAGAGTTTGCAATATGATATTCGACCTAAGAGATAAAGAAGGTGAGCTAACACCTGTGCCAAATAAATTAAGAAAAATAATCTTTGATGATAAATTCAATTTATCTAAAAAAGAAAAAATGCAAATAATCAATTCTGAAATGGGATTACTTAAAAAAGACAAAACAAAAGAAACTATTTATCAAGCAATTGAAAGCTGGGATAAACCAAACAAAATAACTATAAAAGGTATTGTACAAATCGTTGGGATGTCAGAGCGTACCGTTAAAACTTATTGGAGCGAATTTAAAGAATACGTAAAAGAACTGAACCAAGACATAAAAGAAAAACAGCTTCAACTAAAAGAAACTGAACCTAAATTACTCAAAATTGAAGGTGGTCAAATTGATGTGGACATTACAATTGGTGAAGAAACAATTCCAATTAATGACTTATTGAAGCATTTAGAGAACTACTACTTCAGAGATAGCTACCATTTGAAAGTAATAACTCGTTCAATAGAAAATGGAAGCACAAATACCATTAAAGATATAGATGCTGGTTTAGAAATAATGAAAGTTGCAAAAATAAATTAACAAAATATTAACATATCGATTAGCGGTTTTCATTAAAACCTAGATATTTATAGGTATACCAAACAATAATGGTCACAGACTAAAAGCAGTACTAATTTAAAAACAAAATGAATGATTTTATAAGAGCATCAGAAAAAGAAAGACAAAAAATGACAGAGCTTTTTCAGCAACAAGGAATAACAGCATACACCTTCACCGAATCAACCTCATATGACAGAATCGAAGGCTACTACACAGGTAAAACTGGGAGTGAATATGTATTTGAAGTTAAATGTCGAAACAATCCTGCATCAGCTTACACATACAACACGGCAATCGAATTATCCAAGGTTGAATTTATGCAGGAGCACACAAAAGACATCAACCACGAGCCAATAATCTTTTTCTTCTATACAGACAACCAATGTTACTTCGAAAGACTCCAGTATGATAAGAAGTATGAAAGCTTCCCTGCATACGCTCCAAAAACAACTTGCGGTGACACAAGAATGGTTTTAAAAGATTTTGTTGGCTTCAACATCAACAAAAGAAACCTAATAAAACTTAAAAACTAACCAAATGAGCAACGAACAACCAACACCCGAAGATGAAATTTTAAACAAAATAATGTTTGAAATAAAAAGGTATGAAAACAATCAAAAAGAATTCAAAGATGCAATTGATGATTTCATCATAACATCAAATGAAATACTTGACAGTTAAGCAGCCTAAACAAAAGCTACTTAGAAATAAGTAGCTTTTTTAAGTGAATTCTCATTTTACCATATCATCTCGATAGAACTGACCCTGTTCTCTAATGCAGTATAAAGATTCTCTTGAATCACCATTAGCTCTTTGTAACCTGCATTACTATTATAGTCAACAGTATTACTAGCTTTTAGTAATTTCCTTAAATCTTTTCTTTCCATCGCATTAAAATCATAAGCAGCTTTTAAATCTGCAATACTTAAATCTTCGATTTTTATTACTTTGTGACCCATATTTTATTTATTTGTTGCAATTAGACCACTTAGCATTTTTATTTTTTCAAAATAATTATCCCAATCTTTTTTTGAGGGATTTTTTCGACTTGGCACACTGCCATCATCATATAAAAATACTCTATAAATTTTTCCCTCTGAATCATAATTTACCATATTCGCAGAGCCAGCAATTTCTAATAATTTTTTCTCTGTTAATTTACTATACTTTGTATAAATTGGTTTATCTGTTCCCCTTTCCGTGATACCTGTAGTATCAATTGTATTGATTTCATTCCATCCTAGAGGCATATATTCTCTATTAAATGCACTCCATTCATTATTTGAATTTCTATGAATACCGTAAGGTAAATTGATTCTGAAAAAATCTGATAAAGCCATAATTGATAGTTTTTAGTTCGCTCTAAAGTAAGATTTTTTTTCAACATTAACTATCCAAGAAGCTCTCTAAATTTAATTTCTATTTGTTTTTTGATAGGTGCTAGTTTTACAGTGATGGCATTATAGGATTCAAGAGCTACGAAATTAATTTCCTCTTTTGGAAATGCGCCCGCATCAATTTCACTTTGTTTATAATTGTGGTCTAGATAAACACCTGCAGCAACCTCAAAAAAATCAGCAATCAAATTCTCAATGTCTTCATCAAAATATATTGCTTTAGCACCAAAATATTCCAAGAATTTTCTATAAGCATTTAGATACTCCATCTTGAATACTTGTTCTTCTATTGAGGCAAAATTTTCACCTGGCTCATCTTTAAGAGCGGAAGTGCATTTTTTCAATAACAATAAATTTTCATTTATGTATTGGTAAGTTTGAGCCAGAACGATAAGTCTTTCCTCGTGAAGTTTGGTAAACTTAAAATTCTCTTTAGATTTAAGATAATTTATCTCAGATTGAAACTGAGCAATTTCTTTTGAATGTTCTTTTTTAAGAACTTCTAACTTTGAATCAAAAAAACTTTTTACACTTCCTTTAACCCTTTCGTTTAACCAAAGACTTATCAATGTTGGGATTAAACCAGTTAGAAAAATAACAATGTAAATAATATATCCTCTACCTTCCATAATTTATTAAATTTCAGCTAAGCCATCTTTCTGTGTAAAACCTATTTTTTCTTGACCATCAATTAAAACTGAAATTTCAATCCACTTAGGATATACAGCCTTTACTAATATTTTTGACCCAATTGGGATTTTAACAAGACCATTTATAGTCTTTCTTTTAAATTTCTCTAGGCTTTTTTGTACTAAAGTAGTATAAGTTTTTCCCACAGAATAAATCACTGTACTTGGCGGTACAGTTAGTTCATTTGAATTTACATTAACAACTGTATTATATTGATTGACGACAATACTTTGCTTATCTTCAACTAGATGAATTTTTTCAGCAATAATAGTATATAAAATATTTGCTACAATTGCGATAATTATTTGCATTGTATATTCCTTCGCCTTACTTGCAAACTTGCTTTCGGAAAGAGTATTTAAATACGTCATCAAAATCTCTACCCCATTATCAGTTTTCTGAATAGCATCATCAATAATAGTATTAGTATCATCTATAATTTTTTCGATTTCTTGAAGTTCATTTGAAGAAACATTTTCTTCGGTAAAACTTATTGCATCCATTAGCTCACTATTAATTGCTAATGAGGAAACCCGTAAATTATAATTACCAATTATATTTGAAGTGTTAAAGTTTAGTTCCTTTAAAGATTTGGAAATATTAAGTAAAATGTTTCCAGCATTAGCATTTGAATAGGCACTAAAATCAATCTTATTTACATTCGACGCCAGATTTATCGCTTCAACGCTTTTATGAATTTGGGTTAATAGCTCAGCTGTTTTACTGTTTTGAACTTTATAATTACTTAAAGTTTTTCCTATTTTTTGTGAAGCAGTAAGTTCAGTTGCTAATTTTAATATAGTATTATTTGCAGCAAAATGATTTGTAGTTTGAAGCTTACTTAAAACCTTAAGATGTTCGCCCGCTATATTTTTATTAAACTTTTCAGCTTGCTCAGCGATTTTAAGAATACTATCTGAAATCTTAGGAATATTTTTGCTCATCATTATGCGTTTAAAAGTTCTTAAACAAAGTTAGTATAATGATTGTTTAATAATTAGCGCACCTAATTATGTTATAAACATAGTTTTAATCATTTAGAAGAAATATTACCTGAATTTCAACAGCTTAATAAGTACTGAATATCAGTTCTTTAAAAAATATTTCACTTCCTATAAGTAAAGAAATGCAAAATCTTTTACATTTTGAACAGGCAGAAAAAAACCTTTATATCCTTCTTCTTTTGCTTTTATGGCAATAGGCAGTGCACCGCGAATAGGCTGTAAACTTCCGTCAAGAGAAAGTTCTCCCATTATAATATATTGCTCAATTTCCGGTGCTTTTATCTGATCTGAACCAACTAAAATTCCCATTGCTAATGGTAAATCATACGCAGAACCTTCTTTTCTAAGGTCGGCGGGCGCCATATTTATCGTGATTTTTTTTCCCGGAAAACTTAAACCATTATTTTTAAGAGCTGCTGCAATTCTATAACTGCTTTCTTTTATTGCATTATCCGGAAGTCCAACTAAATGATAACCAATCCCTTTATCCATATGCACTTCGATCGTAATCGTTGTGGCTTCTACTCCAAAAACCGCACTTCCGTAAACTTTTACTAACATAATATTCCTTTCATTAATTGTTTTTAAAACTAATCAAAAAATATTAAAATGTAAATATTTTATTACATTTTATAATTATTTAAAATAAAAGTTCAATCTGAGTTTTTAATCTCCTTCACAATTCTACTCAAATCCAAACTATTTTAATATGCTTTAAAGCGATATAAATTCATTTGTTTCGAATGCTTATATTTCCCATTCACAAATAATCACTTAAATTGTTAAAAAGGCTTAAAAAATATCCCACACAACACCAAATAGATATTTTTTAAACAACAAATATCTATTATCCTACAAAAAACAGTAATCAATTACCCCAAAAATTATCAAAAATGGCATTAAGGAAAAAAAAATGTTGTCAAATTGTAAATTTTAAGTTTGTTTTAAGAAGTTCACGCAAAATCATAGGGGTTAAATTTAAAATTTAACAAAAATTAAACATACAACCCTATTTTTTTATGGGGTATTAAATGATTTTATACTTTTATCAAAAATTTTAAAACTAAATAACTATGCGAAAAATTATTTTAAGTGTGATTCTTATCACTATTTTGGTACTAACCTTTATATCGAATTTTATCATCGCTGATAACCCAATTCCGGCAGAAGCTGTAAAATTTGACACAGGAGATACAGCTTGGATGATCGTTGCAACTGCTTTTGTATTGTTAATGACGCCAGGATTAGGATTTTTCTACGGAGGAATGGTAGGTAAGAAAAACGTTATCAGTACTATGCTTCAAAGTTTTATGGCAATGGTAATTGTTACAATTTTATGGGTTGTTGTTGCTTTTGGGTTGGCTTTTGGTCCTACAATTGGAGGAATCATCGGAAATCCATCTACTAATTTATTCTTTGAAGGAGTTGGAACCAGCACTGCCTGGAGCCTTGCACCAACGATTCCGTTTATGTTATTCGCGTTATTTCAGGCCAAATTTGCCATCATTACTCCTGCATTAATTACAGGTGCTTTTGCAGAACGTGTACGTTTCTGGGCTTATTTGTTATTCATGGTTTTATTTATCATATTTATATATTCTCCTCTTGCTCACATGACATGGCATCCTGATGGAGTTTTCTTTAAAATGGGAGTTCTTGACTTCGCTGGTGGAACTGTAGTACACATGAGCGCTGGATGGGCAGCATTGGCCGGAGCAATGTTCTTAGGTAAAAGAAAAGTTCAAAAAGTTAATCCTGCGAGAATTACGTATGTATTATTAGGTACAGGTTTATTATGGTTTGGATGGTTTGGTTTTAATGCAGGATCTGCTTTAGGAGCAAATGGTTTAGCTGTACAAGCATTAGGAACAACTACTGTTGCAGCTGCTGCAGCGGCTATGGCCTGGGTTTTCCTTGATAAAATTTTAGGTCACAAATTATCTGCACTTGGAGCTTGTATTGGAGCTGTTGTAGGTCTTGTTGCTATTACACCGGCTGCTGGTTTCGTAAGTATTTCTCACGCCATCTTTATTGGTTTATTTGCTGCCATTGTAAGTAACCTTGTAGTAAGCAAATTCCCTAAAGGAAAAATCGATGATGCTCTGGATGTATTTGCTTGTCACGGTGTTGGTGGTATGGTAGGTATGTTGTTAACTGGAGTTTTCGCTTCAAAAGCAATTAACCCGGCCGTTGGAGATAACCAAGGTTTGATTTTCGGAACTCCAACTTTGTTTATCAATCAATTAACCGCTTTAGTTGTAGTATCTATCTTTGCTTTTGTAGGTTCTTATATTTTATTCTTCGTTGTAAATAAAATTACTCCTCTAAGAGTTACGGAAGAAAAAGAAGAACTAGGTTTAGATATCTCTCAACACGGAGAATTCTTATAAGAATTAATTTTCCCCTTTTTCCCTTAAATAAAAAAGCACTCTAAGTTTAAATTTAGAGTGCTTTTTGCTTGAATTAACCTTTCTTAATATTTTAGATTGTAGATTGCTGATTTTAGATTATATACTAACTTTCAAACTATCTATTCTCTAGCTTCTATTTTCTATTTTCTATTTTCTAGCTTCTATTTTCTAGAAATCTATTTAAAGTTTGAAATCCCTTCTTTTAGCCAATGCAGATATTCATCTGCGTTTACGTAACTAATGGTTGGTTTAGAAGTGTTCATATTTTTACCTTCTAAATCTGTAATTACATATAATGGCTGTGTATTGGTTTTATATTTTGAGATCATAAAATCGGTCCATTTATCGCCAACTGTAATGATTTTATCTCCAGAAGCCGTTACAAATTGTTCTTCTTTTGGCAATTCGCGCTTATCATCAACATACAGAGAAATCAAAACAACATCATTTTTTAGGATTGGTAAAATGGTTGGTTCAGACCAAACATTATTTTCCATTTTTCTACAGTTTACGCAGGCATAACCTGTAAAATCAAGCATAATAGGCTTATTGATTTCTTTTGCATAAGCCAATCCATCTTCGTAATCGTGGAAAACCATAATTCCGTGCGGCCCTAACTCAGCTCCTTCCGGAAGTCCTTTTATCGATTCTGATGAAACAGCTCCGTTACCTGCGCCTCCTACTCCAAACGGACTTTCACTGTATTGCGGCGGCGGCGGAAATGCGCTGATTAATTTTAAAGGTGCTCCCCAAAGCCCAGGAATTAAATACATGGTAAATACCAAAGTAAGCAATCCTAAATACAATCTTCCAACAGAAATATGCTGCATTGGACTATCGTGAGGCAATGTAATTTTTCCGAATAAATATAAAGTCAAAGCTCCAAAAATAGCAATCCAGATCGCGATGAAAACTTCTCTTTCTAAGAAATGCAATTGTAAAACTAAATCGGCATTTGATAAAAATTTAAATGCTAATGCCAATTCTAAAAATCCTAAAACAACTTTTACAGTATTTAACCAGCCTCCAGATTTTGGCAAAGAATTTAACCAGCCCGGGAACATGGCAAATAACATAAATGGAAGCGCTAATGCAGATGAAAAACCAAGCATTCCAACTACCGGAGCAATTCCTCCGTTTGAAGCTGCTTCAACCAATAAAGTTCCAACAATTGGTCCTGTACAAGAAAATGATACAATGGCAAGAGCCAAAGCCATGAACAATATCCCGATTAATCCGCCTTTATCTGCCTGCTGATCTGCTTTATTTGCCCATGAATTTGGAAGCATAATTTCGAAAGCTCCCAAAAATGAAGTAGCAAAAATGATTAAGATTATAAAGAAAATTAAGTTAAACCAAACATCGGTAGACAATGCATTTAAAGCATCGGCACCAAATATTTTAGTTACTATAAGTCCTAAAATTACATAAATTGCAATGATCGAAAATCCGTAAATAATAGCATTTCTAATTCCTTTTGCTCTGCTTTTACTTTGTTTCGTAAAAAAACTTACCGTCATTGGAATCATTGGAAAAACGCAAGGTGTTAACAAAGCCGCAAATCCTGATAAAAACGCAATAAAAAAGATCGACCATAAACTTCTTGACGGAGCCGGTGCAGGAATTTCTTCATTAGCAGCGGTTTCTGTTTCTGCTTTTACAGTTTTATCTGTAACTGCTGCAACTTCTTTTTTAACGGTATCAACAGCTAAAGCAGCAGTTTTTGTTTCGTCTAATTTTGATTCTGTTACAACCGGAACTTCTTCCATTTTAAAGGTTGAAGGAACTGCAATAGAAAATTTCTTACTTGAATTGATACAAACTTCTTTACAAACCTGAAAATCAAATTCTACATCAACCGTTTTTAAGTTCGGGTTTATGATTTTTATTTCTTGTTCGATATGTGCTTTTCCTTCAAAAAAAGTTTCATTTACACCAAATACATCATTAAAAGCAGTTCTGGTTTTTCCTTCTTTGGCTTTACCAATTAGCTCGTAATTTCCTTTTTGATTCTTAAACGAAATTTCTAATGCAAGCGGTCCGCCATCTGGTGTAAACTGCGAATACATGTGCCAGTCTTTTTCGATCGTTCCATCAAAAATTAAGACAGCGTTATTTCCTTTTTTCTCAATTTTAGAAGTCCATTTTACCGGCTCTAAAATTTGAGCATTACTTGCCAAAGCAAAAAAGAAAAACAGAAGAAAGATAGTGATTTTATTCCAGACACCTCTAGAAAGTATCGCGTTGTGATTTTGATTAAAGTTCATTATTGCAATTCTATTTTAAGTATTTTATTTGTGGTATTTTTTATTTTAAAACGTTCGTCCTGCCTAATTCCAACAACCCAAACAATTTGATTATCAGATGATAAAATCCAGGTTTTTTCCTTGTCGATCAAGGATAATTTTTCATCTTTAAAAAGCTTACTTACTTTTTTAGATTTTCCATGCATCCCAAAAGGCTGAAAAACATCTCCTTCATTCCATTTACGTAAAATCAGAGGAAACCGGATTTTTTCGGCGTCGACAAATATAGCTCTATTTGAATCTATTGTAATGTCGTCTACTTGACAAAGCCTCAAATTTAAGGGAAAATTAACTTCTGTATCGTTTGCCTCAATTTGAAATTCCTCTTTTTCTGCTGTTTCCAAAATCGGACTCAAAATCAGCGTTTCTCTGTTTTTCAGCAATCTAAATTCTTCCGAAAGAACTTGTTTTCCCGATTGTCCTTCAACTAAATCATAAATATCGTTCCATGCCGAAAAGCCAAACTCGTTTAACCATTGGTACAAATACGATTTATAATTAGGAAGTTTTTTAAGCTGATTTAAATCGAAATGAATATCATCTCCCGCTTCTTTTGCAACCTGCTGATAAATCATAATCGAAGCATCTTCGACCATTTCTTTTGATTCTTGCAGATATGATTGCGTTTTTTGAAAAGCATTCAGGAAATTAGGATTGATTTCTTTTAAAATGGGAACTAAATCATGACGAATTTTATTTCGTAAATATTTATTGGATGCATTACTGCTGTCTTCGCGCCATTCTATTTTATTTTCTTCTGCGTATTTCAGGATTTCTTCTCTTGAAAATGGCAGCAACGGCCGAATAATTTTATCATTTTCTTCCGGAATTCCTGTTAAACCGTCTAATCCAGTTCCGCGTGTGAGGTTGATGATAAAGGTTTCCAGATTATCATCTGCATGATGCGCCGTAGCAATATAATCGAAGTTTTTTTCTTCTAAAAGTTCATAAAACCAACTGTAACGAAGCTCTCTTGCAGCAACTTGGGTTGATAATTTATAATCTTTTGCAAAAGCCTCGGTATCAAATTGAGTTACAAAAACAGGAATTTTATTTTGATCGCAATAATCCTGAATAAAATTCTGATCTCCAAAACTTTCTAAGCCCCTAAGCTGGAAATTGCAATGCAAAACCGCTATTTCATAAGATAATTGCTGCAGCAAATGCAATAAAACCATACTGTCTAAACCACCGCTAACGGCCAGAAAAAGCTTTTTTTCTGCCAAGAATGGAAACCTGGAAACGATATGATTTTGGAATTTTGTAAACATTTGATAAATGTAAAAAATTAAATTCTATCTATTTTTAAATGAAATGTTAAGCGTGGTATTTTATTTGCCACGAATTATTTTTTTTGCCACAGATTAAAAGATTTAGACAGATTTTTTAATCATTTTACCCCTTTAATCTGTGGCTAATAATTTAAAAATTAACGTAAAACCTCGTGCATTGCCTTGGCTTTCAGCAGACATTCTTCGTATTCTTTTTCAGGAATAGAAAGTGATGTTATGGCACTTCCAACAGAAAACGACACATATTTTTTATCCTGATTGTATAATATACTGCGAATTACAACATTAAAATCAAAATCGCCATCAGGGGTAAAATATCCTACGGCCCCGCTGTAAAGTCCGCGTTTGGTTTCTTCAAGATTTTCGATGATTTTCATCACCGAAATTTTTGGTGCTCCTGTCATACTTCCCATTGGAAAAGTTGTTTTTAAAACATCTACAGCCGAATATTGAGGATCTACTTTTGATGTTATAGTCGAAATCATTTGATGAACCTGCAGGAAAGAATAGATCTTGCAAAGCTCTCCAACCTCAACCGAACCTTTTTGCGCAGTATGCGACAAATCATTTCGAACCAAATCTGTAATCATGATATTCTCAGCACGTTCTTTTGCATCAGATTCTAAATATTCTTTTGATTTTTGATCTTCGATTGGATCTAAAAAACGTTTAGAAGTTCCTTTTATGGGCTGCGAAATAATTTTATCTCCCACTTTTTTCAGATAACGTTCTGGAGAAGCGGACAATAAATATTGTTTGTGATTTTTAAAAAAAACCGAAAATGGAGCTTGTGAAATTTCATTCAGCTTTCCGAATTTTTCCAAAGGATTGATTATCGTATTTTCAGCAAAAAATTCCATGCAAAAATTAGCTTCGTACATATCGCCTTTATGAATATGCTCCAGCATTTTATTTACTTTTTCAACATATAATTCTTTTGAAATGCGCTGCTTCACTTCGACTCCGCTCAGTGTGACAAATGTTTCAGTTTGACTCTCAACTATTTCATTAAAATCTTCTTCAAGCTCATCATCACAAAGTAATAAATACTGAATTTCAAGCTGATTATCTTTTAGCGTAAATATTTTTTTTGGCTGAAAAAAGAATAAATCAGGAAAGTCTAATCCGTCAAAATTATTAGATTTCAGCTCTTCAACGTCGTTTTTTAAATCATAAGATAAGTAACCAAACAGCCAGTCTTTTGTAGTTTGCTGATATTGCTTTAAGTCTTCAAAAGCATTTTGAAAATCGGTTTTTATAGACGTAAAAGCATCGACCGCCAGCATACAGTCAAAACTTGAATATTCCTGCGGATAAGAATTACTGTCAAGAAAAACGACTTCACGAAATTGCTGTGCCCAGTTTAAAAGCTGTTGTTTAAACTGCTCCGGATTTGAAATAGGCTTGGTAATAGAAACTCTCAAAAATGAATGGATTTTTAAATTTCAAAATTACAACAAAAAATTCCGTTGGCAGGGTAATCAGAAAAAATTATCGATTGTGACTTAACAACTAAAAAATAGAAATAATTAACCTAAACTGTTAATATAACAGTAATTTTATAAGAAAAAATTCGTTATATTTGATATAGCTTTTAAACTAATCCCAAAATAGAATATTTTTGATTGTTAAATTCTCAATAAAATGATGCTTAAAACAGATTTCTATTTTATTTGAAGAATATTGATTTGCATTTTCAGCACACTAATTATATCATTTTAACCTATTCAAAATTTTAAGTATTATGAAAATTGCTACTATTATTGTCCGCGTTTTAATCGGCCTATTACTGCTGTTTGCCTCTATTTCGTTCTTTTTTAAACTTGCGCCGGAACCAGAAACAACAGGTAATTTTAAGGCATTTAATATGGGTTTAGTTGCTTCGACTTATTTATTGCCTCTTGCAAAAACGGTTGAATTGCTTTGTGGTCTTTCGTTTGTGTCAGGTAAGTTTGTAACCTTAGCAAACATTCTGATTTTACCAATTACGATCAATATTTTGTTTATCAATTATTTCTTAGCGCCAGAAGGTCTTCCTATTGCCGGACTGCTTTTTCTAGGAAATTTATTCTTGATTTACAGATATTGGGATAATTATAAAACTGTCTTTACGCCTTGATTTTGTATCGTATAAAAAAACAAACCCGACATTAAAATGCCGGGTTTTTTATTTATTTTGATTTATCGTGTTTTACCCAAACCAAATTTGATATGTTGTATCCAATTTCCTGAGCTTTAATAAGGAAATCTGCTTTAATGCTTTCCGGCATTGTAGTTTCTCTCGAAAGTATCCACATGTATTTCAAGCTTTCTCCCGCCACAAGTGCATATTTATAATCCGGATCTACGGCAATAACGTTATACCCTGAATAAAAAGGACCAAAAAATGAAACCTTAAGCATACCAACATTGTCCTTTTTGACAAGCTTGGCTTTCCCGATGCTCTCCTCCCATTTGTCTTTTTTGACATTATAGCCCTTATTATCGACTTTTATTGTACCGTTTTCATTCAAAGAATATTCGGCAGAAACGTTATCTAAATCTTTTTCCCATTTATAATCTAATCTGGCGATTTCGTACCATTTTCCCAGATATTTTGCTTTGTCAAAATTAGTGACCGCAGCTGCGTTTTTAGGAATTGTTGAACCACAAGAATAAAGTACGAATGCAATTCCTGCTCCTAACAAAACTGGAGCTATATATTTATTTTTCATGATGTAATCTTTTTATTTTCATAAAGATAGCATCAGAATTACACATCTAATTTACAAAATTTTTCTTTGATTTTATATTTTTATAGATAAGAATAAAATCAAAATCTATAAATAGTTTTAGGAAACGATTATATTTGGTTAAAACTTTGCTCTTAAATGAAAAAATACGTGTTTATAGTTCTTTTATTTTGTGCCAATTTTTCGAGATCACAATCAATTAAATCTGTAGATTCTTTAAATGTTGAAATTTGTAAATCATTAGTTCAAAATAAAAATCTGGACAATGAAATAAGAATGAATACAATGGAAAAATTTCACATATTCCCATACTTATCAAAATTTAATGATACAATAATTCAAAGAAAATTATTTTCTCAGATTTATTATCGATTACTAAAAAATTGTGATGAATTTAAAACTCTTTTTCCAGCGGAAGCATTCTCAAATGGTTATAACGAACAAAATAAAGAACCCTTAATTAACATATCTAAAGAACAATGTGATCGTTTTGATAAAACCTCAAAATACTATTACATTGAAAACGAAGGTAAAAAAGTAGAAGTAACTTTAAATGATAATTTATGGGTTGAAAAATTTGAAGACAATACTTATTCAAAATTGTATTATAGAAAAAAAAGTAATTGTCAATTTGAATTGGAATTTATTGAAAGTAATAACTTTTCAAGAGAAAACTTAAGCGTTAAAGGTGAAAAATATCTCTATAAGATATTTAGTGAAGAGAATGATACATATAGTGTTTATCTAAAAAATAAAGAAACTTATTATATTTTCAAGATAATAAAGCAATAAAAAAAAACCGTCTCGTTAAAAAACGAGACGGTTTTTAAAATATAATTTTACGTAAATATTATACGTGTATTGCTCTATTTTCAGTAGCTGCTAATGCTGCTTCTTTTACCGCTTCCGCGAAAGTTGGATGCGCATGGCTCATTCTTGAAATATCTTCAGCAGAAGCTTTGAATTCCATTGCAGTAACCGCTTCAGCAATTAAATCAGCTGTACGTGCACCAATCATGTGAACTCCTAAAACCTCATCTGTTTTTTCGTCAGCCAGGATTTTTACGAATCCATCTAAGTCAGCACTTGCTCTTGCACGTCCTAACGCTTTGAATGGGAAACTTCCAGATTTGTAAGCAACTCCAGCCGCTTTTAATTGCTCTTCAGTTTGTCCAACTGCAGCAACTTCAGGCCAAGTGTACACTACACCAGGAATTAAGTTATAATCGATATGAGGTTTTTGGCCTGCTAAGATTTCAGCAACCATTGTTCCTTCTTCCTCTGCTTTGTGAGCTAACATCGCACCGCGAACAACATCACCAATTGCATAGATATTTGGAACGTTAGTTTGTAAATGGTCGTTTACTTCAACTTGTCCTCTGTCTGAAATTTTAACTCCGGCTTTGTCAGCGTTTAATCCGTCTGTGTAAGGACGACGACCAACAGAAACTAATGAATAATCTCCTTCAAGAGTAATAGTTTCTCCTTTTGCATTTTCAGCCTGAACTGTCACAGAATCGCCGTTTCTTTCTACTGATTTTACTTTGTGAGAAACGTAGAATTTCATTCCTTGTTTTTTCAATACTTTAGTTAATTCTTTAGAAAGAGAACCGTCCATTCCAGGAATAATTCTGTCCATGAATTCAACTACAGAAACCTGAGCTCCTAAACGAAGGTAAACTTGTCCAAGCTCGATTCCGATAACTCCTCCACCAATAATAACTAAGTGTTTTGGAACTTCTTTTAAAGCTAAAGCTTCAGTAGAAGTGATAATTCTCTCTTTATCAATTTTGATGAATGGTAAAGAAGATGGTTTTGATCCTGTAGCAATTACAGTATATTTTGCTTCGATAGTTTCAGATGTTCCGTCAGCTTTTGCAACCGCAATGTGCGTTGCGTCTACGAAAGAACCTAAACCATTGAAAACAGTAATTTTATTTTTATCCATTAAGTAGTTGATACCACCTACAGTTTGATCTACAACGGCTTGTTTGCGTGCGATCATTTTCTCTAAATTGATTTTTACATCTCCAGAAACTTCGATTCCGTGATCTGCGAAATGAGCGATTTCAGCATAATGATGAGAAGAAGATAATAATGCTTTTGAAGGAATACAACCTACGTTAAGGCAAGTTCCGCCTAATGAATTATATTTTTCTACAATTGCAGTTTTGAAACCTAATTGTGCGCAACGAATTGCTGATACATATCCTCCAGGACCTGAACCTATAATGACTACGTCAAATGAACTCATAGTATTTTGTTTTTATTTTAGCGGTTACAAAATTAAGGAATAAAGTTTTGTTTGAAGTTTAATTTTCAATGTTTTTTGCGTGAAATTTTGGGCTGAAGGTTTTCTGCTACAAAGGCTCAAAGACACAAAGTTTTTTATTTTTTTGTTTTTATTTTATTCTCGCAAAGACACAGAACCGCAAAGTTTTTTGAGTTAAGATTGAATAGCGTCCAGCTTTAGCTGGATGAAAAATATGGACAACATGAAAGGCTTTAGCCAAACTAACGCAAATTAGGCTAAAGCCTTTTACTGCCTAAATATAAAACCTCCAGCTAAAGCTGGAGGCAATTAAAAATCTTGCTATTTCACTGATGATAAATATCCAGGTCATGAGATTAAAAATCTTAGAAACTTAGAACCTTAGCAACTTAGAATCTTAGTTCCTTAAAAAAAACCTTTGAACCTTTGTCACTCTGAACCTTTGAACCTCTCAAAAAGAAATTACCGTTGAATTCTTCACTTCACTAATCATAAACATACTTTGGGTGCTTCCAATGTGCTGTAAACTGGTGAGTTTTGTAACCAAAAATTCCCTGTACGCTTCCATATCTTTTACCAAGACTTTCAGAATATAATCGTAATCACCGCTTACGTGATGGCATTCTAAAACTTCGTTGAGTTTGATGACTTCGCTTTCGAATTTGGTTAGGAATTCTTTGGTATGCTGAATGAGTTTTAAATGGCAGAAAACTACAAATCCTTTTTCGATTTTGGATTTATCGACTAAGGCTGCATAGTTTTTTATAATTCCTTCGCGCTCGAGTTTCTTGATTCGTTCGTAAACTGCGGTTACAGAAAGATTGAGTTTTAAAGACAATTCTTTGTTTGTCTTTTTACTGTCAGTTTGAAGCAAAACCAGAAGTTTTTTATCGATTTCGTCAAGAATCATTTTTATAGTTTGTTGTTAATGGTTTGTTGTCTATTGTGAAAAGAAAGAAAATCTATCAAATCACACTTTTTATTTCAAATTTAGATTAAAAATCATAATAAATACATTTTTATAGTTTTAAAATCTAATTATTTAACTACTTATTGATTAATATTCTAAATAGATCTTATTTTGAATAGAATTTCTTTTAAAAATGAGAGCCCTAGCCCAGATTACTTCACTATACTTTTATTTTAATCAGAGTTCAGTGAATTTCATTTGAAGTGGAAAGCCCGGAATAAAAAAGGCATTAGTTTCTTGTTTTAAAAAAGCGACCAACGGAAGCTCTTTTTAAAACATTAGAAACTTTGCATTTTTTATGAGGACTTGCAACGGAAAGCTGGAATAGCTCTTAAACAATAATACTAACCAGAGGAGATTGCTTCGTTCCTCGCAATGACAAAAAAATGAAAGACTTTAACCCAGCAGATAAAATTCAGGATTTGCAATACTTTGGTGAATTTGGCGGTGTAAATCCGTCGATTTCTGATTCTTCGACTTATACTTTTCTTTCGGCTAAAACCATGTTTGACACTTTTGAGGGAAATATGGAAGGCTGTTATTTATATTCGCGTCATTCGTCGCCAAGTAATTTGTATTTGGATCAGGCTTTGGCGGCGATGGAAGGAACGGAAACAGCAAATGTTTCGGCTTCGGGAATGGGAGCGATAACGCCTACTCTATTGCAATTATGCGGTGCGGGCGATCACATTGTTTCGAGCCGAACTATTTATGGCGGTACTTATGCTTTCCTGAAAAATTTCACTCCACGATTTGCAATTGAAACGAGCTTTGTTGACATCACAAAACTGGATATTGTAGAGGCCGCAATTACTCCAAAAACGAAAGTTTTGTATTGCGAAACGGTTAGTAATCCGTTATTGGAAGTAGCTGATATTGCTGGTTTGGCTAAAATTGCTAAAAAACATAATTTGAAATTGGTTGTCGATAATACTTTTTCGCCGCTTTCTGTGTCTCCTGCAAAATTGGGGGCCGATATTGTAATTCATAGTTTAACGAAATACATTAACGGAAGCAGTGATACAGTTGGAGGCGTGACTTGTGCGTCAAAGGAATTTATCAACGCTTTGAAAAATGTAAATTCTGGCGCGAGTATGCTTTTAGGGCCAACAATGGATAGCTTACGTTCGGCAAGTGTGATGAAAAACCTGAGAACACTTCATATTAGAATTAAACAGCACAGTCATAATGCGCATTTCTTAGCCGATCAATTTGAGAAAGATGGTTTAAAAACGGTTTATCCCGGATTAAAAAGTCACCCGAGTCATGAGTTATACAAAACGATGATTAATCCGGAATATGGCTTTGGCGGCATGCTGACAATTGATGTTGGAACTTTGGAAAAAGCAAATGAATTAATGGAGCTGATGCAGGCCCGAAATTTAGGGTATCTGGCGGTAAGTTTAGGTTTTTACAAAACGTTATTCAGCGCGCCGGGAACCTCAACTTCGAGTGAAATTCCGCTGGAAGAACAGAAAGAGATGCGATTAACAGATGGTTTGATTCGTTTTTCTATTGGATTAGACAATGATATTGATCGTACTTATGAAATGATGAAGCAATGTATGGTTGAACTTGGAATATTGAAACTTTCCAGCCCACGGGTTTTACAGGTTTAACGGGTTTACGCTGGTTTAATTTTTTGATTTTTGATCTGGGACGGATTAAAATCCATCCCTACAATATAGCCGTTCCGATGGAACTCTGGTAAAATTCCGTGGGAATTAAAAATGGATCGCTATAAAAGCAAACACTTCTTTATAAATAAATTTGCAAGATTTTTTATTAGTTGTTTGAATCCGCTGGAGATTTCTCTAAGCGGATTTTTTTTTGCATAAAAAAGCCGTTCTAATCTCAGAACGGCTTTTTTATTACTTTTTATTTCTAATTTAAACTTTGGCTACATTTAGTTTACTATTTTTTCGGCTGTAGCCAAAATAAATCAGTAATCCGATTATTAACCAAACCGTAAAATAAATCCAGTTCCAAACGCTTAATTCGGCCATCATGTACAGACAGCAGATTAATCCTAAAAGCGGAATTAACGATAGATTTTTTCTGAATGCCCAAACCGCTAATCCAACTAAAACGAATAAGAAGATCCACATTGGGATTTTGTGTTTGAATAAACTGAATCCTGATTCGTATTTTGCTGAATCTGCAATTGGCAGGCCTTTTACAACTTCGGCATATTTTACTTCGTTTTCTTGATATTGTCCTAATAAATGCTCTAAATCTGATGTTTCGGCAGTTTTATTATTTACTTCGATACTTTCTAAGTATTTAAAAACCTGCTCTGATTCTGATTTATCTAACGAAGTTACAATTGAAGTTGCATCGTAAATCTGCGGATCGTTATTGATAAAAGCCATTGTTGCTTTATTATTGAAAGCAAAAGCATAATACAATCCGGCGATCATTAATATTGGCAGAATAAACTTTGAATTGATATAAGGTGTTTTGAATTTTCCTCTTGGAATTTCAGGTTTGTTTTGTAACACCAAAACTCCTGCACAAACTAATACAAAGGCAAATAAGGTTCCAATACTGCACAAATCGGTAACCATTGTAAGGTTTAAGAATAATGCTGGAATTGCTACCACAAATCCTGTAACGATAGTTGCAAAAGACGGTGTTTTGAATTTTGGATGAACAGTAGAAAATTTCTTTGGCAATAAACCATCACGGCTCATACTCATCCAGATACGAGGCTGTCCCATCTGGAAAACCAATAAAACACTCGCCATAGCAACTACTGCACTAACGGCAATAATTCCCGACATCCATTTTAAGTCTAATTTTTCGAAAACAAATGCAAGAGGATCTCCAACATTTAGTTCGTGATATTTTACCATTCCGGTTAAAACCAACGCAATAGCAATATAAAGAATCGTACAAATGATAATGGCCCACATCATACCTCGTGGTAAATCTCTCTGCGGATTTTTACATTCTTCGGCAGTTGTAGAAATAGCGTCAAAACCAATATAAGCAAAGAATACGGCAGAAACTCCTTTTAAAACTCCTCCAACTCCATTTGGAGCAAACGGATCCCAGTTTGCTGTATCAACATAAAATACTCCAACTGCAATTACCAGCAGCACCACACAAAGTTTTATAACAACCATTAAATTACTGGCGTTACGAGATTCTTTCATTCCTCTATATACCAAAGCTGTAATCAAAATAATGATAAATAATGCAGGGATATCAGTCACAAAATGAAAAGAACCAAATGTTGGCGCTGTTGTCCAGGCTGTATGGGCATCTTGTAAAGCAGTACTTAAATTTCCGAATGATTTTCCGCCTCGCATTAAAGCTTCGGCATCTTTAAATCCGTTTGAAGCGGTTAAATAATCCATTTGAATCCATTGCGGTAAATTAATACCGCCGCTCTTGAGAAGTCCGGTAAAATAATCACTCCACGATATGGCGACGGTTATATTTCCAACAGCATATTCCATGATTAAAGCCCAGCCAATAATCCAGGCAATTAATTCTCCAAAAGCAACATAAGAGTACGTATAAGCACTTCCTGAAACCGGAACCATAGAAGCAAATTCGGCGTAAGCAAAAGCAGCAAAACTACAGGCCAAAGCTGTAAATAAGAATAGGAAAATAACAGCTGGTCCACCGTCTGCACTGGCTTTTCCAATCGTACTAAAAATTCCCGCTCCAACAATCGCTGCTATCCCGAATGCAGTTAAGTCTCTTGTAGTCAAATGTTTTCCTAATGCATTATGACCGTCTGTTTCGTTCTGAGCAACTTGCTTCAGAATATCCTGCACTGTTTTTTTTCGGAATAAACTTGATAATGCCATATATGTTTTACTGTTATAAATTAATTTAATTCAGTCGTTTTTGTTTTATTTTGCAAATAATGCAAAAATTATCCTTATTTCAAATATATAAAACGATTTTGTTTTACGTGAATATTTTTTGCCCGCGGATTGTACGGATTTAACTGGTTTGTGCTGATTGTTTTTTTTGCCACAGATTAAAATGATTACTATAGATTTTTTTAAATATTTATTTCACGCAGATTTAAAAAGATTTAAGCTGATGTTCGCAGATTATTTTTAACAAAAATCTAAATTAAATCCGCTCAATCTGCCAAATCTGCGTGAAACAAAATCATACTAATCTTAAAATAAAACAAAAAAACCGTTGTTATCCGCGTTTTCACGAAGTGAATCCGTATCATCCGCGTGCCATTTCTCAACGCAGACAATTCCTCAAAATACTAACCGGATGTTGAGCTTCTCGTTTTGTTCCGTCATAAATTTGATGACGGCAGCTGGTTCCTGCAGCAGCAATTTTTACGTTTTGGGCAGTATTGCGCACTTTTGGAAAAAGCGTATCCTCTCCCATTTGCATGCTCACTTTGTAATGTTCTTTTTCATAACCAAAAGAACCCGCCATGCCGCAACATCCCGAATTGTAAATCGTAACCGTATTATTTTTAGGCAGATTCAGCATTGCGAAAGTCGCTTCAACAGAACTTAATGACTTTTGATGACAATGTCCGTGAATTTTAATTTCTTTCGTTTCTTCAGAGAAAGAATCCGGCGTTATTTTTCCGTCGATAATTTCTTTTTTGAAGAATTCCTCAATGGTAAACGCATTTTGCGAAATACGTTCTGCATTTTCTTTATCCGATGCCAATCGCAAATATTCATCTCTAAAAGTCAAAATTGCCGAAGGTTCAATTCCTATTAACGGCGCATTGCTAGAAATTAAATCCTTGAAAATATTGACATTAATATCCGTAATCTTTTTCGCCTCTTCCAAAAATCCTTTAGAAAGATACGTCCTCCCACTTTCTTCGTGATCTACGATTAAAACTTCGTAACCTAATTTCGTCAACAATTCAAAAGCATCAATCCCGATATTTACGTCGTAATAATTCGTAAATTCATCTACAAACAAATACAATTTTCCGTTTGGGAAATCGGCGTTTTTAGGTTTATTATTTTCATACCATTTTCTAAACGTCTTTTTCGCCAAAAGCGGCACTTGTCTTTCCGGTGCAATTCCCATTGTTTTTTTAACCAAAGACTGATTCGAAATAAAATTCGTAATTGACGGAAATTTGCTTCCCATTTTGTTCAGTTTCGCATTATTAGCAAAAATCTTATTTCTAGTCGAAAATCCGTTTGCTTTTTGGTATTGATATAAAAATTCCGCTTTAAGAGTTGCGACGTCTACATTACTCGGACATTCGCTGGCGCAGGCTTTACAGCTTACGCACAACTCAAAAACTTCGTATAATTCTTTCTGGTCAAATTTATTTTCTTTTTCAGAATACGTCAAATATTCGCGCAAAGCGTTTGCTCTCGCACGAGTGGTTTCTTTCTCATTTCGGGTCGCACGATAACTCGGACACATTGCTCCTCCTGCCGATGGCATTTTTCGGCAATCGCCAGAACCGTTGCATTTTTCAGCAGCACGCAAAATCCCTAAACTGTCTGAAAAATCCTGAAACGTTTTAATATCCGGTTCTACCCTTCCTGAAATTACACGATGGTTTTCGTCCATTTTCAAGGCATTGACAATCTTTCCGATATTTAAAACCGAATTCGGGTCAAACGCTAATTTGATTCTTTTCAGCAATTCGTAATTCTTATCGCCAATCATAAACGGAATAAACTCTCCGCGCACAATTCCGTCGCCATGTTCACCGCTTAGCGAACCTCTGTATTTTTTTACCAAATGTGCCACATCGGTCGCAATGGTTCTGAATAATTTTAAATCTTCCGTTTTCTTCAAATTCAAAACCGGACGCAAATGCAGTTCTCCCGCACCGGCATGCGCATAATAAATCGCTTCTTGTCCGTGACGTAACATCATCGCCGAAAACTCTGCAATATAAGCTGGTAAATCGCTTAACTCTACTGCTGTATCTTCAATAGAATCCGCAGCTTTGTTGTCGCCTACAATACTTCCTAAAAGTCCGAGTCCAGCTTTTCTCAGCTCGTTGGCTTTATCAATATCAGGACCATAAATTTTTACGAGCGCGTAGCCAAAATTGTTTTTTTCTAAATCAGCAATCAAAGCATCAGCTTGTTTTTCTGCATCGTCTAAAGTGTGAGAAGCCACTTCAAACAACATAATTGCTTTTGGTTCTCCAACCAAAAAGAAACGGTTTTTAATGTGTTCCCGATTGGTTTTGGTACAATCCAAAATCGTATCGTCGATCATTTCGCACGTGTACAAATGATGTTTCATCGCCACGACAACAGATTCTAACGATTCCTGAATCGTATGATAATGCGCCACCACCATAATATTATGTGCCGGGGGTAAATCGTCTACTTTTAAAGTAATTTCGGTTGTAAAGGCCAGAGTTCCTTCGCTTCCGCAAAGTAATTTTCCGAGGTTTATTGTAGGTTCTGTTCCGCCAAATAATTCTGATTTTAATAGAATGTCAACGGCGTAACCTGTATTTCGTCTGTGAATTTCCGGCTTCGGAAACTCTTTTATAATTTCTTCCTGATTTTCTTTTACCGAAAGTTCGTCGTAAACGCTTTTGTAGATTTTATTTTCTAAAGAATCGCCTTTGGTTTTCTCGATAAATTCTGCCGAAGTCAATTCTCCAAAAGCCACTTCCGTGCCGTCGCTCAAAATCGCTTTTACTTCAGCAATTTTATCACGCGTAACACCATACCGAATCGAAGTGGTTCCAGAGGAATTATTTCCCACCATTCCGCCAATCATTGCACGGTTTGAAGTTGATGTAATTGGCGCGAAAAATACACCAAAAGGTTTCAGATACAAATTCAACTCATCGCGAATAACACCAGGCTGAACCGTAACCGTTTTTTTCTCGGCATCGTAACCTAATATCTTGGTAAAATGTTTCGAAACATCCACCACAAGTCCGTCTCCAACTGCTTGTCCGGCAAGCGAAGTTCCGGCAGTTCTTGGCGTAATCGAAATATCATGTTCTCCCGCAAAGCGAATTAACTTGCTGATATCGGCTGTAGATTTAGGCAAAGCCACCGCATTTGGCCGAATCCGATACACCGATGCGTCTGTCGAATAAAGTGTTTTATGAAGATCATCGTATAAAAGTGTGCCTTCGAGTTCGTCGGCTAATTGCTCTAAATCCTTAAGTATTGACATTCTTGCTTTCTTTTGAAATACAAAAATAGGTATTTTTTTAGGTTCAAAGGTTCAGAGTTACAAAGTGACAAAGGTTTTCTTTGAGATTGTTTTTGGAGTTGGAATTTGGAATTTCATTTTTGGAATTTAACCCTATTGTCATCCTGAGCGATCACAATAGTTATCGGGAGAAGGTTTATGAAAAACAAATTTCTTCTTTTGGAATTTGGCACTTACAAAAATTAGAATTTTATTTTTTAGAAGCCATTTCCTACTGTCCGCTATATCTTTTACGCCGAACCCCGGCGCAAAAGGATGTCGCTTCCATCAGGGCTAGGACACTTGGTTTTATTAGAAGATTTAGTAAACAAAAAACGATTCCTCTACAACTCTATAACATTTAAAAACACATCCAAAAGCCTTTCCTTCAATTCCTTCAAAAGTTAACCATTCTAAAATTCCTTTATTTATAAGCTTATAAAGTTCAAATTCGATAAATTCAGCGCTATAATTTAATTTTTGATATTCAGGATGAGTTCTAATAAGCTCTGTGAGATCCCATTCTGTGAAAGTTATTTCATTTATTGAAATATCGTACGTATAAATAATATCGTCTTTTTTAGCAGTGCATCCACTTCCATGAAAATAATATTCAATACCTTCAATTGCCCCTATTCTCTCAAAAAAAGTTCGAGAAAACGAACATGGGTTTATGGATTGTTTGTATTTATCCTTTAATAAATCTTCAAAGCTTCGGATAAATGTGATGTAGTCGGTTAAGATTTTTTCGATCATAATTTGAAGTTCAAATCTAAATCTAAAAATGTTATTTTCCAAAGAGATTCCCCAATCTTGTCATTTCGAGCGAAGGGAGAAATCTTCGCAAGTAACTCCGCAACGTAAAGCCAATCTTTGTCGAGTTTCTCGTGGAGATTTCTCCCTTCGCTCGAAATGACAAACTGCCTGGATATTTACTCTAATTCATCTTTTCTGAAAACACTCCTTTAGATTGACAACTCACTAATTACATTTCAATCTATCTCGCATTAGCTTCGGAGAAGCGTAATAGTTATAGCTATTTTGATTTGTTTCCATAGAAGCTCCAGCGGAGCGAAATCTTTTTAAACATCAATATTTCATCCCGATGGGGCTTTTCTTCTTTTACATTAATTCCTCTATAAATATTTAATCCCTATGGGATTTCTGTTAATTCTTCATATTCGCAACAATAAATTTCCTTTTTTCTAAATTTATATTCAAAATAATCCCATTTTAGCGTTTGCAAATTAAATGCGTTTTTTAAGATTACTTGAAATGAATAAAAATATAAAAGCACTCTACGAAATAGCTCAAAAAGAGACTAGAAAAATACTCGGTTTAATGTCAGGAACTTCGCTTGACGGACTTGACTTGGCTCTTTGCGAAGTTTCGGGCGAAGGCGGAAACACGGTTGTAAAAATCCAGCAATTTGAAACCGTTGATTACAACGACGATATTAAAACCGAAATCCGAAAAGTATTTGCTAAAAAAACAATCGATTTTCAGCATTTGGTTTTACTAAACGAATGGATTGCAGATTTACATGCCGAAATGATTAACGATTGTCTTTCTAAATGGAATATTCCCGCAAGCGAAGTCGATTTGATAGCTTCACACGGACAAACGGTTTTACATGCGCCAAAGTTTCTGCATCAACAGGAAAAATTCCCCAATGCGACTTTGCAAATTGGCGACGGCGATCATATTGCGGTAAAAACCGGAATTATCACTTTATCTGATTTCAGACAAAAACACGTTGCTGCAGGTGGCGAAGGCGCGCCTTTGGCCGTTTACGGTGATTATTTGTTATTCAGCAAAAAAGATGAAAACCGAATTATGCTGAACATGGGCGGTATTGCGAATTTCACCTATTTACCCGCCTCACAAAATGCCGAAGAAGTCTTTGTAACCGATACTGGAACTGCAAATACTTTAATCGATATTTTCACCAAACAATTTTTCTCTGAAAAAAGTTTCGATAAAGATGCTGAAATCGCGAAACAAGGCACCGTAAATCAAGAACTTTTAAGTGAATTAAAAAGCGATGCTTTCTTCCAGAAAAGCTTCCCAAAAACCATTGGACAGGAATTATTCAATTATGAATTTGTGAACTCGGCTTTGGTAAAATTAGGTTTGCATAATATTTCGGCACCAGATTTGCTGGCGACTTTAACACGCTTTAGTGCCGAGACAATTGCCGAAGCGGTTTTGTTTGTTGTACAAAATACTAAAACACCTATCGAAGAGTTTACAGTTTATATGTCTGGCGGAGGCGCGCGAAATCCGTTATTGGTGAGCTGGTTAGAGGAATTGTTGCCTTGTAAATTTGAAAAAAGCGACGTTCTGGGTATTTCTGGCGATGCAAAAGAAGCGGTTTTGTTTGCTGTTTTAGCTAATGAAACTGTTGCAGGCGGTAATTATAATTTTGGTTCACAAAAAGGAATTCCATCCGTAACAATGGGGAAAATTTCTTTTCCAGATTAAAGAATAAGTTTGTCACAGATTATTCGCCACAAATTAAAGGATTAAAAAGATTAATCCATAAAATCCTGTAATCTGTGGCTATAAAAAAATTCGTGACGGAAAAAACGCAGCGTTATTAATTATAATCGTTTAAAAAAACTATTTTTGGTTCTTGTTAAAATAAAGATTGAAATGCATAAAAATCAGCACTTACTATATTCTATTATACTTTTATTTTTCTTTGGGTGGAAATCTTTCTCACAAGAAAAAATAATGCATCCTAAAAATGAATTTAGAGGGGTCTGGATTGCGACTGTAGTAAATATTGACTGGCCTAAAACGGCAATTGACAATGTCGAAAAAGAAAAAGCTGATTATTTAGAAATCTTAAATACTTACAAAAAACTAAACTACAACGCTGTTATCGTTCAGATTAGAAGTGTTGGCGATGCTTTTTATCCCTCAGAATTTGCGCCTTGGTCACGATTCTTAACCGGAAAAGAAGGCACAGCTCCAAACCCGTATTATGATGCATTGGCCTGGATGATAGAAGAAGCGCATAACAGAGGTTTTGAATTTCATGCGTGGCTGAATCCGTATCGTGCAACTTTCGATTTAAATAAAAACCTTTTAAGCCCAAATCACGATATTTTTAAACATCCGGAATGGATGATCGAATACGGCGGAAAATGGTATTATGATCCCGCACTGCCAGAAGTTCAGACACATTTAACCAAAGTGGTAAAAGAGGTTGTAGACAAATATGACATCGACGCCATTCATTTTGATGATTATTTTTATCCGTATGCTGTTCCAGGAAAAGTTTTTAACGATACAGCTTCATACAAAAAATACGGTTCGGGTTTAAGTCTTTCTGACTGGCGACGTGCCAATGTGAGCAACTTTGTACACACCATTTCAACCACTATAAAAGAGAGCAAACCCTGGGTTCAATTCGGAATAAGTCCGTTTGGGGTTTGGCGCAATAAATCTCAGGATCCGAGAGGTTCTGAAACGCAGTCGACTTCAAATTATGATGATTTATACGCTGATCCTATGTTATGGATGGATCAAAAATGGATCGATTACATTCTGCCTCAATTGTATTGGAGCATGAATAACACGAGAGCTTCTTACTCAAAATTAGTAAAATGGTGGTCAGAAAACTCCAATAATACCGCTATATATATAGGTCATTCTAGTTATAAAATTAGAGGCGACAGCGATAAAAGCTGGAATTTTGCAACCGAAATTCCAAATCAGATTGATTTTGCCAGAAGTTTTAAAAACGTTTCCGGAAGTGCTTATTTCAGTGCTAAATGGTTTATGAATAAAAACTATGATATTGTTCGTCTTCTTGAAGAAAATCAATATAAATATCCGGCAATTCCGGCGGCGGTCCCTAACCTGAAACGCATTATAATAGACAATCCGGTTTTTACTGAATTTACAAAAGACAGTTTAAAATATACATTCAGCATCAAAAGTCCTCTTAATACAAAAGTGCGTTATATTGTAATTTATGGCGGCGAACATATTTCGAAAGTCAATACAAATGATGCCGAGAAAATAATTGACAAAGTTAGAGCTGTTGAAAAAGACGGTGTTATTTCTTTTTCTATCCCTGCCGAAAAAATCAACATGTATAAAGCTTGCGCTGTAACATTTATTGATTATTTTGCAAACGAAAGCACACCAGCTGCTGCCGATTTAAAAAAGAATTTTAAAATTTATTCCCCAGCTCAGCCTAATGAAAATAGATAACAAACCTTGGTTTTGGATTCCGCTTCTTAACTTCGCCTCTGGATTGCCGTACGCCGTTATTATTTCGGTTTCGGTAATTATGTACAAAAATTTAGGTATTTCAAATGAAGATATTGGCGTTTACACCAGTTTGTTATATCTGCCTTGGGTTATAAAACCTTTATGGAGTCCGTTTATCGAGCTTCACGGAACCAAAAGAAAATGGTTTTTATCGATGCAGTTATTAATTTCGATTGCGTTTTTATTAGTCGGATTAACGATTCCTGCGAATGGATTTTTTATAATGACGCTGGCGATTTTCTGGGTTGCGGCTTTTGCTTCGGCATCTAATGATATTGCGAGTGATGGCTTTTATTTATTGGTTTTACCCGAAAATCAACAATCATTTTTCCTCGGCATCAGAAGTACTTTTTACAGACTTTCTTTACTTGCCGGAAATGGATTAATTGTACTTTTTGCAGGATATCTGGAACATAAATACGGTGACAACACTAAAGCTTGGTCGTACACCATGATTGCGGTTGGTTTACTAATGACTTTCATAACGGTTTACAATTTCATTTTTACTCCAAAAAACGAAATAAATGCGGTTGCAGATAATAAAGAGACTCACAAAAACCAAAATTTTGCTACAGTTTTTATCAGCTTTTTCAAGAAAAAACAAATTGGGTTAATTCTGGCTTTCATTCTGGTTTTCAGATTAGGAGAATCGCAATTGCTTAAAATGTTAAGTCCGTTTTTATTGGACGGAAAAGAACTAGGCGGAATGGGATTAGATACCGAAGCCGTTGGAATAATTTACGGAACTTTTGGTGTTGGTGCTTTGACCCTGGGTGGAATTTTAGGCGGAATCGCGATTTCTAAACAAGGTCTTACCAAATGGATGCTTCCCATGTTTTTAACGATGCATTTACCCATTATTGGATTCATTTTATTGGCCTTTTTTCATCCAACCTCAATTTATTACATTTATGCCGTCGTGATTTTAGAACAATTTGGTTACGGTTTTGGTTTTACGGCCTTCATGATGTATTTAATTCATGTTGCCGAAGGAGAATCAAAAACAGCACACTATGCACTTGCAACTGGTTTTATGGCATTAGGAATGATGCTTCCGGGAATGTTAAGCGGTTATATTCAGAAATATTTAGGCTATGACAACTTCTTTATTTGGGTTCTTATCGCTACAATTCCAGGTCTTATTTTATCACGTTTTTTAACTTTCCCGAAAGATTTTGGGAAAAAATCAGAAGAAGTTTAACCCCAAATCAAACATCTTACATATGGAAATCAATGAAAATTTGCAGGCCGAACGCAACTTAAAAGGAGCTGAGTTCGAAAAAACCGGAAACCTTGAAAAGGCAATTGAATTATATGAGGAAAATGTCAAGGAAAGCTTTAAAGGAAATCATCCTTATGATCGACTGGCTACGATCTACAAAAATCAAAACGATCTCGACAACGAGATCCGGATTTTAGAAAAAGCTATTGTAGTGTATGAAGGAATTACAATCGAAGATAGAATTGAGGGTTTGCCAAAACTTTTCCGTTTTAAAAACCGATTAGAAAAAGCAATTGAAACCAAAAAACAATTAGCAAAACAAAAGAAAGCGAAATTGAAATAAAAATACTTTCATAATTTTTATCATGATTACGATAAAACGAACCAATTCTGACGACATCGATTTTATAAATCTCGTTGCTTTATTAGATAAGGATTTAGCAGTAAGAGATGGAGACGATCATGCTTTTTACAATCAGTTTAATAAAACCGATAAGATAAAACATGTTCTCGTGTATTATGAAAATGACATTCCTGTTGGCTGCGGCGCTTTTAGAGAAAAAGAAAGCGATAAGACCGAAATCAAGCGAATGTACGTTCATCCTGACTATAGAAAAAGAGGAATTGCTTCTGCCGTTTTAGCAGCATTAGAAATTTGGGCAAAAGAAGTCGGTTACACCTACACGATTCTCGAAACCGGAAAAAACCAGCCGGAAGCCATCAACTTATATCAAAAATTAAATTATACCATCATTCCCAATTATCCGCCTTACGAAAAAATGGATAACAGCGTTTGCATGAAAAAGACTTTATAATAAATGAAAATTACTGCCGAAGCATTACGACAAAAAATAGGACAATTTTTCTTTCCTGCCGTTTTTATAAACGATACTGAAGAAAACATTCAGGAAACAGAACGCCTTATAAAAGAACACAATATTGGTGGATTGACCTTTTTCCATAGTCGGGCTAGCGCTGCAACCAATTACGAAAGCAAGAAAAAAGTAGTCTTTAATGATGACAGCTACGAAAAAATTAAAGCTTTAATTGTTCGCTATCAAAAAGCCGCTTCTACTCCACTTTTAATTAGTATTGATGCTGAATGGGGCTTGGCAATGCGAATTGAAAAAACACCTCAATATCCGTATGCGATTACACTTGGCGCTTTACCAGAAAATAAAGCTGATTTGGTTTACGAAGTTGGTAAACAAATTGGATTGGATTTAAAAGCAGCTGGAATTCAGTACAATTTATCGCCTTTGGCAGACATCAACAATAATCCAAATAATCCGGTTATTGGATATCGTTCTTTTGGTGAAAACAAAGAAAAAGTAGCCGATTTTTCGATTGAATATTTAAAAGGAATGTCGGAAGTTGGCGTTCTTGGCTGTCTGAAACATTTTCCCGGACACGGAAATACCAATGTCGATTCGCATTTAGGATTACCTGTTTTAAAGGAAACTCTGGAAGAATTAATGGAAAACGAATTATATCCGTTCATTAAAGGAATCGAAAACAATGTCGATTCGATTATGATTGGGCATTTGGCCGTTCCGAGTTTAAATGACGGAAAAGACACATCTGCAACATTATCCAAAGCGGTTATTCAGGATTTATTGCGCGATAAATTAGGTTATGATGGCTTGGTAATTTCGGATGCCTTAAATATGCACAGCGTTTCTAAATTATATGAAACTAAAGGACAATTAGAATGGGAAGCTTTCAATGCCGGAAATGACGTTTTATGCTTCGCCGAAAATGTTCCAGAAGGAATTGAAGCAATCTTTAAAAATGCTTCGCCAGACCGCATTTTCGAAAGCTATAACCGAATTATGAGGGCTAAAGAAAAAGCAGGAATTCTTTCTGGAAATACTGCAGCTTCCGGCGAATTGGATTTCGAAAAAACATCAAAAATAAATTTAGAAATTGCGCAAAATGCAATTACTAAAATCATCGATAACTCGAGTGCAGAATTAGCGTTTGAAGCACAGAAAAATAACAAATTAGCTAAACTGAGTTTATATAAAAATACCGAAAATACATTTTTCAAAACCTTAAATGCAAAATTACCTTCAATGGAATTTGCTTTTGAGAACGCTGAAGTTTCAGATATTAATTCAATAAAAAAACAATTAGAAACTTTCGATACCATTCTAATTTCATTATTTGTTCCAAAGGCAAAACCAATGAATAACTTCGAAATTGACGATTCGGTTTTAGAATTGCTTTCTGTTTTGCTTCAAACCAAAAAATGTATCGTTTATGTTTTCGGAAATCCGTATGCATTGCCTTTAATTCCTAACCTGGAAAAAGCTTCCGGACTAATTCAGGCATATCAGGATTTTGAAGAATTTCAAAAAACAGCAGGAATTCAGTTTTTAGAAAAAAATAGTTTCAACGGCGTTCTTCCGGTAAATATTGAAATTCAATAAGTTAAAACACTTAATAGTCAAAATTTATCAACTTATAAATTTTTATAATCACATCTTATTGTAAGAATCTGTACTTATACCCTACTTTTGCATCAGAAATAAATTTTTAACGTAAAACGAAAAATATGTCTTTAGTAGGAAAAAAATTCCCAAGTATTGCAGTAGATGCTATCTCAGAAATGGGTGACAATTTAAAAATCAACATTTTTGAAGAAGCAGTAAACAACAATAAAAAAGTACTTTTATTTTGGTACCCAAAAGATTTTACTTTTGTATGTCCAACTGAATTACACGCCTTTCAAGCTGCATTACCAGAATTTGAAAAAAGAAATACTATCGTAATTGGTGCTTCTTGCGACACAAACGAAGTTCACTTTGCTTGGTTAAACACACCAAAAAACAATGGTGGAATCGAAGGTGTTACTTACCCAATCTTAGCTGATACAAACCGTAACTTAGCTAACATTTTAGGTATTCTTGATATCGAATCTACAAGCTACAGCGAAGATACTGATTCAGTAATCGTTGAAGGTTCAAACGTAACTTACAGAGCTACTTACCTTATTGACGAAACTGGAAAAATCTTCCACGAAAGCGTAAACGATATGCCATTAGGACGTAACGTAAACGAATACTTAAGAATGGTTGACGCTTACACTCACATCCAAACTAAAGGTGAAGTTTGTCCTGCAAACTGGGAAGCTGGTAAAGAAGCTATGTCTGCTGACAGAGTTAGTACTGCTGAATACTTAAGCGCAAACTAATTTTTTTAAGGCTCTGAGGTTCTAAGGTACTGAGGCACTAAGCTTTTTACTGAACTTTCAAATCTTAAATACAATTCTACAATACAGTTATCAGGTTCTAAGATTAACACTTAGAATCTTAGAACCTTGATGACTTTAGATCTCAAAAAACAATTTTAACGTTAAGTCATTTTATGGACTAAGGGCTAAAAAAACTTAGAACCTTAGTACCTCAGCGACTTAGCACCTTAAAAAATAAAAACTATGTTAATCGACTTAAACGAAGATACGTTAGCAGATTTAGTTGCTAAAAACGAAAAAGTAGTAGTACAATATTCAGCTTCATGGTGTGGAAATTGCCGTATTATGAAACCAAAATTCAAAAAATTAGCAACAGAAAATGAAGCTATCACTTTTGTTTTGGTTGATGCAGAAAATTCTCCTGAATCAAGAAAATTAGCTAATGTGAGCAACCTGCCAACATTTGCAACTTTCGTAAACGGACAATTAGTTGGCGAAACTCAAACCAACAAACAAGAAGTTCTAATCGACTTGGTAAACGCAATTGCTTAAATTTAGATCGTTAGACTGGCTTAGATTTTTAGACTTCTTAGATGTTGTCTACAATTTAAAAAAGTCTAAGAAGTCTAAGAATGTCTAAAAATCTAAGAAATCTAAGAAATCTAAACTATGAAATTACCAGTAATAAAGCAATTAACGCAGTTCATCGAAGAAAACGATCAGGATTATATCATCGAAACAATCGAAGTTCTGGAAGCTATGACCGAAATTCCTTCTCTTAAAGACGAAGAATTAGACGTAATTGGCGAATTGATTTCGAATATGTACGGTGCTCTTGAAGTACACAAAATGGTTTCTCAGGGAACAGATAAAAAAGAAGCTCTTAACGCATTCATGAAACGCGTTTTAGGCTCAATCGATAAATAACATCGGCCACTTTTTCAAAAACAAAACAAAAAAACATGACTGAGAAAGCGTTTCCCCCAAGAAGCGCTTTTTTTTTTGTCTATACTTTTCGCAAGCAAAGTCATTGCGAGGAACGAAGCAACCTCACGCAGATTAGACATTTTATGTTTATAAATTTTGATAGTGAGATTGCTTCGTTCCTCGCAAAGACATACTAAAATCCGTTTAATCTGTGTCATCTGCGTGCCATTATACACAAACCAATATAGAAAAACCTCATCCTTAATCTCTCCTTAAACCCATAACAAATACTTTTAGATTCAAATATTAATCCTTACTTTTGAACCTCATTAAAATTAAAGAAAAATCATGGCTTCAATCACATTAGGAGGAAATCCAGTTCATACATCAGGCGAATTACCAGCAGTTGGTTCAAAATTGGCTGACTTCAAATTAGTACAAAACGATTTATCAGTTGCTTCATTAAGTAATTTCGCTGGTAAAAAACTAGTTTTAAACATTTTTCCAAGTGTTGACACAGGAACTTGTGCAGCATCTGTTAGAAAATTCAACCAAAGCGCAAGCGGATTAGAAAACACTACTGTTTTATGTATTTCTAGAGATTTACCTTTCGCTCAAAAACGTTTTTGTGGTGCAGAAGGTTTAGAAAATGTAGTTAATTTATCTGATTTTCAAGAAGGAAGTTTTGGTAAAGCAAACGGTTTAGAAATCGTTGACGGACCTTTAGCGGGTTTACACTCAAGAGCAATTATTGTGGTTGATGCTGACGGAACTATCACGCACACAGAACAAGTTGCAGAAATTGCAAACGAACCAAATTACGAAGCAGCTTTAGCAGCACTATAATATTTTCCAATAAATGGAGTTTCAAAAAGATAATACCTTTGTTACAGGCCGACTAAAAAGTGTTACGTATGCTTTTAAAGGAGCTGTAAAATTGATTAAAACAGAACACAGCGTTATGGTGCAATTCTCTTTGGGAATTATCATGACAATCGCTGGTTTCTATTTTCATATTTCTCAAACCGAATGGCTCTGTCAAACCTTAGCCATTGGTTTGGTTTTAAGTATTGAAGGATTAAATACAGCAGTTGAAAAAATTGCCGATTTTATTCATCCTGATTACAGCAGACGAATTGGTTTTATTAAAGATATTGCTGCAGGAGCGGTATTTTTTGCCGCCATGACAGCAATAGCAATTGGTTTGATTATTTATATTCCAAAATTTATATAGGCGGAACGCAAGAATGGCAAAAACAAAAAAAGAAACTGTAGACAAAAAAACCGAATCAAAAGTCGCAAGCATCAGATCTTGGACATTATCCAAACCACAAAAATTTGTGTTGGGCTGCCTTTTGGTACTCTTTTCTATTGCATTACTGGTTGCATTTATTTCTTTTTATGTCAACGGACAATGGCAGACAGACCAAAGTGCGGTTACTCAGATTGGGGATCGCGGCGAAGTGGTAGAAAACTGGCTCGGAAAATTCGGAGCTTTTCTTGCTGATTTAATCGTTTACAGAGGTTTCGGAATTGCATCTTTCATAATTGTTCGTTTATTTTTCCTAACCGGACTATTCATGGCATTGGAACTTTCGACCAAAAAATTAAAAAATACCTGGTTCTGGGATTTATTTGCCATTATTATTGTTTCGGTTTTATTTGGATTTTTCGCTACTTCGGCTCCCGAATTAGGCGGAACAATTGGTTACGAATTAAATCTATTTCTTCAGGATTACATCGGGAAAACCGGAACTTTACTGACGTTGCTTTTCGGATTGATTGTTTATTTGATCTTTAAAATAAAACTATCGCCTGAAAAAATTCAATCTTATTTTGATTCAACTAAAAAAGAATTCAAATCAGAATTAGGTTCTTTAAAACCTGTAACACAGCCGGAAAGTGCTTATAATTTAGAGGAATTTGCCATTGAAGAAGAAGATCCTGAATTAGATAATATCCATCTAAAAACACAAGATACTCAATTCGAAATCAACAAAGAAGCTTTAAAACCAACGATCAATCATTCGTCTGAAATTGAATTAAATCCAGTTTTAAAGCCAATTACACCAAAACAAGAACTGCCATTAGTTTCTCCTGATGAAGCTTTCGTAATAGAAAAATCGGAAGAAGAAGATATTATCGAAGAAAATCTGGCTTCTCGTCTTGTTGCTGATTTTGGATTATTTGATCCAACTTTAGATTTATCCAATTACAAATTTCCAACCATCGATTTATTAAAAGAATATTCGACTGGAGGAATTACCATTAATCAGGAAGAATTAGAAGAAAATAAAAATAAGATTGTAGATACACTTCGTAACTACAAAATTGAAATTGCACAAATTAAGGCAACCGTTGGACCATCGGTTACTTTATATGAAATTGTACCCGAAGCCGGAATCAGAATTTCTAAAATTAAGAGTTTAGAAGATGATATTGCGCTTTCACTTTCAGCATTAGGAATTCGTATTATTGCGCCAATTCCAGGAAAAGGAACAATTGGTATTGAGGTTCCTAACAAGAATCCTACTATGGTTTCGATGAAAAGTGTTATTGGTTCAGCTAAATTTCAGGAAGCCGAAATGGAACTGCCAATTGCTTTAGGAAAAACTATTTCGAATGAAACTTTTGTAGTCGATTTAGCCAAGATGCCTCACTTATTGATGGCGGGTGCTACAGGACAAGGAAAATCTGTTGGATTAAATGCGGTTTTAACTTCGCTTTTATACAAAAAACATCCAGCCGAAGTAAAATTCGTTTTGGTCGATCCGAAAAAAGTAGAGCTTACGCTTTTCAATAAAATAGAAAGACATTATTTAGCCAAACTTCCAGATACAGAAGACGCTATTATTACAGATAACGCAAAAGTAGTAAACACCTTAAACTCACTTTGTGTTGAAATGGATAATCGTTATTCTTTATTAAAGGATGCGATGGTTCGTAATATTAAGGAATACAACGAAAAATTCAAATCGAGAAAATTAAATCCGGAAGCCGGACATCGATTTTTACCTTACATCGTTTTGGTTGTCGATGAGTTCGCCGATTTAATTATGACGGCAGGAAAAGAAGTCGAAATTCCGATTGCGCGTCTGGCTCAGTTAGCACGTGCTATTGGTATTCACTTAATTATTGCTACACAAAGACCATCTGTTAACGTTATTACAGGTTTAATTAAAGCCAATTTCCCTGCAAGGATTGCGTTTAGAGTAACTTCAAAAATTGACTCTAGAACGATTCTTGACACACAAGGAGCAGATCAGTTAATTGGTCGTGGAGATTTACTGTACACTAACGGAAATGATGTTGTTCGTGTTCAGTGTGCTTTTATTGATACGCCAGAAGTAGAAAAAATTACAGATTTTATAGGAGGGCAAAAAGCTTACGCTACGGCTTATTTGCTTCCAGAGTTCGTTGGAGAAGAAACTGGCATTAATCTTGATATGGATATTTCTGAAAGAGATACCTTATTTAGAGAAGCTGCCGAGATTATTGTAAATGCGCAGCAAGGTTCTGCTTCGTTACTGCAAAGAAAATTGAAATTAGGCTACAACAGAGCCGGTCGTTTGATCGATCAGCTGGAAGCAGCAGGAATTGTAGGCCCATTTGAAGGCAGTAAAGCAAGAAGTGTGAATATTTTAGACTTAAGTGCTCTTGATCAATTTTTTAATAATGAACAAAATTAACCCCATCATGAGAACAAAAATTCAGGAAATCAAAAACAATTCTATCACTAACATGACTAAAAAGTGTGCTCAAATGGCCGTTTTATTGCTTTTGAGCTTCACTTCTATTCAAGCTCAGGATAAAAAAGCCAAAGATTTATTGAACGAAGTAACTTCTAAAATAAAAAGCTACGACAATATTGTTATTGATTTTAAATACTCTCTAAATAACGCCAAAGAAAATATCAATCAGGACAGTAAAGGAAATGTAACCATGAAAGGAAATCAATATGTATTGAACTTTATGGGCGTTACTAAAATTTTTGACGGTCAAAAAACATACACAATTGTCCCTGAAGACGAAGAAGTTACTGTGTCTAAAGTAAACGAAAAAGACGATAATGCTATTACGCCTTCAAAAATGCTTACTTTCTTTAATTCCGGATACAAATACAACATGGATATTGTTCAAAATGTAAAAGGAAGAAAGATCCAATACATCAAATTAGTGCCAACTACTGGAAAAGATCAAAGAAAAGAAATTCTCTTAGGTATTGATGTTCAGACTAAACACATCTATAATTTGATTGAAACTGGAAAAAACGGAACAAAAACAACTTTAACCGTTAATTCTTTTAAAACCAATCAGCCATTATCAAAAAATCAATTTACCTTTGTAGCGAGTAAATACCCGAAATACTACATCAATAAATTAGATTAATCAGAAGGTTGAAAATTCTAGACAAATACTTATTAAAGACATTCTTACTTACATTTACTACGGTATTTGTAATCTTATTTTTCATATTCATACTGCAGACAGTATGGCTATTTATATCAGAACTAGCAGGTAAAGATCTCGACTTAATACTGGTCGTGAAATTCCTGCTTTTTTCTATGCCCCGTATTATTCCGCTGGTTTTACCGCTTTCGGTTTTATTGGCTTCGATTATGACTTTCGGAAATTTGGCCGAAAACTACGAATTCGCTGCTATGAAATCTTCCGGAATCTCACTTCAAAGAGCCATGAGAGGTTTAATCGTTTTTATATTCGTTTTGAGTATTGTTGCCTTTTGGTTCGCCAATAATGTTATTCCTTACGCCGAATATAAGTTCGTTAACTTCCGTAAAAATATTGCTCAGGCAAAACCGGCAATGGCAATTGCCGAAGGGCAGTTTAATGATGTTGGAACCTACAATATCAAAGTTAATAAAAAATCCGGCGAGAACGGAAACATATTAACCGGAGTTACCATTCACGAAAAAGCAGTTAATATTGGTGAAAACAAAACCGTTATTAAAGCAAAAGACGGTAAGTTATTGAGTAACGAGAAATCAAGTATTTTAAAATTGGTTTTAAATGATGGTTACTATTACCAAGATGTTACGCCAAAAAAATACGAAGATCGTGCGAAACTTCCTTTTATTAAAGCGGCGTTTAAAAAACACATCATCAACATTGACTTATCAGAATTAAATAAAGTTGACGACAGTAAAGAAAGTATTGCCGGAACAAATGCAATGCTGAATGTAAACGAGTTACGTTATACTTTAGATTCATTAAACAAGAATTTGAATAATGAAATTATTTCATTTTCTGAGAATATAAACCAACGCGTTGGAATTAGAAAATCACTTGCTCCAACTGAAATTGATAAAGCCAGAAACAAAAAAACGTTACCAAACGATCTTTTGTCTTTATATACAAACAAGCAAAAATCTGACGTTTTAAAAATGGCCAGCAGTAATGTTACCAGTAACATTTACTCTATTGAATCGACTCAAAAAGATTTAAAAGACAAACAGCGCGAAATCAACAAACACTTAACAGCATTGTATGAAAAGTTTGTGATTGCTTTTGCCTGCTTTTTAATGTTTTTTATTGGCGCGCCTCTTGGAGCCATTATCCGAAAAGGCGGACTTGGTTTACCAATCGTTTTTGCCGTTTTAATTTTTATTACGTTCCATTTCATCAATACTTTTGGAAAAAGATTATCACAAGAAGGCGGAATGACTCCTTTTATGGGATCCTGGATGTCATCTTTTATATTATCTCCATTGGCTATATTATTAACGTATCGTGCTACAAACGACAACGGATTAATTAATTTTGATGCGATAACGACTCCTATTTCACAACTATTTCAAAAAATTTCTGAGCGGTTCTTTCCTGCTCAAAACAAACAATAATTATGTCAACAAAAATTCAACTTAATACCATTGAGGAAGCTATAGAGGATATTCGTCAAGGTAAAGTAATTATTGTAGTCGATGATGAAGATCGCGAAAATGAAGGTGATTTTTTGGCCGCAGCCGAGAAAGTAACACCTGAAATGATCAATTTCATGGCTACACACGGACGCGGATTAATTTGTACACCACTTACAGAAAGCCGCTGCAAAGAACTTGATTTACGTGCCATGGTTACTAATAATACAGACCATATGGAAACTGCTTTTACAGTTTCGGTAGATTTAAAAGGAAATGGCGTAACGACAGGAATTTCTGCTTCTGATAGATCAAGAACAGTTCAATCATTAGTTGACCCAAATACAAAACCACACGATTTAGCTCGTCCGGGACATATTTTTCCATTGATCGCCAAACAAGGCGGTGTTTTAAGAAGAACAGGCCATACTGAGGCTGCTATCGATTTTGCAAGATTGGCTGGTTTTAAACCTGCAGGTGTTATCTGCGAAATTTTAAATGAAGACGGAACAATGTCTCGTTTACCGGAACTTATTAAAGTAGCAAAGAAATTCGACTTAAAATTAGTTTCGATTGAGGATTTAGTTGCTTACAGAATGCAGCACGACAGCCTGATCGTTAAAAAAGAAGATTTTGATATCGAAACTCGTTTTGGAACTTTTAGATTAAGAGCTTACGAGCAAACGACAAATAAACAAATACATATTGCTTTAACAAAAGGAACATGGAATCTTGGAGAACCAATCTTAACCAGAATCCACTCTTCGCAGGTAAATAATGATTTATTAGGTACTTTAACTAATAATGCCGAACAGCAGTTAGACGATATGTTTAAGGTTATTAATGAAAATGGCAAAGGCGCTGTTATTTTTATTAACCAAGATATGACTGCAGTGAATTTATTAAACCGAATTGCTGAACTTAAATCATTACAATCTAAAGGAACATTAAAAGCTCCTAAGATAATTATAGACAGTAAAGATTACGGAATTGGGGCTCAAATCCTTCACGATATTGATATTTCTAAAATCAGATTAGTTTCGAACACGGAACAAACAAAACGTGTGGGAATGATTGGATACGGCCTTGAAATAACTGAATATGTAACTTACTAATCTATGGGAACAGTAGAAGAAAGAATCTTAAAATCGGAAACACGAATTTTTAAAGCGGTTTTCCCGAGTACAACAAATCATTACGACACTTTATTTGGAGGAACAGCGCTGCATTTAATGGATGAAGTTGCTTTTATTTGCGCTACACGCTTCAGCCGTAAAAAAGTGGTAACGATATCGACTGGCCAAATTGACTTTAAAAAAGCAATTCCGGCCGGAACTTTAATCGAATTAGTAGCAAAAGTGGACAGTGTTGGAAGAACAAGCTGTAAAATTCACGTTGATATTTTCATGGAACAAATGTATTCTGAGCTTCGCGAAACGGTAGTTTCAGGAACTTTTTCGTTTGTTGCAGTAGATGAAAACAAAAAACCAACACCGATTTTAGACAATTTGGAATAATTTTTCAAAAAAAACATTTTCAGAAATACTGATAATTAAGCACTTAAAAATTATCTCAAAAAAATCGCTGAAAAAGTTTTTATAATCGGAAAAGCGCACTATATTTGCACTCGCAATCACAAAACGATAGCGACATACTGGAGAAATGGCAGAGCGGTCGAATGCGGCAGTCTTGAAAACTGTTGACTGTAACAGGTCCGGGGGTTCGAATCCCTCTTTCTCCGCTGAGAGCTTAAAAGAGACTTTTTAAAGTTTACAAAAAGGCCAAAATTCACAATAAACCCTGCAAATCAAACGATTTGCAGGGTTTTGTCTTTTATACACATTTTCAATATTTTAAAACTGCACAAAATAGTCCTTAATTCCAACATGCAAAGGGGGTAATCACATTTACATCTTATTTAAACCGCGTTATAATTCTACATTTACTAATCTAATAAGTTGAATTATGCTGGAGAAAAGCTTTGGGTTAATTTTCTTTTTGAAAGCTCTCGCAGGCAATGGTTATACCGGCGCAACGCTGGAGAGGTTTAACATAACTAAAACCACGTTTCTACTTTTATAAAATTCAAAAAAGAAAAGATAAATCTTAACTTTAAAAGTAAAAGTCAATGGGACAACACTAAAAGATTTAAATCGTAAATTATTACACCTTTATCATTCCTCAAAACTATAGTTCCAAACCACATTTTCTTTTGTCTAAATGTCAAAATGCATCATTTGTATTACTTAATGCATCAAATTTACTACTCTGATTGATAGTGTAAAACTACATTTACAACTTTATATTTATTGATTTCATATAAATAAACCTATAAAATTATTATTCAAGATAAAAAGACAATTTAAACAGCTTTACCATAAAACTAAAAACCACAATGATGAAAAAACAAATTAAAAAGTATGCCTTTTTAGTGCTAATCATTTTCGGAAACGGATATGCTCAAACAAAAAAGTATATGGATACCAAAAAACCAATTGAAGACCGAATTTCACTTTTAATGAAAGAAATGACATTAGAAGAAAAAGTTGGACAAATGAATCAGTACAATGGTTTTTGGGATGTTACAGGACCCGCTCCAAAAGGCGGAAGTGCTGAATTAAAATACGAACATTTAAGAAAAGGTCTTGTTGGATCGATGCTTACGGTTCGCGGTGTAAAAGAAGTTCGTGCTGTACAGAAAATCGCGGTAGAAGAAACCCGTTTAGGAATTCCTTTAATTATTGGTTTTGACGTTATTCATGGTTATAAAACTTTGAGTCCAATTCCGCTGGCAGAAGCAGCAAGCTGGGATTTGGAAGCAATAAAAAAGTCGGCGGCAATTGCGGCAGATGAAGCTTCTGCATCGGGAATTAACTGGACTTTTGCACCAAATGTCGACGTTTCAAATGATGCGCGCTGGGGACGTGTTATGGAAGGTGCCGGTGAAGATCCTTATTTGGGAAGTAAAATTGGTTATGCAAGAGTAAAAGGTTTTCAGGGAGAAACTGTTGCCGATTTGGCTAAAGTAAATACGATTGCAGCTTGTGCAAAACACTTTGCGGCATACGGTTTTGTTGAGGCAGGATTGGAATATAATATGGTAGACATCAGTAATTCTAAATTATACAACTCGGTTTTACCGCCTTTTAAAGCAACAGTTGATGCAGGAATTCGCACGTTTATGAATTCATTCAATACATTAAACGGTATTCCGGCAACGGGAAATGCATTTTTACAAAGAGATATTCTAAAAGGAAAATGGAATTTCGACGGATTTGTGGTTTCGGATTATGCTTCTATTCGCGAAATGATTGCTCACGGTTATGCAAAAGATGAAGCTGATGCAACGGCAAAAGCTGTAATTGCGGGTTCTGATATGGATATGGAATCGTATTTGTATGTGGCAAAACTGGTTGATTTGGTGAAATCTGGAAAGGTAAAAGAATCTTTGGTTGATGATGCAGTACGCCGAATTTTACGCGTGAAATTTGAATTAGGTTTATTTGATGATCCGTACAGATATTGTGATGAAAAACGCGAGAAAGCGGTTGTAGGAAGTAAAGCTAATAATGAAGGCGTTTTGGACATGGCAAAAAAATCTATTGTTTTGTTGAAGAACGAAAGGAATTTACTTCCGCTGAAAAAATCAGGGCAGAAAATTGCTTTGATTGGCGCTTTGGCAAATGATAAAAACAGTCCGCTTGGAAGCTGGAGAATCGCAGCCGATGATAATACTGCGGTTTCGGTTTTAGAAGGAATGCAGCAATACAAAGACAATCAATTGTTTTTTGAAAAAGGAGCCGACTTATTGAAACAAAAAGCAACTTTCTTAACTGAAACTGTTTTTAACACAACTGACAAAAGCGGATTTGAAGCGGCAAAAACAGCTGCAAAAAATGCTGATGTTGTGGTGATGGTTTTAGGTGAATATGGTTTTCAAAGTGGAGAAGCAAGAAGCAGAACTGATCTAAATTTGCCTGGAGTTCAACAGGAATTATTAGAGGAAATCTATAAGGTAAATCCAAATGTGGTTTTGGTTTTAAACAATGGTCGTCCGCTGAGTATTCCGTGGGCTGCTCAAAATATTCCGGCTATTGTAGAAGCCTGGCATTTAGGAACTCAAACCGGAAATGCGGTTGCGCAGGTTTTATATGGAGATTATAACCCGAGTGGAAAACTACCTATGTCGTTTCCGAGAAATGTAGGTCAGGCGCCAATATATTACAACAAATACAGTACGGGAAGACCAATTGACAGCGACAAAAATGTGTTTTGGTCACATTATATGGATGTAGAAAAAACACCTCAGTTTCCGTTTGGTTTTGGGTTGAGTTACACCACTTTCGATTATAAAAATCTTAAGCTAAATAAAACTGCTTTTGCAAAAGGAGAAAAAATTCAAGTAACTGTTGACGTAACAAACACAGGAAATTATGACGGAAAAGAAGTCGTTCAATTATACATAAATGATCCTGTTGCCAGTATAGTAAGACCTATTAAAGAGCTAAAAGGTTTTGAACTTGTTGCCTTAAAAAAGGGAGAAACTAAAACAATTCAATTTACATTGACTGAAAAGGAACTTGGTTTTTATGATAACGAAGGCAAATATTTAGTAGAATCTGGTTTCTTTAATATCATGGTTGGCTGGAATTCTAATGAAGGTCTTACCAGCAAATTTGAACTAAAATAAAGTTTTTCTAAAAAATAATTGAAAAAATCCGTTTTTATCAGCGTTTTCGCTTTAGCTAATAAGTAAAATCAGTGTCTAATTTTGACGCGGATAAAACAGATTTACTTGGTAAAGACACGGATAAAAACGGATTTGATTTGCAATAATTTTATTTTTTAAAATCTTAACTCAATGAAATTGCCCGAAGCGTCGGGATTATTCTTAAGTAAACAATCTAATAACCTGAGCATGATTAATTAATAATTGGGCTCAGGTTTTTGGCAATATGATAAAATTTACACTTAAAAAGTATATTTCCTATTTAGTTTTATTAATATTGTTTTTATTACACTTAAAGTAAAAGGAAATCTTCAAGGAGAATTGATCAATAATACTATTAAATGAAAAATATTAAATACATTCTTGTATGCTTCTTTATAGGTCTAAATTGCCTGTTTTCTCAAGATAAATTTGACAATTACCAATTTAGAAGTATACAGGAAACTACTTCAAAAAGAGCCATTTCTTCGATTATTCAGGATAAAAACGGTTTTATTTGGATCGGTACAAACGGCACGGGTTTGTACCGATATGATGGTGTAAATTATTTTGGATATGAATACAATAAAAAACCCGGTTCATTAAACAGTAACTTTATTTATGCCACTTTTATTGATTCTGAAAATAACTTATGGGTGGGTACCGATGACGGTTTGTGTTTGTACAACAGGGATTTAGATAATTTTACCAAAATCAATATTGAAGATGTTATTCGAAAAGGTTATGACGAACCTATTACCGTAAAAACAATTATTCAGGATAACAACGGCAATTTAATTTTAGGTACGTATGGTTTTGGATTGTTCAAACTCAATATAAAAACTTTAAAAGCTTCTCTGATTCCGTCAAAAGTGCTGGACAAATTTAATTTTCTAATAAAATCTTCGGTAAAAAATAAGCACGGAATTATTTATTTAGGAACAAGTTATGGTCTTTTGGAACTCGATTTAAACGGAAAACTAAAACAGGTTTATAAAGACAAGTTTAAAAGGGAACCCTTATTAGATGATATCGAAAATCTTGTTGTTGATAAATTTGGATATATATGGCTGGGAACAACGGAAAACGGCCTGATAAAAATTAAACCGGAAACTGATAATTACCAATTTGAAAACTTTTCTATTACCAAAAATAAAATCTTATCGATTATAGAAAGCAGTCACGATTATATCATTTGCGGTACCGAAAATGACGGATTATTGGTTGTAAATTATAAAGGGCAGGTATTACAGAAATATTTACACAGTAAATACAATGATTTTAGTTTAAAATCGAATTCGGTTTGGTCTTTATATGAGGATAAAGAAAAGCGTCTTTGGTTAGGCTATTTTAATAAAGGACTTGGTGTATTTGACAAACCTAATAACAAATTCAATTCTCTCGAATCACAAGTAAACAACGATAATTCACTGCAAACCAGTTACGTTACATCTGTTATAAAAGATAAAAAAGGAAATCTTTTAATCAGTAATGAAGGCGGAGGACTTGACATTTATAATCTTGCTGCTAAAAGTTACATTCACGTAAACAAAAACAATCAAAGCTACTATTCCGGTTTGGATGCTGCTGATATTCAGACGATATTTATAGACAGTCAACAAAATATCTGGATAGGAAGCTGGGATCGCGGCATCTACTTTTTAAAAAATGGCACTACCCGATTCATAAACTATAATACGGCAAATACTTCGGGATTAAAATCGAATAGGATTTTTACTTTTTCGGAAGATTCAAAAGGCCGAATCTGGATTGGAACTTTTATAAAAGGATTGCATTATTTTGATAATAAGACCAATACTTTTGTTCATTGTGAGTCGAAATCATTTACAGACAACGCGTTAGACAACGCTTTTATCCGTAAAGTTTTTGTGGATTCTGATAATGTTTTGTGGGTTGGGACCATCTTAGGTTTATATCAGGTAAGTTTAAAAGACGGCTTTGATTTTAAAGTGACCAATATGCGAGATGCCATGTTCAAGGACAAAACGAAGTACAACAGCATTCAGACCATTTTATCGATTTATGAATCCAATGATAAAACAATTTGGATAGGAACTGATGGCGAAGGATTGTTTAATTATAATAAAAAAGATAAGACATTTTCGAACTTTAATAATTTTCCTGGTTTTAAAGAAAAATCTGTTCGTGCGATAATTGCTGACAATAATGGTTCTTTATGGATAAGCGGCGGATCTGGATTAACGAAACTGGATTTTAAAAATAAAAAAAGTACCAATTTCACTAAAGATGATGGTCTTGTTGATAATGATTTTAACAATAATGCTGTCTTTAAAGATGGAAATGGGGAGCTATATTTTGGCAGTTACGAGGGAGTAAATTATTTTAATCCTAACGAGATTAAAAAAACAGAAAAAGCGCCAAAATTGTATTTCAGCGATTTTAAATTATTCAATAAATCTGTAAAACCTAATGAAGATGCTTCGCCGTTAACCAAAGTAATTGCTCAGACTAAAGAAATTATTCTCAACTATACACAATCTGTTTTTACGATTGAATATGTAGGAATCAATTATAATTATTCTAAGAAAAACCAATACGCTTATTATCTGCAAGGCTTTGAAAAAGATTGGAATTATGTGGGGAATAACAGAACGGCAACTTATACCAATCTGGCGCCTGGCGATTATATTTTTAAAGTTAAATCGGCAAATGCAGATGGTTCCTGGAGTAATACTCCATTAGAATTAAAAATAAAAATTCTGCCTCCGTGGTGGAAAACTTTTTGGGCTTATTTATTATATACTTCTATTTTAGTTTTCCTGATTATATATCTTAATAAAATTTATCAAAATCGCTTTAAAGCCAAACAAGCTATACTTTTAGAAAAAGAAAAAAACATTCAGTCAGAGAAATTGAACAATAAGAAATTACAATTCTTTACTAATATTTCGCATGAATTCAGAACGCCATTAACATTGATTATAAATCCATTGGAAGATATTTTAAGAAGTAAAAATTTATCTCCTGAAATACATAATAAACTAAAAATTGTACACAAAAGTTCCGATAGGCTTTCGAGACTTATCAATGAGCTTATGGATTTTAATAAATTAGAGTTCAACAAAATTTCCCTTCAGGCCAAAAAAATTGAAGTTGTAACATTTACACAAGGCATCATTGGTTATTTTGATGAAGAAGCTGCAGCCCGAAATATTACAATTAATTTCAAATCTGCATTTGATGAACTTGAAGACTGGTTAGACCCTAAAATGCTCGAAAAAATACTCTTTAATATCATTTCAAACGCATTTAAATTTACTCCGGATAATGGTTCTATTACCATTTCTATAGCCAAATCAGATACGGATAATTCATTGTTAATTAACGGTGACAGCGTTCCTTCTTTTTCAATAACAATTACTGATACCGGTTCCGGAATTCATAAAAAAGATCTCAAAAGAATCTTTGACAGATTTTATCAGGTCAATAATGTCAATAAAGATTATTATGGAAGTACAGGAATTGGTTTAGAGGTTGTAAAAGAATTTGTTGAGCTTCATAAAGGAAGAATTGATGTTGAAAGTCAGGTTGGAGAAGGCACAAAATTTACGGTAACTTTTCCTTTAGGTAAATCTTTGTATAAGAAAAGTGAAATAATCGACGAGGTTTTTAAAACAGAAAAAACTAAAAACCAATTTCTGTCTGAATCTGTTAATCATTCTTCTGATGATGATTATGACACGGATCAATCTGTTGAAAATGATGTTGTCGAAACTGCAAAACCATACACGGTTTTAATTGTTGAAGACAATCCTGAATTAAGAAATTATCTTAAACATGAACTAAGCAAATTATATAAGGTTATTGTCGCCGAAAATGGTCAGAAAGGCTATGAACTTGCTGTTCAGAAATTACCGGATTTAATCATTACAGACGTTATTATGCCCGTAATGGACGGTTTACAATTGTGTAAAAACATAAAAGGAGATTTAAAAACAAGCCATATTCCTTTGTTAATGCTTTCGGCAAAAGCAATGGTAAAAGACCGATTAGAAGGTATCGATTCCGGTGCAGATATGTATTTAAGCAAACCATTTGAGTTAGATATTCTAAAATCGAGTCTGGCACAGCTTATTACAAGCAGACAAATTATGTTTAAGAAATTTTATAGCGGAATCACAAAAGATGGCAAAGAAAAAACTACGTCACTTGATAATGATTTCATTCAAAAGATTCTGCATTTTATTAACGAAAACATTAGTGAACCTGAATTGACTGTAGAACTTTTATCTTCTAAAATTTTCCTGAGCAGAAGTCAGTTGTATCGAAAGATAAAAACATTAACAGGCGTTTCGGTTAATGAATTTATCAGAAACGTACGTTTAGAAAAAGCAAAACAACTGATCGAAAAAGGAAATAATAATATCAACGAAATAAGCTATAAAGTAGGATTTACTTCTCCCTCCTATTTCTCCAAATGTTATAAGATTAAATACGGACACTTGCCTACAAAAGAAAAAAAGACATAAGAATAAGCGCTAAAATACGCCGTTAAAAGAGCTCTGAAATAAAAATCGGAGCTCTTTTTTTGTAAGTCAATTTTTTCAAAAAGTATCTTTAGTAATTTGAAACAAAAATTGACATTTCTAAAATATTATTTCCTTTTTTTATACAAACAATACTTTTTGCGTCATTTTACTAGCAATACTTCAGTATCTGTTTTTATATCTCAATTGTCTCTTTTTAGCAATAATAACGTTTTCGCATCTTTTTTTGCATCATTTGTTGTACAATATGCTTCATCTGTTCTACAATAGCAACCCACTAGATTTTACTTTCGTTAAGAAATATTTAAGAAAAAAGTTTTCTTCTCGTAACTCTAATTTTGAGTATGCAAAAAACCTTTCTATTAAATATTTTCCAATAAAAAACTAACTAACTTAATTAACCAATTTTTATGCAGAAAAGAACATTAAAAAAACTATTGTGCTTAATAGTATGTATGTGGGGAAATTTTTTCTTTGCTCAAACTGTTAAAGGAAAAGTAACATCAGGAGGACTTGGCTTACCGGGTGTTGGTGTAATAGTAGAAGGAACAAAAAATGCAACTACCACCGATTTTGACGGAGGTTTTATCCTAAACAATGTAGATCCAAAAAGCACATTGATCTTTAGTTACATCGGTTACAAAAATGTGTCTATGCCAGCAGACACAAAATCAGTGATGAAAATCAATATGGTTAATGACCTTGAAAAATTAAATGAAGTAGTCGTAATTGGTTACGGAACTTCAAAAAGAAAAGATGTAAATGGTGCAATTTCTTCCATCAAAGCTTCTGAGATTCAGGACAAGCCTTTTACTTCTATTGATCAGGCACTTGTGGGTAAAGCTGCGGGTGTAAATGTGACTCAAAATTCGGGTACACCAGGAGGAGGAATTTCGGTACAAATTCGAGGAATTACTTCTATTAACGGAAATGAACCTTTGTATGTAATTGACGGAACTCCGGTTTTTGCGGATAAAAATAACGATTCATTTTCATTTAGTGCTTTAGGCGGAGGAAACGGGCAAACTAAAAACTCGGCTTTGTCAGGATTGAATATTTCGGATATCGAAACTATAGATATTCTAAAAGACGCTTCATCAACGGCAATATACGGTGCAAATGGTGCAAATGGTGTTGTTTTGATTACAACTAAAAAGGGAAAAAAAGGAAAATCGACTTTTTCATATGAAACGTATATGGGAACTCAGCAAGTGACAAATTCAGTTGATGTTTTAAACTTGCCTCAATATGCAGCTTATCAGGCTAAAATTTTCAAAATGAATGGCGAACCAATTCCGTATCAATATCAAAAACCTGATTTATTAGGAAATGGAACAAACTGGCAGGACGAACTTTTTAGAACTGCGACCATGTACAATCATCAAATATCATTTTCAGGTGAAAAAGAAGGAACAAGATATTATACGTCTTTGAATTATTTTGATCAGGAAGGTATTGTTCTAAATTCAGATTTCAACAGAATGTCGATGCGATTAAACATCGATTCAACTGTAAAATCATGGCTGAAAATTGGTAACAATATGTCGATCAGTAAATCATCTCAACAAGTTGTCAGAAACGATGACAGAGGTGGTTTAGTAATGAATACGTTAAGACAATCTCCAGAATTACCGGTTAGATATGCTGACGGTTCTTTTGCCGGTCCTACAAGTGGTTTGGGTTCGTCAGCAAATGAAGCAACAAATCCAATTGCTTTATCAGAATACAATAACGCAAAAACGGATCGCTATAAAATCAATGGAAATGTATTTGCCGATTTCACTCTTACCAAAGGTTTGGTTTTTAGAACGGAATTGGGATATGATTTAAATTTTGCAAAAAGCAGCTCTTTTGCACCTAAATATACTTTAGGAAATGTGTCTGAGCTTTTAAATAAATCATTCAAACAACAGGATCAAAGCTTTTATTGGAGTTTAAAAAACTATTTAACTTATAATAAAACGTTCAACGAGAAACACAATTTTACTTTTTTACTTGGTCAGGAAGCACAGGAAAGTCAATACGAATATTTGAGCGGTTACAGATCGGGTGATTTCCTAAGCAAAAATTTTAACAACTTAAACATTGGCGATATAGATACTGCAGTTAACGGAAATGGCTCTGGCAGATGGTCTATGACTTCTTATATTTCGAGATTAAATTATAGTTTTTCTGATCGTTATTCTTTTTCGGCGTCTTTAAGAGCAGATGCTTCTTCAAATTTTGGACCTAATAATAAATGGGGTTACTTCCCTTCATTTGCTGCAGGTTGGACTGTTAGTAACGAAAAGTTTTTTGAGCCTTTATCTTCTACAGTAAATTATTTAAAATTTAGAGCAGGTTATGGTTCTGTAGGAAATCAAAATATTCCGGCAAACAGATACCAAACGATTCTTTCCTTAACGGCATCTCCATTTGGAGGCGTATCTCCAACAATTGACAACTTGGGTAATCCTAATATTAAATGGGAATCACTTAAGTCTTTTGATGTTGGTTTTGAATTAGGAATGCTTAATAACAGAGTAAAATTAGACTTTGATTATTATGTTAAACATTCTTCTAATTTCCTAACAAAACAAATCAATGATGAGTCGAATCAAAGTGCACTTAATTATTATTTGAATACGGGTGAAATTGAAACGAAAGGAGTTGAACTTACCCTGAATACCAGAAACATTGTTACAGAAAATTTTACATGGGACAGTACCATTATCTTTTCAAAATACAATAATGAACTAACAAGTTTTCAAGGTGCAGGGAAATCATTATTAGGAAAAGTACAATTTGACTTGTATAACGTTACCAGAACTACAGAAGGTCAACCAGTTGGACAATTCTACGGATATGTTACCGACGGATTATTTAAAAATGCTGCAGAATTAGCCGCAGGACCAATTCAGGAAACAGGAACAGGAATTGGCGATATTCGCTTTAAAGATCTTAATGGCGACGGAAAAATTGATGCTAAAGATCAAAAAGCTATAGGAAGCGCAATTCCTGATTTCACCTATTCATTTACGAATAATTTTAAGTATAAAAACCTTAGTTTATCTGTTGTTTTAACCGGAAGTCAGGGCAATGAAATCTACAACTTTACGCGTCATTATACTGATGGTATTTATCCTGGGTTTGGAGATCGATTTGCAAACGTGAGTACAAGGGCTATAAATGCTTTTGAGCCGGGAGTAAACGAAAACACAAATGAACCAAGAATTACGCTTAATGATCCAAATGGAAATGGAAGAATCTCAAACAGATTTGTTGAAGATGGTTCTTACTTAAGAATTCAGAATGTTTCTTTGAGCTACGATTTACCAAGCCAGATATTCAAAAATTCTATTATATCTAAAATGAGATTGTATGTCAATGTTCAAAACTTATACACATGGACAAAATACTCCGGTTTTGATCCTGCTTTAGGAAATTTAGATCAAAATATAACGCTTAGCGGTATTGATCTGGGACGTTATCCAGTGCCAAGAACTACTTCTATGGGTTTAAATTTAGAATTCTAAAATTGATAAAAAACACAATTAACTTAATGATTCATAGTCATTAAAATAAAAAAAAATAGTCATGAAAAAACTTTTTAAACTTTTTATGATGGGAATGCTAATACCATTACTGTCTTTGTTTTCCTGTTCTGATGATTTTTTGGATGCACCATCTGAAAATCAATTAACGCCGGGCGATTTACCGGAAGGAGTTACCGCTTTTGACGGAATTGCTGAGAGTTTGTATTTTAAACCCTGGTTTACTTTTAATGATAAATTCCTGATTGCTGTTGGAGATATGTATGCCGGCAATGCTTTTACCTTTGACGGCGCTTATGCACAGTTTAAAGATGCTCAGGTAACCTCACAAAACCCAATCCTGACAGAAGGATACACTTCTTTGTTTTCGGTTATCGATCAATCCAATAATTTAATGAGTTTAGTTGAAAACAGAAAAAGCGAATTGCCCGAAGCGTCTTATAAAAATGCCATAGCAATTTCAAGATTTATGAGAGCCAATGCCTATTTTTATTTGGTAAGAAGCTTTGGAGCAGTACCTATTATTAATAAAGCAGGAACGGCACCTCAGCCAAAAAGAAATCTTGTAACAGATGTTTACAAATTCATAAAACAAGATCTGGAATATGCTATTGAAAATTTACCTGCAACTTCAGTAAAAAAAGGATATGTTACCAAATTTGCAGCAATGGGAATTCTTGCAAAAGTGCATTTAACGTTAAACGAATATGGAGAATGTGCTGCTTTAACCCAGAAAATTATCGGAAATCAATATACTTTGATTCAAGATTACGGAAACTTATTTAGCAGTCCGGAGAATAACAATAGTGCCGAAAGTATGTTTGCCCTGCAATGGAAAGCAGTTGCTACAGAATGGGGAACACAAAATACAAATCAGGCCTATATAGTTCCGGGAGGTACCGGAATAACTGGCGGTGGAGACGGCTGGGGAGTTTATCTGCCTTCTATTTCATTGCAAAACGGCTTTGAGCCAAATGATACCAGAAAAAAAAGCACAATCATGACAGATGGTGACTTTTATCCTGAATTATTAAAAAATCAAGGTGGTTTTAGATATAAAAAAATATACTCTTCGACTGCGGCTAATTTCAGAAAGTATATTGTAGGTTCTGCTGCCGAAAGAAACGATGTGTTTTTTATGAGAACGTCACAAAACACAATTATACTTAGATATTCTGATGTTTTACTAATGAATTCCGAAGCGATTTTAGCTGGAGCGGGTTCAACCACTTCTGCAGCAGCTTTAAGCTCATTTAATGAAGTAAGAGCCAGAGCCGGATTGCCAGCCAAAACGATACTTACAAGAAATGACTTATTTAACGAAAGAAGAATTGAATTTGCACTTGAAGGACAATATTTCTTCGACTTAAAACGTCGTGGTCTGGCAGAAGCAACAGCAATTATTTCACAGCAGGAAGTAGGTTTTTATTCTGATGATGCCAGAACCGAATTGGTTTCCAGAAAGATTACTCCGGGAAGCAGCTATTTTGAACTGCCGTTACCGCAAACTGCTATTGATACTAATCCATCATTATTAGAGCCTCCGGTTCCTTTTAACTTTAACTAACTTTTACCATGATTAAGAAAATAACATATAGAATTATAATTCTTTTGGCATTGGTGTCTTTTACAGCTTGCCAAAATGACGATGCGACTACTGCAAATATAGATGCAATGGTTGCTGAACCGGGAGATCTGTTGAATCAGGCTTTTCCGTTAAACAAAGTCAGAGTTGAAGGTGAAGGTTTAAAAGGATTAAAAAAAATTACGCTGGACAATAAAATTGATATTAGTTTCAATCCAAATTATAATTCAGATAAAGCGTTTATTTTTACTATTCCTTTTGATGAAAAACTAGGAAGCAGATTTGGTGTACAGCCTATTACGTTTGTAACAGGATCAGGTTCAGTAACCAAAAATATTGAGATTTTACAGCCAGTTCCAACCATTACAAAAACAACTCCGGCTGTTGCAACTCCTGGATTTCCATTGGAAATAGAAGGAACCTGGTTTTATAATGTTTCTTCGATTACTTTAGGAGGCAAAACACTAAGTTATACGCTAAAATCGTCTTCTTCGATTATAATCGGTTTACCTTCAGATGCCGTTTCAGGATCAGAGCTTGTCGTAACCACTCCGGGAGGTTCTGCAAAGAAAACAATCAATTTTGCCACCGTAGTTCTTGTATCTGATTTTGACGGAAACGGCAGCAGACGCGATTGGACCGCTTATGGCGATATCGATAGTTTTAACGCAAATACTACTGGCGGCCCATCTGGCAGTTATGCAACATTAGTATGGGCAGGTTCTACTGCTAATGGTTACAACGGAAGCAGCGCTGGAGGCGGGGCTGGTTTCTTAAGTGCTTCAAATAATGATGCTTCAAAAACTTTCATAGATATTGATGTAAGTGCCAATGTTGTGGGTGCTCAATTTGCGATTCAATTAAATACTATTGATGGTGTAAACTATGGTTTTAATTTTAAAGTAACCGATGTAAACTGGACCACAAAAACCATATTATTAAGTGATTTTAAAGATAATTACGGATTTGGTTCGAATACAGCTGCAACATTAGATCCTTCTAAAATCAACGAAATTAAAGTTGGAGTTGCTCAGGGAGATTCACCAAATCCTAGTGCAATAAAATACGATAATATTAAAATTCGATACCAATAATTATTGGTCTTGTGTTTTAATCTTTAAACTAAAAAAAGAGGTTGTGCCACAAAAACAACCTCTTTAATAACAAAAAAAGCAGAAACTATAAATAAGAGTATTCAAAATCACAAAAGGATATTCTATAATAAAAAAACAGTATGAAAATTAAATTTTTACTAATGCTGACTGGTATTTTCTTTTTTTTGAATTCTTGTTCAAAAGAAGACAATATAGCCACTAATACTTTAGAAACACCTGTTGCAAACGCACCAAAAGACATAAACGATGCAGGTTTTAGAGCAAAATGGATGTACGTTTCCCATGCAAAAAGTTATCTTTTGGATGTTTCAACAAGCGAGAATTTCTCCTCTTTTGTCCCAAATTACAATGCAAAAGAAGTTACTGATTTAAACGAAGTTATCGTAGGTTTAACTGGAGGTTCACAATATTATTACCGAGTTAGAGCAAAAAATGAGACAGAAACTTCGGGTTATTCAAATGTTATTAGTGTTGTTACCACAGGTTCGAGCAACATTCCTGAAGATCCTACATTCTTAAAAGTAAAAGCAAATAAATTGGCACATCCATTTTTTGTAGGTATGGCAATAAAAGCTTCACAATTAACTACTGGAAGTCCTTATGATGTTATTTTGAAAAATGAATTCAGTAGTATTTCTGCTGAATACGAGATGAAAATGGATCAAATTTCTACCGCAAGCGGCGTTTACAACTGGACTGTGGCGGATAAAATTGTTGCTTACGGAAATACTAACGGAATCAATGTTCACGGTCATGCTTTGGTTTGGCATAATTCAGTGCCAAAATGGTTAAAAGATTTTTCTGGTACCGATGCCGAATTTAAAGCAGAAGTAAAAAAGTACATTACAGATGTTGTTACTCATTATGCCGGAAAAGTAAAATCGTGGGACGTAGTTAACGAAGCAGTAGATGACAATGGCGGAGCTATGAGAAATACTATTTTTCTGCAGCGAATGGGTGCAAATTATGTAAAAGATTGTTTTCAATGGGCAAGAAATGCAGCAACCGCAGCAGGAGATACATCCTTATTATTGTTTTATAATGATTATGCAACCTCAACTAATATCCCAAAACAAAACAAAGTTTTTAGCCTTGCAGATGATTTAAAAGCAAGTAACCTTATTGATGGCATTGGTTTTCAAATGCACAACAACTATTTAAATCCAACAAAAACTCAAATCGAAACCGATCTTAACAAAGCGGCAGCAAAAGGTCTGAAAATTCATATTTCGGAATTAGATATACAAGTAAATCAGTCGAATGACATTTCAACTTTCACAAATGAAAGAAGACTGGCTCAAAAAGCAAAATACAAAGAGATTGTGCAGCTCTATAATGCACTTCCTGCAGCAAATAAATATGCCTTAACAATTTGGGGAATGAAAGATAATGAATCCTGGATTCCGTTTAGTACGGAACTTAACCACCCGGGAAATGACTGGCCTTTATTGTACGATTCAAATTTTGCAATTAAAAGCTCTCATACTGGATTTCTGGAAGGCTTAGATTAAATTTTTTAAAACTATAATACTTTACTTCAACTATTAATAAACCAAAAAATTAAATTATGAAAAAATTAAATTTGTTAGCATTAACAGTGACATGTGTATTAGGTTTAGGATTTACTTCCTGCGGAGATGACGTAACCCCGGCAGCAAAAGATCAATCTGCAAATGCGAGTACAAAAATCAGTACGAGCAAAGCAGCCGGTGCGCCATGGATCAAACAATTTGAAGATACTTTTGATGTAGGTTCAAGTTTGTCACAATGGACAAAAGAACAACGAGCAGATTATAATTCCTGGTATTGCGACTATGCTAGTTCAGTACCTACAACACAATGGAGAGACGGAAAACAATGTTTGGAAATCAAGACGACAAAATTGAGCACATACAAATATCAATCCGGGTTTATTTCTTCTAATTATCAATATAAGCCTGAAAACAATACAGAATATATGCTTTCTGCCAATATTAAACTCGTAGCGATGGATGGCGGAACTTACAAGTCTTTCACACAAACTTACGGTGCCTGGCCTGCCTTCTGGTCTGTACAGCAAAATGCCTGGCCAACAAAAGGGGAAATTGATATTATGGAAGGTTATTCTTTTGCCCCTAATTCAAGTCGCTTTACTTCAAATCTTTTTTATGGAACTTCCAGCGGAGCAAACCTATTAGGAAATTCTGCAGAGAGAAACTATCCGGGCAATTTTGATATAAACGGAAATGGTGGATGGCATTTATATGAGTCTTATTGGAAAATGAAAAACAATGTCGTAACAGTTACTATAATGGTAGATAATGTAACCGTAGCAACATATACTAATGGTAGTGCAGGCAATCTTAACTTAAATAATTTCGGGCCGCATTCAATTATATTTAATCTAAATGTTGGATCAAAAGATTCCAATTTTATAGACCCTAATAAAATCAATTTGTTTTCGACTGTAATGATGTGGGTAGATGATGTAACAGTTTACAAAAGACCAATTTAATTTATACTATAGTTGATTTTTATTTTGAAATTAATTAAAAAAAATACAGTCTTCATTTCAAACAAGTTAAATTAATAATGAAGTTTTTTAATCATTGTAAAATCCTTAAACCATTAATTTGTTTTACCGCAAAGATTACAACAGGATTATTAAGTTTAGAGTAAAAAATAAAACCACTATTTTAAATTAAAATAGTGGTTTTTGCAATTAATAAATAAGCAAGATCTAAAATTACAAAGTAAATCTCAAAATCTATTGAAACAAGCAAAAACCAATAAAAAAACAAAAACTGCTTTTTAAGACAAGAAAAACTTCTATTGACAATAATTGAAACAAAAATGATGCTTCAAATATGTTATTAATAGCTTCAAAATTGACAATCTTTATTTCAACTTTACAGCTATTTTTACCCTTAGTATTTTTATTAAAACTGAAGCAAAAAGAAGTATTCGCTTTTTGATAAAAGATCTTTATAAAATAATTTTCAATAAGTACAATGGTAAAAAGCAAAGAAAAAACAGCAGGTATATTGGGGAGTAATACATCGCAAAAACTTTCTATAGTAGAAAAAACAGGTTATGGTTTAGGTGATTTTGCCGCGAACCTCATTTTTCAGACTTTGCTCACTTTCCTTGCTTTCTTTTATACTGATGTCTATAAAATTCCTGCCGGCACAGCAAGTATTATTATCTTTACGGGTGGTTTTATCGGAGCCTTTTTTAATATTATTATGGGAATAATTGCTGATCGAACCCAAACCCGATGGGGAAAATTCAGGCCATGGATATTATGGACGGCCTTACCGTTTGGAATTGCCGCTGTTCTCTCTTTTTTAACTCCAAATTTTGGTCAAAACGGCAAAATAATTTACGCTTTGCTGACTTACTTTTTTCTGGTGTTGATTTATTCAGCAAACAATTTGCCATATGTTGCTTTAAGCGGTGTTTTAACGGGAGACATGAAAGAAAGAAACAGTCTTTCCTCCTATCGTTTTGTAGCAGTAATGATTGCCCAATTTATAATTCAATCCCTTTTATTGCCATTTGTTTCCATACTGGGACATGGTGATAAAGCAGTTGGATTTCAAAATACCATGATCTTATTTGCTATTACGGGAATTATTTGTTTATTAATCACTTTTTTTACCACCAAGGAAAGAATTACACCTGCAAAGAATCAGGAATCTTCCATTAAACAGGATTTTATTGATTTGTCTAAAAACAGGCCTTGGCTGGTTATGCTGCTGGTTACTGTTCTGGTATTTATAACCTTGTCTTTAAAAGGAGGAATGTATGTTTTCTATTTTAAATATTATTTAGATCCTGCTGCACAAAGTATTTTTTTAAATGATATTGGATTTACTGCATTTATCGACCATCTGAATAATTCATTAACATCGATGGGATTTGTTAGTTTCCAATGGCCAAAAGATGCTCCTACTTCAGCATTTAGTCTTTTCAATGCCGGAGGTATTATTTTTATGATCTTTGGAATTATGTTTTCAAAACTTCTTGCAGATTCCTTTGGTAAAAGAAATATTTACATCACTTTTATTTTTTTATCTGCTCTTAGTTTGCTGCTATTTAATTTTTATAATAGAACGGCTATTGCAATGGTTTTTTTGACCCAATTACTACATGGGTTTATTTACGGAATAACTATTCCTTTATTATGGACTATGATTGCCGATGTGGCTGATTACAGTGAATGGATAAACAACCGAAGAGCGACTGCTACTGTTTTTTCGGTAATGATTTTCGGGCTAAAAATAGGAATAAGCATTGGCGGGGCATTAGGTGCGGCTTTTTTATCTAAATATGGTTACGTAGCCGAAGAAGTCAGTCAAATACCGGCAGCTGTAGAAGGAATTAAACTTTCGGTAAGTATTTATCCTGGCTTTATATTCATTATTAGTGCAGTCTTGTTGTGTTTTTACAACATAGATAAAAAAATGGAAATACAGATTGAAACAGATTTAAAGCAAAGAAGAGAATGCTGAGGGATTGTTTTGTAGATTGTAGATTGTAAATTGTAGATTATAGATTGTAGATTATAGATTGTAGATTATAGATTATAGATTGTAGATTATAGATTATAGATTATAGATTATAGATTATAGATTATAGATTGTTGATTATAGAATTGTGGATTGTTGATTGTTGATTGTTGCTTCTGGATTGTTGATTGTAGATTGTTGATTGTCGAATGTAGATACGACTTGTAAAAAAGAAAGTGATTCTCTATACTAAAAAAACAAACAGCGCATTAAAAATGCGCTGTTTGCCAATTACTAACTTAACTCAAACTACCAAAATTTAATTTTTTAGTAACCAGGATTATTATCACTTGGTTTTATATTAGGATTAGAAGATGTTTCTCTATTAGGTATCGGCCATAACTCATTCTTACCAGCCTGAAAACCAGTATTAGCCAATTCAGTACTGGCGTTGCCCCATCTCATAATATCATCAAAACGGCTTTGCTCACCTGCAAACTCTACTTTACGTTCATGCACAATGGCAGTAAAAACTGCATCTTTTGTGGGTGCAATCGAAGTTGTTAAACCTGCACGATCTCTAACCTGTTTGATATAGGCAATGGCGGCAGTTTGTGAACCTCCATCTCTTTGGTTTTCGCATTCTGCTTTCATAAGCAATACATCTGAATAACGCATAACTTTGAAGTTAATACTGGATTGCGTAGCCTCATCTTCTTTTTTATAATAGTTTTGATATTTTTTCCAGCCCGCTTTTCTAAGGCCTGCAGATGTATTAAAATTTTCTGCTGTCATAGTAAGGGTTCCATTTAAATATTTAGATCCCGGCACATAAAAAGTATCTCCAAAACGTAAATCTCCCGGTTCAAATGAATTTAATAAATTGTCTGGAGGATATACATTGAACCAGCTTAAATTACCATATTCCTGACCTCTCAGAGTGGACTCAGCAAAACCGGTTCCGCCGCTATTTCCGGCATCATCCCATTTATTCCCCGTTCCATTGTTTTCATTAAATTCAATTTCGTAAATAGATTCTTTACCGTGCTCCGTTTCTTCCATAAAGTTGTTGTAAAAACTGCCTTTATCTTCCAGACTGAATCCTGTAACATTATTTAAAGCAGTTAAAGCCTGATCGTATTTTTTTTCATACAATAATACTTTACCTAAATAAGCATAAGCTGCTTCTTTGGTCGCTCTTCCTTTTTGTTCTACACTTTTAGACAATAGGTTTTGAGAAGCAAATTCTAAATCGGCTCTAATCAAATTATAAATTTCTGCCTTAGGACTTCTTGCTGCACCTACGATTGTTCCGGTTTTATAAATGGGCAGATCTCCAAAACGATTTACTAAAAGAAAATAGTAATAGGCTCTTAAAAAATGGGCTTCTCCTAAAAATTTATTCTTTCTTTCCTGTGATAAAACTGACTCTGATAAAGCGTTAATCTTAGCCTCATTATCTAATACAAAATTTGCTCTGGATATTCCTAAAAAGCAAGATTCCCAGTAGTACTGAATAATATCATTTCCAGCATTAAAAGAAAAATCCTGAAATGGTTTTTTATTTCCTTCTAACTGTGGATTTCCAGCAGCATCCTGCCCCATAAGATCCATTGCAAAAGCAAGATTCCTTGCATAAAGTCCTCTTGTCTGCAAATTTGCATAAGCTGCATTTACAGAAGACTCAACCTGCGCTTCGGTTTTAAAGAAAGTGTCAGGCGATAAAGTATTTGGATTAGTTAATTCTAAATCCTGAGTGTCACATGAATTTAATGCAAAAACTCCCAACAATACTGCAACTATATATTTTATTTTTCTCATCATCTTATATATTAAAATTTAACATCCAGTCCAAAAATTACTGATTTTGGCTGTGGGTATCTTCCTAAGTCAATACCTGCGGAATTTGCATTAGCATCTGCACGTGCAATTTCAGGATCTAAACCAGAATAATTGGTTATAGTGATAAGATTTTGCCCGCTTATATAGAATCTTATATTTGAAAAATGATTGTCAAATGTTTCTCCTGATAATGTATATCCTAAAGTAATATTTTTCAATCTTGTATACGAACCATCTTCGATATAGCGCTGATTAGCAGAAGACCAGTTAATATCTGCACCCTGCGCTCTGGGTAAAGTGGCTGATGGATTGGTAACTACTCCGTTTACTACAATTGCTCTGTCCAGAACTTCTGTACTAGCATTAAACAAACGATTCATGCCTGTCAAGTCAAATTTATTGGCATTATAAATGTCGTTTCCTTGAACTCCTGTTATGAAACAATTAAAATCAAATTTTTTATAAGCTGCCGTCAGATTTAAACCGTATGTAAAATCCGGATATGGATTTCCAATATTTGTTTTGTCATTTGAATTAATAACTTTATTGCCATCACGATCAACGATTTTAATATCACCCGGTTTTATAATAGTTTGCCCGGGTCCAAAAACAGCATCTACTTCTGCCTGGTTTTGATAAATTCCATTTGTTTGATAGCCATAAAAATAGAATAATGGCTGACCTACTTCTAGTCTTGAAAAGTTTTCTAAACCAGCTCTTGCTGTTGGACCGCCCAATACACTGGTAACGCCCGGCGCTAAACTTGTCACTTCATTTTTACTTGTTCCAAAATTAGCTATGGCTGACCATGTAAAATCTCCTTTTCTATCATTGTAGCCTAATGATATTTCGTATCCTGATACTTTTACGTCGGCAATATTCTGGATTTGAGTTCCTCCACCTGCAGATCCTACAGAAGCTGCTAATGGAACCGCAAATAGAATATCGCTGCTTTTATTGTTGAAATACTCGAAAGATCCGGTTAGTTTTTCATCAAAAAAACCAAAATCCAAACCTATGTTTCTGTCTTTTTTAGATTCCCATTTCAAATCCGGATTAGACGCAACTCCCAGAGAAACACCAGGTGCATTTCCTCCGTTGATTGGATAATTGTAATCTGCGAGTAATGTTGCGGCGTATTGATAATTGTCTATTCTGTCATTTCCTGTTGTTCCTGTACTTGCTCTAAGTTTTAATGTGCTAAAAACAGAATTTTCCATAAAACTTTCCTTAGCTATATTCCAACCCACAGCAAATGAGTAAAAATTACCCCAGCGGTTATTTGCTCCAAAACGAGAAGAAGCATCCCTGCGTCCTGAGGCTGCAAATATATATTTATCATCATAATCATAATTGATACGGGCAATATATCCTATGTTTTTTTCGACAAAATTTGAAGAACTTAAACTTCCCTCATTATATCTCAGTTGATCAATTTCGTCCGAAATATTGTAACGGCTTCCTGCAGCTAAATTTTGTCCTTTTCCATCAATTTTAGTTATAACTCCTAATACCTCAATATTATGCTTGGCAGCAATAGTAGTTTTATAAGTTAAACTATTATCAAAAACAATATTTTGTCCCTGTGCATTTGTTTCATTAGTTGTAGAAAATGCTTGTTTATGATAGGAACCGTCATTATAACTAGGAACAAATGTATGGTCTTTACCAGTGTAATAATCTAATGAAACCTGTGATCTGAATTTTAAGCCTTTGAAAATTTCTAATTCGGCGTAAATATTTCCTATTATAGATAAATTATTAATTTTCTGATATCCTAAATTTGCTACACGTACTGGATTTTCGGCATCATTACCATCAATAGCACTAGGTCCTTGATATCCGCCTAAATTTGCATCATTGTATATTGGTAAATACGGCGCCATTTTAATAGCATGTTCCAATAAGGTTCTTCCTCCTGAACTACGCTCTGGATTTATGGTACTAAAAGATACTCCAATATTACTTCCAACCTTAAGTCTGCCAATATCCTGCGTATTATTAGCTCTGAAAGAATAACGTTCAAAACCGGTATTAATAACGGCACCTTCCTGCTTTAAATATTCAGCAGAATAACGGCTTGTGGAAGTCTCTGTACCGTTTGAGAAACTTAAATTATAATCCTGCATCAAACCATTTTGAAAAATTTGGTCCTGCCAGTTGGTGTTTATATTTCCAAATTCTGCCGCTCTTGCTGTTAAATCACTTCCTAAATCTTTGGCATACTGAAGATATTGCTGCGTATTCAATACATCATACCTTTTCGTAATTGTCTGATAACCGATATAAGTGCTAAAGTTTAACTGACCCGGGCCTTTTTTTCCTTTTTTTGTAGTTACCATAATTACACCATTAAAAGCCTTTGAACCATATAAAGCCGTTGTCGAAGCATCTTTTAATACCGACATTGATTCTATATCATTAGGGCTTAATCCTGATAAATTATTCGTTAAAACGCCGTCAATTACATATAAGGGAGCACTGTTTCCCATTGTGGCTAAACCTCTAATGGTAACTGTAGGATTAGAACCCGGAGCACCATTTACAACAGTCACACCTGCGGCCCTGCCTTGTAAAGCTGACTCCGCATTAGTAATAGGTACAGCCGCGATATCTTTTGAGCCAACTGTTGAAATTGCTCCGGTTACCTTAGTTCTCTTTTGGGTACCATAACCTACGATCACTTCATTTAAGTTTTGTGTCGATAATGCTAGTACAACATCAATTGTAGTTCTGGTACCAACCGTTATTGTTTGTGAAATCAAACCTACAAAAGAATACGTAATCTTATCTGTAGGGCTAACGTCTTTTAGGGTGTATTTACCATCAAAATCTGTTGATGTGCTGTTTTTTGATCCCTCTACATTCACACTGGCACCAGGCAAAGGAAATCCCGATGGATCGGTAATTACCCCTTGTACCGTCTTTGATTGTGCAATCAGATTCTGACTGCAGATTATTAGCAATGTGATTATTGCAATTCTGAATTTTAAAATCATTTTTAGTGGTTTTTTGATTAGTTTAAATAGTTGTTTGGTTGTAAAGCTTATTTATTGTTTTGATTATCAAAGAGCTTATAAGCTATTTTTAGTTCCTTTTAAATTGATTAAAAAAAGGCTGACAATAAATAATTTTGGTTTTCATTTCATACTGTAATTTTTTAAAAAATGTTAATACTTACTTCTTAAATTGTTTGATTTTCTTTGAATCCAAAAATATAAGGTTAACATACATTTCACCTATTAAAAATGTTGCAAAAACTATCAAATTTGTAGCACGAAACCTTTAAAAAACACATAATTACCTATTTATCAAATATTTAAACACAAAGCATCCAAATAGACTATTCGTAATATTGCTATCGGTTTTTTGAGTATGAAATAAAAAAAAATATGATTTATAGTTTTTTAATAATTATTTAAAAATGATTTTTAATGTTAATTCATTCTGTTTTCAATAAATTAATCCTGAGGTATTTCTAAAAGCGGTTATTTATTGAAGCAAAAAAAAAAGAGACTGTCTCACAAGTAAGTGAAACAGTCTCTTTTTCTGTTTTTTTTAGTGAGACTCTATCAAACTGAAACTCTAATATTCAATGCTCAAGAGCTTTTGAAAGTTCTTCTTTTTTGGTTCAATAACACTATTGCTTCTTATTATGCGTAGGCAGATATCCGAATTTTTCTTTATAACATTTTGTAAAATAAGAAGGAGAACTAAAACCAACTTTAATACTAATCTCAGACATATTATCATTACCCAGCTCTATTAGTTCTTTTGCTTTTTCTAAACGAACATTACGTATAAATTCATTTACGGTTACACCTGTTAGCGTTTTTATTTTTCGGTATAATTGACTTCTGCTTAAAAATACGTTCGACGCCAGAACCTCAACACTCAACTCATACTCGCTAATGTTTTGATTAATGTAATTCAGAACATTTTTTATAAATTCATTATCCAAAGTCGTTGTTTTTTCTTTTGCTTTTGGAGTAATTCCGTTATAAAATTTATTAAACATAATCTGTCTGCTTTTTATGAGCTGAATTAAGCTGGATCGTAGAATATCCATATTAAAAGGTTTGCTCAAATACATATCTGCACCAGAATCAATGCCCTCTAATTTGTCTTTAACCAATGCCTTTGCAGACAACATCATCAACGGAATATGACTGGTTTTTAAATCTGCTTTAATACTCGAACACAGTTCTAAACCATTCATAACGGGCATAATAACATCTGTTAAAATCAAATCAGGCAGTTTTTGCAAAGCTAATTCCAAACCAACCTGACCATTTTCTGCTGTTATAACTTTGTACTCCTTTTTTAGCTCATTTTTTAAATAATTTCGTAATTCAGCATTATCTTCAACAATCAAAATGGTGTAAACTCTATCTTCTTTTTCCTCGTCATCTAATAATTGAACGACAGATTTTTCGGCAATTGGTGTGAAACTTATTTTTTTCTCCTTCTTAAATTCCTCCGGCACCACTTCGTTTTCATTAAAGAATTCTTTTCCCAGTGGAAATAGCAGTTTAAAAGTTGTGCCAAAACCCAATTTGCTTTCTACTTCGATTTTTCCTTTATGCAATTCTACAAATCCGCGAACAACTTCCAGTCCTATTCCTGTGCTTCCATAATAGGCTTTATTCAAATTATTTACCTGATAAAAACGGTCAAAAATTTTCTTAATATCTTTTTTATCCAATCCCGAACCTGTGTCTTCAACAATAACTTCAAAAGAAGGGCTGAAATTGGTTGAATCTATTAAAGGAAAATGAATTAATTCTTCGTTGACCACTATTTTTATTGCTATTTCTCCATTATCAGGAGTAACCTTAAAGGCATTTGAAATTACGTTAAAAATAATTTTCTCAAACATTTTAGGGTCTACCCAATCCTTTAATGTTTTTTCATTTGATTCATAGTGCAATTGAATTCCTCTGCTTAAGGCTTCTTCATTAAAATAACTCACAATTTCCTTTGTAAAACCAATTATTTCAACAAGTTGTACCTTTAAAGGCATTTTATTAAATTGCAGCTGATTGAAATCCATCAGCTCATTGATTAATCTTGAAAGTCGGTCAGAACTTTTCTGAATAGTCTGTAACTTACTCAATACATTCACTGGTAAATCCAGGTTATTGTTCTTCAGTATATCTCCTAACGGATTTAAAATTAAAGTAAGCGGCGTTCTAAATTCATGCGAGATATTGGTGAAAAATTGTAATTTCTTATTGTTTAATTTTTCAATTTGAATTGCTTTTTTCTGTTCAAATTCTATCATTTGTTTTTGTTTAAAACGATTTTGATAGTATTGATTGGCAAAATAAATTGCCGCTAATAATAACAGGGAATAAAATAGATAAGCAAAAGGCGTTTTCCACCAAGGCGGTAAAATTTCAATTTCTAATTCTAGCGGATTTTGATTCCAGACTCCATTTTTTTCGGAAGCTTTCACCTTAAAAACGTACTTTCCAGGTGCTAAGTTAGTATAGGTTGCTGACCGTTTACTGCCCACATAATTCCATGAATCTTCAAATCCTTCTAAATAATAAGCAAATTCATTTCTGGCAGGAAAAGAATAATTAACGGCAATAAAATCAATCGTAAATACAGACTGATCATGCTTTAGAATTATCTTTTTTGTCTGCGATATTACTTTTATTAAAGGTGAGTTTTTTTCAAGTGGCCCTACTGACTTATTAAAAAGTTTCAAATCTGTTAAGTAAACCGGCAGTTGTTTTTTACTTTTAACTAAACTGGCAGGATTAAAATAATTTAAACCTTCATAGCTTCCAAAATAAAGCAATCCTTTTTCGTCTTTCAGTACAGCATTGTTATTAAAATCATTTCCCAATAAGCCGTCATAAATAGAGTAATTAGCGGTAGTATTGTTTTTTAAATCAAGTTTTGTAATTCCTTTTTTTCCGCTTAGCCAAATACATCCGTCATTTGATTCTACAATAGACGAAATTGACTTTTCGTTCAGACCTTTGAAGTTTATATACCATTTTATGTTGTCTGTTTTTTTATCGTATCTAAATAATCCGGCTCCATCAGTACCGATCCAAATTTCTTTGTTTTTGGACTCATATAAGGTATTAATAGTATGTATACTTTTATGATTTTTAAGTTTTTCAGACATTTTATCCCGAAAAGAAGTTACTGAAAAAGAAAGAAAATCATTTGTATTAACCTTGTACAAACCTGTTGTTGAACCAACCCAGACAGCATCATCTGAATCTGCCATTATTTTTCTAATGTCTGAATTTATTATTCCACTTTCATAAAATGGTTTAGAATTACAATGATGAAATTGACCATCTGAAGGAGTGTAATAATGCAGCCCTTTTGAAAAGGTTCCGATCCAGATTACGCCTCTGGAATCTTCAGCAATACTCATGATATTGTCTGATGCCAAACCGGGAGTGTTTTTTGTGTTATAGTTAATAAACTTACTGCTTCCTTTTTTTAAAACAAAAACACCTTCATTCCAGCTTGATAACCAAATATTTTGCTTTTTATCAATAAATACATTCGTTATATTATCATTGGTTAATCCAGAATAAAAACTTGGGTCAGATTTGGTAATATGCTTAAAACTTTTAGTTGTTGTATTGTAAACATCAACTCCCCCGCCTTCCATAGAAATCCACAACTGATCTTGATGATCCTTGGCAATACCGGTAACACAATTGGTTTGTAAAGACTGTAAATTTCCGGGCAAACTTTCGATAATACTTACTTTACTGTTTATTTTATCAAAAACACCTAAGCCTTTATTGTAATACCCCAGCCAGATTCTATTTTCTTTATCTAAAAATAAAGACCAAACAGAATTTGAACCTAAACTGCGATTACTGTATTTACTGTTTACATATTTTTTTTGAACAAGACCCTGATCGTTTACAATGATTAAACCATCATTTTCGGTGGCGCAAAGAATTGTCTTATAATCTGTTGCCAGTATTGACATAATTCTTTTTCTGGTAATAGGATAATAAGCAGCCTCTTTAACCTTCGAATTTAAATCGACCTTTACAAGTCCTTTAAATCCATTGCCAATCCAGAGATTCTGCCTGCTGTCTATAAACATTGAAACAATATTTAAAGAAAGCATTTCATTGTTTTTACCAATGTTTAATTCTTTAATCTCATTTTTTATAGGATCAACTGCTTTTAAACCAAAGTTAGTTCCTAAATAAATCGTCCCTTTTTTATCTTTTACCAAGCAATTGATAAGGTAATTTTCTGTATTTGAAACATTCGTTTTAATCTTGGTAATTTCGCGGGATTTAATATTTAGTTTCAGCAAATCACTGTTAAATGTTCCTAAAAAAAGATTCCCATTGTTATCTTCTAAAATACTCTTTACAGAAATTACAGTTTCTTTTTTTATTTTTTTTTGAATATCAATACTTTCAAAAGTATTTAAATTTCGATTATAGAGGCATAATCCTTCATCTGTACCTATCCATAACCTATTGTGAGTGTCTACATAAGTAACATAAATAAGATTACTATTGATAGAATTAGGGATTTTAGAGTTTTGCTCATAAGCCACATAACTTATTCCATCATATTTAAATAAACCTGCACCATTGGTACCAATCCACAAAAAACCTGACTGGTCCTGTGTAATGGTATATATGCCACTTTTTGAAGTCTCCTTATTTAATAACCGAAATTGATAGTCTTCAAATGTATTTTGAGAAAACAAACTATTTATTGTAAAAAATAAGATAACAAGAACTCTAAAATATTTTTTTTTGGACATTATACAATGGTTAGTAAATTAAAATAAATATATGCTCTTTTAATCGAAACTTATTATTTGCTATTAATTCAATAAAACTATTCCGCCGTTGCAGGGAATTTTAATTTCAATTTCCTGGCTGTTTTTAAGTTTTATTTTTTCTGTTTTTCCGTTTAATTGTTCATCATCGGAGTAACATTTTAATACCGTTCCTGAAGCAATCATTGAGAGTTTCGTTTTAATTTTCAGTGTTTCTTTTTGAGCATTAATACCTGCTATATACCACTTTGTTCCTTTTCGGCGGGCAATTACTGCATATTTACCCGGATAACCTTCTAAAAAACGAACCTCATCCCAGGTAGTTGGAACTTCTTTCATAAAATCGATCGCCCATGCCGGTGCATCGGTTAAATTATTTGGTGCCAATGCAAAATGCTGAACGCCGCTTTGAAAAAGTACTGCCGTCGCTAAAGCAAAAACATCAGAGGTCATTCGTTTTGAACCTTTATTGGGGATATTATCACTATTATAAAATTTATTTAAGGCGCTTCCGCCAAAATCCATACTTCCTGCCACGTTTCTAATAAAAGTATGTGTCGCGGCATTAGTGGCTTCATTGTCACAGCTTCCTTGTCCGAAATGCAGATTTTCGCTTGCCAAAACAGCCTCACTAGCGGCAAAATTTGGATACATACGCTCCCATCCTCTTGGTAATGTACAACCGTGAAAAATAACCATTAACCCAAAATCATTTGCATCTGTCAGGATATCTTCATACAACTTCATGGTAACTTGTTTGTCGCCTCCAAAAAAATCTACTTTTATTCCTTTTATGCCAATACTTTTCATCCATGCCATTTCATGACGGCGAATTGTTGAATTGTCCATCATTCCTCTTGGGCCCTGAGGTGCATCATTCCAATAGCCATTAGAGTTGTACCACAAATACAAACCAACACCTTTTGCAGCTCCATAATCAGCCAGTTCTGCGATTTTATCTTTACCAATTTGTGTATCCCAAAGCGCATCAATTAAAATAGTTTCATATCCCATTGCGGCACTAAAATCTATGTATTGTTTTTGTACCGGAAAAGTAGTGTTCTCATCCATTTTTATAATCCAGCTCCAGGAACCTTTGGTATATTTATATTCTTGTGAAGCCTTGAATTTTGGTTTAACCAAATCAAACGCAATTGTGGTTGCTACAACCGGAGCCAGCGTTTCGCCTACCGTAATAGTTCGCCATGGCGTTTCGCCAGGAAGTGCTATTCCCGGAGCGGTTGTTCCGTTTCCGTTATTTTCTCCAACCATTGGAAAACCAATCGTATATAATCCTTTTTCATGACCAATCAGTCTGCTGCCGCAATAATTACCATCTACGCCTGTCTCTGATATTAAAACCCAGCCATTATTATTTACTTTAAAAAGACACGGAAATGTATAGCCTTCTCCCAGACCATTTTTGCCCATTGGAGCATCTAATGTATAGGATGTTTCATAGCTTGGGGCCGTTCTGGCAAATCCTGTCATTGGCTTGCTTTGCGGACAAAGAAATGTAGTGGTTCCCTCTGGCAAAATAAAACCAGATGCTTCTTCCTGTACTACACAGGAGCGGGTTTCATTTTGTGAATATATTTTATATTTAAAAGCGACATTGTTATTGCTCACCCTAAATAGTACATCTATAGCAGGTTTATTTTCTTTCGTAAAAGTAAAAACGGCTTCATTAGCCTCATAATGCACATGGCGCTGCTTGATGTTGGGCAGCTCATATTGTTCCTCAATTTTATTTTGAGCTGCATCAGGTTTTAAATTTAATCCTGTTGTAAAATCACCGGCATTAGTTTTTAAACCAAGCGGAGAATTTTCCAGAAACTTTTTTTCATTATACGAAATACTGTAGAAAGGTACTCCGCCTGAAATCGAAACAGAAACTTTAAGTTTTCCATCAGGACTATTTACAATTGATTGTGCATTTAATTTTAAAAAACTAAACAGACATAAACATATAACATATTTAAAACTCATAACAGCCTTAGATTAATTGGTTTATTTTTATTTCTACAAGATGAAATCGTTATTGTACAAATACTTTTGTCATTTTTAAATCCTTTACATCAGAACTGGTACCATAATATACTTCATATTCACCCGAAGTTATATTTATTCCTCTGGTTTTGGCATCATAAAATTCAAATGAAGCAGCAGGTAAATCGATCGTTGCATTTTGCTTTTCGCCGGCTTTTAAATTGATTCGTTTAAAAGCTTTCAACGATTTTAAAGGCCCGTCTTTATCATTAACTTTTCGAACATATACCTGCACAATCTCTGTTCCTTCTCGTTTGCTGATATTTTTTATCGAAAAATTCAGCTGTGTATTTTCATTTGATTTTATCTTTGTCTTACTGAGATTTGCTGTACCAATTTGGAATTTAGAATAACTTAAACCAAAACCAAATGGAAACAAAACATTTGTTGTGTATCTATAAGTACGTCCTTTCATCGAGTAATCTTCAAAATCTCCTAAGATGTCTGAATTTTTATAAAATGACACCGGCAATTTTCCTGCAGGATTATAATCTCCAAAAAGAACATCGGCGACAGCCTGACCGCCTGATTCTCCCGGATACCAAGCTTGCAAAATGGCGTCACAACTTGCTGTTTCTGGTGTAAAAGCAATTGCAGAACCGGAGCAGTTTACAAAAACTACCTTTTTACCGGCAGCTTTGAGTTCCTGCAAACATTTTCTCTGAACTGCCGGAAGTTCAATATTGGTTCTGTCGCCGCCCTTAAAACCGGGAAAAGAAACCGGCATTTCTTCTCCTTCAAGAAGTGTAGAGAGTCCGCCAACGAAAATTACGGTATCGGTACCTTTTAATTTTTGAATTAATGCCCCGAAATCTATATCGTGTTCTTTTCCGAAATCAAATTCAAGATTGGCCTGCCAATTGTTGGATTGGGCATACAGAATTTCTATTTTATATTTTTTACCCGCCTCTACTGCAAAGGCAATTTTTCCGGGAACCGTGCGCCAGTTGGTATATTTTGCTGCGGATTCTCCATTAACAAATAATTCAAAAGCTCCGGTCGCACCGGTATTGAAAACAAGATTATCATTTTCTTTGGCCAGAAATTCTGTTTCATATTTTGCCGAAAATCCTTCCAGTTTCACTCCCGACGCAAACTCATGCTGTCCGGCAGTTGTCATTTTTATCGGATTTAAAATTTGCTGCGATACAACACTATTGCCTTCTCTGTTTGGATTATTCCAATAAGTGGCTTTCATTCCTTTTTTGCCTTCAAATGAGATTTGGTCAAAATAACTTTGATTTACTTTGTCTTCTACCAAATCGCAGGCTTTATCATAAACCATTTTATTTTCGGCAATTTTTGATTCTATTCCGCTTTTAATGGTGATTGTTTTAACCGGCGTTCCATTATAATTTCCCCATAACATAGGTTCATTATCTGCATTTGGGCCTATAACTGCTACTTTGTTTATGTTTTTATTTAAAGGAAGAATGTTATTTTTATTTTGCAAAAGTGTCATTGATTTTTGCGCCATTTCGAGCGTTAACTGCTGATGTTCTTTACTATTAAGCACCGATGCCGGAATTTGAGCCCAAGGCACAATGGCGTCGTCATCCATTTCGCCTAAATCAAAACGGCCGGTTAAAACACGAAGCAGACTTTTATTAATATCGGCTTCTTTAATTAGGTCTTTCTCAACGGCCTCCGGTAAATTTTTAAAAGGATATTTTTCCCAGACACATTCTACATCGGTTCCTGCAAGTACAGCTTTTGATGCTGCATGTGTTGCATCTGAGGAAACTTTATGTGTGGTATAAAAATCCGTAACAGCTCCACAATCTGAAACCACCATGTATTTATACCCCCACTCATCACGCAAAATACGCTGTAATAAACGCGTATTACTGCAACAAGGTTCATCATCCAATCGCTGATAAGCACACATTACCTGACGCACATCGGCATCTTGTACTAATGCTTTAAAGGCCGGCAGATAGGTTTCATATAATTCACGTGGATCTACATTATTCAAATTCAGTTCGTGTCTGCTCCATTCCGGTCCTGAATGAACGGCAAAATGTTTGGCACAGGCCAAAAGTTTTCGGTATTTCGCATCTGCAGGACCTTGTAATCCTCTTACAACTGCTATTCCCATTTGCGAAGTAAGATAAGGATCTTCTCCGTAAGTTTCCTGACCACGTCCCCAACGCGGATCTCTAAAAATATTGACGTTAGGCGTCCAAACCGAAAGGCTCAAAAATCGCTTGTTTTCATTACCATTTTTAATCCATTGATTGTATTTTGCGCGGGCTTCATCAGAAACAGCATTAAAAACACGATACAACAACTGATCGTCAAATGATGCTGCCATGCCTATGGGTTCCGGAAAAACAGTCACATTATCGTTGTTGGCATAACCATGCAGAGCTTCACTCCACCAGTTAAATTTCTTAATTCCAAGTCTGGGTATGGCATCACTTTGGTCACACATTAATGCTGCTTTTTCTTCAAGTGTTAATCGTGAAATTAAATCTTCGGCACGTTCTTTTGAACTCAGAGATGCATCTTTAAAACGATATTGCTGTGCGTTGACACTCAATATAGAAACTAAACTTAAGATAAACAGATATGTATTTTTCATGATTATTCTATTAGAATTAATATATGATGAGTATTTTATTTTGGTTAAATCTTAAACTAATTATTTTTTGAAATTTGATCTGAGATATGGAAATAATCGAAATCAACAAATCCTCCCACATTTTTTGCTGCATAATTGAACAAGCCAAATCGATACCCCATAAAATGCGGAAGTGTATAGGGCAGTTTTATTGCGTTTCCTATTTTATTCCATTTTTTGCCATCAAGGCTGTAAAAAAAACTTCCGCTATCGGCTTTGTCTTTAAAATTGCATTCTGCCTTGAGGTATACTTTATCCTGCGTGAGAGGAATACTTTCTATTTCTGTTGGAATATCTTTAAGAACTTCAATCATTATTATTTTTTTGGAATCCTTTTCAACTTTTACGCCCGCAAGCCCATACTCTTTTTGTAATAAAGAAAGTCCTGCAAAGTCGCCTTCTTTCATTTTAGAAACTTCCATCAAAATAGTTCCTGTACTTTCAGGGCCAAAGGTTCTTTGCGTTAAAGTGTTTTTTGCCTGAAGAAAACTACTGTCTATTCTTCCGGTTTTTAGTCTTAAATAACCTTTTCTTTCTTTTAAAGACCAAAGCGAATGATCAGGATTGTGATTCCATTGCCAGACTAAAGGCAAATCTTTCTCGTTTTTTTTCCGATTAAAATCATCTGAGTTTACAATTCCCGGAATTAAACCTTTACTTGCCGGTAAGTCCAGATATTCCGGTACTTTACTGTTTTCGCCTAATATTGGCCAGTCCTCTTGCCATTTAACCGGAATTAAATAAGGAATCCGTCCTACACCGCCAAAATCCCTGAACAGATAAGAAAACCATTTTCCATCTGGTGTGTCAATTAATCCTCCTTGTGCCACGCCCAAATCCTGCAATCCAATTTTTCCTTCCCAAGGACCTGAAATTTTATCGGCCCTGTGTATAATTACCGTGCGCATTCCGTCTTTTGGCCAGACGATATTAAACAGATAATATTTTCCTTTAATTTTAAAAAGCTGTGAACCTTCTGATTGCAGCATGATATTGTTTCCGGCTGGAGCGCTGGCATTTTCTATCAAGATTCTTTTTGTTTCTTCTTTTACATCTGATAAATCCGATTTTAATTCTGCAATCTGTAGTTTTCCGGCTCCCCAAACCATGTAAATCTTTCCATCATCATCAAAAAAAATAGAATGATCGTGATAAGAATTGTCTAAAACGGTTCTTTTCCAAGTACCTTTTTCGATATCTTTTGTAGAAAAAATATAGGTTTTGTTCGTTGTGCCTGAAAAAGTGCTTACATAATAAATCCCGTTGTGATAACGAAGACTGCTGGCCCATGAACCTCTTCCGTAATCATTTTTACCATTTTCCAGATTTAGTTTATCATTATCGTCTTCTAATGTCTGATAGGCATAGTTGATGATTTTCCAATTGACTAAATCATTAGATTTCATAATTGGAACCCCTGGATTCATGTGCATTGTCGTACTGCTCATGTAATAAATATCATTTACCCGAATGATAGACATATCAGGAACATCAGCAAAAATGACCGGATTCTTTGCTTTGTTTTGTGCATAATTAATACCCCAATTAACAAGCAGAACAAGACTAAAAAAAGTGTTTCTAATTTTTATCTTCGTTTTATTTTGCATCATTTTTAATCTTTTAAAATTCTGAATTGATGAAACTTCGGGCTATTATTGCCATCATTAGCTTTTATTTTGATGTTTACCATTTCAACGTTATCAATATTTAACCGGATGATTTTGTTTTCTAAAGAAATAATCTGCGCCGGTTTCTCATTAATAAAAATCGTGATTTTATCTGTTTCAAATTCATCAATACAGCTCAGATCTAAAAATTTCCCTGCCTTACTTTTATTTAATAATTGATACGAAATATACGAACGAGTACTTCTCCAGGCGTTAGTGTCGTCGTAGCCCGAATCACTTTTTTCGCCTTTATAACCATGATCAACTTCTGACTGCTGTTCGCCGCAATTAATTTTATCGATCGTTTTAGATTCCAAAGCCATTGCTTCGATTTCCTGTTGTTTCAGTAAATCGTGTTTTTGTTTGTATTCTTCTTTGGTATAATTTTGAAAATACATTTGATATCTTGCATCATGAATTTCAAAAAAAGGCTGTAATTCTAACGAATCTAAACGGAAATGCAGATCTCCTAATTCTTTCAGTTTTGCGATATAACCTGCCTTTTCCCCTATCATGGCATACGCCTGATCGAGAGGATAATATTTACCTGACGCGACATGTCCCATTCGACTATCATCAGCAAATAATCCGTCTAAATCTTTGTTTGATGTTTTGGCAGCCAGCACAATAGGTCCGTTGACAAAAGCGCTCCAATTTGAGCCGTCGGGTAAATTTTCTAAATGTGTCGAAGTTTTAAACTTAACAGATATTTGATCTCCTGATTTCCATTTCCTGTTGAGAGTTACATAACTGGAAGGCTTCGTTTCTATTTTTTGAATTTTTCCATTTATAGAGATTTCAAAGTTTTCTGCCCATTTCGGGCAGCGAATATTCACCGAGAATGTTTTGCTTTTTTTCAGTTTTAAAACAAGAGTTGTATTATTTTCAAATGGAAATTTTGTGCTTTGTTCCAAATACATATTTTTTTCTTTCCAGTCTAATGCTGAAGGAATAAAAAGATTGATAAAAACATCGTTATCCGAATGACTGTATATTAATTCTCCATATTTAGAATGGTTTTCAAGCCCTGAACCTACACAGCACCACATACTTGTTTCGGGCTGCGAATAAACCCGATAATGATTGGGTCTGATGGGAGTAAAATAAACAAAACCGCCTTTTTGAGGATGCTGGCTCGACAGAATATGATTGTAAAGGGTACGCTCGTAAAAATCAAGATAGGATACATCATTTTTATCCAGAAATAAAGCCTTGCCTAAACGCTCCATATTGTAGGAGTTACACGTTTCAGGCCCCTGATTTGATTTTACCATACCGCTAAAATCATCGGTTGGATTAAAATGTTCGGCAAAACTGTTTCCTCCAAAAGCTACACTGCGTTTTTGGGTCACATTTTCCCAGAAAAACTCAGCTGCATCTGACCATTTTTTATCGCCTGAAAGTACGCCGATTTTCTCAAATCCAATCACTTTTGGTATTTGGGTATTGGCATGCAGTCCTGTTAATTTATCTTCCTTATTCTCAAGTGGTTTTAAAATGGCTAAGTGCGAAAGTTTTTCGGCTGTGTCAAGATATTTTTTGTTTTTAGTGATGATATACAAATCTGCAAAAGATTCATTTATTCCGCCATGTTCTGTTTTTAAAATGTTTTGAATCTGCTCATCAGAAAGCGGACGAATTAATTCGATAAACCAATCTCCCAGTTTTATCAAAATATCTTTTGCTTTTTTATTATCTGCATAACGATAAGCATCGGTTAAACCTGCAAAAAGCTTATGAATATTATACAGCGGCACCCAGGTATTGTTTAATCCAAAATTACTTCCGTCGATATCTCCGTTATGAATTCGGTCCCAAAAAACTTTTCCCTGCGGAATTCCTCCCAAATAACCATTCCGATTCTTTTCCTGACAGATGGCCAATTCTGAAATCATATAATCTAAACGGTTTTTGAGTTCAATATTTCCTGTAGAAGCATACATCATCGCCAAAGCAGAAAGATAATGTCCAGCAATATGTCCGTCAAGTCCAATACTCTCCCAATTACCGTATCGTTCTGCTTTTACAGGCAAACCGGAAGCAATGAAGTACGGAGCTAAAAGTCTGTCGGGATTCAGTTCTAAAATGTATCTAAGATCAACATCCTGCGCATTTTTGAACGGACTTTCTTTTAACCTTATTTCTTTTAGATCAAACAATTGCATTTGAGCTGCTGCCGAAGAGGTTAGTAATAAGCCCAACAGATAATACACGATTTTATATTTTATCAAAAGATTTTTCATATTATCATTTGGTTAGAAAATGGTAGATTTTGTCCTTTTCAGTCTTATAAATAAGCTGGACTACTATCCAAAGGTTTTATATTTAGCTGTTGTAACTATAACAAACTTTTCTACTCTGCAATCCTTTCACTTTCAGGTGCTCCCAGATAAGAAGATTTTAATCCTCCGGTATTGATCAGAATGTTTTGCAGGACAATTCCGGGATCTAAAACACGGAAACGTAAAATATGTTTTCCTGCTTTGGAAATCGAATGTTTAGTTGTCGAATGTATCAGGTGTTCTGCCTGCCATTTCCCTAACTCTCCACGATATTGTCCGTTAAAATTTATTGTTTGCGGCTTTTCTCCATCAAAGGAAATTTCATAGCGAAGTCCTTTGTTGCTGTTAAAGTTAAGTGTAGGAGCCAAAAGCAGTTCTACATCAAATTCTCCCGTAGAAATAAAATCAATTTCATATTCAACAAAAACATTATCGTTCGAAGTTGGATATTTGTTTTGTGGAAAAGTGGTGATACCGCTTTTGGTTTTTCCAAAATCGGGAATCACTTCCCAATGAATATTCTTTGCGTTATTTAACTTCGAAAAATGCTCTGCTTCAATAGAAACACAGCCTTCTTTTTCTGTGAATATTTTTCTTACAACCTGCTCTTTTTCTGATACATAACTTATTTCTGGCAAAATATTTTTAGGTGTATCGTGCCAGCTTTTGTAGCCAATTCTCATCTGATCCATTATATGAGTCCATTTTCCGCCTGAAATTTCATTATTGTATTTATTTTGAAGAATGGAATCTCTTGCAAAATTGCTTTTTACCTGATCAGCAAAACCATTGGCCAAAATATTCTTTTCTAAGACCAGTTTTCTGTTATTCGCCTGTGCAAAATACATTTCATAAAGATTACTGCAGGCATCTATAGGATATAAAACCAGTTGAAAATAGGCATCCTTGTATTGTTCTGGAATGTCATTGTAAATTCTGTAAGCATCAAGTGCCAGATTCTTGTAATCATTAACTACAGTTTGAAATTCATTATAATTTTCAAGACTGTAAGTTTTGCTGTCCAGCATTTCGGGAGTGACTCTTCGGTTAAATTTTGGATACGTATTTAATAGCCTCGCAATCTCTTTGGCGTGTTTTGTTCCAAATTGATCTGCTGCCCATTTCTGGGTAAACTCAAAAAGATTCTGTGAGTTGAACTTTTTGGGATTCCATGCCATTTCTAAAAAGAAACTAATTGGAAATTCCATTGGTTTAAGATCTCCCACATTAACAATCCAGATTTTATCAACACCATGTTCCCAGCTTAGATTCATCTGTTCCCAGACTCTTTGTATGGGACTGATATTAATCCATTTGGAATTTCTTGGACCTCCTACATAATCAAAATGATAATACATTCCGTAACCGCCTTTATGTAACGGTTTTGACAAGTCCGGAAGTTTACGCACATTTCCCCAATTGTCATCACAGAACAATAAAATAACATCATTCGGAACACGCATTCCCTGATCGTAATAATCCTGTACTTCTTTATACAAAGCCCAAACCTGAGGTGTTTTTTCTGCTTTTTTTTGTGTTACATCCGCAATAATTTTACGTTGTTCTTTTACGATATTTTCCAGTAAACTTATGTTGGTTCCTTCGCTCATTGCTTCATCGCCGTCTCCACGCATTCCTACGGTTACAATTTTTTCCCAATTTTTACTGCGTTCTATTCCGCCTTTCCAGAATTCATCTAAAACGGTTTTATTTTTAGAATAATCCCAAACATTAGGGAGATTGTTTTTTTTAATATACCGATGCCAGTCTGTTTGTGCCAAAGCCATTGGTTCATGATGTGATGTACCTATGACAATTCCCATTTCATGAGCCAAAGGTCCGCTGGCAGAATCATCATCATAAAAAGCATTTCCCCACATGGCCGGCCAGATATAATTGGCTTTTAGCCGAAGCAGTAATTCAAAAACTTTTTCATAAAACTTACTGTTAAATCCGCCAAATGTTGCTTTTGCCCAACCGCTTAATGCAGGAGCTTCATCATTGATAAAAATTCCTCTGTATTGCACTGCAGGTTCTCCATCACTGTAGGTTCCTTTTACAAAATAAACAGTCTCTTTTTTCTCTACGGGAACATCAGCCCAGTAATACCAGGGCGAAACACCAATTTGCGCAGATAATTCGTAAATTCCGTAAATTGTTCCGCGTTTGTCGCTGCCGGCAATAACAACGGCTTCTTCAACTCCTTTAAATGGATTTTTTATGTTTTGAATAATAAATTTTTCATTTTTGCCTTTAAGCAATTTTCCATCGATTTTATTTTCTTTAATTAAAGCATCAATTATAGAATTGGTTCCGATTGTTCCAATGATAATCAGCGGTGTCGAAGAATTTGGCTTCTGATTAAAAATAGCAGGTTTCTCGCCCGTTACTTTTTCAAAATCAGTTTGTAAATTACTAATTGCACGTAAAATACCTGGATCTGTTCCGTTACTAACAAAAAAAGAAAGATGCGAAGATTTCTCTTTCAGTACGACAACATCTCCAACTTTTTGAGTCGTTATAAACGGTTGAGCTGCCTTTAAGTTATTAAAAATAAAGGTGATAAGAAATGTTAGGATATATGTTGAAAATCTATTCATTGTATTTTTATTTATTAATCAAAATCAATTAATTTATGTCAATATTTGTCTCGTAGGGCAATATCATTAAATCAAGCTTTCTTTTAGCAAATTATCCTTGATCTTTTTCTCGCAGAGACGCAAAATCACTAAGCTTTTTTGCCACAGATTGTACAGATTAAAAAGATTTTGTTTCACGCAGATTATGCAAATTTTAGCAGATTTATTTTAATATAATCTGCTAAAATCTTTTTAAATCTGCGTGAAAAACTCTTGTTGAAATTCACGGCATATTTTACATTACGGATTATTTTTCTCAGTATTATCCAAAATGGTATACGCTGAAAAAACAGACTGATCAACCGGTTTAAATAAGAACTGTGAAAACATGTATAACCCGTTTTTCCACACTTTAAAATCGTGGACACCGGGCTCGATATAATAAATATGAGGCACATCATTTTTATATAAATAATCGTGAGTTCTTTTACTATTCTCTATAAGCCAGTCGTTATCTCCACAGGAAATCCAAAGCAGTTTTAATTTCTTTTTTGCTGCTTCGGGATTAGGAAGCAGTTCTTCCGGCGCCTTAGTATTTGGCGCAGCTGAGAAAGCGCCTACCCAGGCAAATTTATCCAGATTCCCCAATCCAAAATTCAGGGATTGTCCTCCGCCCATAGACAAACCTGCGATGGCGCGGTGTTCACTGTCTTTATAAGTTGGGTATTTTTTTTCGATAAAGGGAATCAGGTCATTTAATAAGTCTTTTTCGAAAGCAGCAAATGCCTGTACTTTATCCGGTGCCATTATATTTCCCGAAGCACTGTCGTCTTTCATAGCCCTGCCGTTTGGCATTACGACAATCATGGGTTCAATTTTTCCTTCTGCATAAAGATTATCTAATATAATCTGCGGACTTCCTCCATTGAGCCATTCTTTTTCATCCCCGCCTATTCCGTGTAAAAGGTATAACACAGGATATTTTTTCTTTTTATTGAATCCCGGAGGTGTATAAACGACAGCTTTTCTAATTGTGCCAACAGTTTTGGATTCATAACTGATACTTTCTATTTTTCCCGCTGGTATACTAATATTTGTTTGATCAAAACCAAGCGGAGCCTGTATTATGAAGGGCGCTTTGCCTTCTGAGAATTTATATCCCAATAACGAAAGCATTTTATCAGCATAGCGTCTTCCTAATTCTCTGTAACCTGCAGCATTAAAATGTAAAAAATCAGCTTCAGCGGTACATCCTTTAGATAAAATTACATATGAATTAGCTATTGTTTTTGGCAGTGTGGCAATAATTTTATTCATGCTTCCACATTTACCATTTTGGTCTTCGTTTACAGTTTCTCCTGAAAGTAAAGGCACTTTTTTAGGATCCAGATTCAGATCTTTCATTAAGTTATCGTAGACAATTTTTACTTTTTTCGGCCAGAGTGTATCACCTGTATTCGATTCTCCCTGATGCAGCAGGATACCTTTTATTATTCCTTTCTTTTGCGCTATTTTGGCCAGCTCCACAAGTCGCTGATACGGATTTCCATCATATTCCTTAATCATGCCTTTCATCCAGTCTGGTGCTGCTGCAATATAATCTGCCGACTTGTCTTTATCAAAAAGTTCAATTTTACAGCCTCCAACTGCTACGTTGATAACGCCCACTTTTACATTTTTTGGAAGATTGGCAGTCATATTTCGCCCAAAATAATCTACTGGTGTTAATCCCGTATTGCAGCGGCATAAGGGCGGTATGGCGGTATACCAATTCCCTTTTGTTCGTTTAAGTTCCGGGCAATTAACTGCCTGCAAAACCTGAAACCGATCATCGATACCAACTTTATCCTGTGGTTCTATTTTAGCATATCCTTCCATATTTGATTGGCCAAGGCTCAAATAAATATGAAAATCAGCATCTTGAGAATACCCTTTTTGTACTACCGAAAAAAGAAAAATAAATGCGAAAAACTTAATTATTGATTTCATTTTAAAGCTGTTTTATTATCAAAAAATCGTTTTAAATGTGGATTGAAATAGAATAGTAATTACAATAGGAAGCTATTATTTAAACAAATTCAGATCTATTGCTTCTCCCATTCTCAGATAACCTGCTTGGTTTGGATGCAAAAAATCACCATCATGCATGTTAGACAAAATGGTTTTTGAATCTTTTTCTGAAACCATTGCTTTATCAAAATCAATTACTCCATCAAAGACTTTACTATTTCTAATCCAGTCATTTACAATATCGCGGGTTTCTTGTTTGTGTGGCGCATCATAAAATGATTTTGCAAAGGGCAAAATAGTACAACCGTACACTTTAATTCCTTTAGCATGTGCTTTATCGATCATCACTTTGTAAGCTTCAATAAGTTCCTGAGCTTTAACAGGTGCATCTTTCGGATCTTTAATTCCTCCGATATCGTTGATCCCTTCCAGAAGTACGAGCCATTTTGTACCTTTTTGTGAAAGTACATCTCTATCAAAACGATTTAATGCAGTAGGTCCTAATCCGCCTTTAATGACACAATTTCCTCCAATTCCTAAATTCAAAACTCCTATATTTTGTGTTTTTTTATTTGCCAGTAATCTTGCGGATAAAATATCTGTCCATCGATTTTGTTTGTTGGTACCGGATCCGCGTCCGTCTGTAATAGAATTTCCTAAACAAACTATTGCTGCAGAAGATTTATTGGCAATGACATCTAATCCCATAATTGAATACCAGTGATCTGTTTTTATAGCTCCCTCAAAAGCGGCATTTTGGATATTATCTCCCTCAAGAATATAAGAAGTGGTACGTGATCCCGGATGTCCGGATGTTTTTACCGAAGTCGCTCCATAATGAATAGTAATGGCCAGAAGCTGACCCGGCTGTAATTCAAAATCAAAAACATCCGAAAATACTTCCTGCTCCGGACTTATTGTTATTTCAGAATTTCCATTAAAGCTAAGTACTTTTTGAGTTTTTATATCAATAATCGGTGCGTTGACAACATTTGCAATACTTACAGATTTTAAAACTGTTGGCTGATCGCTGAAGATATTAGAGAAACGCAATCTCATGCGATTTCCTCCTATAGAAACTCTAATAATCTGCCGAAGTGTATTTTCTGAAAGACCCGGAGCGGGAGGCATATTATTGGGTTCTACCTGCATTTGTGCGCAAGCCCACGTACCAACCCAATTCTCATTGTTTGCTTTGCTTTGTGCTATTAAAAATGACTGATTTGATATACATCCCCAAAAAAAGAGATGTAGAAATAACAGCCATTTTAAATATTCCTTTTGCATGTTTAACGTTTTAAAGATTATTATCTGTTTGGTACTTTTTTGCTGTAGTTTATTATTGTGGACGGGCATCGTTTGCTGCCGTTGCATACAATCCTACCAATGCTCCCGTAAAACCTCCAGCAACATTTGTTGAAAGAATATCTCCTGAAACGCTTTCGCCTAAATTTTTAAAATCATCGCCGTTTAACGCATAACTAAATTCGTAGCTGTCTCCGGCTGCCTTTACCTGCAGACGCACTGTTTTTTTGATATCAATTTTAGTGCTTGCAATAATTTTTGAGGCTCCTTTTTCTGTTCTTTCCAGTAAGATGTAAGTATCTTTTCCTTTTTTTGTTATTCCAAAAACATAATTAAAATGCTCATTCTGCAGGCAGACAATTCCAGCCAGATCTTTCTCTGATTGAGGTTTATAATCTATTGTTGCTGCAAAAGAAAAACTGTTGTGCATTTGTCTGTAAAAAAGTGTCGAAGTGGGTTTTACTTCTTTAATATTAACTTCAAAAGGATTAATCTGAAGTCCTTTTTTGGTTACAGTAATAAAATTTTCTCGCGGCCCTCTGAGTCCTATCCATCTGTAATCTAATTTATCAGAAGTGAAGTTTTCGGTAAACTTAAAATTGCCATTCGGAAAAAAACCGTCTTTACCTGTTTTGTTTTCGGTAACTCCTTTGGGCATTTTTATTTTTGGCTCCAAAGGCACTAATCCGTTTTCAAATACCGGAAAAGTTCCTGACCAGTCTACAGGCAGCATAAAAGTTTCACGGCCGGTATTAACTCTGTCTTTATTATTTGGGCGAATACCAAGAAATACGCCATAATATTTATTATCAGGTCCAAGCACTAAATCTGCATGTCCGGCCCAGTCTACTTTATCGGTTCTGTTTTGAGGAAAATATCTCTGGGTAAGAATCGGGTTATTTGATGCCGGTTTAAAAGGCCCTTTTGGGTTGTCACTGATAAAAATAACTTCGCTATGATTTCCTCCTGTACCTCCTTCGGCACACATTAAATAATAATGACCGTCTTTTTTATATAAATGCGGCGCTTCTATCCAGATTGGTTTTTTAGAAAGATCTACACCTCCATCAACTATAATTTTATCTGTACCGGGAATCACCTGATCTTTTGCCAGATCATATTCCCAAATTTTAATAACACGATGTCCCTGATACAATTCTTTTCCTTTGTCAGGAGCATCGTTATGAACTACATATCCTTTTCCGTTATCATCAAAAAATATACATGGATCAATTCCTTCAAAACCTAATTTTATCGGACTTCCCCATCCTTTCATAGGATCTTTTGTTTTTACTATAATATTGCCCAGACCTCCAGAAAATGCCGTTACAATCATATAGAAAGTGTCATTGTGAGGATTGTATGTTATACCCGGCGCATAAACTCCGGCACTAATACCTGTATCATGCGGATTAAATTCGGATACTTTATTTAATACGCCGCCAAGATCTGTCCAGTTTACTAAATCTTTAGAATGAAAAATGGGTACTCCCGGAAACATGGCAAATGAAGAACATACCATAAAATAATCATCTCCTTTTCTGGTAATTGCAGGATCAGGATAACATCCTTGTAAAACCGGAGAATAAAATTCATCTGATTTTAATGGATTATTTTTATAAATATTGTCATCTCCCTGATAAACAACATTAGAAAAAACAGGTGCCTTTTGAATTTGCCTTTTTATAAGGGTATCGTTAACCTGTGTTCCTTTAAACGAAAAAAGAAACAATAATGGTAATAAGAAAAATAGTTGTCGATATTTCATTTGTACTAACTCATTTATTATTAACATCTTTATAAAAATGTTAGGTTATATTTTAAAATATTTAAAAGCCGAAGGAATTATCCCCCGGCTTCAAACTAAAGCAAATTTGAAAAAACTAACTTATTGTGCCGCTCTAAAAAATCAACACTTATAATAGGATCAAATTTGCTTTTGCAAAAAGATTAATACCCCGGATTCTGATAGGCTTTCTTGTCTGCATCTGACATTTCCATACCATCTAATTGTCCTTGTGGAATAGGTCTCAGATAGTGATACGGTTGTATCGTTCTTGTAACAACCGCTGGTGTATGCTGTCCGTAATTTGATCCGCCTATTGTATATTTTCCGGCAAGTTCATTCCATTTTTGGGTTCTTACCAAATCGTACCAGCGATACCCTTCGCCGTAATATTCACGGGAACGTTCTGCCAGAATATAATTAATATCAATTACGGCAGGAGTTGCACTTGTCAGCAAAGCGCTATTGTCTGCTGTTTTTGCCACTTTACCATTATTGTCCCAACGCCACTTTCCTGCACGGGCTCTTATTACATTGATAAGATCTCTTGCTGATATAGCGCCTGTTGCTCCTTTTACTGCCGCTTCTGCCGCAACAAAATAAAGTTCTGAAAACTTAGCAATAGGATATGGTCTTGTACTTCCTGCATTTGGCTGTCCTAATCCTCCGGCATTATCAGTACGGTATGGCCCTAATTTCCATAAACCCGGATATACTATTCTATTTATTCCTGATGGAGAAATTACATAATCAGATCTGCCTGGTAACACTCCGGCACCAACACCGTTATCGCCTGCTCCAGCAGGATATGCAATTGGTGTGGCGGGTTCATCATTAAGAAAAGTTACAATAGCATCGCCTGGTTTTACCGGTAATCCGTTAGCATTGTATAATGTTGCTACGTCGGTTAATCCTGTTCCAAGTAAGTTCCAGTTTCCACGATAAACAGCCGCAAATGTTCCGTCATATCTTGAATCGTTCGTTTTATCCGCAAAAGTTTTTGTAAAAACTTCAATAGGCGGTACCATTCTTACCCACGGACGTCCTAAGAATTGATCAGCTGCACGCTGCACAGTAGAAACTGCAGCACCAGAAGCATTTTTACTTCTTATAGCCGTATAATTCCATGTTCCCATCCAACCTGCAAAATTATCCGGTGATCCTCCGCTTCCATAAGTAAGACTTGCTCCATTATAATATTCACTGGCCTCTGTATGATCTGCATAAAGCATTAATTCTTTATTTCGATCATTAGACCCTAAATTTACATCATAATAATAAGGCAATAATGCATAAGATCCCGGATTATTAATTCCGTCTAAAGCTATATTATAGGCCTCTTGAAAATACCATTGTGCATTATGTCCATCTGGATCTGTTCTTGGCGTATCAGGATAAGTAGGGATATTGTTAGGATTTTCTAACCACCATGCATATGTAAGATAAGCTTTTGATAACATTAAACGGGCTAAAGTTTTAGTTGCCGTACCTGTTAATCTTGGCGCATCAGGCAATTCTTTTACTGCTGCTGCTAAATCTGGGAAAATAGCTTTTGTATATACCTCTGTTACTGTATTTCGTTTTGAAGATCTCGTGGGTTTACTATTAAATTTTAGTTCTCCCGCTCCTAAATCTAAAGGAACCCCTCCAAAATTCTGTACTAATAAAAAATAATCAAAAGCCCTGAAGAATTTAGATTCTGCAATTAAGCTGTTTGCCACACCTACTGCTGCTGCATTTTCGATAATGCCGCTTGCGGTATTGATGTCGTTATACGAATTGTTCCATACTACATCAGCTCTGCTTGAGGTGGCATTAATGACCCCAACTCCGGATAAATCATGGTCTTTAAAATTTCCGTCGGCTTGCTGTCCATAAGTATTTTCATCTGTACCAGTCTGAACAGAATTGTAATAATATGCCTGCCCATATATCCAGCGCAAATGTGCATAATGCGAAGTTAATCCTTGCAGCACTCCCTGTTCGGTTTTAAAATAACCAGGTTCATAAAAATCATGTGGTTTTTCTTCTAAAATATCAGAGCAGCCTGCAAAGGAGAACAAAACTACTGATCCTATAATTAAATTTTTAAAAATATATCGTTTCATAGTTCTTCTTGATTAAAATGTTAAATTAAGTCCGAATAAAAAATTTCTGGTCGAAGGTGTATTTGTTCCAATAACCAAAAACCTGCGTTGGTATGAATTTACTGCCTGATTTTCATCTCCATAAGAATTTGTTTCAGGATCCATTCCAGACATTTTATGATAAGGAGAAAAGAATACAAAAGGATTTTGTGCCGTACAATAAAGTCTTAGTCTTTCAATACCTAAACTTTTCATGAGTTTTTCATCTAAAGTATATCCAAGTGTTAAGGCTCTGATTTTTACGTAAGAGGCGTCAAAATAGCCCATTGTTGACATATATTTTGGGTTATCTCCGCTTCTGATACCTCGCGGATTAGGAAATTCAGCATCTCTGTTATCCGGTGTCCAGTAATCTACATCGACATTACTTCTACGTCCATTTAAAAGATTTAAGTAACTGTTACCTCCATAAAGTGTACTTACTAATATACCTCCGCTTTTAAATGCTCCAACAGCAGAAAAATCGAATCCTTTATAGGTTAAACTGGTATTAAAACCGCCTTGAAAATCAGGATCAGTTTCTATTATTTGTCTGTCACTTGCATTAATGGCACGTGTTGGTGAACCATCAGGATTAAAATCTCCGGTATATTTAACTTTGATAGATCCTACTACAGTTCCCTGTTGGTTAATATTCGTTGGTCCTGGCTCATACACAGACATATATGGGTCGCCTTCCTGCCAGATACCTACTTTTTGATAATCATAAATAGAATTGATATTATAACCTACGAACCACGAGTTACCTTCATCTCTTTGAGATCCTGATGCCAGTTTAACCAGTTTGTTTTGGTTGGCATATAAATTAACGCCCACTGTCCAGCTCAACCCTTTTGGATTATCAAGAATAACACCGTTCAAAGCGATTTCGTACCCTTTGTTTTCAGTTTCTCCAACATTACCCACATAACTGCTAACTCCGTTTGTTGCCGGAAGATTTACTCTTTGCAGCAAATCTTTTGTATTTGTTTTATAATATTCGATTGTTCCTGACAAGCGATTATTTAAGAATGCAAAATCCAATCCGTAATTCCATGTTGTAGAATATTCCCATCCTAAATTTGGATTAGGCAATGTTGTAACATATACACCTGTAGAATTCGTAGTTCCAAAATTATAAGGTCTTGTACTTAATGCTCCCAAAGTTTGATACGGATCTACAGCCTGATTAGAAGTTTCTCCGTATCCTGCACGTACTTTTAGTAAATTAACCCATGAGAGTTTTTTCATAAAAGATTCGTTTGAAATTGTCCATCCTGCAGAAACAGCCGGATACGTTACCCATTTATTTCCTTTGGCTAATCTTGACGAACCATCTGAACGAATTGTTCCCGAAATAAAATATTTATTATCGTATGAATACATTGCTCTGGCCATGTAAGAACTCAAACCCCATTGTGTGTAATCCTGATTTGCAGGATTTATAACAGCCTCTTCTTCACTTTGACCTAAGTTGTAAAATTGAAAGGCATCCGAAGTAATTCCGTTTCTTGATATTTGCGAAGTATTTGATGTAAACTGCTCATTTGAATATAATCCAACAAAATTTACAGTATGTTTTTCTGCAAAAGTTTTATCGTATGTTATCAGGTTTTCAATAAGCCATTGTGTCGATAATGTATTACTAATAGATGCATTAGAGATCGTAGTAGGATTTACATCAAATACTCCTTGTCCTTCATAATAACCACTATTAGACAAACGCAAATTTAACCCCGTGTTCATACGGTATTTCAAACCTTGTACTCCTGGTATTTTCACCTCGGCAAAAATATTATTATAAGAACTAAAAGCTCTGGTTTGATTAACATAAGATTCTCCTAAATTATTAATGGATTCTCTGGTGTAAACCCAGTTTTCATCTCCTCCCATTCTAACTGTTCTCTTTAAAGATCCATCGGGATTATAAGGATTGGCTAACGGAGAGGTTGCCAGAATAGTTCCTGTACCAATGTTATCGCCATTAGTTACAGCATAGTTACTATTAGTATTAAATCCTATACGAAAAGCGCCTCCAACCTGCTGATCTAAACCCGCTCTGATACTAAAGCGTTCATATTTTTGGCCCGGCAGTACAGACTCTTCTTTATAATAACCTAAACCTGCATTATAGGCTCCATTCTCAGTTCCACCTGATACACTAACATCATGACTAATCATTTCACCTGCTCCGTAAAGCGAATTCTGCCAGTCTGTATTGGTGCCTCTTGATTCATCAATTCCATCTGTATATAAAGTTGAATAATCGCGAAGTGCTGCAAACTTAGCACCGTCCATCATATCGTATTTACCAAAAACCTGCTTTATCCCACTGAATCCATTATAGTTAAATGTAGCTTTTTGATTTTTACGCCCTTTATTACTTGTAATTAATATTACCCCATTCGCACCACGCGAACCATAAATAGCAGTTGCAGAAGCATCTTTTAAAACATCGACAGATTTTATATCAACAGGATTTATATCTCCTATAGAACCTGCAAACGGAACACCATCCAAAACAATTAAAGGATCATTGCTTCCTGTTAAAGATCTGGTACCGCGTATGCGTATCTGCATTGCTGCTCCCGGTTTTGTAGAAGTTTGTGTTAAATCTACACCGGCGAGTCTTCCTTGTAATGCCTGAGTTACGTTGGCAGCAGGTACTTCATTTAATTCCTTGCCTCCAATAGATGCTACAGATCCTGTTACAGCTTCTTTTCTTTGTGTTCCATACCCAATAACAATTACTTCTTTTAGCTGACCAGCGTCTTCTTCAAGTTTTACATTAATTTGAGTTTGTCCGTTTACGGCTATTTCTTTGTTTTTTAAACCTATAAAACTGAAAACAAGAACGCCACTAGAAGGTACATCTATAGAATAAGTACCGTCAAAACTTGTACTTACGCCATTTTTTGTTCCTTTTAAATTTACGTTAGCTCCCGGAATTGGCCCATTGGTATCTGATACGGTTCCGGTAACTTTTGTCTGTGCACTCGAATGGAGCGATATCGCAAACATTAATATCAAAAAACAAAAGCATTTTAGATACTTCGTTTTACTTGTAACAAAAAAGTTAGTCATAAAAATTGATGTTAGATAGTTAAAATTTAATTTTGGTTTAGTTAATAAGTGTATTTAAAACAAATATAAAAAAAAGGAATCAACACACAATCGGTTGTTTACTTTTATTTTAAATATTTCACAAAAAAATGCAGTTTAAAAAATATTTTACTTAATTAATAACTTAAAATAATAAACTATCCGTATTAACTCAATTAATTTTAATTGTAATTTTAATAATACTGAGGCATTATTAAAATTTAATTAAAAAAAACATAAAAGTAAAAGTGATTAGGCTGCAGTCATAAAACAGCTCTTTTTTAAAGTAAAAATATTGTTAAAAAACAACAAAGCAGAATAATAAAGCCCTGTATTTGCCATTAATAGCTATTTATCTCCGTTTATTTTCTAAAAAATTAGTCAAAAAAAGCACAAAAAGCAATCGGTTGTTATTAAAAATAAAAAAGCTTCTTTTAAATTAAATTCAAAAGAAGCTTTTGCTGTTATAAAAATGTTTTATCAAACTAGTAATAAGAGTATTATAATTTCATTTTTTTGGCATCTTCAATAAATTGATTAAGTCCAATATCTGTTAGCGGGTGTTTTAGCAGTCCTTTAATTGCAGAAAGCGGTCCAGTCATAACATCTGAGCCTGCTTTTGCACAATTTACAATATGCATGGTATGTCTTATTGAAGCTGAGAGAATTTGGGTTTTGTATTCATAGTTATCATAGATTTCTCTAATCTCCTCAATTAAATGCATTCCGTCGGTTGAAATATCGTCTAGTCTTCCTAAAAAAGGAGAAACATAAGTTGCCCCTGCTTTGGCTGCCAAAAGGGCCTGCCCTGCCGAAAAGACCAATGTAACATTGGTTTTGACTCCTTTTAACGAAAAATATTTACAGGCCTTCACTCCATCTGCGATCATAGGTAGCTTCACCACAATTTGCGGATGCAATGCAGCAAGTTCTTCTCCTTCTCTTACCATTCCTTCAAAATCTGTTGAAACAACTTCTGCCGAAACATCTCCATCGACAATAGTGCAAATATCCAGATAATGCTTCAAAATATTATCTTTTCCCGTAATACCTTCTTTCGCCATTAATGACGGATTTGTTGTTACACCATCTAAAACGCCAAGTTCCTGCGCTTCTTTAATGTCTTGTAAATTAGCTGTATCAATAAAAAATTTCATGCTTTTTGTTTTAATTTGGTTAGTGGTTGCGCACATCTTTATCAAAGCTTTAAATTTTGATAAAGATGTGCGCACAAAATAGTATCAAATAGTTGTTTTAGGAATTAACCTTCTATAGCTATCACATATTAATTATTAAATATATTGATTAATGATATTTTCAAACAATTCCTGTTTTCCGCTTTGAAGTGTTAATTCTCCATTCTCGTGAGCGATAGTATAAAGATCTTTAAGGTTTAATTTTCCATCAGCAAAATCTTTCCCTTTTCCAGAATCGAAAGAGCTGTATCTTTCTGTTCTTAATTTTTCGTAAGGAGAAGAAGTGATGATTTTATCTGCGGTCAATAAAGCTCTTGCAAAAGTATCTGCTCCGCCAATGTGCGCTAAGAAAACATCTTCCAGATCTGTAGAATTTCTTCTAATTTTTGCATCAAAATTAACGCCTCCGCCCTGCAATCCGCCGGCTTTTAAGAAAACCAGCATCGCTTCGGTCGTTTCCTGAATGTTATTTGGAAACTGGTCTGTATCCCATCCATTTTGGTAATCTCCTCTATTGGCATCGATACTTCCTAACATTCCTGCTTTTGCTGCCACTTCTAATTCATGCTGAAAAGTGTGCTGTGCCAATGTAGCGTGGTTTACCTCGATATTGATTTTGAAATCTTTATCTAAACCATATTCTTTTAAAAATCCAATTGCAGTTGCCGTGTCAAAATCGTATTGGTGTTTAGAGGGCTCCATTGGTTTTGGCTCGATAAAGAAAGTTCCTTTAAAACCTTGCGCCCTTGCGTAATCTCTTGACATTGCAAGGAATTGCGCCATGTGGTCTAATTCTCTTCCCATATCAGTATTTAAAAGAGACATATAACCTTCACGTCCGCCCCAGAAAACGTAATTTTCTCCACCTAAAGCAATCGTTGCATCAAGGGCTAATTTTACCTGTCCTCCGGCTCTTGCTACTACATTAAAATCAGGATTTGTGGCCGCTCCGTTCATGAATCTTGGGTTTGAAAAACAGTTTGAAGTTCCCCATAGCAATTTAATTCCAGATGCTGTTTTTTTCTGTTTTAAGTATTCCGTAATAAATGCCAAACGTTTTTCTGATTCTGCAAAAGTTGCTCCTTCAGCAATTAAATCATAATCATGGAAACAGAAATAATCAAATCCCATTTTGCTGATAAATTCAAAAGCAGCATCTGCCTTATCTTTTGCTGCCTGATACGGGTCAGAAGACTGATCCCATCTAAAATTTTGCGTTCCCGGACCAAACGGATCACTTCCCTGTCCGCAGAAAGTATGCCAGTAGGCGATTGCAAATTTAAAGTGTTCGCGCATGGTTTTTCCTGCTACAACCTGGTCTGGATTGTAATATTTAAATGCCAGTGGATTATCCGATTCTTTTCCTTCAAATTTAATTTGACCAATACCTTTGTAGTATTCTTTATCTCCTAAAACTATCATTTTTTTATTTTTTTATGTGTTAGTATAAACTCTAATTCTTGTTTCCATTCTTGATAAGCCGTTTTGTAAGGTTCATCATTTTTCAAAGGCAAAAACGTCATTACATGATCGTTAGTTGTAATACTTGATCCAAATGAAATTCACTATCATGAGCACAAAAAATTCTTTAAAAATTAAAATTGAATTCTCCGTACGATAACAACTCGTGACTTTTTAAATTCAGGCTGTAAAATCTTGCAGCTCTGTGCGAAACATCTTCTTCTTTTTCATTTGAATCATGCAGGATTCCTGTCTGCAGCAGCTTTCTTCTAAAATTTGATTTGTTTATTTCGATTCCTAAAATCTCTTCATAAAGATTTATAACCTGTAATAGTGTAAATTTCTCCGGCAGTAAATTAAACCCTACGGTGCTTTTGCAGATACTTGCCCGCAATTCTTTTAAACTAAAATCTAATATTATTTTATGCTTGTCGTTTAAACCAAGAATGTCATTAATACTAAACCACTTCGCATCAGCATAATTAGAATCTTTGATCTTATTATCCAGTTTTACCAAGGCATAATAAGCAATGGAAATATCCTCTTGTAACGAAGGTGAAGGCATATAACTAAACGCTTTTAACTGCTCTAAGAAAAAGTGATCGCCACCTGTATAATTCTTCAGAATATTATGGGCAGTACTCAATATGGTTTCACTTTCTTTTATATAATCACTGGCCAGACCCCAGGTTATAAGCCCTTCATTATCTTCTTGTTTTACTAATAAAACCTCAAGACTTTTATTTTTGAAATTGAATATTACACAATCAATTTCGATTTTTTTTAACACTATATTCTTTGGTGATTTTTTCAGCTCTTTCATCTCCCTTTTCCATAGAAAATAAATTTCAAACTATTACTGTTTCAATTAATAGAAATCTTAGTCTATTGTGCTCTTTGTGCTCCATAGGGATCTATAGTAACAATCTTTCCATCCTCGAGATAATCGATTTTGGTTACCTTCATACTTCTTAAATGAGTTATTCCTTTTGACAAACTCGAATCATGATAAAACAAATACCATTCCTCTCCCACTTTACAAATAGAATGATGTGAGGTCCAGCCTACTACTGGATTTAAGATTCGCCCCTGATAAGTAAACGGCCCGTAAGGATTATCACCTGTGGCATAACAGATAAAATGAGTATCACCTGTAGAGTATGAAAAATAATATTTTCCATTGTATTTATGCACCCAGGACGCTTCAAAAAAACGTTTCTCATTATTTCCGGCCAATAATACTTCTCCGTTTTCATCCAAAATTTTTATTTCTTTTGGCTCTTCGGCAAATCCCAGCATATCCTGCGTTAATAACGCTACTATTGGACCTAAAGCAGGCTCATTATCGGTTGGTTCTTCATAATTATTATCGTACTTATTGTTTCTGTATTTTTGAAGTTGTCCTCCCCAAATACCTCCAAAATAGATATAATGTTTCCCATCTGTATCTTCAAAAACGGCAGGATCAATACTATAACTTCCTTTAATAGGTTCTGGCTCCGGTAAAAAAGGGCCAATAGGCGAATCACTGCTTGCGACTCCAATCTGGAAAATTCCGTCAGCACGTTTCGCAGGAAAATACAAATAATATTTTCCGTTTTTACAAGCTGCATCAGGTGCCCACATTTGCTTTTCTGCCCATGGTACATCGTTTACATGCAATGCAACACCATTATCTAAAGTTTCCGAATTGATATTCTCCATCGAAAACACATGATAATCTTCCATACCAAAATGATCTCCATTATCATTAAAAGGAATACCGGCATCGATGTCGTGTGAGGGATAAATATAAATTTTACCATTAAATACATGTGCAGATGGATCTGCTGTATAAATATGGGATACTAAGGGTTGTGAAATGGCTTCTTTATTAATTTGCTCGAAATTAATTTCTTCAATACTATCTTCAGGCATAGTCGTTTTTTTGTTTTATATAAAATAATTAAGTTCTTCTTTCTTTTAAATCTGCCTCTATCTGCACTTCTGTTTTTTTATCAATTTTATAGAAAAACAACAGGGCAACACCAGTTAAAAAGGGGATTGCAGGAAAAACACTGACCAATAATTTGATTCCGTTTATAGCTAAATCTGTTTGGGTTAGAGAATTTGGTACGTAATGAAAATATCCTAAAAACAAGGTCGTCAATGAACCGCCAATACTTAAGCCTGCTTTTAAACCTACCATCATGGCCGAAAATATGATAGCTGTGGCCCGACGGTTATTGAGCCATTCTGAATAATCAGCAACATCGGCAATCATTGCCCATAGAAGCGGAATTGTGATTCCGTAGAAAAATCCATGTAAAATCTGAGAGAAAAAGATAAAACCAATAGCTTTTGGCGAAAAGAAATAAAAGGAGAGAATAAATAAGGTCGAAATAAATAAAAACAATCCAAATATATTTCTCTTGCCATATTTATCAGCCAAACTTTTAGACATGGTAATTCCAACGATCATAAAGATAATTCCGCCTGCATTAAACAATCCAAATCCTGCAGAAACCGGATCATTCCCAAAATGATTCAACCCTGCTTTTGACAATACCTCTAAAATGGGCTGTATAAAAAGTGCTAACTGTTCTTTATCTACATAATTTTCAAAATAGTATACATAAGAACCTCCTTTCATGGCAAGGGTAATAAATACTAATGTTGTAAGACTCAGCATAATTACCCAAGGCTTGTTTTTTATTAAATCGCTTAAATCTTCACGCACGGTGGATTTTTGCTCCGGTTTTGGAATAATGCGTTCTTTTGTTGTTAAAAATGTAATGAGCAGCATTATTGTACCAATGATTGCTAAAACTGTCATCACTTTTTCGATACCAATTGCCTTGTCTCCATTTCCGGCACTTTTAATAATTCCGAGCATGAAAACCTGAACAAAAAATTGCGCAAACATTACCGCTACAAAACGATACGAAGACAAACTGTTTCTTTCTTTCATATCACCCGTAATTACTCCGCTTAAAGCGGAATAAGGCAAATTGTTACCGGCATAAAAAAGCAATAATAAGGTATAGGTTACAACGGCATAAATTACTTTTCCCTGATAGGAGAAATTGGGTGTTGTAAAAGCCAGTAATGCAATTATACCCAGCGGTATGGCCGTTATTAATATCCATGGTCTGAATTTTCCCCATTTTGTAATGGTCCGGTCTGCCAGTATACCAATAATGGGATTAAAAATAAAAGCTGCAATTAGCCCTACAACAAGCATAATGATAGAAGAATGCGTGGGAGACAATCCATAAATATCTGTATAGAAATAAGCCAGATAAGTCATCAAAGTCTGGAAAACTAAATTTGCAGCAAGGTCTCCTAGACTATAGCCTATTTTTTCTTTTATGGATAATTTTTGTGAAATGTAATTCATTATTTATGTGGTTATTTTGGCTTGAAATTAGATTCTGTTTTTCTAAATTCAAAATAGATAATTAGTACTGAAAATTGGTATAGTTTATTAAAACAATCGGTTGTGTAAAATTATAAAAAAATACAGAATAAACAACTGTATAATAAACTATTATATGAATACAATTTCTAAACACATTCGGTTGTGTAATTGATAATAAAAAAGGCTTTTAAGCATCATTTTTTATTATTTTACATCTTTCAGCTTCATTACCTCGTAGTACGCTTTTTTGGGTTTGAGGTCTTTATCGAATAACAACGGATAATTTGTTCTCCCTTTTACAGGCCAGTCATTTAACCACGACTGCCCATCATGAACTCCCCAAAATGTTACACGGCTGATTTTGTCTTTATGTTTTAAAAATAATTTAAAGATTGAAGCATAACGTTCAGCAAGTTTAACCTGAACAGAATCCGGAAGTGCTTTAGGATAAGGATTCATTTCAACATTTCCTTCAAAATTCTGATTGACATCGGCACCATTTAAATCTTTTGGATTTGGTAATACCGAAATATCCAATTCTGTAAATGCAACTTTAACACCAAGAGCAGAATAGTCCAAAATACTTTTCTCGATTTCTTCTAATGATGGATAATTCAATTTCCAATGCGCCTGAATACCTACCCCGTCAATTTTTCCGCCGCCTGCTTTGATTTTTTTGATCAAATTAATATTTCCTTCTCTTTTTGCCGGCTCTTCATTATTATAATCATTGTAATATAAATCTACTTTCGGATCTGCAGCGGCGGCTAATTTGAAAGCATCAACAAGGTATTTTTCTCCAAGTGTATTTAAAAAAATTGATTTTCTTAAAGTTCCATCTTCATTTAAAGCTTCATTCACCACATCCCAGGAATCAACTCTGCCTTTGTATTTAGATACAATTGTCGTGATATGATCTTTCATAAAAGCTTTCATTTCTGTACTGTCCTTAATTTTTTCCATCCACGGCGCCAATTGGCTGTGCCAGATTAAGGTATGACCGTGAATAAACATTTTATTCTTCTCACCATAAGCTACAAACTTATCCGATAATGTAAAATCATATTTATCTTTTGCAGGATGAATAAACATCGATTTCATAATATTTTCTGCCGTTATCGCATTAAACTCTTTTTTAATCAAAGAGTCTTCTTTGGCATTTTTTTCTTCGATCTGATCTTTACTCAAAGCTGTTCCTATATAGAAATCATTTTTAAAACTGTTTTTTAAAGAAATAGCTTCTGTTTCTTTTTTTGCATTGCAGCTGCTTAAAATTACGAGAGACAAAAGCAACAATTGGTGATTAATTAATTTCATTTTTTGTGGTTATAAGGTTAATAGTTCTTTACTTTATTTAATCGTTTTACAACAACGGTTTCATTTTATAAGCAATTCCCATTTCCAGTCCTCTTAATTCGGCTAATCCTTTTAATCTTCCCACTAGAGAATAACCGGGATAAGTTTCTTTGGTTTCATCTATCGCATGCAAAAAACCATGATCTGGACGCATGGGTAAACTCACTTTTGTTTTATTCATTAAAAGAAGCAGTTTTTCTACAATAACTTCCATTTTTGTATCTCCTTTTAAGTGTTCTGATTCCCTGAAAACAGTTTCGCTTTCGCGGAAAGTATTTCGAAGATGCAAAAAGTGGATTCGCCCCCCGTAATCATCTATAATTTTTTCCAGATTATTTTCAGGATTTGCACCTAAAGAACCGGTACAATAACACAATCCATTTGAGTCTAAAGGAACTGCTTCAAAAATCGCATTAAGATCATTTTCCGTAGAGACGATTCTTGGCAATCCCAAAACCGAAAATGGCGGATCATCAGGATGAATCGCTAATTTTGAGCCTAATTCCTGAGCAGCCGGAGCAACTTGGGATAAAAAGTAAATCAGGTTTTCTCTTAATTTATCATTATCGATATTAGCATAATTATCTAATAACGAAAGAATTTGTTCTGCCGTAAAATTGATTTTACTTCCCGGAAGTCCTAAAAGCACATTTTTGAACAATAATGCTTTTTCATCTTCAGAAAGTTTATCACCAAATCTCCGTGCATTTTCTTTTTCAATTTCAAAATAATCTTTTTCAGCATTTGGTCTTTTTAAAAGATAAAGATCAAAGTAAATAAATGCTTCCTGATTGTATAATAAAGCTTTACTTCCATCTTCATTTACAAAATCATGATCTGTTCGAACCCAGTCTAAAATGGGCATAAAATTATAAGTGATTACTTTTATACCACAATCCGAAAGGTTCTTTATACTTATTTTATAATTTTCAATGTATTGTAAATAGTTTCCGCTTGCTCTTTTAATCTCTTCGTGAACCGGCAGACTTTCTACAACTGTCCATTCTAATCCCGCCTCTCTAATGATTTTCTGTCTTTCTTTGATATCCTCAATTGTCCAGACAGTTCCAACCGGAATTTGATGCAGAGCCGTTACAATTCCGGTTGCTCCGGCTTGTTTTATATCTATTAATTTTACAGAATCCTGAGGACCAAACCAACGCATGGTTTGCTGCATTTTGATCATGATATTTATTCTTTTTGATTAAAAACCAATGCTATTTCCGCCATCAACCGGCAAAATAGTTCCCGTTGTAAATTTAGATTCGTTTGATGCAAAATAATAAACTGCATCAGCAATATCTGATGGTTCTCCCAAAATTCCCATTGGAGTTCTGCCCAATACTTTATTTTTTCTTTCGGGATCATTATCTAAGGCTTTCGCCGACATTTTGGTTTTGATAAACCCAGGAGCCACACAATTAACACGAATGCCAAACGGGGCCAATTCTACCGCCATCGCTCGTGTCATAGATTCTATTGCGCCTTTACTTGCCGAATACGCAATTACTTTTGGAATTCCGTATTGCGATGCCATTGAACTAATATTGATAATATTTCCTCCGTTATTTTCTTTCATGTTTTTTACTACAGCTTTACTCACAGCAAAAACACTTAACAAATTAGTGTGAATTATCGATAGAAAATCTTCATCGGTTACATCCAAAAACTCTTTCTTTAAATTAATTCCGGCATTATTTACCAAAATATCGATGGGGTTATTTTTTTGTATTTCTTCAATCATAGCCGGAATGCCTGCAATATCATTTAAATCATATATAACCGGAATTGCATTGGCACCAATTTCCGCGCAAGCTTCTTCTGTTTTCTCTTTTGATCTTCCAATGATATACGTTGTTATTCCGTTATCGCATAATTTCTTCGCTGTTGCAAAACCTAAACCCGAATTTCCTCCGGTTACAATTGCGGTTTTTGTATTCATATTCTTTTCTTTTATATAATTAATTCCCAGGTGCAAAGGGAAATTTTAATGATTTGAAATATTCTAAAGTCTGCTTTGGTTTTTCTACTCCAACAGGCAATTCTTTACCCGAATATTGCTGAAAATACAGCAAACAGGCATCACGCCACCATTTTGCCTCTTTGTATTGAATTTCCAGTAACATTTGAACTTCCTTAAAACGATCACTGTCAATATATTTTCCTGCTTTATTCCAGGTATTTTGCATTTCCTGAACCTGATTTACACCTTCTTGGTATTTTAAAGCCATACCATTCCAGAGTGTCTGTCCATTTTTCAGTTTATAATCCCACGAAACATGATGAAACCATAATAAATCCTGTTCAGGACAAGTTTCGAGATTGTCAAAAACTTTCTCCACATCCGGTGCATATTGAGAAGTTGCATTTGTTCCCGTTTTTGATCTGTCAAAACCAATTCCGTTTTTATCGGCTTTGTGATAATAAGTTGGATTCCATTCTGGTCTGGATAAATTAGAAACCCATGGTCCAGGACCATAATGATGTCCTGTATCCATAATATGATGCAGCCCAAGCGGCGTCATATAATTTACAACCGCTTCTCTTGACTCTATCATTATTTTTTTAATTGGCTTGATGAAATTTTCATTGTTCGAAAAAGTACATCGCAGCCATTCATCAGCAATTATTTCCGAATTTAAATAAGGATCCCATGCTAATCTTCCGAAACCGTACCAATTTGCCTGCGCAAAAGGATGCCCGGTCCAGTTGAGATCATTACCTATATTTGAAACCCCGGCAATTCCTGTAAGCTTATGTGGACTTAAAGTTCCATCTACGACTTTGGCAACTGTCGAACCTTTTCCTTTTTGAAAGGTATCTGATTCTAAAACTTCCTGAAATAATTTTGGCAGAAAAACCAAATGTGTACTAAAACCTAAATATTCCTGCGTGATTTGAAATTCCATCATTATTGGCGTTTTTGGCATTGCACCAAATAAAGGATGAAAAGGTTCTCTGGGCTGAAAATCTATTGCACCATTTTTTACCTGAACAATTACATTGTCTCTAAATTTTCCGTCATAGGGCTGAAATTCGGCGTAAGCCTGTTTTGCCCTGTCATTTACATCATGTTCAGAATATACAAATGCTCTCCACATAATTACGCCTCCAAAAGGCGCTACAGCATCTGCCAGCATATTAGCGCCGTCAACGTGATCCCTTCCATAATTTTGAGGTCCGGGTTGTCCCTCAGAATTTGCTTTTACCAAAAATCCTCCAAAATCTGGAATTCTTTTATAAATCTCTTTTGCTTTCTCTTTCCACCAATTCACTACTGCAGCATCTTTTGGATCAGCCGTTTTTAAACCTCCAATTTCTATTGGTGCAGAAAAACGGGCAGTTAAATATACTTTTATTCCATAAGGACGAAATACATTAGCTAAAGCCTCTACTTTCTCCAAATACTGAGGAGTCAAAATCAACGCATTTGCATTTACATTGGTCAAAACTGTTCCGTTAATTCCGATTGAGGCATTTGCTCTGGCGTAATCAATATAACGCTGATCGATAAAATCAGGTAATTTTTGCCAGTTCCATAACGAAAAACCGGCATAACCGCGCTCAACAGTTCGGTCTAAATTATCCCAATGGTTTAATATCCTAAGGTTTATTTTAGGAGAATCAGCGATGTTTAAATTTATGATTGATTTATTGGTTTGAATTAATCTTAAAAACCGATAAACACCATACAAAACCCCAACATCACTTTTTCCGGTAATGACAATTTGCTTCTTATTTTTTATGGAAATTGATTTTATGATAAAACCTTCTTTATTAATCTGATCAAAACTTCCAATTTCTTTTTGAATTTCAAGATCTAACGATTCCCTAGACCCCACAACAATAATACGATCTCCTCCAGTCACTGAGATGTTTTCAAATTTCTTTCCTAACATCCCATCCAAACCCAATTGTAATTCAGTACAGGCAATTTTTATAGTCTCTGAATTTCCAACAGGAATAATTCCCCGAATATTAGAAAGATATTCTGTTACCAGATCGGCATCACTAATCTCATTGTATTGTAACCATAATTTATAGTCTTTTTGAGCCGAAGCAGACCAACAAACTACAAAAAGAAGTAAAATGGATTTGAAAAAAATCTTTTTTAATTGTGTCATTTTATTAGCTGCGGTTTTTAAAATTATTTTCCAAGCACAAATTACAGATTCAGCTAAAAACATCAATATTTAGCAAAAAAAATGCTAAAAAAATATACTATTAAGAATATTAAACATTTTGCAATCGGTTGTGCTAAAATACAAAAATATGCTAATAAAAAAATAAAAAACGATTTATTTTCAAATTTTATTCTTTCTGCCAGGATGTTCAATTATCAACAAAGGAAACAAACAAGGAGTTTTACAGCAAAAAATAACCTGTTAATAGAGTATTAACAGGTTATAAATAGCTTTAAATGAATCTTAGATTCGCTTAGAAGATTCCCGAATAAGGACTTGTGTATTTAAAAATGTTATTTCTTTAGCATCCTCTTCTTCTTTAGTAGATTTTAGATTTTTGATAATTAGTTCGGCTGCGGCCTTGCCCATTTTCTCTGCAGGATGTGTGATAGTTGAAATATTAGGTTCAATGATTTCCGATATTGGATCGTTGTTAAATCCTATTACTGCAAAATCTTCCGGTATTTTAATACCTCTTTTTTTAGCTGTTTGAACTGCGCTTACAGCAAGAATATCTCCGGGTGCAAAAAGACCATCAGGAGGAAGCTTTAAATCAAATAATTTATTGCAAGCCTTTACACCATCTTCATACGTCATTTCTTTTAGACTTATAATCAGATCTTCGTCTACCAAGAGTTCATGCTCTAATAATGCATCCATATAACCTCTTTTCCTTTCATTATAAAGAGTTCCAAATTCAGAGCCTGCAGTTAAATGTGCAATTCTCCTGCATCCTTGTTCAATCAGGTGTTTTGTTGCCTTATAACCTGCAAGGTAATTATTAATTACAACACGAAAAGTATCGTAATCTCTTGGAACCCTGTCAACAAACACAAGGGGAATATTATTATTGGAAAATTGTTGAAAATGAGAAGTATCCTTAGTCTCCATGGCCAGAGAGCAAATAACCCCACTTACCCTGTTACTATATAAGGACTTAGCCAAGTCCACTTCTGTCTCGTATGAATCATGCGACTGCATAATAAGTACCGAATATTCAGATTTTTGAGCCGCAATTTCAATACCACTAATCAAAGAAGACAAAAAGGGCTGGGTTATCGTTGGGATTAAAACACCAATAGTTCTTGATTTATTACCACGTAAACCCGCAGCCAGAGTATTTGGAACAAAACCCATTTCCTTGGCTGTCTGCTTTACTTTTTTAATTGTCTTATCGCTAATAGTATGATGATCTTTTAAAGCTCTCGAAATTGTTGATGTCGCAAGATTAAGCTTCTCGGCAATATCATATATCGTTACGTGTTTATGTTCTTCCATTACTTACTATAGTATAATAAGTAAATGTAATTATTTTAATTATATTACAATTCATTCTCTACGCATTTAGTATATCATAAAATTTAACCTCTTTTAACAATCAATTATTTTTCAAATATTTCTTAGAAGATATTTCTTTTTCATAAACACTTTTTACACAATCGGTTGTTCGAATAGGTCATTTTGCTATTAGAAAAGCACTAAAAAATCTTCTTGGCGCATTCACAAAAGCAAGAAGTATAAGTTTCATAAAAAAATCCTTATTCAAAAGATGAATAAGGATTTTTTATAATGCTATTAAGTTTTAGAAAAAGAAATACCCAACAGACACTTGAAATACGCTGTTTTTATTTTTACTCGAAGAACCTTCTACATTATTAATATCAGTTAATCCAAGGTTATATCTTGCACCAAAATTAAGTCCGTTATCCAGTTTATAGCCTAAACCAAAATTAACCCCAAAATCGAAAGTATTAAATGAATCTTTTACATTGATTTTTTCATTTTTAGCAGAAAGTAAAAAACCTATTTGTGGTCCTGCTTCAAGACTCAATCCTTTTGTTACATAATATTTTCCCATTAAAGGAATATTCAGATAACTTAAAGCAACTGTATTATCATTGAAACTATATCCCTGACCAGAATACATTATTTCAGGTTGAAAAGAAAATTTCTCTGAAATTGGAATTTCTGATAAAACACCAAAATTAAATGATGTCACGTAATCAATAGCTTTGGTATTATCTCCACTGACAGTTGAGAAGTTTAAACCTCCTTTAGCACCAAATTTAATTTCCTGGGCATTAACATTTGTAAATCCTAAAACTGTAACAACAGCTAGTAGTAAAAAATTTTTCATAAAAAGTGATTTGATTTATTTAGCCCCAAAATTCGCATAAGAGAAAATAGAAAAGGTTTCAAAACCTCAAGAATGTACAAATTGGTACTTATTTACCAGTGTTTTTATATTCATTTGGTGTCTGACCGGTAACTTTTTTAAAGGCTTTATAAAAAGTCGTCTTTGAAGTAAACCCAGATTCTAATCCCATGGCCAGCAAATTATAGTTTTCATATTCAGAATTTGAAATCATTTCCTTTACAGCTTCAACCCTATATTGATTAATGTAGTTCGCAAAGTTATCTCCTGTAATCGTGTTTACAATTAGCGAAACATATCCAGCGCTTATACCTAGTTTTTCAGCCACTTTTTCTCTGTTTAATGTACTGTCGGTATAAATGTGCTGCTCTTTGCAGAGAAGTTCGAGCTTTTGAAAATATAGATTATCTGCAGTGATAGATTCTCTATATTCTTCTGTTATACTATCTTCTACAATTTGCTGACTGGTATACGAAAGAGCTAAATCTGTATTCAGAAAATTATAAACAGCATCGGTGTTTTTTGCCAATTTGTATTTGTAAATACCTATATAAGCTGTCCAATGTATTATGAATGTTGCTAGTAAAGCCAAAACACTCATAGTCGAAGAAAGATTGAATTGAAAGAATAAGCTGGCGAGATATATAATAAGAAAAGCGAATACTAACGAGGAAATAATTGTTAGTAAGGTAATTATCCATTTTTTTTCCTGCAGGTCTTTTAAATATCTTGTTATAAAATAAGAATAGAATAGCAGAAATGGAATAAATGTTACAGCTAAAATAAGCTGGATCAGTCCAAGTATTTTAATTAAATCGATACCTGACTCAGGAATAGTATAAATTCCTGCAACACGATCAAGATCGTATGTAATATTAAGGACAGCGGAATAACCAAATGGAATAAAACACAAATAAAACTTCTGCTTGTTTTTTACAGCATCATCAATCCTGTTTATGACAAACAGAAATAAGAAAGCAGGAATTAGAAATACCCATTCGATATGATCTATAAACCGCAGAACAGGATAGGATTTAAATGCATCTTCAATCTCAAAAACATGATTCAATAAAATAATGGAAAGTGTAAATATTAAATATACCAGATATTTATTTGAACTACTATTGAATATGGAAGACTTTAAAATAATTAAGCCTAAGACTATTCCTTGAAAAACCGCAATGTTTAAAAGTGTTGTATATATCAATTTTTTTAGATAAAGTTCTTTTTTAAAATTTGTTTTTTGGGAAATTATGCTAATGAATCTTTTTTAAAAACATAACCTATTTCATACGATTTGTTAGGACGAATTTATATTAATACTCATGACTTTCTTATAGGATTAAGAAATGATTAACTAAAATGATTAATTAGTTCAAGTACTTCTTTCACAGCAAAACCTGCAAGCCTTAACAAAAATTAAGGCCTGCAGGTTTTTATTCTATTATTTTCTTTGCAAATAGTTCCAAAAAAGTTTTCACAATCAAAAAATCCCCTTATATTTGCACTCGCAATCAGAAAATGACAGCGACATACTGGAGAAATGGCAGAGCGGTCGAATGCGGCAGTCTTGAAAACTGTTGACTGTAACAGGTCCGGGGGTTCGAATCCCTCTTTCTCCGCAGAACTTAAAACCCTTAACATCTGTTAAGGGTTTTGTTTTTTTATACTCTTTGTAGTTCAACAAAGCTTTATGCTTCTTTTTTTTAAGTTTACTTAACAAAAAAACCATTTGATTTAAATGCAACACGAAACAAATTAAAATTTTATTATAATTGGAAAATAAAAAAAGACAGCTAATTTGCTGTCTTTTTTATGGTTCTTATCTAAAAAACACTCCTTATTTTTCTTCAAATCGTTCAATAGTTTGCTGCATTGTTTTTTCGGTTTGAATAATATCCAAAAGAATCATTTTTGAAGTCTGCTTTATATTTTTATCCGTTTCATTTATGTTTGTATACAGATAAGTCATTAAAAATTCACTTTTATTATTTAGTATTTCTTTTAATTCTTCAATGTTAGAAAGTAAAGCTACTTTTTTATAATCAATTAAATCAATTTTAGTACTGGCAACAGATTTCCATGCATTAATTTTAACTTTTGGTATATAGATTCCTTTAGATTTCATAACAATATCTAATACTTTGACGTTTTTGTTATCAGAATAAAATTGTAAGGAATCAATTAAAGATTTTTGCTGCGGAATAGTAATTATGATATCTTCTTTTGATTCCCTTAATTCACTATTTATAGTTGAAAATACCTGATTAATATAAGCTTCATCTTTTCGTTCAGAATTCCAATTATCAATAAAAAGAGCTATTAGAATACCTGCAATTACCGGAATGATTTCTTTAATAAAATGGATAGTGTAATTTTTAATTTTTTCTTTCATTAATTTGGTTTTTGGATGGTTTAAGTTTTACGAAATTCGACGCTTTTTATTTTGCAAAAAAACACAACCGTATTCGTACAATTTGGTTCGCTAAATTAATTAAATATTCGAAAAACAATCCCAAATAATTTCCAAACAAAAAAACCTCCAAAATCATTTCTGACTTTGAAGGCTTCTCCAACTTTATCTAAAACTTACTTTATTTATATTCCTTTTCTTTTTGCGCGTACCAATCTTTCATTACGTAAAAAGCTTTCTTTTTAATTCCCTGATCCGAGATCAAACCTTTGCGGTTAAAGAAATCCTGAATATTAGGTAACTGCCTGCGTGGTGATCTAAAATCGACTAAAATCCATGGGGAAACTCCGGCTAGACCTTCTATTCGATTGAACATTTGCGTGTTTTGTACGTACAATTCTTCCTGATATTCTTCGTTCCAGCGTTGTGTTTTGTCTCCGTGTAAACCTTGCAGTGCTTCGCCTCCAAATTCGCTGATGATAACGGGTTTGTTATACGGAATTACCCATTGCATGTCTTTACACGATTCGTTTGTTCCTCTGTACCAGCCTAAATATTGGTTAAAACTCACAATATCTACATATTCGTTCATATTGTCATGAAGCGTGTTTACATTATTTGGACTCTTGGTTACTTCCATTGCCATACTTATTAAACGGGAATTATCCTGTGTACGGGCATATTTAGCGAGTTTGCTCAAAAAGATATCTCTATCATCTCCATGCGGTGTTTCGTTTGCTATAGACCAAATTACGATGCCGCAGCGGTTTTTATCTCTGTAAATCATATCGTGCAGCTGACGTTCGGCATTGGCGTAGGTATCCGGATTTGTCCACGAAATGGTCCAATACACCGGAACTTCAGACCAAATCATCAATCCCATTTTTTCGGCTTCTCTTACCATGTTTTCGTTATGCGGATAATGCGCCAGACGAACATAGTTACAGCCTAATTCTTTTGCCCAGGTTAACAATGTAACCGCATCTTCGGTAGACCATCCTCTTCCGGATCTAAACGGCGCTTCTTCGTGAATGCTGATCCCGCGTAAAAAGACTTTTTTTCCGTTTAACAGAATTTCTCTTCCTTTGGTTTCAATGGTTCTAAAACCAATTTTATCTGCAATACTTTCATCGGCTTTGTCAATGGTTACGTCGTATAATTTTGGTTTTTCCGGTGTCCATAAAACGGGATTGGTTTTAATTTCAAAATAGGCGATTCCTTTTGCATCTGTTGGGATGCTTTTTTTGATTTTTAGTTCTGGAATTGTAATCGAAACCGACTGATTTGCCGTTTCACTGTTCAGCTTTACCCAGCCCGAAATTTTTGTTCGGTCTTTTTTATCTAATTGAACCAGATAATCTTCGATATAAGTATTGGGAACCTGAGCCAAAGTAACGTCTCTTGTAATACCGCCGTAATTCCACCAATCCATGTTTACGGTTGGAACATTATCTTTATGACGTTTGTTGTCGACTTTTACCACCACAAAATTATTTCCGTCAACAAGCAAATTGGTTACATCAAAATTAAAAGGTGTATAACCGCCAACATGAGTTCCTGCTAATTTCCCGTTTACATATACTTTTGCATCGTAATTGACTGCTCCAAAATGAAGAATCCCTTTGGTTTGAGAACTCTTTTTATAGTTGAAGTCTTTCTCAAACCAAACCGTTCCTTCGTAAAAAAACAATCTTTCGTCTTTTGAATTCCAATCAGACGGAATATCCATCGTCGCCGATGTTGCAAAATTATATTCGGTTAAATCTGTGGTGTTGAATTTTTTATTTTCGAAAAATCCGTTGTTTTTAAAAGGCATTAAGCGATAATCGTAATATCCGTTTTCGAGCGGATCTACAATATAACTCCATTTTCCATTTAAGGTGATGTTATTTCGAGCTGAAATATTGGATAGTAACGGAATTTCCTGCGCCATTGCTTTTCCCATTAATAGAAAAGTACAGCACAGCATTATTATTTTTCTCATAGTCAAAATTGTTTTTTATTTTTAATTATAAATTCTTATTCGCACTTTTGTCATTCTGATTTCCATGACATTTTTTTAGGAGCTAATCCCGCTATACGTTGCAATCTTTTGTGCCGAACACCGGCACAAAAGGATTTCCACTTCTATCGGGGCTAGGGCATTCATTTTCATTAGAATGTTTTCGTTTAATATTTCATTTCGACAAGATTTAACCACAATATTGTCATTCCGAGGAACGAGGACACGAGCGATAGCGAACTGGCGAAGCAATCTCCGTTAGTAGCTCGACAAACTATACACTCTGTGTTAATTTCTTGCGAAGATTTCTCCTCCGTCGAAATGACAATATCACGAGTAATACTATGCGATTGCATTGATTATGATTACTTCAATTAAAAAAATTAAAATTTATTGTTTATCAAAATACTTTGTCAGTTCAAACGCATTATCATTGATTATTTTCATCTCTTTTAATAAAGGTTTATACGGTTCAAATGCACTGTTTACAATTCCTTTATTCGAATCTCTGTTAGAATAATCAGTGCTTAAATCTTCCGGATCGTTGTCCATATATTTAAACCAATGCCAGCCAACCGAATTTTTATTTTTAAGCAATTCTAATGTGAAATTCTGGTAAAAAAGCCCTCGCTCTTTTTGAGTTCGAACCAGCCATCCTGCGCCGGTATTATTGGGCAATCCGGAATCTTCTCCTTTAGTGTACCATTCTGTAATTAAAAACGGTTTTCCGGACCATTCTCCCCATTTGTTCATTAAATCCTGACTCGGTTCCCATTTTCTGTAATGGTTAATCGAAATGATGTCCATGTACTTTCCGGCCACTTTAAAAATCTCCGGATTCGTTAATTCCTGCTCTTTATCCTGATTAAATCGGCATCCTAAATAAAGATGATTAGGATCTGCTTTTCGAAGCGCCTCGGTTACCTTTTTCATATAGGTTTCAAAGTAAAAAGCAGTAAACGCCATGCGGTCTTCCTGAGTAATATCTGAGGCCGAAGCGCTAAAACCTTTTCTTTGATCGAACCATTCTTTTGCAGCAATATATCCTTGTTCATCTTTGGCCAATAAAGTTAAATGTTTATCTAATGCGTCGTTATACCACGGAAGTTCATTATCTGTAAAATAACCCATCAAATACTTATCATTTTTATATTGAGAAAGGTCTTTGAACGCTTTTTCGATGTAAGTATCAAACTCTTTATCAAAAACCATAACCAAATCAAAACGGTAATTCTGCCAGCTGGCTTCTTTATATTTTCCGCCAAATTTTTTAATATGATCGGAATGATACATGCCCATTGGCGAAATAATTACAGTATAAACCAGCGGATTTTCTCCTTTTCTCACCAAGTCTACATTCGACCACGCACCTACTCCATTAAATCCGTTATCGCGAAGTAATTTCGATTCTTGTTTCAGCCAATTTTCAGAACTTCCAAATTTTTTATCAAATGCTTTTTGCTGATTTACAGATCGTCCGGCATTAAAAACGGCAACTCCTTTGTAAATAAACGGATAACCTTCGGGGTCAATAATCCACCATCTGTTGTCTATTTTTTGGGTTCTAAAAAATCCTGTTGCTTCTTTCTGCCAGGCTTTTGATCCGCCGTAAATTGAAATAGGTTCTTGTTTTTTAATTTTAAAACCGGGAAGTTTATCAATCGTTTTGGCTTCATACGAAACCCATTTTGGATCTAAGGCATTTTGTCTGGCTTCGACTTTTTGGTAGGCAATCGTATTTTGTGCCTGCAGGGAAATCAGGTTTGTAAAACAGAATATTAGATAAAGAAAATGCTTCATTACATTAGTTTTTATTTTTTTGAGAGGTATTTTTAGTATTCAGTATCAGTCGCAGTCGCAGTATTCAGTTTAGCATGACTGAAAACTGTGACTGAAAACTGTGACTGAAAACTGAGAACTGAGTTCACTCTATGTGTTTAAAAGATTATTTAGACAAATAAATATGATCGAAATCGAAAACGTAATTATTTAAAGCTCTTACGTCTTCTGGATCCACGCTTCTTAAAACCAAAATATCTTTGATTTTTGTCAGGTCTAATGCCGGATTTTGCTTTTTGTATTCGGCAATTGGAATTTTAACCATATTCCAGCTTCCATCTCTTTTAAGTCCGTACAAATTACTTGTGGCATCAAATTCTACATAACCTGTATTTGAGGCATCTTTCATTCTAAATCTGATTTTTCCGGTGCTGGTCGTTCTTACCGCCATATTAATATAAGTGTAAGAGGAGATATCTGTGAAATTTACAAACGACAGAATTGCCATTGCCCATTTAGCTTCGGCTGCAGGCGGTGTTGCTGGAAGAGAAAAATTTCTGTACGCTCCTTCATAACCATCAACAGCCACTTCTTTAATTACAAACTGATTGCTTGAAACCCAATTTAAAACAGGAGCTGTTTTGGTAAAATCGGGATTTTCAGAGTAAATTTTAAGAGCATCAGCCGGGATAACAATTGGCGGTGTTGCTGGAGCCTCAACCTCTACTGTAAAGGTTTTCTTTTGGGTGGTATTATCAACAAAAGTGATTTCGAGAGTCGATGTAAAAGTTCCTCCTTTGGTATATTTTACCTCAACATTTCGCTCGATTGAAGAGCCCGGAGAGCCGCTTTGAAAAGTCCATTTTACAGCACGGACTTTGGTTGATGAATCGGTATAAGTTACCGTTTCTCCTGCTTTTACAGAAGTGTTGGTCGAAACGGCATTTAATTCGCCTTTTTTATAAAGATATACTTCGCGTACATCATCTTCACAGGAAAATAAACCTATGAAAAGCACTAAAAACAGGTATTTTAATTTAGATATATGATTTAGTTGTAAAGTCATGATTTCAAATTTTTTGGTTAGTAATAGTTAGTTAATCGGTAAAAATTATTTCAATACAAACTGTTTAATCTGATTCCCGATCTGGACTTTAAAAGTGCCTTTTTCCGAAATCCATTTTAAGTCGTTATTGACAAACTGCAAATCTTTTTGGTTTAAAGTAAAGCGAACGGTTTTTGTTTCATTTGGGGCAAGATCTATTTTCTCGAAACGTTTTAAGGCTTTTACTTCGGGTGTAATACTGGCGTATAAATCACTCAGGTAAAGTAAAACAGCTTCTTTTCCAGCCAGTTTTCCCGTATTTTTAACCTCAACGCTTACCGTAATTTCTTCATTGGAATTCATTTCGTTTTTATCGAATTGAAGATTTGAATACGCAAAAGTGGTATACGATAAACCGGTTCCAAATTCAAATTGAGGCTGATAACTTCTTTGGTATTTTGCGTCATCATTCTGCTCATTATCGGCCAGACTTTCTGTGTATTTTCGATTGTATTTTTCTAATGAATTTGGATATCTCGGATAGTTATACGGAAGTCTTCCGCTTGGATTTACATCGCCATACAAAATATCCGCCAAAGCTCTTCCTCCTTCATTTCCGGGTAAGTAACATTGAACAATGGCGTCCATTTTGTCCTCAAAATCACTAATTAATCGAGGTCTTCCTTCATTTAAAACCAAAATGACAGGTTTGTTTAGTTTAGATAATGCCAGCGCTAATTTGATCTGCGAAGCACTGATATACAAATTGGTAATATCGCCTGGCGTTTCGGTATAATTCTTTTCGCCTAAACACAAAACAATCTTCGAAGCATCTTTTGCCAATGCAATAGCTTTGTTGATTTCGTCTTCGTTTTCTAAAGCCAGATCAGCACCTTTTGTGTAAAGAATGTTTTCTTTTCTTGCTTTTTGCTGCATCGCTTCGAGAATAGTGAATTTGTCTGCTGCAATTTCATCTGTTTTTTCTCCCTGCCAAGTGTACGTCCATCCTCCGTTTAACGAAATCATACTATTTGCCGTTGGACCGGTTACGAGAATTTTTTCGTTTTTGTTTAAAGGCAGAATCGCATTTTTGTTCTTTAACAAAGTGATCGACTCTGCAGCTGCATTATAGGCTTCTTTTATGAATTCTGAAGAACCAAATTTTGGATATTGCTTTGTATCGGCAATTGTATTATCGAACAAATTCAATTCGATTTTCAGTTTTAGAATTCGGCTTACGGCATCGTCAATACGTGACATTGGCACTTCGCCTTTGTTTACTAAGTCTAACAAATCATTGCAAAACGAATAATCTTCTGGAACCATACTCATGTCTAGCCCAGCCAAAACGGCTATTTTTACCGCTTCTCTATTGGTTTCGGCAACTTTATGACGCGTATGCAGATAAATGATATCCTTCCAGTCGGTTACGACAACGCCTTGAAAACCTAGCTCCTTTTTCAGAACATCTGTAATCAAATATTTACTGGCGTGAACCGGCGTTCCGTTTATTTCCCCTGAACTAATCATGACGCTTTTTGCGCCCGCTTTAATCGCCGCTTCGTAAATAGGAAGATCAAACTGTCTTAAAACTCTTTCGGGAATAATGCTTGGTGTTCTGTCTTTTCCTGTCGTTGTGCTTCCGTAACCAATAAAATGTTTCATACAGGAAGCAACATGGTATTTTGAACCAATGTTTCCGCCTTCAAAACCGTTTACCATGGCTTCGCCCATTTTAGCAGACAAGTACGTATCTTCTCCAAAAGATTCCCAAATTCTAGACCACGCTGGATTTCTCGGCAAATCTAAATCTGGAGAAAATACCCACGGAATCGAAGAAGCTCTTGTTTCGTAAGCCGAAATTTCAGCCCCTTTTTTTACAATTTCCGGATTAAAAGTAGCTGCCATCCCAATTTGCTGCGGAAACAAAGTTGCGCCCTGCGTATAACTCGCTCCGTGTATGGCATCAATACCATATAATACCGGAATTTTAAGTCTTGTTTTATTAGCTGCCGTTTGAATGGCTGTCATAATATCCTGCCATCCTTTTACCGTTGGCGCATACGGATATGGTGTATTTAATACAGACCCAATATGATACTTCTGGATTCCTTCGTTCAATTTTGCTGTATTAAAACCCGGTTTTCCTTTGTCTTCAAAAGTTCCTAAAGTAATCTGAGTCATCTGCCCGATTTTTTCCTCAAGAGTCATTTTCGACAAAAGCTCTGCTATTTTTTTATCTGCCGTATTTTTCTCCGCACTCTTTTGCGCTGTCACAGCAGTACAGTAAAAAGTAAGCAGCAGTATGGTAATTGTTTTTTTCATTTGATCTTTTTTTAGAAAATAGAAGAAAGAATATAGAGAAAAGACTTCTTCTCAAATCTTGGTTCTCTCCTCTTTATTCTATTCTCTATATTCTTTCTTCTATATATATTCTAAACTCTATTTTAATCCGTCTAAAAATCCTTGGTAAGCTGGTTTTTTGTTGTAATCAGCATCTAAAAGCAACGGATATTCTTTTGAATGCCAGAAGCTTGTGAGCCAGGTATATTTATCGGTTACACCCCAGGTTGAGATGGCAAATTTTTGGTTTTGAGGCAGTTCTTCATACATCGCGGTAATGTATTTGTAGGTTTCTGACTGCTTTTGCTGTTCGACATCATTAAACACATACGAATCTGATTTTCCGGTGTTTACTTTTATGTCCAATTCTGAAATATGAATTAACAATCCTGTAGAAGCAAGGTCTGTAAAACCGGTTTTCATGGTTTGTCTATTTGTATCTGTCGCGTAATGAAACTGGTCTCCTACACCATCAATTGGCACTCCATTGGCTTTGAATCTTGTGACCATTTTTTTGATGGCTGCTCTTTTTCCTCCATCAATTACAACGCTGTAATCATTGTAGAATAATTTGGCATCAGGATCGGCTGCTTTTGCGTATTTAAAACATCTTCCGTAAAAGCCAATCGGGTCTTTAAAAATCGGATTTATAACCGTTTCGTTTCTTAAAGCACCGCCATCTGCAAAAACCTCATTTACCACATCCCAGCTTTTTACTTTTCCTTTGTAATGTCCTACAACATCGGTAATATAAACTTTGACTTTGGCTTCAAAAGCAATAGAATCGTATTTTGCATTTTTAAACCAATCCGGAAATGAATCGTACCAAACTAAGGTGTGTCCGTGTATTTCCAGATTATTATCTTTTGCAAAATTAGCCAGATAATCGCCTGCTGTGTAATTGTAAGCTGTGGCCGAAGTCCAAATGCTGGCCATTTTCATTTCATATTCGGCAGTAATCTGGCTGTAGTGTTTCAGCACTGCGTTTTTATAATTAGCTTCGCCTTGTAAATCTTTCATTTTAACGGCAGCTCCAATTTTAAACTTTGCTTTTTCTTTTAAAGTCTGCGTTACAGGATTCGGATTAACCGGAGTATCATCGTCTACGTTAATGAAAACCGTTTTTTCGTCGTTGCTGCAAGAGGCGAACAACAAAATGGTTAATAGACCTAAAATATATTGTTTCTTTATCATTGTGTTCCTTTTTATTTGATCTGGAAATCAAAACTGAATCTGATTTCCATATCTATTGTTACTAACAAAAAACTTCTTTTTCTAAAACGGAATTAATATCCAGCGTTAAATCCTGCCGGTTTTCCCATTAAATCAATCTGACTTTGCGGAATTGGCATGTTAACCATTGCAGGCGTCATTTTTAAAGGCACTTCTCCGGCACTCGTTCCGGATGGACTTGAACGGAAATATAAATTTTGTCTTTCAACCAAAAGCCCTAACCTTTTCAGCAAGAACCATCTGTTGTTTTCAAAAGCTAATTCTCTCGCTGATTCGTCCAGATAATTATTTACTGTCCAGACTTTAATGTCATAAGTTGCCACTGCACTTAAAGGATCGCCCGTGTAACCTCTTCTTCTTACTTTGTTTAGATATAAAAGTGCTTTTGTATCGTTGCCCAGATTATGATAAGCTTCTGATGCCAGTAAATAAGTTTCGGCTAATCTGTAATACATATAATCTTTATAACTGTTGGATGTCATCGGCAGTTTTTCTGTATCATGGTATTTTTTCAAACTCCAGTGCCAGGCTCTGTAATTCCCATTTGGAGCTGCAATTGCCGGATTGGTAATTGGCTGACCGAATTTTGGATTTCCAGGAACATTAATTTTATAATCCAGATAATTATCTGAATAGTAATAGGTTTTAAATCTTAAATCGTTGGTCTGATCATAAAGTGATTTCAAATAATTATTTGGATAAAACCATCCTAAAGACTGACCTCCATAAGCCACATCCTGAGTTAGTTCGCTTGCATTTAATTCGTATGTTCGCTGTGTAAAAACACTTCCCAGCCAGAAACCGCCGCCACCTGCCAAATCATCACTCGGACCTAGTAGAAAATCTCTTTGATAAGTAAAAAGCGATTCTTTATGGTTTGCGTTTTGTCCCCAAACCTCAGCCAATGGAACTAAAGCGTGAGTTCCGTCGTTGATAATGGCATCAAATTGCGCTGCAGCTTCGGTCCAATTTTCCTGCCATAAAGCACTTTTACCGCGTATGTGTCTGGCAACGCCTTGTCCATAACGTCCGGCATCTACTTTAAACGGAAGATTGGCAATGGCGTAATCCAAATCTCCATCGATTAATTTGTAAACATCTGCATCGCTGGCTACTTTGTAGGTTACCGGGTCGTTAATATTTTCAGGCGTTGTTGGAATCGTGTCGATTAAAATACCGCCATACATCTGCTTTAAATCCAGATACAATTCGCCTCTTATAACGCGAGCCTGTGCTACTAATCTTTTCTTGGCATTTTCATCCATATTAATGTTTCTTGCCGAAGTGATAATGGCAGAACATCTGTCGATAATTTTATATCCCTGAATCCATTTTGATCCTGTAAATGACTGCGGATTATGTCCGGTTCCATAAGGTGTATTCCAGGTTCTGTGCAATCCTAGATCTGTGGCAACCATAAAGAAAACATTGGCCCATAAATCATTATTATCTCCAGATGGTGAATTATAGTACCTCATTTGGTTGTAAAGTGCATTTACTCCAACTTCTAGTCCGGCTGGAGAATTGTAGATATAATCTACAGCGATCTGATCTTTTACGTTTTCTTCCAGAAAATCTTCGCATGAAGTCAATCCTAAAGAAATCCCGAATATCAAAACAAATAGAAAATTTATATTTTTCATGATCTTGTTATTTTTTTAATTTATTAAATGCTGTTAAAAACCTACTTGTAAGCCTATAACACACGTAACAGGTTCCGGATAATCGTTTATATCTTTTTCTGGACTATAGGATTGATAATCTGTAATGGTAATTAAATTACTGCCTGTTAAATAAAGTCTCATATTACTCAACCCTAATGATTTAAGAGTGTTTTCAGGGAATTTAAATCCAACCGATACGTTTTGTAAACGGATATAAGAGGCATCTTGTAATCCTAAAGTATTGATGTACGGCGGATCGTTTCCATCTCTTGGTCTCGGCCAGTTTCCTCCCGGATTTTCAGGCGTCCAGTAATCTTGTTTTACACCATTTTTTACTCCTCTTAGTGAACCTCCTTTTACATAATCGTACAAGAACAAATTGTCTTTTGTAACGCCCTGAACGGTATAGATATCTGCCGAGAAATCAAAACGTTTGTATTCTAAACTCACAGAAAAGGTTCCGAACCAATCCGGTAATTTTGAAGTGATAACCCTGTCCTGATCCGGATTTGGATTTGCACCATTTGACGGATCTGCATCGTATAATTTTATATCTCCCGGATACAGAGTTGTTCCGGTAACAATTGGAATATTTTCTCCCTGCTGATAAATTCCAACAGCTTTATATCTGTAATAAACATCGATTGGTTTTCCAATAAACCATAAGTTTCCAACATCGTCGTCTTCTCTTCCGTCTCCGTTGGCATCTTTACCATAAATGCTTACGATACTGTTTTTGTTTTTGGTGAAAGTTGCGCCTAAGCCCAGTCTGAAATCTTTCTTTTTGATAACGTCGCCATTTAGGGTAATTTCTAAACCTTTATTGTTTACTTTTCCGATATTCGAAAGTTTTCGTGTATATCCTGTATTGGCATTTAAGGTTTCGTAAATCAATAAATCTGAAGTATCGGTATTATAAACCTCAACTGTTCCCGTTAATCTGTTTTTGAATAAACCAAAATCTGCTGCAAGGTTTAATTGTGTTGATGTTTCCCAGCGTAAATCGGGATTCGACAATTGTGTTCCCGGTACATATCCTGAAACTTTTATTCCGTTTATAATATAATCTCTCTGGTCTGCTACGGCCATACTTTGGTACGGATCTTTGGGCTGATTCCCTACTTTACCATAACTGGCTCTTAATTTTAAATTGCTGATTACAGGAACGTGTTCTTTCATGAAATTTTCATTTGAAACATTCCACGCCGCATTTACAGCCGGAAAAAATCCCCATTTATTATTTTTACCAAATACTGATGATCCATCGGCTCTGCCAGAAACGGTAAAATAATAACGGCTGTCAAAATCATATTCTAATTTTCCTGCAAATGAAATAAGCGATCGATCGTTAGCTGCAATTTCAGGCGTATTCAGGAAAGCGCTTTCTAAACCATAAATCCCTAAAATATCACTCGGAATTCTGCTTGCCGAATTTTTAAATTCGCTGTATTCTGATGATGTTATTTCGTAAACTCCAGTAGCACTGAAATGATTTTTTTCGGCCAGTTTAAAGTTGTAATTCAAAATATTACTTAACTGATATTCGACATTGTCTTTATACAAAATACTGCCGCTTCCCTGCCCAGAATTTGCAATTCCAGAAAGTGATCTGGAAGAATTAAAACTTGTTCCTTTATAATTCCACGACCTGCGGCTGGCATTTAATTTATAAGTGAATCCTTTTAGAATGTTGATATCCAGAAATACATTCATGATATCGTTTCTATTTAACTCTTTTGTATTGGTTTCGTAAATATCAATAAGCGGATTTGGTGTTTCCTGAATTCCTCCCGGAAGATGGCGAAAAGAACCATCATCGTTGTAAATTTTTCCTAATGGTGATGTGTTAATGGAATTATTCAAAATATTCCCCACATTTGGACGATTTGAATCTGAAAATTGAAGCGAAAGATTCATCCCTACTTTTAACCAGTCGTTAATTCTCTGATCGACATTAATTCTCATAGCTACTTTTTCAAAGTCGGTATTAGGCACAACACCCGATGTATTAATGTAGTTTAAACTGGTAAAAATGCTCGATTTTTCTGTTCCCGATGAAACGCTCAAACTATGGTTATTGGTTACTCCGGTTCTTAAAGCGTATTTTTCCCAATCGATATATTTTCCTGATTTTACCGATTCCAGTTCTAGCGGAGAGAAAACCTGATCGTCTGGTCTGTAAACTCCTCCGTTGCTTGTTCTGTAGGCTTCTCTTTTTAGCTGTGCAAATTCTTCTCCGTTGTAAATATCAAAATTTCTATTTACCGTCTGCACGCCCGAAAAACCATTGTAAGCGATTCTTGCTTTTCCTGTTTTTCCTCTTTTGGTTGTAATTAAAATAACTCCATTTGATGCTCTTGCTCCATAAATAGACTGTGCGGCGGCATCTTTTAAAATTTCTAAAGAAGCAATATCATTGGCATTAATATCGTTGATGTTTCCTATTACAATACCATCTGCAATAACGATTGGTTCGTTGCTTCCGTTAATCGATTTTTTTCCTCTAATTTGTATAGAAGATGAACTTCCCGGACCGCCGTCGGCCAAACTAACCTGAACTCCGGCTGCTTTACCTCTTAACATTTCTCCAACGTCAGAAGTAGCTACTTTTATCATGTCGCCCGGTTTTACAGACGCAACAGAACTTATTACGTCGCTTTTCTTTTTGGTACCGTAACCCACTACTATAATTTCGTCTAATGCCTGAGAGCTTGGTTTTAAAACCACTTTTAGATTCTTTTTGTTTTCTGTTTCAACTGAAACCTCATCCATCCCGATGAAAGAAAAAACAAGCGTACTTTTTGAAGCTGTACTTATAGTAAAGTTACCGTCAAAATCAGTTTGAGTTCCTTTTGTTGTTCCTTTAACATGTACGTTTACACCCGGTAAAGGCAATCCTGCATTGTCGACTACTTTTCCAGAAATCGAACTTTCCTGCGCACTCATATTAAAAGTGAGCATACACATAAACAGAATTAAAACTAGTTTTAGATAATTTCCCTCAAGAAAAAGCATCTTTACGTGTTTGTAATTTTTCATTTTAATTTTTTTGGTTAGTTAGTAAATCGTTGTGATTTTCATTGCAAATGTGATTAATAAATGACGGTTTGAAGGGAGGAAGATATTCGTTTTTAGGGGCGTCAATGTGTTTATTTGCAATTTCAGCTATTTAAAAACAGTATTCGTAATAAAAAACTTAAAAAACTGAAATTTGATTAATTTGAGAAAAAAATTAACCGCAAAGCACACAAAGAATAAAAACGCAAAGTCCGCAAAGCTTTAATAAACTTTGCGGACTTTGCGTTCCCGATAGCTATCGGGATTGCGAACTTTGCGGTTAAAAATATTTACGGTTAATTTTTCGCAGCTTTATATTCACTAGGTGATAAATTGTAAAATCGTTTAAACTCTTTACTAAAGTGTTTTCGATCATTAAATCCTACCATATTGGTTACTTCTGATACGGAATAACTGGTATTGAGTAATAAACTAGCGGCTTTTTTTAATCGCATATTTTTTATAAATCCTGCGACCGACTGATTCGTGAGAGTTTGTACTTTTTTGTAAAGCACAGTTCTGCTCATTCCTATTTCGCGGACTAAATCATTAACATCAAAATCGGTATTGTCGATATTGGCTTCGATGATCTGGGTTAGTTTTTTTACGAATAAACCTTCGGGCGTATTTACATTTTCTTGTTCAGAATCTGAAATAAATCTTTCGCCGTATTTCTGACGCATTATTTCTTTGGCCGATAATAAATTGGCAATCGTCAGTTTTAATTCTTCTATGCTGAAAGGTTTCGAAATATAGGCATCTGCTCCTGTCGAAAGTCCTTCGATTCTATTTAAAGTTGATGATTTAGCCGTCAATAAAATAACCGGAATATGATTGGTATTGAGATTTGTTTTTAGAATTTTACACAATTCAAAACCGTCCATTTCTGGCATCATGACATCGCTTACAATAAGATCCGGAATTTCTTTTTCCATATATTCGAGCGCTTTTATTCCGTCTGTAAATTTCAGGACTTTGTAATCACTGTATAAAATATCATACACAAAAGAAAGCACTTCTTCATTGTCTTCTATAACGAGAATGGTCTTTTTGGAGCTGTTTTCCGGTTCTTCCAGATATTCTGCTTCATAGGTTTCAATTTCGGTTTGAACATCAGAAATTGGATTTGCATTTTCTTCTATTTTAATGGCATTTTCAACAATCTGAGATTTCTTAAAATGATCTTTTCCTTTCTTTAAAGTAATGGTAAATATGGTGTTGAAATTGGCATCGGCTTCTGTTTGTACTTTAATTTCTCCGTGATGCAGTTCTACAATACTTTTGCTTAAAGCAAGACCAATTCCGCTTCCTAAATTGGCACTTCCGCGATCATCTAATTGGAAAAAGTTTTTAAAAATTTTCTTTTTTCTATTTTCAGGAATTCCAATTCCGTTGTCTTTAACTTTAATTTCGATGGAATCTGATGCTTCTTTTTGTTCTACAGCCAAAGTGATTCGGCCGTTTTTACTGGTAAATTTAAAAGCATTCGAAAGCAGATTGTAAATCACTTTCTCCATCTGATTTTTATCAAAATAAATCAAAGCGGTATTGATGTTGAGAACAAATTTGTAATCGATTTTTTTCTCAACAGCAAATCCGCGAAAGGATTCGTAAATATCAAAACAGAAAGAAACGATGTCCTGCTGTTCGCAATAAATTTTCATGCTTCCTTTTTCAGCTTTTCTAAAATCCATTAATTCATTGACCAATTTTAATAATCGGTCTGAATTGTTTTTGATGACTTTTAGTTTGTGTTCGAGATTCGAATTTTTCTCGGCACTATTTAAAAGTTCCTCAACCGGTCCGCTGATTAATGTCAGCGGTGTTCTGATTTCATGCGAAACATTGGTAAAAAAGTCGAGTTTCATTTTGTATAATTCCTCTTGTCTTTCTTTCTCGACTTGTTCCAGATAAAAAGCTTGTTTTAATAATTCTCGATTTCTAAAAAATCTAAACAATAAAACGGATCCGGCTAGTAATAATCCGAAATAGAAAATATAAGCCCACCATGTTTTCCACCAGGGTGGTAACATAATTATTTTTAAGGTTTTAATGGCTGGATTCCATTTTCCGCCTCCATCTGCTGTTTTAATTTTTAAGAGATAAGTTCCCGAATTTAAATTGGTAAGATTGATATAATGCTGTGAACCAATGGTATGCCAATCATCTTTATTAAAGGAACTTTCGAGTTTATAGGCATATTCGTTTTTTTCGGGAGAAACAAAATTCATTGCGCTGAATTCCAAACCAATATATCCCTGATCGTGATGCAGGGTAATTTCCTGAGTTTCGCTTATATCTTCTTTTAGTTCCACTTCTTTACTTCCGGGTCTGATTTCTGCATTGTTTACGATAAGTTTCGTTAAAACGATTTCTGCATTATCCGGAGATTTGATGAGTTTAGACGGATTAAAAACGATCAATCCGTTTGAAGATCCGAAGATCAATTGGTTATCATTTAATTTTAAACTGCTGTTGTTTGAAAACTGTTTTACTTTTAAACCGTCTTTTGCGGAGTAAGAAGTAATTTCAAAATCAGAAATAGCGGGAGTTGTTCTAAATTTCTTGGTTCTGATTTTATACAGCAAATTATTATCGCTGATCCAGATATTTCCTTCTGCATCTTCTGAAATGCTTTTTATGGTTTCATCTGTAAAACCCAGCGCGCGGTTTATTTCGAAAAAGTGTCCGGTTTTTTCATTCAACAAATTGATGCCACCACTTTCAGAACCTACCCAAAATCTTTTCTTCGAATCAGTAAACAAGACCGTAAGGCTATTATTTGGCAGTCCGCTGACTTTTCCTGATTTATAGATTTTTGTAACCCTTTTTAGTTTCTTATCAAAAAAGTTCAATCCGTATTGTGTGGCAATCCACAAACCATTTTCGCGGTTTGCTATATCTGTAATAAAATTATCGCTGAGTGCATTCGAGGTCCCGTCGGCCATATAACTTTCTATGGTTCCGTCTGGCAGTATTTTTTTTAATCCGTTTCCGTTTGTTCCTACCCATAAATCTCCATTATCGATTAATAAGGCCGTTATAGGCCGATTTCGCTCTTTCGGATTTGGAGAAAGCGGAATTTTACTGAAGATTTTGCTGTTTTTATTGAACTTATATAAGCCGTTAAAAGTGCCGCAAAACAAATTTTCCTGATTCTGACTGACCAAAGCGGTGATCATATTTACGCTTTTATCAAAATCATTAGTATCGATTAAATACGAGGAATTCTTGTTATTTCTGAAATCAAGAAAATTCAAACCGCCGCCGTTTGTTCCTACCCAAACCGCATTGTTATTTTCTTTGGAAACAGCATTTACCAAGGCGCTGTTTAATCCGAAATTGGGTTTTATAACTTCTCTTACATTGGTGAAATTCGTGTTGGTTTTCTGAAAAAAGTTCACCCCTCCGCCATTGGTTCCAATCCAGATATCATCGTGACGGTCTTTTAAGAAACATTTTATATCATCGTCTGACAAACTGTAGTTAGTTAACGGATTGTGCTGGTATTTGGTAAATTCATTTTTGTCTTTTTTATAAACGCACAAGCCATTTTTTGTAGCAAACCAAATGGTATTGGCATCTACGGCAACAATATCATTTACCCAATTTGATGATAAACTGTTTTTATTGCCCGAATTTTGGAGATAATTCTTCACGGAATTTCCGGCTGCGTTATAATGGAAAACGCCATTAGCTTCCGTCGCAAACCATAAATCGCCGTTTTTTTCTTTGATGATTTTCCAAATTTTCGAATGCAGTAAAGCGTCGTTTTCTTTTAAAACTTTCGGAAGTTCTTTTCGCGACCCATTTTTAGGATCAAAACATTCTAATCCTTTTGCTGTGCCTACTAAAACACCATAATTACGATCATAAAACAGTGACAAAACCCTGCTTTTTCTAAAAGGGGAATTATGATCGTTGGAAATTTCTTCTAGTAAATACTGCTTTCTGTTTAAAAGTTTTATACCGCCAAAAGTTCCAACCCAGATCCTGTTTTGATCGTCCTGAATGATAGATGAAATGTAGTTTCTGCCGCCTTTTACTTTTTGGACGTCGACTCTTAAAAAGTTATTTTCTTTTTTATTGAAGAGATTTAGTCCGTTGTTGGTTCCTATCCAAAGTTCCTTTTGATTATCTTCTAGAATTACATTGATATGGTTGTTGCTGATCGTATTTAGAATGTCTTTGTTGTAGACATATCTTAAGAAATTATATCCGTCGTAACTAATTAGTCCGTTTGCGGTTCCTATCCAAATAAACCCTGTTTTAGTTTGATGGATACTCGAAATCATACTCTGCGAAAAACTCACATCGTAATCAATATGATCAAAATATAAATCTGATCCCTGCGCCCCAGCACTAAAGGAAACGGAAAGAAATAATACAAGGCTTAAAATACGGCTTTTAACGTTCTTCATAAATTGATTTACTTACAGATCAATGCTAAATTAATGTGTTCGATTTATTTGTTCTAAACTTAGAAAAAAAATAAACCAAACGCACTGCAAGATAAATCTAATACAAAAAAAGAGATGTCGTTATTTTTTCTTTTTAAGGGGGGTATTTGTACTTTTTATATAAAATGATTTCTAAATAATAAAGCCCATAAACCTCTAAACTAATCATTTAAAGGTTTTTAGATTTTACTACTGAGAATCATCAAATTTTACATCATCGTATTAATACGAATGCTTGCTTTTATAAGTGCCAATGCCGAAATTTTTGAAATATGGATATCTTTTGGCTGATGATGCGAATTCTGACTTACCAATTTCACAAAATCTGATCCCTGATCTGATTTCTGAACATATTTTACTGTAATGTATTCTTCCCAGTCATTTAACTTCACGCTTAAAAGATACATTTCGCCAAAAAAGATATTTTCAAATTCGGTTTCTTTATAAAGGACAATATCTCCGGATTTTAAAAGCGGATACATACTATCGCCTGTTACAGAAATTGCTCCGTCGCATTTTGGCAGATTGGGAATTTTTATCGTATCCAGTACCCTTTGTGGTTTGCCGCTGTTGAATAATTCTCGTAAACCTGCCACGGCTTCTAAATCATATAAAGGTATTTCCTGGCTCACATGCAGTGAATCGATTGTTTTTCGGTCGTTACTCATAATTACAATATTAGTATTATCCTCTTTTATCATGGGTCCATTTCCGGTTAAAAGCCACTCAGAACTGATGTCTGGATAATAGTGTAAAATTTTACACGCTTTATCCGTTCCCATATTACTGCTATTATCTAAAAACTTATTAGAAAAGCCCAAATCATTACAGAATTTATACTTACTAATCCCTTTATAATCAAGATATTCCCTCATTCTTTCCGTTGATCCCATAAAAAGATGTATTTTTTTACGTTAAAAATTTGTTTTGATGTATTATTTTACATTATATTTGCAAAGTAAAGAAAAATAAATATCAAAAACAAGACAATTACATACAAATTTATGCAAAGAAAAAATCAAATTAAAAACAAAATACCTATACATACAACTAAAAATCAGCGCATTATATACAATTTAAGGTACTGAGAAATAAAACAAAACATACTACGTCAAATAAGAATAAAACTACGCTTAACCAGTAATATTAATCACTAAGATGCAAAAAACCTCATTCATTACGCATTAAAAATCATAAAAATGGAAGCAATTCAAATCAAAGAAAAAATTCAGGAACTGGAAAATTGGCTGATTGAAAATCCAAATAGTCCTGAAAGAAATTTAATCGAATCTGATATAAATAAATTAAGAACTCTATTAGAAAAAAATCATGGGTAAAAAACAAATCGAAGAACGTATTGCTTTATTATATCTCGCATTGCAATACTGCTCAGAAAGAACAAAAACTTTTAGTCCAGGCGAGAGAATCTGCATCAATCAGGAACGTTTTCAATGGATGCATATTCTGGATAACGAAACGGCTTCTCCACGACCTGTTTCGCAAACAATTGAAAATAAATTAAAAGAGGTCTGGAAACTTGCTGATTATTATCATTTCAAACCTTATTATGGTGATCCTTTTAAAGAAGAAATTTTATTACGTAACTAAAAGCCAATATACTATGAACACTGCCGTAACAAACACAATCAATCCATCTTTAGATTTATCTCATTTTTCTGCACAGCAATTAAAAGATGCTTTAAACCGAATTGAAAATAAAAAAAATGAAGAAAGAGATGCTTATAAAAAATTAGTCGCCGAAACTATTCCGAAAGCACTTTCGAGATTGCATGAGACTTCTGAAATGATGAGAAATGCGAAAACAGAAACTTTTCAATTGTTTGAAACTATTCTGGATTTAAAGAATCAGGTTTATGGTTTTAAAGAAAAACAAATGTCGCATACGTTTTCTAATGACAAGGAAGAAATTACGATTGGATATCGTATTAACGAAGGCTGGGACGATACTGTGACCATTGGTATTGAAAAGGTGCAAAATTATATTTCGTCGCTTTCTACGAGTAAAGAAACGGCATCATTGGTAAAAATTGTTTTCAATTTATTAAAAAAGGATGCGAAAGGAAATTTAAAAGGCTCGCGCGTTTTAGAGCTTCAAAAATTGACTAAAGAATTTAATAATGAAGAATTTACCGATGGTGTTGAAATTATTGCTTCGTCTTTTAAACCAATCCGCTCGAGCTGGTTTATTGAGGCAAGCAGAATTGACGAAAATGGTGTGAGAACTAATATTCCGTTGTCTATGTCTTCTGTAGACTTTTTACAGGGATATGCTTTTAATTTCTTTAATCAGCAAAACGAACAAAGCCATGCAGCCTAATAATGATATTTACGCGTCGGCTCTTTTAGCCCTTCTGCTTATTGCAACCAACTTAAAACCCATTCTTTTATTTCGTGAATGGCTTTATTTCAGAATCAAAATAATTTTTAAACAATATCTAAATGAGCGTAAAAATAAAACCAATTACAGACCACGAAAGTTACAAGGTTAATGAACATACTATTTTTAAAGACGGACTCGGAAACTGGAACTGTAAAAATGATTTATCTAATAAAGAACGGCAGGCTTTTAACCAATATGAAAGCATCGTAATTAAAAATCCGAGATTCAAAAAACATACAACAGCCACTTACAAAGGCTAAAAAGATCCCTTACAGCCTGTATTCTAAAAAACTTTAGCAGGCATAAAAAAATGGTTCCTGTTTATCACTTCTTTTGAAGGAAAACAGGAACCGAAGATGGGCGGTTTTTACCCAAAAAAAGCAGCCAAAAAACATTCTTTCTATAAAGTTCCCAGTCTTTAGAGCTGTGGAACGAGATCATGATAGGAAGTGTACTGACCTCAATTGTTAAAAAATAATCTTTAACAAATATCACCTCAGAACGAGGTTCAAAAAAATGGCAATTGAAGTAGAAAAACCATTACTTAAAAAAGATTAAATGGTTTGGCTGCTGTAATTCTTTATGTCATCATTTAGTATTCAAATATTTTTTATCATGATTAAATCTTCATTTTAATAACTCTTCTCTTTTCAAAAAATCTTCTTCATTTTCTATCACTCTAAATATTATCTCATGCCTATATCTTCAAACAGAAGCCTCGGAATTCAAAAAAATAAATTACTGCGTTACAAACTTGTTAAAGAATTGTATCAAAAACATAAAACGGAAGATATTCCTACTACGGTAGTATGGCGTAAATACGTTTATCCGGTTTATCCAATTTCACGAACTACTTTGTATGAAATTCTTTGTACACCTATTACTTCAGAATTAAAAAAAATAGAAGAACTTATGAGCAATCAGGAAAAGTCTTCTTAATCATTATAAAAAAGAAAGCGAATCTTTTAACCTGTAAAAAACATTGTTTTTATGGTGCAAAGATGAGTGGTTTTCTGCTTTAAAAACGAGCTCTGTTCGCTTTCTTTACAACTATGTAAAGCCCTAGAATACAAATGTTCACATACCTTGCATTCGTTTTTTTTAGGGCTTTTTTTACCCAATCTTTGCAATCTCAAAAGGAAAGAACCACAGCAATCCAACTGCTATTATAAGGATTGTACTTTCTTAAAAAAACAACACGCTTCTGTTGTTTTCTCAGAAACATATTTAACCTAACATTCAACATTAATTACATTCAATGGAGCAATTTCTATACCCCACTCTAACCGCATTTTTTGCTGCTTTTATTACCTGGTTTTTTTCTATGCGAAAATCATTGGCCGAAGACAGAGCCGCTGAACTTGACAACGCCGTAAGTGCCGTAAAATATTACCGTGACCTTCTCGATGATCTTACTGCCCGACTTACTTCAGCTACAGATACCATCAAAAAAATGGAAATACAGCACAAAGAACTTATGCTTATCAACCAGCAGCTGGTTGATGAATTACAAAAATTTAAACAACTAAACGGAAAAAATTCATGACACTAACCCAAAAAACCTTAGAAATCGCCACGGCACAAATTGGTGTCGAAGAAATTCCCAGAAACAGCAACTCCGGCCCCGAAGTCGAAATTTATTTAAGAAGCGTCGGCCTTTCAAAAGGATATGCCTGGTGCATGGCTTTTGTTTACTGGTGCACGCAAAAAGCATCCTTACAGATTAATGCAAAAAATCCTTTAAAGAAAACAGCAGGTGTTCTGGATCAATATAATTCGAGACCGCTTTTGGTAAAGAAAATTCCGCAGCCTGGAGATGTTTTTATTATGGATTTAAAAAATGGTTTAGGCCATACCGGATTTGTAGAAAAAGTAGCCGGAAGCACGATTTACACCATCGAAGGAAACACAAATGATACCGGCGGTCGTGAGGGTTACAAAGTAGCCAGAAGAAAACGAGATATAAAAAGTATAAAAGGCTTTTTACGTCTGCAAAACTAAATTTAAAAACCAACTCTATTTATGACTAAAAAACTAAAATGTTTCGCTGTTTCATTATTTCTTATCCTAATCGTGATTTCATGCCGAAGTCCGAAACCGGTGCAAAACGAAAATAAAGTACAAACCATCACAATCACAGAAACTTTACACGATACTGTTTTTAAAATCGCTAAAGACAGCAGCTCTTACAATGCATTACTTGATTGTATTAACGGAAAAGCAGTTCTTAAAAATGTTATTCAGGCCGAACCAGGGCGTACATTAAAAAGCCCAAGGGTTCGACTTGATAACAATAAACTCAGTGTTGACTGCAACCTGAAAGAACAAGAACTCTACGCCCATTGGAAATCGAAACAGGTAAAAGATGTTCAGGAAAAAACAATCACGATTACCAAGTTTGTCAATCATTTAACCTTTTGGCAAAAAGTACAAATCTGGATGGGAAGACTGCTTCTTCTTATTCTTCTATTTCTAATTGCAAGATTCGTGTACAAAATCTATAAGTCTTTGTGGCTTAAATAATTCAACTTTTAAATAACACATAAATATGTCTGCACAGTCTCATTTTTTTATAGAGTCAGGAGGCCTTACGCAAATTAAGGAACAAGCGTTTGGCCCCGTCTCAAGTGACCAGTTTAACCTCACCTCCAGCTTTTCTTTAGCTTCTTCCAAAAAAGCCTATTCCATTTGCAAAGGTGTTGTTTTAATTCAGCCGCAAACTGGCAATTCTAACAAAGTAAATCTAATTCTTAGACCTTACAAACAGCCTTTTCCGGGATTAAATATCAAATATTTTATTTATAGAGGCTTACAAAAAAGTGATTTTTTCACTAATGATACAGATCCTTTAGTCGTTAAAAATGAAGGAACGTATTCTGATTTTATCGACAAAATAAATAAAGATTTTTTAGCTTTTCATGAAGGCCGAAAAGTTAAAAATGGCGAAACGGTTACTGAAATTCCTGTTCCTCCATTTAAAGCCTCTTATATTGGCTATGACATCACAACTCCAGACAGTACTTTACTTTCAGATGTCTTTTTTAAAGAATCTGAATTTGAAAATATAAACGGTACAGTTAAAGAAAAAGATCCTTTTGAACTTCCTATGATTGATATAGGAAAATCTTTAGGAAATTTTGCCGAAGGTGAATGCGGAATCGATGTTGTCTTAAATTATGGCGATTATAAAAACAACCTGGCAACTGGCGAATTTGTTTTTGATTTAGGATATGCGCGTACAAAAAATGCAAAAATTATTGCAGATGGTTCTACAGATTATAAGAAAAAACTACAACGCGAACAAAGTACGCAATTTGTTGATATCGCTGCTTTTTATGGTTTGTTTGTTCCTGAATATTCTATAGATGTAGTTTCTGCTGGAACTAAAACCAATAAAAAGGGCACTGAAATTTTTAACAGTATTATCAATAGTTTTTATACAAAAAACAACTGGTATGTTTACATTCAAAGTGATCGCACACGCAGTTATGATTTTTACGGAAACTATAAATTAGGAGAAAGTACTGAAAACCTTAAAACTGGTTTGTTAGAAGATCCTGCTACTAAAGTTGTCCCAATGAGTACTGAAACTTATGGCACTTTTGGATGGCCGGTTTTAATTAACAATCAGTCGCAAGCCAATACAGTTACCAAAAACAATCTTTACCTGCAATTTCCAACCGACAATAACAATAACACTGCTTTTTACGGACAAATTGCAAATGTGGCCAATGCTCAAAAAGATAATTTCATCAATGCCGACGGCTTACGATTACCTCCAGATGAAACAGGAAATTATAGCAATCTAACTTCAACTATTCAGCTTACCACTCCTGCAGTTCAAGGCAAAAACATTGCATCCCTTAACATTTTGCTTTATCACGGAAAAACGAATCAATATACAGCAGGAACAACATTAGATGAAAACGGAGATCTTATTATTTTATACGGACAAGCCAACTTTTTTGATAATGTTTTCAGTTTAATTGACTCAGAACCATTATTAAAATTGAGCAGTGACAAAAGTTATTCCAGAATGACTTCTGAGAAACTGAATCTTATCAATGAGTTTTACGATAAAAAGCAGCAGGGAATTTCGATAGTACAGACTTTAACAGTTAACGATGTCATCGAAACCGGAATTGACGAACCTTCAACCGTTTCTCGTGTTACCTACATTACAGAACCAATCGATGTTATGAACAACGCTGTTTCTGCAACCGGAAGCAGCACGCCGGATACCAAAACAACAGCTTCTGCAAGTGGTTCCGTTACAAAAAGCAAAACTTACGAATTACCAGAACCTTACTACTATAACCTCAAAATGTTTACAGACAGTACTCAAACCATTACCGGTCTGGAATTAAAAACATTAGATGGTTCTACTCCAACTAAAATCATTTTGGGATTAACTAAGACCGAAAATGATGCTATAAAAGCATTAATCACAGACGATACAAAAAATCCCCGCTTGTTTTTGATTGATTTATTTGAAGATGAAAACGAGATTGTTTCTCCTGAAAACATCAAATACCAAAAATATAAGGTTGCAATTGTAGCTGAAGATATTAAAGGTGAAAACAAACTATCTCAACCTAACGAAGCTGTTTTTGTGTATTCGCTTGATAGGAGATATCATTTTAGTAAGGGGTATAGTGAGTATATGCCAGATACAATTTTAACAAAGTTAGAATTAGATTTAAATATAAACTTAGAAACGGAATAAAAATGGAAAATGCCGTAATATTAAAAACAGGAAAAGTAGTTAGAAAATCCACTTTTATTTCTGGTTCTTTAAAAATCGATTTGCAAGGTTTTGCCGATCAATTTGCAATTGGAAATTCAGACAGAATCTACAAACATGTTAATAAAGAGAATTTTAACCTCCAAGATTTAGATGGTTATGACAAACCAATTTCAGCAGGTTATTACTTACAAAGCGAATTTTTAAAATATATAGCAAATATTATAACTCTTAAAAAATTAAATGAATATGTTTTAAAAGATTCTGACTTAATTTTTGCTAAGGATGGTGATCAAATTGAAGTATTTCGTTTGCATATTAAATCACCATATAATTATTTCTATAAACAAGAGAAGTTTAATATTGGTTATATAAAAAACATTCCTGTTGTAGATAGTAATCAAAATATTATTATTCCTATTGATAAAGAGCCCGTTATAATTAATTTTGATAAAGCAACTATAACTTCTAAGCAATTTTATACTAAAAGAATTTCTATAGCTAATACTTTTAACGAAATTAAAGAAAAAGACTCTGCAGCGTTCCTAATTACTAAAACTGCTATAATGATTAACAAAATTGAGCGTGAAATCTTTCCATTATTTGCTCAAAATGAAGATCTAATTTCTTATACAAATAATCAAATTACGGAATGGTTATCTGATGAAATTCTTATAAATCCTAGTTTGGAAACTCTTGCGGAGTTCTATCAAAATATAACCGATTATTACAAAGTTGCATACTCAAATCAATTAAAAATATTAGAATCCTCAGGAACAGAAAAACTTTACTGGTTAGCAATGGGACTTAGCTCTCAATCCTTATCAGGATTACCAGTCAATGAGAAATGGAAAATATTGTATTATTTAATAAAAAATAAATTAAGCAATAATTTTGAAAGAATAAAAGAAGAAGAGCTTGTTATAAATTTATTATATTCTTTTAACTTATCTAATATTAATGAAATAGATCAATTTTTAAGCTTCTTTCTATACCCATACGAAACAGGAACAGAAAAAAAGACTACGTTCTATGAAATACTATATAATAGTATGAGTACAAGTACTAATATGAAACAAGGTTTATTAGGCTTGTCAAACTGGGTATTAGGTACTCAATACCAACCTACAACAACGAAAGGGCAATTTGTTATGGCACTATACATGTTGTGGCAGTTTAGTAAATATAATCCTTTTGATGACTATGGCAAATTAAAAAACTCAACAATTGACTTTAGAAGTTCTAATTCAATTGCAAGTTTTTCATCTGACAGCACCACTCATTCTTTATTTAATTATACACATTATGTCGCTTATGATCCAGTTTATTGGACAAATTCATCACAAGAAATAAAAGAGTACAAAATTTCAAGACCAGATGCTTCTCCTATTTTGATGCCGTATCAATCTTCAAAAATTCTAGGCATATATTTTGATAATTTTAATTTTAGCCTAAGTGGCAATAAAATAATTGCTTATCAATCTTTGCCCGTAATATCATCAAGGAGTGACGAAAACTTTACTCTAGTTGAACAAAATGAGGTTCAATACGGAGTATATGATCTTTTTCAACCAGTTACTTTATTAAGCACAGATATTGAAACTAGGTCTGCTTTATCTACTGTAAATGGCCAAAATATTTCAATTAATGGCCAAAATATAAATTCTTTCATCCCTCTTTTTGTTTTGTCATTTATTGACAAAGACGGAGACAGTAGTGATGCCGAATCTATTTTAGGATATGTTGTTGATGTAGCAACAACTTTTACAGGTATTGGAAATTTAGCAAAACTAAAACATCTCAAGTGGGGGGCATCTGGATTAAAAGCAGGTGAAGTCGCATTAAAATCATTAGAAGGTTTAAAGATTGTTGTTGGAGGAGTTGAATTTACTGCTGGAGTTCTAGGCTTTTTTGCCAACTTCGTGGAGTGTAGTGAAAATGATTCTTTCTGCCAAGGAATGAAAACGTTTATTGCAGTTTTCCAATTGGCATGTCTCACTACTAATGTTGGTACTGGAATTGCCTCTTTAATTGCAAAAAGAGAAGCTGCTAAATTACTCAAAATTGCTGGTGAAGGCGCAAATGATTCTGAAACAATTGCTAATTTAAAATCAAAATTACAACAATTAGGTTCAAACGCATCACCAGAAATAATTGATGAAGTTTCTACTAGAATTTTATTATTAGGACGGTTAAACTCATTACCTATTGATCTAATTGCATTAGCGCTTTATAGAAAATTAAAAAACACGTTATTACTTGCACAAAATAAACTTTATCGTGAATCTGTTACTATTTTAGAAAATACTCCTTTAAATGAAAATGCTGTTTTTTCAAAATTACCGAGATTCTCATTATACAAGTACATAGAAGTTGTACCTAACAAACTTTGGAAAAGAGTAACGGGAGGAGATGTATATTTACATACTGAAGCTGAGCTGCAAGAAATGATTGATATTGGTAAATCTTTAGAAATAGATGAACTAACAGATATTCGTTTTAAAAACACAAATGATGTAACCGAACATTTCATCCTTAAAAGTTTTAGGACCATAAAACAAAAAACTAAAGCTGAAGTTATTGAACAAATGAGGTTTTACAAAACATTCCTCACAGAAAGAGAAAAAGTACCATTTTGTTTCAGCCTAGTAGATGATGCAAAACACTTTATTGATTTTAAAACCGAATTTTTAAGTATATTGAGCAAATATGATTATGGCGGAAATATAAAACTTCTAAATTATTTAGATGAGTATCAAATTTCTGGTTCTGCTTTGTATAAATTAAATCCCCCTGATATGGATATTTCTGGATATATTAGAAGAAAACATATACGAAATTTAACTGCAAAAAATATTGATTTTTTCGAAAAAAATAGGGCTATTATTTCTGAACAATTAATAATAAGAGACGAGCTCTGGTATCTTGACAAAATCGAGAAAGCTCTTTATAACGCAAATAAAAATGATCAAATTAATGGACATGCTCTTTTTAGGATAGATGATGATGGAAATATTTATACATTAGCAGAAGATATTTCTAATATGAAAAATAAACCAAATACACCAAAATCTACAGATTTTAATTTATTTGATGTCACTATAACAGATAGGAGACTACAACCGGATTTATCAATAAAAACAAACTAATTATGGCAATTATATATAAAAATTTTTTTAATGAATCAATTTCAGAAACTCAGGCATTAAAAATGAATGCTTATAAGAAAGAGTTTCAAACTAACAATACTGTTAAGAAAATAGAAACTAATTACGCCAGTGGAAATCTGCAGGTTACCTATTATAAAGATGAGAATGAACAGAATGCTTTAGAAAGTTTATCTCTTGAATATCCTAATGTTGAAGTTTTTAAGATTAGAACTAGACAGGTTTTAAATAATCTTACATTTGAGGTTGAAGATTACATTAAACAGCGAAATTTATTTTTAAAAAATAATTTACTAAGAGATAGCAGTGGAAGAGTAATTGCGTATAATCAGATTGACATACATACAAATCTACCTAGACATAAAGGTTCCGTCAAGTATTTTTACAGTGAAGATATTTATAATAATTATTGTGTTCCAAATTTAGAGGATGGTACAATTCTCGACAAAGATTTTCAAGTCTTTAGTGCTTCATATAATGAAGATGGTAGTTTAAAAGAGATTTTTTTAAATTCACAGAGCACTTATGATAAAGAATATTTTTTTCCTAATCAGCCAGCTCCATTAGATATTGAAACATGCAGACAAATTTGTGATCTAACTAATGAACAAATGAATTATTTCCTCACAGACGAGTTATTGCCAATTCCTAATTTTTAGGTTCTTGTCTTATCTTAAAAAAGATATACAAAAAACATAAAAGCAACTCAAAGAAAAAAATCTTTGAGTTGTTTTAAAATCAAAAAAGAGAACCAAATCTCTTAAACTCCAAAAAATTACATTAAAAAAAACTCAGGGAACTTAATCTATAAGTTTCCCCACTCTCCTATTGGCTATATCTAAGCCAATACCCAAACTTTACTTATTTGTTTTACAGCGATGTAAACCAAAACCCTATTGTGACGCCACTAACACAATTTTTAAAACAATAATTTTTCAGACTGCCATCGTATCATCAAAAAAACCTAAAAAATTCCTTTTAATGATATTCTTTAGTCTGAATTAATTACGGTTCTCCCTAAAATAACTGAATACACATCTGTAATTTTTAAAACCCGTAATAATTAATTAAAAATGAGTACAAATCACAACAGAATTAAAGTAGCAGATTTAGAAACAAATCAGTCCAACAAAATTTTAAAAACTAACCTGAATGGTGAATTAGAGTTTAGCGATCTAAGCAATCTTCAAGCCGAAAATTATAATGCTCTTGACTGCACTACCGAAGGCAAAGCACTCGACGCCAGACAAGGAAAAGTATTAAAGGATATGATTGATAACAAAAATATTAACCTTTCAACTGATCAAGAAACACAAATAACAACTGCAGTTACAGAAGATAACAAAGTTGTGAGCCGTTCGAAACTGTTTAATTGGTGGCAGTGGATTAAATCACAAACACAAACCATTTCCGGAGCCTGGAATTTTTCTAACAAAGTCACACTAACCTCTGGTACTAAAGATACTCCACCTCTTGTTATACCTAACGGAGATTTAACCTCTAATTTACAAAATGGATCAATAGAACGAGATTCGAATGGTCAGATATGGGAAACCCATAGTGGCATAAGATCTAGATTAATTTCTACCTCTGACAATTTAATTTTACTTGCCTATAAGTTCTTAAATACATTGGAAGTTTATCTACAAACTTCAATGTCAGAAACAAAACAATATGTATCAAGCAGCAGTGCTATTGGTAAAATTGCAAATAAATCAGTTCAAAGACTCAACGCGACAACATTAACTAATTGTACATTTTGGAATTCAAATCCTAATAAACCAACTACTTGTAAAATTGAAGTTTTTTTAAGAATTAATAACGGATTATTTGCAACACATTGGTCGGGGTTAGGTGCTGTAAATCAAGTTAAAATTATGGAATACTCAGGTTTTAATATTTATGGATATAAAAACTATCAAGATCTTTTATTATTTGATATTCAAAATTCTGACATATCTAAGGCACAATGGTCTACAATTGTATTTCCTGAAAAAACTTTCATCGATGGTGATGTCAAAAGCACTGATAGATCTTATTATTTAAGAGATGCTTTAAATACAAGAACTCTTGGAGCATCTGAAGCATCTTTTAGTTTTGTTTTTGTTAATACTTTAGATTTTGAAGATGCAACAAATGTCAATGGTCTAAATACAATGGTACTCTTGAGAACTAATAATTACGCTCTCTTTATAGAAACAATAATATAGAAACCATACGATAAAAATTAAGTCAAAAAGAAACTCCTTATTAGTTTCTTTTTGACTTCCATTATAATTTTCTCAACTGCATTTTTTACTAAACGAATTCTTATCTGGAAATATTTTTGGAAACTAAAAAAACATTAGTCTCCAGCTCTTTTATTTACTTTTTTCAAAGTTAAAATTTAATTCCCCATCCACTTACTTTACAACTCTGTAAAGCCCCAGAACACCCATGTTAAACCACTAAGCACCTGCTTTTTAAACCCCTTATTTAGGCTGATCTTTACACTGTCAAAAGGAATAAACCGTGCTAAAAAAACAGAAAAAAACCTTTTTTAAAGCAGTAATAAGCTTGAATGAATAAAGCAGACCTCAACAATACAGCTAACCAAAAAAGTATGCCTTTAATCGCAAAAAATGGTTTGATCGAACAACAATTTACTCATTCAGAATATGAACAAAATTAAAGTCAAAAACACATTAGAATATGCCAACTAATCCTATTCCAGCGGTTCCAATTCCTGCACCAAGATATTATCCCCGATTATCGGAGATAATCACTGTAGACGATTTACCAGAATTTTTATCGTTTGTCGAAAATGGTTTAAATGCCATCTTTGACAAAATTCACTACAAAAACTTACAATACTCTAAAGGATATCGCGGCGACTCGGCTTTTTACAGCCTTGATATCGTTACCAGCGACAGGCTTGCCCTGCCGTTACCATTTGGTTTAGGGCTTGTACTTAATCCAGATCTTGATGGAGATTCTACTATTTCCTCGTTCCCTATTACTTTAGAATATCAATGGGAAATTTTAGCTTTCCTGAAGACTTTCAGTTCTAGTAATTTCTCTTTTTCGGTAAAAGATTTTTATTCTGTTGGTTTACAGGTTTTCCGCATCAGCGAAGAACAAGTTGTAGCCCACATGCTGAACATTTTTGTTGAAGCCGAAGAAGGAAAAACAAAATATGAAACGCTTGTAGAAGATATTAACGGGCTTCTTAATTTACCCGAAGCACAAAAACTAAAACTACCTGAAGGTGTTGAACAATCTATTAATAGTGTAATCACGGTTATCAACACCAATACGGTTATTACAGAGACAATTCCGTTATTGTTGTTTGCCACTTACATTTTAAATGAAGATTTAAGCACAACGAAGCAAAAACTTCAGGAATTCTATAATATCATCGCTCCAGATGGTATAGAAGCTCATATTAAAAGAATCATTACTCCAAAAGCCAAAGCAACTTTAGCTTTGAGTGCCGGTATTGAGTTCCCTCAAAATATATTAAGACCAACTAATGAAGACGGTTCTTTTTATAAAGATCTAAGTGCTAAATCAATGTTTGTATTTGGTAAGGCACAATTATACGCCGATACTGAAGCCGGAATTGGTTACCAATTAGAGCTAGGCGGAAGTTTAAGTCCAACCAAATTTGCTATGATTGGTAATACGGGCTTAATTCTTGAATTAGATACTTTAAAAGTCGATTTAAGCAAGAAAACCAATATTCCTGAAGCAGATGCTGATGGACGTCCTAATGATTTCGTTGGAGTTTATGCACGCGCCATTTCGGTTACATTACCTTCAAGATGGTTTCAAAATCCTGCAGCTGGTTCTGAAAATGAAAATAAAACATTAAAAATTGGTGCTTCAGATTTATTAGTAGGTTCTGGTGGTATTTCGGGAAATATTTACCTGGAAACTGTTAGAAGTATGGGTACTGATTTTAATTATTTTAACGACAAATTCAATTTCAATTACCCAATCGCCATGTTCGATAATGGTGAAGACGGCGTTGTAAATAAAGAAGAAATTGTTGATTATGAATCTTTAATTGTCTTTTTACAAGAATTAAACAGCAAAGGAAAACCTTATGCTTTTGATTATCCTTTATCATTAACAACACTTTCTAATTTAGCTTCTACCACTATTAAGTCCTCGGCAACTTATAGTTTTAGCAATGCTAAGGAATATCAAAGTTTTTTATCCGAATTAAATAAAGATAATACACTTTGGAAAACTATTGGTTCTCCACAAAATGGTTTCAAAATTGGTTTCAACAAATTTGATATCTCATTTAAACAAAACAAAGTAATTGGTTCTAATATTAAAGGAAAACTACTTTTTGAAAAACTTAAAATAATACGAGAAGGTGAACCAGAAAGGCCTTTTAGCGCCATTCTTGAAGGACATTTATACGATGACGGCGACTTTAATCTTACTGCTTCTTTTCCTAAAGAAACAGCTCCACGTGCCAATTTACTTAAGCTTGTTGATTTTGAATTTTACAGTTTTGAACTAGGCAAAGAAGATAAAGATTACTATGTAGGAACTTCATGTTATGTTTCATTTCCAAGCGTTGTCATGCAGAGATTAATGAAAGGACAAGGAATTAACATTGAAAAACTTCGAATTTACAGCGACGGAAGTATTGAGGTTGAAGGAGGTTCGATCCCAATTCCTATCAACTTTTCATTAGAGCTTGGTCCGGTTAAGATGTCGGTTACAAACGTAAACTTTGGTTCTACCCAAATTAACGGCCGTAAATATAATTTCTTTGGTTTTGACGGCGCTATCAGCATCAATCCGCTTGGAGTTGACGCTCGTGGTGAAGGTGTTAAATACTATTACTGTACAGAGGAAGGCCACGAAGACTCGTTTATCAGAATTCAAACCATAAAAGTTGATTTAATCATTCCGGGAACGGCTACAGAAGCATCTGCAATGGCCATCATCAACGGTATGGTTTCGCTTCCTGAGCCTGGAAAATCTCAAGAATTTAAAGGTGAGGTTTCTTTAAAACTGCCTAAAGCAAAAATTGCCGGTGGTGTTGCCATGCGCTTTATGCCTAAGTATCCGGCGTTTTTAGTTGATGCTTATATTGAACTGCCTACACCTATTCCGTTAGGATTTCTTGCTATTTCTGCTTTTAGAGGTTTGTTAGGATATAGATATGTAGCGACTAAAGAAGCCGCAGGATTAAAAAAAGACAATTCTTGGTATGAGTTTTACAAACATCCAAAACCTGGAATTAATATCAATAAATTTAGCGGTCCGCCTGACTCTATGCAGTATAAATCGCCATTTTCTATTGGAGCCGGAGCTACTTTTGGAACCATTGCCGATGGCGGACATGTATTGTCTTTAAGAGCCATGCTGCTATTATCCCTTCCTACTCTATTTTATATCGAAGCAGGATTAAATGTTATTGCCGGTCGATTAGGTCTTATTGAAGATGATCCTAGCAATCCTCCTTTCTTTGCTATGGTGGCATTTGGAGATGATTCGTTAGAGCTGGCTGCCGGAGCAGATTTTAGTATCCCAAAAGACAGTGGAGAAATTTTCCAGCTTCATGCACTATTAGAAGCAGGATTCTTCTTTAAAAATCAAAAACCTTGGTATGTAAATATTGGATCCAGAAAAGACCCAATTATGGCCAGAATCCTGACTTTATTTTCTGCTAAAGCTTTTATCATGCTTTCGGCTCAGGGAATTGAGGCTGGTGCCCGATTAGACTTTAAACTCGAAAAAAGCTTTGGCCCTGCTAAAGTAAAATTGTGGGCATATTTAGAATTAGGCGGAAAAATTTCGTTCAAACGTCCGCAAATGGGTGGTTATATTACTGCCGGCGGTGGCATACAGATTAAACTTTTAATTATTAATGTTGAAGTTGCTCTGGATACTATTTTCTCTGTCGAATCCTTTAGACCATTCCTGATTTATGCAAAACTGGAACTAAGTGTTCGTATTAAAATTGCTTTTGTAAGAGTTCGTAAAAACTTTGTTGTAGAACTTCAATGGGATATTAACCGAATTGTTGATCGTACACCATACAGCCCGCTTCCTAAAGGTACATTTGGAGACGATCAGGATAACAGAACATTAGAAAATGTAAAAGGTGTTCATATGCTTACCAACCAAGCTTTTGCTCTTGATTATTTCAAATCGCCAGGAGAGAAAGGCTATAATGAAGCTCAATTTTATAACGGAATGCCAAAAGCAGAGTTAATTACAAATACAATTCCGCTGGATACGTATATCGATATTAAAATGGCTAAAGGTTTATTACCAGATCCATCATTATTTAACAAAATTGGAGGATATACTGGTGATGCTAAAAACTATACAGATATGATGCCGCCAGTTGAAAAAATTGCCGGAAGACCAATTCGCCAGGTTAAACATAGATATGAAATTAAATCGATTGATTTAAAATCGTGGAATGGTTCTAATTGGGAAGATTATCATCCTTTTGAAGCAGTTGTAGAAGATACCCTTGAAGCTCGTAAACTGGTTGCAGATTTACCTTGGGCACAATGGCAGAAAGCAATTGACCAATACGACAGTATTCGTGTATTAGCAACAAATCCGTTTTCATTTTTAAGCTCTGGGGAACCAGGCTGGCATGCGCCGGAACAATTCGGAATTACACCTTCAAAATTGTTCTGTCAATCTGATAAAATTAAAAAAGAGCATACTGATTTTCTTAGAAAAAAAATTGGACAGCGTTATTATGTTCCAACACAATACACCGCCGATAAAATTAACGGATTGTTTTTTAAATTAATTGGAGAAGTTCCGGAAGTTCTGGAAAACAGCCAAGTTATTGAAGGCGATTTCATGAGCATTACCGGAGAAAGAAATCCTCATAAATTCACTAAATCGTTAGCATTCAAAAACTATAATGAGTTAGAGGTTATTTTCCCTCAATCGGCTATTGAACCATCATTTAAGCTTACAACGCAGGCAAAAGAAGTAAAAATAAAAGCTTATACTTCTGTTATTAAAGAAGGAGCTAAACTTCCTGTTTATGAAATTGTAGACATAAGAAAAACTTCTACTGAAGATGTTTCTCAAGAATTAACCTATACAAAAGCGGAGTTATTAAAAGAAATCACTTTATACAATAAAGAAATTGATGTTGTTTCTAAAACCAAAATCGACAAAATTGTAATTACGCCAATTGCAGCAAAAGCAGCCGAAATTAAAGATATCAGAAACCAAATTGCAGCATTGTTTGATACTACTTATACAAGCGCAAATGGAGATTTCGAAATGTCTGGACCTCGTGATCTTGAAAAGTATGATTTATTAATTGCAAAATTAAACGAATTAAAAGCTAATGCCGGAAATGATAATATCCAGGAAGAAACACCAAACGCATTAACCTTCACTCACTATTACGGATACAAAGGAAAAGTTTTATATGCTTTTGACAAAGTAGTCAAGTACAACGATACTTATATTATTTCTTTCCACCCGCAGGCTAATACAACTGTGCTTTTACAAATTAACTCAAATGGAGCTATTGTAAGAGAACGCTTTCTAAACGGAGTTGTGACTTCAATGCAGGTTGTAAATGGAAAATTATTAGTAACGCAGGCGCTAAAAGCAGCTCAATGCAAAGGAATTGGAGAAGCAATTATCGATCTTGATTTTATTATTGGGTGCGAATCTTCTATCGATGCAATGGCTCTTATTGAATTGGATGACGAACTGAATTTAAGTACCGGTGTACAATATCTAAACAGTTATTCTTTAGGGTTTAACAAAGTATTGTCTTTAGCTAATAATGAATTGCTTTGGATAAATACTTTAGAAAATGAAACACAAATTAATTGGGTTAACGAAAGTGATCGTGCTCTTGTTCAGCGTGTAAAAATAAATGGAACAGCAATTAAAGTGCTTCAGCATAATGATACTGAATTTAGCTTGATTACAAAAGGGAAAGAAATTATCCGCTTTAATTTAAATACAAATACGAAAGCAATTTTTGTAACCGATACAAAAGTGCTTTCTGATGCATCTGTATCTGAAATTATCGATGCGGTTATTTCAGACGGAAAAACGCTGGTAACGGTTCAATTTTCAAACGGAAAATTTGGTCTGGCTCAAATTACAGGAAACTCATTAGATATTGTAAAACAAGATGCCATTTTCGATTCAGCAATTTACTTATCTAACAAGACTTTAGCCGACAATTCGATTATTGCCTATAATAAAGATTATTTATTTGTTTTTGGCTCAGCATTGGAACTTATCAGATTAATTAAAAGAGGAACTACGATTGAAAATGCATCGATTATTCATATTCAAAATGAACCTTCTGCAAATGAAATCCTGATGCTTTCCTCTAAACCAAAAGAAAAAGGAGTTTACTTCTCATTGTTTAATAATCAGTTTGATAACTGTTCTTTATATGCCGCAGAAAATGTTACGCTGAGTACATCTGTATCAGCATTAACAACTGGAGCAACAAGTGTAACAGCACTTTCTTTAACTGCCAATGTGGCTTATAACAAAGGGACCAAAAATTCTAAATTAATTACGGTTAATGATACAATTTGTTCAAACGGATATGCTGATGAAGATCCTGAATTAGACTATACAACCAGCGTTCAAAGTATCGAATGGTTAAGTAAAGAAAGCTATTTCCATAATACAACAATTCCTCAGCAAGACGATATAGATAAAGATAGAGAGGCAATGACAGCTGCTGTACAAAATACGGTGCAGCCAATCTGGAGACCTAATACGACATATTGCTTAGAATTTAAACTAACTGATACAGTAGATGATAAAAAAACAGAAGATTTTTATTATTTCTATGGATTTAAAACATTAGGGCCTGTTGGGCATTATCCTGTTCCAGATCCTATTCCTGAGCCTTTATTACCAGGTGAGCTGCCTCCGGCAAAGAATGAATTGACAGATCTATCGAAATCACCATTGACTTCGTTAAGACAATATCTGGATTACAACCGTTCTTATCCAAACGCTGATGGAAGTTTATTGCAATCAAAACCTGTATTCTATGGCAATGAACAATGTAAGATCTCGATGTTTTTTACAAGTCCTTATGTTTATCACATGTTTAAAGGCTGGTCAAGTTATGGCGAAAAGAGAGGTGAAATTCTGGGTTCATTGAATCTTATTATAAAAGATCCTTTAAATGATACTCTTATTCCTTATCCCCTTCTAGAAGAAGAAACTGTAACCTATCCAAGAGCAAAAGAAAAAGATGCAAAATGGGTAAGCGATAATGATCCTAGAATTCCATTGAGTGTTCAGCTGCTAAACAACTTTATCAATGCTCATCCTGAAATGAAGTGCGGTATACTGCTGGGCGATCCTTTACAACCAAAATCTCTTGGTTATGAAGTAAAACTAACAGATTTACAACCTTCAAAACTATATACCGTTTTAGCTAATAATTATTATGATGTTAACCAAAACAAGGAAGTAGATGAAAAAGAAAATGTTTTAGTACATCAATACGGATTCCAGACTTCTCGTTACAAAAATTTTGAAGAACAAATTCAGAGTTACAACATTGATACAGCCACAGAACGTAAAGCCCTGTTTAATGTAAATGTAAACGTTAATCAGGAACAAATTGATGCCTTATATCATTTAACAGCAGCAAAAACCGAATCAAATGCATTAAGTGATGCAATGGTATTAAAATACCAGCATTCGTTTGATCGCGCCATTGAGGGAGTATTAAAACTGTCTCCTCTTGATCCGGCTCAAAATACCGAGGTAAATAAAATCATTGATACCAATACAGGTAAGATCATAGCACTTTTAATTCGCAATCCGGAGCCATTTAATATTCCGAAAATACCATTGAAGGAAATCCAGAATACTATTTCTGTGGTAACTATCACTGAAGGCGAAAAGAAAGAATATACTAAAAAAGACGCTTACAAAGTATTGCATTCAAAAGATTATTCGCAGGTATTGATCATGCACGATAATAAATTCATTTTAGAACCTAATCTGTCTATCATGTTTGATTACAGAATGTGGAATAACGAAGCAATTGCTGTAAATGAAACCAGAGTATTGACTTCATCAATTGACAAGCAGGACATACAAGTAAAACTACAAGAAGAATCAGAAAATATAAATCTTTAAAAAAAACAATAAAAAATGAGTTCTATAAATCTTCAAGCCAGCCAGACTTCAGGCTGCGAAACTTATATAGCAATTGTAGTAGATGATTCAGCATCAATTGATTCAGCCGAAGCGCAGCAAATTCGCCAGGGCTTAACTTCATTTATCAACTCTCAAGCTCAAAGTAATATTACACTTTCCTTGATTGGAATGTCTCATACTGATACGAATTTAAGATCTGATCATGTTATTGAAAAAAGAATTTCAAACAACAGTACGGAGTTTTCAAACTGGATTCGCGATTTCAGAGCTCCAAGTATAAATGCCCAATCAGATTATTGGGCATCAGGCTTAGACGTTGTAAATAATTTAAATACAACACCTGATATTGTAATTGTAATAACTGATGGTTTACAAATAACAGAAACCAATAAATTGAAAAATTTATTGAGTGCAATAAACCTTAAATCTCATGTTTTTATTTATGGTGTTTCATCGAATTTTTATCAAACAGACAGATGGACAAATTTAAATTCAGCTCTTACTTATTACTTAGGAAAAGCACCTTTATTAAAGACTGCTAATAACAATATTTTAACCGCTGATTATATTGAATTATCCAATTTTACAACATTAAACAATGAATTAACTCAACTTACAGCAGATTTAGCTTCTGCCAATGTTGGTTGTATAGCTAATGTTGATATTATTGAAAATAAAATTCAATATCCAAAATTAGAAGCTGGAAGTTTTATCAATAGTGATTCCGGAAGTTTGGTTCTCAAAAACAAAAGCCGCATTGACCTTACGCTTACTGCTGATACAAAAATTCACAGCGAAGCATCTCTGCAGGGATTAAGTTTTGTTATCAAAAATACGGTAACTATTGCTGCGGGTTCAACATTAGAAGTGCCGCTTTCTGTAAAAGGAACACCGTTAAATATTGGTAATCTTTCAAGGTTAATTGCTATTAATAATGTTAACAATACCAATGGATTTAAAATTAATTTCAATGTAGAAAATCAATCTGCAGGCTGCGAAAAATATATCGCAATTGTTGTTGACGAATCTGGTTCTATAAACCCAGATGAGGCTCAGCAAATTAAAGATGGACTTACTGCCTTTATTACTTCTCAGGGTCAAAGTAAAATCACACTTTCATTAATCGGAATGTCTGACAGCGATACAGCTGTCAGAACCGATAATGTTATTCAGAAAAAAATTGCTGGTAACGAACAGGATTTTTTAAGCTGGATTAATCTATATGGCAATGGTAAAGTTACTATCCAGTCTGATTATTGGGCATCTGGTTTGCAAACCGCCAAGAATTTGACTGTAGCTCCTGATATTGTTTTTGTTATAACCGATGGTATTCAGGTAAACAATTCTGAATTTTTAAAAGGTTTATTCACTGACTTAAATTTAAAATCACAGGTTTTTGTTTATGGTGTGACCAGTACTGCTGAGGATATTAAGGAATTAACCACACCTTTAAATACCTTTTTAGAAAGAACACCTAAATTAAAGGAGAATAAGCTTTCGGCTCTGGATTCAGATTATATTAGAGTTCCTGATTTTGGCACCTTAGGAACAGAGTTAAATAAACTTGCTGCTGATTTAACTACTGCTCAAATAGGCTGTATTTCGAACGTAAGTATTATTAAAAACAAAATTGATTATCCTGCTTTAAAGAAAGACCAAAAAATAAGTAAGCAAGCCGGAACTTTGGTTCTTAGAAACAAAAGCCGAATCCCTCTTTCTTTAAGTGCCGGAACAAGAATACACAGCGAGGGCAGCTTAAATGGTTTAACCTTTAAACTTCAAAATGCTGTTACAATTCCAGGTTCGGCAGAAATTGAAGCTGCTATTCTAATTGAAGGAAAACCTGCAGCGCTTGGAAATTTTTCTGCTCCAATTGTTTTAAACAATGTTAAAAATCCTTACGGTTTTAGCATCAGTTTTAGAGTTGGTAAAGAATCATCTGTAATTGATATTACTTCAGGAAAAACAAATCTGCAGTCTACTTATTTGCAAATTGCAGCAGCAGGCTCGAAAGGGGCTGACAGTACAATGGGAATTCATCTTAGATGGCTTCTTGCTGGTAAATTAGGAAAAAACCATCTTCCAAAGGGAGATCTATACACTGGTGAAAAGATTAATTTTAATAAACCAAAAGACTTTGTAAAAGTGTACAGGGCTCCGTACAGCAAAGTAAGCCATACCCTAGATTTAACACAAGGGCCAAATGTTGTGGATAACAAAAAAGCGTTGTGGATTTATAAAACAACAGATTCAAAGAGATCGATTTATGTAACATTTCAAAATATAGAAAAATATAAGCTGATTAAATTTGGTATAGATCCATTAGTTAATCCTGTTGCTTTTTTACAAGCGTATGGAAACAATTTGATTGAAATTGAAAATAAAACCGAATTATTTTTTGCTGCTGAATTAAACTTTTCGTCTATAACCTCTTTAAGCAATGTTAAGTTAGAAACTTTATCTGTTGCCGAGAATACTATTATTGCTGCCAAAAGAGTCACAAATCGTAAAACCTATTCTTCAACACAGGTAAACAATATTCGTTTACTTGCTGAAAATGGAAGAAGTATTCGATTAAAAGCTAACAACTGTCTTTTGAGTTCTATCGATTTTGAGTATTACTCTGACTTTATTACTCATGCCAATACTAGCGGAGATTGGAACCTAAAAGGACAATATGGTTTAAACAAAAATGATATTCAGGTTTTTGAACAATTAGAACCAAAAATCAACGCAGTACACGGAAAATGGTTAAAATACAATGATAACGAATATGTAAATATTGCCAATTATAAAGAAAAATGGAACAGACCAACCGTTCCAGGTGATAAAAGCGACAAAAACATTAAGTCAATCGTTGAACGTTATATCGAATTAAGTGAAAATCCAAATGATCCAACTGCTTTAGATCCTATCAATTTTGGAGATCTTGATGCAAACAAAGCACCACAACCAGGAGAAGAACAAGATGATGCAACGAAAATATCAAATCTTGATTTATTAAATATCGCTGCAAACGACTATCATGTCGCACGTATGCTAGGTTTAGGTTTCATTGATATTGACGATGAAGTTCTTTCGGGAGAGTATGTTTATCTAACAGAATATACCACTTTTGGTGATTTGGGAGATGGCGCGGGAGCGCGTGAAGTACAGCATCTTTCTATGAGTATTCCAACTTCTATAGCCACAGAACGTTTTTCTCTGCCAGTTCAATTAAATAAAATTGAACCTGGTTTAAATGTAGGTGCCGATGAAACTCAAAATGCTCAAATTACAGATCCAAATGGATATAGTTTTGATGGAAAGAAAAGATATGTAAGTTTATTTATGGACGATGTGATGGATTATGATATTACATCTAAAGATGGTAATGACTTTTTTAAATCTTCATTTGAGTATGACGGAAGTACATTTACATTTCCAGTTTATCTAGGTGTCGACTTTAAAATTGATGGTGAAACAGACTGGAGAAAACCAGAATTATCCTTTGATTTAGAATACCGTAATATCGACAAAGATCTTAACAAATCAAATTATGAACCTGTTCCAATTATTATTCCTGATTCTGGCAAATCCATTTTAAATGTCCGCCAGGAAGAAGTAGGTAAAAAAACATACATCTATCAAGGATATGGTATTAATATTTTCTCAAGAGCAACAGCCGGAAGACAGATAAGTATTGAATCTGAAATTAAACCTGCAAACAATTTAATGCCTCCAACTGGCATTAATGCATTGTTAGTTACTGAAGAAAACCCGTTGATTTTTACCTCTCAATCAGAACAAGAGCGTCTTGGTAAGATTATAGGAGATGATCAAACGTTAATTAGAATTTTGTTCGACTATTATTCGGCTCAGGAATTAGTAAGTTATACTGTTCCTTCAGAAATGTCTGTTCAAGAAGCGGAGCAAAATAAAGACAGTATTTTTCCTGATAGTGAAGAAATATTCGCAGATCATTTTAAACTGTACTATAAAGACGGACTTCCAGAGGTAGAATATGGTGAAATTGAAAAAATTGATAATCTTAATGAACTTACCTCAATTATTAAAATTAAAAGCTATAAAGTTCTTAGCAGCGGTGAAGAAGTTAAAGTAACCTTAACGGAAAACAATAAAACAAGATTTACCGGAGGAATTCTAACAGTTGGTGATCAAAACTATGTCATTCAAGATATTAATGTTTTTATGAAACAAAAACAATATCCTCAAGATCCTGACGAATTTGATTATGCTGACATAACAGTACTTAAAAAAGAAGTAAGTGACAGCGCTCATGCTGATGGAGAAGCAACTATTGATTCTGACCAAATTAAAGGCGTTGAAATGCCTGAGAGTAAATTGTGTACTCTGGTTCAAAACATGTTAACAGACACTAACTGGCATAAACCGGAAATTGATTTTGAAGTTCAATATCCTGCAGGCTTAAATGCGATTCATCGTGAAGTTATTCAGCCGGAAAGCGAAAACACTAAAGAGCTGCAAGTAGAAAAAACAAGAGGAATTTGGGAATCTGCCAAGATCGAAAGAGTGTTGGAAGAGACATACAAGATGGATGAAAACGGTCAATATGAATTGGATAAAGATGAAAAGCCAATCAAATTAGCTGACAAAAAACACTTAGGTTTATATCAAATCACTTTTTCTGATTTTAATTTACCTCAGCATCCTCAGTTTAAACCAGAAAACGAAAACTCTGTAGAATGGTCTAATGGTATTGTTCGTTTGTTTACAAAAAGCTCTGTTAAGCAAGGAGTTTCAGTTCCGGTAAAAACCAGAAAAGAGTTTAAAGTTGTTCGAACCGAAAATATTGGTAAAACAGGAAATTTAATTTTATATGTAAACGATACCGATTTCAAATTAGGAGATTATGTAAATCAAATAATGCATGAAAAACACGATGAAATCATTATTGGAGATCGAGAAGTAAACTATTATCCTAGTTATAAAGTATATCTGTATAAAGATCAAGCTGCTGGAATTACTAAAGCAAATATTCAGCCAAGAGCAGATGAAAGTACACACTACTCTATTTTCGGGATTAGTTCGCATGCTGTTCGACCAACTTTCGAATACAAATCAAAAATTAGTATTCCTAGTCCGATGTATGCGGTTAAAATTGAAAAAGCCGAAAAACCTGTAATTACAGAAGGTTATAATTTATATGCCACAAGGCCTGATTTTTACAATCGTTCGACTTTTACTTTTACTACTGAATACAAAATAGGACGTAAACCTTATGGTGCATTACATTATAGAGCTAATGAACAAGATTTTCTAAATCTTTTGTATGAAACAGAGACTATTAATACGATTCGCAAAGAGCTAAATAAACTTGGAGGAAATGAAGAACCTGATTTTGAGAAAAGATGGAAAAACTTTTTAAACTTTAATTACCTTGAAACTAATAGTAATTACCAAACCTTTCCTGAAAATGGATCTGGTCCAAAATACAGATTTCCATTACCGGATAATAAAGAATTTATAGGTTTAATTAACGATTTTATAGAATGGCATAATAAGGCCAATCCGGATCTTGAAGAGCCTACAATTACTTCATTAACTGCACTTAATAAGGCAATAATCTCAAAAGGAGTTGAAAAACCTGTATTAGCATCTTATTTCATTGAAGAAGCGATAAAATCAGCCTATGTTCCGTTAACAGAAGTACCGGTTGTGTATGAATACATTAAAGACAAAAATTATGTCCCAAACAATAAAAAGCAGACTATTAAAGATAAAAACGGTCATGCCTTAAAACCAACTGATCCGGATTTTGACATTGCACCAATGATGAAAATCATTAATGAAGCTAAAAATATAACGCAGTTTACCGATTTTAATTTAGATGGAAATTCGCAAAGTATTTATTTCTATGCAGTTCGCGAAATGGATATTAAAATGAATTTCAGTGAACTTAGTGATCCTATAGGACCTGTAAAACTGGTAGCTTCAAATCCGCCTCAAACTCCGGAAATTAAGAGGATCATGCCAATTCTTGAAAATCAGGTTTTAGGAATTAAGCCTTCGATTCAGTTTGAAATAAATGCTTACCAGCCAGAATATAAAATTGGAAAAATCAATATTTATCGCGCCTCTTCAATGCTGGATGCGCAGTCGATAAGAACGATGACACTGGCTAAAGAAATTTTAATTGATGAAGATACTTTATCGAAAGAGTTTGATAATGTCTGGACCGTTTATGACGAATTTGAAGGTCTAGAATTTGTTCCGTTTGGCGATGGTCTTTTCTACCGAATTACGGTTTCAAGAAAAATTGAATATGCAGATCCTGCTTCGACTAGAGAAAACCCGATCATTAATGTTGACTATGCGCCTTCACAACCTTCAAAAATTACAGCTACAGTTATTGCCGATACTATTTCGCCAGAATCGCCTCTATTAGAAGCATCAGGAAACGTAACCGGAGTAAATGCTGAAATCTTAAAACCTGTAATTTTCAATTGGAAGAAAACTGTTCATAATGGTAAATATCATTTATATAAAATGACCCGCTCTGGAAACTGGGAAAAGATTCATGAAGTTTCTTCTAACTTAAAAGATGTCATTCTTCCATTGGAAAGTGTAAAATCTTTTACAGATGAATTAATTATTAAAAATGAAAATGGTGAAAGAATTTATCATCATTTCAAATTAATTGCTGAAAACTCTTCAGGAATGTTCAGCAGTGAAGAAAAAATCTTAACTCTTTAAAAATTCTACTTAGTACCAATGAAGTTATTTCATTGGTACTAAAATCAAGCTAAACAATAAAATTTAAAGCAAGAAATAAAATTAAACAACATGGCAACAACACGCAGAAATGATATTCGCACTAAATTCCAGGACAAGGATATACCAACGCAAAGTGACTTTGATCTGATCTTTGAAAGTTTCGTTCATAAAGACGAAGACAAAGCTAATTTTCAAATAGTCGAAGCTGGTACATCAAACGAACATTATATTACTCCGGCACTTTTAAAAGCTGTTTTTCAAAACTCTGGAATTCTTTCCGGAAACGGCTATGCTCCTTACAAAGAGTTTATAGATGATTTTACGGGTTCATCAATAGAATTAGAGCATCAGCCTATTGAAAACAGTGTTAAAGTATTTAAAAATGGGCAGCTATTAGAAGAAAAAAAAGATTATACATTAAATCATAATACTGGAGTAATTGCTTTTTCTGGAATAATAACCAGTCGAAACATTGAAGTAAATTATTGGTTTAAGAATATCAATCCAACATCTGGCGGTTCTGATTCAATGTTTGGTAAAGCATCCATTCCCTACAAAGAAAATTTTAGTGAACTAACTTTTAATAGTGACACTATCACGTTAAAAGAAACACCTCTAACATACAGCGCGAGAATATATAAAAACGGTCAGCTGCTTAGAGAAAACAAAGACTATTCTATCGTTGACGGCAGTAAAATTGTTAAATTTTCTGCACCAATAAGCAATCGTAATATTGAAGTCGATTATTGGTATGCCGGTCCAATTTCTTTAACAGATCCTGAATTGAATACAAAATATGTTGATTTAACTACAAATCAATCTATTAAAGGAAATAAAACTTTTACAGAAGCAATTGAAAGTAAAGGTTTTATTAAACCAGGAGGTACTTCTAACCAATATTTAATGGCAGATGGTTCTGTATCTACATCTACAGGTTCTGATTATGATGCCGGACATTCCTATTACACTATGCCGTTAGCCAGCGGATATCAAAAATTCAGTAATGGCTTAATCCTTCAATGGGCTTACATAACATCTGGTTCTACTAACTACGGTTTTCCTATTGCATGGCCTTACAGAGCATGCAGTGTTGTGCTTTCAACTTATAGACGTGATTCTGGAAGTAAAGGTTTTAATCATGTTTATAATGTTACAAACACATCATACAATGCAATTATTGATGGCAGCTCTGGATACATGTTTGCAATTGGTTATTAATAATAAAACTTTAAAATAAAAAATGATGTACAAAGGAACATACAACGAAAACGGAGAATACACAGGCTTTTATGTTGAAGGAATCCATGAGAATATTCCGCAGCCAAATATTGAATTAACTGAAGAAGAATGGCAGCAAGCTTTATCTAAAGATTACAAAGTAATCAATGGTAAACATGCCTACTCTACTTTCGTTCAAAGTCAGGATGATATTCTGGAAAATTTAAGAACAACCAGAAACATATTACTTGCTGAAACTGACTGGACTCAAGTAGAAGATTCGCCTCTTTCTGATGAGAAAAAAACAGAATGGAAAAATTACAGACAAGCACTAAGAGATTTAACTGATCTTGATGATTTAACGTCTATTGTCTGGCCTTCAAAACCATTGTAATAAAAAAATTGCTCAACAACTTTTTAATGGTTTTAGAAAACAAAAAAACAACATTATTACTTACTAAAACATAATGTATGGAAGAAAACACAACATATAAACCCTTTTCTTATTTAGACGATTATACGCCAATAGAAGGTACACAGGTTTATTACAATACCGAAAAAACGTTAACGGTTAAAAAAAATGACTGCTCAAAAGGAACAACTGGAAATCCTGTTACTTTAACTGCTGGTGCTAATAAATTTGTATCCACAATAAGTATTGCCGAAGCAAACGAGCAAGCCCAATCATGGCTCGAAGCAAATGTTCAGGCTTATGCCAACAACACTGGAGCCTGCACAATTAGACCTACGGCATGGCGTGGGGCGAATCCTTCATGTGTATTAGAACCGTCAACAACATTATTACCTTTTGATTATATGGTAATTAAATACAAATGGGCTCCAGGTGCCGGCGTTGATTTAGATACTTTTACTGGTTTTATAAATACAGGTCTTAGTGCTTTAGACAATAAATGGGTAGGATTTGGACTCGGAAATGAAATTCCGACTAGCGCAATTGCACAGGATTCTTACATTATGTGGGGCGGTGACATTCAGGATGTAACAGGTACCGAAACTTGTTTGGTAAACTTTAAAAAAGTAAAAGAAGTTTATTCTAATCTGAATGATATTCAAATTAGAATGGCTGGAGTTTGGTGGGTTTCTAAGGCTAGCGGAAATATTGATGTAGAAATTACCACTTTCCTTGGCGGTACAATGATAAAAGAAGGTAAAGACATTATAAATAATGACGGTAACCAAGTACAGCAATTAAATTTTTCGAAAAATATTTCAGTACAGGGTAAACAACTCTCAATAGATCAAGCTGCTCCTATTGGCTACATTAATTATTCTAATAACCAATCAACTGCAAAGGTTGTAATAACTTATTAAAAATATGGAAAACACAGGATACATGTCTTTTGCTTTTTTAGAAAAATACTATACTGATGACAATACTCCAACTGGAGAAATAAAACCTAATGTAACCACAGATCCAGATTATCTCGCACCGGCTTTAGATACAACAATGTGCCCCCCTGCCGTTCGATATTATAATACGCAACAAACTAAAACTGTTGCAAAAAATAATTGCTTTGCCGGAGAAACAGGTACTGAAGTTGAACTTATTGCTTATGCCAATCAATTTGTTTCATCTGAAAGTATAATCGATGCGAATAATCAAGCCATTGTCTGGCTCGAAAATAATGCTCAAATTTATGCGAATAATTTAGGAACTTGTATTCCTGATTCAACTCCGCCTACAAGTCCATTTTTAAGCGCGTCTTCAATTACCACAAGTACATTAACATTATCATGGACTGCATCGACTGACAATGGAATAGTTGCGGGTTACGACATTTACAAAAATGGAATTTTACTAAGCTCAACTTCAGCTGATGTACTTAGTTATCCTATAACAGGTTTGTCAGGATCTACTACATACGGTTTTTATGTAAAAGCAAAAGATGCATCAGGAAATTCAAGTAATAGTAATGTTTTAAACATCACAACACTTCCTTCTATTCTATCTCTGGCTGCAGCAAAGTCTGTTATTTTTGAAAAACAAGCTTCGTCATGGAATGATTGCAAGAATGCCATTGCTGCAGATTTACAGCATATCAATAATACTTTTATTGGAGCTGGAGGCGATAGTTTCTATTATGTTAATAGATATAGAGGCGTTATCGATACTTCTTCGATCACAGTGAAACCGCAATCTGCTAAAATAAAATTTAAGTTTGCCGAAAATACAGTTGGTAACGCATTGACTTTTAATTTATTTGCTGCAAATATTTTAATCCCATTAAATCAAGCTTTTCAACTTCAGGATTGGAACGATTGGGACTCAACTACATTCATCAATAGTGTTTCTGTTCCAATTAATTCTACAGCATACAACGAAATAAATCTGACTCCTTCTCAATTAGACTTACTAGTTTCAGGACAAGCCTACAACTTTTTTCTAATTTCTAATGGTGATAAAGAGGATTTTGCACCTGGCAGCAATAACAGACCAGTATTATCAATATCTGCCGAAACTGGTGAGATCTATTTAGAATGTCAATTTTAACTAAAAATAACTTATGAACACAAATCATAACAGAATAAAAGTTGCGGATTTAGAAACGAATCAGCGAGATAAAGTTTTAGTGACTAATGAAAATGGTGAATTAGAGTTTAATGATATAACATCTTCTTTAAACTTAAAAACGATTAATGGAGAATCAATTCTTGGAAATGGAAATATTGATTTTTCAAAGAAACAAGATATATCAAATCAAATCAATGTAACATTACCTGCAATTATTCAAGATACATGGCACGGAAAAACGGTAAAGTTTACCGGTACTGGAACACTGTCAATTCCTAGTTCATTTATTAACTCAGGAATGTGTTTTGAAGGAATCACAAAAATAGGAACTTCATTAAGCTGGTCTATTGCGTCTCCTAAAACATTTGAGTTTGGAACACCTCCAACAGTAGGGGAAAAACAGATATTTACCTTTATGCAAAACGATGGTCAGCATTCAATAATGATTTTAGGTCTATAATTATGGGATTAAGAAAAACAATATTTGGAAGGTCTAAAGTAAGTACAATATACTATCGAGGAAAAAATAGAATAAATTTATCTACTCAGATGTATAGTTCTTTCAATCCTACTGGAACAAGATTATATCTTACGCTGCACAATGGTCCTGACTCAGTGGCTCAATATTCTTTATCAACACCCTGGGACATTAGTACAGCTGTATACTTAAATCGTTCTTTGACAATAAATCAAAATGGAGAAAGCCAGCCAAGGGGACATTATATATCACCCGATGGTACTAGATTATTTGTATCAGGTACATCTTCTGGTTCTGTTTTAAGTTACCTTTTATCCACCCCTTGGGATGTCAGCACCGCAAGTTATTTAGGATTTAAGAGTTTTGGGATTTATACTAATACAATTGCCTTTACACCAGACGGGATGAGTTTTTTTAATCATACAGGAAGTTCATTAATAAAATACTTATTGACGACACCCTGGGATTTGAATACTGCTGTATCTTCGCAAAGCATCAATTTTTCAGCTAATTCATTTGTTTTTACTCCTGATGGTAAAACAATATTTCACCCAAAATTAGTTGGTGAAAGATCCGTTATGAAAATTTCATTAAAAGCTCCTTATGAATTAGCTGGAGCAAATACTTCTGCTTCAATTAATTTGTCTACAGTCATTCCAGCTGCTAACTTTTATGCTGTTAATTTTAGTATTGACGGTTTAAAAATGTTTTGGAGCTCTTACACCAGCAGTATTTACGAATTTGATTTATCAAAACCATACGATATAAATGGTAAACTCATAATAGTATAAAGAAGTAAATAATTGAAGTAAGATTTGAGAAACCGCTAAATATGTAAAGTCGAATATGTTAAATAGTTTTTCTATCATATTCGGGACAAAAGTATTCCTAAAACTGATCTCATTCTTACTCAACCATTAAATCTTCTTTAAAGTTCAATAAGCTGCTAAAATTATTCAATCAACGTATTAAAAACAGACAGCAATCGGTAATTCCGAAAGCATTTATTATAAAATTCTAATTAAAAAAACATGGAGACAACAAATCACAATAGAATAAAAGTATCTGATTTAGAAACAGGTGCACCTAATAAAACTTTAATAACAAACCAAAAAGGAGAATTGGAATTCAGCATAGCAAGTAAGCAGGATTTACAATCCGTTCTGGAAACAGGCAATTCTGCAACAAAAAATATGTGGATTGGTAACGAAGGTAAACAGATCTTTGTTGGAGCAGAAAGTGAAGATGCAGTTCAGGTGGGATCCGGTGGTATGGCCGGTCTTAGCCGTAAATCAACTTTTATTGGTAAAAATGCAGGTAACGGAACAATTCAAGAAATGGTTACCGCTTTGGGTTATTATGCAGGAGCTGGAAATCAGCATCCCAGAGCTATTATATTAGGTGCTTCTGGAGGAACAGTATATACCACCGCACCTAATCAATTGGCGATAGGAACAAATGACTCTTACAAAACTATTCGTTTTAATACGGATGTACCAACTGATTTAAATTTAAATTTTCCTTCAACAAGCGGAACTTTAGTTACTTCTAATAATTTTAAAACAGTAAATGGAGAATCTATCGTTGGAACCGGAAATATTGATTTATCGAAAAAACAAGACATTGCTAATCAGGTTGAAGTAAGTGCAAGTCAAACTATTCCGTCTGATTGGCATGGTAAAACAGTATTGTTTACTACCAGCTGTACAATTACTGTTCCTGCTTCGTTACTAGAAAGTTTTATTTTTAACGGAATCACCCTGCCTGGAGTAAATGTTACATGGGCTATTACTGCTCCTCATACTTGGTTATTTGGAACACCTTCTGTAACTGCCGAAAAACAAATTTTTACCTTTACTAAAAGAGGAAATACAAATAGTGTTTTATTATTAGGCGTTTAAAATGAGCGGCTTATTACAGAATACCGTTTTTGGACGAAATAAATTAACTTATAAACCTTTTATTTCTACGTGGAAAACTGATAATATTTCGAACGGATCGAGTACTGCTTCTCAAATAAAACTGCCATTAATTAATTCAGGAAATTATAATTTTATTGTTGACTGGGGAGATGGAACAACTAACAAAATAACCGCATGGAATCAATCACAAACTACTCATAACTATTCTTTACCTGGAAATTATACCGTAACAATTACAGGAACATGTGTTGGGTGGCAATTTAAAGATGTAGGTGATAAACTGAAAATATTGTCAATATCAAAATGGGGTAATTTAAAATTGGGAACAAACCAAGGCCTTTATTTCTATGGCTGCCAAAATCTAAATTTAAGTACTGTAGCCGATATTTTAGACTTAACCGGAACTACATCTCTACAGCATGCTTTTACCAACTGCTCGACAATTACTTACATTAATAGGATTAATGAATGGAATACTTCAAGTGTTACAGATTTATCCTATACATTTTATTTTTCTAAATTCAATCAAAACATAGGATCTTGGGATGTGTCGAATGTTAGTGATTTTTCTTTAATGTTTTATGGTTCAACATTATTTAACAATGGTGGAAGTTCTGATATTAATAACTGGTCATTAAAAACCACTGGTCCGGTAACATTAAAATCAATGTTTACCAATGCATCGTCATTTAATCAACCGTTAAATAATTGGAATACATCTGCAGTTACAGCAATGCCGCAAATGTTTTTAAATGCAATAATTTTTAATCAGCCGCTAAAAGATTGGAATACTGAAAACGTAACAAATATGTCACAAATGTTTCAAGGAGCGAATAAATTCAACCAAAATCTAGGCTCTTGGAATGTCAGTAAGGTAGGTTCTTTTTCATCAATGTTTAATAGTGCATTTGTTTTCAATAATGGAGGCAGTTCAGATATAAATAATTGGACTTTAAAAACAACCGGAACTGTTAGTTTAAGTACTATGTTTCAAGGTGGTGGAGGCAGTTACCCCATGAGTTTTAACCAGCCAATTGGAAACTGGAATACAATTGCAGTTACAGATATGAGCGGTATGTTTCAAAAAACAGGAAATGGACTTCATTATTTCAATCAGCCAATTGGAAATTGGAATACTTCAAATGTAGTAACAATGTCTAGTATGTTTAGTCAGGGAGGTACTGATGGAGGATCATTTAATCAAAACATTGGTGCTTGGGATGTTTCAAAAGTTTCTGATTTTTCAAATATGTTTTTAGGAGCAAAACCGTTCAATAATGGAGGTAGTCCGGATATAAATAATTGGGCTATAAAAACAACTGGGACTGTTAACATGAATCAAATGTTTTCCAATGTTAATATTCATAATTTAACCACATTTAATCAACCTATTGGAAATTGGAATACATCAGCAGTAACCAATATGTCTCAAATGTTTGGTGCTACAGCAGGAAGCGTTGCCTTTAATCAAAATATTGGAAATTGGGATGTAAGCAACGTAACTAATTTTACCAATTTCATGATAAATAAATCTCCCGCAAACTTTTCAACAGCAAATTTAGATGCAATTTATAACGGATGGAGTTCAAAAAACTTAAAACCTTCCCTCATAATTACTTTCGGAACAGCAAAATCTACATCGGCTTCTAGTTCGGGAAAAGCAATTTTAACATCTGCACCAAATAATTGGGTAATAACAGATGGAGGAATATAGCCCAAGAAAATTAATACTTATATAAAAACTATGGGTATAAAATTGAAACTAAACCTTGTAAAAAAGTAGTTTCTTGATAAACTAAAAATTAAACTTCAATACATTATATAAGACGCTGACTCATTCCATTAAACTGAACAAGTCAGCTCTTATTATAATTTTAATTAAATATATTATGAGTTCTTTACTACAAAACACCATATTTGGTAATAATAAATATAGGGCAAATACTTTTATAGGAGGAGTTGCAAGTACACTCAATACACCTGCGTTAATTGCATCAAAGCTAGGTTTACCAATAGCAAGAATTAAATCTTTTGCTGTCGTTCAGAATGATATTCAATTTATGGTAATTGGAGGGAATTATTCTATTCCTTTAAATGCTTTTAGCGGTAACACTTCTTTGACGTATTTTCGTGATCGTAGTGGTTTAGTCACTAGTATCAATATAGCAGCTTTTTTTGGGTGTACAAATGCTGTAGACTATTTATTTCCTGCTGTAACAACTATTACTAGTAATACCAGTTCCGGAACAAGTGGAACTTTTCAAAACAACACAAGTTGTCTTTCTTTTTCATTTCCAAGTTTAACATCATTACTAGGTACTGGGTCAGCGTTCGAAGGAAACTCAGCCTGTACGATTTTCAATGCACCAAATTTAAACGGTAAAATACCTTTATATTCCTTCAGAAATAATGTTAATCTTACATCAATCACCATAGGTGCAATTACTGAAATTCAGGATAGTGCTTTTATGGGTAATACAAAATTGACTAGGTTAGACTTAAGCACAGCAACATCTATAGGAAATGATGCTTTTAATGGAAATGTAGTTTTGAATGATATCAATAATATGAATAATGTGTTGACCATTGGATCAAATTCATTTAAAAACTGTTATTTACTCCCAAGTTTTTCTGCCAACTCGGTAACTTCTATCGGCGCAACCGCTTTTTATAACTGCTATTCAGTAATACATTATAATTTTCCATCATTGTTAAGTTTTACCACAAGTACAAGTGCCGGAACTAGTGGAACTTTTCAAAATAATACTGGTTGTGTCAGTTTTACAGCTAATAATTTAACTGATATTACTGGAACCGGAGGAGCTTTTAACGGCTGTGTTAATATGCAAGATTTTATCGCTCCCAAATTGACTGGAACTTTAGGCCTTTATATGTTCCTAAACTGCAGTAAACTAATAAATTTCACAGTTGGTTTAGTTACTTCTATAAATGATGGTTTTTTTAGTGGTTGTTCGCAGCTTGCAAATATTTACATGCCGGCATTAAATAAATGCGGTACAGATTTAGGAACTAACAATGTTTTTTTTAACATTAAACCAGGAGCTACAATAACAGTCTCGTCATATCTTAAAACCGTAAACAATGGTTCGCCTGATGGTGATTTGACTTATGCATCAGGAACAAGAGGTGCCACAATAATTTACCAAGGTATTATTATTGTTGGTGCTTATGGAGCAAACTTTCAAAAGTCAACAGATAATGGCGTTAGTTTTGCAAGCGGAGGTTTTCAATCATCTACCAGAGGGTTATCAATATCTGCAAATAATAAATATGTTCTTCTTGCGCATAACTCTGGTGTAGTGTTATCTTCTGATTTTGGTAAATCTTTTACAAATACAACTTTAGCTGGGGCAACATATTTTTGTGTATCTGTGAGTGATACAGGGCAATATATGTTAGCATCAGCATCGAGCGGAAGTACATATTTATCAACAGATTATGGAGTAACATGGAATCTTGCTGTATATGGCGGAAGAAGAGATTGTTTTGTAAGCGGAACAGGTCAATATATGCTTGCAACAAATATTGACGGCGCAAGTATAGTGAGGTCAATTGATTATGGTCTTTCATGGACACCTATAACAGGAAACGGTATTGTTTCAGCTGTCTGTTGTTCTGATGATGGGCAATACATAACAGCTGTATCAAGTGGAAGTACGATAAAAGTGTCTAATGATGGCGGCTTAACGTGGACAAGCAAAACAGCTTATGGAAACTTTGCCTTTCCAAAAGTCGCAATGAGTATTGATGGTAAATATCAAACTGTGATTGGACAAAATAAATTTGTACATATATCTTCTGATTTTGGCGTCACTTGGACTGTTAAAACAAATACGTTTAACAATGTTTATTATTCTTGTCTTGATATGTCAAAAGATGGAAAAATTCAAGTCATTGCAGTATCTGGCGGGTATATTTATTCATCCTCTGATTTTGGTATGACTTGGACTCAAAAAGGTATTACATTCGATTATCAAGCTATAGCAATATCAAATTAAATTTATTTATAAAAAAAGACAAACAACAATTTTATTATATAACTTAATCATGAGCAGCTTATTACAAAATACCATATTTGGCAATAATAAATATAGGGCAAATACTTTTATTGGAGGAGTTGCAAATACACTTAATACTCCAGCGTTAATTGCATCTAAGCTTGGTTTATCAATTGCAAGAATCAAATCTTTTGCTGTCGTTCAGAATGATATTCAATTTGCAGTTATTGGAGGAAATTATTCTATTCCTAATAGTGCTTTTAATGGAGTTACAGCACTCACATACTATAATGATCCCTCGGGATTAGTGACAACAATAAATAATCAAGCATTTTGGGGATGCACTTCTGCAACTTCCTATAATTTTCCAGAATTAACAACCATTCAAAGTATTGGAAATAATCAAGCGCAGGGAACATTTGGATCAAATACCTCTCTTGTTACTTTTTCTGCTCCAAAATTAACAACTATAGCAGGAGGAAACCTGACGAAAACAGGATTTTGTTTTAACAGTAATCCAAACTTAACTACATTTTATGCTCCGCTTCTAACCGGTGATATTGCTGCCTGTACTTTTTACATGTGCGCGAAGTTAAGTTCTTTTACTTCATCAATACTAACTGGTATTGGCACACAAGCTTTTTATTCTTGCTCTGCATTAACTAACATTGATTTATCAACATCTATAGTAATCGGAGCACAAGCATTTCTTAACTGTACTAAACTTACTTCTATAAATTCCTTAAATGAGTTATTAATTATTGAATCAGAAACATTCAGGGAATGTAATTTGTTGACTAATTTTACAGCAAATAAAGTAACCACAATTAATAGTAGTGCATTTTTAAAATGTTCCACGATCACTTCTTATAATTTTCCAGAATTAACAACCATCCAAAGTATTGGAAATAGTCAAGCGCAGGGAACATTTGGATCAAATACCTCTCTTGTTACTTTTTCTGCTCCAAAATTAACAACTATAGCAGGAGGAAACCTGACGAAAACTGGATTTTGTTTTAACAGTAATCCAAACTTAACTACATTTTATGCTCCGCTCCTAACTGGTGATATTGCTGCCTGTACTTTTTATATGTGCTCGAAGTTAAATAATTTAACTACATCTGAAATAAAAGGTGTTGGCACACAAGCTTTTTATTCTTGCTCTGAATTAACTAACATTGATTTATCAACATCTACCGTAATCGGAGCACAAGCATTTTTTAACTGTACTAAGCTTACTACTATAAATTCCTTAAATGAGTTATTAATTATTGAATCGGAAACATTTAGCGGATGTAATTTGTTGACTAATTTTACAGCAAATAAAGTAACTACAATTAATAACGGCGCATTTTTAAAATGTTCTAAAATCACTTCCTATAATTTCCCAGAATTAAAAACCATCCAAAGTATTGGAAATAGTCTAGCACAGGGAACATTCGGATCTAATACCTCTCTTGTTACTTTTTCTGCTCCAAAATTAACAGCTATAACAGGAGGAAACCTGATTAAAACTGGATTTTGTTTTAACAATAACCTAAACTTAAATACATTTTATGCTCCGCTTCTAACTGGTGATATTGATACCTGTACTTTTTATATGTGCTCTAAGTTAAGCAATTTGACTACATCTAAAATAAAAGGTGTTGGAAAACAAGCCTTTCATGGTTGTGCTTTATTGACTGGATCAGGAATTGATTTAACAAACTGCGTTTCATTTGGAAATCAAGCCTTTCAAGAATGCTCCGCATATTCATCAATAAATGCCCCTTTACTTGAATCTTGCGGAACGACAACAGAAGATGACCTTGTATTTAACAACATAAAGACAGGAATTACAATAACTGTACCGGCAGCTCTACAAACAATAAATGCCGGTGCTCCTGATGGTGATTTAATATATGCTTCTGGAGCAAGAGGAGCAAACATTGTTTATGTATCTCCATAATTTAATTGTAATGTACAATTTAGAGATAAACACCAATTTTTAATTATAAAATTTAATCATGAGCTGCTTATTACAAAATACCATATTTGGTAATAATAAATATAGGGCAAATACTTTTATTGGGGGTGTTGCAAGTACCCTCAATACTCCAGAATTAGTCGCCGCCAAATTACGTTTACCAATAGCAAGAATCAAATCTTTTTCGATTATTGGAAATGATATTCAATTTATGGTTATTGGTACTTATTCAATCGCTTCAAGTACTTTTGCTTCAGATTCAAACATTACATACTTCGATGATAAAAATGGATTAGTGACACAATTATATCCAAGTGCTTTCGGGAGTACTCTAAATTTTAGATGGTGTAATTTTCCAAAACTATTAGTCTTACAAGGCAATGGTAGTGGTGCTGGCCCCTTCAATCATTCTGGAATAATTAATATAAGTCTGCCTGAATGTACAACTTTTTCCGGAGGACATCATTTTGATTACTGCTACTCATTAAAAACGGTAAACGTACCTAAATTAACCAATATGGGAAGCGGAGGATATTATATTTTTAGAGATTGTACTTCTTTAGAATCAATTTATGCTCCAGTATGTACAAAAATTGGAGCCACACTAAATCAAGATGCCATTTTTCAAAATATAAAAACAGGTTGTATTATTAATGTACACTCAAGTATGGCAACCGTCAATGCAGGAGCTCCAGATGGTGACCTAGTGTCTGCAGTAAGCTTTAGAAAGGCAATAATTAATTACCTATAACATAATCTATTAGTATACAACCTAGACTAAATATTAGGCTTACCAAATCTAATAAAAAGCTAAAAAAAATCTACAAATATCTATTAGCATTTTTAAAATACTAATAGATATTTTGTCTTTTATCCCCACTAGACTTGACTTCATCATTTTTCCTTCTGCCTAAACCAATCCTATCCAAAAAACGATTAAATTTGGTGACTTTTAAACACCAAATTAATTATGAATTCAAAAAGAAATTCGTTCTATTTATCAGCCTTATTGATGATGTTCTTTTTTACATCATTTTCGTATTCACAGACACCTGCTTCAGCTCCTAAAGCAGAAAACAAATCCAAATTATTTGAAGAAACCGCTACCGACAGTGATTATTTGATGGCTATTGAAAAAGCCGGAGATGTTTTAGAATCTGCCGCAAATGATGCTGAATTTGAAGGAAGCACATTCCATTTGTTTGGAGACATTAAGAGAACCGAAAGCAAGCTCGATTTAATATTAGCAAGCTTGAAAGGCGCCAACCCAAATGTGCGCAATCAGCAAATGTATCGCATCGTTTTGAAAGAAATTGAACAAGAATTAAACGATCAAAATACAGCGATAAACACGCGTAATCAGAATCTTGAAAAAATTAAAAACAGGATTATCGATCTACGCAAAGACAAAACTTTATTTACGCTAATAAAGGATACTGTTTTAAGAAAGCAATTCAAAACAGAATTAGCGAATCTTAAAAAAAGATATCTAAAAGCCGACAGTCTGATGACCAAAAATCAGGAGACTTTAAATCTAAAAAAGAGATTGACTGTTGAGCATAAAATTGCCGTTTCAAATGCCTTGACAACGGTAGAAACTAAACTAGAAAAATCAGGAATCAGTATTCTAAAAAAAGAATATCCTTCATTATGGAGCTCAGATACTACATCTAAAAAAGTAGTATCGCACAACATTAAAGCAAAAGTTATAATTGAGGAAAATGTTGCCGCTTATTATTTAAGCTACAAAGCCGGCGGGTTAATTACTTTATGCTTCTTTATGGGACTTTTAGCCTGGTATATTTCACGTAATTTGAAATACCTAAAATCTAATGGTCATGCAGAAAATCTTGCTCTTTTTAATTTTAAATATTTAAACAAAGGTATAATTCTTCCAGTTCTTGTAATAACGCTGAACATTGCCGTAGTAACAAATTTATACGCTCCTGCCCTGTTTTTAGAATTACTTCAATTGGCTTTATTAGGTGTTCTGACTATTTTATTTAGAAATGATTGGTCTGGAAAATCAATGCGGAACTGGTTATTGCTTTTCGGGTTATTTTTTGCGCTTTGTTTCCTGGACCTTTTTATCGAAGTTGGATTATTTCAACGTTGTTCATTTATCATTATCAATGCTCTAGGAATCCGCTATGGTTTGGTTCAGATTAAAAGTTTAAAAGATCAATTGTATATTAAAGGATTTTTTAAATGGGCAAGCATCATTTTTATTGGATTAAATGTTTTATCGATACTTTATAATCTTTTCGGAAGAGTTTCTCTGTCTAATATGTTGAGCTTAACCGCTTTTATTTCGCTGACTCAAATTGTGGCATTAAGCGTTCTTTTAAAAATTATTCTGGAAATTATTCTTTTACAGATTTACACAACCCGAGTAAAACGTGGTATCGAAAAGATTTTTGATTATGAGAATTTATCCGATACATTGAAAAAACCATTTATAATAGTAATCAGTTATATGTGGCTGGTTGTAATTGCTTCCAATTTAAACATTTGGGAATCGTTACGTTCGTCTCTGGGTACTTTACTAAGTCGTCCAAATACTATTGGAAGCATCACTTTTACGTTAGGAAATATTGTATTATTCTTTATCATTGTTTGGGCTGCGCATTTATTACAGAATTATGTAGCTTACTTTTTTGGAGAGATTGAAGATGAAAACGAAGAAAACATCAACAAAAGACAACATTCTAAATTACTCATTACAAGACTTGTTGTATTAATTGTAGGGTATCTTTTAGCCGTTGCTGCTTCAGGAATGCCTTTAGATAAACTGAGTATTCTCTTAGGAGCATTAGGTGTTGGTGTTGGACTTGGACTTCAAAACGTAGTAAACAATTTCGTTTCTGGTATCATTTTAATTTTTGATAAACCTATTCAAATTGGAGATGTTATTGATATTAGTTCTGAAAGAGGACGCGTAAAATCGATGGGATTGAGAACCACCAAAATCAATGCCCCAAATGGCGCAGAAATCATTATTCCGAATGGTAATTTATTATCTCAAAATATTACTAACTGGACCTATACAGATAACTTTAAACTAGTAGATATTTCTATTGAAATAAGTGGAGATGCAGCTCCGGAAGAAATTAATGCCATTATTTTAAATTCTCTTGAAAATCTTCCTTTAGTAAACAACGATAAACCATCTCAGATTTATTACAATTCTATTTCTGATGGAAAATTCAAATTACAAATTAAATTCTGGTGCAGTATTTACAGAACAGAAGAAACGATAAGCACAGCCAAACAAGTTTTGTTTAGCAATTTTAAAGCTAAAGGACTGACTTTTTCGACATAAAAATTAGCAAAATTAACCTTATTTTGAAAAGAGCAAAACTTTAAAGTTTTGCTCTTTTTTTGTTAAGAAAATGAACTTAAATCATCTAATTTATTTTTTTAAGAAAAAATGTGATAATGTGGTTTCCCGTAAAGAAATTTAAAATAAAAAAAACATATTTGTATGATTTTTAGAGATAATTCAGATAGTTTTCATTTAGTTAAATTTGATTAATTGAGATAAAAAATAGATAATTTGTTAAAAATCAATCAATTAAAAATGTTAAAAAAATAATATACATCTGATTAAATTAGCAATTAATTGATTAATATTGTTAAAATTATCCTAATAAACAAAATGAAAAAAATCCCCTTGTATGCTGCTTGTTTAGCAGTTGTGTTAAGCATTCTTGCAATCTATTTTGCAAAGTCAAGTTCAGAATTAGTATATGTTGATGTTAATAAATTAATCACTGGATATAGTAAAACAAAAGTTGCAAAAGCAGAATTTGATAAAAAAGCCTCTTTAATGAAAGCCAATGTAGATTCCTTAATCAGTAACTGGCAAAATGAATTAAAAAACTACGAAAAAGAGAGAGCTTCTTTATCTCCTAAAGAGTTAAAATTAAAGCAAGAATTGTTATCTAACAAACAGCAGCAAATTAACGGTTATCAAGAAGCTATTCAGAAAAAAATTCAGGAAGAAGATAAAAAAGTAACACAAACCGTAATTAACGATATTAACGATTATATCAAAGAATACGGAAAAAATCACAACTACAAAATCATATTTGGCGCAAGTGGCGGCGGAAACATCATGTATGCAGATGAATCTACTGACTTGACCGAAAAAGTTTTAAAAGGCCTTAATGCTGAATATGATAAGAAATAAACTTTTACCATTTATTTTACTATTATTTATTTCCTCTTGTAACAAATCATTTGATACACAAGAGGAAATGAATGCTTATATACAAGACGAAGATAACGGCTATCATTATAAAAAAACGGTATCTGGTGTTGATTATGTTTTACAATATAGACCAACTGATTTATTAGTAAAACAGGAATTAACAGAAAACAATAGTCCTTCTGAGATAGAGAAATTAAGGAAGCAATACAATAAGTTTTTGTATTTCAATCTTTCAATGTCAAAAAACAATCAGGAGTTATTAAATAGTGTTGCGCAAGACAAAGCAAAATTTGGTCAAATGGTCAATGATTTAGCTTTTGGAATGGAGGAAAAACTACATGTTTACACCCCTGCAAAAGATACCCTTGCCCTAGCCGACTTTATTTATCCAAGAATGTACGGCATGAGTAACTCAACTTCTATTATGATAGTCTATCCCCGTGACGAAAAATATCTAAAACAAGACTATCTAAATTTTGTAATCGAAGATTTGGGTCTTAATACCGGAGATGTTAAATTCAAAATAAATACCAAAGCCTTAATAAACGAACCTCAACTAGTTTTTTAAAATCATAAACCAATGACCAAATACCACAAGCGCCATCGTATTATTGCCACTTTTTTCTTGTTGATATTTTTTCCAACATTATTACCTAATAATCTATTTGCTTCTAATAATGGACCAGTTGCTCCAGAAGCTACTAGTTTTGAACCTATAGATGCCACAGATATGGTTAATCTTAATACAGGAGACATGTCTTATGTTTTGCCTTTATTAAATGTACCAAGTCCAGAAGGAGGTTATCCGCTTACATTATCAAATCATGCGGGAATAGCAATGGACGAAGAAGCTTCTTGGGTTGGTCTTGGATGGAGTCTAAATCCTGGTGCTATAAATAGATCCGTAAAAGGAGTTCCAGATGATTGGGATAAAACAAGAGTTTCAGAATTATTATACGATCAAGGACAAAATTTAAACTACTATAGCTTCTCAATAGGAGGTACTCTGCCTAATGGTATAACAATTGGAATGAGTAGATCATGGGGAGCACATAAAGCCTGGGGGGGAACTGTGGGGTATGCAGGAGTAGGAATTGGAGTAGGTTCTGAACAAATTGAGGTTTCATATGCAGGAGTTGGTGTTGGATATAATTTAGATTCAAAAAAAGTTTCCGGTTCATACACTCTATCTGCAACAGGTGCCTCATACAATGGCCTTACTATAAATACCAGCGGAGAAGTAAAAGCCTCTGCTTTGGGTGTTTCTTATAGTACTGCTTCAAACAAAGTAACTTCACAATTTTTAAATGTCTCGAGCAATAATAGTACGCCCGTTACAAACTCAGATTATTATATAAATAACTTTAATCGTGGGTTTGATTTAAATGCAGCTGGTTTCTTTTGGATAGCTTATCAGCATACACACATTGAATATTCGCTTTTTAAACTTACCAACAGCTATAATTCTGGAACTTTAAATCTTTTCGATTCAAAAAAAGAATCCCAATACAAACAGGACATAAAATATTCAATGGATGTTAGAACTCATAACGTTGTAGATAAAAATCGTCCATCTAGCACAGGAATGTTTACACAAGCAGAAATAACATTACCTGATTATGACAACTATTCTGCAACAGCACAGGGAATGTCCGGCTCATTTTCTCCAAGAATTTATGATGAAGTTATGCTCTATGGCAAAGGAGATGAAGCAAATGATCTTGCAACATATTTAACATATCCTGCAAACACAAATGATAGTAACTATAAATTAAACAACAAACTGTTTTTTTATTTTGATAATGTAAATTCTTCCTTTTTAAGAACACAAACAGGAGATTTTAAATCCCTTGACCCTACATTTAATTTAGACAATAATACTGTCAATTCCAACGGTTCAAATGAAATGGGAAGATTTGTAAATAATATTGTTACCGATACTGATAATACTTTTAGCTCTAATTATAATAAAGATGGGCAATTAACTAAGGTTGGTAACAGAAAAAGAGATGGACAGTACATTGAGGCTTTTACAAATAAACAAATTGTAGATGGAAATACAGGTTCAACTCCTTTTCTGGAAGCATCAAATTATGATAGACAGTACTATAAAAATATTGCAGAAAATGGAATTGGAGCCTACAGAATTACCGCTTTAGATGGGAAAGTATATCATTATTCACTACCTGTATACAGCTTTGAGGAAGTTTATAAAAATTACTCAAATACGAGTAATGAAAATGATAAATTTTTAGAAACAATTAAAACAAAACCATATGCAACACATTGGCTATTAACTGCTGTTACAGGTCCTGATTATGTAGACATTAACAATAACAACATTATTGACAAGGATGATTATGGATATTATGTTCAATTTGAGTATGGAAAATGGTCAGATGGATATGGGTGGAGATCTCCAAAAGTTGGAGGAAAAACATATAATAGTAAAAATTTCTTTTTTTGGGGCCGAAAAGAAATTTACTACTTAGATAAAGTTAAAACCCGTACCCATACTGCTTTATTTGTTAAGTCAGTTAGAGAAGATGACAAAAGTACCTCTATACAATACCGAAATGGACAATATCAGTCTGGTGCAATGCCTATAAACTTAACCCAAACATTTCAAGACAGAATAGCCAGACCAATAGAGCAAGGATATTATTATGTACCCGTATCAAGTGGTTCTAATACATACCAGTCCTTGAATTTTAACTTTGACTACGATTATAAGCATAGAACCTATAAATATGTAGACTTACCTGAGAATTTAAGTTTGAAACTTGATAAAATAATACTGTTAAAAAATAATGATGCTGCAAATGCAAATAAAAATTTAGGGACTGGAACCAATAGGAAGAAAGGTTACACTTATTTTGATTTTGGTTTTTTTGGAGCATATGATGTATGCCGTAAAAATCCTTATGATGTAAAAGTTTCGGATATTAACACTGATCAAAATGTACTTGATACAGAAGATATTAACATCTTAAATCAATCACAAGGCTTTGATATTCAGACCAAGGCTGTAAAAGTCATCAATTTTAATTATGACTATAGTCTAGGAAATAATTTACCTAATGCAAATAACGGAAGACTGGCTTTAAGAAGTCTTGAACTTAATGGAAAAAATAACATTAAAACGATGCCTGCATATAAGTTCAATTACTTAAAAAGTACTGTTCCGTATAATTTCACTAATTCAGATAATTGGGGCTATGTAAAAGATAACCCCGATGCATGGAGTTTAAATGAAATTATAACACCTATTGGGGGTAAAATAAAAATTGATTACGAACCTGATTCATTTTCGAGAGAAGCAGCTTTAAACACTAATACAGTCGCGAGTTCTGCTGCTGATTATTATAGAGTTCGCCAGCCTTTAACCAATACTCCTGTTAAATATACCGTACAAGATGATATTATAACAATAAATACAGATTTTAAATATTCATCCGATAATTTAAATGACGTATTTAGCTTAAACCAAGAAATCGATTTAACTTTTAAATTTAAAGATCCTACTCATTATTCCCGCATGAATGAGTACACAAATAATTACACCATTATTGGTATAGATAATCCAAATAAAAAATTAACTCTAAAGCCTAACAATAAAACAGATATTACTCTTCAAAGAAGATTTTTCGAAGGTCCATCTTGCTATCATAGCAGTGGTACTGGAAATTTTGAGATAAAACAATATACTTATTCTGAACCAAATCAGGCTGAATACGCATTTAGTTTTAAGATTATTGCTAATTACAATCGATTAGTTGCCCAATATGGCCGAAATGGAAAGAATGGAGGCGGACTGAGAGTTAGACGAATTACTACTTCAGATTTTAATAATGGTAATATTTTATTTACGGATTATGACTATAGAAATCCTTACACAACAAATATATCAGGAGTAACTTCTTTTGAGCCATCAGATAACCCGCAAGTGGCAGATAATATTCAGGCTGTAGAAGAAATTCCTTCACCTAATGTACAATATGAATATGTAACGGCAACTATAAAAAACAATTCTGAAACATTATCCAGTTCTCTTTTTAATTTTAGAGTAATGGACGATCTGATGCAAAGTAATCAGAATGAGGGAGAATATGATTATAAATTTGGAGATCAGTTTTATTTAAAATTTTTCGGAGGCAGTAGAAGAGAATTTAATTCCAATTATCGTCAAGTATCTACTTCTAAGATCATGTTGTACGATAATTTTTCGTCATTAGGACAACTATTAAGTGTAAGGCATTTTAATTCTAAACAGCAATTGATAAGTCAAACTATTAATAAATATAAAAAATTTCAATATGATGACAAAGAAAATGGTATTTCGCAAGAAAGCTTTAAATATGCTATACAAGAATATACAAAGAGAAATTCAATAAATGCAAAAGATTTCAGATATACTTTCAATTCTATTGGAAAAGTTGTTTTTCCATCAAGATTAGAAAGTACAACCACAATAAATGGAGGTTGGTCGTCTACAAATTATTATGATAATTATGACTTTTTAACTGGTCAGGCAACTGAAACAAGAACAATAAATAGTACTGGAGAAATAACCAAAACTAAAATTGTACCAGCATATTTAAGACATGGAGGAATGGGATCAAAAGTTGATAATCCTAATACATACAAAAACATGTTATCTCAGGTAGCAGTTAATTATTCTTATATTTTTGATAAAAATGGCGGTGCAAGTAAACCATGGAAAGAAACTGGTGTTGGTATTACAACATGGAATAATATATGGTCATATAAAGACATGGCTGGAGCAACGCAATCTCCAACTTTATTAAATGAAAAAATCTGGAGAAAACATAAATCTTATACTTGGAATGGAGAAAAAGACAGCAATGGTATTTTTAAAGGTTATATCAGTGGCAATAATTATGACACTGATGATGATTTTAAATGGAATTCTCCTTTAAATGACCCACAATCTTCTAAATGGAAGCAAATTTCTGAAATAACATTATATGATCATTTTTCGGCACCACTTGAAACAAAAGATATAAATGGTAATTATACATCAACAAAAATGGGAGATAATAATACCAAAGTAACTGTTGTAGGAAATGCAGGTTATAACGAAATATTTTTTGCTGGTGGTGAAAATGCCCCTATGACAGGTTTCGTTAACTTTATAGAACCAGAAGTGATAATGAATAATGCCTCAATAAATTCTACTTATTATCATACAGGCAAAAAATCAATTGCAGCCTCATCAAGTTCACAATTTGGGGTCGCTATGAGAAGTGGTCAACATAGACCTGGTAAATACAAAGTATCTGTTTGGGTTGAAAAATCAAACGCTGCAAAAGCAAGGATAAATAATAATAGTACTATAGTGGATTTTACAGAATCATACACTGCCGGAAACTGGGTACTGAAATCTGGTTATGTAAATGTAGCTGCAGGGGTGCATACAATCTATTTAGTTTCAGCAGATACTTCAATAGTATATTTTGATGATCTTATGATCCGTCCTGTGGCTGCATCAATAACAGGATATGTTTATAATGAATGGGATGAGTTAACCCATATTATTTCAAACAATGGCCTTGCAACAAGATTTGAATACGATGCCGCTGGAAGATTAATTAAAACGTATTCGGAAATTCTTGATGATGCTAATAATGGAATCACTGGTGGTTTTAAATTAGCTAAATCAAATACATATAATAATAAATATTTATAAGATCAATTTTATATAAATAAGAGTTTGTTAACCTAATAGAAAATCGATGAAAAAATATATATACTATTTTATCTTATTTCCGATATTTATTTTTGGAAATCCGGGAATTACTCATAATAAAAAAGCTGGTTCATACAATTTAGACGCCTTTGGAAACTATCCAAATTATACGGTAAATTTAATTTTATCAGATCTAGTCAATTCAAATGGATCTGTTTCAGGAAGTTTATCTGTTACAAATAATGTCTTATCTCTTGTTTTTGGCGGCAGGTGGCAGCCAACTGTAATGAAAACTGGAGTCATAAAAGTATTAACTATTTCTCCAAGTCTGCCCAATCTTGAATTAGGTCCCATACTTATAACCCCGAACGGTGTTCCAAGCGGATATAATGCAAAAATTGAAAATAATAGTTTAGTAATTTATGATGCTGCAAATTTAGTTACAAGTGTAAATACCAATATAAGCATATCACCATCTAACTATGCAGCAGGAGTTAATTACTCTAATGTACTGCCAAGCGTTTTTACTTGTACAACCGGAGAAGGAAGCAGTAATGGCAGTATATCCATAAAAAACGGTACAGTAAACCTAAGCATCACAGGTGCTTGGTCTAGTTCTTGTACACTAAAAACAGGTCAAATTCTCTACTTAAATACCGGAGTACCTTTACAAAATACTGAATTAGGAATAATTAAACAAGGTAGTGTTGATACTAACTACAGAGCTAAAATAGAATCTAATTATCTAGTATTTTACCATACAGGGGCCACTTCCCCCATTATACCTGCCTGCTATTTAACTTTTAGTAAAGATCTTGGCGACAGTGAAGAAATTTTCATTTCTAATGATAATCTTTACAATTGGGTTCATAGCGTTTCATATGACAGCAAAGGAAATGTAAAAAACCAGTCTAGGTCTTACTTTGATGATTTAGGAAAATCAGATGTGAACTTATCTAAGGATTATGTTACAAATAAAATTTGGGGTACAGAAACAACATATGATAATTTTGGAAGGTCGGATAAGACCTCTTTCATTGCACCATCATCTCTTACAACTTTTAACAAAACTAATTTTCTAAAAAGTACTGCTGAGTCAACAGCTTCTGCCTATCCTTCTATTCTGCCATTAAATAATATTGTAATAAGTGATTCATATAAAGCATCGCAATCTATAACAGCTACTGGTACTGTAGGTTCGGGATTGAATGTAACTTTAACTGCACCAAGTATAAATTTAGGAAATACTTTTACAGTAACTGCGACGGCAGGAAGCAGTTTTATAATTACAGCTGCTAATCTACCAGATATTTCAGCAAATGCAAGCTTAGCAAATTATTATAGTGACAATAATACTGACGAACCTTATCAGGCTACAGCCACTCATCCTTTCACTCAAACCAATTATGACTCATTAAACCCCGATAACGTTATTAATGTAGTGGGTGGTAATAAAATAAATGGAGAATGGAAAACGGGCTATTCTTATGTTGTTCCTGCTGCACAGGAAATGTACTATGTATATGGCTCTGATTTTTATGATGGCCCAATTTCTAACGGAAGAGAAGAAGTAATTACTAAGTTTTACAAATCTATAAGTGTTGATGCTAATGGTAATGAAAATGTAGTTTTTACTGATGGTGAAGGCAAATTATTAGCTTCTGCTAGATCAGGCTCAGAAGGAGGAGTTTCATATCCGGTTGTTTCACTTATAGGAACTCAGGGATTCGTAGATGTGCATATTCCAAAAGGTATTGCATCAGGGAGTTTAATAGGAGCAGCCAATTTATATAATGTATATAATTTAAAAACAGGGTTAATCACTTCAAATATAACTGGTGGAAATACATACAGAATAGAAGCAAAAATACCTCCTGCTTCAGACCCAAAAGTTTATATTTCTTCTGGAGCGCCGACATATGATGCTGGTTCACTAGGAATAACTTATAATGTAAATTATTATGAATATGCTGTAAACATATACAATAAAACAAGTCAGTTAATAAAATCAATACAACCTAAAGGTTATATAAATAATACATTAATAACTGCAAATCCTGCTCATATGACTTCTGCTAACTTTGTATCAATTTTTACTTATAATGGACTAGGACAAGTAATTGAATCATCAAATCCAGATCAGGGAACTAGTAAATTTGCTTATAGAAATGATGGAAAGATCCGATATTCACAAAGTGCATTACAAGCTGACACACAGGTTTCTTATACTGACTATGATTCGTTAGGTAGACCAATAGAAAGTGGTGTTATTAATGGAAGTAATGGGATATGGACTTCTGCTGTTTCAAATCCAAATGGTCCATTAATAAACGGAGTACGTTCTGAGCAAATCTTTACAATTTATGATTATTCTGAAAATAACTTAACATCTATAGCATTACCTACAACCCCAACTAATTTAACTTTGTCTGGTGTATTAGCAACTGCGGGAATAAGCATTACAAATTATACTCAAAATAATTTATCAGGAAATATAGCTGTAACATATACAAAACCAGCATCAACAATTTCAGCGATTACTTGGTACAGTTATGACATAAATGGAAGAACAGAATGGATAGTTCAATATAATGAAGGCATTGGTGCAAAAACTATTCATTATGAGTATGATTATAGAGGTAATCTAAAAAATATTTTGTTTCAAAAAAATAAAGATACTGAATTATTTGTACACAAATATATCTACAACGCAAATGATGCATTAACAAACGTAGAAACTTCAACAATTGATAAACCTATTACAAGGCATGCAGATTATAGTTATTATAAAACTGGTGAATTAAAAAGAGTAAATATTGCACAAGGAATACAAGGGTTAGATTATGTTTATACTCTTGGAGGACAGCTTAAAACCATTAACCACCCAAGTTTAGAAGCTTCTAAAGATCCTGGGGGTGATACAAATGACGTATTTGGTTTAACACTTGACTATTATAACGGTGATTATTCACGCACTGGTCGAAACATTACCTCCTCACCTACTGTCGGAGTAGATTATAACGGAAACATAAAAGCAACCAGATGGGCCAACAAAGGAAAAGCTGGCGATCAAGTTGCATATTTATATAATTATGATAGAAACAACTGGCTTACCGACGCAGTATTTGGTAGTGTTGACCCATTGACTGCTTCAATTAATAGCAACAATATACTAACTGAAGGAGGATTAACTTATGATCCAAATGGAAACATAAAAACCCTTAAGCGAACTAATAATGCAGGTGAGGTTATTGATAATCTAACTTATATTTACGCTGATAAAAACCAATTAAACCAAGTTACTGATAGTGGTAAAATCATTCCTAATTCAGATGATATAAAAAATCAAACTGACCCAAAAAATTATAAATATGATGCAATTGGTCAATTGATAGAAAATGTTTCTGAAAAATTAAATTATATTTACAATACGCAAGGACTAGTAACAGAAATAAAGAAAGATAATGTTTCTTTAATAAAATTCTTTTATAACGAAAGAGGGCAGCGTATCAAAAAAGAAAGTTACAATACAAGTTCTCCTTACAACTTACAAGCAACAACTTTTTATCAGTTAGATCTTGCTGGAAATCCTATGGCAATCTATAATTTACTCGTCAACGGAAATATTACGCAAGTAGAATTACCTGTGTATGGATTAAATCGTTTAGGTGTTTATAATAAAACAAGTGGAATTACTAGTTATGAAATCAAAGATCACTTAGGAAATGTTAGAGCTGTTATAGAGAAAGAAAGTGGCAATCCAGCTATTAAATCATTTGCTGATTATTACCCTTTTGGAGAACCATTACCAACCCGAAATTCTTTAAATTATCGATACGCCTTTCAAGGACAAGAATTAGATACAGAAACTGGAATGGAGGCTTTTAAATTACGTCTTTGGGACGGAAGAATTGGAAGATGGCTGTCTATTGACCCTTATGGTCAATATAATTCACCTTATTTAGGAATGGGAAATAATCCCGTTTCTTCTATTGATTCTGATGGTGGATGGGCATCATGGATTGGAGCAGCATGGCATTCATTATGGAATGGTGGCACAGTCTTCAAAAGCGAAATTAATGGTGATTGGGGAGTTAGATCTGGTACTGCATCCGCAGATGGGAATGGAATGGATATTAATACTACTTTTGGAGGCACTAGATACAATAATACGGGAGGTGTTGGAGGAATGGGTATTTTTAGATCTCCTGAAAGAGCAGCTATTAACTTTGCACAACGATATAATGATAACTCAATTCTAGATAAAAAAGAATATGGAGCAACTATCTACAGAATAGATTTAAAAAGTGGAAGTAGTTACTATACATATAGTGTCCCTAATATTGGGGGCAGAGAAAATGGAGTAATTCCTAAATTTGTAAATATAAAAAATGCTACTTTAGTTGGAGCAGTTCATACTCATTCAAATTGGAGTATAAAATATGACAATGATATTTTTTCACCAGATGATCTAAACATGGCAAATTTTACTGGTCTTGATGCATACTTAGCGACTCCTCTTGGAGAAGTTTTAAAGTATGATGTCGAAACACTTATGACTACAAGAATACACAAATCTGTGCCATTTGATCCTAGTCACCCTGGAAAAAAAGGTGTTCCTTCTAAGACTCTTCCGAAAAATGAACCGACAAGAGGCTGGTTTACATTAAACTAATTAAAAATTCAATATCATGAAGAAAAAAATAATTCCATTTCTCATAATAGCAATACTAGCTATTTTACTAATAATGAGCTTAGTAAAAAACAATCACTATGAATGGTATAATTCTATAGGTGATATAAAATGTGAAGAATGCTTAGTTACAAAAGAAAAAACTGCCGTTGGGATAGCCGAAATAATATTATTTGAAAATTATGGCGAAGATCAAATTAAATCACAACGACCATATATTGTTGTTAAAGAAAATGACAGTATTTGGGATATTAAAGGGAGGTTTCTTAAAATTGGATTTGGTGGGGTTTTTCACATAAAAATTTCGTCTAAAAATGGGAAAGTTATAGAAATGGGACATGGAAAATGATATAACAACAATATAAAAGAAGTAATTTCATATTAATTAACTTCTGTAGTTAAGTTAAGTTATGTTTTCTTTTTCAGATTCTAAACCCCAAACCATTTTAAATAAAAAACCGCTTCATTATAAAAGCGGTTTTCTTATTTTAGGCTTAATGTTATTTGGTTAAATTATCTTTTCTTTTCCAGAATCTCTAACCTCCTACTCTGCTCTTGGATAATCTTCATTAACTTCTCGGTATTCTTTTGTTGCTCAATAGTATAAAGAGTTAACTCTTCCACTTTTTTCAAAAGCGCCATATTCATTTCAGAAACATTGATTCCGTTTTTCTCAAATTCTTTTGCTGATGGAATTTCGGGTAAATGACTGTTTTCTTTTATATACTTTTCAACTTCTTTTAGGTCTTTTAATTTATAATCACTTGCAAAAACATAATCAGGAGCAGGAACGGTTAAATCAACTTTTATTTCTTTTGAATGTATTGTACCATTTACAGCCAGTTTTGCATCTGGATTTTCAGTTCCTATACCAACATTTCCTGCTGCATTCCAAATACTTCCTCCGGAAAGATAAACATTGCCTTTAAATCTATTTTGATACGGAATTTCTACTGTTTTAGTTCCTGTCATAGGCTCATCAACGGCTGTCCATCCTTGAAACCAACTACTCGTTTCTGCCATACCCTGCGCATAAGCACTTACTGTAAATCTTTGAAAATAAACTTTATCGTTAATAAAAATAACTACTTTACCATTTTCATTAGATAAGTAAACCGATGGGGTATAACTTCCTGATGAAGACATTTTTGGTGTATGAAAATAATAACTTGATGCATTTCCTGAATCTGGTCCGTTATAATATATATAATAAACAATCGTTAGGTTTATCGTCTCTGCAGTCTGATAATTAAACCCTGTTATTGTTATAGTAGGCATTTGACTTGCTGCTGCAAAAGGCAGATTGGTTTTAATTTTAACACCATTAACCGGAGTACCATTAATTGAATAGTTTACTATATTATTATAATTCTGTGCGCTGCTGATGATTGTAAAAAACAATATCAAAATCAAATATTTTTGTTTCATAGGTTTTTAAGTATTATTTAGATGAGGTTAATTACTTTTAATCTGTGATTTCAATTCTTTATTTTCTTGTTTCAAAACAGAAATATCTTTTTGCATTTCGATCATATATAAAGTTAATTCCTCAACTTTCTTTAAAAGCGCCATATTCATTTCAGAAACATTGATTCCGTTTTTCTCAAATTCTTTTGCTGATGGAATTTCAGGTAAATGACTATTTTCTTTTATATAATTTTCAACTTCCTGCAGGCTTCTCAATTTATAATCTGGTGCAAAAACATAATCTGGTGCAGGAAAGTTTAAATCGACTTTTACTTCACGCGAACGGATTTTACCATTTACGGTTAATTTTGCATCTGGCGACAAAGTCCCAATACCAATGTTTCCTTCTGGTGAAACTCTCATTCTAATTTGTGGTTCTGCACCAGATCCATCCCATGTTAAAAAACTAATTCCTTTATTATACATGTTTCCGTGAGATGTTCCCTGAATCATTAATTCGCCATAATTATTAAAAGGAAAAGCTCCTGTTCCATCATCAGGAAATCTTCTTGTTCTATAAATAAGAGGCGTAGCCCAGTACGCATTTGTTGCTGTCCACATTGCAGTACTAGGTTCTGTTTTAGGAATTACACCAGAAGAAGCATTAATTGCGTTTACACTATTATCTGCTGCTGTAATAAATCCTTGTGAAATACTTTTTTGAAAACATAAAAACAAGAGCAGGGAACTTAATCTAAATACTTTTTTCATTTTTATTTTCTTAATTATTATTCTTTTTTTCGAGCTTTTCTAAACGTTCATTTTGCTTTTTTAGCTGCAATGCCATTTCATCGTATCTTTTTTGTTGTTCATCAATATATAAATAGAGCTTTTCAGTATTTTTTTGCTGCTCAATAGAATACAGAGTCAACTCTTCTACTTTCTTTAAAAGCGCCATATTCATTTCAGAAACATTAATTCCGTTTTTCTCAAATTCTTTTGCTGATGGAATTTCGGGTAAATGACTATTTTCTTTTATATAATTTTCAACTTCCTGCAGACTTCTCAATTTATAATCGTTTGCAAAAACATAATCTGGTGCAGGGAAGTTTAAATTGACTTTTACCTCGCTTGAATGAATTGTACCATTTACGGTAAGTAGCGCATCTGGAGCTTTTGTACCAATTGATACGTAACCATTTCGATCAATACGCATACGTTCAGTACCATAAGTCCCAAAAACTATATTACCATTCATATCCGGAACGGTAGAATAACCCGATAAGTCGATAAATGTTTTAACAGAAGAAGTTGTTCCGCCTCCGCCAGATAATCTTAGAAATCCATCATCATATGCATTTCCTGCACCACTATATCCTCTAATTTCTCCATTTGGTAAAGTTCCAGCTGTAATTAATGGTCTTGGCAAAGTATTATTACCAACTCCTCCACCTAGTGTTAAAGAGCCTGCAACAGATAATTTACTTACTGGAGAATTTGTTCCAAAACCAATATTTCCCTCTGTATTTACATTTATTGTTTCTTTTATTGTTCCAGCAGATGAAACTATTCCTATCGAAATCGAATTGTCTAATAATCTCATATAAGATCCTCCTCTTATAGTATTTAATAAATGTAATCCTCTGGCACTTGATACACTTACATTATTTCCTATTCCAACCCCTGAATAACTTACTTGGGGTTCACTAGCCCAAAGCATTAAATCGGCTTGGCGTGCATCATCGCCTCCTCCAATAGAATGCAATAAAATTCTAGCATCACTATGGGAACCAAATACATTTAATTTATATAATGGTGTATTTGTTCCAATACCAACATTACCTCCATCAGTAGGGAAAATACTTTGAGAAAAACTAATTTGGACGGATAAAACTAATATTAAAATTTTCAATTTCATATTGTATTATTTTTTAGATGAATTTATCTGACTTTTCAAATCTGCATTTTCTTTTTCAACTTTATCTAAACGCTTATTTTGCTCAATTACATACAAAGTTAATTCTTCAATTTTCTGCAAAAGCTTCGCATTCATTTCTCCCAAATTAATTCCGTTTTTTAAAACTTCTTCTTCATTTGGGATATTTTCTAAATGTCCTTTTTCGTTAATGTGTTTTTCAACTTCTTGAAGTGTTGGCAAATTGTATTCTTTTTTAAAGACAAAATCTGACCAATCTTTCATATCTACTTTTACTTCCTGAGAGTGAATAGTTCCTTTTACATCTAGTTTATTAGTTGGATTCGTTTCTCCTATGCCAACATTACCATTTCCACTTATTTTCATTGAAATAGAACCTGAAAAAGATTCATCTTTCAATACTGATTTGGAATTATTTGTATAAAATAAAATGGATCCTTGATTAGACCTTCCATTACCTGGAAGTAATATGGCGCCACCAGACATTGAAGGGTGTGTATTGGCAACTTTCAAGTCTTCGCCATTAGAAATGTATAAGTTAGATGACATCAAAACAGTTCCATGATTATTGGTACTAAAATTAGCATAAGCTTTAGTACTTGTTTCTGTATCTATTTGGCCAAAAGCTGCATTATAACTTTTTATTTGCCCCGCTACATCGAGTTTTGAAGTTGGATCTAATGTTCCAATACCAACATTCCCATTTGTATTTAAATGGAATTGATTCAAATTTTCTGTACCATCAATCTTGAATGTATGCATATCAATATTTGCATTCCAACCCTTACTTACTATTCTACAGAAATTATTAGTATTTAAATCAAAAACTAAGTTGGAGTTTAACTTTTTTAAATCTAAAATGCCAATTGGTTCCGAAGTCCCAATTCCTACATTACCATTTGCATTTAAATGAAATTGATTTACATTTTCTGTACCGTCGATTTGAAATGTATGCATATCAATATTTGCATTCCATCCCTTACTTACAATTCTGCAGAAATTGTTAGTGTTTAAATCAAAAACCAGATTAGAATTTAGTCTTTTTAAATCTAAAGTACCACTTGGTGCTGCTGTACCAATTCCTACATTACCATATCTTGGATTTAGTATTGTATTATTACCAAGTTCATTAATATATAAAGGCAGTGACATGTGAGATTGTATCCAGCTGTAAGTTGTATTTCCTCCCATTTTTAAATTAGTTCCATTATTTGTTTCGATAGTAAGTCCTCCTACACCCGATTCATCATCCGGAACTTTAAAACGCCCTGTACCTGCTACATCTAATTTAGTTTGTGGATTTTCTATTCCTATACCTACATTTCCGCTATTTGGTGTATATAATTGTGCTTTAACAGATAAAGAAAATATAACAGCGCTAATAAAAATCAGTTTGTTTTTCATAACTATAGATTTTATTTTAATTGATTTTCAATTTTATTTAGTCGTTCGAATATTTCTTGAAATTTTTGGTTTTCTTTTTTTACTGCTTCATTCTCTTTCTTCATTTCAATCATATACAAAGTCAATTCTTCAACTTTCTTTAAAAGAGCCATATTCATTTCGGCTAAATAAATTCCGTTTTGTTCGAATTCTTTTGCCGAAGGAATTTCTGGTAAATGACTGTTTTCTTTTACATACTTTTCCACTTCTTCAAGTGTTCTTAATTTATAATCGCTTGCAAACACATAGTCTGGCGCTGGAAAATTTATATCAACTTTTACTTCTTTAGAATGAATAGTGCCGTTTACGTCTAGCTTGTTTTGTGGATTCGTTGATCCTATACCTACATTGCCATTATCCATAACGGTAAAGCGATTATTGCACATTCCTCCGGCACAACCCAAATCATCATAAGCCCAAAATTGCAAACTATTACCATATACTCCTGTCATATTATAAATCATCCAGGTATTTGCAATCCCATTACCTCCTTTAGATGGGTTTTTCAATTGTATATGACCTCCCGCATCATCTTGAATAGAGCTAATAATTGCTCCCTGGAACATACCATTCCCTAGTACGTCCAATTTCTGAGATGGATTCGATGTACCAACACCAACATTACCATTTACTCCAATTGTTAATAAATCTGTAGTACTAATAACTGAATTATGAGGACTATAAGAAATTTTAAAAGCATCGCTTAATGTTTGAGGATTCCACCCAAAACTAAGAATTCCATCAGATGAGCCACTGTGACCAAGTCTTATGGAACCTCCATTAAAATCATTAAGTTTAAAAACTTGCAAACCGTTTATTGGGGTCATCGTTCCAATCCCCACATTATCATTAGCAGGAAATGGAAATGTATTTTGAGCAAAATTTATCTGTGCAGCAAATGCAATAATGAGTAAAAAAGTTTTTTTCATAATTATTTATTTTCAATTTTAGATATTCTCTTTTCTAAATCAAGTTGATTTTTTTTCATCAATAAATTTTCTTTTTTTACTGCATCATTCTCCTTTTTCATTTCGATCATGTACAAAGTCAATTCTTCAACTTTCTTTAAAAGAGCCATATTCATTTCAGCTAAATAAATTCCGTTTTGTTCGAATTCTTTTGCCGAAGGGATTTCTGGTAAATGACTGTTTTCTTTCACATACTTTTCCACTTCTTCAAGTGATCTTAATTTATAACCGCTTGCAAACACATAGTCTGGAGCCGGAAAATTCAAATCGACATTTACCTCTCTAGAATGAATTGTCCCGTTTACATCTAATTTATTGTTTGGGCTTGATGTACCAATACCAACATTACCGTACATAAACGAAAATTGACTCGCATCTAATTGCAACTTTGAATAAGTATTTGAAATTCTATCGTAAGACTGCAATCCTACAATACTATTAGCGGGGTCCAAATAAACTTCAAATCCTTCGGCACCATTGTTAGAAACTGCAAATTTTTGCTGCGGATTTAATGTTCCAATTCCAACATTACCATACATAAACGAAAATTGACTCGCATCAAATTGCATTTTTGAATGAGAACTTAAAGCTCTATTATAAGACTGTAGTCCCACAACAGTAAGGGCGGGATCTAAATAAACTTCAAATCCTTCGCCGCCATTATTAGAAACTACAAATTTTTGCTGCGGATTTAATGTTCCAATTCCAACATTGCCTACATTATTAATTCTCATTCGTTCACCACCAGAAGTTCCAAATAAAATATTTCGATCCATGTCCGGAACTGTTGAATACCCCGATAAATCAATAAAAGATTTTGTAGATGAATTTGTACCTGCTCCCGCAGAAATTCTTAGAAATCCATCATCTGCTAAGTCTGTTGCATTACTGTACCCTCTAATTTCTCCATTCAATAATGTCCCATGTGAAATTAATGGTCGAGAATAGGTATTCCCTAATCCACCATCTATTGCTAAAGAACCCGTAACGGTCAATTTGCTAACAGGATTATCTGTTCCAATTCCTACATTTCCATCACTGCCTCTCATATAAAGAATATTTTCTCTTTGTCCTCCGCCTGTGTGAGCTCCAAATTTTATATATCCTTTTCCATCAAATCCCATGTTCATTCTCGCAATACCACCGCTTGCAAATAAAGTATTATGAACACCGTCATTAATAATTTTCATTGATCCTATTTCAGAAGTTTGTTGGGCATAACTAACCTGTGCGGCAAATGCCACAAATAATAAAAAAGTCTTTTTCATAATTTGTTTATGTTTTGTTTTTAATAATGAGTTTTGCCTAAACTCCTTTATTTTTTTGCATGATAACCTCTACAAACAATTGGTCTGTATTGGTTTTATAATTTCTCTTTTTTACAAAATTTAAGTGCTTAATATTCCCCAGCATCGGATTGTTCTCTACTTTATTAAGCAGGGCCAGACATCCGTTAAATGATCCTTCTAAAGAAAAGGTATAACTGGTTGTGGTAAATCCTTTTTGAGAGATGATATGAGGTTCTTTAAAATCAACAATTTTTAAATGATAACTATCACTGTAAGAAGTTAATTGCTTTAATAAATCATTCTGAAATGAGTCTGATATAATTACATCATAAGTAGATAAAATCTGGTCCAGTTGTTTTTCTTTTTGAACCAGCTGCGCCACAAGTTTGGGCATATCACTATCCTCGACTATCTCCTGTTGTTTATTCTGGTATTCTTTATAATAATTTATGGTATTTGATATCGCAAAAGAATAACAAACGTAGAGCACTACAAAAAAACCAATTACAAGCAGTTTGTTTTTTTTATTCAAGTTCATTTTACTTCAGAGTTAAGTTTATAGAAAACGTTGTTTCATTATTTTCATCTTTTCCAAAATGGGTAATTAAAACTTTATCAACCCAATTTAGCTTTTCGATATCTTCTACCCATTTAGTAAAAGAAGCATTAGCAATTGTAGTTCCTGAAATTGAGATGACTTTATCCTTTGTAAGTATTTGTTCTTCGGCTTTGATTTTCTTTTCCAGAGGATTAAAAGTAAGTTCGGTCAACAAAATAGAAGAGGGAACTTTACTTGTAATTTCATTAATAATTAAGGAACTTCTCGAAGTCATTCTTCCATCTATACCTTTAACTTTTTCTTCTTTTACAATAATTCTTTGTTTTATTTTACTAACATCTTCAATTGAAGATTTATTAACCAACAAAATTTCAGATGATTCCTGAGCTAGTTTATAATAGTGTGTAAAGAAAACGAAATTAAGAAGTAAGATTCCTAAAACAATCCCAACCATTATTTTAATTCCTTTATTAAAGAATGTTTTCTGATTGTAATCATTATACAATTGGTCGCTATAAGAAATTATAGAACCTGTATTCAGTGTATTATTTAATATTAATCTTAAAATTCCGGAAAAAGACAGCAATTGTCTGTTCTCAATCTGAAGATCGTTTATGGTATAGGTTATTGCCGATTCTAAAACACTTGCTGAAATTATTTGTGTTTCTTCTTTTGAAATGCTCTGATGATTTGTATAAAGTTCACTTTCATCTGTATAAGCAATAATATCTGCTATAGAACATACACCAAGACTGATTCCGGCAATCGATATTTTTTGATTTTCGTAATCTTCAAGCAAAGTGCTTATATACGATTTTCTCGCTATTGCAATTACAGATTTTGTTTTTAACCTCCAAATTTCATAATAAAACTCATCCCAATTTGTATTAGGGAAAGATTTATGAAGCAGTTTTTCATCAGATGGTTCGATACCTAAAACTTCTTTTTGTATAACCTGATTGGAATTTATTACTAAAAAGAAAGGCAGTTTAGTATCCCACTTTTCAGCTATTTTTCTGTTATAACTAACCCTGTCTTTTTTGGTAATTACTAATCCTTCTTTTTTCTTTTCAACTAAAAGTAAGGCAACTTTATCTTCGTTATTTATAGTGAAGTGCTCAACACCAATGTATTGTTTTCCAAGCAAAAAGGTATTTAAGGATAATATGGCCATTAGTAAATAACTGTAGGTTTAATTAACACACTCAACTTTTTCTTTGAATCTTCTCTTTTTCTCGAACTAAAAATCCATTTAATAATTGGAATTCTGGATAACAATGGCACACCCGTTCCTGAATCATTTTTTACAGATTCTTCCAGTCCGCCCAGAACAATTAAGTCCTGATCTTTAACTCTAATAATTGAAGTAAACTCCCTTGAATTAATTCCCGGAGGCGCATCTTTATCTACTTTTTGGCCGTTAAAACTAGACTGAATCACTTTAATATCCATAGTAATTTGTCCGTTACCAGAAACCAAAGGCATAATAGTTACTGATAATTCAGCATCGATAGGCTGGTAATTTTTTACTTCAGAAGCCTGCGGAATCTGCGATCCATAATAATTCTGATTGGTCACAACATAATACGTTGTTTCTCCAATAGACAAATAGGCTTTATGTCCATTTAAAGTTGATAATCTAGGGGAAGAACGTACTTTTAGATTTCCGTTTGTTTCCATAGCTTTTAAACTCAAATAAAAATTAGGAACAACCTGACCAATGTTTAAAGAACCAAATCCGCTGAAACCGTCTATAATTTTATTGATTGTCGAAGCTCCTAAATTAATATCGGCATTAGGAAAAACAGTTCCTTTTGTAGTCACAGGTTTATCACCAATTCCGGCTTGAATCCCCGTTTCTACAGTAGCACTTCTATTAACTTCTAACAGCATCACTTCAATTAAAATTACCGGAACAGCTTTGTCTATGTAGTGTATAAAAGATTCAAATCTTTCAATGTTAGCCGCAGGGCCATTTACTAAAAAGCTATTGAGTTCTTTATCAATTTTTATGTCTAGATCTTTCTTTATTTCATCAGGAATAATTGTCAAAATAGATTCTGATGGATTACTGCTGCTGCTTCCGCTTGAAGACGAATAATTACTGCTGCCTCCTCCACTATTAAAACTACTGTTTTGATTAGAGTAGTTTGAATTAGAATTGGATCTATTACTATTGTTATCGAAAGAATTATAGTTAGAATAGTTATTCGTATTATTTAATCGACCGGCACTTCTGCCCTCTTTTGAAGGATCACTTAAAAGTTCAATAGAACGATGCATTAACGGAATCGATTTAATATTTCGTACCACTAATTGATCTTTTGTTCCAAAATAATAAACAGAGCCGCTTCTTTTAAATGTATAGCCGCCTCCGCCAGAAGCTGCCATTGGTGCTCCCGAATTGTTATTACTAAACTGCTGCGAATTATTTCCTTGTGAAGCACCACCATCAGATTTAGTTTCAAATAGTTTTGCTAAAAGTTCATCAAAAGTGATGTTTTTTGCTTTAACTGTTCCGTTTCCGGCACTTTCTAACGGACTCGAAATAAACATATCTATATCCAATTCATTGCCTATATCATAAACAATGCTTGAAATTGGAGTATTCTCAAAATCAACGTTTAGCAGTTTTTTATCGGCATCAACAACCGTAAAGAAAAAATTAGATTTGCGTGCTCGTTGAGGTTTATTCTGACGTATGGCATTTGGATCTGATGTTCCTTCGCTTACAAAATTCCCTTCTACTTTATCAAAAATGTAGAAGTTATCTCGTGATTTGGTTACACTTAAATTATTTGCAAATGCTAGTTTATTCAAAGCAGCATCAAAAGGCATGCTTTTAATATATGCAGTAAGCAGTTGATTTTCCAGACCAGGCGCAAAAACAAGATTCTTACCGCTTTCGTCCATAATCTTTCTGAAAACATCATACAATTTATCATCTTTCAAATTCAGTGAAAGTAAATTATTTGCCAGATCGTATGATACATCAATAGCTTTTAAAGCAGGAATTTCTGTTGGTTTTACATACGATTTAATAGCCAGAATATTTCCTGTAAAATCAATCGTAAGATTATATTCTTTACATAAAAATATAAGCAGATCTCCCACAGTTACATCCGAAAAATTATTTACAATATTTATTTGGCTTAAGTTTCCGGCAACGCTAAAATTTAATTTATGAATTTGCGAAACAGCCAATAAAAAGCTTGAAAGAGAAGCTTCTTTTATATTAACATTTACTTTTTCATTTAATCCAGGAGCATCGGCAGAAATGGACTCAATATTATTTTTTAGCTGTTGAATCCGATTTTCTTGCGAAAATGAAAATTGAAAAATTAGTATAAAAAACAGCGTAATTATTTTTCTCATGAAATTATATCAGTTGTAGGATTTTATTTGTTTTACAATAGTAATGAAAAAACTTCGTCGACCGAAGTAATTCCTTCTTTTATTAATAACAATGCGTTACGTTTTAGTGTAAAAATGTCTTTCTCTTCTAAGTAATCATTAATATCTAATTGATTGTTTTTTATCAAATTAGACAATTCTGAACCTATAGGCAGGATCTCATAAATGGCTTTTCTTCCGGAATAACCAGTATGATAACAGTGTTCACATCCTACGGCAATATGGTGCGAAGTTAAGTCATTTGGAATCTCAAAACCACTTGGAAAAATTTCCGGATTAATTGTTTCTTCTGTTTTACAAGAATTACAAAGTTTACGAACCAATCTTTGTGCAACGCTAATATTCAGCGTACTTGCAATTAAGAATGATGGTATGCCCATATCAATTAATCTTGAAACTGTTGCCCAAGCTGAATTTGTATGTATCGTAGACAAAACAAGATGCCCCGTTAAGGCAGCACGAATTGCCATATTAGCGGTATTAACATCACGTATCTCCCCTACCATTATAATATCGGGATCTTGTCGTAAAAAAGTCCTTAGAGTAGCTGCAAAATCAAGTCCGATATTTTCTTTTAACTGAACCTGATTGATTCCCTCTAATGTATATTCTATTGGATCTTCTACTGTTAGAATATTGGTGTTAGGAACGTTTAGCCTTTTTAAAGTAGCATACAAAGTGGTCGTTTTACCTGAACCGGTTGGCCCAGAAATAAGTACAATTCCATTTGGACGCTTTATATTTTCGAGATAGGCTGCTAGTTCTTTATCAGTAAAACCAAGAGAGTTAATATCAATATGACTCGTATCTTTACTTAAAATACGCAGTACTACTTTTTCGCCATGCAAAGTGGGTAAAACAGAAACACGAACATCAAAATCCTGATAATCTGTAACCATCGTAATACGTCCATCTTGAGGTAGTCTTTTTTCAGAAATATCAAGCTGTGCGCGAATCTTAATTTTATTTACAATAATTGGATATTCTTCTACCGAAATATGAAACTGTTCTTTTAACTTACCATCTAAGCGAAAACGAACTCTTGCATTTTTCTCATAAGGTTCAAAATGAATATCACTGCTTCCTATTTCTTTGGCATTCAAAACGATCTTCTCCAAAAAATCAGAAGTGTAATGAATCTCGGAAACGTTATTAGAAGTTTTTCTATAATTGGTACTTAAAAAACGGTTTACATTTTCTGTAGAATCGGTTTCTAGCTGAACCTGAAAACTAAGTAAAATACTTAATTCATTCTGCAGGCTTACAATATCAGACGCATCCGTTTTTAAGATGACAGTGTTCTGATCTTTTCCAACCGGAATTATCCTGTAATAATAAGCTTGTTCTGACTTTACAAGCTGCTGAAATTCTATTGGAATATCAAAATTCTCCATCTAATAAGCATATAAAAAAGCATTGTTAAAGCAAAACGAAACTGCATAAACAACACCAAAAAAAAGTGACATATAACCCGCTAAAGGAACCGTAGTCTGCTCTTTTTTATTATTTAAAACTATATGCAAAATCAAAGAAAATACAAGCGAAAAAACAAATAAAATAAGAAAGGAAACTATAGAAAAAGTGCCGGCTATAAAAAGAAAAAATAGAATATCTCCTATTCCAATTGTGTTTTTAAAATCTAAATTTCTGAATTTAATGTAAAGTGTGCTAACCAATAAAATTAAAACTACAAATAATAAATTAAATCCTAAGTTAGTCAGGGCAATTGAAACTGGTAAATTTTGTAATTGAATTGCAAATGCTAAAACACCTATAATTGGGTATAAAAACCAGTAAACCAAACGACTTTTAAAGTCTTGGTACAGTACAAAAGCAAATACAATTACTAATATTAATTTTAAATACCACATTAATCATTTGTAATTTGTTTTGGAACACCATTTTGATCTATTTCCCAAACATTAAAAACACCATTTCCATTAAAATCAGTAATGGCTGTTGCCTTTACTTTAAACTCATTATTGCTTGAGTGTACAATTTCATACACATAGTTGGCGCTTCCGTTTTCTTTTGTCGTTTTTGGTGCTTCAAAATCTATTTCGGTAAAATTAGGGCTGTATTTAGAGTACATAAAATAGTACTGTTTTTCAGCATTATAAATCGCCTTTAGCTGTACCTGAGCCTCTACACTTTTGGCTTTTGTAATTAACGGCATTAGGTTTGGCAAAGCAATTAAAAGCAATATTCCGATGATCGCAAGAACAATCAACATTTCCTGAAGATTGAAAGACGGCAGTTTTTTTAATAGATTTTTCTTCAAAACAAAATATAAATTAATTTTTACAAATATATCTTTTTTATCGAGAAAACAAAGAGGGTAAACATGAGAATTAATTTGTTAAGAAATATTTAGAAATACAAAATTAATCTAACATAAAAAGCAGTCGAAAAAGTCTAAATGATCAAATAGTTTAAAGACTCAAAATCTATTTTGTTTAACCAGACTGCGCTATATGGCTAAATTTCAATCAGATATCTTTATATGCCTAATAAGTAAAATATTACCTACAATTATTTTAAATTTTAATAGGTTTTTAGCTTAAAATATTAAATATTTGTAATAAAAAACTCATGTATACGATTTGCTGAAATTTACTTTTAGCAATATTTAAACAATAAAGAATATGATTTTAAAAAATAAAATAATAATCATTTTTTTAGCATTAGCTAATATTGTAAATTCTCAATCGAGCAACCCAATCCAGATTAAATCTCCTGAAACAAATTCTTTTGAAAAAGCAGGAAATGTTCCTATAAATCTTTATGCAGGATCTATTGATTTAAAAATTCCAATTTACAATATACAAGCGAAATTATTGAATATTCCAATAACGCTCTCATATGATTCCTCTGGTTTTGTACCTCATAAAAAAACAGATCTTACGGGCACTAATTGGTCTTTGATTGCAGGAGGAAAAATTTCTAGAAATATTAATGGAATTCCTGATGAATATGAAGGAAATCCTGGGTCTAATGCTCTGGGTCTTTTTTTTGGACTTGATCTGCACGGATTCTTAAAAGGCGTTCGAATAAAACCCTTTTCTAAAGAACAGGTTTATGATTTAAATAGCGGTGCAGGCTCTGGAGGACCCTATACTTGGAAATTAAGTTCTGATAGTAATGGGTATGAAGGAGAACCTGATTTATACAGTTTTAGTATTTTGGCGCTTAGAGGCAAATTTATGATAGGCAATGATGGTGTTGTAAAAGTTGAATCTAATGATCCAAACCTAAAAGTTGATATAACCGGATTAAAAACTTATGGAGGAGGTGGCTACTGTATTCCTCCTGATTCAGAAATTATACTAATAGACGGAAGCGGTAACAAATATTTTTTTGGAGGTGATTTCTCAAAATACGAAATAACATACAATCGAAATTCGCCTGGTTTAAGTAAAAATGGTTTTTCGGGCTTTCCAACCATAAACTCTTTCAATATTTCTAAGATTATAATGGCAAATAATGAAATTATAACCTTTGATTATTATAAAGATACTTTGGCAAGTAATTTTTGTCAGATGATGACCAGCTCCGCTAATTTAAAAGAAAACACAAAAGTTTTAAGTTTAGACAGCTATTTTCAAGAAGGTACAAGAATTGAGCAGGCCGTAAATTGTCCCGGAGGAATTTCAGCATGTCTTAATTCATCACAAGGAAGTCCAACCAGCAGCACTTCGTACACACTTTTAAAAAGATCCTTGCTGGAAAAAATAACATACAATAATATAAATATAGTATTTAATTATAAAGATCAGGGATATCCAATAAAGCATTTTGAGAGTTCTAACTTATATTTTAATGAATATCTTATCGATAATATTGAAATTAAGAATGGCTTATCACTTGTCAATAAATATTTGTTTGATTACAAAGACTTTGGAGGCACTAATAAAAGACCTTTTTTAACAGGTTTTGAAGAAGCAGATTCTAACAAAAAATATTCTTTTGAGTATAGTAAAACAGACAAACTGCCAACTTATTATACAACAGGTATTGATCATTGGGGGTTTTGGAATGGAAATGATTTAAACACTCAATATGCCCCATTTGACACTTATAATACAGCAACTGGAGATTATACATTAAACAATACGAGTCGAGATCCGAATTATTTGTATGGATCAGCTGGGTTATTAAATAAGATAATTTATCCAACAAAAGGATATACTATTTTTGAATATGAGCCTCAACTCTATAGTAAAAGAATTGAAAGGACTTCAAACAGTATGTTCTTACCTGTTTTAATGGATGCTCAAGGCCTTTGCGGCGGAGCCAGAATTTATAGACAATCTGATTATTCTGCTCAAGGTATTATTTCTAACCAAAAAGAATATCGATACAGTTCAGATATTTCCAATACAGTATCTTCTGGTATTTTATCGAACTGGCCTAGATATATTTATTACTTTGAATCCAGCTTTCCTGGTTTTACAGAGAAACTGTTTTTAAAATCCAGCAGTAATGTACAGCAAAACACACTAGACAGCTATAATGTGGGCTATTCTAAGGTATATGAAATAAATAAAGGAAATGGATACATTGAACATTCCTTTTACAATTATGCTAATACACCTGATATTGCTGCACCTTATACTAATAACTTGCGCAAATGGTCAAATGACAATATAACAGTAAGGGTTCCCGAAAATTTAGATAAAAATTTTAAAAACTTATATGGTTTAGATTACAGCTCTTTAAGAGGCTTAAAATTAAAAGAAAGTTTTATAGGCGAAGATGGTAAAAGCAAAAAAACTATTGAGTATCAATATAACGATCCTATTGATTATAATCCTAATTCAATGATCGACAACAATAACTATGTGTCCATAAACCACATGAGTGGAAGCTGGGTTCAGGGATATAAGAAATACTTCAACACATTCGAATTAAAGAGCAAAATTATTTCTGAAAATTTAAATGGTCAGGATCTAAAAACGGTATATAAATATTTATATACCAGTCCTAGTCATTTACAGTTAAGTTCACAAACAGCCAGTAACTCAAAAGATGACATTTTGGAAACCAAATTTTTCTATCCTCAGGATTTAGAAATGGTAAACAAACCTTTTAGAAGTGAATTAATTTCCAGCAACATAACGGGAATACCTTTAACAACGAAAAATTTTATATCCGGAACAAAGATAGCCGAACAAGAAACAGAGTATAAAAATGATATTACAACCAATAATTTATTACTTCCAAAATTTATCTATTCTAATAAAGGAGAAGGTATTATAAACTATAATATTGACAGAAAAATTACTTATGATAAATATGACAGCAAAGGTAATATTTTACAATACACTCCTGAAAGCGGCACTACTGTATCTATTATTTGGGGATACAATAAAAGTTTACCCATTGCAAAAATCGAAAATGCAAGCTATTTAGAAATTGCAAATGTATTAGGAATAACAACATCAGTTTTGAACACCTATACTGAAAATCAATTATCTCAAATTGATAATTTACGCACTTTATTACCCAATGCAATGGTTACTACATACACTCACATTCCTCTTATTGGAGTAAGTACTATTACCGATCCTAAAAGAGATAAAATAATGTATACATATGATAATGCTGGAAGACTTGAATTTGTAAAAGACAACAAAGGAAACATCCTTTCTGAGAACCAGTACAATTACAAACAATAAACCAAAAGCATCATGAAAAATATACTAAAACTTCTTTTGGTTTTGTTCCCTTTAATGGCAAACAGCCAAACACAGACTGAAAACTACATTAAAACAGTAAAATATAAGGTGCCCAGCACTGTAAAAATACCATCGCCTGCTGTTTCTCAGGCCGCACAGAATGTAACCTATTTTGACGGATTGGGAAGGCCGATCCAGCAGACAGCCTTCCAGCAGTCTAAATCCGGAAATGATATCATTACTCTTATTAAATATGACGGCTTTGGAAGACAGGCAGAAGATTATCTGCCTTTTAAATCCGCTAATACCAATATGGCTTTTGACCCAGGTGCAGAAGCAAATGCATTGTCTTATTATGCAAATCCAAATCCGGCTGTTAACGGAAATCCTGCCATGGAAGCCACAAACTATCCTTTCAGTAAAAAAGAATTTGAAACCTCTCCTCTTAACCGTGTCCTGAAACAGGCTGCTCCCGGAAACGACTGGAGACTGGGAAATGGACATGAAATAAAAATAGAGTATCAGGCCAATACTGCCGCAGATCAGGTTAAATTGTTCTCTGCCAATACCAATTGGGATGCTTCATTGGGACTTTATACTGTTACCTTAATAAATAACGGATATTATAATAACAATGAACTCTACAAAACTGTCACTTATGATGAAAATACAGCTGCAGCTCCGACTGAAATCAACGGATCAACTGTAGAATTTAAAAACAAAGAAGGACAGGTTGTGCTTAAAAGAACCTACGATGCGCAGGCAAGGCATGATATTTACTATGTTTATGATATTTACGGAAATCTTACCTTTGTTATCCCGCCAAAAGCAGCTGATTTAATCGACGGTACAGCAAACCTGCAGGCAGATATAACCTCAACAGCGGTGGTAACTTCCGGAAATACACTACACTTAGCCGCTTCAAAGTCTGTTAAACTTCTGTCTGGTTTTCGCTCTCAAAAAGGAAGTCTTTTTTCGGCCGCTATTAGAACAGGAAACCAGAGAATTTTAGATGATTTATGTTATCAGTACAAATACGACAGCCGTAACCGTCTGGCAGAGAAAAAACTTCCCGGAAAACAATGGGAATTTATCGTGTATGATAAACTCGACAGACCTGTTGCCGCAGGACCTGCCAATTCTCCTTTCTCTGATTTAAGTTCTGTGGGATGGATTATAACCAAATACGATGCTTTTAACCGACCTGTTTATACCGGATGGTCAGCTTCTGCTCCTGCCTCTTCTGCCGGAAGATCCTCACTGCAGAACATACAGAACAGTCTTACCGTAATTAATGAAAGTAAAACAACCTCAGGCACCTTAGACGGAATCCCTGCTTATTATACCAATAATACAGAACCGAAAGCCTTTAAACTGCTTACGGTAAATTATTATGATAATTATACTTTCCCTAATTTATCAGCTATTCCTGTACTGGCGAGTGTAGAGGGACAGAATATCCTGAACACTTATCAGATTAAAGGACTTGCCTCTGCTTCCTGGACAAGGGTGCTTACCTCATCCTTAGAAACACTTGCAGAAACCACTGCTACATTCTATGAAGAGAATGCAAGACCAGTCAGAGTATATACCCTGAACCATTTGGGAGGTTATGCTTATAGCGACAGCAAACTCGATTTTACAGGAAAACCAGAGTACAGCATCACCAGACACAAAAGAACAGCATCTGATGCCGAGCTTATAACTAAAGACGGATTTACCTACTCAGCTCAGGATAGATTAATGACTCAGACCCACCAGATAAACAACGGACCCGTTGAGGTTATTGCCAACAATGATTATGACGAGCTGGGACAGCTTATTTCTAAAAAAGTTGGAAATAATACTCAGAACATTAACTACACCTACAACATTAGAGGATGGCTTACTGCAATTAATGATGTCGGTGCACTTTCTAAACCAGGCGACCCGAAAGATTTGTTTGCCTTTAAAATTAATTATAACCTTCCCTCCTCTTTCAGCGGGGCAGACAAACTCTATAACGGAAATATCTCTGAGACCCAGTGGGCGACTAATTCAGACAACGGAATTGTAAGATCCTATGGTTATAAATACGATAATCTCAACCGTTTAAAAGAAAGTATTTCTGCAAAAAGCGGAGTGGTAAACAATGCTTACAACGAGACTTTGTGGTACGATAAAAACGGAAACATTACAGGTCTTACCCGTAACGGAGAAAGCGAAACTGCTCAGCAGATTGATAATCTGGCTTATACTTATGCTAATGACAACAAAAGCAACCAGCTGATAAAAGTAATCGACAGCAGTAACAAAACACTGGGCTTTATAGATAATGCCCAGACAACTGACGCTTATACTTATGACCTTAACGGAAATATGATCTCTGATGCCAATAAAAGCATCACTTCTATTACCTACAATCATTTAAACCTGCCTCTTAAAGTAACCTTTGCCTCAGCTGGAAATATTGTTTACATTTACAATGCGCAGGGACAAAAAGTACAGAAAATTGTAAACCGTAACGGTACAGCATCTGTTACAACAGATTATCTGGGAGGATATCAATACGAGAACAGCTCTTTGAAGTTCTTCCCAACAGCCGAAGGTTATGTGGAATCTTCAAGCGGTTCTTATAAATATGTTTATCAGTACAAGGATCATCTGGGTAATATCCGACTGAGTTATGACAAAAACTTAATCATTCAGGAAGAAAACAATTATTATGCTTTTGGTTTAAAACATATAGGTTATAACGGAGTTAAAATTGGTGTAGAGAATAAATATAAGTACAACGGAAAGGAATTACAAGATGAGCTGGGGCTTAACTTTTATGACTATGGAGCTAGGAATTATGACCCTGCACTTGGGCGTTGGATGAATATTGATCCCCTGGCAGAGAAAAGTCGAAGATTTAATCCGTATACGTATGCTCTTGATAATCCTGTCTATTTCATTGACCCTGATGGAATGTATGCAATACCATCACCATTAGAAGCAGCTATTATGTCAAAGCATGTGTATGGTGATGATGTTAAATTAATAGGTGGTTGGAAAGTTTCTAACAAAGGAAATGGACTAGCATTAAATAATGACAGAACAGGATTCAAATCTCAGGTTTATGAGCGAACAGTTAAAGGTAAAACAGAATACACTTATGCCACTGCGGGTACGGAGGACATGAAAGATACTAAACAAGATGTAAAACAGATATTTGGCAAGTCAGAACAATATAGTGAATCTGTTGTAGTTGCAGGAAAATTAAAAGATAAAATTGGCAATGCTGAATTAACTTATACAGGACATTCTCTAGGGGGAGGGTTAGCTGAAGCAAATTCAATTGCAACAGGCGATAATGCCGTTACTTTTAATGCAGCGGGATTATCTGTATTTTCACCAGGTGGGCTACAAAAGTCAGACAAAACAGATGCATATATCGTTACAACCGATCCACTTAATGCCTTACAAGGGGGGACTGGATTACCAACTGCTGGAGGGAAAAAGCATTTCATTGAGCCAGGAAGTACTCAAGGAGCCGCTAATGGTCATAGCATTGATTCAGTTATAGAAGGCTTAAAAACACAATCTATTGGAGGATTTGTTAAAAATTCAGTATCAAATTGGTGGAACAAGTATAAATAATTTAAAATTATGAAAAAACTAATTATATATCTTGTCACGATATTTTCGTTTATTAGCTGCAATAACAGAGAAAACATTGTTGATAAACAAAGATTATTGGGTGATGATTATCGACTGTTTCAAAAAACTCCCGCTTGGGAATTAGCAAAAGCAGTTGAAGATGAAGACACTATCAAAATAAAAGAAATTCTCAAAAATAAGAAGAGTGATATTGATTTTAAAGAGCCTAAATTCGGCAGTACATTGTTAATGCTATCTATAATTAATAGTCAATATGTAAGTGCCAGAACATTATTGCAAATGGGAGCGAATCCAAATGTTCAAGATTCATATAGAAAGACCTCTTCAGTGATTTTTGCCGCTAGCAATGATGATCCTAAATATCTTGAACTAATTCTCGAATATAAAGGAAATGCTAATGCAATTGAAACTGCCCCTTTTAAAGAAGGTGATGAAGCTAGGAAAACAGCTTTGCTGGCAGCAATTAATTTTTTAGACCCAAATAGTCTGAGGAAAGTTAAGCTTCTAGTTGAATCTGGTGCAAATGTAAATTATCATAATCCAGGACATACAGATTTACCTCTTTCAGAAGCGATTACAGCTAGAAAAATGGATGTTGTATTATATCTTTTACAAAACGGAGCAGATAGTAATTTAATCATGTATGAAATGATAGATGGGCATAAAGTCTATATTTTAGAAGCATTACGAAAATGTATAATTGACCTAAATTCTGAGCAGTATAAAAGTAAGCTCGGAGTAATAAAATTTTTGAAAGAAAAAGGTTTGGATTACAGTAAAGAGCCTATACCTGATTATATATTGGCAAAAATTAAAGAGAAATATCCAAATGATTGGAAGGATTATGTTAAAAAATATTAGCTCTCTCCCTCAAAAGAATCCTTTCGTTTGGTTGATAGCAGAAAAGCATATAAAGAAAGCCTTGCAGAGATGCGAGGTTTTTTTTGTCTTATAGCTTTTTAAATAAGTCTTTTAGAGGTTATTTATGCATTTGTTATTTGATAAGTTTGAAACAAACCTAATGAGAAATGATAGAGATAACATTGATTTTGTAAATATAAAAAGATTTATGCGGAAACTAGGAATATATAGTTGGAATGGCACTAGCTGAGTAAAACAATAAGTAAGTAAATCATGAAAACAAAGTCAGTAATATATGTTATCGGTTTAATCATTATTATTTCAGTTTTAATATATTTTAAAAACATATTCGGATGGCTAGAACTTAGAAGTAATAATTATACTAAGAAAGAATTTAAATCATTGGTGCAAGTTTCTAAAGATCAGTACTCAAAAGACAGTTTACTTCTTGTGTCAATAATTAGCGACAAAATAAAAAATCACAAGGAGCCATACAGCAATGCCATTGTGATAAATAGGAATAGTAATTTTATAAATGATAGTTTGACTAGAATACATATTGACAGTATTTTTTATAGCCCAAATTTTAATAAAATTGCCTTTTTAGTTATTGTTGAAAACGATAATAAAAAATTATATAAAGGAATAGCAAAAAAAGAAGCAAGCAATTTAGAAAAATATGGTAATTTACCATATGAAGGTTCCCATTTTGATGGTAATGGTTTTATAGGACAGAAAACAGGAAATAGTTTTGATGTCTATTTTTATAAGTATTCATTCACTAATTCAAAAAGCTATAAGCAAAATTCAACACTGTTAAGAGAAGCAACTTTAAATCGTTTAGAAAAAAATAATAAAAAAAGAGACATTAATTTTGATGATATTCGTTTTTGGAATAGTAAAGATTGGCAATTGCTTTTATCTAATTAAATATTACTCCGCTTCCCCGCTCCCGCACGAATCCTTTCTTGTGACGCATAGAATATCGACAAAGCAGATTATGAAAAAACTAATTATATACCTTATCACGATATTTTCGTTTATTAGTTGCAATAACAGAGAAAACATTGTTGATAAAAAAAGATTATTGGGAAATGATTATCGATTGTTTCAAAAAACTCCCGCTTGGGAATTAGCAAAAGCAGTTGAAGATGAAGATAATGTCAAAATGAAAGCGATTCTAAGCAATAAGAAAGTTGATATTGATTTTAAAGAGCCTAAATTTGGAGGCACCTTGTTATCTCTATCTATAATGAATAGTCAATATCAAAGCGCCAAAACATTACTGAAATTAGGTGCTAATCCAAATGTTGCGGACTCATATAGAGGTGAAACGGCTGTTATCAATGCTGCCAGTAATGATAACCCACAATATCTCGAATTAGTTCTAAAATACAAAGGAAATCCTAATGCTGTTGAAAATGCTGCGTTTAAAGAGAATGACCAAGTTAGAAATACAGCTTTATTAGCCGCTATTAATCTTGTAGACCCAAACAGCCTGAAGAAAGTTAAACTATTAGTTGAAGCTGGTGCAGATATTAATTATTATAAAAAAAGCCCTGGAGTAATCACAAATCTACCAATTGCAGAAGCAATTACAGCTAGAAAAATGGATGTTGCTGTATATCTTTTACAAAACGGTGCTGATTTTAATTTAAGTTTATATAAAACCGTAGATGAAAAAGAGGTTTACATTCTAGAAGCACTACGAAAATGTATAATTGACCTAAATTCTGAGCAGTATAAAAGTAAGCTCGAAGTAATAAAATTTTTGAAAGAAAAAGGTTTGGATTACAGCAAAGAGCCTATGCCTGATTATATACTGGAAAAAATTAAAGAGAAATATCCAAATGATTGGAAGGATTATGTTAAAAAATATTAGTTCTCCCCCCAAAAAGAATCCTTTCGAGTTAATAATATATATAAAATTAAAGAATAAAAAGGGAAGAACCTCGCAATAATGCGAGGTTTTTGACATCTAACCTTTATAAATCGACTTTTTTAGAAATGTAATCTAAATATTACAATTACTTTTTCTCCAATCTTTCGACTTTCGAAACTAATACGTTATTCTCTTTAAGAAGCTTATCATTACTATCCTGAAGATCATTTACTTTTTTATTTACCTCAATCATATACAAAGTAAGTTCCTCTATTTTCTGCAATAGCTTTGAGTTCATTTCTCCTAAAGAAATTCCATTTTTTAGAACTTCTTCTTCGCTTGGGATATTTTCTAAGTGTCCTTTTTCAATAATATGTTTTTCGACTTCTTGAAGAGTAGGCAAATTATATTCTTTTTTGAAAACATAATCTGGCCAGCCAGTTACATCCACTTTTACTTCTTTAGAGTGTACAGTTCCATTTACTGCAAGAGCACTATCTGGTGTATTTGTACCAATCCCTACCCTATCTTGCATAATACTCATATATTGACGTGTCCCTGAAAATACAACTGTTTCTAATGCACTTACTGTTGTTCCGGTTTTCAATGTGTTAGCATAAGTCGAATCTGCTAAAACACCTTCTATTTTTATAACCAAAAAATTACTTGTAGTTACTAAATGATAGATTGGTATACTATTAGTATCCTTATTAAAATCACCTATATACCACTGACTTGCGACTGCCCCAAATGCATCAGCAACTTCTGTTTTCTGATTAAAATATCCACCATTGGGATTATGGCCAATTTGATATCGCTTTGTAAGTTTTCCTGGGCTGAATTGCGAATTGTAAAAAGAGGTAACTGTCACTTCTATCCATCCCCAGATAGGAACATTCGGAAATTGAATATTTACTGCCTGATTTGCAGTCCCATTTGGAAACATTGGAGTTGTGAGCGTAAAATCAAAATTATTACCTGTTTGTGAATACAATGAAAAATTTAAAAACAATGTAATAAGAATTACCTAAAATCTTTTTTCTAGTCTTATGCATTTTTATTTTGTTTTTAATTTTTGAATCTCATTTTGCAATTCCTCAACTTTAATAGAAATCGCAGCATTACTTTTTTCTAGATTTTTTAAAACCTCGATTTCTTTATTCTGATGAATAATATAAAGTGTAAGTTCCTCTATTTTCTGCAATAGCTTTGAATTCATTTCTCCTAAAGAAATTCCATTTTTTAGAACTTCTTCTTCATTTGGGATATTTTCTAAGTGGCCTTTTTCAATAATGTGTTTTTCGACTTCTTGAAGTGTTGGTAAACTATATTCTTTTTTGAAAACAAAATCAGACCATTTTTCCACATCAACTTTCACTTCTCTAGCATGGATTGTTCCGTTTACATCTAATTTGTTATTTGGTTTTGCTATTCCTATACCTACATTTCCGGTATTAAATACTAAATCAGATCCGTTATTCTGCCAGTTACCTTGAGCAGTCGCTAGTAAGCCTGCATAAGGATAAGTTGCTTCCGGATGTATAAAAAACAATTCAGAAATCCCAACTGTTCCATTTCCTCCATTATAATCTTGACCGCTGTAAAATGTAAATTTTAATTTAGTATAACTTCCGCCAACCGGAATTCTAACCGAAAAATTAAAACCTGCATAATCAACAGTTGAATAATCTGCTATAATTCTCCATGTGTTGGCAGAATTGTATTCATCATAACCTTCTATCTTAAACCGAGTCGCCGGAAGATATCGCGTTGTCCATCCAACCCACGCTCCTGCTTGAGTATGCAGTGCTGATAAACCTTCAATCAAAATAACAGAAGGATTACTAGGAGTAACACCAGAAATATAGTAAGGATTCATACCTCCGTCAAAAAATGTTGGAAGATGAACCGTTGGTCCTTGTTGTGTTACTGTATAACGTGTAGTAGCATTAAATAAAGTGTTATGCTCCCAGCCTACTGGAGTTAAGTTCGTTGAAAACGTTTGACCGTTTGTAATCTGACATAACAAAAATGCAAAAAAGAGTATTGTTTTTTTCATAATTAGGTTTTAAAAATAGAATTCAAATATAAGATATTACTTAACAATAGATTGTTTTTCTGTTGAAATAAAAGATTTTTTTTAACAATATATTACATCCATTTTACTAGATTTGTTAAATTAATGATAATAGAAATAATCTGTCAAAATTCATTTTTAATTGTTATTAAAATTCACATCTTTCATTTATAAAACATCGCATTATGTTAAAAAAAATTGTTGTCTTGATAGTCTTAATCTGCAGTGCATGCCAGACAACCAAAATAAAAAATGACAACTACAAATTCTCTTCTTCAGTAGTAGAACTGGGGAGTATCGGGACATCTAAACTATCATACAATCTAAATACATTTGAAACAAAAGGACTTCCTAAACTGGAAAATAATATTAGAGTAGAAATTGGGGTTGTGCCTTACAACAAAAAACTAAATAAGATTTATAAATCAAAAGCCAAATACAATCAAAACCAAACTAAGGTTGCTTTTATAGACAGTCTTCCAATTAAGCCAGAATTGGTAACGATTAAAATTTTGGATGTCGCAGGTCTTGTTCAGGAAATAAACGCCGATTATAATGCGTCTCTTTTAAAACTATTAACAGACACTCAGGGGTTAAAAATAATCTCAAGTCTTGCTGTCAGTTTATCTAATGAAGAAATTGCTAAAATACGACAAGCCGATGCTTATTATTTAACCAATAATCAATACAAAAAATATACAATTGCTTTGTTTAAAAGTGGAAAAAAAACAGACAATATTGATATAAACCCAGAAACAATTGTGGCGTATCAGGTAAGCTCTTTTTGCTGGGTAAAATCAATTAAAGGCACTTGGAATATTGCCGATATAATAAACGAACAAAACAGCTGTACCGGAATAACAAAAAGTAAAGCAAACGAGAAAAAAAGCAATAAAGATTTGTTTGATATGTAATGGCTTCGGCATTTTGTTTTTAAAATTATAAATTAAGACTATTCTAAAAAATCATGAATAAAATTTCACTTAAGTATTTTTCCCTTTTCTTTCTTCTTTCTTTTTTTTCTTGTGAAGAAATACTAATGGTCGACGATATAACCAAAAAGGAAGTATCATTAACTGCTCCGGCAAACAATGCTATTCTATCAACATCGGGAGTTACATTTTCTTGGGAAACTGTTGAAGGTGCAGATAAATATCAGCTTCAAATTGCAATTCCAAGTTTTGAAGCCGCAAGGCAGATCATCCTTGACACCGTAGTTTCAAAAAACTCTTATACACAGCAGTTAAATATTGGAAAATACGAATGGAGAATAAGAGCAATTAATAGTGCCTATGAAACCGTATATACTAAAAGAAGTTTTGAAATTTTAAATAATGATGATTTCCAAAACAATACTGTTGTATTATTAACTCCAAGTAACAATTTAATTACTAAAACGGCGTCACAAAAATTATCCTGGGATGCTATCATTGGAGCTACAAATTACCAGATTCAGGTTTTAGACGAAAACAACACCCTAGTAAAAGATCAAACTTCAGAAACAACACTTCTTAATTTTACTTTTGATGAAGGGAAATATACTTGGAAAGTACGAGCAAGTAATGGTACTGCGCAAACGCTTTATACTTCGAGATCAATTACAGTAGATACTAAAGTTCCAAATACACCTACTCTATCTAGTCCTTTAAATGCCAGCACTACAACTAACAAGAGTATAAATTTTGAATGGAGTAGAACTGCTGTTCCGGGAAGTGCCGAAAGAGACAGTATATATGTCTACAAAGAAAGTGCATTGACAAATTTAAGTTTTAAAGATCGAGGCACAAGCCCTTATAATAAAACCATGACTAACGGAACTTATTACTGGTTTGTAAGATCATTTGATGAAGCCGGAAACCAAAGTGCCAGAAGTACTGTTTTTAATTTTACTATAAATTAAAATCCTTTTAAGAAATCTCTTTTGTCTATTTAACCAACCCAAAAATTAAAATTTTTATGAAAAAAATAATTTCATTAGTTACCATTTTTCTTTGTATAAGTATTGGAGCGACTTCGCAAAATACAACTTTTAATAATGTTTCGATTGGTACTGACGCTCCTGGTTATGGTGTGAAAATTAAGGCCAATTTCCCTGGAGTAACTAGTGGCTGGGCAAGAGCTTTTTCAGTTTCAAATGAAACTGGTGATAAAAATTATATCGCATTAGGTTCATTTGGAGGCACTTCAAATGGCGTTAGTTCTATTAATTGCAGTTATATAGGAGTAGATTGGAATAATCAATATATGACATTTTTACCATCAGGAAATATAGGCATTGGTACAATGACCCCAGCTTCAAAACTTACCGTTGCAGGAACTATTGGTGCGCGTGAAGTAAAAGTAACAGTTGATGCCGGAGCTGATTTTGTTTTTGAAAACAACTACGATTTACCTTCTTTAGAATCTGTAGATAAATTCATTAAAGAAAATAAACATTTACCGGAAATTGCTTCTGCAAAAGAAATGCAAAAAGACGGCATTAATTTATCTGAAATGAATATCAAACTTTTACAAAAAGTGGAAGAGCTAACGCTATATATTATTGATATGAAAAAGGAGAATGAAAAACAAAACGATAAAATATTGGCTCTTGAAAAGAAATTAAAAAAGTAAACCAATGTATAAAAAAATCGCCATTTTTCATTTTCTGCTATTATTTTCTCCTTTTATTATAAGTGCGCAGGTAACAACTCCCTTATCTTCTGATTACAAAATCATTGAAATAGGAACAAACGGTGGAGACTTCACCAAAAATTTAATTTTGATTCATGAAATTTTCAATGGAGGTTTAATCTCAATGAATAATGCTGTAGGAACACTAACTGCTTTTAGAGGTACTGCAGGATCTTATAATAGAACAAATATCATAGAAATAAATAGTTCATCAGCTTATAATGGCACATTTGCAACATTAAGAACTTATGACGGAAATGGCGAATGGCTTTTGAAAACCTGTATTTATAATGGTAAGAAATATCTAGCCGTTGATGTTCCGTACGCCGATTCTCACCATGATTGGGGATATCAATTTACTGGTTGGACGAAATCAACAGGAGAAAACATGAAATCTGTTAATTATCAAGTAAACGGTCAAGCGGTTAATACTGATAAACTTTCGGATATTCAAAATTACATTCCAAACATGAACGAAACCCATTTGGTAAATAACTTTTTGGTAATGGGAAATAATGTTGGTATTGGAACAATGAATCCAGATGAAAAACTTACCGTAAAAGGAAAAATCCATACGCAGGAAGTGCGTGTTGATATGACTGGAGCGTTAGTTCCTGATTATGTTTTTGAAAATGATTATAAACTTAAAACTTTACCCGAAGTTGAAGAATTTATAAAAGAAAACAAACATCTGCCAGAAATTCCATCGGCAAAAGAAATAGAGAAAAACGGCTTAATGCTGGCTGAAATGAACATGTCTTTATTAAAAAAAATGGAAGAGATGACGTTGTACATGATCGAACAAAATAAAAAAATTGAAAATCTAGAAAAGAAAATCGAAACAATCCTAACTAAATAATCCTTAAAATGAAAAGAAAATTACTTTTACTGTTTACCGTTTTATTTTTTATTCAACTTTCTGCTAAATCAAATAGTTTAGTATATGCAACAGAATATGAAAGCAGTGTTACTTTCCCTGCAGGATATATTGTTGGTGATTATATCGAATTTTTAAGTGTAAATCCAGCTTCTGCTGGAGCCAGTGGTTATTATCAAATCTCCATAAATTATACAAGAGGAAATGTTGCTTCGGCAGCAACTCATGTTGCCTCAATATCTCATTCCAATCCCGCTTTATGGAGAGAGGCCGGAAGAGTAAACAATAATCCTTATGTAGGATCAGGGGTTAATTTTACAATTGATTGTAATACACAATATGCAAATCCCCGATTTAGAATAAGAGCAATAAATACTTTAGGAATAAATACTCCTATTACGGTTTATATCAAGGTAACTTCTTTAAATACAAATGGTACTTTTACTGCTTTAAATACTACTGGAAACGACACAACCGTTTCTAAATTCGTACCAATGACTTCTGATTGGGATTTATATGTTGGAAATGTTTTTGTTGCAGATGGTGCGACTCTTGCCATAAAAGCGATCCAAAATGGAAATGTGGGAATTGGAACCGCGATTCCAGACGAAAAACTAACAGTAAAAGGAAAAATCCATACACAAGAAGTAAGAGTTGATATGGCCGGAGCGTTAGTCCCTGATTACGTTTTTGAAAATGATTATAAGCTTAAAACTTTACCAGAAGTTGAAGAATATATAAAAGAAAATAAACATCTTCCAGAAATTCCATCGGCAAAAGAAATAGAGAAAAACGGCTTAATGCTGGCAGAAATGAATATGGCGCTATTAAAAAAAATGGAAGAAATGACGTTGTACATGATTGAAATGAAAAAGGAAAGTGAAAAGCAAAATAATAAAATACAAGCACTTGAAAACAAACTAAAAAGTACTTGTAATGACTAAAACGCTAAAACTTATTTTTATAGCAATATTCGCAATTCCTGTATTTACTAACGCACAAGTTTCAACAATACCCTTAGCAGGAAGTTATAAAATTATCGACATTGGTAATAATACCAAAGGTGATTATACCCGAAATTTAATTTTACTTCATGAAATATATAATGGAACGCTATTACCTATGAATAATGCTATTGGAACAATAACAGCATTTAGAGGTACTGCAGCATCCTTTAACAGAATTAATGTAGTCGAAATAAATTCATCATCATCATACGATGGTATTACTGCTTCTATAAAATCGTTTGACGACGCAGGTAATTGGATTTTAAAAACTTGTATCTATAATGGTAAAAAGTATTTGGCTCTCGATGTTCCTTACTCACCAGCCTTTCATGATTGGGGTTTTAATTTTGCAGGCTGGACAAAGTCAAGTGGCGAAAATATGAAATCAGTAGCTTATGAATTAAGTGGCGCTCCAATAAACACAGATATTCTTTCAAACATACAAGATTACATACCTAATATAAACGAGACTCATCAGGTAAATAACTTCTTGATACTGGGAAATAAAGTTGGGATTGGAACATTATCTCCAGACGAAAAACTAACTGTAAAAGGAAAAATCCATACACAGGAAGTTCGTGTTGATATGGCTGGACCGTTAGTTCCTGATTATGTTTTTGAAAATGATTATAAACTTAAAACTTTACCAGAAGTTGAAGAGTTTATAAAAGAAAACAAACACCTACCAGAAATTCCATCGGCAAGAGAAATAGAGAAAAACGGCTTAATGCTGGCCGAAATGAATATGGCTTTATTAAAAAAGATGGAGGAAATGACACTCTATATGATTGAAATGAAAAAAGAAAATGAAGAAATGAAAAAAGATATCTCAGAATTAAAACTAAAAAAATAACTTCATGAAAAAACTATATTTTTTATTCTCTTTGATTTTTGTTTCAACGATAAATCATGCCCAGGTAACAAGCAGTTTTAGTGTTGGAGGAGACATTAATAAGTTTTATCCCGTTACTTTTTATGATGGAGGATGGGCATATAACGTACCTACAAACTTAGTTTTAGGCAGAAGTTATGTTCATACAGATTCTTCTTGGAGAGGTTCACTTATGGCAACTTTCGATTACCATGTTACTGAATGGGGAAATAACTCAGAATTTATTACAGCCAAAATAACCCCTTCAAATTCAGTTTACGGTTCACATACCAACTTTATTGCAGCCTGGAAAGATGCATCTGTGTCTAATGCTGAACGCAGAATTATCATTTGGCTTCGCGGCGGGTCAACTACTTATTATTGTCAATCCAATTATGCTGTAAACCCAGTAGTTTATGATGGCATTCAAAATGCACTTCCTTACAATGAAGTAAATGGCCCTGCGCACAACTATAAAACTACAGTAGAAGAATATGCTGTAACAACAGGAACTTATCAAGGTCGAAATGCTTATTTCATGACAAATGTTGGCATCGGAACATTATCTCCAGATGAAAAACTAACTGTAAAAGGAAAAATCCATACTCAGGAAGTACGTGTTGATATGACTGGACCGTTAGTTCCTGATTATGTTTTCGAAAATGATTATAAACTTAAAACTTTACCAGAAGTTGAAGAATTTATAAAAGAAAATAAACATCTTCCTGAAATTCCATCGGCAAAAGAAATAGAGAAAAACGGCTTAATGCTGGCCGAAATGAACATGGCGCTATTAAAAAAGATGGAAGAAATGACACTATATATGATTGAAATGAAAAAGGAAAATGAGGTTCTTAAAAACAATCAAAAACTACTTGAACAAGAATTTAAAAATTTCAAAAAATAATAGAGCATGAAGAAAATATTACTTATCAGCTTATTAATCATTTTTTCAAAACAAAGTTTTGGACAGATATCAGGAAGTTTTAGTGTTGGTGGAGATCTTGATAAATTTTACCCTGTTACATTTTATGATGGTGGATGGGGATCGAATGTTGCAACAATTTTAAAATTAGGAAGAAGCAATGTTCATAATGATTCAGATTGGAGAGGAAGTTTAATTGCCTCTTTTCAATACCACGTTTCAAACTACGGCCATGGTTCATCCTTTGTAGATGCTGATATAAAACCATCAAACGGTTTAAACAGTAATTTTATTAGTGGTTGGCGGGATGCTACAGCAAATGGAACTTGCGTATGTGTAATAATATGGCTGCGTGGTGGCGGTACAAGTTATAATTACCAATCTAATTATTCCGTTTTTCCAACTGTTTATGACGGCGTACAAAATTCATTACCGTATAATGAGGTGAATGGTCCTGTACATAATTTTAAAACTACAGTAGATGAATATGCTACAACAACAGGTGTTTATCAAAATCGAAATGCTTATTTCGCTTCTAATGTAGGTATTGGAACATTATCTCCAGACGAAAAACTAACCGTAAAAGGAAAGATCCATACGCAGGAAGTAAGAGTTGATATGGCCGGACCGTTAGTTCCTGATTATGTTTTCGAAAATGATTACAAACTTAAAACTTTGCAAGAAGTTGAAAGTTATATTAAAGAAAACAAACATCTTCCAGAAATTCCATCGGCAAAAGAAATAGAGAAAAATGGACTAATGCTCGCCGAAATGAACATGGCGCTATTAAAAAAAATGGAAGAAATGACATTATATATGATCGAACAAAATAAAAAGATAGAGGATCTTCAAAAACAAAATAAAAAAATCGAAGTTTTAGAAAACCGATTAAAAAAAATAGAAAACAATTCAAAGTAAAAATCTAAATGAAAAACATCCATAATATTTATATCGTTTTATTTCTAATATTTACTTCAATTATTCATTCGCAAACCTATTTTCCTTCAGGAACTATGGAAACCAATCTAGAATCATTTTCTAAAGTAAATGGACAATGGCTTGCAATTAGCCCGGCTAACAGTACACTCGGCGCAAATTATTATCAGGGATTAAATTTTGGTTTTGATGTTAATAATTATGCCAGCTTAGTAAATGCGGTTGGAACAAACGATTTTTATTTTGGAAGATGGGCTTACGGATGGAAAGGCTGGAGTAAAATTTGGCATTCGGGGAATCTAAACAATTCAAGTACCGATTTTACGGCCAAAACTTTAAATACCTCAAAAATAAATTTAAGTGTTCCCGGAAGCGGAGATCAAATTGATGCTTTTACTATTGATGTCAGTTCATTTGGAACGGCTGAAAATGCAGCAAGAAGCAGCTATTTTAGAGTACGGGATATTGGTGCTGGAAATTGGGTTCCGTTTATTATAAAAGGAAACGGTTTTGTTGGTATTGGTACAACAAAACCATCTTCAATGCTTACAGTTGCTGGAAACATTGCTTCACGCGAAGTAAAAGTTACTGTAGATGCCGGAGCCGATTTTGTTTTTGAAAATGATTACAATTTACCCTCTCTCGAATCTGTAGATAAGTTCATTAAAGAAAACAAGCATTTACCTGAAATTGCTTCTGCAAAAGAGATGCAAAAAGACGGAATCAATCTTTCTGAAATGAATATTAAGCTTTTGCAAAAAATTGAAGAGATGACACTTTATATGATCGAAATGAAGAAAGAAAATGTAAAACAAAATGAAGAGATCAAATTTCTGAAATCTAAAATATCATCTAAATAACAAAAAAATGAAAGTCAAAGTTATTACAATAATTGCTGTCATATTAATTACAGTTACAGCTTTTTCTCAACAAATTGGAGACGGAAAAGCTCTTGGAATTACTGATTTAACTGTTCCATTAAATTCTGGTGTTTATGAAGCAATTAATCCCATTGGATCAATCCCTGATTTGAGTTATAGCGGCTGGCAGCATTTACTTGTCACGAGACATTCAAATAGTTTAAATAATCATGAACTTCAAATTGCTTCAAGTTTTACTGATAATGATAGGTTGTTTTTTAGAAAAGCGGCAAACTATAACCTTTCTTCGATTAATCCTACTTGGAATGAGGTAGCCACCAGAGGAACAAATAATTTTATAGGTAATCAAAATATTGAAGGAAATTTAGGTATTGGAACCACAAATCCACAATCAAAACTAACTATTAAATCAGGAGGAACGGGAGTTAGTATTCACCCAGGAACGGCACCTTATTTTGGAACTTTAGCCTTTAACAGAGAATCATTTAATGGAGAAATTTTTGATCCAAATGGTCAGGCTTTTCAAATAAATAACGGAGGAACTGATAAAAATCTACATGTTCAGGTATACAATGGAAATGGAACATTAATTACAAACGATGCTTTAGTGATTAATGGTATTAACGGGAATGTTGGAATTGGAACTGCAAAAACAGATTCAAAATTAACAGTAGCTGGAAATATTGCTTCACGCGAAGTAAAAGTTACCGTAGATGCCGGAGCCGATTTCGTTTTTGAAAATGATTACACTTTACCCTCTCTGGAATCTGTAGATAGATTCATTAAAGAAAATAAGCATTTACCAGAAATTGCTTCAGCAAAAGAAATGCAAAAAGACGGGATTAATTTATCTGAAATGAATATCAAACTTTTGCAGAAAATTGAAGAGATGACGCTTTATATGATCGAAATGAAAAAAGAAATCGAATTACTAAAGAAAAACCAAAATAAACAATGAAAAAATTAGTCTGCCTTTTATTCATTATAACTTCATTGAATGCATTTTCACAAATTCTCTCACCAAGCGGAAATAATATTTTTTATTACAACGGTGCAGCCGATGTTATTTTTAAGTATCCAGAAAGAGGTTCAGGAGGAAGGGCTTTTGTACATGCAGATCATAATGTTTTATCCCTAAACTTTGAAAGTGACTTTAAAGGAGGAACAAGAATTGGAAATGATGTTTATTTTAAAGACGGAGGAAATTCATTTGTATACTCCGGAAATTTTGGTATTGGCTTAAGCAATCCAGAAACCAGATTACATGCCAATGGTGCATTAACTATTGGTAGCGAAAGTGTAAATGCAAACACTACAAAAATATTTCTGAAAAATCCAGCAGGAAAAACCTGGGCCATAAGTTCCGGGGCAAATATGATAACTGAATCTAGTTTTTCAATTTACAATTGGTCAGAGAATCAATCTACACCTTATTTTCATATATCTAATAATGGAAATGTTGGTATTGGAACTTATCAGCCAAACGTTCCCTTAACTGTTTATGGTGTTTCTAATTTTTTTCCGGCCAGAATTGGAAGTGGAGATGCAAGATCATTAGAGATTAGCAATACAGCTAATTTTGCAACATTTGTTAATAATCAATATCCCGTTTTCTTAAAAACAGGTTCAGGAGATCAACCTCTCGTTTTAGATGCTGCCAGAGTTGGTATTGGTACAGCAAATCCATCTTCAATGCTAACTGTAGCAGGAAACATTGCTTCACGCGAAGTAAAAGTTACAGTTGATGCCGGAGCCGATTTTGTTTTTGAAAACAATTATAATTTACCTTCTCTGGAATCTGTAGACAAATTCATTAAAGAAAACAAACATTTACCTGAAATAGCTTCGGCAAAAGAAATGCAAAAAGACGGGATTAATTTATCTGAAATGAATATCAAACTCTTGCAGAAAATTGAAGAGATGACGCTTTATATAATTGAGCAAAATAAATTATTGTCAAAGCAGCAAAAAGAAATCATTGAACTAAAAAAAGATAACAAAGATTTAAACGAAATTAAAATAAGGTTAACAAAATTAGAAAGTACAAAATGAAAATAAACACATTTTTAAAATTGGTTTTCTCCTTGTTCTTAACAAATTTGGTATCTGGACAAACAAATCAATATCCGACAATAGGAGATGTTACAATACGTAGTTATTCACCAAACCTAATTTTACAAAGAAGTGAAGATATAGGAGGGTTTACAGCTGGAATACAAACAAAAATGCTTGATGGTACAAATAATTGGTATTTTGGCGCATTACATGATCAATCATGGATTGTAAGCAAAGGCGATTTTTCAAATCCCAGATTAACAATTCGTAATAATGGAAATGTTGGTATTGGAACTGAATATCCATCAAATTTACAAGGATGGGGCAATGTACTTGACGTTGCTGGAGCTGATCACTCAAAAATTTTAGCTACTTCAGTAAATTCAACATATAGAGTTGGTATTTTTTCTCATAATCAAGAATGGTATGGCGGCGGCGGTTTTGTAGGTACAGAAAGTGAGCATCCATTACATTTAATAAGCAGTTACAGAGTAAGAATGTCAATTCTCACAAACGGAAATGTTGGTATCGGTACAACAAATCCATCTTCAATGCTAACTGTAGCAGGAAACATTGCTTCACGTGAAGTAAAAGTTACCGTAGATGCCGGGGCCGATTTTGTTTTTGAAAACAATTATAATTTACCTTCCCTGGAGTCTGTAGACAAATTCATTAAAGAAAATAAGCACTTACCAGAAATTGCTTCGGCAAAAGAAATGCAAAAAGACGGGATTAATTTATCTGAAATGAATATCAAACTCTTGCAGAAAATTGAAGAGATGACGCTTTATATAATTGAGCAAGAAAAGAAAAACAAAAAGCAATCAGAAGAAATTGAAAAATCCAATAATCAAATTGAGCTACTAAAAAAGGAAAACGAAGCCATAAAATCTATTCTTGAGAGATTGTCTCAATTAGAACAAAAAATAAAATAACATACATGAAAAAAGTATTTCTCTTAGCTTTCATTGCATTTCAGACTCTTGCATATAGTCAAACATTCGAATTAGGTACTAATAGTTTAAAATGGTCCAGAGAACAGAAAGATTTCAATAGCCCTCCCCGAGTTGGTGTTGCAGACATGTCATTAAAACTTTGGGATAATTATAATGGTTTAAATGCACCTTCTCAATATGGAAGCTTATTAGAAATATATGGACAACATGGCCATCTTGTTTCTCAGCTTTATTTTAACAACAATTGGCAGGGCGGCCAAATTATGTACAGAAGTGCATTTTACAGTCAAGATACCTGGGGAGAATGGAGAAATTTATTAGATTCAAAAAGTGATGTGGCTTCATCAGGTAATTTAAGAATTTTAGGAACAGGCAATAGTGGTATTGGCACCAATAATCCAGAGAAAAAATTCCAAATAGACGCTTCTAATAATGATGCGGGACTTCGAATTCATTCCGCACAAGGTAATAACAACACCAATACTCCATATTTACTTTTAACCGGCGGATATTTACCTAACAATGGAGTTGCTTTACGTGGAGTTGGAGATCTAAATTATGGAAGAAAAGCTTTAGTCTTTTATTCCGGCTGGGAAGGAGATACTGATAATCCTGCAATCAACAACTTACAAGAAAGAATGAGAGTTTCATCAAATGGTAACGTAGGTATAGGAACTTCAAATCCTACATCAAAACTTACTGTAGCAGGAAATATTGCTTCACGCGAAGTAAAAGTGACAGTTGATGCCGGTGCCGATTTTGTTTTTGAAAACAATTATAATTTACCTTCTCTGGAGTCTTTAGACAAATTCATTAAAGAAAATAAGCATTTACCAGAAATTGCATCAGCAAAAGAAATGCAAAAAGACGGGATTAATCTTTCTGAAATGAATATTAAACTCTTACAGAAAATTGAAGAAATGACACTTTATATGATTGAACAGAATAAGCAATTAAAAACTCAAAATAACCAAATTGAGTTACAGAATAAAGAAATTGAGTTATTAAAAAAAAGACTTAAATAAACCACTAAATCATGATTAAAAATCTAGTTACAGTGATTTTCTTTCTTACTGCTTTTAATACATTTTCTCAAATTAATTCAGATCAAAATGGGTTAAAATCGACCGTTATTGGTCCATTATATGCAGAAAATGAACAGGCAAAAAGATACGAAATAGCTTCAATAGGATATAACTCCTACCATTGGCAGCACGGAGGTTTAATTATTATTGAACTTTTTAACAAATACTATTCAACAGGCTATGAAAAATATATTATAGAGAATGGTTATGGCCAAGGATCAACCGGCAGTTCGGCAGTACTTAAACTAGTAGAATCACATGGATTTATTCATTCTGGCAAGATTGTATTAGGAACTCCTGTAGATTTATCAACTGGTATTGGGGATCAAATAAATAGAAAACTACCCATTTATTTTGATGTAAGATATTATGCGATGTATAAAATTAAAATTACTTATTTACAAGAAAAAGTAGATATCCTTACAGATTTCAATCAAATCAAAATTGATCCAAATCCTATAGGAACCAATATTCCTGATTTTGCTGAAAATAACGATTTAAACTACAATTTAAGAATTACAGGATCTGGAAATCATTATATAAAAAATGGCAATGTAGGGATTGGCACAACAAATCCAACTTCAATGCTGACCGTTGCAGGAAATATTGCTTCACGCGAAGTAAAAGTGACAGTTGATGCCGGTAACGTGCCTGATTACGTTTTTGAAAATGACTATAAACTTAAATCTTTATTAGAAATTGAAGAATACATAAAAACCAACAAACATTTACCTGAAATTCCATCTGCTAAAGAAATAGAAAAAAACGGTTTAATGCTTGCCGAAATGAACATCGCTTTATTAAAAAAAATTGAAGAGATGACGCTTTATATGATAGAACAAAATAAAAGAATTGAAAATCTTGAAAAAAATCAAAATAAATAATGTCTAATATGAAAGTCCTGAATTTTAAAAAACATGTTATTTTGTTTCTTTTCTCAATAGCATCTCTTTCATTTTATGGTCAAAACTTACCAATAATTGGGCATGGCGATGCTCCGAATTATAGAATTAGTACTTATGAGGTTCCCGGTTCATCTGGTTTAGATTTACATTGGTATGGCGGAATACGTTTTGGAGACTTAACAGGTAATAGCGTAATGAAAATTACAAATGGGAATGTTGGAATTGGCGTCGATAATCCTTTAGTCAAATTTGAAGTCTCAAATACGTTTAATACAAATAATAATGAAGTTGTCGCTTCATTAAAAAGATTTGCTACGGGAACCGGAGGCAGCAGTATTGTACGGTTTGGGTATCATAACACCTGCGATTTTGAAGTCAACTCTGGATATAGCAATAGCGGTCACCGTTTAGGAGGCTATTTTGATCTTAACATTGTAAATAATCATACCGGAGGTCAACATGGCGGAATTAATTTTGCCACAGATTCCAGCGTAAAAATGGCAATAAAAGCAAATGGCAATGTAGGCATTGGCACCATAAATCCGTCTTCAATGCTAACCGTTGCAGGAAACATTGCTTCACGCGAAGTAAAAGTTACTGTAGATGCCGGAGCCGATTTTGTTTTTGAAAATGATTATAATTTACCTTCTCTGGAATCTGTAGATAAATTCATTAAAGAAAATAAACACTTACCAGAAATTGCTTCGGCTAAAGAAATGCAAAAAGACGGAATTAATCTTTCTGAAATGAATATCAAACTCTTGCAAAAAATTGAAGAATTGACGCTTTATATTATTGAGATAAAAAAAGAGAATGAAAAGCAAAATGAGAAACAGAACGAAGAAATAAAAAATCTTAAAAACCTGATATCTTCTAAAACGAAATAATATGAAAATAAGAGCTGTCACAATAACTCTACTCCTATTCGGATTCATTTCTTCTGCTCAACAAATTGGAGATGGCCGTGCTTTGGAAATAACCGATTTTTCGGCACCTTTAAAATCAGGAGCTTATCAAGGATCATTACCAAACGGTCTGAATCCTGACACTCAAGTCTACTCATGGCAGCATTTATTTGTAATTAGACACTCTAATGATGCAAATAATCATCAACTGCAGCTTTCTTCATCCTATGCGATGAATGATCGTTTATTTTTTAGAAAAATTGCAGGAAGTCTTGATCCAAAAAATCCTGAGTGGATAGAACTGGCAACTAGAGGAAGTAATACGTTTAATGGAAATCAAAGTATTAATGGAAACTTAGTAATAGGAAATTCAATCGTTTCAAATTCCAAATTTGAAGTTACTGGTGGCGGAATAACAACATCATTGACCAATATAAATAGTACCCTAACACAATGTATTAATACAGCTAATCCCGCAATTAGCTTGGGCTTTGGATATTTGAATTCTGATATGCCATTTATACAATCTTTTAATAGCACTACTTTATCCGCCAATTCTTTAAATCTAAATCCATTTGGTGGCAATGTTGGAATTGGCGTTACAAATCCATTAAACAAACTCGATGTCAAAGGAACCATACATTCTCAAGAAGTAAAAGTAGACATGACTAATTGGTCTGATTTTGTTTTTAAAAAAGAATATAAATTGCCAACACTTGAAGAAGTAGAAAAACATATTGCTGCAAATGGTCATTTACAAAATATTCCAAGTGAAGATGAGGTTTTAAAAAATGGAATTAATTTGGGTGAAATGAATGCTAAACTGCTTCAAAAAATTGAAGAGCTGACTTTATACTCTATTCAACAAAATAAAAAAATTGAAGAGCAGTCAAAAGAAATTGAAACATTAAAAGCTTTAGCTTTGCGAGTAGCAAAAATCGAGAAAAAAATGAATCAAAAATAAATTAATGAAAAACAAAAAAAACATATATATCCTTTTGCCTCTGGTTTTATTTGTCTGGGGCGCTGTTTTGTTTCAGGTGTTTTCATTTACAAAATCTGATGAAATAACTCCTGCCGATAATCCTGAGTTTACTTTTAAACCTCTAAAGGTTAATAAAAGAGAATCATTTGCAATTAATGTAAATTATCGAGATCCTTTTTTAGGTAAAATGTACAATCCTGAAACTGTTTCTCACGCAAAAACAAGTAATAAGAGTATTAAAAAAGTTGTCAAAAAACCAGAATTAGTTTGGCCAAATATTGTGTATAAAGGTTTAATCGCAGATTCAAAAGGTAAAAACACGCTTTTCATGCTTATTATAGATGGCAAAAATTATTACATGAAAATTGGGGAAACTGAAAATGAAATTTTTCTTAAAAGCGGCGATAAGGAATCTATTTACGTAAAATACAAAGGAAATCTTAATCTTATAATGCTTCAGGATTGAGATTAAAACTTAAAATAAAATCTGGCGCTTTACAATTTACAGTTTTTATTGCTGTATTAATTGCTTTGCTTTTAGCTGGCTTGGTTTTGTATGCGTATACTTTTATTTACATGAAAGAGCAATCGAAAGGTGCCATTGAAAACATTCAAATCGCCGATATTGGCATTCAGTCACTTTTAGAACAAAAGGAATTAAATACTGATACTGCGCAAATTGATTTTGTTAAAAAAGAAAATCAAATTATAAAAACTCATTTATCGCAATGGGGAGTATTTCAAAAAGGAATTACAGTGACACAATTTCGTAAAAAGAAATTTACCAAAACTGCTATAATTGGATCTCTTCTCCTTGCAGATAAAACCCCTACTCTATTTCTGCAGGAAACTCATAATGCCCTTACTGTTGTGGGCAATACTAAAATTACCGGTATTGCTTATTTACCCAAACAAGGTGTCAATTCAGGTTATATTGCGGGAAACAGTTATTATGGTTCGCAATTAATTTATGGCCGTATTGAAAAGAGTACTGATAACCTTCCAAAAATGGAAAAAACTTTTCTCGATGCGATAAATTTTTATATAAAAGAATATAAAATTAACCGTCAGGAAGACTACATCAACTTAAATTCTGGGATTAAGATTTTAAATTCTTTTAAAGAAAATACAAAAGGTTTTTACTCCGAAAATGCCATAACATTAGAAAATAAAATAATTTCAGGAAATATTATAATTAAATCAGAAACAGCCATTAAGGTAAAGAAAACAGCTTTATTGAATGATATAATTTTAATTGCCCCCAGTATTGAAATTGAAGACGAAACTATGGGGAATTTCCAGGCAATTGCTTCAAAAAAAATCACCCTAGGAAAAAAATGCAATTTAAGTTATCCATCGGCTTTGCTTTTATTTCAGGACAATAAAAACGATCCCGATAATAACTCTAATTATAACAGCTTATTAGAAAATCAAATTTTTATAGGTGAAGGATGTACCTTAAAAGGGTGTGTGACCTATTTCCAGACAAAAGAAAAACCCGATTTTAAAACCCAAATCGTATTAGAAAAAGACTCAAAAATAAAAGGCCAGGTATATTGCAATGGAAATTTTGAAATAAAAGGCACCGTTTCCGGATCCGTTTATACGAAACAATTTGTTGCAAATCAGGCGGGTTCGATTTTCATGAATCATGTCTATAATGCTACTATCGAAAATGAAAATATACCTGCAATTTATGGAGGCATAATTTTAGAACAAGAACCTAAAACTGTTTTGAAATGGTTATACTAAAAAAAGTAAAATCGGCGACATTAGTTGAAGCCATTGTGGCTACAGTTTTGGTGGTCATTATTTTCATCATTGCCAGCTTAATATTAAATAATTTAGTTTTTAATACTTTTTCGAAAAACACGCACAATGTAGAAACCAGAATCAACGAACTGGAATATGAAATTCAAAACAATACCATAAAATTACCTTATCAGGAAAATTTTAAAAATTGGGATATTAATATTGAATTGGAAACCATTTCTACAAAAAAAATAATTTCAATTTCGGCAGTAAATAACATTTCTAAAAAAGAAATTACAAAACAACAAGTGATATGGCTGCAAGAAAATTAAAATCATTTACACTTTCAGAATTAATAGTGGTTATGATTATAACGGCTATTGTTGTTGGTATGGCATTTAGTGTTTTACGAATTGTTCAAAAACAAATTCATACCATTCAAACTAATTTTGAAAAAACTACCACATTATCCCTTTTCGAACAAAAGCTTTGGCAGGACTTTAATGAACCTCATAATATCATGTACGATAGTTCTAAACAGTTATTAATAATGACTTCAGAAATCGATACTGTAACTTATTCTTTTCAGGAGAAGTTCAGCATGCGAAATCGGGATACTATTAAATTAAAAGTTATTCCTAAAAAAGCTTTTTTTAGAGGAAAAGAAATTAGCAGCGGACAAATAGATGCTATGTCAATATTTGCAGAAACAGAATTACCGGATTATCAAATTTTTGTTTCAAAAAAAAATGATTTAACCTTTTTTATGAATCAGGAAAATGGCCTTTAAAATAGAAAACACCCCAAATAAAAAAACTATTCAATCTGCAAACCCAAGTAGTATTGAAAGTCTATTAAAGAAAGAAATCACGTTTTTTGGCGACAGCTTTAATAATAAAAAGAAGCAGGCTTTTTATCTGGAACTTGCAGTTTTATTAAAAGCAGGAGTTAGTTTTAAGGAAGGATTATCATTGATTATTGAATCATTAAAGAAAAGTGCCGATAAAGATTTAATTCAAACCATATTAAATAATGTTGTAAACGGAATGCCTTTTTCTGAAGCCTTACGTAAGTCAAAATCGTTTACTGAGTATGAGTATTATTCTATTCAAATTGGTGAAGAAACTGGTACAACAGCACAAGTATGCCAGGAACTTGGTCATTTTTTTGAACGTAAAAACGAACAAAAAAGAATTATAATTGCAGCACTAACCTACCCTTCTATTGTATTAAGTACAGCCGTTTTAGTGGTAATTTTTATGTTGAGTTATGTAGTACCTATGTTTCAGGATATCTTCAAACAAAACAATATGGAGCTTCCATTTTTGACCCAGTTAATTGTAAAACTCTCGGTGTGGACTAAAACTTACGGGCTTTATTTTTTATTGGGAATAATCGTCTTCATTTTTTCAACTCAGTTTTTTAAGAACAACCATAAATACAAAAAAGCACTGCATTATTTTTTAGTAAAAGTTCCTGTATTAGGCGCATTTATGACAAAAGTTTATCTGGCACAATTTACTCAGGCTGTAACCTTGCTTACGACTGCCAAAGTTCCGTTGTTAAACAGTATTCAAATGGTGAAAAAGATGATTCATTTTGTACCGCTTCAGGAAGCACTCGAACAGGTCGAAAATAGCATTTTAAAAGGAAACAGTTTAAGCGCAAGTTTAAAAAACACTCCTCTCTTCGATAACCGAATTATTTCCCTTGTAAAAGTTGCCGAAGAAACCAACCAAACCGAGTATGTTTTTAAGCAGTTAAGCGAACAATACAATCAGGAAGTTGTACAGCAATCTAAAGTAATGACAACGGTATTGGAGCCATTTATTATTCTTTTTGTTGGTGTTTTAGTTGCTGTTTTATTAGTAGCAATGTATTTGCCAATGTTCCAGTTGAGCAGTGCTATTGGGTAGCAAACAATAAAAACTTAAAAAGAGTTATTCACATTGAAAAATCACAAAAACTTACCAATTATCCTTATTTCACTGTAATTTCCTGTTATTAATTTTAAATTATTAACATTTTTTCTATAAAATTAAAACTACAACAGTTTTTTTGACAGAATTATTCATTAGTTTTGGGAAACAAAATCTAAACCAATTCCTAATCAGCCAATGAAAAAAATTTTAATAACCAGTTTAATATTTATTTGTTCTTTCGCTTATAGTCAAAATAGGATAGATATTCCTTCTCCTCAAACTTATGATTTTATAAGATATGGAAATATTCCTGTTTCTCAGTATACAGGCTCATTGAATCTTTCGGTTCCAATTTATAAGTATTCTGATAATGATTTCTCTTTTGGAGTTGATATTAATTATAATACTGCAGGTTTCAAACCTAATAAACGTTCTAGTGCAGTTGGCCTAGACTGGTATATAAATGCCGGAGGAAGCATAACACGTTCTATAGAGGGTTTACCAGATGATGTGGTTGATCAATCAGTAACTTGCAGCGGTTGTATAGAAGTTATTACTTCAGGTTATTATGCATTAGCAAAACAAAAGGCCTTTCTTAATCGAAGTTTAAATGCTTCTGATTATGTATTTATACCGGATATTAAAATAAGGTATAATTCAAAAAATTATGAAACAAGTCCAGATATGTTCAATTTCAATTTTATGGGATACTCTGGAAAATTTTTCTTTGACCTCAATGGTGAAGTACATGTCATAGCGGATGGAAATTTTAAGGTTGACTTAACAAAATTCGCTGCCCAAAGATGTAATGCTGCTACACATGAATCTGAATTAGTCGATTCTGAAATCACAATAACTGATTCTAAAGGTTACGTTTACACATTTGGAGGAAGTAAAAAATATTTAGAATATTCGATGGGTTTAGATTTGGATCACGACTATGGGCTGGCACCAAAAATTACCTCTTGGAATTTACGAAAAGTTAAAGCGCCTAATGGAAGAGAACTTATATACGAATACAAGAATTTCAACAATCCATCGGGAACTACCAGCGACACTCAGCATTATTTGTTTAATGCAGGAAACTGGTTCAATCTATCCTATAATGAAACCACTGGAAATACTCTTGGACCTAGATCTGGAAGATATCATACTGCAACTAAAACTTCTTATCTGGAAAAAATTACTGTTGACAAAACAACGATTAATTTTAGTTATATCGAAAATGATTATACTTTTTATAATACCAGTGATTTAGGAAGCATTGGATTAAATCAAAGATTCAATCAGAAAAATTTAAAACTCGATGGTATTCAAATTAAATATGATACTCAAACTGTAAAAGAGTTTAATTTTAAATATCAAAATTATTATAACAGAGTATTTTTAACTGATGTTGAAGAAAAATTTGGAAGTCCTTATAAGTTTACTTATAAACAAAATCAAATCCTGCCTAACCCGCTTACAAACAGTAAAGATTATTGGGGTTTTTGGAATGGCGGAAATGATACTGGTGAATTACAGCTTCCTACTTTTAACTTCAGCCAAAGCGGCGATATTCAATACACTTCAAACATAAAAGAACCTAATTCTTATTCAAATACTGCAGTATTAACTTCTGTAACCTATCCAACAAAAGGTACATCTGAGTTTGAATACGAATTACATACATATTCAAAAAAACTAGAACGTAAATCTGATAATAATTTTTATCCGAAACTTTATGACTACGCAAATATTCCTTTGGCTGGAGGAATTAGAATCTCAAAAATTACCGACAACGATAATAAAGGAAACCAAAATGTTCGCGAGTTTAAATATATCCAAAATTATAACAGCCCAACACCAGGAATATCAAGTGGTATCATAAATTATTGGCCAAAATATGTCACTAGAATGACTTATGTAAGGTCAGCATCATCAGGTTGGATTGGTGCATTAGTTTATTATAGTTACCCGGCTTCTCAATGGAGAATACATTCACTTGCAGGCGACAATATAGGTTACATGAACTATAATGATAATTACATCACATACTCTGAGGTAGCAGAAGTTTATAAAAATGGAGGCACAAAAATTTCAAAATTCAGCACAAATTTAACAAATCCAGATATAACCAATCTTCAATCTGCAGAACTTAATACTTTCCTAGCAAATCCAGATAATAAATCTCATGTAATGAATGCTGTGCGTTTTGATGATACTTCTATAGAGAGAGGTAAATTAAAAGAATTAAGTGTCTACAATGCTAACAAGAAAAAAGTTAGCACGATCTCCTTTTTTTATAATGATGATCCTAATCGCTATAATCTGAATAGTATGGGGTCTAATTGGGCAATGGATTTTAGCCATGGTTATAGAATATTTAGTTATCAAAATAATTTGACAAAAAAAGTAACTACAACATATGACAATAATGAATTAAATCCTGTAGTAGAAACAGAGGAAAACGAATATCATCCAACTATTAATCTTATAAAAAAGATAAAAACTATAAATAGTAAAGGCCAAGAATTATCAACATATTATAAATACCCTGCTGACTATAATACTAACATTAAATATACTGTCGACTGTGTTGCTTTTAGAAAACAATGCGAAATTGATAATAAATATAAATGTGGAACAGATCAAAACTGTTATAACGTTTGGTGTCCTTGTCAGCCTGAAAACAACTATATTTTGGACGTTTTCGGCCAAGTCATTAAAGGAATGAATGATATCAATTTACAATTTCCAATAGAGGTTAAAAAAACAATAAATAATGGCACAGAAAAAGTCCTATCCTCTTCATTAACAGAATATAAGTATGACAACACCAATATAGTTAAATCTAAAATATATAAATTAGAAAGATCTAACACTGCTTTTATAGATTCTTACCTTAAGGATAGTAAACCTATTTTAAACTTTACAAAATCAGTCAATTATTTTGAAGATGTTAATTTTCAAAGTTATTATGCAAATGGAAACGTGAAAGAGGCCAGTAAAAAAGACGGGGTATCTACTGTTTACATATGGGGCTATAACCAGACCAAACCTATTGCGCAAATTGACAATGCAACTTCAAGCCAAGTAGACCCTTACATATCAAATTTGCAAACTCTTTCTAATGGTATGGACGAGCAATTATTAATAACGGAACTTAATAAATTAAGAACGAATTTACCAAATGCTATGGTAATTACTTATACCTATAAACCACTTATTGGGATAAGTACCGTTACTGATCCTAAGGGTAATATTACCTACTATCATTATGATGAGTTAAATCGTCTAAAACTTGTAAAAGACGCCGATGGAAATATTATTTCCGAAAACACATATAAATATAAAAACTAGTAGTACAATGATAAATACATTAAAATACTTAACAATACTATTTCTTTTTACAAGTGGTCAGTTTCAGGCTCAAACTTCCGAAACAATAACAAAAACAGATTATACAGTTACTCCTGAAAGTGGTCCACAAACTCTTGTTGCCACTCAAAGTATAATAATTAAACCTACTTCTATTATTCAATTTGGAAGTACTTTTACCGCAAAAATTTCCTCAGATGCTTACACTGCTTTAACGTTTAGCAATGAAAACTATATTTTTAATCGAAATTATCAAAAAGCATTAAAAAGCAGCTCTGAGATTACTTCAAATAAAGATGTTATAGAAAGTATTGTTTATTATGATGGTTTGGGTCGCCCAATGCAGAAAATCGCTATAAAAGGATCTCCATCATATAAAGATATTGTTACTTATATTGGATATGATAATATAGGGCGCAAAGATAAAGATTATCTTCCATATGCAGAAATTATTGATCCCACAGCGTCATATCGAAATAATGCTTCTTTGGGTACAAGTAATTATTATATTTCAAATTTCCCAAACGAAATTAGTAGTACTACTCCAAATCCATTTTCTCAGAAAAAATTTGAAGATTCTCCAGATGATCGTGTTCTACAGCAGGCAGCGCCAGGAACAGATTGGGCTTTAGGCAGTGGTCATGAAATAAAAACAGATTACCAAACCAATTTAGCAAATGAAGTAAAACTGTATACTGTAGCATTAAATTTATCAGACAACGCCTACAATGCAATCCCTTCCTCAACCACTTATTATCAAACTGGTCAGCTATTTAAAACTATTATTAAAGATGAAAATTGGACAAGTGGAACTAATAACACTACTGAAGAATTTACAGATAAAGATGGTCATTTAATACTTAAAAAAACATATGGCGTCTCAGTTGTTAATAACGTAGAAGTTAATACATCTCATGAAACATATTACATTTATGATGACTATGGCAATCTGACTTTTGTGTTACCCCCTAAAGCAGATGGAGCTTTTACTACAGCTATATTAAATGATTTATGTTACCAATATAAGTACGATACAAAAAATAGATTGGTGGAGAAAAAACTACCTGGAAAAGATTGGGAATATATTGTTTATGATAAGCTTGACAGAGAAATTTTAACTCAAGACGCTAATCAAAGAACAAAAAACAAATGGCTATTTACTAAGTATGACGCATTTAATAGAATTGTTTATACCGGAGAATATACAGATGCCGTAAATCTTACAAGAGCAGCTGTTCAATCTGCGGCTAATGCAAATAGCAATTTATACGAAACCAGAACTACTAGTTCTACTATTATTGGAACAGGAACTGCTAATTATACTAATATTTCTTTTCCTGTTGGATCTTTACCAAATACAGGAGTTGAACTATTTACCGTAAATTATTATGATAATTATCTTAATTTAACAACTGAATTAAATGGTGGTGATTCTAGTATATCCTACGGCATAACACCAATTGTAAATCCAAAAGGATTAAGCACTTGTTCTAAAATTCGTGTTCTAGAGACTTCTGATTGGATTACAAATGTTGTTTACTATGACTCAAAAGAAAGACCCATTTATAACTATAACAAAAACAATTATCTTAGTATAGTAAGTACTGCAAAAAGGCAATTTGATTTTGGAGGTAAAATACTTGAATCGATAAATACACATCAAAAACTAAACGAAGCATTAATTACAATTGTGGATGTATTTACTTATGATCATATGGGAAGAATGACAATCCATAAGCAAAAGATTAATAATCAAACAGAAGAAATTGTAGTGGCAAATACTTATGATAATCTTGGACACTTAATTACAAAAGATGTTGGAGGTAAAGTAAATCAATCACGTTTACAAAATGTTAATCTTAGTTACAATATTAGAGGATGGCTAAAAAGTATTAATGATTCAGACACAAATAATAGCACAATAACTTTAGCAGCAAACGATCTATTTGGTTTCCAAATCAATTATAATGACAGTCAAACAGATAAATTATTTAATGGAAGCATAAGTGAGACTCTTTGGAAAACAGCCAACGATGATCCCAGCTTAAAAAGTTATCATTATACTTATGATAGTTTAAACAGATTAATTAATGCAACTGATAACTTAAATAAGTTCAACGAAACTATTAAGTATGATAAAAATGGAAATATTACATATTTAAAACGTTTAGGGGCAATCGTTACAGGAAGCCCCGTTCCCCTAATTACTAATCCAAATGATTTTGGTACAATGGATGATCTTAATTATTACTATGATGGAGGAAATAGACTATTAAAGGTAACTGATTCAGCACCAATTGATGGGTTCGGATTTAAAGATGATGCTATAAATACAGCTATAGACAATACCGATGACTACAGTTATGACAATAATGGAAATATGATAAGTGACACTAACAAAGGTATATTATCAATTGCTTATAATCACATAAATCTACCTACACAGATTACCCTTACAAATGGAACTGTTATTGATTATAAATACGATGCGTTAGGAGCAAAACAAAGTAAAAAAATTGGTAATAACACCACAAAATATGCTTCTGGTTTTATTTATGAAAATGATGTCCTTAAATTCTTTCCACAACCCGAAGGATATGTTGCTAAAAATAATGGAAATTTCGACTATATATATCAATATAGAGATCATCTAGGCAGTGTACGATTAAGTTATACTAAAAATACCGTAACAGATGATCTAGAAATCATAGAAGAAAATAATTATTATCCTTTTGGCTTAAAGCAAAAGGGATACAATTTTGTAACCGATTATGCTGGTAAAGGAAATAGCGCTGGACAAAAGTATAAGTATAATGGCATGGAACTACAAGAAGAATTAGATCTATACGATTACGATGCCAGAAATTATGATCCTTCTCTTGGCAGATGGATGAACATTGATCCATTATCAGAATTAAATCCTGACCATTCTCCCTTTGCTTATGTTTATAATGATCCATTAAATTTTATTGATGATGATGGAAAAATGCCTGGCCCTGTAGGCTTTGTTATAGGAGTTGTATCTGACTATATTGCCCAAGCAGGTTTTAGTTATTTTTTTGACAAGCATGATTTAGAAACCTCTATGACCACTGACATTAGTATATGGTCTTTAACTGTCTCAGGTGCATCTGGAGCATTATCAGGAGGGATTTCTTCTTTTAAAACAGTACTTACAAGTCCAGTTGGAAAGGAGATGTTTAAAAAAATGATTAATTTTGGAGTAGACCTTCTTGTAGGAACTGTCGAAAATGTTATGAAAGATGCAGGAAAGGGAGAATTCAATTTCTGGAAATCTTTAACCGGAGGGTTACTTGAGGCAGTCGCAGGAAATATTATTCCTCAAAAATATATCGATAAATTAGAAAGCAAATTATTTAGTAAAATGAATAAAAGTGCTGCTAAAGTTGCCAAGCTTAAAGAAAAAATAAGTCAGGCAAATAACTTAAGAAAAAAATGGAAATTACAAGATAAATTAGATAAAGCTCAAATTAAGTTCGAAAATTATGAAGCGGGATATCACGGAGTAAATACAGTACTGAATGCTTTTAAAGAAGGAGGATTTAATGCTTTAACAGATACATTATTTAAAAATGACTCGTCAAGTTCAAGTAAATCAACAGTTTCAGTTGGGACTCTTGAAGAAGGTGGAGTAGTCGAATAAACATGAAAAATTATAGCAAAAATAGAATCTTTTTTATAGCAATAACATTTTTATTGCTCGTTTATTATAGCATTGATTATGCTAAATCTAAAGAAACAAAAGAAGTAAAAAAATGTTTAATAGTAGACAAAAGATGTAGTACTGCTCCATCAATTAAAACTTATGTGAAAATTAATTTTCAAACAAAAACATACATTATTAATACTAGTACAGAGGATTGCGAAAATTATATTATTGGACAAAAAGCACTTTTTCTGTATGATTCAAAAAACGATTTTTTTGTTGATAAAAATTATATGGGTAATAATCCTTTTAAAATCATTATTCTAAGTGTTGTTTTTGTAATTCTATTAATACCAATTGGTTTTTTAAATCCAAAACAATAAGATTTAATCACTAACCTAAAAATAAAACCTGTGCATAATAAATTTGCACAGGTTTTTTGTTTTCCTCATAAACTTAAGCCAATCTATCAATTAGGTTAAATCTACAATCACTATTAAAAGTTTCTAGCTTTGATCGCTAAGACTATTAAGGAAGAGTAATACATTTACCAAATCTTCCAACTAAACCACAATATAAAGTTATTGCAGGGCCGCTTGAATAAATCTATTAATTTAAAAAAAACGTCATGAAGCTTAAAACTTTTCTAGATTACTCGCTTAAAAAAAAGGAGTCCTTGCGTGTTTTATTCTGCATACTGATTTCAATATCTTGTTTTTCTTGTAATTTCTTTGTTGAAAATGGCGGTATTGGAGCAAGCACAAATATAGAAGAATCAAAAGCAAGAGCTGTTTTTATTAAGGAATATGCAACTAGTAAAAAACAGTACAAGATTAATGATACTTTATCAATAAACGTTAAATCTGCATGGTTAGAATATCAATGGAGATATTCAGGAGCAGAAAACGAAAAAGCAGAAATAGTTAACGATAAATATCAATTAATTATAGTTAGTGATAAGGAAAGTTTAAAAGGATATTACTCAACATGGTTTATAGGTTCTGATTACACAGATAAGGATGCTTTTTATAAAGGTTATCAAAATAATATTATTATAAATCTTGACACATTGCCTAAAAAAAGGACAATAGGATGGAAAGTCCAAAGTTTACAAAATACCAATCAAGGTCCTAAAGCTGAAATCGTTTTAGGAAATCTTTCTTTGAGCAAAATCAGTAAATAACTGACTAATAATTTTAATTACAAAACCTCGTAACTACTACGAGGTTTTCTTTTTTATATCCTGCAAGGTTGAATTATTAATCTGCCGAACTAAGTTTAATCTTTGTTACGAGCAGTAATTCATTTACCTTATTTCCTTTAAGCAGTGCGATTAACTAGCTAATTACATTTTACACATATTAACAATAAAGAATAGTTTTGTTAATATTAATTCACATATTTTGACTGTTATACTACAAAATTATAATTATCATTGTAGTATTCTTACAAACAAAATTTACTTTATAAATTAATTAGCCTATATGACCAAAACTACTATTCTAAAAGTAATATTCATTATTTTATTAATTCCAAGTTCATTACTAGCGCAAGTTACCAAAGATGTCCCTAATTACTTTCCAGTAAGTCCAAATGCGGCTTCATTTGCTAAACCAGGTTTATTTCCAGTAGATTATTCAACTGGAAAAATAAACATCAGTATTCCTATTTATACTATCAAAACAAAAGAATTAACTGTACCAATTAATCTAAGCTATAATAGTGCCGGTATACAGTTAGACGAACTTGCATCTTGGGTAGGCTTGGGCTGGAACTTAAATGCAGGAGGTGCCATTGTAAGAAATGTTAAAGGAATACCAGACAACGGTACTCCAATACCAGATTTATCAAATTTGTCATTTAATGCTCAAAGCTATGCTGTTTTATACAATCAATTCAAAGCAGATCCGAGAGTATATGGTGACAATGATACTGCATATGACGAATTTATAGTAAATGCACCTGGTTTATCTGGTACATATTATTTTGTAAATAATAAGGCTGTTTTTAAAGATTTACAAAATACAGTAGTCAAATTTATAAATAATCAGCAGACAATTGAAATTACTAAAGACGATGGAACTATTTATCACTTTGGCGTAGGTTTAGATTCACAAGATGCGACTGAATCAGTCAGCCAAAATAACAGTTCTTCAAATCTACGTACGTATGTTACATCTTGGTTTTTAAAAGAGATAATTCCACCAAATAGTAAAAGCCCAAATGATAACATTTATTTTTATTATAAAAATATCCCAAGCGTTATTGATTACCCTATTGTTACAGGTGAATCACTAATTGGCTCTTTTAACGCTTCTTCTTCATCTGCCTATCTTAAATCTATGCTTTCCCTTAGTACAATTTCAAATAAACTTTTTTTAGAGTCTATAAAATTTAATAATGGAATAATAAAGTTTACATCTGCAAAAGACAGAATCGATTTAGGAGACGATTACAAATTAGATAAAATTAGTGTTTTTCGAACAAATCAATCAAGTGAAACACTCTTACAAGAATATAGTTTTGTTTATGACTATTATAATAGAAGCGGTGGTTATATCACAACAGCTAATCCCTATTATATGCCATCACAGCGAGATGAAAATAGTAGATCTAAATCTTTAAGGCTATTGCAATTAAAAAACAATATTTTAAACACTAAGCATACTTTTGAATATGAAAGTACAACTTTACCAATAAGAGGTACAACACAAAAAGATTACTGGGGTTATATCAACAATAATTCTGGTAATTTAACCCCCGCTACTCTATTAAGACGAACATCCGACTATGCTAATCAAGATGGTACAATAACAATTGGTAACGGAAATAGATCTGCTAACGAGGCTAGAATGAAATCCGGAATTCTTCAAAAAATAACTTACCCGGAGGGAGGATACTCTTCTTTTGAATACGAAGCAAACAGATACATTGAAAATGTTACTACCCCAGTAATTACTTATAGAAGTGCTTCTGTGGCTGCATTTGGAAAAGGATGTACCAATCCAAATCTGCCCAGCTTTGAATCTAAAACATTTACTACAAATAATTATATTTCAGGTTCAGGTGAAATATCTATTAATTTTATGCCGGCAACCCAAGAATCTGGAGGAACTGCAAATGTGACATTTGATGGTCAAGCCTACTATCGACCTTTACCTTTTACAGCAGGAGGAAGCCTTTATATGAAAAAAGAAGTTTCTGGCACACATACTATAACAGCAAATGAATACAGATCTGGTAATATTGGAGCTAATGGATGTCCTATTACTTCAATAAGTGTAAGCTGGTCGGAAAGTGCAGGATCTACCACTACTCCTACTACTAAATTCATTGGAGGATTAAGAATAAAATCAATCAAAAATTATGATGGAAAAAATAGTAATCCCAGCACTACAAAACAATTTCTATACGAAAATGAAAATGTATTAGTAAAAGAAGGTAATGGAACTTATGTTAGAGGAATGTTTGAACTAAATGTAAAATCAGACATTATTCCGGTACTTTCTACTTCGGCAATTTTCGATAATAATACGGGGGGCTCACCAGCAATTACTTATGGCAAAGTAACAGAATTTGACACTGACATTCAAAATAGTCTCCAAAACGGCAAAACAGAATACTTGTATGAAAATATTCCATCGAGTCGTCTTTTTGAAATATATGCCCTAAACTTGCCAACTCTTTTCAAAAGCCCTTTTTTCAATATAAACCAATCTTTTAATATAGGTTTACCCTTACAGTACCTAACTAATTTTGCTTTTTATAAAAATGATCTTTGGAATCAAGGATCGTTACTTAGAACAAATACTTATAAAAATGCTGGAACTCCTAATACGTTTAAACTAATTAAAAGTGTCGTTAATCAATATACTATTTTAAAAGAGTCAGCTCTCTCTTATAACGTTGTTTTTAATAATTTTCCCTCTCAACAAACTCCTGGAGATTATCCTGCATCTTTTAACTTACCGTATGTTCAAGGTAATGATTACTACTCAGGCCAGTTTTACTATGCAGTAGGGAAAACGTCACAAGGTAAAAAAGTAATAACTAATACTATTGAGACAGATTATGATAGTAATGAGAATCCAACAACTCAAAAAACAACCACTTATAGTTATGAAAATCCAGCACATTATCAAGTAACGAAAACTGAAACTAAAAACAGTAAAGCTGAAACTTTGAAAACTAAATTGAGCTATCCTCAGGATTTAGTATCAACAGAACAAAGCGTAGAAATGCAGGGCTTAATAAACCAAAACAAAATTGACAAGCCTATAAAAACAGAAACTTTTGTCAACGATGTACAAACATCAGAATCTAATACTAAATATGAACTGAGCAGTGCTACAGGTAACCTGCTTTTGCCAAAAGAAATTCATTCTTCAAAAGGATTAATCGAAACTTTTCCTTTTAATGATGCAAACCGAAAAATAAACTTTACTTTATATGATACTGATATAATTAACGGCGTTACAGTAGGAAACGGAAACGTTCTGGAATATTCAATTGAAAACGGTACACCCGTTTCAATAATCTGGGGTTACAATAAAACACAGCCTATTGCAAAAATCGAAAATGCTTCTTACAACCAAGTCGCTCCATATGTATCAAATCTGCAGAATCATTCCAATACAAGCAGTGAGGCAAACTTTATTTTAGCTTTAAATGCATTAAGGAATTCCCTGCCAGATGCGATGATTACCACTTACACCTATATTCCATTGGTGGGAGTAAGCACCATAACTGATCCAAAAGGACAAACCATAACCTACACCTATGACAGTTTTGGAAGACTTGAATTTGTAAAAGACGACAAAGGAAACATCCTTTCTGAGAACCAGTACAATTACAAACAATAAACCAAAAGCATCATGAAAAATATACTAAAACTTCTTTTGGTTTTGTTTCCTTTTATTGTAAACAGCCAGACACAGACTGAAAACTATATCAAAACTGTAAAATATAAAGTACGCAGCACTGTAAAAATACCATCGCCTGCTGTTTCTCAGGCCGCACAGAATGTAACCTACTTTGACGGACTGGGAAGACCAATCCAGCAGACAGCCTTTCAGCAGTCTAAATCAGGAAATGATATCATTACTCCTATAAAATATGATGGCTTTGGAAGACAGGAAGCAGATTACCTGCCTTTTAAATCTGCCAGCACCAATATGGCTTTTGACCCAGGTGCTGAAGCAAATGCATTGTCGTATTATGCAAATCCAAATCCGGCAGTTAACGGAAATCCTGCCATGGAAGCCACAAGCTATCCTTTCAGTAAAAAAGAATTTGAAGCCTCTCCTCTTAACCGTGTCCTGAAACAAGCTGCTCCCGGAAACGACTGGAGACTGGGAAATGGACATGAAATAAAAATAGATTATCAGGCTAATACTGCCGCAGATCAGGTTAAACTGTTTTCGGCCAATACCAGCTGGGATGCTTCATTGGGACTTTATACTGTTACCTTAATAAATAACGGATATTATAATAACAATGAACTCTACAAAACTGTCACTTATGATGAAAATACAGCTGCAGCTCCGCTTGAAATCAACGGATCAACAGTAGAATTTAAAAACAAGGAAGGACAGGTTGTGCTTAAAAGAACATATGATGCACAGGCCAGACATGATACTTATTATGTTTATGATATTTACGGAAATCTTACCTTTGTTATCCCGCCAAAAGCAGCTGATTTAATTGACGGCACGACAAGCCTGCAGGCAGATTTAACCTCAACAGCGGTGATAACTTCCGGAAATACGTTAAACTTAACAGCTTCAAATTCTATTAAACTCCTAACGGGTTTTCATGCCCAGGCGGGAAGCACTTTTTCGGCTGTTATTAATAATGGTACACAAAGAATTTTAGATGATTTATGTTATCAGTACAAATACGACAGCCGTAACCGTATGGCAGAGAAAAAACTCCCTGGAAAACAATGGGAATTTATCGTGTATGATAAACTCGACAGACCTGTTGCCACAGGACCTGCAAACTCTCCTTTTTCTGATTTAAGCGCTGCGGGATGGATTATAACCAAATACGATGCTTTTAACCGACCTGTTTATACCGGATGGTCAACGTCTGCGCCTGCCTCTTCTGCCGGAAGAGCCTCACTGCAGAATACACAGAACAGCCTTACTGTAATTAACGAAAGTAAAACAACCTCAGGCACCTTAGACGGAATCCCTGCTTATTACACCAATAATACAGAACCAAAAGCCTTTAAATTGTTGAGCGTTAATTATTATGATAATTATAATTTCCCTAATCTATCGGCAATTTCGGTACCACTCCTAAGTGGTGTAGAAGGACAGAATATTCTGGCTTCAATTAAAGGACTTGCCTCTGCTTCCTGGACAAGAGTGCTTACCTCATCCTTAGAAACACTAGCAGAAATCACTGTTACTTTCTATGACGAGAGTGCAAGACCTGTCAGAGTCTATAATCTGAACCATTTAGGAGGGTATACTTACAGCGATATTAAACTCGATTTTACAGGAAAACCAGAATACAGTATCACCAGACACAAAAGAACAGCATCTGATGCCGAGCTTACAACCAGAGACAGTTTTACTTACTCGGCTCAAGATAGATTAATAACTCAGACCCACCAGATAAATAATGGACCTGTGGAGGTTATTGCTAATAATGATTATGATGAACTCGGACAGCTTATTTCTAAAAAAGTCGGAAACAATACTCAGAACATTAACTACAGCTATAACACCAGAGGATGGCTTACTGCAATTAATGACGTAGGTGCGCTTTCTAAGCCAGGCGACCCGAAAGATTTGTTTGCTTTCCAGATTAATTACAACAGCCCAACATCTGGAGGAAGTCCATTATACAATGGAAATATAAGCCAGACCCATTGGAAAACCTCTAATTCAGAAAATATAATTCGAAATTATAATTACACCTATGACAAACTCAACAGGCTGACAAATGCTGATTTTAGAAACAATACGACCTCTGCCGAGAATTCAAGTTATTTTGAAAAATTACAATACGACAAAAACGGTAATATTACTTTCCTGCACCGTTCCGGAGATGTAGTTTCGCAGGCAAATTTAGAGTGGATGGATTACATGATTTATTCCTACAACGGAAACCAGTTAAACAGAGTAAAAGAAGAAGGAAACAATTATTTTGGTTTTACTACTCAAATTGCGCAGACAAACGCAGCAGACCAATATAAATATGATGCCAATGGTAATATGATCTTAGATACCAATAAAGAGATTACTTCTATTACCTACAACCATTTAAACCTGCCCCTTAAAGTAACCTTTGCCTCAACTGGAAATATTCTTTACATTTACAATGCGCAGGGACAGAAAATACAGAAAATCGTAAATCGAACCGGAGTTCCGCAACCGACAATTACAGATTATTTGGGAGTATATCAATACGAGAACACCTCTTTGAAGTTCTTCCCAACAGCTGAAGGCTATGTGGAGCCTTCCGGTGGTTCTTATAGATATATTTACCAGTATAAAGATCATCTGGGTAACATCCGTCTGAGTTATGATAAAAGCTTAACTATTCAGGAAGAAAACAACTATTATCCTTTTGGTTTAAAACATATAGGATATAACGGTGTTAAAATTGGCGTAGAAAATAAATATAAATACAATGGTAAAGAACTGCAGGACGAACTGGAGCTCAATTTTTATGACTATGGGGCAAGGAATTATGACCTGGCACTAGGGCGTTGGATGAATATTGATCCTTTAGCAGAAACATCAAGAAAATTTAACCCATATACGTATGCACTTAATAACCCTATGTATTTTATTGATCCAGATGGAATGGAAGCAAAAGATTACACTCATGATAGTCAGAATATAAATGGAAGGCATCAAACTTGGGCAGATAGGCACCAAGCAAGTAATTCTAATAATGATATTGAGCCCAAATGGAAAGGAGCACCTGGGGAAACGTATTATGATAAAAGTGACAACACAGCTTATCAAGCTAACCCTGATGGGTCTTGGATACAAGCGACCGAATTAAATGAAACTTTTTTTACTTCTAAAAAGAAAAAACTTTCCTTTTTTCAAAATTATTATAAAGGCTATTTTGATAGTTATAAGTATATAGATGGTCCAAATCCTTATTCACCGTATATTCCTGATGCTATTGGCCTTTCTGCCAATGTTAATGTATCAACAGGTATTTTTGGAGAATTTCATGCGACGATAGGATTTGCATTTGACCAAAATAACAATTATGTTTTCTTTGGAAGTTATGGAGGCAATATCGGTTATAACGGAACTATTGGAATGCCTAAATTTGGTTTTGGCTTATCTTACGATATGTATGATAATTACGGAGGTAACACGGATGTTTTCTCTGGAATGCGAGATTATTCAGTTGGCTATACAGGCTCGTTGATTTTTGGTGGCACATATACTAAATCAGCAGAAAGTGATTTTAAAGTTTCAGATAAAGGTGTAGAAACAAAAAGTTTAAACTTACAAGCTGGATTTAATGGAGGAGCTACAGGATCAAGAACTATAATTTTTTATAACTCAAAAAAAAACTAAAATGAGACATTACTTATATTTCCCACTTTTTTTTGTCTTCAATTCTTGTTTAAAAGCAGATTGTGAGAGTTTATTTGAAAAAAGAAAAAACGATGAGTTTTTTATCGTCGTTAAAGATGTTCCTAATACAGGATTTTACAGATTTAACATCAAAGGAATTAATCCTGTAACAGGTCAAAAAATTGAATATCAAAATGATGGATGGAGTGAATATAATAATCTTATTTCAATAGGAGATACAATAATCAAAAGAAAGGGGGAAGTAATTTTTAATATTCATAAAAAAGATACAATTTTATCATTATCTTGGCAATGCGAAGGAAAAACTTACAAGTAACTAAATAGATTCATATCAAAATAATTAATAAAAGCTACGTAAATTCTAGAAAACCCCGCTCCCGCACGAATCCTTTCGTGTGGCACAAAGATAATCGGCAAAGAATATAAAGAAAAGCTTTAACAATGTTATGATACGTTCTGAAAACTAGACTTTAATTAGCATATAACCACACGAAAGGATTCGTGCGGGAGCGACGAATTGAATTACTTGTCTCATTTAATCTATTCTCTGAAATATCCAACAAAAAACTGCGCAAATGTCTCTGACTTTGCGCAGTTTTCACTTCTAATCCCGCTTTATAAAAACCAATTCCTCATTATAATTCGCAATACTTACCAAAGCATTATAAATATATTTTGAAACCAAAGCACCACCTTCAAAATTTATTAAATCAATATCGTCTTCGGGAGTGTGGTATTGCGGATGTCCACCTGTGTGGAATCCTATAGCGGAAATGGAAGCTTTGTAAAAAGAAACGTGATCAGAACCGCCGACATCTCCTGCGAAAACTACCGGATTTAGTCCGCTGTTTTCTCCTAGTTTTTTCATGAGTTCAACACCGTTGGGGAAAGTTCCGGCACCCCCCATATAAATTTGTTTTTCGGCATTTAGTCTTCCTACCATATCCATATTCAGCATTACTTTTACGGCTTCTTTTTTGACTGGTAAATGATTTATGAAATATTTCGAACCTAATAAACCTTCTTCTTCTCCGCTGAAAGAAATAAAAATGATACTTCGTTTGGGTTTAACTTTCAATTTCGAAACTTCTTCTAAAATACACAACAAAGCCGAAACTCCAGATGCGTTATCATCTGCACCGTTATGAATCGCAATGGTATCTTTCTTTTTGCTTCCGGAACCTTTTCCGCCCCAGCCCCAATGGTCGTAGTGCGCACCTATAACGATAAATTCATTTTTGAGTTTTTCATCAGAACCTTCAATAAATCCAAAAACATTTTGGGTCGAAACACTGTCGGATTTTGCTTTGTTGATTCCTTCTTTTACAAATACTTTAAAAGGCTGATCGTACGTATCATTAAACTTTTGTAAACCATACTTTTTAAAATATTTTTTGATGTAAGCTGCAGCGTCATTATTCCCTTTTGTTCCTACGAAACGACCTTCTAATTTATCCGAAGAAAGATATTTATCATGTTTGTAAAAAGTCTGTGCCATTTTATTGTTTTGAGCATTGGTAATGAGGCTCAAAAAAAATAAGCCGTAAATGAATTTAAAGTTGAGGTTTTGCAAAAATTTCATATTTAATTAATTATCTAAAATTTAGACGCAGATTTTACTGATTCGCATCGCGAAAACGCAGATTTAAACGGATTTTATTTATAGATTTCAAAACAAATCAGTGCTTATCCGTGCTTTTGCGAAGCAAATCCGTTTCATCCGTGTGCCAAAAAACTTTATTTCAGTTCAAAAATCTTATCCATTAAAATCCATTTTTCACCAGATTTGGCTTGAGGTAGTGCTTTCTGGAATTTCCACATTAAAGTTTCCCATTCCTGCACTTTCGGATTTTCGGCATCTCGTTTTGCTTTTTCTGCAAATGAGAAATCGGCATTGGTTTCCATAATCATAAACAAGCGATCACCTATATTGTAAATCTCTAAATTGGTGATTCCGGAATCTTTAATACTTTTCTGGATTTCAGGCCAAACGTTTTTATGATATTCGATGTATTCGGCAATTAAATCTGGGTGGTTATTTAAATCTAAGGCAAGACAGTATTTCTGCATAATCTCTGTTTTTATTTTAAATCGAATGTGGTATGCTTGATAAACTTTCGATTATAGGTGTACAATATATGAACTTTTTTATCTGAAGTCTGAATAATGGCCGGATAACTAAACTCTCCTTCTTTCTGATTTTCTAAATCAAATAATTTCTTCCACGAAACGCCATCTTTCGAATATTCTACATCCAGAACATTTCTTCCGTTAAACCAGTCTTTTCCCATTTTTAAAGGGTTGTTTACCAATAAAAAGGATTGATCTGATAGTGTTACCGCATCAACTCCTGAGTTTGAATTTACTACATTAATGCTGTCTGTTTTCTGCCATGTTTTTCCTTTATCTTCAGACCAGCTTGAAATTAATTTATTATGCCGGCTTCGGGATAAAATCTGGATTTCTTTATCAGAATGAACTAAAAATGTGGGCTGAATTATATCAAAATTTTTCTTGTCGTTAATATCCTTAATCGTCCAGCTGTCGGTTGTTTCTGTGTAGGTTTCTATAAAAACCCGCCATTTATTATCGTCGATACTTTCGGTGCTGCTGCCACATAAAATAACGCCGGGAATAGTTTCGATAGGTTTGTTTCTGATTGGGCCTAAAATACCTTTTGGAAGATATTTTGAATCGCTCCACGTTTTTCCATCATCTTTAGAAACAATCATGGCGCCAAACCATTCTCTTGGATTTTTCCCAATTTTATAAAACAAATACAAATTCTGGCTTTTGCTTTTAAACAAAACCGGATTCCAGCATGGCAGTGTATCTCCGTCTTTAATTAAAGGTTTTATAAGTTCTTTTGGTGTTGACCATTTTTGTTCTTTATAAGAAGAAACATAAATACCAACATCCTTAGCGCCTTCGTATTTACCGCCAAACCAAGCGGCTAAAAGCGTATTATTTTCTAATTCTGTTATTGTTGAAGCATGACTGGCCGTAGTAACCGGATTTGCAGCAATATAATTTTGGGTGATATTTATGGCTTTTGGTTCGTACTTTACCGAAGTGCAGGAAACAAAAAGCAATAAAACAACTGGGTAATATATTTTAAAATTCATAATCTAACTTTTATATATAGCAAAAGGAGAGTTTCCTCTCCTTTTACCTTTAAGTAAAGAATGTGTGTTTCTTTACTCAACCAAATTAATTATTTAGTATCCCACCAAAGTTTTGTTCCTCCGGTATCAGGACCTTTTAATTTTGAAATACCATCCAGAACAGCATCTCTGTTTGAAGAATATTCGTTTGTAACATAGACAATTCTTTTTAGCAGGCTTTTTCCAACTCCTGCATCATTGTTGTCTGTATTAAGCGGCTGATAGATTACTTTAGCATCGCTTCTTCTTAAATCAGAGAATGACTCCCATGATTCTGGGAAAATTGCTAAATATTTCTGAACTGCAATCTGCGTACGCTGATCTGCAACAGAAGCCGACCATGCAACTGGTAACTTAACCGGAATACTTTCTGTAACTAAACCAGGGTAAATTGTGTTTACATTTGGAGCTGTTGGCAATGAAGTTCCGGCAATGTAGTTGTTAATCGCTGCAGGATCTGTAATTCCCCATTGCGACATAGACAATCTAATTCCTTCTTCATACAATGCCTGAGCGCTTCCGCCCATATTCCATCCGTTTAATGCTCCTTCTGCTCTTGTAAAGTAGTTTTCAGAAGCCATGAATATTTCTATATTTTTACTATTGCTTAAAGGAGAAGAACCGGGATTTGGTCCTAAACCTAAAACATTTTCATTAAAAGGAGAGAAAACTTTATTTTTTTCCTGATCGAAATAATTGTTTATAGTACCAACTGGTCGGCCAATGTATATACCTGTGCTTCCTGGTGAGAACCATTTTTGCAACCTTGGATCACTGTAACCTAACAAAAGGCTTTCCATAGAAGCAGTCATTTTGTAGCCCCATCCGCCAACAACCATGTTTAAGTTGTTTGGTGTAATGGTACTAACTAAGAAATAAGCACTCTGCTGATTGTTTTGCATGATTCCTGCAGCAACAGCGGCTTCTGCTTCTGTTTTTGCTTTAGCAGGCTGTACATCAGAAATTCTTAAGGCTAAACGCAATCTTAAGCTATTTCCAAAAATTCTCCATTTATCGGTATTCCCCTGATAAACTCTATCGTTTGACTCAAAACCTAAAACTGTATTTACAGAAGTAGAACTTAATACTGCATTAGATTCATTTAATAATTTAAAGAAATCTTCGTAAATAGATTCTACGCTGTCATAAGATACTTTTTCTTTATTATTTCCTGCTTCAGAGTACGGAATTGGCCCATAAGCATCAACCATTTGGTTGTACATAAACACTTTCCAGATTTTAAGGATTGCGGTAGCCTCTGCATTTCCTTCGGCAGCTTTAAAAGCATAATTTAAACTTGGAACTGCGATTGTGTAAAATCTTGTCCATCCGCGTGACTCATAACCGTTTACGAAATCATTTCTTTCTGTACCATAACCACAAGAAAGATATTGAACGAATGTAGAAGATAAAATACCTGTTGCAATACCCCAGGTTCCCTGATCATCTGCATATCCGGTAGTTTCACCGGCTCCGTTGTGAATACCTGCATAAAGGGCTGTTGCAAATGCCGGTCCTGTCATAGAAGCATCTAACTGATCTTCAGTTAGTGAATTAGGATCAGTATTTATTTCATCAAAATCGCTTGTACAGCTTGACAAAATAGAAACCGCTGCTAATACAACTCCTATTGTTTTTATTTTAAAACTATATTTCATGATATCTCTTTTTTTAATTAAAATCCGAATTTAACATTTACCCCATAATCTCTCGTCGAAGGAATGTTGAAAGACTCTACACCTTGCAGGTTTCCTGTACCAGCACCTGCTTCTGGATCAAAATATTTAGCTTTATTCATGAAGAAGAATAAATTTCTTCCTACTAATGAGAAATCAATACTTGAAAAACCTGAATCGCCTAATAAACGTTTTGGTAAAGAATATCCAAAAACAAGTTCTCTTAATCGAATATTGGTAGCATCATAAATAAAAGGCTCTGCTACCGGATCTCTTTGTCCAATTGATGTCCAGTATTGTTCTGCTGTAATACTGGTAGTGTTTGGAGAATAAGTTCCGTTACCGTTGTCAACTACACCAGGAACTACAATTCCTCCTGCTCTGCCGTTAAGTGTAATATCACTTACTCCTAAACCAGCCATTCTCGCCTGAGTATATGAAATAACTTCGCCGCCAATTCTAAAATCAACAAGGAAACTTAAAGAGAAATCTTTGTATTTAAAGCTGTTTCTAAAACCTGCAGTCCAATCTGGGTTAAAGTTTCCGGCTCTTACATCAAATCCGTTTGTTGCCAATGGAAGACCTGCACTGTTTACAATAATATTTCCGTTTGGATCTCTTTGGAAACCTTTCACGTATAAATCTCCGTATTCGCCGCCTAATACTACTTTACTTCTTACTAATCTTCCCTGACCTAAAACTAATTCATCTCTTCCTCCGTAAATAGATTTTACTTCAGATTTGTAAGTTGCAAAGTTGGTTGTAATATCCCAAGTAAAGTTTGCAGTTTGAATTGGAGTTGCTGTAAGCACCGCCTCAAAACCTTTATTTTGAATCTCGCCGCCGTTAACAATCGCTCTTTCTTTTGAAGAAGATTCAGGAGTATTGATGTAGAAAATCTGATCTTTGGTATTGGTTTTAAAATAAGTAAGATCTAATCCTAAACGACCTTTAAAGAATCTAACATCGGCACCAAATTCTATCGAATTAGACATTTCTGGTTTTAAATTAGGATTTCCTGCTGTAGACTGTGGAAATAAAATACCACCGTTACCGCCAATATATCTTAATCTTGAACTTGTTTGGTAAGGATCTGTATCGTTACCCACTTTTGCGTAAGAAGCTCTTAATTTAGCAAAGCTGATAACTTCCGGCAACGTAACCATATCTGAAATAACTCCTGATAAACCTACAGAAGGATAAAAGAAAGATCTATTATCTGATGGTAAAGCTGAAGACCAGTCATTTCTGGCTGTTAAATCTAAGAATAAATAGTTTCTGAATCCGATTTGAGAAAAACCATATACAGAATTAATTTGTCTTTCTGAACTTGCAGAAGTTGCCGCAACAACAGGCACATTCGACATGGCAAAATAATTTCTTTTTCCTAAACGTCCTCCGGCACTCAGCGAAGAACTATTTTGTTTCAACATATTAGCTCCAGCATTGATCCCTACAGCAAAATCTCCAAATTTCTTGTTGTAAGAAAGCAAAGCATCTGTATTGAATTCTGTTGCTGTTTCATAAAATTCATTGTAGTTACCCACATTTTGGTTGAACTCTACAGTAGCATATTTTTTTGTAATAATTTTATTTGTTGTCTGATCTAGACCAGTTCTTACTTGTAAGCTTAAAGAACTTGTAAAATCATATTTAAGAGACGCAAGACCTATGAATCTGTTTCTTTTGTCCTGACGATCGTTGTCACGCAATGCTGACCAAAACGGATTCCCTCCCGGAGTTCCAGCCTGATCTACGAAGTAATTTTTTTGTAATTGTCCTGCCGCATCACGGTATTCAAAATCTTTGTAATCATTGTATTTAATACTACGAGGCAATAAATAAGCAGATGTACCAATAGACTCCTCTCCCGTTCTTAACAAATTATCGATATCCTGAACAATATAATTTGTTTTGGCATCTAATGATAATTTCTCTGTAAGCTTGCTTGTAAATCTTAAATTAATATTATGCCTGTCTAATTGGTTTCCTCCTACTATACCTTCTGCGCGCGTGTTGGTATAAGAGAAATAACCCTGCGATTTTTCATTTCCAGCTGTAATAGCCAATGTATTAGCTAAGTTATAACCTGTTTTATAAAAATCCATAACATTATTTGGCTGCGGGGTGTAATCTGTCGTTGCAGGTCCTGCATAGTCAGGATTACGAACAAGCTGCCATGCCGGAACTTGTCTTCCGTCAAACTTTGGTCCCCAGCTTGAAGTCGAAGACGAACTGTAGTTTCCTAAATCTCCCTGTCCGTATTCATTTTGGAAATTTGTCAAGTCGTAAGCAGTCGAAGCCATAAAATTAGATGACAACGAAACCGACATTTTTCCAGCTTTACCAGATTTTGTAGTAATAACAATAACACCATTACTTGCTCTGGTTCCGTAAAGTGCTGCTGCCGATGGTCCTTTTAAAACCGTCATCGAAGCAATATCTTCCGGATTAATATTCGAAATACCGTCTGGCTGTGTTGTACCTCCTGTATCAACATTGTCATTACCAGCACCGGTTCCGTTACTAATTGGCACACCATCTACTACATAAAGAGGCTGGTTGTTACCAGTAAGCGATCTATTACCTCTTAATGTAATTCTGGAAGAAGAACCAACACCATTTGATGTCGTAGAGAAGTTAAGACCCGCAACTTTACCTGAAAGTGAGTTGGCAACGTTTAATGATCTTGCTTCTGAAAGCTCGTCTACTGAAATGTTTTGTGCCGAATACGTAATGGCTTTTTTCTCTCTTTTAATACCAAGAGCGGTTACCACTACTTCTCCTAATTGTTGTGTTGCAGCGCCTAAAGCCGCATTAATTGTAGTTTGAGTTCCTACGGCTACCTCTTTTGAAGCTGAACCAACATAAGAGAAAACCAAAACTGCTGACTGATTTGGAACTGTAATCGTGTACTTTCCATCAAAATCTGATGAGGCACTTGTTTTTGTTCCCTTCACAACAACATTTGCTCCCGGAATCGGAATTCCGCTTTGAGCATCTGTTATCGTTCCTTTTACTGTTGTTTGTGCTTTTAGATTCTGAAATCCAAATAAGCACACTACGAACAGTAGTTTTAGTACGTTCTTGAACATATTTAGTTGTTTTTTGAGTTAATAACATGTTAAACTTAAGAATACAATCTGTTAACAAATTAAAATTTCGACAAATGACAATTTTGAAAAGGTGTTGGGAATACATTTATATTTTTAGGGTACGAAAACGTTATAAATTGTAAGCTTTATCCGCTTTATTTCCCAAACACCTTTCGAATTAATCTAAGCGATTTATCGATTTTTTAACAGCATTCATTTTTAATTCTCTTAATCGTTAAACATATTATTACTTTTAACCCCTTTTAGTTCAAAACCTTAAAAGTAGATTTAAGTAAATCTGTCGAATTTCCTCCCACCATAACTTCAAAATCTCCAGGCTCAACAACGCGCTTCATTTCTCTGTTCCAAAGAGATAGCTCGTCTGGGGTAATGGTAAATTCGACCATTTTAGTTTCGCCTTTCTTAATATTTAATCTCTTAAATCCTTTTAATGTTTTTTCTGGTGTGGTAACAGAACTATAAACATCATTAATATATAACTGAACCACTTCGTCTCCATCTCTGTCTCCAACATTTTTAACATCTACAGAAATTTTTACTTCTCCGTTTGTTTTAATTTCTTTCGAACTGACTTTTAAATTTGAATATTCAAACTTGGTATAACTTAATCCGTAACCAAATGTGTATAAGGGATGTTCACTCTCGGCCACATATTTATGAATCGCCGATGGTTTTTGGTTGTAATAGATAGGTAACTGTCCAACCGATTTTGGAACTGTAATTGGCAGTCTTCCACCCGGATTATAATCTCCAAATAAAACATCAGCCACTGCTCTTCCTCCTAATTCTCCCGGAAACCAGCCTTCTAAAACTGCCGGAATATTTTCAGCAATCCAGTTGGTAGAAAGCGGACGGCCGTTTAATAATACACAAACTACAGGAGTTCCTGTTTTCTGAATCTCTTCGATTAATTGCTGTTGTATTCCAAATAAGTCTAAAGAAGCAACATCTCTGTTTTCTTCTACCAATTCGTTAGATTCTCCTAAAACTACAATCGCAACATCGGCTTTTTTAGCGGCTTCGATTGCCGGCTGTAAGTTTACTTTTTCTAAATTCCAACGGAAATGAGCTCTGGCACCCCAGCCTCCTTCCCACATTTCAATGCGGACTTTATACTTTTTACCTTTTTCGATATTTTTTGGAACCGTCACCATGCTTGTCGCTCCTTTTGTCCAGTTGTCTATTACCAATTGGTCATCAATATACATTCTGATTCCGTCATCAGAACTTAAACCTAACCAGCCATCCAATGCCTGTTCTGATTTTAAGAATCCTGTCCATCTAATAGAAAAATCATCTACATTGACACCATCACCTGGCGCCCAAGGCCAGTCAAACTCTAACTGACTGTCAATACGAGTCAATGCCGGAGTTCCTTCCAGATTTCTGTTGTTAAAATATTCTCCTTTTAATCCGTTTTGAGCTTCATCCGGAGTAAACAAATATTTAGATGGAATAATTTGTCCTTTTACAATTAAGGGCACACCTTCTTCATAAACTACATTGGCCGTTTTTCCAACCAATTCCTTAACTCCTTCATAAACTGTCATACCAACGCTATTTTTAGGAGCATAACCTCCCAATCTTGAAGCATTTGCATTTGGTCCAATAACTGCAATGTTTTTTAACGATTTACTTAAAGGCAAAGTATTATTCTCATTTTTCAATAAAACCATAGATTTTTGAGCCGCTTCTAAAGCAACAGCTTGATTTTCTTTGGTATGAAAACGCTCTTTAATCAGATTTTTTTCTGTGTACGGATTTTCAAATAATCCCAATAAGAATTTCAAACGCAAAACTCCTCCCGCAGCACGGTCGATGTTCTCCATTGTCAGTTTCTTTTCATTTACTAACTCAATAATGGTGTTCTGCCAAAATTCATTACTAAAATCATAAAACTGCATATCAACTCCAGCAGAAACTGCTTCGCGAATACTTTCTTTTGGAGAATCAGCCACTTTATGAGTTGTTTGAATGTATTTGATCGCTCCTAAATCTGAAACTACAAGTCCTTTAAAACCCCATTCGTTTCGTAAAACTTCGGTTAATAACCAATGGTTTGCAGCACAAGGAATTCCGTCTAATTCAGAATACGCACACATTGTTCCTAACGCACCTCCTTTTCTAAATGCTTTTTCAAATGAAGGCAGATGATCTTCTCTCGCAGAACGTTCTCCCACTAAAATTGGAGAAGAATTTCCTCCAGCTTGTGGAATACCATGAACGGCAAAGTGTTTAGGTTCTGCAATAATCGAACGATCTGATTTTAAATCATCGCCCTGCATTCCTTTAATCATGGCCAAACCAATTTCGCTGTTCAAGTACGCATCTTCACCAAAAGTTTCAGCAACACGTCCCCATCTTGGCTCTCGTCCTAAATCTAAGTTTGGTCCAAATCCAAAATGAACTCCATGTGCTCTGGCCTCTGCGCCAATAACTTTTCCAACTTTGTCCATTACAGCGATATCCCAAGTTGCACCAAGACCAATATTCATGGGAAAAGCGGTACTTCCTTCATCTAAATAACCGTGAAGCATTTCACACATAATCAGCGCTGGAATTCCCCAGCGGTTTCCTTTGATGACATTAGTCTGAAGATCATTGATCATTTTCGCCGAACGCGGATAAATATCATGAATCGCTCCAATTCCTAATTTCCCAATTTTTTCTGCCGATTTAGATTTCGCAAAATCTTCTTTATCTTTAAAAAAGTCTCCTCTGTACATATCCATCTGACGCACTTTTTCTTCAAGTGTCATACGGCTTAACAAGTCTTTTACTCTATCTTCAACAGGCGCCTGGGCATCTTGATACAGATACTTTTTCTGGGCATGGGTTTGGTTAAAAAAACCAACAGCCATTACAAAAATAATGGCCGTTTTCTTCATTTTTAATTGTAACATAGTTGTGTGTGTTTAGTTTTGAATCACTTTAAGCTTTGTTCCATTCACAAAATCATCATGCGAAATAAAAAAGCTGTTAAGTGTTTTTCCGTTTAGCTCAATCGAATTGATTTTCCCGCCATTATTTTCTTGTCTTTCAATTACGATGTTTTCTTTTTTATAATATCTTGGATCTAATTTGATCGTGACTCTATGAAACATTGGTGTTGTAATAGTGTAAATTGGATCTCCCGGCGATATTGGATAAATTCCCATCATCGAATACACTAACCAAGCCGACATTGTTCCTGTATCATCATTTCCCGGCAGTCCTTTTGGTTCATTTTTGAAATATTCGCGAACCAATTTCTTTACCATTTCCTGAGATCTATATTCTTCTCCTTTCACATAATTGAATAAATACGGATTGGCAATGTCCGGCTCGTTTGCCATGTCAAATTGTTTCGTATCGAATATTTTCTGCAATTGCGCCGAAAATGCTATATCACCGCCCATTAACTTTTTTAATCCGTTAATGTCGTGCGGCACCATAAAAGCGTACTGCCAGGCATTCCCTTCGATAAAGCCAACATTTTCTTCAAAATTAGCTCCGGAAGCAGGATCAAATGGCTCGTACCATTTTCCGTCAGCCGTTCTTGGACGAAGCAGGTTTAAGTTTTTATCGAATAATTTTCTGTAGGATAACGAACGTTCTTTAAAACGTTTTACATTGGCTTTATCACCAAATTCGTTGGCCATAAGCGAAATAGAATAATCTGAAATATTGTATTCCTGAGTCGTCGAAACCGGGCCTTTGTAATCGGTTGTCAAATATCCTTTTTTGATATAATCTTTCAATCCCGGACGAAGCGGATTATTTTCAATCTGATCTGCTCCTTTCAGCATCGCATAATACGCTTTCTGAACATCAAAATCATGAATTCCTTTCAAGTAAGTATCTGTAATTACAATACTTGCCGGATCTCCAACCATGGTAAAAGTCTCTGTTGAGTTCAATTCCCATTTGGGTAACCAACTGTTTTCATCGAACATTTCAAGCATACTTTTTACCATATCAGATTGCTGTTTTGGGTAAACCAATGACATCAACTGATGCACATTTCTGTACGTATCCCACAATGAAAATACCGTATAACGAGTGCCATCGGTTTTACCAATTCTACTTCTTTTGATTACTGGATATTCGCCATTAAAATCATTTAAAATATTGGGATGAATTAAAGTGTGATACAAAGCCGTGTAGAAAATCGTATTGTCGTCTTTTGAACCGCCTTCAACTGAAATTTTAGAAAGTTCTTCATTCCATTCGTTATACGTTTCTTTATAAACGGCATCAAATGATTTGTTTCCGGTTTCTTTTTCTAAGTTGTCACGGGCATTTTCAATACTTACATAAGAGATCCCAATTTTCACTTCAACCGTTTCTTCTTTGTCAAAATTATATCTGAAATAACTTCCAATACTATCCCCTACAACCGTTTTAATGGTATTATCCATTATTCTCGCTTTTCCATTGTATCCCATCCATTGAGCTTCAACACCGTTATATTTCGAAGGTTTTTTCCAAACTCCAAATTTAGCTGCCGGTTTAGAAAACTTCGCTACGAAATAAACCGGATAAGCGTCTTCCGGACTATTGTAACAAAATGAGCCTACAGAACGCATTCCTTCAATTTCTGTTCGCGATACGACTTTTATCATCGCGCCTTCTTCATTGGTTAATCCCAATCCAAGATTTAATAAAATATTAGACTGCCCTTTCGGGAAAGTGAATCTGCTCACTCCAACTCGTTTTGAGGCTGTAAATTCGCCTTTAACTTTATACTTGTTGAGGTTTACGCTGTAATATCCGGCTTTTGCGACTTCATTAGAATACGTAGATCCGTATTTTAAATGATCAACTTCAAGCTCTCCGGTTGTTGGCATCAATAAAATGACACCCAATTCCGGACAGCCCACACCGCTTAAATTAACCTGACTAAATCCGGTTAAAAAGGTATTTTCGTTTACATAAGGATTCGACAACCACTGGCTGTCTTTTTCCATTGGTGTATTTTTTATTCCGGCAACATTAAACGGACTTATACTCGCCATACCACGAGGCGCAATTGGTCCCGGAAAAGCCGCTCCAAAATTGGAAGTCCCAATAAACGGATTTACAAAATCAGCAGGCTCCTGCGCAAAAATAGTGATGCTAAAAAACAGCATGCAAAAAATACATGCTGTTTGAAATTTATTTGTATTTAAAACCATAGGTTTCATTTTTATCTGTTAATTGCCTCAATTTTTAAAGTCCAGGCTTCTTTTGCAGGCAAATTATTTCTAAGACTTTCCGGAATTACCACTTTAAATCCGTTTCCTTCTTTTGTCCATTTTAAAGAAGTTTTAGACCCTAACATTGTAATTTTTGTTCCCTTTTTAGGGCTGATAGATTTTACGGTAACTTCGGCAGGAATTTTATCTTCTCCTTCTTTAGCTAAATAAAATGCGAATACATTTCCGGCTTTATTTTGTGTAAAGCAGATATTATCTTCCTTATAAGGCTCGATTGGTTTTGTTTCGTAAATCGCTGTGCTGTTTACTTTCATCCAATCTGCGTAAGCTTGCAATAAATCATAAGCACCTTGCTGCCATTCTCCTTCCGGACTTGGCGCAACGTTTAATAATAAATTACCCCCTTTTGCGACAATATCAACTAACATGTGAATTCCTTGTCTTCCTGTCATATACGTTGCATCTGGAGAATACGACCATCCTCCGCCGGATGTAATACAAGATTCCCAAGGATAAGGCAGTGTTTTAGCAGGAACACGGCCTTCCGGAGTTAAGTAATTTTGATTTTTTCCGTGAACAGCTCTGTCTACTACAATTAATCCCGGTTGTTTCTGACGTGCTTTTACAACCAATTCGTCCATTTTAGGATCCTGATCTACTACTCTGTGTTTGATGAAACCGTTTTTAGATTCGTTTTCTGCAAATTTCTCGTCGTAGTTTTCTTTTAAATTCTGCTGATCTCTTTTTCTAACCCATCCTCCGTCAAGCCATAAAATATCTACTTTACCATAATTCGTCAGGATTTCTAAAATTTGGTTGTGCGTAAAATCAACATATTTCTGCCATTTCTCCGGATATAATGACGGATCGTAATTTACGTTTCTGTCGAAAGGAGGAAAATACGGATCCCAGTAATTTTCGTTATGCCAGTCTGGTTTAGAAAAATACGCTCCGGTTGAAATATTCTCGGCTCTAAAAGCATTGAAAACTTCTTTTAAAATATCAGCTTTTGGATTGGTACTGAAAGGACAAGCTGCATCTGTTACCTTATAATCAGAATATTTGGTGTCGTACATATTAAATCCGTCATGGTGTTTGGTTGTAAAAACCATGTATTTCATTCCGGCTGCTTTTGCTGCTTTTGCCCATTTTACAGGATCAAATTTGGTTGGGTTAAAAGTCTTTTTTAAACCTTCATAATCGGCTACATATTGGTTATAATTAGCCGGATTGCTTCCTTTTTTACGTTCACACCATCCATAATCTTCCGGGCATATTGACCATGATTCTACAATTCCCCATTGACTGTATGTTCCCCAGTGCATTAATAATCCAAACTTTTTGCCCTGCCATGCTTCTAAATTCTTCAATACGGCCGGATCTGTTTCCGGTACATAACGTTCATCTTCATAAATGGCCTGCGAAAACATTTGAACGGAAAATAACAATGCGATTATCAATATTCCTTTTTTCATCTTTATTCTATTTTAGGTGTTGTTTTTTTGTTTTTTAATTGTAGAAATTACATTTAAATATAAAAATGTAGAATCCCAGCTTTGTCAGGATTTAAACCTTTGACAAAGCTTTTACAAGATTGTGGTTCCTTTGGTGTTAATCAACTTTGTCAAAGTTTAAAACTTTGACAAAGTTAGAAACGTGCTAAATCTTTATTAATTCACAAGAATCTCATCAACAAATAACCATGAACTTTCTCCTTTTGGGCTTTTCTTTAGGTTATACGCGATTACCTTGATAAATCGGGTATCGGTTTTGGCGAAATTGATTTTAAAATCTTTTAATTCAGCTGTTACATTTGGAGCATACGGACGTGATATCTTCCCTACTTCTCTGTATTTAATTCCGTCATTTGAAACCAAAACTTTAACTTTTACAGGAAAATTAACGCCGGAACCCTGACTTTCTAAAGTCCCAACAATTACTTGTTCTACACTTTCCTGCTTTTCAAAATCAATTACCAGTTCCATATCATTTACAAGCCAGGCCTGCCATTCGCCGTCATGGAAATTTTTGCTTCCTCTTACGGTATTGGTTAATGTATAAGGTCCGTTGCCTTTGTAATTTTCATTGTATGGTGTAAGGTATTTTACTTTTTGAGCCACCGCTTTATGAAAAACAATTGTATCTGTAAATGTTTTTCCTACTGGTTTGTCATCCTGAAATAAAGAAGCTTTTAATAAAGTAGTTTCCTTAAATTCTATTGGGCTGACATATTTCACAGCATGATGATCGATACTTTTATCACCAGTTACATAACGAATATCCGGATTTGGAAATTCATTTTTCAATGTCACATTAACCTGTTTTTTAGCCAAATCTGCAGTGGCAGAAGCGGTTACCAAATAAGCACTTTTTGCATAATTGATTCCCATATAATCATAACGCTTTAATAACGGTGCTAATCTTGTTGTAAAATCATTCCAGTTGCGGCTTTCTTTTGAACTCCATAAAACTTCGGCCATTGCAGCCAGTCTTGGAAAAATCATGTATTCTGAATCTTTTGGCGTTGATAAATGTTCTGCCCATAAATTGGCTTGTCCGCCCAAAACATGATTAGCTTCAATAAGCGACATTGTAAGCACAACCGGATCAAATTCATACACTTTGCTCAATGGCGTATAGCCGTCAAAAGCTAAAGGCTCTTCGTTTTGTGGTCCTTGATAGAAATTAAAATAACAATGCGATTCAGGAGTCATAATTACATCATGACCTTGGTCTGCCGCTTCAATGCCGCCTTTTGTTCCTCTCCAGCTCATCACAGTTGCTTCGGGAGCTAAACCTCCTTCTACAATTTCATCCCAGCCAATTACTTTTTTACCTTTAGAATTGATGTATTTTTCAATACGTTTTACAAAATAACTTTGCAGTTCGTCTACATTTTTTAAACCCTGATCCTTCATTCTTTTTTGACAATGCGGACATTTAGCCCAATTGGTTTTTGTTGCTTCGTCACCTCCAATATGAATGTATTTTGACGGAAAAATGGTCATTACTTCGTCTAATACATTCTCCAGAAATTCAAACGTAGATTCTTTTCCTGCACAATAAATATCGGTTATGGGCCAGACACCGCCAGACGGAACGCCAATGCGCTGCTCAAAACAAGACAATTCCGGATACGCTGCAATCGCACTGCTTACGTGTGCCGGCATTTCGATTTCAGGAATTACTTCGATGTTTTTTGTTGCGGCATATTTTACAATTTCCTTTAATTCTTCCTGTGTAAAAAATCCTCCGTACGTTCCTTTTTCATCCGGATTTGTAGTTAATCTTCCGTTCCAGGCTATGTTTTCCTGATCGACTCTCCAAGCTCCAACTTCTGTTAGTTTTGGATATTTTTTAATTTCGATTCTCCATCCCTGATCGTCTACTAAATGCAAATGCAGCACGTTCATTTTGTGCATAGCCAAACGATCGATCGTTGCCAGAATATAATTTTTATCGAAGAAATGACGTGATAAATCCAACATTAAACCTCTCCATTGAAAACGCGGTTCGTCTGTAATCGATACATTTGGAATCTGCCATTTTGCAGATGTTATAGCATATTTACTTTCAATCGCAACGGGAAGCAATTGTCTAATGGTTTCTAATCCGTAAATAAAACCGGCATTTCCTTTTGCTGTAATAGTAATGGTATTGTTAATTACCTCAACTTTATAAGCTTCTTTATGCAGATTAACATCTGTTTTAAACTGAACAAAATTATTCTGCGGTGCTTTTGCTCCCAAAACCGGACGCCAGCCTGCCGCAACTTCAAATTTGCTGATTAAGGCATTTGAAATTTCCTTTTGAAAATCAGTATTGGCAACAAAAACGGTATTTTTAGAAAACTCAAAACTTCCCGGCTGTATCAATAATTGGTTTGGCTTTGGGATAATTTGAATGTCTTTTGCAGTAAAAACTTTTTGACTATAACCCAAACTGAAAACAGTTAAGAAGATTAAGACGAATAAGGTTTTTAATGATCTCATAATTTTTATTTTAAAGATGGGGTTATTTTAAATTGATACTGATAATTTTTGTCTCTTAAAAGATATTTTTCCATTGGCCATGCCTGCCAGCTGTCGATTCCTCCTACTCCCATTTGCTTCGAATCGATTTTTAGACTTGTTAAATCTCTTTCTTTCAATTCGGCCGCGTGTCTTTGGTCTTTTTCTAAACCATCGTCTAAATCTTCATTTAAGAAATGCAAAGCGGTTACAGCCAATAATTCGTCAGATGTTACAGTTAACTTTAGCTTATCGCCTGATAATGCTAAGAAACGCACCTCGGTTTTATTTCCTGTTTCCTGCGGGCGAATGTAAGGATAATATTGTTCTGAAACTGTTTGTGTATACAATCCCACTTTAGAACTGTAATTTCTGTCGATGTAATTTTCGTGCGGACCTTTTCCATAATAAGTCAAATTACTGAAATCTTTCGGAACAATTACTTCCATTCCAAATCTTGGCAGAATAGGCTGTTCTTTATTTTTATCGATAGTTAAAACTTCTTTTACGGCTAATTCTCCGTTTGCATTAAACTCATAATTTAATTCTAAAGTCGAAGAAACCTGAGGCAGATTGTAAGTTGCTTTTACTAAAATCTTATTGTCTTTTAATGCAGAAAATGTCCAATTTACAAGCGTTGGATTTTCTGTTGCATTTTTCCAGGCGACTAAGGTTTTCTGAAAATTAGCTCCAAAATCATTATCGTTTGGTGCTCTCCAAAAATTAGGACGCAATTGATATCCGTCTTTTATAATGGGTTGATTATTGAATGAATAACCACTGATAAATCCGGTTTTCTTGTCGAAAATAATCTCGGTTTTATCGCTTTTAAAAACGGTGCTGTTTGCTTTTTTCTCCACCGTAATTTTGCCGTCTCCTTTTACCGTAATATCATTTTTCCAGGTTCCTTTATAGGCCAATTGTTCTGCTGCGATTTCGAAACCTTTTGGTAAAAATGGTTCTTCTTCTTTTAGCTGATAACTGATGTTGACAAAAGCTTCCTGAAATTTTTTATCTCCTAGTTTTATTGGCAATGTATAGGTTTTAGACTGCGTTGGATCGATTGCTAAATAATCGATAATTCCGTTTGCCTCTTTAACTCCATCTAAAAATAATGTCCAATGCAAAGTCACGTTGCTTAAATCTTTAAACGAGAATTCATTGTATACTTTTATCGTTGCGGTTTCCTGATTTTCCCAAGAAGTCAAAATATTTTGCTGCACATTTTTTACTTCAAAAGCATGCGGATTTGGTTTTCTGTCTACTGTAAAAACTCCGTTGTTTACAAAGTTATTATCGCTTTTTACGTCTTTAGGTCCAAAATCTCCTCCATAAGCTAAAATCGTAGTTCCGTTATCCAGTTTTTTGTAAACCGACTGATCGATCATATCCCAAATGAAACCGCCCTGAAAGTTTGGATATTTGCGAATAACATCCCAATAGTCTTTAAAATTCCCCATCGAATTTCCCATTGCGTGCGCATACTCACACTGAATGTAAGGTCTTGACGGATTTGGGTTTGCTAAGATATATTCTTCCATTTTGTTTGGAGAACTGTACATTGGATCAATAATATCTGAATCCCATTCGAATTTTAAATCCTTTCCGTCCCAGGCTCCGGCAGTGGCTCTTTCGTACTGAATTGGTCTTGATTTATCACGATTTTTAATCCACAAATAACCTCTGTAAAAATTGTAACCGTTCCCGGCTTCGTTACCCATACTCCAGATAATGATCGAAGTATGATTTTTATCCCTTTCGATCATACGCTGCATACGCTGAATGTGAGCCAATTCCCAATCTGGTTTATTGCCCAGTGTTTTGGTAATATCATACCCCATTCCGTGTGATTCTATATTGGCTTCATCAACCACATATATTCCGTATTTATCGCATAATTCGTAGAAATATTCATCGTTTGGATAATGCGACATTCGCACCGCATTGATATTAAATTCTTTCATCAATTTAATATCCTGTTCCATTCTTTCTCGTGAAATGGTCTGTCCTGTAACGGGATCCACTTCATGACGGTTTACTCCTTTTATGTAAATCGCTTTTCCGTTTACTAAAAGCTGTCCGCCTTTAATTTCTACTTTTCTAAAGCCAACATTTTGATTGATAACTTCGACTGCTTTCCCTTTTTTATCTTTTAAAATAAAACTGATTTGATATAGATTCGGAATTTCTGCGCTCCATTTCTTCGGGTTGTTTACAGCAAAATCAAAAGTTTGTTTTTCGCTTAAAGCGGCAATCACTTTTGAAGTTATAATTTTGTCGCCGTCTTTTAACTGAACGTCTAAAGTATAATTGTCTTTTTTATCTAAATCTGAAAATTGAGTTGTGATTTTTAAACTTCCATTTACGTAATTGGCATCCAAATCCGGAATGATTTCGAAGTCTTTTAAATGCGCTTTGTTTCTGGCAACTAAATAAGAATCACGTGTAATACCGCTCATTCTCCACATATCCTGACATTCTAAATACGAACCGTCGTTCCATTTCATAACCTGAAGCACAATCGTGTTTTTTCCGGTTTTTACGTATTTGTTTAATTTGAATTCCGATGGCAGTTTCCCGTCTTCGCCATAACCTACATATACACCATTTACCCAAACGGTAAGATTTGATTTTGCTGTTCCGATATGAAGAAAAATATCTTTTCCTTCCCACGATTTATCAATGTTGATTTCTCGTCTGTAAACGCCTGTCGGGTTATATTTTGTTGGAACAAACGGCGGATTTGGCGCCATTAAATAATCGAAATCGTAAGTTGTATTCACATAAACCGGATATCCATAACCGTTTACATCCCAGCTTGCCGGAATTTTAAAATTATCCCAGACAGTATCATTAAAATTGGTTTTCTCAAAATCTTTTGGAAGCGCCGCTGGATTCTCTACATATTTAAATTTCCACGCTCCGTTAATATCCAGATAGTTTTTAGATTGTCTCCATTCGTTTTTAGCAGCTAATGTTTCATTTTCAAAAACATAATAGGCAGCGTGCATGGGCTCTCTATTATCTTCATTGATTTTTTCATTCTGCCAAAACGGAACTTTTTCCTGTGCATTTACAGATAATACTGAAAGTAATAAGGTTAATATGGATATTGTTTTTTTCATTCTTTGTTTTTTGGTTTCTCTGTGTGAATTTTTTCAAACACATAGAGAACTAGTTTATGTAATTCAACTTTGTCAAAGTTTAAAACTTTGACAAAGTTCAAACTACACTATGGTATTTTGCAAAGTTTGTCGTAAAGCTTTGTCAAATTTTGAAACTTTGACAAAGCTCAAACACGAATTTTATTTATCCCACGACATTTTAAATTTCGCGTCTTCCATTCTGTGGCCTTTTTCGTCATCAGAAACGGCGTAATTAAAACCCGATCGAAGGCTGTAACCTGCATGTTCGCCGTTTTTATTTAAGGCGATAAAACCAACTTGCAGATACTCCATGTCTTTGTGGTTTTTGTGTTTGTTGTAAATACGTTCTGTGATTTCTTTACAGGCATCAAAGGGCGATTTCCCCTGACGCATTAATTCGACCACCATGGCGCTTCCTGCGGTTCTAATTACGGCTTCGCCCAAACCGGTTGCTGCCGCAGCTCCTACTTCGTTATCCAGAAAAAGACCCGCACCGATTATTGGAGAATCGCCTACACGTCCGTGCATTTTCCAGGCAGCACCGCTTGTTGTACATCCTCCAGCAAGATTTCCGTCCTGATCTAACATCAGCATGCTTATGGTATCGTGGTTTTCTATATTAATAACGGGTTTGTATTTAGAATCTTCCAGCCATTTTTTCCAGTCTCTTTCAGATTCAGGAGTCAGCAAATTTTCTTCTTTAAATCCTTCTGATAAAGCAAACTGCAAAGCACCTTGTCCGGCCAGCATTACGTGAGGTGTATTTTGCAATACTCTTTTGGCTACCGAAATTGGATGCATAATGCCTTGCAAAAAACAAACCGAACCACAATTGCTGTTGTGATCCATAATACAGGCATCAAGGGTTACTTTTCCTTCGCGATCCGGATATCCTCCATAACCAACACTGCGGACATTCGGATCTGCCTCAGGAATTTTCATACCGGCTTCAATCGCATCTAAAGCTGGTTTTCCGGCTTTTAATTCTTTCCAGGTTTCTTTATTAGCCGGTAAACCGTGATTCCATGTCGAAATTACGATTGGTTTTTTTACTTTTTTTGAAGGAAATTCTAATGCGCCTTCTTCTTCTTTTTCTTTCGCAAATCCGCTAAAGCCTACAGAACTTACGGCTGCTGCGCCTAAAGCTGCTTTTTTGATAAAGTCTCTTCTATTTGACATGCTGCTTACTTTTAAGAAAATATTATTTTAAACTTGCTTTTGTTTCTTTGATTGTCTTTAAATTACTTTCAGACAATGCATTTCCGTCGAAAAAGGAAACTCCTGTGGCTCCATTTTCTTTTGCTAACAAAATCGCTTCTTTTAGTTCTTTATCATTTTTCAATCCCGGAATGTAGATTCCTGTATTGATTTTCGTTTTTTTGTCTTGTAAATCTGCAACACCTTGTTTTGTAGCGTAACCTACCCAGTCAATTTCTTCGTCGTAAAAACTATGGTAAATCATTGGATATACTTCGTCGATATTCCATTTGTCCCAACGCTGGCGCACCATGTGATCTGCCATTTCAGGATAAGGAAATACAGCTGCTGTTAATTGTTTGTTGTGTTTGTGTACAATTTCATAAGCATCGTTTACAACGGCTTGTACAGCATTTAAACGGAAGTTTTTCCACTCCATATCGATAGAAGTGTTATGACTTTGTTTTGGGTTTTTATGGTGAATTTTTTCGAATGCTTTTACACATTCGTCGCAATAACAAAAGTCGAATTGAGGTAATTCTACATCCTGAACCAAGTTGTATTTTGGCAGTAAACTAATTGGTAAAAAGATGTCCGGGAAACGGATATAATCTAAGTGAACGCTTTCAATTCCGTCTACTTTTGCCAGTTCTTCCACTAAATGTAAAACATGTTCTCTTGATTCTTTTCTGGTTGGACATAACCATTGGTAGTAATCGACATAAGGGCGGTTATCAAAGCAGGATTTTCCTTCTTTGCTTACCTGATACCATTCCGGGTGCTGTAACGCAATTGAATCTCCCGGTCTGTTCATTGCCATAATCCAAGCGTGAACTTTTAGGCCTTCTTTAGTGGCAAGAGGCACTAATCTTTTTAAAAGTTTAGGATCTGTTGTAGTATTAATTAATACTTCATCGATACCGCCGTCTTTGTATTTTTTGAATTCTTTGGTGTAGTCTGCGTCTGATTTTTTGGCATCGGCTGTGGTCCAGACTCCAAATTTAAATGTGGTTGTTTCTTCTTTTTTGGCACAAGAAAAAATGCTCAGTGCCAGTAAAAAAAATAATAGTTTTGGTAGTTTCATTGTGGTTTATTTTGTGATTATTTTACCGTCCTGCCTTATGATCAAAGTTTGATTTGAAAAAGGGCTTTTTATTGCAATATTATATCCCGAAGAATGGTTTTCTAAGATAGGTTTTAAAATTTTATTATCGACTTTGATGGTTTCTTTCGTTAGATTTACCAGCGATTTTGCCCAGTCTTTGTTTTTTTGATAATATCCTTTTTGGGCTCTGTATAAATTATAAAGTTCCCATTTTATCTTTTCATCCTGCGGAATCGTAAAGATATCTTTTCCTTCTTTTGAAGAAAAATAAACATAGCCCCATTTTTCAGGTTCATGCATATTAATTACACCCATTGGCGACCAAACCCAGTTGTACTCTGGCAGAAACTTTCCGTCAGCGTCTTTTTTGCGTTCGTATTTACCATCAACAAGAGAATGCTGCCAGTTTACTCTTGAGAAATTGACTCTCCAGAATTTATCTATGGGTACGTTTTGATCAAAATAAGAGGTTTTATAAGCTGCCCACGGAATCGCCATTTCTAAAACCCAGCCCTGATCAATGTCATTAGGATTATTAAGCGTTCCATGAATTTTAACTGCCGATTTTAAACCCGGAATATTCCAGTCGTTTAAAACTACATTGTCGTTTTCTCTGTAAGGTTTTGACAAAAATAGATCCCAAGCAGTGTTCAAGGCGTTTATTTCTAATTCGTAATAGTTAAAGGTATCGCTGTCGGGATCTATAAAAACTTCAAAGTCATTGTTGTAAAAAATTATGGTATCACGCTGTTTTAAATTGGCCCAAACATGCGGCTCATCTATCTTAGCTAAAATATAAAAATTGGTTTCATCCCAGAGCATTTTAACTTTTGTTGCATATTTGGGTTTAATGTCATTTTCAATATCTTCAAAAAGATCCGTCCAATCTGCTTTGCTCCATGAAGCGTCAGATTCGTCTCCGTCAATTATAATTGGACTTGCTGTTTTTGATGCAACGTATGTTTTCGGAATAATTGTGTTTTTCTTCGATTGTGAAAAACCTACAACCGAAAAAGAAACTAAAACAACTGTTAACCATTTAAATTTTAAACGCATGCTTTTTCTATAAACTGTTATCTTTTGTAAACTGAATTACTTCACTTAATTTTCCAAATGCAATGGCTACGGCAGTATCTGCTGCACCATAATATACGGCCAGTTTATCTTCTTCTGTATTGTGTAAAGCGGCACATGGGAAAACAACATTTGGCACATCGCCTACCATTTCATAAATTTCTGCAGGTCCTAATAAATACGGCTGTGTTCTGTATTTTACCTGATCCGGCGAATCAACATCTAAAAGTGCTGATCCCATTGCATAACGGAAACCGTTGCAGGTATTGATAACGCCGTGATAAATCATCAGCCAGCCTTCGTTTGTTAAAATAGGAATTGGTCCTGCTCCTACTTTTGTACACTGCCAGGCACTTTGCTCAAACGGACTTGGTTTCATAACCAATCTATGTTCGCCCCAATATTTCATATCCGGACTGTAGCTGATCCAGATATCTCCAAATGGTGTATGCCCATTATCACTCGGACGACTTAACATGGCATATTTTCCGTTTATTTTTTGAGGGAATAAAACGCCATTTCTGTTGAATGGTAAAAAGGCATTTTCGCATTGAAAAAACTCCTTAAAGTCAAAAGTATATCCAATACCAATTGTTGGTCCGTTGTAACCATTACACCAGGTAATCCAGTAACGGTCTTCGATGAAAACCACACGCGGATCGTATTTATAAGCAGATTCGATCATGTCTGTATTACCAGACTGCATTACGATTGGTTCGTGGTTGATGTCCCAATCGATTCCGTTTTTACTAAAACCGGCAAAAATATTCATTTGAACCGCTTTGTTATCACATCTGAAAACTCCCGCATAACCATCTTCAAAAGGAACTACAGCACTGTTAAAAATACTGTTTGATGATGGTATTGCATATCTGTCGATAATTGGATTTTCAGAATATCTCCACATTACATCGTTACTGTTTTCGGGTCTGTCTTGCCAAGGAATACTGCTCATTATCTTTTTATTTATTGTTTGTAGTTTATTGTTTATTGTTTCGTAAACTTTGTCAAAGTTGTCGCGTGCTTAAATTTTCTAATTGACTAATTTTCTAATTCTCTAATCTTCTATTTTTCTAACCCTATCTAACCAGGTGAATTTTAATATCGTAGTGGTTACTAAAAACACAATCAAAGCGGTTATTGCTTTTGGATAATCTCTGATAATGAAGAATATTGGAAGCAGAATCATACTGGACTGCCACACAATTCCAATCGCACAATTCATCATATCTCTCCAGAAATCATTGTTTTTTTCGAAAGTAAAATCTTCTGCCTTTAATTGTTTATAAACAGGACCCCAGAATCCCCAAGGTCTTACGTTGGCATAGAACGATTTTAGAACTTCCATATCTGTTGGTTTGCTTAAGAACGTTCCCAGAATACATCCTAAAATAGAAAAACCAAATATTATTGGGAACAAGTAAATCGCTTGTACTTGTGCTAAATCGTATAAGAATGATCCTTCGGTTAAACTTCCTTTGGCCTGACCTAAAGCAAATTGCAAAGAAGCTACGATTAATCCGGCAAACATTCCCCAGAAATAACCCCATCCGTTAAAACGCCACCAAATCCATTTTAGGAAATTGGCTGCTACGTAACCTCCGTATAAAGCACTTGTAATCCAAAGCGTTAAGGAATTGATTGAGTCTGCAAAGAATCCCATAAAAACTCCTAAACCTACTACAAGGAAAGAGGAAATCTGGCTTACTTTAATATAATGTGCATTGGAGGCAACCGGCTTAAAGTATTTTTTATAAATATCATTTACAATATAGGCCGGTCCTGCATTTACGAAAGCTGAGAATCCCGACATAAATGCAGCTAATAAACCTGCTAAAAGGATTCCTTTTATTCCAACCGGAATGTATAAATTGACCACTTTTGGCATTAATAATTCTAAATCGGCTCCGGTTAAACTTGTGTTTGCATTTAATTCCGGCGCTAAGTTTACTAACGCTATTACTACGATTCCGGTGATTAATAAATATCTCGGAATAAATAAAATTAAGTTGGTGAAACCACTCATATAAGCCGCTTCTTTTACTGATTTAGTTGAAAGTACACGTTGTAAATCGTAACTCGGCGTTGGTCCCGCCACGCTCGCAAAAAATCCTTTGAACAACGTCATTCCGATGAAAGCACCAAACATTTTATAGCCTTCGGAATCAATTAAATCATTGAAGGTTTGGAATTTATCACTCCACTGGGTTTCAAACTGCCATCCGAAGAAAACATTTTTCCATTCCTCGGTAATAACCGAATTTATTTGAATATCCGTATAATTAACAAAAGCATATCCGGCAATTAAAACTCCGGCTACAATCATAATTAAGTATTGTACAACCTCAGTGGCTACTACAGAAAACATACCGCCTTTTACGGTATAAATTGTAGTTAAAAAGATGATGATTAAGGCATAAGAACGCTCTGAAGTTAATAAAATCATATCGCCATAATGAAGCGCTAAATCCCAAGGAAGAATGATGGTTACAAATTTCCCGATTCCTTCGAAGAAATAAGCGATAAAACCAATTGTAGAAATAATGGCAAAAATGGCCACAATAATATGCGATGCTTTTCCGGCTCTGTCGCTTCCAAAACGAGTTAAAATCCACTCAGAACCTGTCATTACTTTTGATCTTCTAATCCAGACAGCGAGAAACATCATCACGAAAATCTGGTTCCAGATTGGCCAAAGCCACATGAACATAAAACTTTTTACTCCGTATAGAAAAAGTACCCCAATCATCCAGGAAGTTCCGGAAACATCAAACATTCCAGATCCGTTACTTAGACCTAAAAAATACCATTTGATTGTTTTTCCGCCAAGAAAATAGTCATCTAATCCTTTTTTTGCTTTTCTTGAAATCCAAATTCCTATACTCACAGAGAGCAGGATGTAAGCTACGATTATCGATACGTCAATAATATCCATTAAATTATTTGTTTGTTAGGGTTAGTTACGTTTTTTGTTTTTGTTTATTTTTTTGTTCCCCAGTTTTTATTTGGCTGAGGTCCCATTACAAAATGAAGAACGCCGCCTTTTAAAATCTGCTGATGTGTGATTGCTGTTTGATTGAATTCGACTCCATTTAAAGTTGCCGACTGGATGTAAAAGTTTTTGTCTGAAACATTTTGGGCTTCGATTACAAACGTTTTACCTTTTTCAAGATTGAGGGTTGCTTTTTCAAAAATCGGGCTTCCAATTTCGTATTCTCCAGAAGCTGGATTCATTGGGTATAATCCCATTGAACTGAAAACATACCAAGCCGACATTTGTCCGCAATCTTCGTTACCGCTTAATCCATTTGGTGTTGTATTGTATTGTGTATCTAAAATATGACGCACCCAATATTGCGTTCTCCAAGGCTGACCTGCATGATTGAACATATACGCGATATGATGACTTGGCTCGTTTCCGTGTGCGTACTGCCCAATTAAACCTGAAATATCTGCCGAAACATTGTTTCCTGTAATTTCTGAACTTTCGGTAAACAACTGCTCTAAACGTTTGGTAAAGGTTTCATTCCCACCGTGAATCGAAATTAAATTATCGACGTTTTGCGGTACAAACCAACTGTGCTGCCAGGCGTTTCCTTCGGTATAATCTGTGTGTTCTCTGTGGTTGGAATGTTTAGGATCAAAAGGTTCGTTCCATGATTTTCCGTCTTCTGATTTCCCTCTCATGAATCCTGTTTTCGGATCAAATAAATGTTGATAAGCCTGAGAGCGTTTTAAGAAAAATTCATAATCAGCATTTTTTCCTAAAGCTTTTGCCATTTGCGCCACACACCAATCGTCGTAAGCATATTCCAGCGTAATCGTAACCGATTCGTCTAATAAGTTATACGGAATATAACCGTATTTTTTGTAGAAATTTAAACCACGTTCGTCCTGCATCATGGTGGTTTTCATGGCTTCGAATGCTTTTTCGGCATCAAAACCTTTTATTCCTTTTAAATAGGCATCAGTAATTACCGGAATGGAATGGTATCCTGTCATAGTATTGGTCTCATTGGCGTATAGTGTCCAGACCGGTAATATTTTCTTGGTATCGTAATAGGCTAACATTGAGTTTACAATGTCTGAAGTTTTGTCTGGAGCCAATAGAGTCAATAAAGGATTTTCGGCTCTAAAAGTATCCCATAGTGATAAGGTCGAATAAGCGGTATAATCTTTTGCAGTTACAATTTGATCATCCTCTTTTCTAAATTGACCGTTTTTATCACTATAGGTTACAGGGGCAACTTGTGCGTGATACATCGCAGTGTAAAAGATCGTTTTTAACGAATCTACTGGTGTTTCAACTTTAATTTTGCTCAATGCTTTGTTCCAAATCGAAGATGCTTCTTTTTTGGTCGTATCGAATGTTGCTTTTTCTGCATCTAAATTGTCTTTGGCGTTGGCCGCACTTACAGATGATAAAGCGACTTTTATAAATAGTTCATCAGAATTTTTCGGATCAAAAAATAATTGTGCCGATGTATTTTCGCCTTCTGCTTTTTTGGAATTAACAATTTGTTTATCAGCTGTTAAAACTGATTCTGTAATGGGTTTTGAAAACTTAGCCACAAAAAATACTTTTTGGTTTAATGCCCAGCCTTTGCTGTATCTGTAACCGCTTATCGTATATTCGTCTTCTATTGTAATCGAGGTTTTTAGGGCTTTGTCCCAGTTTATGGCAAATCCTAAATCGATTACTACGGATTGTTTGTCATTTTTGGCAAACGTATATTTATGATATGCTGTTCTTTGTGAAGAAGTTAATTCTACATTGATTTTAGGATCTTCAAGAAAAACCTGGTAAGAGCCCGGTGCTGCTTTTTCGTTAACATGACTGTAAAATGATTTATAAGGTAATTGATCGCGTGAAGTTGTTTTTAATGTTAAATCGACTTTTTTGTTTGTCGGCATAAATAAAATGTCGGCCAAATCGCCAATTCCTGTTCCGCTTAAATGTAAATGACTGAAACCAGAAACGATAGAATCTGAATAATGATAGCCCGAACACCAGTCCCAGCTTGAGATCCCGTTATCAGGACTTACTTGCAGCATACCAAAAGGAACCGTTGCTCCAGGGTATGTATGGCCATGCCCGCCAGTTCCAATAAACGGATCTACATGATTAACAAAAATATTTTCTTGATTATTATTTTTGTATGACTTTATTTTACAACTTGTAACCAGAATTACAAATAAAGCAGGCACGAGAAATTTCTTCATATAAAACAACCTTAATTTAACTTTAAATTTAAATAAACTGACTTTTTATTAAAACTAATTTAGACGGACAACGCATAAACTTAGATAAACATCAAAAAAAGTCACAAAACATACTCATATTATGAATTTCAATTCTAATAAATTATACCGCGTACCTTTGCATTATCATGTAATTTTTTGGCTTACTTATTTCCTATTTAATACTTTTAGATGGGGAAGCTACTTTAACGATTACTGGTATTCTATCAAAACCAACTTGCTTGGATTTCCCATTCACATGACACTTTGTTATTTGAATATTCTGGTATTTATGCCGTATTTGGTTTACCGAAAAAAATATGTACTGTATGTCATTGCTGTTTTGTCTGCCATATTTTTGATGGTAATCGTAAAATTTAACCTGACTTATCTTTTCATCACGCACAATGTATGGCCCGAAGGTCCGCAGACAATCGATAAGTTAACTCTCAATTATACGATCGATATGATGATGGGAGAATTGTATGTAATTACTTTTGTTACAGCAATTAAAATCACGCTGGACTTTTTGAAAGAACAGAAAAGAGTAACCGATTTGGAGAAATCACAATTAGAAACCGAATTGCTTTTCCTGAAATCGCAGATTTCACCGCACTTTTTCTTCAATACTTTGAATAATATTTATTCGTTATCTGTAGAGAAATCGAATAAAACGCCTAAGATTGTTTTAAAACTTTCTGAACTAATGCGTTATATGCTTTATGACACAAGCGGTAAAAAACAAAGTTTAGAAAATGAGATTTTATGTATTCAAAATTATCTGGATTTAGAGCGAATACGAAACGACGAACGTTTAGAAGTAAACATGGAAGTTTCCGGAGATATTCATGATAAAGAAATTTCGCCGGTGATTTTACTGACTTTTGTCGAAAATGCTTTTAAACATGGTGTAAACAAAAACACCGGAAAAGTAAAAATCGATATTAAATTTAAGGTAAAAGATGATTTCCTGCACTTTACAATTTCAAACCCAACGCCAGAAATTACGCAGCATCATGATAATTTTAACAAGTCAAGTGGTATAGGGATTGAGAATGTTAAAAAAAGACTCGAATTAGGTTATAATAAAAGTGACTATAAGCTTTCATTTAAAAATAAAAAAGATATTTTTGTCGTAAAGCTGGTGATTAAAGTATCCTAACACCGTTTTTCCTCGTATATAAGTTTACCTGCTAAATTATTTCGCTCAAATAACTAAGATTATAGAAATGAGAATAAAATGTTTGATTATTGACGATGAGCCTTTGGCAATCAATGTTATTAAAAATTACTTAGAGCCAATTGAAAATTTTGAGGTAATAGAAACCTTTAGTAATCCTATTGAAGGATTGAATTTTCTTAAGAACAATAAAGTTGATGTAATTTTTCTTGATATTAATATGCCTGTTCTGGACGGAATTAATTTTATAAAAAGTCTTGAAAATCCACCTTTATTGGTCATTACAAGTGCTTATAGTCAGTTTGCGATCGAAACTTACGAATTAGACGTTTTAGATTATCTGGTAAAACCAATCGAGTTTCCGAGGTTAATGAAAACGCTGAATAAAATCAGTAAAAGGTTAGAGAACAAAGCCAGTTCGCCACAAGAAAGCAATCCTGACAGTCCTTTTATTTTTGTAAAAATCGATAAAAAGAGAATGAAGAAGATTTTCTTCAATGAAATTTTAGTGATCGAAAGCTTGAAAGACTATTTAAAAATAAACACCTTAACGGGAAAATATATTATTCACAGTACTTTATCTGACTTTACAGATTTACTGCCGGAAAAGAATTTCCTGAGAATTCACCGTTCGTACACAATTGCCATCGATAAAATTGACGCCGTTGAAGGAAACAGTATTGAAATTGAAGGCCTGAGATATGTTATTGGGAGATCGTATATCGATCATGTAAAACAGAGAATTTTGAATTCTTCTATATAGTATTTAATCGCAAAGAGCGCTAAGGTTTACGCAAAGTTCGCAAAGTTTATTCACATAGCTTTGCGAACTTTTTTTATATTTTTAGATCAAACAAAAAAATCTTTTTGCTCTTTGTGTAAACCTTAGTGAACTTTGTGGTAAAAAAACTTTGCGGTAAAAAAAAGCATAAAAAAAATGCAGCCAACCACAGCTGCATTTTCAAAGTTGGTAACTAACCAAATAAACCACATGAAATAGTCTATTATATTGTAAAAATTAAAAACTAGAAATGATATCTTTTAAAGGCTTCGATAGCCGAGTAATCTGCTAAACCTAAAGCGTGATATTTTTCTGCTGTTAATCTGTTTCTGTCTTCTGCTCTAATCCAGAATTCCCTGCTGTCATCACCCTGGAACATTACACCGTCTTTTTGAGACTGGTGGTAGAAAATTGCGTGACGTTTTTTAAGCACCTGATCCGGACTCATTGGAACCGCCATTTCAATTTGGTACGTTTCCCATTCGTGCCAAGCACCTCGGTATAACCAAACCCAGCAATCATCCATAAAGCTTTTATGTTTTAATCGTTTCAAAGCTTCAAACAAACTATCCAGACATACTTTGTGTGTTCCGTGCGGGTCTGCTAAATCTCCGGCTGCGTAAATTTGATGCGGTTTTATTCTTTCGATAATCTCACACATAATTTCGATATCGGCTTCGCCAAGATTGTTTTTCTTCACCGTTCCTGTTTCATAAAAAGGAAGATCAAGGAAGTTTACATTAGAATCCGGTACGCCTAGATATCGGGTTGCTGCGACAGATTCGCTTCTTCTAATTAAACCTTTTAGTTTTCTAACTTCAAGTGAGTCTACATCATTGCTTTTTTTGTTTTTCAAAAAGTTAATAATGTTTTCAGACTCAACAGAATTAGCGTTTAATGCTTTCGAAATTTCAGCAAATTTTAAAGCTTCTTCATTCGAAACCGCAATATTTCCCGAAGTCTGATAGGCAATATGTACATCATGTCCCTGCTCTACCAATCGATCAAAAGTTCCTCCCATCGAAATAACATCATCATCCGGATGCGGACTAAAAATGATAATTCTTTTTCTTTCCGGTGTGGCACGCTCTGGTCTGTACGTATCATCGGCGTTGGGTTTTCCTCCCGGCCATCCCGTAATAGTCTGCTGCATTTTATTGAACATTTTAATATTCAAATCGTATGCAGTTCCTTCTTCGGTTAAAACACTCGACATTCCGTTATCGTTGTAATCTTTGTCAGTCAGTTTAAGGAAAGGTTTTTTGGTCAATTCACTTAACCAAGCCACAGCTTTCAATTTTAATTCGTCTGTCCAGATTACAGATTTTACCAGCCAAGGTGTTTTTACACGAGTTAATTCTGATGAAGCTTCGGTATCTAAAACAAAAGTTGTGTTGTTGTGCTGTTGTAAATACGTCGCCGGAACCCGAGATGAAATTTCACCTTCGATTGTTTTCTTTATAATTTCTGCTTTGCTGATTCCCCATCCAAGAAGTACAATTCTTTTGGCATTTTTTACCGTACCAATTCCCATTGTAATCGCTTTTCTAGGTACATTATCAATTCCTAAAAATGATGATGCGGCATCAACACGCGTTAAGTGATCTAGTGTAATGCTTCTGGTTCCTGAATTTACGTGAGATCCTGGTTCGTTAAACCCGATATGTCCCGTTCTTCCAATTCCTAAAAGCTGAAAATCCAATCCGCCGTAAGCTTTAATTTTCATTTCATAATCAATACAATATTGCTGCAAGTCTTCACTGCTGATGTTTCCGTCAGGAATATTGATATTTTGAGGCTGAATATTTACATGATTAAAAAGATGCTCGTGCATAAAGTACCAGTAACTTTGAATGTTGTTTTTATCCATTGGATAATACTCATCTAAGTTGAAAGTAACCACATTTGCAAAACTCAACCCTTCTTCTTTATGAAGACGAACTAATTCTTCGTATACTTTTACAGGAGACGATCCTGTTGCTAATCCTAAAATGCAAGGTTCGTTTAATTCTTCTTTTCTCTGAATTATATTGGCGATTTCCTGAGCGACTAGAATTGAAGCTTCCTGAGATGAGTCGAAAATTACATTATGTATCTTCTCAAAACGGGTTTCTTCGAACTTTCCAGCTTCTTTGAAATTTATACTTTCTTTAATCATTTGCCTGTTGTTGTAATTATTTAGTATAAAATTAAATATTACACAATGTAAATAATCAAAAATTCGACTAATAACCTGTAAGCTTCGCTAAAAAACAAAATTGGAAACTTTAAACAAAACGATTACAAATTAAAAAGTAATTATAAGGTTTCAATAACATTTATTTCTGCAATAGAAACCGTCGATCCCTTCGCTACTGCCGACTTCGCAACGAAACGAATATATTTTGCTTTTACTTTTTTGAAAGTCTTAACCTGCTCGATTGGGTTGTGTTTTATATTCGAAAATTCGCCTTCAGATTGTAAGATCCAGTTAACATTATCTGTACTGGTGTAGAACTCATAATTTGATATTAAATTAAGATTATTGCCCACTTGCTGAGGCACATAAGTAAAACCATTTAAGGTTAAAAGACTTCCTAAATCTATGGTAACTTGTTGTGGGAGTTTGTTATTTTCATTTCCAAAACTCCAGTCTGTATCTAAATTTCCATCGATAATTCGGTTTGCAGTATTTATATCACCGCTGGAAACCGTTACAATTTTCCAGTTTTCTTTTGATGCACCGTATTTTACTATTTTTACAGCGCTGCTTATATTTTCAGCTGCATCAATAGCTAATGCTTTTATCGTAACCGCTTTTTTATTTTGAAACACTCCTTTATATAAAGTACTTTTTTTCGTTGGATTTTTTCCGTCAAGCGAATAATAAACTGGATTTCCATCTTCAGATTTAATCGTTATATCGCCGTTTTTATCACGGTTAATTTCCGGCATTCGCACAAAAGTCGGTGCGTTGTATGCCTCAATATTCGAAATCACGATACTGGCTTTAGAATCAGTAATATTGATTCTTAATGCCGATGCTGTAACGCGGTCGATTCTTAAAATTCTTTTGTAGCCAATGGTGGTTTCGTTTGCAGCGGTTTTCCAGTTTCCATCTACTTTAACTTCAACATTAAATGCTTTTACACGTTGTCCAAGCGCAATATATTCCTGAAGTAAAATGCGGTTTACAGCTGTTGGTTTGTCAAATTCAAAAGTTATAGAAGCGGTTTTTATATTATCATCGGTTGCCCAATAGGTATTTTTATTTCGGTCGGCCGTATTTTTTCCTGCAAATGATTCGCTGCTGCCTCTAACATTATCAGCCGTAATTTTTGTTTTGGATAATAATTCGGTTTTAAAATCGGCTTTTATAGTCGAAACCAATTCTTTTAATCTTGCTTCATCATTTTCGTGAACCAAACCTCTTTTATCAACCGGAAGATTCAGCAATAAAGTTGCATTTCGACCAATTGATTCGTAATAAATATCGACCATTTCATCCAGCGAACGTACTTTATCGTCTTCAACCGAATGATAAAACCATCCCGGTCTGATTGAAACATCGGCTTCGCCCGGAACCCATTTTTCGCCGTCTTCATGTCCCGACGTAAATTCGGAATAATGTACCTTTCCGGCCAGTTCGTCTTTTTGGCGCAAAAGAGACCAATTTGTTTTTCCGGCGCGTCCTTCTTCATTTCCAATCCATCTGGCTTCTGAAGGACCAACTCCCCAAACCAAAGTTTTAGGCGCAGTTTTGTAAATTAATTTATACGTTTCATCCCAATTGTAATATTCAAGCGTATTGATTTTTCGGGTTTCATTGGCTCCGCCGTAATAGCCGTCACCGCCGTTTGCGCCGTCAAACCACATTTCGAAAACATCGCCATAATTAGTCAATAATTCTTTTAGCTGATTTCTGAAATAGGTAACATATTCCGGTTTGCCATAATCGGCACGGTTTCTGTCCCAAGGCGAAAGGTACAAGCCTAATTTTAAATCGTATTCTTTACAGGCTTCTGCCAATTCTTTAACCAAATCACCTTTTCCGTTTTTCCACGGAGAATTTTTTACAGAACGTTCTGTATACGCCGACGGCCATAAACAGAATCCGTCATGATGTTTGGCAACCAAAATAATCCCTTTCATTCCGGCTGCTTTCACAATACGCGCCCATTGACGAACATCTAAATTTGTTGGATTAAATAAGGCCGGAGATTCGTCGCCGTAACCCCATTCTTTATTGGTAAAAGTATTTAACGAAAAATGCACAAAAGCATAAAATTCCATTTCCTGCCAGTTAATTTGTTTTTGCGTAGGCAGCGGACCAAAAGGTTCCGGCGCTTTTACAGTATTTTGGCTGTTTACAGCAATTGTAACGCAGAGAGAACACAAGAAAAGAAAAACATTTTTCATCGTACGGCAATTCATAACGTATTATTAAAATAGGAACAACACAATATTAATGTAAATTACTATTCTAAGTGTTGTTATTTCGACCAACAACGGTTTTGGAATGTTTTTAGTAAAATGTGATGACGTTTTATAATATTTACAATCGTAAACTCGACAGGTTTTTAAAACCTGTCGGGTTTGTTGCAAAAATTGAATATTTAATTTTATTGATTTAAAGCATAAATATAGGCACTTCCCTTTTGTCCGTTTTCGAGTTCGTATTCAGTTTGAATGCGTTTATAACCATCGCCTTCAAATTCATCGAGGTAATCCCAGTGCAAGAGTAAATCTTTAGAGAAAAGAACATAACAATTAATAGTTGAGGCTTCTTCCGTATTTACAAGAATAAAACCATTATACCCCAAAGAAGATCCCCAGCCTCCTTCTTGCAGTTTACCTCTTATAATCGCTTTCCGCCATTCTCCTTTTATAGGATCCATAACCGAATGATTCGACTCGCCCGGCGCCAGTGATCCGTAAATAATTAAAGCCGGAATTACTTCTAAATCTTTCATCTTACACTATTCTCTAAATTCTATCTGCTATCTTACCTCTTGTTTCTATTCTCTCCCCTCTCTTCAACTAAAACTCTAAAACCGGCATTTTCATATCGTGATACAAAAGCACTTTCCAATTTTGTTCTTTTGCCTGCTGCTCCCATTTTTTACGCGATTCCATGGCACGTTTTCCGTCAAAATCTGTTTTGTAGGCCACATGCATAGATAAATAAACTTTTTGAGGTAAATCATCGGCACCATAAAAAACAATTTCGTCATTGGCTTTAATCCAAAATACCTGATGAAATTTGGTATGTCCAGCCGAAACTTCATAGAAAATCTCATCTGTAATTTGTCCGCAGTCAGTATTCAATAACTCAACATTTGGAAGCTTTTCTAACTGATTCAATATTTCAAAAACATACGACGGGTTATTGATTTGTTCTAAAGCAAAATCTATTTCCCTTTTTTGAATGTAAATAGTTGCATTAGGGAAATTAGGAACAAAAGTATCGGCATCAAAATAACCAATTCCTTCGATATGATCTTTATGAAGATGCGAAACCAAAACTTTTGTAATCTGCTCCGGTTCAATATTATTCTTTTTCAGCATTTGATGAATAAAAGGAATTCCGTCATTTACAAATCCCAAACCAAAATCTAATAATATAACATCATTTTCTGTAACAACCACAAAAGGCTGAATTGCCATTTTTAGTCCTAAATCTGTTGTATTTTCTGTTATAAGTTTGAATTCTTTTTTAGAATCGGCGATATAATTTCCTTCTTGTAAAGCTATAATTTTCATTTTGTTTCTTGCTCTAATTTGCAGTACAGCAAAGTTCTTAAGAATTTCTATATTTGTAAAACCTTATTTTTCGATAAAATCAATCGCTAAAACCGATTTAGAAATGGAACTCAGACAGCTCAAATATTTTCTTAAAGCTAAGGAATTATTGAATTTTACCGAAGCCGCTTCGGCACTTTTTATCAGTCAAAGCACTTTATCACAACAAATTAAGCAATTGGAAGATGAGTTGCAAGTACCTCTTTTTAACCGAATTGGAAAAAGAATTACACTTACAGAAGCCGGAAAACTATTTTCGGTTTATGCGCAGCAATCTATTAGTAAAGCGGCTGACGGACTTGAAGTATTAAAGGATTTGAATACGCTCGAAACCGGAAAAATTGCCATTGGCGTAACGTATGCTTTGCGTCATGTGGTGACAAAAGCATTGATTGTTTTTAGTTCTGAATTTCCTAAAATTCAATTCGAAATTGTATTTGGAACTTCGCAGGAATTAGTTCAAAAACTAAATCATTTTGAACTTGACGTCATTTTGACTTTTGAAGAAATTGCTTCTGAAGCGCATTTTAAATACCGGGAATTATTTACTTCTCCAATGGCTTTGGTTACTTCTTCTGAAACCCCATTTATTCACAAAAAAAGTATTTCTCTTGCTGAGGTAAGTTCATTACCGCTTGCACTTCCTTCAAGTGGTTTCAGCACCACGCAGTTTATCAATAAAGCTTTTGAAAAGAACAATTTAAATCCAAAAGTAACGATCGAAATAAACGATATTCCCACTTTACTGGAATTAATTAAAACCGGAAAATGGCATACGATCTTAACGAAAACCACAATCGAAAACGAAAAGGAATTGTTTGCAATCCCTATAAAAGGAGAAAAAATGACGCGAACCGCAATGCTTATTTCTTTGAAAGATGTGTATGAGAAAAAAGCGATGATTGTTTTTTTAGAAACACTTATGGATAATTTGAAGTAGACCTTCAATGTAAAAGCTTTGTCAAAATTTGAAACTTTGACAAAGCTCTAAATAACCAATTAAATATATTGATTAATGATATTTTCAAACAATTCCTGTTTACCGCTTTGAAGTGTTAATTCTCCGTTTTGATTTGCGATATCGTATAAATCTTTAAGGTTTAATTTTCCATCAGCAAAATCTTTTCCTTTTCCAGAATCAAAAGAGCTGTATCTTTCTGTTCTTAATTTTTCGTAAGGAGAAGAAGTGATGATTTTGTCTGCGGTCAATAAAGCTCTTGCAAAAGTATCAGCCCCGCCAATGTGAGCTAAGAAAACATCTTCCAGATCTGTAGAATTTCTTCTAATTTTTGCATCAAAATTAACGCCTCCGCCCTGCAATCCGCCAGCTTTTAAGAAAACCAACATCGCTTCGGTCGTTTCCTGAATGTTATTTGGAAACTGGTCTGTATCCCACCCATTTTGGTAATCTCCTCTGTTAGCATCTATACTTCCTAACATTCCCGCTTTTGCTGCCACTTCTAATTCATGCTGAAAAGTGTGCTGTGCTAATGTAGCGTGGTTTACTTCGATATTAATTTTAAAATCTTTATCTAAACCATATTCTTTTAAAAATCCAATTGCAGTTGCCGTGTCAAAATCGTATTGGTGCTTAGAGGGCTCCATTGGTTTTGGTTCGATAAAGAAAGTTCCTTTAAAACCTTGCGCTCTTGCATAATCTCTAGACATTGCAAGGAATTGCGCCATGTGATCTAATTCTCTTCCCATATCTGTGTTTAGCAGCGACATATAACCTTCTCTGCCTCCCCAGAATACATAGTTTTCTCCACCTAAAGCAATCGTTGCATCAAGTGCTAATTTTACCTGTCCTCCGGCTCTTGCCACAACGTTAAAATCAGGATTTGTAGCCGCTCCGTTCATGAATCTTGGGTTTGAAAAACAGTTTGAAGTCCCCCAAAGCAATTTAATTTCAGATGCTGCTTTTTTCTGTTTTAGGTATTCTGTAATAAATGTCAAACGTTTTTCTGATTCTGCGAAAGTGGCGCCTTCAGCAATTAAATCATAATCATGAAAACAGAAATAATCAAATCCCATTTTACTGATAAATTCAAAAGCCGCATCCGCCTTATCCTTTGCTGCCTGATACGGGTCAGAAGACTGATCCCAGGCAAATTGCTGTGTTCCTGGCCCGAATGGATCGCTTCCTTGTCCGCAGAAGGTATGCCAGTATGCGATTGCAAATTTAAAATGTTCACGCATGGTTTTTCCTGCTACAACCTGATCCGGATTGTAATATTTAAATGCCAATGGATTATCAGATTCTTTTCCTTCAAATTTAATTTGACCAATACCTTTGTAGTATTCTTTATCTCCTAAAACTATCATGTAATGCTTTTATTTAGTTGTTAATATTATTTCTAATTCTTGTTTCCATTTTTGGTAAGCCGTTTTATAAGGTTCGGCATTTTTCAATGGAAAAAACGTCATTACATGATCGTTGATCGTAATGCTCGAACCAAATTTGTTGTAATCACTATCTTTTAAACCCACTGCTCTTGCTGCTCCGACTGCTCCGGTTGTATTGTAAATTTCAATTTCGTGGCCAATTAAAGTTGCCACCGTATTGGAGAAAATTTCTGAGCGGAATAAATTGTCATTCCCGGCTCTAATGACATTAATTGCTACATTATCATCTTTCAAACATTCCATTCCATACACAAACGAAAACGCAATTCCTTCTAAAGAAGCTCTAAATAAATGCGCACTATTATGAATATTTAAGTTGAGATTTAAAAAATGTGTTCCTATGTTTTTATTGTTGAACATACGCTCAGCACCATTCCCAAACGGAATCACGACAACGCCCTCTGATCCAATTGCGATTTTTGAAGCTTTCTCGTTCATCGATTCATACGTTTCGCTGCCCATATTATTTCGAAGCCATCTGTATTGAATTCCTGCTCCATTAATATTTAAAAGTTTCCCTATTCTAGGCGTTTCTAACTCGTAGTTTACGTGAACAAAATTGTTTACTCGTGTGCTTTTTCCAGAAGATATTTCGCTTATTGCATAAAATACCCCCGAAGTACCGCCCGTAGCCGCCACTTCTCCCGGATTCAAAACATTTAAAGCCAAGGCATTATTAGGCTGATCTCCTGCTCTGTAAACAATTGGAATTCCTGCCGGAAGCCCAGATTCCTTTGAAGCTTGTTGAGTAACAACACCCTGATTTGTAAAATTCTCTACAATTTTTGGCGTCAGTGATTGGTCAATTGCGTAATAATCCAAAAGCCAGTGGGCCACTTTATTTTCTTTATAATCCCAAAGCATTCCTTCAGATAAACCATTTTTAGTAGTCGTTACTTCGCCTGTCAATTTCAATGCGATGTAATCTCCAGGAAGCATGTATTTATCAATTTTATTATAAATGTCAGGCTCATTTTCTTTGACCCATTTTAGTTTCGAAGCCGTAAAATTTCCTGGGGAATTCAACAAATGCTCTGAACATTTTTCAGGTCCTATTTCGGCGAAAGCCTTATTTCCAATTTCAATCGCACGGCTGTCACACCAAATAATCGAATTTCGAAGGGCATTTCCAGCTGCATCCACAATCACTAATCCGTGCATTTGGTACGAAATACCAATTCCCTGAATTTTAGATGCATCGATATTAGCTTCTTTAATTGCTCTTTTAGTCGCTGTACAAATGTGCTGCCACCAAATTTCAGGATCCTGCTCTGCCCAGTCCGGGTGAAGAGATAAAATTTCCATTTCGTTTTGCGGTTCATGCAAAACAATTATTTTTTTGCCCGTTTCTGCTTCTACCACAGCTGTCTTAACAGACGAACTTCCAATATCATATCCGATATAATACATACTTATAATGATTCTCTTATTATTAATTTTGTCGGCACATAACACTTCGTTTCTTCGTCGTGTGTAATAAATGCCGCTGCTTTGGTTCCTAATTCTTTAAAATCAGTTGATACAACCGAAATTCCTTTATAAATAAATTTCTTCATTGGCGTTTCGTTATACGACAAAAAACCGACGTCTTTTCCGGGTTCTAGATCTTTCTCTTTACACTGCTCTAGAAAGTACCCTAAAACCCTGTCACTTACGCTGATATAAGCCATTTCTTTCTCAATATTGAACTTTTTAGCATCAGTAATAATTTCATGTTCAAAACGGAAATCAGCACAGAATTTCTTAAAAAAATCAACTGTTTCCTTTGGGTGATTTGTAAAATCCGGATACACAAATTGTATCTTTTTGTACTTTTTAAACAAATCGACCGCTTTTGTCAAAGACTCATAAAAGGCTTTACCAAAATCCTGAAAAACATAATTATAACTTTCATCTGCCTGAATATTCCAGTCAATCAAAAGCAGTTTATCTTTTGAGATTGCAGACAAAGCCGGAGCAATATCTTCATGATCAAAATTCATTACCACATATTTGTAATACTTTCCTATTCCGTTGTTGATGATCGTTTTAAAAACATCTATATTATAATGATGAAACTGCACATCTGTAATCACATTATCCGGCAGATTATTGACAAACGAATGGTACAAAACCTCTTTATACGCCTTAAAAGTGTCTAAAACCAAAAGCACTTTTCTCGTCTCACCCGAAACGTAATAGCCTTTATTAGGGACAGAATCGATCGTTTTTTGATCCTTTAAAATCGTATAGGCTTTAAAAACCGTATCTCTCGATAACTGATTCGTTTTACAAATACTATTTACCGAAGGAAGCAAATCTCCTTTTTGTAAAATATTCTCCGCAATTGCATTATTTATTCCATTTACCAATTGCTGGTATTTCGGAATATCACTATCGTGATTTATAGTAAATACAAATTTTTCTTGTTCTTCGTTTAGCATACTGTTCCGTTCTGTTCTGGTATGCTAAAATAATTAAAACTCATTAATAAAAAAATACTTTTTATATTTAAATTGTTAGTTATAAATATTTTTTCCTCTAGTAATTTATTACATTCCGAAAATCAAATTCTTTTTTATTTTAAAAAAACACATATTCTACATAAAATAACAATTCCTAAAACATATCTCTATAACAAATAAAAGCAGGATAATTATAAAAACTATCCTGCTTTTTCGGGGTTACATTCAAGAATTGAAAACCTAAAATTTCGATATTCTTTATTTGTTTTTTATCGTTTGTAATAAGCTACAATACTTGCTTTTGCTAAGGTTTGGTTCCAAAGATTAAAACCAACTACAGCTGGATTCGTATTTTCGTTTGTTCCTAATTTATCCTTTTTTAATGCATAAACCGTAATGATGTATTGGTGAAATCCATGACCAACCGGCGGACAAGGTCCTCCAAACCCTTTAATTCCATAATCTGTAATACTTTGAATAGCTCCTTTTGGAATTAAGTTGCTTTTTGTACCAGCATTAGTTACCAGTTCATTTACGTTTGCCGGAATATCAACGACTACCCAATGCCAGAAACCGCTTCCTGTTGGAGCATCGGGATCATACATCGTGATGGCAAAACTTTTGGTTCCTTCGGGAGCATTTTTCCATGACAATTCCGGAGATTGATTCTCACCAGAACATCCAAATCCGTTGAATTCCTGAATTTTAGTCGTTTCTCCTCCTAAATCTTTACTCGTTAAGGTAAATGTTTTTTGGGCAAAAATTGTTGTTGTGAAAATTAAAGACAACACCAAAATTAAATTTAGCTTTTTCATTTTATTTCGTTTTAAAATTTTAAGCAAATTTAGGTTCAGCTATGTCAAAAAAACTTTAGAGAAAGGATCAAAAACTATTGCTAAAAGTCCAGTTTTTCTGATTTTGTTTAGGCGTAACACCATACTTTAGTTTATAAGCCTGTGTAAAACTGGATAAGTTTTCATAACCTGCTTCAAAATAAATTTCCGATGGATTCTTTTGCTCATGCTGCAGTAAATAATGTGCAAATTCCAGTCTTTTATTTTGAAACCATTTTATAGGAGATTCAGCATAATGCTTTTCAAATTCTCTTTTGAATGTCGAAATGCTCATATTACATAAAAAGGCCAATTCTTTCAAGGTTAACTTACTCAAGTGGCTGTTTTCGATTACCTGAATAAATTTCTGAGTGGTATTATCACTGTTTACAGTTAATGAATATAGAAATTCAGTTCCATACTTTCCGGTTAAATAAAGCATGATTTCTTCAAACTTAATTTCTAATAATTTAATTTTAATATCTCCTGAAAGTTTAGAAATATCAACTAAGCTAAAAACAAACCGTTGTATAAATTCATCATATTCAAAAGCATAAACAGATTTTGAATCTATAGCATCAAAATCACTAAATTCCATTTTTCTGATGAAATTATAAACCATTTCATTAGAGAAAAACAGCAGTACGCTTCTGTAATTAGAGTCTTCAGAAATCTTTTTTTCAGTCATTAAACAATTACCAGACCTCATTATTAAAAACCTGGAAGAATCTACAGACAATACTGCATTATCAAAAATAGCTTCTTTTGTTCCTTCAATAAGAAAACTAATTATATTTTGATTTAGAATAATCTGCTGTTTAGAAACATCATGAGAACTTCTATAATCCACAACATGTACTAATTGTACTTCTCCCAAATTCATTTCATCGGGAAGTGTAATCGTATCCATAGATGACAATTATATTTTTCTTATTTATACTTTACCGGGCGGCTCTTTTCAAACAAAAATAGAGCTGTAAATATAAACTATTTTCTATCAAGATGCTTTTTCTTAAAATTGAGTAAACAAAAAAAATCCTGAATAACCTGCTATTCAAATGGCAGATTATTCAGGAACTTTTTAGCAATAGTTTTTTATTTGTCTTTTTTATCCTTTAGAATTTTACCTTCTTTTGTAAATTCCAAATCAATATTGTTTGTTAAATCAACATCCAAATCTTTGTGTCCATAATCTATGTGCGTTATTTTTTCGTTTGGATGATTTTTAGCAACATACGCTTTAATATTATCCGGGATAAAAGCGGTCGGAATTGGTTTGTCTCCTCCATCCACTTCTCTATAAGATCCGTCTTTCCAGAATTCGACTTCTGTTCCGTCTTTTAATTTAACCTCAAAACCCTTCTCACCATGTTCTGCATCTTTTTTAGCACTTACAACTGTAGTGTGGCTAAAATGCTTTTTCAAAAATTCCTGCGCAGGTTTTGGCAGTTCTGTAACTTCAATTTTTTTCTGTGCACTGGTCGAAATTGTCAATAAAAACAATGTTACGGCTATAAATATTCCATTTTTCATAATCCATTTATTTAAGTATTGTATTACTAATTTACTGCAAGAAAAATCACGATCAAATCTATTTAAGAAACTTTTAAAGTTTTTAAAATCCGTAATCATTAATTTGTAACTTAGTCAAAACCATTAAATTATAACCAAATGCGTTACATTCTTGCTTTTACAGCTATATTACTTATGACATCTTGCAAAAAAGAAAATAGTACAAATCTCTCCAATTATTTCACTTACAGCCAAGACAATCCAGAATCTGCAGGCGTAAAAATGATTCCTATAAAAACACCAATAGGAGAATTTAAAGTCTGGACAAAACGTTTTGGTAATAATCCAAAAATAAAAATCTTATTATTACACGGAGGTCCGGCAATGACCCATGAATATATGGAATGCTTTGAAACATTTTTTCAACGAGAAGGTTTCGAGTTTTACGAATACGATCAGCTCGGATCTTATTACAGCGACCAGCCAAAAGACAGTAGTTTATGGACAATTGACAGATTTGTTGACGAAGTCGAGCAGGTACGAAAAGCAATCAATGCCGATAAAGAAAATTTTTATGTTCTTGGAAACTCTTGGGGAGGTATTCTGGCAATGGAATATGTGCTGAAATACCAACAAAACATGAAAGGATTATTAGTCTCTAATATGATGGCCAGCGCTCCTGAGTACGGAAAATATGCTGATGAAGTTTTAGCAAAACAAATGAAACCAGAAGTTCTTGCGGAAATAAGAGCTTTAGAAAGTAAAAAAGATTTCGGAAACCCAAGATATATGGAATTACTGTTGCCAAACTTTTACAAAGAACATCTATGCCGATTAAAAGAATGGCCAGACGGATTAAATCGTGCCAGTAAACATGTAAATGGAGAAATTTATACCTTAATGCAAGGCCCGAGCGAATTTGGTATCAGCGGAAGATTAGCCAAATGGGATATCAAAAACCGATTGCATGAAATTACAATTCCTACGCTTATGATTGGTGCGAAATACGATACCATGGATCCGAAAGCAATGGAAGAACAAAGTAAATTAGTCAAAAAAGGACGTTATTTATTTTGTCCAAACGGAAGTCATTTAGCTATGTGGGACGATCAAAAAGTCTTTATGAATGGCGTAATCCAGTTTATTAATGACGTTGATACTAAAAAAATCTAATTCATAAATCCACAATTAACTAATAACCAGTTTCATATTAATTAATATAATAATTATGGCGTTTCCCGCCGCGGCGGGCCGGGCTGTCCGCTTAATCTTTTGTTTTTTAAAGAAAAAAACAAAAG